>NZ_JBDUUE010000006.1:0-514084 GCF_039939255.1 Nocardioides secundeburneus
AAACGATCACTAGCTATCGCCAGAATCATTGTCGAAAAAACTTTACCCATCAAAGAAACAGACAGGCATACAAACTAATCCGTCGACTATGACACACTGTTGAGTTCTCAAACATCAGGCGCTTGCCCCCTCAAGATCCTTGCGGGATGTGATCTGGGGCAACCTGTGAAACCTTACCGATCCGCGTGGCCCGCGTCAACTCGAGAGTTTCGGCAGCCTGGGTGACCGGTGCCGGGCGTGCAGACTCCGCTCGATCTTGAGCCTGCCTTGCGGCCTTGGCCCCGAGTGGGAGTCGCTCACCGCGACGTAGAGAAACTTAGACCACGTCATCTGGAGTTCACAAATCGGGGTGGTGCGCAGTCGCTCGAGGGTGCTTCCGGTACGGCGAGACGCTCCGTTCCCCGGGCATCCAGAACCGCCACGGGCGGTCGGCCGCGAGACGGAGACCCGTCCGCGGCCCAGCCGCGACGTCGTCGACGGGCGCGCCGAGCTCGAGGGTCACCGCGCCGGACGCGAGGTCGGCGCCGTCGTGGTCGAGCGAGATCGCCAGGGCCCTCGTCAGTCGAGCCGGCCCTCGCGCCAGGTCCTGGTCGGAGGACCCCGGGCGTCGTGCACGAGCGACGTCCAGACCGTCGACGACCTCGCCAGCGCGCACGAGCACGGCTCCGGCCACCCCCTCCTCGCCCAGGGCGACGTTGGCACACACGTGCATGCCGTAGCTGAGGTAGCAGTAGAGACGTCCCGCCGGCCCGAACATGACGCCGGTGCGCGGCGTCCGGCCGCGGTAGGCGTGCGACCCCGGGTCGTCCGCTCCCCCGTAGGCCTCGACCTCGGTGATCCGGACGACGACCGCGCCGTGGCGCAACGTGGCACCGAGCAGCCTCGGCGCCACCTCGTCGGGGGCCCCGAGCAGCTCAGGCCAGGCGGTCACGGAACGCGGCCACGGTCTCCTGGACGACGCCCAGCTGCTCACGCACGCGCACCGGCGCCGTGCCGCCGCGGCCGTCGCGGGCCGCGACCGAGCCGGCGACGGTCAGCACCGAGCGGACCTCCGGGCGCAGGTGCGGCGAGATCTCGGCGTACTGGGCGTCGGTGAGCTCGTCGAGCTCGACCCCGAGCTCCTCGCACCGCTGGACGCACGCGCCGGCGACCTCGTGGGCGATGCGGAACGGCACGCCCTCGCGCACCAGCCACTCGGCGACGTCGGTGGCGAGCGAGAAGCCTTGCGGCGCGAGCTCGGCCATCCGGTCGGTGTCGAACGCCAGCGTGGCGACCATGCCGGAGAACGCCGGCAGCAGCACCTCGAGGGTGTCGACGGAGTCGAAGACCGGCTCCTTGTCCTCCTGGAGGTCGCGGTTGTAAGCCAGCGGCAGCGCCTTGAGCGTCGTCAGGAGCCCGGCGAGATTGCCCACCAGTCGTCCGGCCTTGCCCCGGGCCAGCTCGGCGATGTCGGGGTTCTTCTTCTGCGGCATGATGCTCGACCCGGTCGACCACGAGTCGTGCAGCCGGGCGAAGCCGAACTCGCGGGTGGTCCAGAGGATGACCTCCTCGGCCAGGCGACTGACGTCGACGCCCACCTGGGCGGCCACGAAAGCGAACTCGGCCACGAAGTCGCGCGCCGCGGTGCCGTCGATCGAGTTGGCCGACGACCCGGTGAAGCCGAGCTCGGCGGCGACGGCCGTGGGGTCGAGCCCCAGCGTCTGACCGGCAAGGGCGCCAGAACCGTAGGGCGAGTCGCCGGCCACCCGGTCGTCCCAGTCGAGCAGGCGGTCGACGTCGCGCAGCAGCGGTTGTGCGTGGGCGAGCAGGTGGTGGGCGAGCAGCACCGGTTGGGCGTGCTGCAGGTGGGTGCGTCCGGGCATCACGGCGTTGCCGGCCTCGGCGGCCTGCGCGACCAGCACGTCAACCAGGTCGAGGACCAGCCCCGCCACGGTGCGCCCGTGGTCGCGCAGGTACATGCGGAACAGCGTGGCGACCTGGTCGTTGCGGCTGCGGCCGGCACGGAGCCGGCCGCCGACGTCGGGACCGACCTCCTCGAGCAGCAGCCGCTCGAGCGCACCGTGCACGTCCTCGTCGGACTCGGCGGGGTGCAGGTCGCCGGCGGTGTACCGCTCCCCCAGCACGGCCAGACCGCGCAGGAGCTCGGCGTGGTCGTCGTCGGCGAGCAGGCCGGCGCGGTGCAGCGCGTTGGCGTGCGCGCGCGAGCCGGCGAGGTCGTACGGCGTCAGGCGCCAGTCGAAGTGGGTGGAGCGCGACAGCGCCTCGAGCTCGGGCGACGGCCCGCCCGCGAACCGGCCGCCCCAGAGCTTGCCCTCGTTGGTCCCGCTCATCAGTCGGTGCCGAACTCCATGGCGGCGGCGTCGAGCGCGTCGTCGGCGTCGGGGTCCACGGCCGGGTTGCTGGCGATCCGCTCGGCGCCCCCGGCCTCGATCTCGCCGTAGAGCGTGCCGTTCTCCACCAGCACCTGGCCCTGCGTGTGCGGCTGGTTGGCGTAGAGCTCGAGCTTGGCGCGCGAGTCGGCGATGTCGAGGTTGCGCATCGTGAGCTGACCGATGCGGTCGGTGGGCCCGAACGCCGCGCCCTCGGTCCTTTCCATGGACAGCTTGTCCGGGTGGTACGAGAACGCCGGCCCCTCGGTGCTGAGCACCGAGTAGTCCTCGCCCCGCCGGAGCCGGAGGGTCACCTCGCCCGTGACGAGGGAGGCGATCCACCGCTGGATCGACTCGCGGAGCATCAGCGCCTGCGGGTCGAGCCACCGGCCCTCGTAGAGAAGCCGGCCGAGACGACGTCCCTCGGCGTGGTAGAGCGCGATCGTGTCCTCGTTGTGGATGGCGTTGAGCAGGCGCTCGTACGCCGTCCAGAGCAGCGCCATGCCCGGCGCCTCGTAGATGCCGCGCGACTTGGCCTCGATGATGCGGTTCTCGATCTGGTCGCTCATGCCGAGGCCGTGGCGCCCGCCGATCGCGTTGGCCTGGTGGACGAGCTCGACGGCGTCGTCGTAGGTGGTGCCGTCGATGGCGACCGGCCGGCCCGCCTCGAAGCGGATGGTGACGTCCTCGGTCTCGATGGCGACCGAGGGGTCCCAGAACTTCACGCCCATGATCGGCTCGACGGTCTCGAGCGAGACGTCGAGGTGCTCGAGGGTCTTGGCCTCGTGCGTGGCACCCCAGATGTTCGCGTCGGTGGAGTAGGCCTTCTCCTTGCTGTCGCGGTAGGGCAGGCCGTGCTCGGTGAGCCACTGGCTCATCTCGTCGCGACCGCCGAGCTCGGTGACGAAGTCGGCGTCGAGCCACGGCTTGTAGATGCGCAGCTCGGGGTTGGCGAGCAGGCCGTAGCGGTAGAAGCGCTCGATGTCGTTGCCCTTGAACGTTGACCCGTCACCCCAGATGTCGACGCCGTCGTCGTGCATGGCACGCACCAGCAGGGTGCCGGTGACGGCGCGGCCGAGCGGGGTGGTGTTGAAGTAGGTGCGTCCACCGGAGCGGATGTGGAACGCCCCGCACGCCATGGCGGCAAGGCCCTCCTCGACGAGCTGGGGCTTGCAGTCGACGTGGCGGGCCAGCTCGGCACCGTAGGCCAGCGCACGGTCGGGGACGCCGGCGATGTCGGGCTCGTCGTACTGACCGATGTCGGCGGTGTAGGTGCACGGCACCGCGCCCTTGTCGCGCATCCAGGCGACGGCGACGGAGGTGTCGAGGCCGCCGGAGAAGGCGATGCCGACGCGCTCGCCGGCGGGCAGGGAGGTGAGGACCTTGGACATCAGAGTTCCTTGGGTTCGGTGTGGCTGGAGGCGAGCGCGAGGAAGCGGTCGGCGAGGGCCTGACCGCCGAGCGGGTCGCGCCCGATGACGAGGAGGGTGTCGTCGCCGGCGATGGTGCCGAGGACGTCGGGCAGCTCGGCCTTGTCGAAGGCCGAGGCCAGGAACTGCGCGGCTCCCGGCGGGGTGCGGAGGACGACGAGGTTGGCGCTGGCCTCGGCGCTGACCAGCAGCTCGCCGCACAGGCGGCTGAGTCGCTTGGCCGCGGCCGCGGTCTCCCCCGTCTGGGGTCGTCGGTCGCCGCCCTCGCCGGGGACGGCGTAGACGAGCGCCCCGGACGCCGAGCGCACCTTCAGCGCGTCGAGCTCGACGAGGTCGCGCGAGAGCGTGGCCTGGGTGACCCGCAGGCCGTCGGAGTCGAGCAGGTCGGCGAGCTCGGTCTGCGAGTGCACCTCGTGCTGGGTCACCAGGTCGACGATGCGCTGGTGCCGGGCGTTCTTGGTGACCGCGGCGCGCGCCGTCATCGGCTCGACCTCTCGAGCAGGAAGGTCATGACCGCCTTCTGCGCGTGGCGGCGGTTCTCGGCCTCGTCCCACACGACGCTCTGCGGGCCGTCGAGCACCTCGGCGGCGATCTCCTTGCCGCGGTAGGCCGGCAGGCAGTGCAGCGCGACGGCGTCGGGCTCGGCGAGCGCCATGAGCTCGGTGGTCAGGGAGTAGGGCGCGAACACCGTGGTGCGGTCGGCCTCCTCGGCCTCCTTGCCCATCGAGATCCACGTGTCGGTGACGACGACGTCGGCGCCGGCCACGGCCTTCTCGGCGTCGTCGAACGCCGTGGCCGAACCGCCCGTGGTCGCGGCGATCTCGGCGGCACGGGCGTACATGGCCTCGCTCGGCTGGTAGCCGGACGGCGCGGCGATGCGCACGTGCATGCCGGCCGTCGCGCCGGCGAGCAGCCAGGAGTTGCCCATGTTGCACGCACCGTCGCCGACGAAGGCGACGGTGAGCCCGGCGAGGTCGCCCTTGTGCTCGCGCACGGTGAGCAGGTCGGCGACCAGCTGGCAGGGGTGGAAGTCGTCGGTCAGCGCGTTGACGACCGGGACGCCGGCGTGGGCGGCCATCGTGTCGAGGTCGGCCTGGAAGAACGTGCGCCACACGACGACTGAGACCTGGCGCCCGAGCACGCGAGCGACGTCCTCGACCGACTCGCGGACGCCGATGCCGGCGAGCTTGCCCTCGACCAGCATCGGGTTGCCGCCGAGCTCGGCGATGCCGGCGCCGAAGCTGACCTGGGTGCGCAGGGTCGGCTTGTCGAAGATCATCGCGACCGACTTGGGGCCGGCGAGCGGACGACGCGACCAGGGCGAGGCCTTGAGCGTGGCGGCGAGGTCGAGCAGCTCGGCCTGCTCGGCCGGGGTGACGTCGTCGTCGCGCAGGAAGTGGCGGGTGGTCACGAGCCCTCCCCCGTGGCGGCGTCGAGGATGCCGGGCCAGGCCTGCAGGAACGCGTCGGCGTCGTCGGCGGTGAGCACGAGCGGCGGCGCGAGGCGGATGCGGGCCGGCGTGGGGTTGTTGACGATGAACCCCGCGTCCAGCGCGGCCGCGGCGACCTCGGCCGAGACGTCGGTGCTGAGGTCGAGACCGATGAGGAGACCCTCGCCGCGCACCTCGACGACGCGCGGGTCGGCGGCGAGGCCGTCGCGGATCTTCTGCCCGAGCACGGTGACGTGCTCGAGCAGGCCCTCGGCCTCGATCGTGTCGAGGACGGCGAGCGCGGCGGCGCAGGCCACGGGGTTGCCGCCGAACGTGGTGCCGTGGTTGCCGGGCTGCAGCAGGTCGGCCGCGGCGCCGAGCGCGATGCAGGCGCCGATGGGGAAGCCACCGGCCAGACCCTTGGCCAGCGTGACGACGTCGGGCACGACACCGCTGCGGAGGTGCTCGAACCACAGGCCGGTGCGGCCGGTGCCGGTCTGGATCTCGTCGACCCAGAGCAGTGCTCCGTGACGCGAGCACGTCTCACGCGCGGCGACGAGGTAGCCCTCGGGCGGGACGACGACCCCGGCCTCGCCCTGGATGGGCTCGAGGAGGACGGCGGCGGTCTCGTCGGTGACCGCCGCGGCCAGCGCCTCGGCGTCGCCGTAGGGCACGAAGGTGACGTGGCCGGGCAACGGCTCGAACGGCGTGCGGTAGGCGTCCTTCGAGGTGAGCGCGAGCGCGCCCATCGAGCGGCCGTGGAAGCCGCCCTCCATCGCGACCACGTGCGTGCGGCCGGTGCGGCGCGACAGCTTGAAGCCGGCCTCGACCGCCTCGGTGCCCGAGTTGGTGAAGAAGACCTTGCCGGGCCCGTGGCCCAGCAGCGACACCAGCCGCTCGGCGAGCGTGATCTGCGGTGTGGTCGCGAAGAAGTTGGAGACGTGTCCGAGCGTCGACATCTGCTCCGTCACGGCCGAGACCAGCGCCGGGTGGGCGTGGCCCAGGGCGTTGACGGCGATGCCGCCGAGCAGGTCGACGTACTCCTTGCCGTCGGTGTCCCACACGTGCGCGCCCGCGCCGCGGGCCAGCGTGAGCTTCGGCGGGCCGAAGGTGTTCATGAGCGAGGCGGCGTAGCGCTCGCCGTAGGAAGGGGCGCTCATGCGTCACGCGCCTTCCGGGTCTTGGTCTCGACCCCGGGCAGCACCTGGGTGCCGACGCCCTCCTGGGTGAACAGCTCGAGCAGCACGGCGTGCGGCTCGCGGCCGTCGACGACGGTGGCGCGGGAGACGCCGCCCTTCACCGCCTGCAGGCAGGCACCCATCTTGGGCACCATGCCGCTGGCCAGGCTCGGCAGGATCTCCTCGAGCGACTCGGGGCTGATCTCGCCGATGACGTCCTCCGAGCTCGGCCAGTCGAGGAACAGGCCCTCGACGTCGGTGAGCACGAGCAGCTTCTCGGCCCCCAGCGCAATGGCCAGCGACGCCGCCGCCGAGTCGGCGTTGACGTTGTGGACGACGCCGTCGACGTCGGGCGCGACGCTGGAGACGACCGGGATGCGGCCGGCCTCGATGATGTCGAGCACCGCCTCGGGCCGCACGCTGGTGACCTCGCCGACCAGGCCGAGGTCGACCTCCTCGCCGTCGACGACGGTGTTGGTCTGCGTCGCGGTGAACAGTCCCGCGTCTTCGCCGGACAGGCCGACGCCGAGCGGGCCGTGCTCGTTGATGAGGCCCACGAGGTCGCGCTGGACCTTGCCGACGAGCACCATCCGCACGACCTCCATGGCCTCGGGCGTGGTGACACGGAGGCCGCCGCGGAACTCGGACTCGATGCCGAGCTGGTCGAGCATCGCGGAGATCTGCGGTCCGCCGCCGTGGACCACGACGGGCTTGAACCCGGCGAGGCGCAGGAAGACGACGTCCTCGGCGAAGGCGCGCTTGAGCTCGTCGTCGATCATGGCGTTGCCGCCGTACTTCACCACCACGATCTTGCCGTGGTAGCGCTGGAGCCACGGCAGGGCGGCCGCGAGGGTGCGGGCCTTGGCCGGGTCGGGCTTGCCGGGCTGCGGGTTCAGGTCGGTGTCGGTCATGAGGAGTAGGCGCTGTTCTCGTGGACGTAGGCGTGGGTGAGGTCGTTGGTCCAGACCGTGGCGCGGTCGGAACCGGACTTGAGGTCGATGGTGACCGAGACCTCGCGGGCCTCGAGGTCGACCAGGGCGGGGTCCTCGGCGGGGGTCGACTGCCGGCAGACCCACACGCCGTTGATGGCGACGTCGAGGTCGGCGGGGTCGAAGGCGGCCGTGGTGGTGCCGATGGAGGCGAGCACGCGGCCCCAGTTGGGGTCCTTGCCGAACACGGCGGCCTTGAACAGGTTGCTGCGGGCGACGCTGCGGCCGACCTCGACGGCGTCGTCCTCGCTGGCCGCGTTGAGGGTGGTGATGGCGATGTCGTGGTCGGCGCCCTCGGCGTCGTGCAGCAGCTGCATCGCCAGGTCGGTGCACAGCTGCGTGAGCGCCTCGGTGAAGTCGTCGAGACCGGGCGTGATGCCGCTGGCGCCGCTGGCGAGCACGGTGACGGTGTCGTTGGTCGACATGCAGCCGTCGGAGTCGAGACGGTCGAAGCTGACCCGGGTCGCCGCGCGCAGGGCGGTGTCGAGGTCGGCCGCCGGGACGACGGCGTCGGTGGTGATGACGACGAGCATGGTGGCCAGCTGCGGGGCGAGCATGCCGGCACCCTTGGCCATGCCGCCGATGCTCCAGCCGGCACCTTCGACGACGGCCTGCTTGCTGACCGAGTCGGTGGTCATGATCGCCGTGGCGGCGTCGGCACCGCCGTCGGCGGTCAGCGCGACGTGGGCGGCGTCGACTCCGGCGAGCAGGTCGTCTCGTGAATTAGCGAGGCCGATGAGGCCCGTGGAGCACACGACGACGTCGATCGCGCCGATGCCGAGGCGCTCGGCGACCCGCTCGGCGACGGCGTGCGTGGTCTGGAAGCCGTCGGGGCCGGTGTAGCAGTTGGCGCCGCCGGAGTTGAGGACGACGGCGCGCACGACGCCGTCCTTGACGACCTCCTTGCTCCACAGCACGGGGTTGGCGAGACAGCGGTTGGCGGTGAAGACGGAGGCGGAGTCGAACGTGGGGCCCTCGTTGACGACGAGGGCGAGGTCGGGGGCGCCGGTGGACTTGAGTCCGGCGGCGACCCCGGCGGCGGTGAAGCCGGCGGGGGTGGTGACGCTCATCGCTGGTGGTGCTCCTGGGTCTGGGGTCTCAGTCGGTGGGTGCGGGGACGACGGTGTGACCTCGTCGTCGCCACTCCTCGGCCGCGCGCTCGGCGTCGGCGGCCGGCACCAGGACCCAGACGGTGCTGGAGGTGGTGTGCACGTGCACGCTGACCTCGGCCTCGGCCAGCGGGCCGAGCAGGTCGACCAGGACGCCGGCGGTCGAGCTGGCCGCGGTTGCGCCGTCGTCGGCGAGCGAGAAGGCGGTGAGGCCACGGTCGCCGGGCACCTTGGTGGGCACCGACCGGCCCGCGCACAGCACCGAGGTCTCGGTGGCGCTGGCGCTGATCGCGAACAGTGACGACGACTCGGCCCACTCGGGCACCTCGGCGCCGGCGGCGAGCCGGAGGACGGCGATCTTCTCGGGGAACTGGTGGAGGGTGCTCATGGCGCGAGTCCTACGGTCGTCAGGCCCAGGGTCTCGTCGAGCCCCAGGGCGAGGTTGAGGCACTGGACGGCGGCGCCGCCGGTGCCCTTGGCGAGGTTGTCGACGACGCCGACGGCGACCAGCCGCCCGGCCGCCTCGTCGACGGTGACCTGCAGGTGGACGGCGTTCGAGCCGAGCACCGACTGGGTCTGCGGCCACTGCCCGGCGGGCAGCAGGTGCACGAACGGCTCGTCGGCGTAGGCCTTCGCGTAGGCCGCGCGGGCGTCGTCGGCGGTGATGCCTTCGCGCACCGGCGCCGAGCAGGTGGCGAGGATGCCGCGCGACATCGGCACCAGCAGCGGCGTGAAGCTGACCTTGACCGCTCCGGACGCCGCGAGCGGCGTCAGGTTCTGGGTGATCTCGGGCGTGTGCCGGTGGACGCCGCCGACGCCGTAAGCGCTCGCATTGCCCATGACCTCGCTGCCGAGCAGGTGCGGCTTGGCCGCCTTGCCGGCACCGCTGGTGCCCGAGGCGGCGACGACGACGACGTCGGGCTCGACGAGTCCGGCGGCGACCGCGGGAGCGAGGGTGAGGGTGCTGATCGTCGGGTAGCAGCCGGGGACGGCGACGCGGCGTGCGCCCCGGAGGACCTCGCGCTGGCGGGTGCCGTCGGGTCGCAGCAGCTCGGGCAGCCCGTAGGGCCAGGTGCCGGCGTGCTCGCCGCCGTAGAACTGCTGCCACGCCCCGGCGTCGTCGAGCCGGAAGTCGGCCCCGCAGTCGATGACCACGACGTCGTCGCCCAGCTGCTCGGCGAGCGCGCCGGACTGGCCGTGCGGCAGGGCCAGGAACACCACGTCGTGACCGGACAGGGTAGTCACGTCGGTGGGCTCGAGCACCCGGTCGGCCAGGGGCACGAGGTGCGGCTGCAGTGAGCCGAGCGTCTCGCCGGCGTTGCTGCCGGCCGTGAGCGCACCGATCTCGACCCCGGGATGGGCGAGGAGGAGGCGCAGGACCTCACCGCCGGCGTAGCCGCTCGCTCCGGCCACCGCGACGCGCGGACGGGGGTGGGGTGGTGACGTCGTCGTCATGCGTATGACCATACAAGGACCGGAATGTTCATGCACAACCGGGGGTGGAAACCGGGGGCGCCGGGCATGCACCCTGTCTACCGTGCCGTCCATGGGAGAAGCCATGCGACCCGATTCCGCCAGCCACCTGCGCCACCTGCGCGCCGACTCGGCCCGCTTCCGAGCCGTGCTCGCCGACTGCGACCCGGCCGCCCGGGTGCCGGCCTGCCCCGATTGGGACGCCGCCGACCTGCTGTGGCACCTGGCCGACGTCCAGTGGTTCTGGAGCGACGTCGTGCGACGCCGGCCCGACGGACCACCCGACGACGACCGCCGTCCGGCCCGCGCCGACACCTGGCCCGGGCTGCTCGAGCAGTACGACGAGCTCTCCGCCGGACTGGTCGACGCCCTCGCCGCGGCCGACCCCGACGAGCCCGCGTGGTCGTGGGCCGGCCACGTGCCGGACGGGCAGACCGTCGGGTTCACCTTCCGCCGTCAGTCGCACGAGGCGCTCGTCCACCGGCTCGACGCCGAGCAGACCGCCGGCGTCGAGCCGACGCCGCTCGACCCCGCGCTCGCGGCCGACGGCGTCGCCGAGCTGCTCGAGGTGATGTACGGCGGCGCCGCGCCGTCCTGGGCCCGGTTCACGCCGATCACTGCCCCGGTGCGCATCGACCTCGCCGACGTCGACCGCTCCATCTGGGTGCAGCCCGGCACGCTCGTCGGCACCGACCCCGACTCCGGCCGTGGGCTCGACGGGCCACACCTCGTCGTCGTCGACGACCCGGGCCTCGAGCCGGCCGCGATCGTCAGCGGCACCGCGGCCGACCTCGACGTCGCGTGGTGGAAGCGCGGTGCCGGGGCCGTCCGCCGCACCGGCGACCGGGCCGCCCTCGACGCCCTGGCGGCCGCGCTCGACCCGCCGCTCGACTGATCCCCGCCCGCCGGGTGAAACCGTCGTGAAGGCGCACTGAAACCGCGACACCCCACCGTTCGTGGCATGACGAACCACATCCACTCCGACCTGGCGGTCTCCGCCCAGGGTCTCGTGAAGGACTTCGGCGGCTCCCGGGCCGTCGACGGCATCGACCTGGCCGTGCGTCGCGGCGAGGTCTTCGGCGTGCTCGGTCCCAACGGCGCCGGCAAGACCACGATGATCCGGATGCTCGCCACCCTGCTGCCGATCGACGGCGGTCGCGCCGAGATCTTCGGCGTGGACGTCGCGAGCCGGGCACACGAGGTGCGTCAGCTCGTCGGCGTCACCGGCCAGTACGCCTCGGTCGACGAGAACCTCACCGCGCGCGAGAACCTCTGGCTCTTCGCCCGGCTGCAGGGCCTGCCCTCGCGCCGCGCCCGGGCCACCGCCGACGAGCTGCTGGGCGGCTTCGCCCTCGAGGAGGCCGCCGACCGACCGATCTCGCAGTTCTCCGGCGGCATGCGCCGCCGTCTCGACCTCGCCGCCAGCCTCATCACCCGGCCGCCACTCATCTTCCTCGACGAACCCACCACCGGCCTCGACCCGCGCACCCGCGGGCAGATGTGGGACACCATCCGCTCGCTGGTCGCCGACGGCTGCACGGTGCTGCTCACCACGCAGTACCTCGACGAGGCCGACCAGCTCGCCGACCGGATCGCCGTCATCGACCGCGGCCGCACCGTCGCCGAGGGCACGCCCGACGAGCTCAAGTCCTCGGTCGGCACCTCGACGCTGCAGCTGCGCCTCACCGACCGCGAGCGCACCGCCGACGCCGCGGACGTCGTCCGCCGCACGCTGGGCGAGGAGCCTGGGCTCACGCCCGAGTCCGGCGGGCTCACCGTCGCGCTGCCGGACGCCGACCGCGCCGGCGACGTGCTCATCGCGCTGCGCGAGGCCCGGCTCTCCGTCGCCTCCGTCAGCGTCGCCAAGCCCACGCTCGACGAGGTGTTCCTCGCCATCACCGGCCACGGCACCGAGACCACCCCCGACTCCTCCGACCACGCCCACGACCACGACCACGCCCACCAGGAGGCGTCATGACCACCCTGCTCGAGCCCGGCACGCCGCCACCGACGCTGCGCGCCGACGAGCGCGACCTCGCCCCGCGCGTCTCGCTGCGCGACACCGTGAGCCAGACGCTGTCGATGGCCTGGCGGGCCACCAAGAAGATGCGCCGCAACCCGGAGCAGTTCTTCGACGTCACGGTCCAACCGCTGCTGTTCACCGCGATGTTCGCCTTCATCTTCGGCGGCGCGATCTCCGGCGACGTCGCCAGCTACCTGCCGATCATCATCCCGGGCATCTTGGCCCAGACCGCGCTCACGGCGTGCATGGCCACCGGCATCCAGCTGCGCGAGGACATGGACAAGGGCGTCTTCGACCGGTTCAAGTCGCTCCCGATCGCCCGGATCGCCCCGCTCGCCGGACCGATGGTGGCCGACCTCCTGCGCTACTCGACGGCAGCGGTGCTGACGGTCGCCACCGGCCTGGCCCTGGGTTTCCGGCCCGGCGGCGGCGTCGTCGGCACCGTGGCCGGGATCGTGCTCACCGTCGTCGCCGGCTGGTCGCTGGCCTGGATCTTCACCTGGCTCGGCACCGTCGCCCGCACCGCCCAGAGCGTGCAGGGCATCTCGATGATGATCATGTTCCCGCTGACGTTCCTGTCCAACGCCTTCGTGCCCGCCAGCACCCTGCCCGGGTGGCTCGAGACGTTCGTGCGGGTCAACCCGGTCAGCCACGTCGTCTCGGCCGTGCGCGACCTGATGAACGACGGCGAGGTCACCGCCGAGGTGGGCTGGGCGCTGCTCGGCTGCGTCGTCGTGGTCGCGGCGTTCGCGCCACTCGCCGTGCGGTCGTACGGCAGGAAGATGTGACACCGCGACAGTCGTGGACGTCGCGCACCGCGTGCGGAACGTCCACGACTACCGGGCGACGAGAGCCCGGGCGTCGCCGAGGGCGGCCGGGCCGCGTCGTCCGTCGTAGGACGCGACGGCGGCGTCGAGCGCGCCGGGCGCGACGGCGTCGGCCTCGGCCCGGGCCGGCGCCCAGGCCAGGGACGGCGTGGTGCGGCTGTAGGAGAACCGGTCGGCGACGGCGAGGAGGGCGACCCCGCGCTCGACGTCGTGCTCGCGCAGCAGCGACCAGAGACCGACGGCGAAGAACGCGGAGCCGGCGACCGGGAAGTCCATGCGCGGGCGCCCCGGGTCGACGACCCGGGCGAGCTTGCCCGCGAGCGCGGCGTGCAGGTCGGCGCCGTCGTCGCCCGAGTGCCGGGCGAACGCCGCGACGGCGCCGGACTCGGCGAAGAGGAGCCAGGGCTCGAGGCCCTCGTCGACGTGGAGCCCCGGGAACCTGAGGCTGCGCGAGACCTCCACGCTGTCGCGGTAGAGCGCCAGGCCACGGGCGTGGCGGCCCTCGGCGAGGGCGAGCTCGGCGGTCACGGTCGACAAGACGATGCGTCCGCCGAACAGACCCGGACGCGGTGTCTCCTCGATCTCGGCGATCAGCCGCCGAGCGGTGTCGCGGTCGCCGTCGCTGATGGCCGCCGAGGCGAGCACGGCGCGGAGCTGGATGGCGTCGTCGTCGGCCTCGAGAGCGTCGAGCGTGTCGAGCGCGGCCCTGGCGTGGTGGGTGGCGAGGTCGGTGCGTCCCTGCTGCCAGAGCAGCCCCGCCAGCTGCGTGTGCTGCAGGGCCTGCAACCACCGGCCGTCGTCGGGCTGCCACAGCGCGAGCGCCTGCTCGGAGGCCTCGACGGCCCCGCCGGCGTCGCCGTCGTTCTCACGGTCGTGGCTCTCCCACTGCAGCGCGAGCATCGCCACGTGCCGGTCGGGGTGGTCGACGAGGTCGGCGACGCTGCCGCCGTCGGCGAGCGTCTCCATGACGACGGCGAGGGCCCGGGTGCCGGCGTCGGCGGCGTGCGGGCCGAGCGCGGCGAAGAGCTCGCGGCTGCGCACGGGCCCGTCCATCTCGATGACGGCGGTGTTCATGACCAGCATCCCGGTGGCCCGTGCCGTGGCCTCGCGCAGCCCGGCCGGCGGCTCCCAGCCCTCCAGGACGGCGTCGACGGCCCCGACGAGCGCGATGACGCGCGGGTGCTCGCCGCGCGCCGTCCAGCAGGTGCCGAGCGCGCCCAGCACCTCGACGACGGCGGCCTGGTCGCCGTCGGCCAGCGACTCGCGCAGCACGTCGGCGAGGTTGTTCTCCTCGCGCGTGACGGCCCGGATGGCCTCGATCTCGCCGGCCCCGGTGATCGCGCGGGAGGCACGCACGCAGAACGCCCGGGCCCACGACCGCAGGGCCAGCCGGGCGTCGTCCTCCTCGCCGACCTCGACGAGGCGGTCGCGACCGAACTCGCGGACGGTCTCGAGCATCCGGTAGCGCAGCTCGTCGCGGCCGTCGCGCACGGTGAGCAACGACTGGCCGGCCAGCGACTCGAGGGCCGACAGGACGTCGGGGCCCACCACGGCCTCGGCGCCGTCGAGCGAGAAGCCGTCGTGGAAGACCGAGAGGCGACGCAGCGCACGGCGATCGGCGTCGTCGAGCAGGTTCCACGACCAGTCGATCACGGCGAGCAGGGTCTGGTGACGGTCGGGCGCGCCGCGGTCGTGGCCGCGGAGCAGCGCGAACCGGTCGTCGAGCCGGCGGTCGATGTCGGCCACGGACATCGCGCGCACCTTTGCCGCCGCGAGCTCGATGGCCAGCGGCAGGCCGTCGAGACGCGAGACGACCGAGCCGACGGCGTCGTCGTCGAGGCGCACGCCGGGCCGGGCCGCCTCGGCGCGCTGGCGGAAGAGCTCGACGGCGGCGACGTCGTCGAGCTGGTCGAGGGCGAAGACGCGCTCGGCGGCGATGCCGAGCGGCGCGCGGGTGGTCGTGACGACGCGCAGGTCGCGGGTGGCCGCCACGAGCGGCGCCACGAGGTCGGCGACGGCCTCGACGACGTGCTCGCAGTTGTCGAGGATGAGCAGGGTCGGCGCGCTGCCGAGCTGCTGGGCGATGCGACCGCGGACGTCGTTGCGCTGCTCGACCGTGAGCACCCGTCGTCCGCTCACCGAGTCGCGCACGCCGAGAGCCGAGCCGACCTCGCCGACGACGTCGTCGGGCGAGGCGACGCCGGCCAGCTCGACGAAGTGCACGACCGGCTGCTCGGCCTCCCGGCCCAGCAGGTGCGCGAGGCGGGTCTTGCCGAGGCCGCCGGGACCGAGGATGGAGGTGACCCGCGAGCCGCGCACGAGCGCCCGCAGCCGGCGGACGTCGTCGTCGCGGCCCACGAGCGGCGTGGCGTCGTACTGCAGCCCGGTGCGGACCGGGTTGTCGGCCGCCAGCAGCTCGGCGTGCACGGCCTGGAGGACCGGCCCGGGGTCGACGCCGAGCTGGTCGCGCACCCGCGCGCGGTGCTGCTCGTAGCGGGCGAGGGCCGCGGGAGCCCCGTGCGCGGCGGCCTCGCTGCGCAGCAGCGCGGCCAGGGTGGTCTCGTCGGGGTCGCTCACCGTGGCGAGCGCCTCGAGCGCGGCGTCGTGCTCGCCCATCGCGGCGAGCGAGCGCCCCAGCACCGCCGTCACCGTGGCCCGGTCGGCCCGGGCGTCGGCGCGCAGGTCGGCCAGCGCCTCGACGTCGGCGCCGTCGACGACGACCAGGTCGAGCGCCGAGCGGGCGTGCTCGACGGCGGCCGCGGGCTCACCGGCCGCCTCGGCACGCACGGCGTTGCGCACCCGTCGCGTCAGGCGGGCGCGGTCGACGTCGCCGAGCGCGAGCCCGAGCCGGTAGCCGCCGTCGACCCGGGCGACGACGCCGGGCGCCGTCTGCGACCGGGTGCGGCTGACGACGACCTGGAGCGCCTTGGCCGGGTTGGCCGGCACGTCGGTGCCCCACACGGCGCCGACGAGGTCGCCCTCGGCGACCGCTCGACCGCCGGCCGCGACCAGGGCGGCGAGGAGGGCCTGGCTGCGCTCACCGGCGACCGGGTGCCCGTCGTAGGAGACCTCGTCGAGCAGCCGGAGCACGGTGGAGGTCTCGCTCAGGCCTGGCCGACGGGCGTCGGCGTGAGGCGGGCCACCTGCTCGTCGCTGAGCCGGAGGGCCGCGGCGTCGATGTTGGCCTCGAGGTGGTCGGGCCGGCTGGTGCCGGGGATGGCGAGCACGTGGTCGCCCAGGGCGAGGGTCCACGCGATGCGCACCTGGGCAGGCGCGGCCCCGACCTCGGCCGCGACCTCGGCGACGACGTCGACCTCCGTACCGGTGCCGGCCTCGCGGCCCGGGCCGGCGATCGCGAAGAACGGCACGAAGGCGACGCCCAGCTCGCCGCAGCGGCGCAGCACGTCGCGGCTGTGGTCGGAGTCGAGCGAGAACCGGTTCTGCACGCACGCGAGCGGCCCGACGGCGAACGCCTCCTCGAGCTGCTCGAGCGTGACGTTGGAGATGCCCACGTGGCCGACGAGCCCCTCGGCGACGAGGTCGTGCAGCACGCCGACGTGCTCGGCGACCGGGCCGGGGCCGTAGGTGCGGTAGTTGACGACGTCGATGCGGTCACGGCCGAGCTGGCGCAGGTTCTCCTCGACCTGGCCGCGCAGGTTGCCGGGCGCGGGTGCGCCGAACCAAGAGCCGTCGAGGCCGCGGTGCGGGCCGACCTTCGTGACGACCGTGACGCCGTCGTAGGGCGAGAGCGCGGCGTTGATGATCTCGTTGGCCGAACGCGTCTGGGAGAAGTAGAACGCGGCGGTGTCGACGTGGTCGACGCCACGCTCGACCGCGCGCCTCAGCATGGCGATCGACGTCGTCCGGTCGCTCGGCTCGCCCATCGAGAACGGGCGCGAGCCCGTGAGCCGCATGGCGCCGAGGCCGAGGCGGGCGACGTCGCGGTCGCCGAGCCGGAAGCGCCCGGCTGCGTCGGCGCCGACCGCGGTCATCGCTGGACCGCGCCGCAGCGCTCGGCCGCCGCGGCGACGGCGGCGTCGCGGGCGGCAGAGGTCTCCTCCTCGGTCAGCGTGCGGTCGGGGGCGCGGAAGCGGAGCGCGAAGGCGAGGGACTTCTGCCCCTCGCCGACCTGCTCGCCGGTGTAGACGTCGAAGAGCCGGATGGTCTCGAGCAGCTCACCGGCGCCGGCACGCAGCGCCGCCTCGACGTCGGCGACCGTGACCGCGGCGTCGACCAGCAGCGCGACGTCCTCCTTGGCCTGCGGGTAGGACGACAGCTCGGGCCCGGGGACGACGGCCCGCGCGGCGGCGAGCAGCGCGTCGAGGTCGAGCTCGACGGCGGCACTGCGCGCGGGCAGGCCGAGCGTGCGGCACACGGCCGGGTGCAGCTCGCCGGCGTGACCGATCGAGGCGCCGTCGCCCTGCCCACCGACGACCAGCTCGGCGCAGCGACCGGGGTGCCAGGGCGCCAGCGTGGCCGAGCGCACGTCGAGCGGGACGCCGAGCTCGGTGGCGAGGCGACGCACGATGCCGATGGCGTCGGACCAGCCGTGCTGGCTGCCCGCGCCCCACCAGCCGGCCCGCTCGCGCTCGCCGGCGAGGACGACGGCGAGGTGGAGCGGCTGGCGCGGCAGGGTGTCGAGCAGCTTCGCGAGGTCGGCCTCGGAGGGCCGCTGGTCGACGCCGTAGATGGGCGCGGGTCCGCGGTCGACCGGGAACGCGACGGTGCCGGTCTCGAACAGCGTGACGCCGGCGGCGCCGCGGCCGAGGTTGCGCACCGCGGCCTTCAGCAGGCCGGGCAGCAGCGTGGTGGTGTAGGCCGGCTCCTCGGTGGAGAGCGGGTTGGCCAGGCGCACCGTGTGCCGGCGGACGTCGTCGGCCCCGATGCCGAGGGCGTCGAGGGCGGCGTCGCCGACGAAGGGGAAGCTGATCACCTCGACGGCACCCGCCCCGGCGAGGGTGCGGCCGACGCGGCGGCGCAGCCGTTGCTCGCGGGTGAGCCCGCGGCCGGCAGCCGGCGTCGGGAGCACCGAGGGCACCCGGTCGTAGCCGACCACGCGGGCGACCTCCTCGACGAGGTCGTAGGGGTCGACGAGGTCGGGGCGCCACGGCGGCGGCACGAGCCCGGTCTCGCCGGGCACGCAGCCGACGGCGACGAGGGCCTGGGCGACCGTCTCGTCAGGGATGTCGATGCCGGTGATGCGCGACGGCAGGTCGACGGCGAGCGGGATCGGGTCGCGGGTCGGCGGTGTGCCGACGACGGTGACGCCCGGGGCCGCGGTGCCGCCGCCGTGCGCGACGAGCAGCTCGACGACGCGGTCGGCGGCCGCCTCGGTGACCGTCGGGTCGACGCCACGCTCGTTGCGCTTGCCGGCCTCGGAGGAGATCTTGTGCCGCTTGCCGGTGCGGAACATCGACGTGGCGTCCCAGTGCGCCGCCTCGACCAGCACGCGGGTCGTGGTGGAGGAGATCTCGGTGGGCTCTCCGCCCATGACGCCGCCGAGGCCGATGATGCCGGAGTCGTCGGTGACCACGAGGTCCTCGACGTCGAGGGCGCGATCGGTGCCGTCGAGGGTGGTGAGCCGCTCCCCCGCCCGCGCCCGCCGGACGCCGATCGGCCCGGTGAGCTTGTCGGCGTCGTAGCCGTGGATCGGGCGGCCGATCTCGAGCATCACGTAGTTGGTGACATCGACGGCGAGCGAGATCGGACGCATGCCGGCCTGCACGAGGCGCTGCGCCATCCAGTCGGGCGTGGGGGCCGCGGGATCGAAGCCCTCGACGAGCCGGGCCACGAACAGCGGGCAGCCGTCGGTGTCGTCGAGCACGACCGGGTAGCCGTCGCCGTCGGCGTCCGGCGTCTCGCGCGCGGCCGGGTCGGTGAACGGGACGCCGTAGGCCAGCGCCGCCTCGCGGGCGACGCCGCGCAGGCTGAGGGCGTAGGCGCGGTCGGGGTTGATCTCGAACTCGATGACGTCGTCGTCGAGGCCGAGCACGGCGAACGCGTCGGTGCCCGGCGCGGCGGTGCCGGGCGGGAGCACGATGATGCCCTCGTGATCGTCGCCGAGGCCGAGCTCGCGGGCCGAGCAGATCATGCCGGCCGACAGGTGCCCGTAGGTCTTGCGGGCGCTGATCGCGAAGTCGCCGGGCAGCACGGCACCGGGCAGCACGACGACGACGAGGTCGCCGACGTCGAAGTTGTGGGCACCGCACACGATGCCCTGCGGCTCACCGGTGCCGTTGGCGTCGCCGACGTCGACGGTGCACCAGTTGATCGTCTTGCCGTTCTTCTGCGGCTCGGGCTCGCGGGTGAGCACCTGGCCCACGACGAGAGGGCCGGTGATCGCATCGCCGGGGCTCTCGATGGCCTCGAGCTTGAGGCCGAGGGCGGTGAGCCGCGCGGCGAGCTCGGCGGTGGTCACGTCGTCCGGCAGGTCGACGTACTCCTTGATCCAGGAGACGGGGGCCTTCACGTGCTCAGAGCTCCGATCCGAATGCGGTGGTGAAGCGGACGTCGCCCTCGAACAGGTCGCGGAGGTCGGCGATGCCGTGGCGGAACATCAGCGTGCGGTCGATGCCCATGCCGAAGGCGAAGCCCGAGTAGCGCTCGCTGTCGACGCCGCAGGCGCGCAGCACCCGCGGGTTGACGACGCCGCAGCCGCCCCACTCGATCCAGCCCTCGCCCTTGCAGGTGCGGCACGGCGCGCCGTCGACGACCTGCGCGCCGCGGCACACGAAGCAGACCAGGTCGACCTCGGCGCTCGGCTCGGTGAACGGGAAGAACGACGGGCGGAACCGGGTGGTGATCCCCTCGCCGAACATGGCGGTCGCGAAGTGGTCGAGCGTGCCCTTGAGGTGGGCCATCGAGATGCCCTCGTCGATGGCGAGACCCTCGACCTGGTGGAACATCGGCGAGTGGGTGGCGTCGTACTCGTCGGTGCGGAAGACCCGGCCCGGGCACACGACGTAGATCGGCGGCGTGCGCTCGAGCATGGTGCGCGCCTGCACGGGGCTGGTGTGGGTGCGCAGCACCATCGCATCGCCCGCGGGGTCGGTCCAGAAGGTGTCCTGCATGGTGCGCGCGGGGTGGTCGGGGCCGAGGTTGAGGGCGTCGAAGTTGAGCCACTCGGCCTCGAGCACCGGGCCCTCGGCGACCTCCCAGCCCATCGCGACGAAGATGTCGGCGACCAGCTCGGAGCCGGTGGTGATCGGGTGGCGCGCCCCGGTGGGCACCCGGTCGGTCGGCAGCGTGACGTCGACCGTCTCCTCGGCCAGCATCCGCTCCTCGTGCTCGGCCTCGAGCACCACCTGGCGCGCGGCGAGAGCCTTGCTGACCGCACCGCGGGCCTGGCCGACGCGCTGGCCGGCCTCCTTGCGGGCGGCGGGCGGCAGCGCGCCGATCTCGCGGTTGGCCAGGGCCAGCGGCGAGCGGTCGCCGGTGTGCGCGGTGCGTACGAGCTTGAGGGCCTCGAGGTCGGGGGCGTCGTCGATCGCGGCCAGGGCCGCGTCGCGCGCGGCCTCGACCTCCTCGGGCTTCAAGGCGTCGACCTCGACGGGGTCGTAGTCGGTGTTGGGTCCGGACACGGGGTCGAGTCTAGGAACGCGCGGGCCGGGCCCGCGAACCGGTTCCGCCCGACGTCGTCAGGAGCCGCCGAGCAGGGCCGCGGCTTCGTCGAGCGCCTCGCGCACCGCGCGGGCCAGGTCGGCGTCGCCGGGCCCGCCCAGCCAGTCGCGCGCCGTCACGTCGAGCACGGCGATCGCGACCGAGGCGGCCAGCGCGGCGCGGTCCGGCGCGATGCCGTGGGCGGCCAGGGCGGCGGCCAGCGCCGTCGACCACGACCCCAGCTTGGCCAGCTCGCGCTCGCGGAGGTCGGGGTGCTGGTCCATCAGCGGCTGACGCCGCGCGAGCTCGGCGTGCCGGTCCTGGAGCGATGCCGCGACGGCGGTGAGGCCGGCGACGACGAGGTCGCGCACGGTCCCCGACGCCGTGGCCACGGCGTCGACGAGCGCGTCGTCGATCGCGGCCTGGTTGGCGAAGAGCACCTCGCGCTTGTCGGGGAAGTGCCGGAAGTAGGTGCGCTCGGTGACGCCGGCGCGCCCGGCGACCTGGGCGACCGTCGTGCGGTCGTAGCCCTGCTCGAGGTAGAGGTCGACCGCGGCGGCGGCCAGGCGGGTGCGCGCGTCGTCGGGCCATCGGCTCATGGGGCCATCGTAGCGAGTGACGTCAGCCTCTGACATCACCTGCTACGGTCGAGAGCATGACAGTCACTGACATCACCACCCGACCCGCACTCACCGGCATGGTCGTCGCCGTCACCGGGGCCAGCAGCGGCATCGGCGCCGCGACGGCCGAGCACCTGGCCGCACGCGGCGCCCACGTCGTCCTCGGCGCGCGGCGTTCGGAGGCGCTCGACGCCGTCGTCGCCCGCATCGTCGCCGCCGGCGGCCAGGCCGTGGCGCGCGTCGTCGACGTCCGGCGCCGCGACGACCTGGTCGGTCTCGTCGACCTCGCCCGCGAGCACTTCGGCCACCTCGACGCCATCGTCAACAACGCCGGCGTCGCGCCGATCGGCCCGGTCTCCGACGTCGACGTCGACGGCTGGGACGCCATGATCGACGTCAACCTGCGCGGCACGCTCCACGGCATCGCCGCCGCACTCCCCCACTTCCTCGAGCGGCGCTCCGGCCACGTCGTCAACGTGGTCTCGACGTCGGGGCTGAAGATCGTACCGGGCCAGGCCGTCTACGCCGGGACCAAGAACGCCGTCCGCACGATCAGCGAGGGGCTGCGACAGGAGAGCGAGGGCCGCTACCGCGTCACCGCCGTCTCCCCCGGCATGACCCGCACGTCGCTGGTGGCGGCCTCGACCGTCGACGTGGCCCAGCGCGAGGAGGTCGAGCGAGCGATGGCCGACCTCGGGCTCGACCCGTCGGCGATCGCGCGCGCCGTGGCGTTCGCCCTCGAGCAGCCCGACGGCGTCGACGTCGGCGAGATCGTCGTGCGCCCCACGCGTCAGGCCTGAGCCACCCCGTCGTGCGCGGCGAGGGCGGCCCACGCCGACGCGACGACGTCGGCCCGCAGCTCGGGCGGCGCGAGCACCTCGACGTCGCCGCCGAAGGTGAGCACGAGCCCGATCGCCTGCATGCGCGCCCGGACGACGAGCCGCAGCCGCACGCGCGGGTCGCCGTCGACCGCGGGCAGGGTCTCGACGACCGAGTCGCGCACGACCTGGAACGTCGCGAGCCGCCGGAAGATCCCCTCGGCCCGGGGCTCGACGGCGACGTCGAGCCCGACGGCGTCGCCGACCTCGAGACCGCGACGGGCGTCGGCCCACTCGGCGGCGAGGTCGAGGTCGGCGGGTCGCCTCGCGGCGTCGTCCAGCACCGTGGCGTCGAGCACCCGCGAGACGCGGTAGATGCGCCGCTCGCCGCGGTGGGCGGCGAGGAGATACCAGCGGCCCGCGTTCTCGACGAGGCCGTACGGGTCGACCGTGCGGGTCGCGCCGCCCGAGGCCGACTCGTAGCGCAGGCGCACCCGCCGGCCGCGGGCGGCGGCGTCACGCAGCACCGGCAGCACCGGCACCTCCTCGGCGGCCGCGAACCACCGGCGCCGGTCGACGACGAGCACCGAGGCGAGCGCGTCGGCCTCCTGCATCGCGCCGGTGGGCACCGTCGCGGCCAGCTTGGCCAGCGCGTTGCCGAGCTCGGGGCCGAGCCCGAGCTCGCTCGTGGTGTCGCGCGCACCCCACAGGAACAGCGCCTGCGCCTCGCCGGTGGTCAGCCCGCTGACGTCGGTGCGGTAGCCCTCGACGATGCCGCAGCCGCCGCCGCGACCGCGCTGGGCGAAGACCGGGACGCCGGCCGCCGAGAGCGCGTCCATGTCGCGCAGCACCGTGCGCTCACTCACCTCGAGCAGCTCGGCCAGGCGCGCCGCCGGCAGGGTGCCGTGGCGTTGCAGCAGGTGCATCAGACGCAGGAGTCGGTCGGCGCGCACGATCCGAGTCTGGCAGAAAAACCTGACACTCCATGTCTGATTCAGGTTCGACGATGGAGACATGACCACCACGCAGACCGACCCCCGCCCGCTCCTCCTCGCCGCCGCCGCCCAGGTCACGCCGTTGATCGACGGCGTCCGGCCGGCCGACCTCGACCGCCCCACCCCCTGCGACGGCTGGGCCGTGCGCGACCTGCTCGCACACCTCGCCGCCGTCGCCTCGCGCGTGCCCTACCTGCTGCGCGGCGGCCACCCGTTCGACGTGCCGTCGATGGTCGAGGGCGTCGCCGACGACGGCTGGGCGGCGGCCTGGGCCGAGCGTCAGCCCGACCTCGCCGCGTCGCTGGCCGAGGACGGCGTCCTCGACCGCACCGTGCACCACCCGGCCGGCGAGCTGCCCGCCGCCGGCGCGATGCTCGCCTACACCAGCGAGCTCGCCGCCCACGGCTGGGACCTCGCCGCCGCCCTCGGCCGCACCACCGACCTCGACGACGAGGTCGCCGCGGCGTGCCTCGAGCCGACCCGCCGGTTCCTGCCGGCCGAGATCCGCCACCTCGACGAGGTGCCCTTCGGCCCGGTCGTCGAGGTCGACGACGACGCGTCCTCCTACCAGCGGCTGCTCGGCTGGTACGGCCGCGACCCGCACTGGACCGCCCCCGCCGCCCACTGATCGCAGGTCGAGCCTTCGCTGATCGAGGTGCGAGGCCGCCTGCGGCCGAGCCTCGAGATCACCGGCCCCACGAGGCCAGGCCAGCCACAGCCGGGGTCTCGAGGCTCCTCGCAGAGCTCGTCGCACCTCGACCACCGGCCTTCGCTGATCGAGGTGCGAGGCCGCCTGCGGCCGAGCCTCGAGATCACCGGCCCCACGAGGCCAGGCCAGCCACAGCCGGGGTCTCGCGGCTCCTCGCAGAGCTCGTCGCACCTCGACCAGCGTCAGCTCACGCACCTCGCACCTCGCACCTCGCACCTCGCACCTCGCACCTCGACCACCGTCAGGTGCGAGCCGCTCAGATCACCAGCTCGGCCGGCACCCCCGGCCAGGTGCACGACAGCAGCGCTCCCCCGCCCTCGACGTCGTCGATGACGACCACGCCGCCGTGCGCCCGCACGAGCCCGTTGACGATGTAGAGCCCGAGGCCGGACCCACCCGACGTGCCGCCGGTCCAGAACTTGGTGAACACCCGGCGGCGCAGCTCGGGCGGGATGCCCTCGCCCTCGTCGGTGACCGTGACCCGGACGCCGTCGGGGGCGTCGTCGTGCGGCTCGCGCGCGAGCGCGACCACGACGGTGCCCTCACCGTGGCGCACGCCGTTCTCGACCAGGTTGGTGACGACCTGGGTGAACTTGTCGGGGTCGATGAACACGTCGGGCAGGTCGTCGGCCAGCCGGACGACGATCTCGCGGTGGGTGCCCTGGCCGACCGACGCGGCGCAGCGCTCGACGAGCGCCGCGGCATCGGCCGGGCGCGGGTAGAGCTGCAACCGGCCGGTGTCGATCCGGGCGACGTCGAGCAGCTCGGCGATGAGCCGGCTGAGGCGGTCGGAGTCGGCCGCGACCGTGGTGAGCATGAGCTTCTTCTGCTCGTCGTTGAGCTTGTCCCAGCGGTTGAGGAGAGCCTGCACGAAGCCCTTGACGCCCGTGAGCGGCGAGCGGAGCTCGTGGGCGACGGTGGCGACGAGGTCGGAGCGCTCGCGGTCGAGCCGGGCGCGACCGTGGCCCCACCGGATGGTGAGCGCGACGCCGGTGACCGGCCCGAGGCGCTCGGCCCGGTGCAGCCGCGCGGCGACCAGCACCTCGATGCCGCCCGGCGTGAGCCACGGCTGCTCGGGCACGCCGGTGCGGGTGCGCAGCCCGTCGTACGGCGTGTTGCACGACGCCCAGTCGTGGGCGTCCTGGTCCTGCAGGCGCAGCACCTCGGCGAGCGGGCGGCCGACGTCGTCCTCGCCGACCCGGCCGAGCATCCGCGCGGCCAGGGCCGAGACGAGCGTGACCCGCCCGTCGGCGTCGGCAAGCACGACCCCGTCGGGCAGCGCATCGGCGAGGGCTTGGGCGCTCGGGTCGGTCACGGCGTCCACACTAGGTGCGTGGAGCTCTCGACGGGGGCAGGCGACCCCGACCTCGACCAGCGGCTGAGCGACGAGCTCGACGCGTTCAACGCGAGCGCGACGGGCGACCTCGACGTCGCGCCTCAGCAGGAGCTGACCGTGCGCGCCGACGACGCCGACGGGCTCGCCGGGGGCGTGAGCGGGTGGACCTGGGGCACGGCGGCCGGCATCGCGATGACCTGGGTGCGCGCCGACCACCGCGGCACCGGGCTCGGCGCCCGGCTCATGACGCAGTTCGAGGAGGAGGCCCGGCGGCGCGGCTGCACGCACGCCTTCGTCACGTCGTTCACCTTCCAGGCGCCGGCCTTCTACGAGCGCCTGGGCTACCGCGAGATCCTCCGCTGGGACGCCGTGCCGGACGTCGGCCACGACGACGTGCACCTGCGCAAGGACCTCTGAGCGTCGGTCGCGGCTCAGCGAGCCCGGTGGCGGGCCGACTCGTAGAGGCAGAGCGCGGCGGCGGTGGCCAGGTTGAGGCTCTCGGCACGGCCGTGGATCGGGATGCTCACCCGGTGGTCGGCCGCGGCGGCGAGGTCGGCGGGCAGGCCGTGGGCCTCGTTGCCGAAGAGCCAGGCCGTGGGGCCGGCGGGCAGCGGGTCGTGCAGGGCCAGCTCGCCGTCGGCGGCGGTCGCGAGCACGGTGAACCCCGCGGCCTGCGCCGCGCGGACGACGTCGAGCGGGTCGGGCGCGAGCGCGACCGGCAGGTGGAACGCGCTGCCGACGGAGGCCCGCAGGGTCTTGGGGTTGTACAGGTCGACCGACGACCCGGCGAGCACGACGGCGTCGGCCCCCGCGGCGTCGGCCGTGCGGACGACGGTGCCGGCGTTGCCGGGGTCGCGCACGTCGGCACAGATCGCGACCAGCCCGCCCGACAGTGCGGCCGGCAGGTCGACGTCGACGAAGCGGCACACAGCCACGACGCCGGCCGGGGTGACCGAGTCGCTGAGCCCGGCGAGCGCGCGGTCGTCGACGAGCGTCACGGCGACGTCGTCGGGCAGGCCGGCCGGCACGAGCGAGCGGCCGGCGACCGTGGTGAACACCTCGACGACGCACCCGGGCACGCCGAGCGCGCCCTCGACGGCCTTCGGGCCGTCGGCGAGGAAGAGCCGCCGCTCGGTGCGTACCGAGCGACGGCTCAACTTGCGGAGCTCCTTGAGGCGGGCGTTGCCCGCGCTCAGGGGTGTCTCGTTCAGGCCGGGACCTCGGTCGTCGCGCGGGGCGCGTTGACGTCGGCCGGCAGGGCGGCCTTGGCGACCTCGACCAGGGCCGAGAAGGCGGGCGCGTCGTTGACGGCGAGGTCGGCGAGGATCTTGCGGTCGACCTCGACGCCGGCCAGGTTGAGGCCCTGGATGAAGCGGTTGTAGGTCAGGCCCTCCGCGCGGGCAGCGGCGTTGATGCGCTGGATCCACAGGCGACGGAAGTTGCCCTTGTTCTTGCGGCGGTCGTTGTAGCTGTAGACCAGGGAGTGGGTGACCTGCTCCTTGGCCTTGCGGTACAGGCGCGAGCGCTGGCCGCGGTAGCCGGCGGCGCGCTCGAGGGTGACCTTGCGCTTCTTGTGGGCGTTTACTGCGCGCTTGACGCGTGCCATGGGGTTGCTCCTTGGTTCAGGTGGTGCGAGGGACGGTCGTGGAGGTCAGGCGCTCAGATGCCGAGCATCTTCTTGGCGCGAGCGACGTCGGCCTTCTCGAGCTCGACCGCCCCGGCGTTGCGGCGCTGCTTCTTCCGGCTGCCGGTGGTGGGCTGCGAGGCGAACGCAGCGCCCGACTTGCGACCGGCCTGCAGCCGCATGATCTTGCCGGAACCGGTCACCTTGAACCGCTTCTTGGCACCGGAGTGCGTCTTGTTCTTGGGCATGAGTTCTC
This sequence comes from Nocardioides secundeburneus, assembly GCF_039939255.1. Classification (NCBI taxonomy): domain Bacteria; kingdom Bacillati; phylum Actinomycetota; class Actinomycetes; order Propionibacteriales; family Nocardioidaceae; genus Nocardioides; species Nocardioides secundeburneus. The sequence continues at coordinate 26,785 of NZ_JBDUUE010000006.1, forward strand.
TCCTCGGGTGGTACGACGTGCGGCCCGGTGGGGCCGCACGTAGGTCGGGGGCCGTGCGGCCGGGTCAGGCCTCGATCTCGGGGTCGAGGTTCTCGGAGCGGCCGCGCTCCTTCTTCTGCGCCACGGGGCCGGCGGCGTGGGCGGCGTCGCGCTCGGCCTGCTCCTCGGCCTTCGTGGCGGCGCGCTCGGCCTCCTTCTCGGCCTTCTGCACGGCGTGGGCGGCCTTGGCGTCGGCCTTCTTGGTGTGCGGGCCCAGGACCATGATCATGTTGCGGCCGTCCTGCTTGGGCGACGACTCGACGAAGCCCAGGTCGGTGACGTCCTCGGCCAGCTTCTGCAGCAGCCGGAACCCGAGCTCGGGGCGGTGCTGCTCGCGGCCGCGGAACATGATGGTGATCTTGACCTTGTCGCCGGCCTTGAGGAACCGGACGACGTGGCCCTTCTTGGTCTCGTAGTCGTGGGCGTCGATCTTCGGACGAAGCTTCATCTCCTTGATGATCACGTTCGTCTGGTTGCGACGGGCCTCGCGCGCCTTCTGGGCGTTCTCGTACTTGAACTTGCCGTAGTCCATGAGCTTGCACACGGGCGGACGGGCCATCGGGGCGATCTCGACGAGGTCGAGGTCGGCTTCTTGGGCGAGGCGCAGGGCGTCGGCCGTCGGCACGATGCCGACGGTCTCACCGCTGGGGCCAACGAGCCGGACTTCCTGAACGCGGATCCGGTCGTTGATGCGGAGCTCGGTGCTGATGTGTCCTCCAGGGGTCAGACGGTGGTCGGTCCCACCCGGCGCCTGCCCTGAAAAAGCAACGAGGCCTCCGCGTGGGTGCACAAGCGGAGACCAGTCAGCGACCATCTCGTCCGAGATCCCGACGTGCATGGCGTGCACGGGAGGTCTGGCCGGAAGCCTTCATGGACCGGACCCGACGACCTGGTGGAGCGGCGGTCGATGCGGGTGGGAGACGATCGAGCCTGGTCTCCGCTTGTAGAACTATGGGCACCCGGAGGTGCTCACAGTTCGGTCAACGCTGAACTCTAGGCCACTGTTCCCCGCGCTGACCAATCCAGGCGGGTCTCACGACGCTCATGCCTCCGTTGGCTCGACCCACCCGAGGTCGGCCCCCACCCGCACGAGCCGCCACCCCGCGGCGAGGGGGCGCAGGTGGTCGCCCTCGACGACCAGCCGGGCCGGGCCGGCGAGGTCCACCAGGAGCGCGTCGGCGTCGTCCTGGACGGCGGCCAGGGCCGCCGTGCGGGCGGGCACGGGCACTGGCCGGGCGGCGGGGTCCCAGCGCGCCATGGTCTCGGTGCTGGTGAAGGCGAGCAGGCCGCGGCGCCCGTCGGGCCCCTGCACGAGGACGGCGGCCATGTCGCTGGTCTTGTCGTGGGCGAGACCGCGCTCGTCGAGCTCGACCTCGCCGGCGACGGCGACCACGGGCACCAGCAGGCGGGCGCCCTGGAGCGCGGCGAGGGCGGCGGGCAGCGCCGTCCGGTCGGTGGCGTAGGCGGCGAGCGCCGCGGCCAGGGCGGCGTCGGCGGTGCCGTCGTCGTCGGGGTAGGCCGGCGCGAGCAGCTGACGGTCGAGCGGGCCGGACATGACCTCATCATCTCAACCCGTTCCACGCCGCGGCGCGCCGGCGTCCCGGTCGGCCGCGGGAAGCGCCGCGGCACGCGCGGACGGAGACCGCGCCGTAGGCTCGCGACATGGACGACTTCTCCTACGGTGCCCTCGCGGTCGCGCTCAGCCTCGTGGCCGGCGTCGCCACCTGGTTCGCCTACCAGAAGCGCGGCCTCGGCGCCGGGCTCAAGGGCGCCGGCATCACGCTGCTGCCGATCGCGGCGTGGCTGACCGACACCCTGGAGATGCTGGTGCGCGTCGGGGACGCCGTCGGCGACTGGGCCACGCGCCTGGTGTTCAGCCCGGTCGTGTGGGTGGGCATCGTGCTCGCCGGGGTCGGGGTGCTGCTCTACGGCGCCGGCCGCGTGGTCGATGCGCGCACCGGTGACGCTCCCCCGAAGGCCCCCCGACAGCGCGACCAGCGCGACCCGGGCCGCCTGCCGGCGTCCCAGCCGTCGCCGTCCCGCCCCGCGCCGCAGGGTCAGGCGCCGATCGACGACGACCTCGCCGACATCGAGGCGATCCTCAAGAACCGGGGCATCAGCTGAACCACCCCGTGCTCGAGCGGGTGCTGTCGCTGCTCGCCGGCCGGACGCCGACGCTCGGGCCGGCGCGGCTGCTGGCCGTCGACGGCCCGGGCGGCTCGGGCAAGACCACCCTCGCCGCCGCCGTGGCCGCCGCGACCGGGGCGGACGTCGTCCACATGGACGACCTGTACGACGGCTGGACCGGCCTCGACACGGTCTCGGCCCAGCTCCGCACGCTGCTCGAGCCCCTGTCGGCCGGTCGGCCGGGGCGCTACCGCCGCTACGACTGGCACGCCCACGCGTTTGCCGAGACCGTCGACGTCGCGGTGCCGGCGTCCGGGCTGCTCGTGGTCGAGGGCGTCGGCTCGGGGTCGCCGTCCGTCGCCCACCTGACGACGGCGCTGGTGTGGGTCGAGGCGCCGCGCGACCTCCGGCTGCGGCGCGGCATCGACCGCGACGGCGAGGCGCTGCGCGCCCAGTGGCACGCCTGGCAGGACGCCGAGGACGCCCACCTCGCCCGGCACCGCACGCGCGAGCGGGCCGACCTGGTCGTGGACGGCGCGGCAGGTGTCTCCCCCGAGTGATCGCGTGTGATGAGGTGTCCCCCATGAGCTCTCGGATCGCACCCAGCGGCGACCAGTTCCGCATCTCCGCCGGCGGCTACGAGGCCGTCGTCACCGAGAGCGGCGGGGCGCTGCGCTCGCTCACGCACGCCGGGCGGGCGCTGCTCGACGGATTCGACGAGCACGAGATGTCGCCCGGCGGACGCGGCCAGCTGCTGGTGCCGTGGCCCAACCGGGTGCGCGACGGGCAGTACACGTTCGGCGGTCGCGACCTGCAGCTGCCGCTCACCGAGCCGAAGCGGCATCACGCCTCGCACGGCCTGGCCCGGTGGGTCGCGTGGACGCCGGAGGAGCACACGGCCGGGTCGGTGTCGCTGCAGTACCGGCTGATGGCGCAGACGGGCTACCCGTGGGCGCTCGACCTGCACGTGCTCTACGACCTGTCCGCCGACGGGCTCACCGTCACGCAGACCGCGACCAACCTGTCCCCCGAGCCCGCGCCCTACGCGTGCGGTGCCCACCCCTACCTGAGCGTCGGCCCCGGCCCGGTCGACTCGTGGGAGCTGACGCTGCCGGCGTCCACCCGCTCGATCACCGACGACGTGCTCATCCCGGTCGGCACCGAGCCGGTCGACGGCACGCCCTACGACTTCCGGGTGGCCCGCCCGCTGCGCGACACCGAGCTCAACGGCGCGTTCACCGACCTCGCGCGCGACGAGCGCGGGGTGGCGACGGTGACGCTGCGCGACCCGTCGACGGGCCGGGCCGTGGCGTTGTGGGTCGACGAGGGCATCCGGTGGGTGCTGCTCTACACCGCCGACGACGTCCCGGCCACGGCGCGCCGCTCGATCGCGGTCGAGCCGATGACGGCCAACGCCGACGCGTTCCGCTCGGGGGTCGACCTGCTCGCGCTCGCCCCGGCCGGCGAGCCGGGCGACGAGGTGTCAGTGTCCTGGGGGGTTCGAGCGGTCGACGAGTGAGCGCAGCTCGCGCACGGCCTTCTTCGCGCGGGCGCCGTCGGAGCCCTGGATGCCCATGGCCGGCGCGCTCTCGCCGTCGGAGAGATCGAGGGTCACCCACGGGGCGCCGGGGTTGAGCCGGACGGCGACGATCTCGGCCCACTCGTAGTCGTGACGCTTGTAGCCGTTGACCACGGTCAGCCCGTCCTCGCGGGCGACCACGCGCGAGCGGATCATCGCGTACAGGCAGGCGAAACCGAGCAGGAACGCCCCGATGACGATGCCGCGCTGCAGCGGCGTGACGGTCTCCTTGACGTCGTCGTCGAGGCCGATCCACAAGATCGTCATGATGGCGACCAGCGACCCGCCGCCGGCGATCCCGGCGATGCGCGGGCCGAGCGGGCGCCAGGTGCGGGGCAGGGAGACCGGGGTCGGGTCGGCTGGGCTCACAGGCGGCACGCGTGGATGTCGGTGAGCAGGATGGCGCGGGCGCCGATCTCCCAGAGCTCGTCCATGCGGCGGTGGACGCCGTCGCGCGGCACCATCGCCCGGACGGCGACCCACCCGTCGCGGTTGAGCGGGGCGATGGTCGGGCTCTCGATGCCGGGCGTGAGCGCGACGGCGCGCTCGAGGTCGGCCTCGGCGATGTCGTAGTCCATCATCACGTAGGCGCGGGCCACGAGCACGCCCTCGAGGCGTCGCTTGAAGACGTCGAACCCGGGCCCGTCGGCCGCGCCGGCGCGGGTGACGAGCACGGCCTCCGACTGCAGCAGCGGCTCGCCGAAGGTCTCGAGGCCGGCCTGGCGCAGGGTGGCCCCGGTCTCGACGACGTCGGCGATGACGTCGGCGACGCCGAGCTGGATGCTGGTCTCGACGGCGCCGTCGAGACGCGTGACGGTGGCCTCGATGCCGCGCTCGGTGAGGTAGGAGCGCACGATGCCGGTGTAGGACGTCGCGATGCGGGACCCCGTGAGGTCGGCGACGTCGGTGTAGCGGCCCTGCGGGCCGGCCCAGCGGAACGTGCTGCGGCCGAAGCCGAGCGTGAGGGCCTCCTCGGCCTTCGCGCCGGAGTCGCGCAGCAGGTCGCGGCCGGTGATGCCGACGTCGAGGGTGCCCTCGCCGACGTAGAGCGCGATGTCGCGGGGGCGGAGGTAGAAGAACTCGACGTCGTTGTCGGCGTCGACGAGGGTGAGCTGCTTGGAGTCGTCGCGCTGGCGGTAGCCGCACTCGCGCAGCATCTCGCTGGCGGCCTGGGCGAGCGAGCCCTTGTTGGGGATCGCGATGCGGAGGGTCATCGGGGCGCTTCCGGGGTCAGAGGTGGCTGTAGACGTCGTCGGGCGAGAGGTCGAGGGCGAGCATCATCACCTGGAGGTGGTAGATCAGCTGGCTGATCTCCTCCGCGGCGCGCTCCCTGCCCTCGTGCTCGGCGGCCATCCACGACTCGGCGGCCTCCTCGACCAGCTTCTTGCCGATCGCATGGACGCCGGCGTCGAGCGCGGCCACGGTGCCGGACCCCTCCGGGCGCGTGCGCGCCTTCTCGGAGAGCTCGGCCCACAACCCGTCGAACGTCTTCACGGCCCTCAGCCTAGGTGCCCGGCTCCGCCGTCCCGAACCCGCCCGACCCCTCTGAGATGGCGCGGGTCAGCCGCGCCGGACCTGCTGGATCGTCTGGGCGGTGACGATGGCGGCGGAGGTGGCCTCGTAGCCCTTGTCCTCGGCCGAGCCCTCGAGTCCGGCGCGGTCGAGTGCCTGCTGCTCGGTGTCGCAGGTCAGGACGCCGAAGCCGACCGCGACGGTGTGGTCGAGGGCGACGCGCCCGAGGCCGTCGGTGGCGGCGTTGCACACGTAGTCGAAGTGCGGGGTGCCGCCGCGGATGACGACGCCGAGCGCGACGACGGCGTCGTAGCCCTGCGCGGCGAGCGCGGAGGCGACGACGGGCAGCTCGAACGTGCCGGGCACGCGGACGACGTCGGCGTCGGTGACCCGGTAGGCCTCGAGCGCGCGCTGGGCGCCGGCGAGCAGGCCGTCCATGACGACGGTGTGCCAGCTGGCGGCGACGACGGCGACCCGCAGGCCGCTGGCGTCGGTGGGTGCGTCGGTGGGTGCTCCGTGGCCGGCCATCAGACGGTCGGTCCTTCCGTGGTGAGGTGGGCGGGGTCGAGGTCGGGCAGGTCGTGGCCCATGCGGTCGCGTTTGGTGAGCAGGTAGGCGAGGTTGTGGTCGTTGGGGTGCGGCGTGAGGCCGACCCGCTCGACGACGGGCACGCCGTACATCTCGAGGTTGGCGACCTTGTCGGGGTTGTTGGTCAGCAGCCGCACGCTCTCGACCTTGAGGTCCTTGAGCACCTGCGTGGCGGTGCCGTAGTGCCGCGCGTCGGCGGGCAGGCCGAGGTCGAGGTTGGCGTCGACGGTGTCGCGGCCGCCGTCCTGCAGCTGGTAGGCCTGCAGCTTGGCGACGAGGCCGATGCCACGACCCTCGTGGCCGCGCAGGTAGACCACGATGCCGCGGCCCTCGGCGGCGATGCGCTCGAGCGCCTCGTCGAGCTGCGGGCCGCAGTCGCAGCGCGCGCTGCCGAAGACGTCGCCGGTCAGGCACTCGGAGTGCACCCGCGTGAGCACCGGCTCGGGGCCGGTGACGTCGCCGAGCACGAGCGCGATGTGCTCGGAGTCGTCGGTGGTGACCTTGTAGCCGTAGGCGGTGAAGTCGCCGTGCCGCGTGGGCAGTCGGGTCTCGGCGACGCGCTCGACGAGGTTCTCGGTGCGACGGCGGTAGCGCACGAGGTCCTCGATGGAGATCATCGCGAGGCCGTGCTCGTCGGCGAACGCCCGCAGCTCGTCGGCGCGCTTCATCGTGCCGTCGTCGTTGACGACCTCGACGAGCACGCCGGCCGGCGTCAGCCCGGCCAGGGTGGCGAGGTCGACGGCGGCCTCGGTGTGGCCGCGGCGGTTGAGCACGCCGCCGTCGCGGTAGCGCAGCGGGAACACGTGCCCGGGCCGGGTGAGCTCCCACGGCTCGGTGGCGCTGTCGGCCAGCACCCGGGCGGTGTGCGCCCGGTCGGCCGCGCTGATGCCGGTGGTGACGCCGTCGCGGGCGTCGACCGAGATCGTGTACGCCGTGCGCAGCTTGTCCTTGTTGTGCGGCGTCATCAGCGGGATCTCGAGGCGGTCGAGCATGTAGCCCGGCATCGGCACGCAGATCACGCCGCTGGAGTGACGGATCGTGAATGCCATCAGCTCCGGCGTCGCCTTGCTGGCGGCGAAGATGATGTCGCCCTCGTTCTCGCGGCCCTCGTCGTCGACGACGACGACGGCCTTGCCGGCCGCGATGTCGGCGATGGCGCGCTCGACGGGGTCGAGGCGCACGCCACCGTGCTGCTCCTCGATGGTGGGGTAGGTCATCGTGCGGTTCCTTCCGTGCTGGCCGTGGTGCTGGCCGTGTCGTCGCGGTTCTCGCGGTTCGCGCGGTTCTCGAGGCTGTCGAGGCGGGCGTCGAGGAGCTTCTCGACGTGCTTGGCGAGCACGTCGACCTCGAGGTTGACCCGGTCGCCGGGCTGGCGCAGGCCGAGGGTGGTGCGGGCGAGGGTCTCGGGGATGAGGCTCACCGTGAACGACGTCGGGCCGGCCTCGACGACGGTGAGGCTGACGCCGTCGACCGTGACCGAGCCCTTGTCGACGAGGTACTTGCCGAGCTCGGCGGGCATCGAGACCTCGACGACCTCCCAGTGCTCGCTCGGGGTCCGTCGGACGACGTGTCCGACGGCGTCGACGTGGCCCTGGACGATGTGGCCGCCGAGGCGCTTGTCGGCGGTGACCGCGCGCTCGAGGTTGACGACGTCGCCGGGCACGACCCCGTGCAGGCTGGTCTTGTCGAGGGTCTCCTGCATGACGTCGGCGGTCCAGAGCTCGCCGTCGTGCGTGACCACGGTGAGGCAGCAGCCGTTGACCGCGATGGAGTCGCCGAGCGCGGCGTCGTCGAGCACGACGGTGGCGCGAAGGGTGAGCCGGATGGCGTCGCCCTGGTCCTCGACGGACTCGACGGTGCCGAGCTCCTCGACGATGCCGGTGAACATGTCAGTCCCTCTCGGGTCGCAGGGTGTAGCGGACGTTGTGCTCGGGGTCGTCCGGGAGCACGGTCACGTCGGTGACCGTGGGCCGGAACGCCGCGGCGATCGTGGTGATTCCGAGGTCGCCGAGCGACGACAGACCGGCGCCGAGGAACATCGGCGCCACGTAGGCCACGACCTCGTCGACCAGGCCGACGCGCAGGAACGCGGCGGCGAGCGTGGGGCCGCCCTCGAGGAACACGTGCTGGCGGTCGCGGGCGCGCAGCTCGGCCAGCGCGACGTGCGGGTCGCGGGTGCGCAGGTGGACCGTCTCGGCGTCGTCGTTGAACACCCGCCGCGACGCCGGCAGGTCGCGCTCGCCCATGACCGCCCGCAGCGGCTGGACGGCGTGCGGTCGGCCCTCGGCGTCACGCACGGTGAGCAGCGGGTCGTCGACGGCGATCGTGCCGGTGCCGACCAGCATCGTGTCAGCGAGCGACCGCAGCCGGTGCGTGTCGCGGCGCGCGGCCTCGCTGGAGACCCAGCGCGAGGTGCCGTCGACGGCGGCGCTGCGGCCGTCGAGGGTGGTGGCCAGCTTCCAGGTGACGAAGGGACGAGCGTGCTCGACCGCGAAGGTCCAGACCTCGTTGAGGGCACGCGCGTCGTCGGCGAGCAGGCCGTGCTCGACCTCGATGCCGGCCACCCGCAGGGTCTCGGTTCCGCCGGCCGCGACCGGGTTCGGGTCGCGCTGCGCGATCACCACGCGGCGCACGCCGGCCTCGACGAGTGCACGGGCACACGGACCGGTGCGTCCGGTGTGGTTGCACGGCTCGAGCGTGACCACGGCCGTCGTCCCGCGGGCGGCAGCGCCGGCCCGGGCGAGGGCGTCGGCCTCGGCGTGCGGTGTGCCGGCGCCGCGGTGGTGGCCCTCGGCGACGGTGGAGCCGTCGTCGGCCAGGAGCACGCAACCGACGCGCGGGTTCGGGCCGAGAGGAACGCCGTCGGTGGCGGCGAGCGCGAGGGCGCGCGCCATCGCGTCGCGCTCGGCGGCGCTGAACGCCATCTCACCCTCCGGGCCGGTCGGGCTCACGGTCTCCGGGGACGACGGCCGGGGACGCTCTCACCGGGAGAGATCGTCGACGGACCACCTGCGTGCGCTTACCATCCGGACTTTCACCGTCGGTCCAGGAGTTCCACCTGGTCAACCACGCACTGGCTGCGCGTGGGTCGCGGACTGTCACCGCCGGCTCGGAATTGCACCGACCCCAGAGCACGCGAGCAAACTTCACTCGTCGGGTCGAGTTTGCCACACGCGTCCCACCGGCACGGTGTGGGTCGTGTCACGGAGTGGACCGGTCAGCCCTCGCGGTGGCGTGCGACCTCCCACGCCGAGAGCAGCACGACGTAGGCCCAGCCGAACCACAGCGGCCACGGCAGCCCGGCGATCGCCTCGACGGCGAGACCCAGCGCGCCCACGGCGGCGCACGCGCGCAGCCACGGGTCGGCGAGGTAGCGGGCCGTGGGCGTCATGCTCGCAGTCTCGGCAGCGGACCCCACAAAAGCAACTATCTCAGTCGTCTTGACTGACATAAATGCCCGATCGGCCTCACAGGCGGGGGTCGACCGGCTCCGACTCCAGCGCCAGGACGGCGAAGACCAGCTGGTGCACGCGCCACAGCGGCTCGCGGCGCACGAAGGCGTCGAGGGCGTCGACGCCGAGGCCGTGCTCGCGGTGGGCCAGCGCCTGCTTCCTGCCCAGGTGACGCCCCCGCAGCACGTCGAGCGCGTCGGTGTAGTCGGGGCCGTAGATGATCCGCAGGTACTCGCGGCCGCGGACCTTCAGGCCCGGCTGCACGCGCGCGCCGGCCTCGGGCACGGCGGCCGGCTTGACCACCATGCCCTCTCCCCCGGCGTCGGTCAGGTCGAGCCACCACCGCGTCGCGGCCTCGCGCTCGGCCGACGACGTCAGGTCGACCGCGACGTGCCGCGTCGGCGTGACGAGCGGGTCGTCCAGCCGGCCGAGCACGTCGAGGTGCCACGGGTGGGGGCGGGTGAGGGCACAGGTCTCGCCCTCGACCGCGAGCACCTGGAACGGCGCCAGGCGGACGCCGTCGAGGCCGGTGTCGGGCTCGCAGCAGCCGGCGTAGGCGTCGCGGAACGCCCGGGCGTGCTCGCGCCGCCGCTCGGTACGGGCGAGCAGGTCGCCGACGTCGACGCCGCGGGCCGCAGCCCTCGCCAGGACGTCGACCGCCACCGGCAGCGCGGTGCGGGCCGCGGCGCCGACGGCGGCGTACTGGTCGCGGACGAGACCGATCGCCTTGGCCGACCAGGGCAGCAGCTCGGCGTCGAGCGCGACCCAGTCGGAGCCGAGCTCGTCGAGCAGCGGCAGGACGGCGCGGCGCACGCGCGCGACGAGCTCGGCATGCACCTCGCGGTCGGCGAAGAACGGGCGCCCGGTGCGCGTGTGGACCGCCCCCGAGGTGCCGTCGTCGACGCCGAAGCGTGTGGCGGCGACGTCGGCGTCGCGGCACACGACGGCGATGGCCCTCGAGCCCATGTGCTTCTCCTCGCACACCACGTGCGTGACGCCGGCCTCCGCGTAGGCGTCGAAGGCGCGCTCGGGGTGCTCGAGGAACCCGTCGAGCGTGGAGGTGGGCGCGGGCGACATGGTGGGCGGGAGGTAGACCAGCCACCGCGGGTCGACCGCGAAGCGGCTCATCACCTCGAGCGCGGCGGCGGCGTGCTCCTCGCCGACCTTCACCTTGCCGGCGTGCGGCGTCTCGAGCCACCGGGTGCCCGTGACGTCGTCGACGTGCAGCGCCGTGGGCTCGCGGCTGCCGATCGCCCCGGCGTCGATCGGTCGTACGGGTTCGTACCACTGCTGCTCGGCCGGGACGGCGACCAGCTCGCGCTCGGGATAGCGCAGCGCGGTGAGCTCGCCGCCGAACACGACCCCGGTGTCGAGGCAGATCGTGTTGTTGACCCACTCGGCCGTCGGCACGGGGGTGTGCCCGTAGACGACGACGGCCTGCCCTCGGTACTCCCTCGCCCACGGGTAGCGCACCGGCAGGCCGAAGTCGTCGGTCTCGCCGGTGGTGTCGCCGTACAGGGCGAACGAGCGCACCCGGCCCGAGGAGCGGCCGTGGTAGCTCTCCTTCAGGCCGGCGTGCGCGACGACGAGGCGGCCGTCGTCGAGGACGTAGTGGCTGATCAGCCCGTCCATGAACGCGAGCGCCGCCGCGCGGAACTCCTCGGACTCGGCGTCGAGCTGCTCGAGCGACTCGGCGAGGCCGTGGGTCCGCTTGACGTCGGCACCCTTGAGCGCGCGCACCAGCTTGGCCTCGTGGTTGCCCGACACGCACAGCGCGTCGCCGGCGGCGACCATGCCCATCACCAGGCGCAGGACGCCGGGCGAGTCAGGACCGCGGTCGACGAGGTCGCCCACGAAGACCGCGGTGCGGCCGGCGGGGTGGTGGGCCCCGTCGGCCGAGACGGTGTAGCCGAGGGTGGTGAGCAGCGCGCGCAGCTCGGCGGCGCAGCCGTGCACGTCGCCGATGACGTCGAACGGCCCGGTCAGGTCACGCCTGTCGTTCCACGACCGTTCGAGACCGATGGTCACCGTGTCGATCTCGGCGCCCTCGAGCACGTGCACGCGCCGGAACCCCTCGCGGCGCACGCCCTTGAGCGAGCGCTGGAGGTCGCGGCGCTGGCGGGCGATCACGTGGCGGCCGAAGGTGCGGTCGGGCCGGCTCGCGTTGCGCTCGACGGCCACCTGCTCGGGCACGTCGAGCACGATCGCGTCGACGAGCACGTCGTGGCTCCTGGCCAGGCGCACGAGCTGGGCGCGGGCGTCCTTCTGCACGTTGGTGGCGTCGACGACGGTGAGGAGCCCGCGACGCAGACGGGTGCCGACGATGTAGTGCAGCACGTCGAAGGCGTCGGGCGTGGCCGACTGGTCGGTCTCGTCGTCGGCGACGAGACCGCGGCAGGCGTCGCTCGAGACGACCTGCGTGGGCCGGAAGTGCCGGGCGGCGAAGGTCGACTTGCCGCTGCCGGACACCCCGACGAGCAGCACGAGACCCATCTGCGGCACGGAGATCTCCCGGGTGGTCTCAGCCACGACGGAACACCCCCAGCTGCGAAGGAGTGCCGCGCTCGGGGTCGACGTCGCCGATGCCGCGGACCTCGACGGAGTAGCCGTGCTCGGAGGCCACCGCGTCGCACCACGCCCGGAACTCGGCCCGGGTCCACTCGAAGCGGTGGTCGTGGTGGCGGTGACCCGTGAGCCCCTCGTAGAGGTCGTTGTACTCGACGTTCGGCGTCGTGACCAGCACGGTGGCGGGTGCGGCGACGCCGAACACGACGCGCTCGAGCGCGGCCAGCCGCGGCGGGTCGACGTGCTCGACGACCTCCATCAGCACGGCGGCGTCGTAGCCGGCGAAGCGGGGGTCCTCGTAGGTGAGCGCCCCCTGGAACAACGAGGTCCGCTCGGCCTGCCGCTCGCTCATCTTCTCCAGCCGGACGGCGCGCGCGGCCTGCTGCAGCGAGCGCACCGACACGTCGACCCCGGCGAGCCGCACGAACCGGTGGTCGGCCACCAGCTTCCGCAGCAGCTGGCCGGGTCCGCAGCCGAGGTCGATCACGGTCTCGGCGCCGACCTCGGCGAGGGCCGCGAGCACCGCCTCGTGGCGCAGGGTGTTGAGCGGCACGCGGGCCGGCTCCGGCACGGCGTGCTCGTCGTCCGGGTCGGCGTCGACGTCCGCCTCGGCGACGTCGTCGAGCTCGGCGAGACGGGCGAGCGCGACCCGGGCGAGCGTCGTCCGGCGGCCGAGGTAGCGGCGGACGACGAGCTCGCAATCGGGGTGCGCGGCCAGCCACTCACCCCCGGATCGGAGCAGCTTGTCGACCTCGTCGGGGCCCTGCCAGTAGTGCTTGGACTCGTCGAGCACCGGCAGCAGCACGTGCAGCTGGTTGAGCGCGTCGGCGAGCCGGACCTCGCCGGTGAGCACCAACGAGACGTAGCGCGACGCGCCCCACTCGGGGAACGCCGGGTCGAGCTGCACCGACGTGGCCGCGACGGTCCAGCCGAGCGGCTCGAAGAACCGGCGGGCGACGTCGGGGCCACCGCGGCACGGCAGCACCGGGATGGTGATCGTCAGCGGGAGCGGGCCGTCGGCGAGGTCCTGGCGCGACTTGCAGATGCCGGCGCGCGCGGTGGAGAACACGTCGGCGAGGGCGACCGCGAGCAGCGACGACGCGGCGTAGGGCCGGTCGTTGACGTACTGGGCGAGGCTGAAGTCGGGGCTGTCGCGCCCCCGCGTGCGGGCCAGCCGGACGGCGTCGACCTCGAGCAGCAGCGCGACGGTGCACCGCTCGGCGCTCGCCTCGGGGTAGACCACCGTGGCCGTGCCGAACGACTGGGGGAACGACTGCACCCGCTCGGGGTGCTTGTGCAGCAGATAGCCGAGATCGGTCGCGGGCGCCCGGGCGTCGGTGGTCGAGATGGTCAGCAGCACCGGGACAGTCTGCCTGCGGCGGCGCGTCGGCTCAGGTGCTTTTCGGCTCGCGCGCGTCGCGACCGTAGAGGGCGAGCACCCGCGCCTGCTTCGACTCGTCGTCGCCGACGAGCATCAGCTCGAACTCGCCGTCGACGTAGAGCTGCTCGCCGGCGTCGACGGCGAAGGCGAGCAGGAAGTCGAGGACGACGTCGTCGAGCTCGGCCTTCATGCCGCGGGCGTGGGCGACGTCCCAGGCGTGGATGGTCAGGTCGAGGGCGTCGATGAGGGCGCGCGGCTGCTTGAGCAGGTGCTGCTCGTAGGCGACGGTGACGTCGGCGACCGCGTCGTCGACGCCGTGGTGGCGCAGCACGGCGGCGAGGTTGTCGGCCACGTGGGTGATGACGTCGGAGATCGTCCAGCCAGGGCACGAGGGCACCGGCCAGTCGAGCTCGGACGGGGTCAGGTCGGCCGTGGCGGCACGGAACAGGTGGGCGCCGCGGGTGAACGCGGTCATGCGTCGTCCCCTGCCCGGGCGGCCTCGGCCGCGGCGCGTAGCTCGGCGACCATGCGGTCGGGGTCGTCGGCCGAGTAGACGGCGCTGCCGGCCACGAACACGTCGGCGCCGGCCTCGGCGCACCGCGCGATGGTGTCGAGGGAGACGCCGCCGTCGACCTGGAGCCAGGTCTCGACGCCGTGCTTGGCCATGAGGGCCCGGGCGCGGCGGATCTTGGGCAGCACGAGGTCGAGGAACGACTGGCCGCCGAAGCCGGGCTCGACGGTCATCAGCAGGAGCATGTCGAGCTCGGGCAGGAGGTCCTCGTAGGGCTCGACGGGCGTGGCCGGCTTGAGGGCCATGCTCGCCCGTGCCCCGAGCCGGCGGATCTCGCGCGCCAGGCGCACGGGCGCCTTCGCGGCCTCGACGTGGAAGGTCACCGACCCGCACCCGGCCTCGATGTAGGCGGGGGCGTGCCGGTCGGGCTCCTCGATCATCAGGTGGGCGTCGAGTGGCACCTCGGTGCCGCGCGCGATCGCCTCGACCATCGTCGGGCCGAACGTCAGGTTCGGCACGAAGTGGTTGTCCATCACGTCGACGTGCACCCAGTCGGCGCTGCCGATGCGGGCCACCTCCGCGCCCAGTGCCGCGAAGTCGGCGTTGAGGATCGACGGGGTGATCTGCACGTGACTCACGGGTCCCGACCCTATCCGCCGGGCCGGATACTCCGGTCCCTGGTCGACCTCGATCCGCCGGAACAGGTCGACCAGCGACCGGAGTATCCCGGGGCGGCTCAGGCGGGGAGGTCGGGGTCGAGCAGGTCGACGAGGGCACCGTAGGCGGCGTCGACGTCGCCGTGGCGGGTGGCGAGGCGGTGGGTGCCGGGGCGGTGGACCAGCAGGTCGGCGAGGCCGTGGGCGTACTCGACGAGGTGCTCGACGGCGGCGTCGGGCACCCGCGAGTCGACGACGCCACCGTGCAGCACGACCTCGACGAGCTCGGCGCCGGCGTCGAGGGCCACCTCCTCGAACCGGGCCAGGTGCTCGGGGCTCACCACCAGCTGCGGGACGACGACGTCGTAGCCGGACGCGAGGTGCGCGGCCGCCAGCGCGAGCACGAGCCGCTGCGTCGCCTCGTCGTGGTCGGCCGGGACGCCGCCGATCGCCGTCCGGAGGTCGTCGGCGTCGGCGCACAGGACGCCGGGGTGGTCGTCGCGGTAGCGACGCGCGAGCGTCGACTTGCCCGCGCCCGGCATGCCGTTGAGGAGCACGAGTCGCGGCTGGCTCATGGCTCGGGTTCCGCTCACCCCGCGTCGTCCTCGGGCTCGTCGGGCGTCTCGGCAGCGTCGGCCTCGTCGCGGTCGGCCCACTCCAGCAGCGGGGCGATGTCGAAGACGTGGTCGTCGATGTCGGCGTGCAGGTCGCCGAGGGCGGAGAACCGCTCGGGCATGGTGAAGATGGTGAAGTCGCGCGGGTCGGCGTCGTCGATCTCGTCCCAGCGCACGGGCGCGCTGACGCGGGCGTCGGGCAGGCCGCGCACCGAGTAGGCGGCGGCGATCGTGTGGTCGCGGGCGTTCTGGTTGTAGTCGACGAAAAGGTGGTGGGGGTCGCGGTCCTTGCGCCACCACGTGGTTGTGACGTCGTCGGGCAGGCGTCGCTCGATCTCGCGTGCGAACGCCAGCGCGGCACGCCGCACGGCCGGGTGCTCGTGGTCGGGCTCGATGCGCACGTAGACGTGGAGGCCCTTGCCGCCGCTGGTCTTCGGGTAGCCGACGGCGCCCAGCTCGTCGAGCACCTCGTGGACGACGCCCGCCACCCGCCGGACCTGGGCGTAGTCGGACGCCGGTCCGGGGTCGAGGTCGATGCGCCACTCGTCGGGCGTCTCGGGGTCGGCACGACGGCTGTTCCAGGGGTGGAACTCGACGGTCGACATCTGCACCGCCCAGATGACCGAGCCGAGCTCGGTGACGCACAGCTCGTCGGCGGTGCGGTTCCAGCGGGGGAAGTGCAGGCGGACCGTCTCGACCCAGCCCGGCGCCCCCTGGGGCAGCCGCTTCTGGTGCACCTTGTCGCCGTCGAGACCCTTCGGGAAGCGGTGCAGCATGCACGGCCGCTCGAACAGCGCGTTGACGATGCCGGGCCCGACGGCGAGGTAGTAGTCGACGAGGTCGCGCTTGGTCGCGCCGCTCTGCGGGAAGTACACGCGGTCGGGGTTGCTCACCCGGACGACGCGGTCGTCGACCTCGATCTCGACCGACGGGGACTTCGACGCCACGATCCCAACCTAGTCTGACGGGCATGGACTTCGACCAGCCTCCGGTCGTGCGTGTCGACGTCTCACGTCAGGCGCGGCTCGACCGCGACGCCTGGCCGATGACCATCCCCGCCGTCGCCCAGCTGGCACGGGAGGGCCTCGACCTGCCGAAGGGCGTCACGTTCCTGGTCGGCGAGAACGGGACGGGCAAGTCGACCCTGGTCGAGGCGATCGCGATCGCCTACGGCCTGTCGCCCGAGGGCGGCTCGACGCACAGCAGCCACTCCACCCGCGTCACGGAGTCGGACCTGGGCCGGGCTCTCACGCTGCGGCGCGGCATCGGCGCCAGTCGGTGGGGCTTCTTCCTGCGTGCCGAGACGATGCACGGCTGGTACACCTACCTCGACTCCGTCGGCAGCGCCCGCGACCCGGTCTTCCACGAGATGAGCCACGGCGAGTCGTTCCTCGCCGTCTTCCGCAGCCGCTTCGACTCACCCGCGTTCTACTGCCTCGACGAGCCGGAGGCGGCGCTCTCGTTCTCCTCGACCCTGGGTGCGATGGCGGCCCTCCACGACGTCGCGGCAGCGGGCGGGCAGGTGCTCTGCGCCACCCACTCCCCCGTGCTGTGCTCACTGCCGGGCGCGACGATCCTCGAGGTGGGCGACTGGGGCTACCGGCGCACGGCGTGGGACGACCTCGAGCTGGTGCAGCACTGGAAGGCGTACCTCGACGCCCCGCAGCGCTACCTGCGCCACGTGCTCGACTGACACCCAGGACGCCGTCGCGGCGGGTCAGTCCCACCGGCGCAGCACCGCCACGAACATCGCGTCGGTTCCGTGGCGGTGCGGCCACAGCTGCACGGTGCCGGCCAGGGTGCCCTCGGCGTCGGGCACCTCGGGCAGCAGCTGCGTGGCGTCGTCGAGCACGAAGTCCTGGCGGCCGCCGAGCAGGCTGCCGACGACCTGGGAGGTCTCGGCGTAGACCGGCGAGCAGGTGGCGTAGGCGACCACGCCGCCCGGGCGGACGAGGTCGAGCGCGCTGCTCAGCAGCGAGCGCTGCAGCAGCACGAGGTTCATCATGTCGTCGTAGCGGCGCCGCCACCGGGCCTCGGGACGACGGCGCAAGGCGCCCAGGCCGGTGCACGGCGCGTCGACCAGCACCCGGTCGACCGAGCCCGGCCGCAGCGGCGGGCGAGCGCCGTCGGCGACGACGACACCGGCGACGCCGGAGGCGCCGGCCAGGGCCTTGCGGACCAGCCCGGCCCGGTGCGGCGCTCGCTCGCCGGCCAGCAGGACGGCGCCGCGCTCGGCCGCGAGGGCGGCCAGCAGCGCGCTCTTGCCGCCCGGGCCGGCGCACATGTCGAACCAGGTGCGGTCGGGGCCGTCGAGCCCGGCACGCGCGAGGGCGAGCGCCACCAGCTGCGAGCCCTCGTCCTGCACGCCGGCACGGCCCTCGGCCACCGCGGCCACGGCCGACGGGCGGCCGCCGTCGAGCACGACGCCGTAGGGCGAGTAGCGCGTCGGGGTGCCCGGCAGCTCGGCGGGCTCGGCGCGTCCGGGGCGGGCCACGAGGGTGACCGCAGGCGGGTCGTTGTCGGCCTGGAGCAGGTCAGCGAGCTCGTCGACGCGGGTCGGGCCGAGGCCGCGGGCGAGCTCCTCGACGACCCAGGCGGGGTGGCTGAGGGCGACCTCGAGGTGCTTGCGCGTGCCGGCCGGCCCGGCGACCTCGGCGACCCATTCGTCGCGGTCGCGGGCCGAGACCTTGCGCAGGACGGCGTTGGTGAACCCGGCCGCGCCCTCGTTGCCGATGTCACGCACGAGGTCGACGGTGGCGCTGATCGCGGCGTGGGTCGGCACCCGCATCGCGAGCAGCTGGTGCACCCCGAGCCGCAGGGCGTCGAGCACGCGCGCCTCGACCCGCGACAGGGCACGGTCGACGCAGGTGGCGAGGATCGCGTCGTAGAGCCCGCGCCAGCGCAGCGTGCCCGAGGCGAGCTCGGTGGTGAAGGCGGCGTCGCGCTGGTCGAGCCTGAAGTGCTCGATGACCGCCGGCAGCACGAGGTTGGCGTAGGCGTCGTCGACCCGGACGGTCTTGAGCACCTCCCAGGCCGCTCGCCGGGCCGGGTCGGCCGCCCGCGCCTTGCCGCCGCCGCCGCGCTCAGCCACGGTCGGCCCCGCCCGGCCGTCCCGTCACCGGCAGGTGCTCACGCACGAGCCGCTTCGGCGCGCGCGTGGCCCAGGCGTCGAAGATGATCTCGGCGAGCTCGTCGCGCCCGACCTCGCCGATGCGTGACTGCTGCACCAGCACGGCGGCGTAGCCGTCGAAGTGCGGGACGGTGAAGAACGGCGTCGTCTCGTCGTCGACCAGAGCGGCCTTCTCGGCCTCGGTGGGCGTGACGATCACCAGCAGGTCGTCGTAGGGCTCGCCGGTGGCCGGGTCGATGGCCGTGCGGCCGGGCGGGCGGTAGAGCACGAAGCCCTTGCCCTTGTCGCCGCGCGGCACCTTCCACGTGGGGACGTCGCCCCACGACGTGCCGAGCTCGGTCTCGGGCAGCGCCGCGCAGATCTCGTCGACGTCGGCGGGCACCGCGGCTCGGTCGACCGGGCGCTCGGTCACGGCGCGGCCCCGAGCGGCCCTCCGAGGCGGGTGCCGCTCTCGAGCCGGACGCCGCGCGCCCAGTCGGCGGCCGGCATCTGCTTCTTGCCGAACGGCTTCACGTCGCCGAGCCGGACGGCGGTCGTGGCCGTGCCGACCAGGACCTCCTGCTTGCGGACCTCGAGGGTGCCGGCCGGCACCGTCTCGTCGGTAGGCCGCACCGGGCCGAGCTTGAGGCGCTCGCCCTCGTGCGTCGTCCAGGCGCCGGGGGCCGGGGTGCACGCGCGCACCCGGCGGTCGACGGCGACGGCGGGCTCGGTCCAGACGACCTCGGCGTCATCGACGGTGATCTTCGGCGCCATGCTGACGCCCTCGGCCTGCTGCTCGCGCGCCTCGATGGTGCCCTGCTCGAGGTGGTCGAGCGTGGTGACGAGCAGCCCGGCACCGCCCTCGGCGAGGCGGCCGAGCAGGTCGCCGGCGGTGTCGGTGGGACGGATGCGCTCGGTCATGACGCCGAACGTGGGCCCGGCGTCCATGGCCTTGACGATGCGGAACGTGGTGGCGCCGGTGACCTCGTCGCCGGCCCAGATGGAGTGCTGCACCGGGGCCGCACCGCGCCACGCCGGCAGGCAGGAGAAGTGCAGGTTCACCCAGCCGTGCCGGGGGATGTCGAGCGCCGACTGCGGTAGCAGCGCGCCATAGGCGACGACGGGGCAGCAGTCGGGTTCGAGCGCGCGCAGCGCCGCCTGGAAGTCGGGGTCGCGCGGGTGGTCGGGCTTGAGCACCGGGACGCCGAGCTCGTCGGCGCGCTGGGCCACCGGGCTGGCCACGAGGCGTCGTCCGCGACCGGCGGGCGCGTCGGGGCGGGTGACCACGCCCACGAGCTCGTGACCGGACGCGGCGATGGCGTCGAGGCTGGGGACGGCGACCTCGGGGGTGCCGGCGAAGACGAGACGCATCAGAGGATGCTCGCAGTCGTGCTCACAGGCCCAACCCGCGGGTGGCGTGCGGGCTGACCTTGACCGTCGGTCGTTCGAGTCCGAACCACTCGGACTCGCGGATCTCCTTCATCGCCGCCTTGCGGGCCGCGGTGTCGAGCCGGTCGAGGAACAAGACGCCGTCGAGGTGGTCGGTCTCGTGCTGGATGGCGCGCGCGAGCAGCTCGGAGCCCTCGACGACGAGGGGCTCGCCGTGCATGTCCCAGCCGCGGGCGACGACGGACAGGGCGCGGGTGCAGTCGGCCCGCAGCTCCGGGATCGACAGGCACCCCTCGGGGCCGTGCTGGGTCTCCTCCGACAGCGTCAGGTCGGGGTTGACCAGGTGGCCGACCTCGCCGTCGACGAACCACGTGAACACCCGCAGGCCGACGCCGATCTGCGGGGCCGCGAGCCCGGCGCCGGGCGCCTCGAGCATCGTGTCGGTGAGGTCGGCGACGAGCGTGCGCAGCTCCTTGTCGAAGTCGACGACCGCGGCCGCCGGACGGCGCAGCACCGGGTCGCCGAAGAGCCGGATCGGCTGGATCGCCACGGAGCTCCTCTGCGGTGTCGGGGTGGTCTGGCCGATGATCATCCTACGGCCGCGCGGTGAGCGACCGGGCGGGTTCGGCGTCACCCGGGCACGGTGACGTCGCCCACGCGGAGCGTGCCTCCGACGCGCCTCAGAACGTGACCGGGTCGACCTGCACCCGGACGGCGTCGAGCTTGCGACTGGAGCGGACCCGTTGCAGGTCGGCGAGCGCGCGCGACAGGTCGGCCCCGTGGGAGCGCGGGGTGCGCAGCACCAGACGCTCGTCGTCGGGGCCGGCCGGCACCGGGCCGAGCACCTCGACGTGGGTGGGCGGGGCGAGCAGGGTGAGGGCGTCGTCGACGGCGCCCGGTTCGCCGGTGACGGTGGCGACGCGCGTGCTGGGCGGCAGGTGGGCGCCGTGACGGTCGATCGCCTCGCGGCGCGCGAAGCCGGGTTGGTCCCAGCGCACGAGCGCCTGGAGCGCCGGGTGCGTCGGGTCGCCGACGGCGAGGGCCCGTCCGCCCGTGCGGAGCAGACCGACGGCGTTGCTCCAACGCCGCAGGGCCTCCTCGGCGGCCCGGAGGTCGTCGCGGGCGAGGAGCAGCCACGTGTCGAGCAGGACGACGGCCGCGTAGCCCCCGTCCGCGACCGGTTCGGCACCCGGGGTCGCGACGACGATGGCCGGCACGTCGGGCACCTCGGCCAGCACGTGCTCGCCGGCCGAGGCGCGCACGCGCACCGACGGGAACGCCCGGCCGAGCTCCTCGGCGGTGCGGGCCTCGCCGAGCAGCGGCGCGCGGAGCCCGACCGCGGCGCACTCGGGGCACGACCACCCGACGGCCGGGGTGGCGCACCAGCGGCACGCGGGCGGGGTGGTGGGCGAGGTGAGCCCGAGCGGACCGGCGCAGGCCGGGCAGCGGGCCGGGGTGCGGCACCGCTCGCAGGCCAACGCGAGCGCGTAGCCCGACCGCGGCGTCTGCACCAGCACCGGCCCGGCCTCGAGTGCCTGCTTGACCAGGGCGTGCACCTGTGACGGGATGCGGGCACCGGCGCCGCTGGGGTCGCGGGCCCGGTCGTGGTCGCTGGCGCCGGCGATCGCGACGGTGGCGGCGGCGCGCAGCCGCTCGCGCGGGGCGACGAGCTCGTGGGCCCACCCGCCGCGGGTGAGGTAGGCCGCCTCGACGCTGCGCGCGAACCCGCCGACGAGCGCGGCCGCGCCCTCGCGCTCGGAGCGCAGCAGCAGCACCTCGCGGGTGTGCGGGTAGGGCGCGCGCGGCTCGGCGTGGAGGTCGTCGCCGTCGTCCCAGCAGACGACGAGGCCGAGGTCGGCCACCGGGGCGAAGGCGGCCGCACGGGTGCCGACGACGACACGCCGGGCACCGCGACTGAGGGCGAGGAAGTCGCGGTAGCGGGCGGCCGGGCCGGCGTCGGCGGTGAGGGCGACGTGGTGACCCTCGCCCAAGGCGTTGGAGAGGGCGGCGTCGACGCGCGCGACGTCCTTGCCGTCGGGCACGCACACCACCGTGCCGCGCCCGGCGGCCAGAGCGGTGGCCGCCGCTGCGGCGACGAGAGCGGGCCAGTCGTCGCCCGGCGCCACCGACCAGACGGCGCGCGGTCGGCCACCGTCGGCGAGGTGGGTGAGGAACGCGGCGCCGTGCAGGTAGCCGGCCCACGCATCGGCGACCGGGGGGCGGGGTGGCTGGGGCGCCGGGAGCGACGGCTGCTTCTCGGTGGTGGCGTGCCGGGGCGGGACGGCGAGGCGCAGCACGTCGGAGCGGACGCCGGCGTAGCGCTCGGCGACGTCGGCGACGAGACCGGCCACGGCGGGGGTGAGCACGGGCTCGGCGCTGACCGCGCGCCGCAGCGGGGCGAGCCGGCCGGCGTGGTCGGAGCTCTCGGCCCGCTCGAGCACGAACCCGTCGGCGTCCTGACCGGCGAAGCGGACCTTGACCCGCGCGCCCGGGACGGCGGAGTCGGCCATGGTCGCCGGCACGGCGTAGTCGAAGGTGCGGTCGAGGTGGGCCAGGGCGACGTCGACCAGCACCCGGGCCACCGGCAGGACGTCGGTGATCGCCGCCTCGGCCGCCTTGCGCTCGCGCGTGGCACGCGCCTTGGCCTGCGCCTGCTTGACCGTGGCGCGCACGAGCCCCGGGAGCAGCTCGGGCTGCTCGTCGGGGCTCGGTCGTTCGGTCATGGGGCCTGTCTAGCAGCGCCCACCGACGAGACCGGGCCAGCACCCCTCGTGGCGAGGGGTACCGGCCCGGACGTCGGTCGGCGCGAGGCGTCAGACGCCGGCGGCAGCCTTGAGCGCGTCGGCGCGGTCGGTCTTCTCCCAGGTGAACTCCGGCAGCTCGCGGCCGAAGTGGCCGTAGGCGGAGGTCTTGGCGTAGATCGGGCGGAGCAGGTCGAGGTCGCGCAGGATCGCGGCGGGGCGCAGGTCGAAGACCTCGAGCACGGCCTCCTGGATCTTCTCGTCGCTCACGACGCCGGTGCCGAACGTCTGGATGAACACGCCGACCGGCTGGGCCTTGCCGATGGCGTAGGCGACCTGGGCCTCGCAGCGCTTGGCCAGGCCGGCGGCGACGACGTTCTTGGCGACCCAGCGCATCGCGTAGGCGGCGGAGCGGTCGACCTTCGACGGGTCCTTGCCGGAGAAGGCGCCGCCACCGTGGCGGGCCATGCCGCCGTAGGTGTCGACGATGATCTTGCGGCCGGTCAGGCCGGCGTCGCCCATGGGGCCACCGGTCACGAACCGCCCGGTCGGGTTGACCAGCAGGC
This sequence comes from Nocardioides secundeburneus, assembly GCF_039939255.1. Lineage (NCBI taxonomy): Bacteria > Bacillati > Actinomycetota > Actinomycetes > Propionibacteriales > Nocardioidaceae > Nocardioides > Nocardioides secundeburneus. The sequence goes on from NZ_JBDUUE010000006.1 coordinate 49,614, forward strand.
GGTAGCCCTCGGAGGGCAGGGTGAAGGTGGCGAGCACGGGGTCGATGACGTGCTGCTTGATCTCGGCCTCGAGCTTGTCGAGGTCGGTGTCCTCGGAGTGCTGGGTCGAGAGCACGACGGTGTCGATGCGGACGGGCACGTCGTGCTCGTCGTACTCGATGGTCACCTGGGTCTTGCCGTCGGGGCGCAGGTTGGCCATCGTGCCGTTCTTGCGCACCTCGGTGAGCTTCTCGGCGAGGCGCTGGGCGATGACGATCGGCAGCGGCATGAGCACGTCGGTGTCGTCGCAGGCGTAGCCGAACATCAGGCCCTGGTCGCCCGCGCCCCGCGCGTCGAGCTCGTCGTCGGAGGCGCCGACGCGCTGCTCGATGCCGGAGTCGACGCCCTGGGCGATGTCGGCCGACTGGGCACCGACGGCGAACTGGACGGCGCACGTGTCGCCGTCGAAGCCCTTGTCGGAGTGGTCGTAGCCGATGTCCTTGATGGCCTCGCGGATGACGGTCGGCGGCGGCAGCGGCGCCGTGGAGCGCACCTCGCCGGCCACGACGACGAGGCCGGTGGTCAGCAGGGTCTCGCAGGCGACGCGCAGGTCGGCGATCTGCTCGTCGTTCTCGAGGAAGTAGTCGAGGACGGTGTCACTGATCCGGTCAGCGATCTTGTCGGGGTGCCCCTCGGTCACGGACTCGGAGGTGAACAGGCGTCCAGCCACGGTGGTACTCACTCTCGATCGAAGGCAGTAGCTGCAGGTGAAAAGTGTAGAGAGGGACCAGCATGCAAGACGGCCGTCTCACGGTGCGAATCCCGGGGCCCATCGGTGGGCCACCTCGTCCCAGATGACGTGCGCGAGCGCGTGCTTGGTGCCGTGCGGCACCTCCCGCGAGCCACCGTCGGCGCCGAGGATGACGGCCTCGTTGTCGCTGCTGCCGAAGACCGCTCCCCCGCTGACGTCGTTGACGACGAGGAGGTCGCAGCCCTTGCGGGCCAGCTTGGCGCGGGCGAGGTCGAGCACGGTGCCGGTCGCGTCGCCGGTCTCGGCGGCGAAGCCGACGATGACCGAGCCGGCGCGGGCACGGTGGGTGGAGATCTCGTGCAGGACGTCGGGGTTCTGCACGAGCGCGATCGTGGGCGCCGAGCCGTCGGCGGTCTTCTTGATCTTGGCGCCGCTGACGTCGGTGGGCCGGAAGTCGGCGGGCGCCGCGGCCATCACCACCGCGTCGGCGGTGCTCGCCGCGGCGACGACGGCGTCGCGCAGCTCGGCCGTGGTGCCCACCCGGACGACGCTGACACCGGCCGGGTCGGGCAGGTCGACGTTGGCCGCGACCAGCGTGACCGAGGCTCCCCGGGCCGCCGCGGCGCGGGCCAGTGCGTAGCCCTGGCGGCCGGACGACCGGTTGCCGAGGTAGCGGACGGGGTCGAGCGGCTCGCGGGTGCCGCCGGCTGAGACGACGACATGACGGTCGACCAGGTCGGCCGGGACGGCGCCGCGGGCGAGCACGTCGGTGCACACCTCGAACAGCGCGGCCGGCTCGGGCAGGCGGCCCTTGCCGGTGTCCTTGCCGGTGAGCCGGCCCTCGGCCGGCTCGACGACGAGCACGCCCCGCGAGCGCAGGGTCTCGACGTTCGCCTGCGTGGCCGCGTGCTCCCACATCTCGGTGTGCATCGCGGGGGCGAGCACGACCGGGCACCGGGCGGTGAGCAGCGTGGAGGTGAGGAGGTCGTCGGCGAGGCCGTGCGCTGCCTTGGCGAGCAGGTCGGCGGTGGCCGGGGCGACGACGACGAGGTCGGCGGACTGGCCGATGCGCACGTGCGGCACCTCGTGCACCGACGTCCAGACGTCGGTGGCGACCGGCTTGCCCGACAGAGCCGCCCACGTGGGCGCGCCGACGAACTCGAGCGCGGCCGCCGTGGGCACGACGGTGACGTCGTGACCGGACTCGGTGAGGCGCCGCAGCAGCTCGCACGCCTTGTAGGCCGCGATGCCGCCGCTCACCCCCAGAACGACCGACGGCCGCGACCCCGGGGGGGTCGCGGCCTCGGTGGTGTGGCCGGTCAGCGTCAGGACCTGGTCACTCGGCCTGGGCGGCGGCGTCGGCGGCAGCAGCCTTCGCGGCGGCCTCCTCGGCGGCGAGCTCGGCCGGGTCGACGTCCTCGCAGGTGAGCTTGTCGTCGGCGATCTCACGCAGTGCGATGGAGAGCGGCTTCTCCTGCACGTGGGTGTCGACGAGCGGGCCGACGTACTCGAGCAGGCCCTCGCCGAGCTGGGAGTAGTAGGCGTTGATCTGACGCGCACGCTTGGCGCTGTAGAGCACCAGCTTGTACTTGCTGTCGGTCTTGGTCAGCAGGTCGTCGATCGACGGGTTCGTGACGCCGACGGCATCGATGTTGGGCGCAGCCATGCAAGTGCCTCGCTAGTGAAGATGGTGAGCTCGGAGGGGCAGGTGGAGCACGTCGCGGAGCGACTGATCAACCGAGCGTCATCAAGGCTACCAACTCGGTGGCTGCCTCATGAACTTCGTGGTTGACGACGGTGACGTCGAACTCCTCCTCGGCCGCCAGCTCGTCGCGCGCCGTGGCCAGTCGGCGCTCGCGCTCCTCGGCCGTCTCGGTGCCCCGGCCGACCAGCCGACGGACCAGCTCGTCCCACGACGGTGGCTTGAGGAAGACGAACAGGGCGCCGGGCATCGTCTGCCGGACCTGCCGCGCACCCTGCAGGTCGATCTCGAGCATCGAGGGGCGTCCGGCGGCCAGGGACGCCTCGACCGGCCCGCGCGGCGTGCCGTAGCGCGCGGCGCGGTGCACGACGGCCCACTCGAGCAGCTCGTCGGCCGCGACGAGCCGGTCGAACTCGGCGTCGTCGACGAAGTGGTAGTGGACGCCGTCGACCTCGCCCGGGCGCGGTTTGCGGGTGGTGGCCGAGACCGAGATCCAGACCTCGGGGTGGTCGGCCCGGACGGCGGCCGCGACCGTGCCCTTGCCGACGGCGGTCGGCCCGGCGAGCACGACGAGCCGGGTGGGTCGGGGCTCGGTCATTCAGCTCTGCTCGGGCGAGAACTCGCGCTCGAGCGAGGCGATCTGCTTGGTCCCGAGGCCGCGCACCCGACGCGACTCGGCGATGCCGAGGCGCTCCATGACCTGCCGGGCGCGCACCTTGCCCAGCCCGGGCATCGACTGCAGGAGGTCGACGACGCGCATCTTGCCGATGGCCTCGTTGACCTGGCCCTCGTGGATCACCTCGATGATCGAGGCGCCGGAGTTCTTCAGACGGTTCTTCACCTCGGCCCGCTCGCGACGTGACGCAGCGGCCTTGTCGAGCGCTGCCTGGCGCTGTTCGGGTGTCTGGCGAGGAAGTGCCACGTGTGCGGGTCCTTCTGAGGGCTGGATGAGCAGCGGAGGGAGGGCCGCTAGCGGCTCACACTAGTCACGACACTCGACGAGCGGCAACGTGGGCGCACCGCCCTCCGGGCCAGGGTGATCTTGCCGACTCAGCCCGGCGGGACCAGGGCCTGGCCGCAGACGTCGAGCGACTGCTGCTGGACGTTCGCCAGCGCCTCCTGGACCGCCTCGGTGCCCACGCTGCCGGCACCGAGCCGGATGGCCTCCTGCTGCTCGTCGGTGACGCCGTCGGGCGGGTCGGTGGGGTCGTAGTCGGACGGGTCGACGCCGGCGTCCTCGAGCGCGTCGGCCAGGGTGTCGAGGCGCTGCACGATCACCGACCAGTCGTCGGCGATATCGCCGGGGGCGGCCTCGCCGAGCCGTTCGAAGCTGGGCAGGGCGGGCAGCAGCCCGGACGCTCCGTCGTCACGGTCGAGGGCCTCGGCGATGCGGGGCGCCTCGGTGGCGACGACGTCGCAGTAGGCCTCGAACCGGTCCTCCTCGCCGCACGCGGCGAGCCCGGCCGCGGCGAGCACGACGACGAGGACGGTCGGGGCCAGCCTCACCCCAACGCCCGGAGGTCGTCGTTGGCCCGGCGGACGGCGTCGCGCATGGCGCCGGCGTCGGGTCCGGCGCGCAGCACCTCGCGCGACGAGCTGGGGGCGACGTGCCGCGCGGCGCTGCCGAAGATCCGGGCGATGTCGGCGGTGGTGCCGCCCTGGGCGCCGAAGCCGGGCGCGAGGATCGGGCCGTTGAAGGCGAAGTCGGCCCCGGTCTCGCCGATGGTCGCACCGACGACGGCGCCGAACGAGCCCAGCGGCTCGGCGCCGGCGTTGAGGCGGCGCAGGTGGTCGAGCACCCGGTCGGCGACGGTCTCACCGGTGTCGGTGCGGGCGTGCTGCACCTCCGGACCCTCCTTGTTGGAGGTGAGCGCGAGCACGAACAGGCCGGCGTCGTGGCGCCGGGCGGCGTCGACGAACGGGTCGAGCGAGCCGAACCCGAGGTACGGGCTCACGGTGACGGCGTCGACCGCCAGCGGGCTCGCGGGGTCGAGGTAGGCCTCGGCGTAGGCCTCGGACGTCGAGCCGATGTCGCCGCGCTTGACGTCGAGCAGCACGAGCGCGCCGGCCGCGCGCGAGGCGGCCACGACCTGCTCGAGCACCGCGATGCCGCGCGAGCCGAACCGCTCGTAGAACGCCGACTGCGGCTTGACCATCGAGCACAGCGGCGCCACGGCCTCGACGACGGTGAGGGCGAACCGCTCGAGCCCGGCGACGTCGTCGTCGAGACCCCACTCGCGTAGCAGCGCCGCGTGCGGGTCGATGCCGACGCAGAACGGGCCGCGTGCCTCGAGGGCCTGGCTGAAACGCCTGCCGAAGCTCATCGGAGCCTCCTCAGGGCGTCGGCGGTCAGGTCGGCGACGGTCGGGTAGCCGTCGACGGCCATGAGCAGGTCGGCCTCGGCGAGCAGCGAGCGCAGCACGTGCACGAGACCGGGGACCCCGCCGTGGGCGAGCCCGTAGACGTAGGGCCGGCCGACCGCGACCGCGGTGGCGCCGAGCGCGAGGGCCTTGACGACGTCGTCGCCGGTGCGCACGCCGGAGTCGAAGACGATCGGCGCGCGCTCCCCCACCGCGGCGGCCACGTCGGGCAGCCAGTCGAGCGCTGCCCCGCCGCCGTTGGCCTGACGGCCGCCGTGGTTGGAGACGTAGATGCCGTCGGCGCCCTCGTCGAGCGCGCGGCGGGCGTCGTCGGGGTGGCAGACGCCCTTGAGCACGAGCGGCAGGTCGGTGAGCGAGCGCAGCCAGGCGAGGTCGTCCCAGGTGACCGGGTGGCCGAACAGCCCGACCCACGTCATCACGATGGTGCCGACGTCGGCGTCGGGCCCGACGAGCTCGCGGAACACCGGGTCGGAGGTGTAGTTGGCCAGGGCCTTGCCGCGCAGCTGCGGGAAGTTGCCGCTCGCCAGGTCGCGCGGGCGCCAGCCGGGCACCCAGGTGTCGAGCGTGACGACGAGCGCCTCGGCGCCCGCGGCCTCGGCGCGCGAGACCAGGCTGGCCGCGAGGTCGCGGTTCTTGGGGGTGTAGAGCTGGAACCAGGCCGGCGTGTCGCCCGTGGCGGGCAGGACGTCCTCGAGGGGGTCGCTCATCAGGGTCGAGCCGATGAACGGGACGCCGGTCGCGGCGGCCGCCTCGGCCCCGTGGACGTCGCCGTGCTGGTCGGGCGAGCACAGGCCCAGCACCCCGACCGGCGCCATCAGCAGCGGGCTGGGCAGCGTCGTGCCGAACAGCTCGACCGACAGGTCGCGGCTCTCGGAGGCGCGGAGCATGCGCGGCACCACGGCGTAGTCGTCGACGGCCGTGGCGTTGCCGCGCTGGGTGGTCTCGTCGCCGGCCCCGCCGGCGACGTAGGTGCGCAGCTCGGGCGGCAGCGCGGCGAGCGCGGCGGCCTCCAGCTCGGCGTAGGAGAAGGGGTGCTGCGGCAGGACGCCGCCGAGCGCGCCGAGGTAGAGCGCGATCTGGTAGTCACCGAAGCTCACCGCGCCACCTCCGAGCTTGCTCGGAGGTGGCTCACGCGGGGAGGTTGAGGAGCCGTGCGAGCGCCCTCGGCGCTCGCAACCGGTGTCTCGAAACCCAACATCTAACGGAGCCCCTTCACGATGCGTCGTGGCCACAGCGGGCCGTCGTAGACGAACGCCGTGTAGCCCTGCACGAGGTCGGCGCCGGCGTCCAGCCTCTCGCGGGCGTCGTCGGCCGTCGAGATGCCGCCGACGCCGATCAGCGTGAGGTCGGGCCCGACGCGGCCGCGCAGCAGGCGCAGCACCTCGGTGGCACGGGCCAGGAGCGGGCGACCGGACAGTCCGCCGGCGCCGACCTCCTCGACCTGCGAGGGGTGGCTGCGCAGGCCGTCACGGCTGATGGTGGTGTTGGTCGCGCTGATGCCGTCGAGACCCAGCTCGCCGGCGAGGTCGGCGACGGCGAGCACGTCGTCGTCGGCGAGGTCGGGGGCGATCTTGACCACCAGCGGCACCCGCCCGCGGCTGCTCGGCGTGACGTCGTCGGCCACCCCACGCACGTGGGCCAGCAGGGGGCCGAGCCGCTCGACCGCCTGGAGGCTGCGCAGGCCGGGGGTGTTGGGCGAGGAGACGTTGACGACGAGGTAGTCGGCGTGCGGGGTGAGCAGGCGCGTCGAGGCCGCGTAGTCGTCGAGCACGGCCTGCTCGTCGTCGTCGGGCACGACCTTGGTCTTGCCGATGTTGACGCCGAGCACGGTGCGGCTGCCGTCGGCCGGGCCGGCGGCGCCCCGCTCGGCCAGGCGGGCCGCCACGACCTCGGCGCCGTCGTTGTTGAAGCCCATCCGGTTGACGACGGCCCGGTCGGAGACGAGCCGGAACAGACGCGGCTGCGAGTTGCCCGGCTGCGCCTGGGCGGTGACGGTGCCGATCTCGACGTGGCCGAACCCGAGCGCACCGAGGGCGTCGATGCCGACGGCGTTCTTGTCGAAGCCGGCCGCGAGGCCGAGCGCGTGCGGGAACGTGAGGCCCATGGCCTCGACCGGGCGGCCCTGCGGGCGCCACCGGCCGACGGCCGGCGCCGCCGTCCGGATCGCGCGGAAGCCCAGGTGGTGGGCCCTCTCGGCGTCCATGCGGCGGAAGCCGTGCTCGAACAGCCGTTGGTAGATCACCGGGAAGCTGCCCAGTCCTGGAGGGAGCGGACGCCGATGTCGCCGCGCCGCCTGGCCTCGATGCCCTGGACGGCGGCGCCGAGCCCCTGCACGGTGGTGATGCACGGGACGTTGGCCATGACAGCCGCGGTGCGGATCTCGTAGCCGTCGAGGCGCACGTTGCCGCCGGTGCCGGCGCCGTAGGGCGTGTTGACGATGAGGTCGATCTCGCCGTCGTGGATGAGCTGCACGGTGGTCTTCTCGCCCTGCGGGCCGGGGCCTTCGTGCTGCTTGCGGACGACGGTGCAGGTGACGCCGTTGCGGCGCAGCACCTCCGCGGTGCCCTGGGTGGCGAGGATCTCGAAGCCGAGGTCGGCGAGCACCTTGACCGGGAAGATCATCGAGCGCTTGTCGCGGTTGGCCATCGAGACGAACACCTTGCCCTCGGTGGGCAGCGGTCCGAACGCGGCGGCCTGGCTCTTGGAGAACGCGGCCCCGAAGTCGCGGTCGAAGCCCATCACCTCGCCGGTCGACTTCATCTCCGGGCCGAGCACGGTGTCGACCTGCTGGCCGTCGGGGGTGCGGAACCGGTTGAACGGCATCACCGCCTCCTTGACCGCGATCGGCTGGTCGGGTGGCAGCGCGCCGCCGTCGCCGGTGGCCGGCAGGAGACCGGCCGCGCGCAGGTCGGCGACCGACTCGCCGAGCATCACCCGGGCCGCGGCCTTGGCCAGCGGTGTCGCGGTGGCCTTCGAGACGAACGGCACGGTGCGCGAGGCGCGGGGGTTGGCCTCGAGCACGTAGAGCACGTCGGAGCCGAGAGCGAACTGGATGTTGATGAGGCCGCGGACGCCGACACCGCGGGCGATGGCCTCGGTCGCCGTGCGGATGCGGCCGACCTCGCGCTCGCCGAGCGTGATCGGCGGCAGCGCGCACGAGGAGTCGCCGGAGTGGATGCCGGCCTCCTCGATGTGCTCCATCACGCCGCCGAGGAACAGCTCGTCGCCGTCGAAGATGGCGTCGACGTCGACCTCGACGGCGTCGTCGACGAACCGGTCGACGAGCACCGGTGCGTCGCGGCCGATGAGCCCGGAGGTGACGTACTTGCCCAGGTAGGTGCGCAGCGTCTCGTCGTCGTAGACGATGACCATGCCGCGACCGCCGAGCACGTACGACGGGCGCACGAGCACCGGGTAGCCGATCTCGGCGGCGACGACGGCGGCCTCGTCGACCGAGGTGGCGGTGCCGTGCTGGGGCGCGACGAGACCGGCGTCGGCGAGCACGCGCCCGAACAGGCCACGGTCCTCGGCGAGGTCGATGGCGTCGGGCGAGGTGCCGACGATCGGGACGCCGGCCGCGGCGAGGCCCTGGGCGAGGCCGAGCGGCGTCTGGCCGCCGAGCTGGCAGATCACGCCGGCGATGGGGCCGGCCTGCCGCTCGGCGTGCACGACCTCGAGGACGTCCTCGAGCGTGAGCGGCTCGAAGTAGAGCCGGTCGGAGGTGTCGTAGTCGGTGGAGACCGTCTCGGGGTTGCAGTTGACCATCACGGTGTCGTAGCCGGCCTCGCTCAGCGCGAGGGAGGCGTGCACGCAGGAGTAGTCGAACTCGATGCCCTGGCCGATGCGGTTGGGCCCGGAGCCGAGGATGATCACGGCCGGCCGCTCGCGCGGGGCCACCTCGCTCTCCTCGTCGTAGGAGGAGTAGTGGTAGGGCGTCTTGGCCGCGAACTCCGCCGCGCACGTGTCGACGGTCTTGTAGACCGGTCGGATGCCGAGCGCGTGCCGGACGCCGCGCACGACGTCGGGCGTCATGCCGCGGATCTTGCCGATCTGGGCGTCGGAGAAGCCGTGGCGCTTGGCCAGGCGCAGCAGGTCGGGCGTGAGCTCGGGGGCCTCGGTGACCGCCGCGGCGACCTCGTTGATGAGCGCGAGCTGGTCGACGTACCAGGGGTCGATCCTGGTCGCCTCGAAGATCTCCTCCGGCGTGGCGCCGGCCCGCATGGCGTCCATGACCTTCTTCAGCCGGCCGTCGTGCGGGACCTTGATCTCCTCGAGCAGCGCGGCCTTGTCGAGGTCGACCCACTCCTGGTGCCAGTCGAAGGGGGCGTCCTTCGACTCCAGGCTGCGCAGCGCCTTCTGCAGGGCCTCGGTGAAGCTGCGCCCGATGGCCATCGCCTCGCCGACCGACTTCATGTGCGTGGTGAGCGTGGGGTCGGCGCCGGGGAACTTCTCGAACGCGAACCGGGGCACCTTGACGACGACGTAGTCGAGCGTGGGCTCGAAGGAGGCGGGGGTCTCCTCGGTGATGTCGTTGCGGATCTCGTCGAGGGTGTAGCCGACGGCGACCTTGGCGGCGATCTTGGCGATCGGGAACCCGGTGGCCTTGCTCGCCAGGGCCGAGGAGCGCGAGACGCGCGGGTTCATCTCGATGACGATGACCCGGCCGTCGGCGGGGTTGACGGCGTACTGGATGTTGCAGCCGCCGGTGTCGACGCCGACCTCGCGGATGATGCCGATGGCCAGGTCGCGCAGGTACTGGTACTCGCGGTCGGTGAGCGTCATGGCCGGCGCGACGGTGATCGAGTCGCCGGTGTGCACGCCCATCGGGTCGAGGTTCTCGATCGAGCAGACGATGACGACGTTGTCGGCCTTGTCGCGCATCACCTCCAGCTCGTACTCCTTCCACCCGATGATCGACTCCTCGATCAGCACCTCGGTCGTCGGGCTGGCGGCCAGGCCGGCGCCGGCGATGCGCTCGAGGTCGTCGGGGCCGTAGGCGATGCCCGAGCCGGTGCCGCCCATCGTGAAGGACGGTCGGACGACGGCCGGGTAGCCGAGCTCGGCGACCGCGGCCTCGCAGTCGGCGAGGGTGTGGCACACCCGGCTGCGGGCGACCTGTCCCCCGACCTTCGCGACGATCGCGTTGAACTGCTCGCGGTTCTCCCCGCGGTGGATGGCCTCGAAGCTGGCGCCGATCATCTCGACGCCGTACTTCTCGAGCACGCCGTTCTCGTGCAGCGCGATCGCGGCGTTGAGCGCCGTCTGGCCGCCGAGGGTGGGCAGCAGGGCGTCGGGGCGCTCCTTGGCGATGACCATCTCGACGAACTCGGGCGTGATCGGCTCGACGTAGGTGGCGTCGGCGAACTCCGGGTCGGTCATGATCGTGGCCGGATTGGAGTTGACCAGGACGACGCGCAGGCCCTCCTCCTTGAGCACCCGGCAGGCCTGGGTGCCGGAGTAGTCGAACTCGCAGGCCTGGCCGATGATGATCGGCCCGGAGCCGATCACCATCACGGACTTGATGTCGTCGCGCTTCGGCATCTCAGGCCTCCTTCTCGTCGGCGTCGGCGTCGGCGTCGGTCGAGGTGCGAGCGGAGCGAGCCTCGGGACCCGTCGACATCAGATCGACGAACCGGTCGAACAGGTAAGCCGCGTCGTGGGGGCCGGCCGCGGCCTCGGGGTGGTACTGGACCGAGAAGCCGGTCAGCGCGCCGGAGGCGTCGCGCAGCTCGAGGCCCTCGACGACGTCGTCGTTGAGGCACACGTGGGAGACGGAGGCCTCGCCGTAGGGCGTCGTGGTGGAGCCCTCGAGCGGGGCGTCGACGGCGAAGCCGTGGTTGTGCGCGGTGACCTCGACCTTGCCGGTGGTGCGGTCGATCACGGGCTGGTTGATGCCGCGGTGGCCGTACTTGAGCTTGTAGGTGCCGAAGCCGAGCGCGCGACCGAAGAGCTGGTTGCCGAAGCAGATGCCGAAGTAGGGCAGGCCCTGCGCGAGCGCGGCCTGGAGCACCTCGACCTGGTGGGTCGTCGCGGCGGGGTCGCCGGGGCCGTTGGAGTAGAAGAGCCCGTCGGGGTTCACGGCGTTGACGTCGTCGAGGCTCGCCGTCGCGGGCAGCACGTGCACCTCGCAGCCGCGCTCGGCCATGCGGTGCGGCGTCATGGTCTTGATGCCGAGGTCGAGGGCCGCGACGGTGAAGCGCTTCTCGCCCCAAGGCCCGGGGAGCGCCGGCACCACGTAGGCGGCCTCGGTGGAGACCTGGCTGGCCAGCTCGGTGCCGGCCATCTCGCCGGACGCCCTGACCCGCTCGAGCAGGGCGGCCGGGTCGGTCTCGACGGTGGAGATGCCGACCTTCATCGCGCCGCGCTCGCGCAGGTGACGGGTGAGGGCGCGGGTGTCGACGCCGGAGATGCCGACGACGCCCTGGGCGCGCAGCTCGTCGTCGAGGCTGCGCACGCTGCGCCAGCTGCTCGGCACCCGGGCGGGGTCGCGCACGACGTAGCCGGCGACCCAGATGCGCGACGACTCGGGGTCGTCGTCGTTCACCCCGGTGTTGCCGATGTGCGGCGCGGTCATGACGACGACCTGCCGGTGGTAGGACGGGTCGGTCAGCGTCTCCTGGTAGCCGGTCATGCCGGTGTTGAAGACCGCTTCGCCGAAGGTCTCGCCCTCGGCACCGTAGTTGTCGCCGCGGAAGGTGCGACCGTCCTCGAGGACCAGGATCGCGGGGGCATGCACAGGCACGCCGTACCTCCTTCTCCGCCTCACAGGACGGTGGTTAAAGGATGTATGAGCCGTCGCAGACCCTATCAGCGGCCGCGGCGTGCGGTGCCACGGGACGCGGGCGCGGACGCGCCGTCCTCGGGCCAGGCGTGCTTGGGGTAGCGCCCGCGCAGGTCGGCGCGCACCTGCGGGTAGCCGGTGGTCCAGAACCGGGCGAGGTCGTCGGTGACGGCGGCCGGTCGGCGGGCGGGCGAGAGCAGGTGCAGCAGCAGCGGGACGCGGCCGTCGGCGATCGTCGGGGTCGTCGTCCAGCCGAAGACCTCCTGCACGCGGACGGCGAGCACGGGCTTCTCCCCCGCCCCGTAGTCGATGCGCACCTGCGAGCCGCTCGGCACGGTGACCCGCTCGGGCGCGAGCTCGTCGAGGCGGCCGGCCTCGGGCCAGGGCAGCAGCCGGCGCAGCGCCTGGACGACGTCGAGGCGGCGTGGGTCGGTGGTGCCGTCGAGCCAGTCGGTGGCGCGGTCGAGCAGGGCGTCGTCGGAGACGTCGGGCCACGGCTCGCCGAGGGCGCCGTGCAGGAACGCCAGGCGTTGCCGGAGGCCGGTCGCCGGCTCGGTCCAGCGCAGGACGCCGAGCCCGTCGCGACAGAGAGCGTCGGCGACGGCGGCGGCGACGGCGGCCGGGTCGGGGTCGCCGACCGGCGTCGAGGTCAGCTCGATCGCGCCGAGCCGGGTGACGCGGCGGGCGGTGGTGCGGCCGTCGCGCCAGGTGACGACGTCGTCCTCGGCCCACAGGGCGGCCGCGGCCTCGAGCGCGGTGTCCTCGTCGATCGGGGCGGCGCCGCGGACGGTCGCGTCGCGCTGCCCCGGACGGCGCTCGGCGTCGGCGACCGCGAGCCACGGCGTGCCGGCCAGCGGCGAGCCGGGTGGCAGGACCGCGCCCGTGCCGCCGACGGTGGCGTAGGAGGTGCCGTTGGGGCGCAGGCGGGCGATCCGGTCCGGGTGGGCGAGGGCGGCGACGAGGCCGACGGCCTGGTCGTCGCTGAGCCCGTCGTGGCCCTCCCCCGGCACGTCGCCGACCGAACGCTCCAGCCGCGCGACGCTGCTGCGCCAGTCGCGGTGGCGTCGGGCCTCGCGCAGCGCCGCGACGAGGTCGGCCCCGGGGGCGCGGACGTCGTCGGCGAGCAGCGCGACGACCTCGGCCGCGCGGCGGCGTCCGACGGCGGTGGCGCCGTCGAGCAGGGCGCGGGCCAGGCGCGGGTCGGCGGGCACGCGGGCGATCGCGCGGCCGCGGTCGGTGATGGCGCCGCCGTCGAGGGCGCCGAGGGCCCGCAGGGTCTCGTGGGCGGCGTCGCGCGCGGCGGCGGGCGGGCGGTCGAGCAGGGCGAGGCCCGCGCCGTCGGGGTCGCCCCACGCGGCCAGCTCGAGCACGTAGGAGGCGAGGTCGGCCGTGAGCACCTCGGGCTCGGGGTGCTCGGCCAGGTGGAGGTGGTCGGCCTCCGACCAGCACCGGTGGACGACGCCCGGGCCCTCGCGACCGGCACGGCCGGCGCGCTGGCCGGCCGCCGCCCGGCTCGCCCGCACGGTGACGAGCCCGGCCAGGCCGCGCCGGTGGTCGGTCTGCGGACGGCGCGCGAGGCCGGCGTCGACGACGACCCGGACGCCGGGCACGGTGAGGCTCGACTCGGCGACCGCGGTGGAGACCACCACGCGCCGCCGTGGGCCGGGGGTGAGCGCGCGGTCCTGGTCGCGGACGTCGAGGCGGCCGTGCAGCTCGAGCACGTCGGCGTCGACCCCGGCCAGGCGCCGCACGACACCGCCGACCTCGCCGACGCCGGGAAGGAAGACGAGCACGTCGCCGTCGTCGTGGTCGAGCGCGAGGCGGGTCGTGGCGGCGACGTGGTCGAGGAAGCCGGGCGTCACACCGCGGTCGTCGCGGGTGAGCACGCCGGGCGGTGGGGCGTGCCAGCGTCGCTCCACCGGGTGCAGGGCGCCCGGGACGTCGACGACCTCGGCCCCGAGCAGGGCGGCGGTGCGCCCGGCCTCGATCGTCGCCGACATCGCGACGAGGGCCAGGTCGTCGCGCAGGTGGCGGCGCACGTCGACGAGGAAGGCCAGCGCGAGGTCGGCGTCGAGCTGGCGCTCGTGCACCTCGTCGAGGACGACGGCGCCCACGCCGGCGAGCTCGGGGTCGCGCTGCAGGCGCCGCAGCAGCAGGCCCGTGGTGACCACCTCGACCCGCGTCCCGGCGCTGGTGCGGCTCTCGCCGCGCACGGCGTAGCCGACGGTGCCCCCGACGGGCTCGCCGACCAGGTGGGCGAGCCGGCGCGCGGCCGCTCTCACCGCGATCCGCCGCGGCTGCGTGACGATCACCCGGCCGCCGGCGGCCACCGCGACGGCGGGCGGCACGAGGGTCGTCTTGCCCGACCCCGGTGGCGCCTGGACGACGACCGCGCCGCGTCCGCGGACGGCGTCCGAGATCGCGGTGAGGCCGGCCGCGACCGGCAGGTCGGGCGGGTGGGCGAGGAGCCGCTCGAGCGGGGTCACGAGGTCTCGAGGCTCGTCGCCAGGGCACCTCGCACCTCGACCGCCGTCAGACGAGCGCCCCGTCGAGCACGGTCGGCGTGCCGCGCAGGAACGTCGCCACGACGGAGGCGCCGAGCGTGCGCCCGTGCCACGGGTTGTTGCGCGACAGCGAGACCGAGGCGTCGCGGTCGACGACGAGCGGCGTGGCCGGGTCGACCAGCACGAGGTTCGCCGGGGCGCCGACCTCGAGGTCGGCTCCCTGGCCGGACAGCCCGGCGATGCGGGCCGGGTTGGCCGACATCACCCGCGCGACGCCGTGCCAGTCGAGCAGGCCGGAGTCGACCATGACCGAGGCGACCAGCGGCAGCGCGGTCTCGAGGCCGAGCATGCCGAACGCGGCGTCGACGAAGGCGTGCTCCTTGTCGTGGCGCGCGTGCGGGGCGTGGTCGGTGGCGACGGCGTCGATGGTGCCGTCGGCGAGCGCGGTGCGAAGTGCGTCGACGTCCTCCTGCGGACGCAACGGCGGGTTGACCTTGAAGGTCGGGTCGTAGCCCCCGTTGACCGAGCCGAGCAGGTCGGTGGTCAGCAGCAGGTGGTGCGGCGTGACCTCCGCGGTGACCTGGATGCCCTGCGCCTTCGCCCACCGCAGCACCTCGACGGTGCCCGCGGTCGAGGCGTGCGCGACGTGCACGCGCGAGCCGGTGTGGCGCGCGAGCATGACGTCGCGGGCGACGATGACCTCCTCGGCGACGCCGGGCCACCCGGGCAGACCGAGGCGCCCGGAGAGCTCGCCCTCGTGGCAGCACGCGGTGGGTCCGGCGAGCGAGGGCTCCTGAGCGTGCTGCGAGACCACGCCGCCGAACGCCTTGACGTACTCCAGCGCGCGGCGCATCACGCGCGCGTCGGCGACGCACCGGCCGTCGTCGGAGAACACGGTGACGCCGGCGCGCGAGCGGTGCATGAGGCCGAGCTCGGCGAGCTCCTCGCCCCCGAGGCCGCGGGTGACCGCACCGACCGGGTGGACGTCGACCAGGCCGGCCGCGCGGCCGAGGTCGTGCACGCGCTCGGCGGCCTCGGCGGTGTCGGTGACCGGGCTCGTGTTGGCCATCGCGAGCACGGCGGTGAACCCGCCGACCGCGGCGGCGCGCGAGCCGGTGCGCACGGTCTCGGCGTCCTCGCGGCCGGGCTCGCGCAGGTGGGTGTGCAGGTCGACGAGCCCGGGCAGCGCGACCAGGCCGTCGGCGTCGACGACGGTCACGCTGCTCGCGCTGCCGCCGGCGATCGGGCCGGTGGAGATCTCGGCGATCACGCCGTCGCGCAGCAGCAGGTCGGTGGGTGCGCCGCCGTAGGGGGCGGCACCCTTGATGAGGATGTCGGTCACGCGTCGTCTCCTGCGAGGAGGTGGTAGAGGATCGCCATGCGCACCGCGACGCCGGCCGAGACCTGCTCGAGCACCAGCGACTGCGCCGCGTCGGCGGCGTCGGCGGCGATCTCGAGGCCGCGGTTCATCGGCCCGGGGTGGCAGATGGGCACGTCGGGGCCGAGCACCGCGAGCCGGTCGCGGGTGAGGCCGTAGCCGACGGTGTACTCGCGGGCGCTGGGGAAGAACCCGCCGCTCATGCGCTCGCGCTGCACGCGGAGCATCATCACGGCGTCGGCCGTCGGCAGCACCTCGTCGAGGTCGTAGGCGGTGGCGAAGCCGGCCTCGGCCGACCACGACCCGACGCCGCTCGGCATCAGCGTCGGGGGCGCGACGACGGTGACCTCGGCGCCGAGCTTGGTGAGCAGCTTGACGTTGCTGCGGAAGACCCGGCTGTGGGTGAGGTCGCCGACGATCGCGACGTGGCGGCCCTCGAGCGAGCCGAGGCGGCGCTGCAGCGTGTAGGCGTCGAGTAGGGCCTGCGTGGGGTGCTCGTGGGTGCCGTCGCCGGCGTTGAGCACCGCGGCGTCGACCCACTGGCTGACCTGGAGGGCGGCACCGCTGGCCGGGTGGCGCATCACGAGCGCGTCGACGCCCATCGCGGCGATGGTGAGCACGGTGTCGCGCAGGCTCTCGCCCTTGCTGGCCGAGCTGCCCTTGGCGGCGATGTTGATGGTGTCGGCCGAGAGCCACTTGCCGGCGATCTCGAAGCTCGAGCGGGTGCGGGTGGAGTCCTCGAAGAACAGGTTGATGATCGTGCGGCCACGCAGCGCGGGCAGCTTCTTGACCTGGCGCTTCTGCACGTCGTGCATCTCGGCGGCGGTCGCGAAGAGCGTGGCGGCGTCGTCGGCCGAGACGTCGTCGATGGAGAGCAGGTGACGTTTCACGAGGAGATCCACACCCCCTCGAGGTCGTCGACGTCGGCGAGGCGCACCATCACCCGCTCGGTGCGGGCGCTGGGCAGGTTCTTGCCGACGTGGTCGGCGCGGATCGGCAGCTCGCGGTGCCCGCGGTCGACCAGCACCGCGAGCCGGACGACGTCGGGCCGGCCGAGGTCGTTGAGGGCGTCGAGCGCCGAGCGCACCGTGCGGCCGGAGTAGAGGACGTCGTCGACGAGGACGACGGTGCGCCCGTCGACGCCGCCGGGCGGCACGTCGGTGGGGTGCGGGCTGCGCGCGGGGTGGCGGCGCAGGTCGTCGCGGTACATCGTCACGTCGAGCGCGCCGACCGGGACGGCAACGCCCTCGACGTCCTTGATGCGCGCCGCGATGCGACGGGCGAGCGGGACGCCGCGGCTCGGGATGCCGAGGAGCACGAGGTCGCCGGCGCCTTTGTTGCGCTCGAGGATCTCGTGGGAGATGCGGGTGAGGGCCCGGGCGATGTCACCGGGCTCGAGGACGGTGCGTCCTTCGGGGGCTACTGCGTCGGATTCAGCGGACATGTCGTCTGCCGGACCTCCTTCTCCGCCTCACGGGACGGCTCGTTAAAGGATGTCGGTGCGCGGCGAGACTAGCAGCAGGCTCAGGCGCCGGCGATGTCGACGAGCACCTTGCCGACGGCGCCTCCCTCGACGGCGTCGTGGGCGGCCGCGGTCTCCGACAGCGGGTAGTGGTGCAGCGGGACGCCGGCCTCCTCGCCCACGCGCAGGGCCCCGGCCGCGACCGCGGCGCTGACCTCGTCGGCGCCGACCCGTAGCCGGTCGGCGGGCGCGGTGTAGAGCAGGATGCCCTGCAGCCGCACGTTCTTGGAGAAGCTCGGGCGCAGGGGCAGCGTCGCCTCGTCGCCGCCGTTGTTGGCGTAGTAGGCGATGGTGCCGGCGTTGCGCACGACGTCGAGGTCGAGGGCCAGGTTCGTCGCCGGCGCCACCTCGACGACGAGGTCGACGCCGTCGGGGGCGACCTCGCGCACGCGGGCCGCGACGTCGTCGCGGGTGTAGTCGACCACGTGCCGGGCACCGGCGGCCCGCGCGAGGTCACCCTTGGCGTCGCTGCTGACCGTGGTGAGCACCGTGGCGCCGGCCCAGGTCGCGAGCTGGATCGCAGCGTTGCCGACCGCGCCCGCGCCGCCCTGCACCAGCACCGAGCGACCGCTCATCGACCCGGCGCCCAGCGACTCGCCGTCGAGCGTGAGCGCCCGGTGCGCGGTGAGCGCGGGCACGCCCAGGCTCGCCCCGAGGTCGAAGGAGGCCTCGTCGGGCAGCGGGACGACGTGGTCGGCCGGCTGCAGCGTGAGCTCGGCCGCCGTGCCGACCGCGCGGCCGTGCTGGGCCATCCGCAGCCAGACCCGGTCGCCCGGGGCCACGTGCACGACCCCCTCGCCGACGGACTCGACCACGCCCGCGCCGTCCTGGCCCGGCGAGACGACGTCGTGCTGCTTGGGCGAGACGCCCGCGCGGAACTTCCAGTCGGTCGGGTTCACCCCGGCCCGCACCACCCGCACCACGACCTCCCCCGGCCCCGGCTCGGGGTCGGGCAGCTCGACCAGGTGGAGCACCGACGACGGACCGTTCTCGGAGTAGACGACTGCGCGCATGGCTCCGGTCTACTCCATCGGCGGTGGAGGCGGGTCGCGACCCGGCCTACAACGCCTCGGCCATGGCCGCACAGGCGGTGAGCCAGGAGCGCCTGGTGGCCTGCGAGAGCTGGCCGTAGGGGACGACGCCACCTGCGACCAGCACGGGATCGTAGGGCACCCGGTGCACGCCCCGGGTGCGCTGCTCGTAGACGTCGACGAGGTCGGCGGCGAGCTTGCCGTCGACCTGCGGCGACGGGTCGGAGAGCACCGTCAGGCACTTGCGCTTGAGGTCGGTCAGCCCGGCGTCCTGGAGGGCGTCGAGCATCCACAGTCCGCTGTAGCCGGTGTCCTCGCGCACGGTGCTGGTGACGACGAGCAGGTCGGCGGCCTCGGCCGCGGCGAGCCAGTTCTCGGCGCGCATGTTGTTGCCGGTGTCGACCAGCAGGATCCGGTAGAACCGCTCGAGCAGCCGGTGCACCTCGCGGAAGTCCTCGGCGCGGATCATGCCGGTGACGTCGGGGCGCTCGTCGGAGGCGAGCACGTCGAAGTGCGCGTCGCCCTGGGCCCGCACGAACGCGCCGAGGTCGCCGATGCGCGACTGGTAGACGTCCTTGAACCGGCCGAGGTCCTCGAGCAGCTCGCGGGTGGTGTTGCGGTGGGAGCCCCGGATGCCCCGGATGCCGAGGGTGCCGCGAGTCTCGTTGTTGTCCCACGCGACGACGCCACCGCCGCGCACGGTCCCGAACGTGTAGCCGGCCGCGAGCACGCCGGTGGTCTTGGCCGCGCCGCCCTTGGGGTTGATGAACACGATGGTGCGCGGGCCGTCGAAGTCGCGCTGGATGGCCGAGCGCTCGCGCTCGAAGGCGACCTCCTTGGCGCCCATCGACGGCTTGATGGTGCCGCCGCTCCACCGGCGCACCCGGCCCCGCCAGCCCCACGTGGCCGGGCCGAGCTGCTGGTCGCTGTCGCGACGGTCGAGGAAGTCGGTCGCGCTCATGAAGCGCCGGATCTCGGGCTCGGGCTGCGGGGTCGGCTGCGGGGTCGGCGGCGGGGTCGGCTGCGGGGTCGGCTGCGGGGTCGGCTGCGGGGTGACGGGCGGGGTCGCGGGCGGTGGGGCGGTCGGCCATGCGGCCGGCGGGGGGCCGGCCGGTGGCGGGCCGGCCGGCATCGGCGGTCGGGGCGCGGCCGGGCTCGTGAGGTCGGCCCGGCTGGGGTGATCGGTCGGCACGTCGGCCCGACGGTGCCCCGGCGAGGTGTGCTCGCGCGCCTCGGCCGCGCGCCGGCGCGCGAACTCGTCGAGCTCGGCGGCGGTGTAGAGCCGGTCGCTCGTGCTCGTCACGGCCTCGTCGCCCGACGAGGTGGGGGGCTGCGTCATGAGGGCTCCTCCGAGAACGGTGTCACGACCGGCCCAGACTAGATCGGGGCCGACGTCCCCCGGGTCGTGCCCGTCGCGTGGCCGGGGGAAACGTCGTGGAGCCGGGCTGGGCCCGGGTGGTCGGGGTCATCGGTCGAGGTGGCGGGACCAGGCGAAGCAGAAGAGTCCGTAGGCCCCGAAGCCGAGCCCGACGGCGATCACCAGGGCCGGGCCACCGGTGGCGTCGAGCAGACGACGCAGCGCCTGGTCGAGCCCGCCCGACTTGTCGGCCTCGTGGGTCGCGGCGGCGTGGAGGAACAGCGCGCCGACCGCGCCCAGGGCGAGGCCCTTGGCGACGTGACCGATGCGCCCGAGCCAGCGGTACGCCGTCCCGGTGTCGCCGGAGCGGCCCTGGCCGTCGAGGTGCTTGAGGTACTTCTCGCGCCAGGCGTAGACCAGCAGCGCCACGCCGACCCCGATCACCGCGAGTCCGACCAGGGCGACGAGCACCTGGCCACCGGGGGCGTCGAGCAGTCGCGCCGTCCAGGTCTTGGTGCCGTCGCCACCGCCGCCCGAGCCGGTGGCGACCGAGACGCCGCTGGCGCCGATGACGACGTAGACCACCGCCTTGCCGGCCGAGACGGCGCGCTTGCGCAGCCGGGTCGTGCCGTCGGCGTCACGGTGGCCGACCGCCGCCTCGAGGCCCTGCCACAGCGCGAGCAGGAAGAGCCCGATCGCGACGGCCCACACCAGCCCCGCCCCGAGCGGGGTGTCGGCGAGCTGGCGCATCGCGCCCTCGCTGGTGGCCGAGCCCTCCCGGTCGCCGAGCGCGAGGGTGATCATCAGCCAGGCCAGCACGAGGTGCACGACCCCGAGCGCGACGAGGCCGACCCGCGCGAGACGGTCGAGCCACTCGCTGTCGTTCGCGTCGCGGGCGGCGTCGGTCGCCGACGACGTCACGACAGGTCTCCCAGCGCGGTCTCGATCGCCCGGTGGAAGGTCGGGTAGGCGAAGATCATCGTGCGGAGCGTCTCGACCGGCACCGCGGCGTGCACGGCGACGGCCAGGTAGCCGAGGATCTCTCCCCCGGCCGGACCGACGGCGGTGGCGCCGACGAGCACGCCGCGGTCGGCGTCCTCGACGACCTTGACGAGGCCACGGGCACCGGGGCCGTGGGTGAAGCCGCGCGAGGACTCCTCCAGCTTCGCGTGGCCCACCCGCACGCTGAGGCCGGCGTCGCGGGCCTGCTGCTCGGTGAGTCCGACGCCGGCGACCTCGGGGTCGGTGAACGTCGCGTGCGGGAGGGCGTGGTAGCTGGCGGGCGGGCCGTCGTCGCCGAGCAGGTCGCGCGCGGCGATGGCCGACTGGTACATCGAGACGTGGGTGAAGGCGCCCTTGCCGGTGACGTCGCCGATCGCCCACAGGCCGTCGACGCCGCTCATGCGGAGTCGCTCGTCGACGTCGAGCGTGCGGGCCGTCGGGTCGAGCCCGACGGTCTCGAGGCCGAGGTCGTCGAGGTTGGGCGTGCGTCCGGCGGCCACGAGCAGCTGGTCGGCACGCACCTCCTCGTCGCCGCCGTCGGTCGTGAGCGCGAGGGTGAAGGTGCCGTCGGCGTGCGAGACGCGCTGCGTGATGGCCGAGGTCAGCACCCGGATGCCCTCGCCCGCGAGCACGTCGGCGAGCAGTGCGCTCGCCTCGGGCTCGTCGCCCGGCACGAGCCGGTCGCCGCGCTGGACGATGGTGACCCGGCTGCCGAACCGGGCGAAGACCTGCGCCAGCTCGCACCCGATCGGGCCACCTCCGAGGACGAGCAGCGAGCCGGGGCGCGACGTCGTCCGGACGGCGTCGCGGTTGGTCCAGTAGGGCGTGCCCTCGAGGCCGTCGACCGGTGGCGCCGCGGGACGGGTACCGGGGTTGAGCACGACGCCGACCTGGGCGGTCACCGAGCGCCGGGTGCCGTCGGCCAGCTCGATCTCGACCGACCGGGGTCCGGTGAGCCGGGCGACGCCGTGCACGACCTCGGCGCCGGCGTCCTCGAGACGGCGGACGGCGACCTCGTCGTCCCAGCCGGCGGTGGCCTGCTCGCTCACGCGGCGCGCCACCGGCTCCCAGCTCGGGGTGAGGGTGACGTCGCCGGCCAGCTCGGAGGCACGGCGGGCCTCGGCGAGGGTGTCGGCGGCGCGCACCATCATCTTCGAGGGGATGCAGCCGTAGTAGGGGCACTCGCCGCCGACGAGGTGCTTGTCGATCGCGAGCACGCGGCGTCCGGCCTTCGCGACGGTGGTGGCGAGCGACTCGCCGCCGGGTCCGAGTCCGATGACGACGACGTCGTAGGGATCTGTCATGACGCCAGCATGGCGTAGATGACTACTCGGCCGCC
Organism: Nocardioides secundeburneus; assembly: GCF_039939255.1. Classification (NCBI taxonomy): domain Bacteria; kingdom Bacillati; phylum Actinomycetota; class Actinomycetes; order Propionibacteriales; family Nocardioidaceae; genus Nocardioides; species Nocardioides secundeburneus. The sequence continues at coordinate 71,341 of NZ_JBDUUE010000006.1, forward strand.
TCAGCCCGCTGGATGGCCCCGAGGACACCGTTGACGAACTGCGGCGACTCGTCGGTCGAGAGGTCCTGCACGAGCGCCATCGCCTCGGTGATCGCGACGGTGCCCGGCACGTCGTCGGCGTGCAGGAGCTCCCAGACGCCGAGACGCAGCACGTTGCGGTCGACGGCCGGCATCCGGTCGAGCGTCCAGCCCGTGGAGTAGCGGCTGAGCAGCGCGTCGATCGACGCCGACTCGGCGACGACGCCGCGCACCAGCGTGGCCGTGTAGTCGTTCGGCGGGCCCTCACCGGCCGCGATGGCGCGGTCGAGCGCCTCGACCGCCGACTCCCCCCGGAGGTCGGCGGCGTACAGCGTGTCGAGCGCGCGCTTGCGCGCCTTGGAACGAGCCCCCATCAGGACTTGACGCGGCTCATGTACGACGAGTCGCGGGTGTCGACCTTGACCTTCTCGCCCTGGTTGATGAACAGCGGCACCTGGATCTCGTGACCGGTCTCGAGCGTGGCCGGCTTGGTGCGACCGGTGGCGCTGTCGCCGGCGAGGCCGGGCTCGGTGAAGGTGATGACGAGCTCGACCGAGGCCGGCAGCTCGATAAACAGCACGCGGCCCTCGTTGGTGGCCACGACGGCCTCCTGGTTCTCCAGGAGGAAGTTGGCGGCGTTGCCGACGATCTCGGGGCTGATCTCGAGCTGCTCGTAGGTCGAGGTGTCCATGAACACGAAGTTCGTGCCGTCGTTGTAGAGGTACTGCATCGTGCTGCGGTCGACCGTGGCGGTCTCGACCTTGGTGCCGGCGTTGAAGGTCTTGTCGACGGTCTTGTTCGACTCGACGTTCTTCAGCTTGGTGCGCACGAACGCGGGGCCCTTGCCCGGCTTGACGTGCTGGAACTCGACGACGGCCCAGAGCTGGCCGTCGATGTTGAGGACCATGCCGTTCTTGAGGTCGTTGGTGGTAGCCATGCGCGCAGGTCAGCCTTCGTCGTAGGGATCGGCGGGCGCGGACGCCCCGATCGAGGAGTGGTCGATGGTCGTCGGCGCCACGGCGCCAGGACAACAGCGAGCGAGTCTATCGGGACGACGCCCGAACACCCTCAATCGCGCCGGTCGGCCGCCCGGACGGGCTGGGCCGATCGGTGCGTCAGCAGCCCCGGCGGGCCGGTGCGGACGTCGGGATCGACGCGCCGCGCGTCCTCGCAGGCGGCTCGACCGCCGCCGGCGGGAGGTCGTTGCGCACCCAGCCGTGGAACACCGACCGCCCGCGCTTCGGCGACCAGCTGTAGACGCAGTTGCCCTCGGGCGGCTGCGCGATCACGGCGACCCGCGCGCGCAGCCGCCCGACCGGGCCACCCGTCGTCCCGGCGACGGCGTCGAACTCACGCAGGCAGCTCTGCGGGATCACGAAGCGTCGTCCGGGCCCGGCCGCGCCCTTGAGCCTCACCGACTTCTTGCCGGCGCAGTTCGCCGGCCGGCTGACCTGCCGCGTGCCGTCGAAGGTCTGGTACAGCCGCGTGGTGCCGAGCACCGACTGCAGGATGTAGTCGGCCGACGCGCCCGGGTCGCGCCCCGACGGCCCGAAGTCGAGGTAGATCTCGTAGCCGATCACCCGTTGCGGCTGCTTGGTCCTGATCGTGAACCGCCACGCCTTCGGCGTGCTGGCTACCGTGACGCTCTCGAGGTAGGGTCGCGGCTTCGCCGGCTCGAAGGTCTTCGACTCGGCCGACGCCGGCGACGTCCCGGGCCCCACCAGGCACGCCACCGCGGCCGCGAGTGCCGCACCCACGACCGTGAACGTACGAACGGGACGACGGTGACCTACGTGCTGTGTCATCGGTGCTCCTCCTGGCTCGGTTCGACCTCCTCGGACCCTAACCCGGCCCGGGCGGGGATAGTTCGACACTCAGTCGACCTCATTCGGCGGAATCAGGTCGATGGAGTGTCGAGGTATCCCCTCCTGCCACCTCGATGCCGACGAAGCCGAGCCCGCCGTCGCTCGCGACGAGCCGCTCCGCCTGACCGGTCCGCTCCAGGAAGGCATCGAGGGTCTCCGGCTCCCGGTACCAGGACGGCGGCTCCACCGTCCACGCTCGGGCGGCGGGCTCGAGGAACCCCGCGCGAGACCTTGCGGCGAGGATGCGGGACGCCGCCTCCTGTCGTGAGTCGCCTCGCGCGATCGCGACGTACTCGAGCCCGTGCGAGCGGAACAGCTCCTCGCGCACCAGGTCCTTGCGGTGGCGTGTGGCGCTGCGGTGGACCTCGCCGAAGTACTCGATGACCAGTCCGGCGACCGCGTCGAACAGGTCGGGCATGCCGATCAGGTGGCCCGACAGGTCGAAGACCGGTCGGTTGACGAGCAGGCCCCAGAGGCCGGCTCGGAGCTCGCAGACCAGCCGCAGCCAGGGTTCTCGGGGCGAGAGGGACTCGTCGACGGCGTACGACGCCGCCTCGCGAGCCAGTGGCGCACCGATGCGCGACGTGCAGTTGCTGACGAACGTCGCGAAGAGCCAGACCGAGATGAGGCGGGCCGCCGCCGTCATGTCGATGGCCTGGACTGCCGACCACAGGTCGTCCCGAGTGGCGATCTCGTCGAACAGCGCGCGTCCGACGGTGGCGACCGGCAGTCCACCGATGATCTCTCGCTCACGAGGCCCGATCGCTCGCCGGCGAAGTAGCACGCCGGGCGACGCCCGCATGTTCCGGTAGGTCGGAATGACCAGCTCGACCGGGACCTCGCCCCTCCCCTCTGGACCGAGCCCGTCGAAGTAGGCCGCACCCCGCCAACGAAGCGCCGCCCACCCGGACACGCACCCCTCGGGTGGGAGCCTCGCACCTGCCTCCAGGATCCGCTGCTCGACCACGGGTGGTCGATCCACCGGTGCGTACAGGCCGGGCCCTACCTTGTCGTACCCCGACCCGTTGGCGACGCGCCAGGTGATGTCGCCCGTGCGCCCTCCGGTACGCATCGGACGCACCAGGCCGTCAGGTCTAGGACAGGTGGCACTCCACGATCCTCGTTCCATGGATCGAGGTTCCGATCGAGAGCACCGGACTCCAACGACTCGCTCGCGAGCTGTGGAGAACCCCGAGCCGGGAGGCGCCTGTGGACGATTCGTGGCTCCTTCAACAGGCCGCGCCGGGGTAGTTCGACACCTGGTCGACCTCCGCGGCCCCCGAGCAGGTCGACTGAGTGTCGAACTATCCCCCGCAGGCGGTCAGGCGCGCGATCGACTCGAGAGCGAGCCGGTACCCGTCGACACCGTGACCGGCGATGACCTCGGCGGCGTGGGTGGTGACGACGGAGGTGTGGCGGAACTGCTCGGGTCGCTGGCGGGGGTCGCTGATGTGGACCTCGACGAGCGGCGCGGTGAGCTGGGCGCAGGCGTCGAAGATCGCCCAGGAGTAGTGGGTCCAGGCCGCGGCGTTCAGGACGACGGGGGTCGCGTCGTCGGCGGCGGTGTTGAGCAGGTCGAGCAGGACGCCCTCGTGGTTGGTCTGGTGCACCTCGACGTCGAGGCCGAGCGCGCTCCCCCACGCCACGCACTGCTCGGCGAGCTCGGTGTGGCTCGTGTGGCCGTAGATCTCGGGCTGACGGCGGCCGAGACGGCCGAGGTTCGGGCCGTTCAGCACGAGCGTCCTCACAGCGGATCGCCCGCGATCGCCTCGAACGCCTCGCGCAGGTGCTCCTCCGACGGGCCGGCGAGGATCGTCGGCGACCCGACGTCGTCGAGGACGACGAAGCGCAGGGTCGCGCCGCGCGACTTCTTGTCGATGCGCATCGTGGCCAGCAGGTCCTCGAACGGGGCGCCGTCGTAGGTGGTCGGCAGGCCGACCCGGCCGAACGCCGTCCGGTGCCGTTCGACCACCTCGGCCGGCAGGCCGGCGGCGCGGTGGGCCAGCTCGGCGACGAACACCGAGCCGATGGCGACGGCCTCGCCGTGGCGGATCACGTAGTCCTCGGCGCGCTCGATGGCGTGCGCGAGCGTGTGGCCGTAGTTGAGCGCCTCGCGCCCGGGGTGCCCGCCCCCGGCCCCGCCGGTCTCCTTGAGGTCGGCGACGACGACGTCGATCTTCACCTTGATCGCGCGCTCGACGAGCTCGCGCAGCACCGGGGACGACGGCACGAGGTCGGCCGGGGCGGTGGTCTCGACCAGACGCAGGATCTCGGGGTCGGCGATGAAGCCGCACTTGACGACCTCGCCGAGCCCGGCGACGAGCTCCTCGCGGGGCAGCGTCTCGAGCAGGTGGAGGTCGCAGATGACCCCGGACGGCTCGTGGAACGCCCCGACCAGGTTCTTGCCGGCGGCGGTGTTGATGCCGGTCTTGCCGCCCACGGCGGCATCGACCATGGCGAGCAGCGTGGTGGGCACGTGCACGACCCGCACGCCCCGCAGCCAGGACGCCGCCACGAACCCGCCCAGGTCGGTGGTGGCGCCGCCGCCGAGGGTGACGACGACGTCGGAGCGGGTGAAGCCCTCCTCGCCCAGCGCCTCCCAGCAGCCGTTGAGCACGTCGGCCGACTTCGCCTCCTCGCCGTCGGGCACCGTCAGGATCGTGACGTCGCGCTCGGCGAGCGCCTCGACGAGTCCGTGGGCGGCGTCCTCGGCGAGCTCGACCAGCGACTCGGGCACGATCACCGCGACCCGCAGCGCGTCGCCGACCATCGCCGGCAGGTGGTCGGCGAGGTCGTGACCGACGACGACGTCGTAGGGCGACGCGCCGCCGACGTGGAGCACGGTCTCGTCGGCGTCGGTCATGCGAGGGCCTCCTGGATGCGGGTGGCGACGTCGTCGGGCGAGGCGTCGTCGGTGTCGACGACGATCGTGGCGACCGACTCGTAGATCGGGGTGCGCTCGTCGAGCAGCGCCTTGATGCGGGCCCGCACGTTGCCGAGCAGCAGCGGGCGACCGGTGCCGAGGCCGACGCGCTTCACCGCCTCGCTCAGCCCGACGCGGAGGAAGACGACACTGTGTCCGGCCAAAGCCTCGCGGGTGGCGGGGTCGAGCACGGCCCCGCCGCCGAGCGACAGGACGCCGTCGTGGTCGGCCAGCGCGGCGGCCACCGCCTCACGCTCCAGGCCACGGAAGTGCGCCTCGCCCGACTCGACGAAGATGTCGGAGACCGCCCGCCCGTCGGTGGCCTCGACGTCGCTGTCGGTGTCGCGGGCCTCGACGCCCCACCGCGCGGCCAGCACGCCGGCGACCGTCGTCTTGCCGGCCCCCATGGGCCCGACCAGCACGACGCGCGGGCCCGGTGCGGTCACCGGTACCTCAGCGACGACAGGTAGGTCTCGCAGTTGCGGCGGGTCTCGCCGAGGGAGTCGCCGCCGAACTTCTCGACGACGGCGTCGGCGACGACGAGCGCCACCATCGCCTCGGCGACGATGCCGGCCGCCGGGACGGCGCACACGTCGGAGCGCTGGTGGTGGGCCACGGCCTCCTCGCCGGTGGCGACGTCGACGGTGCGCAGCGCGCGCGGCACGGTGGCGATCGGCTTCATCGCCGCCCGCACGCGCAGCACCTCGCCCGTGGTCATGCCGCCCTCGGTGCCGCCGGAGCGAGCGGAGACGCGGCGGATGCCGTCGTCGGTCGGCACGATCTCGTCGTGCGCGAGCGAGCCCGGCGTGGCCGCGAGCTCGAAGCCGTCGCCCACCTCGACGCCCTTGATGGCCTGGATGCCCATGAGCGCGCCGGCGAGGCGCGAGTCGAGGCGGCGGTCCCAGTGCACGTGGGAGCCGAGCCCCGGCGGCAGCCCGTGGACGACGACCTCGACGACGCCACCGAGCGTGTCGCCGTCCTTGTGGGCCTGGTCGATGCGCTCGACCATCGCGGCCGAGGTGTCGGGGTCGAGGCAGCGCACGGGGTCGGCGTCGAGCCGCTCGACGTCGTCGGCCGCGGGCCACAGCCCGGACGGCGCGCGCACCCCGCCGAGCTCGATGACGTGCGAGACGATGCGGGCCCCGACCGACTGCTCGAGGAAGTTGGAGGCCACGCGGCCGAGCGCGACCCGTGCCGCCGTCTCGCGGGCCGAGGCGCGCTCGAGGATCGGCCGCGCCTCCTCGAAGTCGTACTTCTGCATGCCGGCGAGGTCGGCGTGGCCGGGCCGAGGGCGGGTGAGCGGGGCGTTGCGGCCGGTCTCCTTGAGCAGCGACGGGTCGACCGGGTCGGCCGCCATCACGGTCTCCCACTTGGGCCACTCGGTGTTGCCGACGGTGATCGCGACGGGGCCGCCCTGCGTGCGCCCGTGGCGGACGCCGCCGTTGATGGTCACCTCGTCCTGCTCGAACTTCATCCGGGCGCCGCGGCCGTAGCCGAGCCGGCGCCGGGCCAGCGAGTCGGCGATGTCGGACGTCGTCACCTCGACGTGGGCCGGCAGGCCCTCGAGGATCGCGACCAGGGACGGGCCGTGGGACTCACCCGCGGTCAACCAGCGCAACATGGGGTCAGTCTGTCATCGGCCCCGCGGCGCCGATGACCCCTCACCCGCCGACGAGACGTTGCCCGACCCAGGCGCCGACCGCCAGACCGATCGGGACGCCGACCAGCAGGAACGGACCGAGCGGGATGTTGAACTTCAGCACCGTCGTGCTGCGGCGCAGCAGGGCGACCACGAGCGCTGGCACGCCCGAGAGCAGGAACGCCGAGTAGAGCCCGACGACCCACTCCCCCCAGCCCTGGTGGGCCAGCAGGAAACCGCACAGGCCGGCGAGCCGGACGTCGCCGAAGCCCATGCCGGCGGGGTAGACGAACCAGAGGACGAAGAAGAACCCGAAGCCGAGCACGAAGCCGATCAGCGCGCGCACCAGGTCGGCGCCGGCGGTGTCGGTGAACGGCACCAGGGCCGCCGCGCAGACCAGCGCGAGACCGAGGCCGGCCCACACGACCCGCGACGGCAGCAGCCGGGTGCGTAGGTCGACGACGGCGAGCAGCACCCCGATCGGGACGACGGGCAGCAGCACCACGAGGTCGGGGTCGACGCCGACGGCCAGCACGATCGCCACCGCGACGAGGGCGGCGACGACGCTCGTGATCGCCGCGAGTCCGGGCTCGGCGCCGATGTCGCGGTAGAGCCGCTTCGGGCCCTCGTCGAGCCGGACCTGCTGGCGCGGTGTCAGCGGGCCCTCGAGCGCCTTGGCCTCGAGCTCGGCGAGCACGGGGTCGGGGGGCGGCTCGCGCAGCGCGGCGATGGCGCGCGGAACGAACAGGCCGGCCAGGCCGGCGGCGATCGCGGCGAGGGCGGCGACCAGCACCACGTCGCCGCTCACGACGACCTCACCCGCGCGGCCAGCGCCTCGGCGCCGGCGGTGCGCATCACCTCGAGCGGGCCTGGCGTGCCCGTGAAGCGCTCGACCTGCAGCACCGCCTGGTGCACGAGCAGGTCGAGACCGCCGACGAGCACGCGGCCGCCGGCCTCGGCCGCCGCGGCCAACGGCGTGGGCCAGGGGTCGTAGACCACCTCGAACGTCACGGGCACCTCGCCGCAGCGACGCACCAGGTCGTCGGTCTGGGCGGCCACCGGGATGGTCGAGACGACGACGTCGCCCGAGACCGGCTCGTCGAGGCCACCGACGCTCACGCGCGGGGCCGACGCGTGGGCCGAGACCACCGCGACCGTCTCGGCGGCCCGTCCGGGCGAGCGGGCCAGAAGGTGCACCTCGCGCGCGCCGAGGTCGCACATCGCCAGGCCCACCGAGGCGGCGGTGGCGCCGGCGCCGAGCACGACCGCGCGCGAGACGTCGCCGTCCCAGCGCTCCCGGATGGCCGCCGCGGCGCCCGGGAGGTCGGTGTTGTCGAGCAGCAGGCGGTCGCCGTCGAGGACGACGGTGTTGGCCGCGCCGGTCAGCCGGACGACGTCGGACGACTCCCCCGCCCACCTGGGGCCGAGCGCGACGACCTCGCGCTTGAGCGGCATCGTGAGCGACAGGCCGCGCCAGGCGTCGTCGAGCCCGGCCAGGAAGCCGGCCAGCCCACCGGACGGCACGCGCACCGCCTCGTAGGACCAGTCGAGCCCGAGGGCGGCGTAGGCCGCACGGTGCAGGACCGGCGACAGCGAGTGGCCGATCGGGTCCCCGAGAACAGCACAGCGCACGTTCGAGCCCCGCCTCAGCAGCGGTCGGAGGTGTCGCAGTACGAGCGCAGCTCGCCCTTGAGCTCGAGGAACTCGTCGTAGTCGACGGCGAACTTCGTCTGTCCGCTCTCCAGGTTCACCGTCACGTAGTAGAACCACGGCCCGTCGGCCGGCGCCATGGCCGCCTGCAGGGCGTCGTTGCTCGGCGTGGCGATCGGCCCCGGCGGCAGCCCGGCGTTGGTATAGGTGTTGTACGGGCTGTCGGCGACCTCGTCGATCTGCGCCTGCGTCGGGACGGCGACCTTCTCGCCGCGCGCGTAGTTGACCGTCGCGTCGAGCTGCAGCCGGCCGATCGTCTCGGCGGTCGGGTCGGCGAGGCGGTTGTAGATGACCCGGGCGATCTTGGCCTTGCCCTGCTCGTTCAGCAGGCTGCCCTCGGTCTCGATCAGGCTGGCCACGGTCATCAGGTCGTGCTCGGAGTAGCCGAGACGCTCCGCGGCCGCCGCGAGGTCGACCTCGCCGAGCGTCTGCGTCGTGCGTGCGACCATGGCCGAGAGGATCGTGGCGGCGTCGTCGTCGGGGAAGAAGGTGTAGCTGCCGGGCGAGAGGTAGCCCTCGGCGTTGCCCTCGGCGCTCGCCGGCAGCCCGATCGACTCGGGCGCGTCGAGCACGGCCTGGTACTGCTGCCGGGTGCTGTCGGTGTCCTCGGCGAGCAGGGCCACGATCTCGCGCACCGTCTTGCCCGAGGTGAAGGTGTACGACGAGCCGCGGGTCGTGCCGCTCACGAGCAGGTCGACGACGTCGGCGGCCTTCATCTGCTTCTGCACCTTGTAGACGCCTTCGGTGATCGCCCCACCGCCGTCGGCGGCCTCGACGAACGCGTCGTCGGAGGCGACCACGCCGAGGTCCTCGAGGTTCTGGCCCATCACGCGGATCGAGTCGCCGCCGGAGACGGTGAACACCGCCGAGCCGGTGCCTGGACCGTCGAAGTCCTCGGCGTCGGAGGCGAACGGGTTCGACAGGTCGATCGAGCGCACCAGGAAGTAGCCGCCGGCGACGAGCACGGCCAGGACTACGAGCATCGGCAGGCAGCCCGACCGCTTGCGCCGGCGGCGACGCCCGCCCCGGGACGTCGGCGACGCGCCGTACTGGTCAGACATCGGGCTCCTCGGTGCTGGGGACGAGCTCCCCGGGCGGGAGTCCGGTGGCTCGCTCGGTGTCGAGCGCGTGCTGCAGGATCAGGACGGCGGCGGCCTGGTCGACGACCGCGCGGCGCTGGGCGCCCTTGGTGCCACGTTCGCGCAGCATAGCCTCCGCCGACACGGTGGTCAGTCGTTCGTCGACCAGCCGCACGCCGACCGGGGCGACGGACGCCGCGAGCCGGACGGCGAACTCGCGCGTCTTCGTCGCGGCCGGTCCCTCGCCGCCGGACAGCGAGCGCGGCAGGCCCATGACGACCTCCAGGACGCCGTCGACGGTGTCGTCGCCGGCCTCGCGCAGGATCTGACGGATCCGCTTCAGGTCCCCCTTGCCGCGCCGCACCGTCTCGACGGGGGTGGCGAGGAAGCCCGACGGGTCACTCCTGGCGACGCCGATCCGGGCGTCGCCGGGGTCGATCCCGAGACGGATCCCCGGCCTCACGAGCCCGCGACCGCCGCGGTGACCGCGGCCAGCGCCTCGTCGAGGCGGGAGGTGTCGGTGCCGCCCCCCTGGGCGACGTCGGCCTTGCCGCCGCCCTTGCCGCCGACGAACGGCCCGACGGCGCGCACGAGGTCGTTGGCGCTCAGTCCACGCGCCTGCGCCGCCTCGTTGAGCGCCGCGACGACCGAGACCTTGCCGTCGGCCGCGCCGAGCACGACGACCACGCCGGGCGCGTCGTTGCCGAGCCGGCCCCGGACGTCGAGCGCGAGCGTGCGGACGTCGCCGCCGCCCGCGCCGTCGACCCGGTGCGCCACGACCCGGACGCCGTCGACGTCGGTGGCCGCGGCCGCCAGCTCGGCCCCACCGGCGAGCAGCTGCTGCAGACGGGCCTTCTCGATCTCCTTCTCCGCGGCGCGGAGACGCTCGACGAGGTCGGCGACCCGCGGCACGAGGTCCTGCGGCTGGATCTTGAGCAGGGAGGTGAGCTGGCCGACGACGTCGCGCTCGCGGGCGAGGTAGGCGAACCCCTCGACGCCGGTGAACGCCTCGATGCGGCGGTTGCCCGAGCCGACCGACGCCTCGCCGGTCACGACGACGGTGCCGATCTGCGAGGAGTGCTCGACGTGGGTGCCACCGCACAGCTCGCGCGACCACGGGCCGCCGATCTCGACGACGCGCACCTTCGTGGTGTCGTAGGTCTCGCCGAAGAGCGCCACGGCGCCCCACTCCTTGGCCTCCTCGAGCGTCATGTACTGCCAGCCGACCGGCAGGTCGGCCCGCAGCGCCTCGTTGGAGACCTGCTCGATGTCGCGCACCTGCGCGGGCGTCAGCGACGTCGTCCAGCCGAAGTCGAGGCGGAGGTAGCCGGGCCGGTTGTAGGAGCCGGACTGCAGCGCGCTCGGGCCGAGCACCTGGCGCAGCGCCGCGTGCACGACGTGGGTGCCGGAGTGCGCCTGGCGCGCGCCCGTGCGCCACTCGGGGTCGACCCGGGCGTGCAGCGCGCCGGAGCCGAGGGACGCCGGCAGCTCGCCGTCGACCACTCGCACCTGGTGCACGACCAGTCCCTTGATCGGCCGCTGGACGTCGAGCACCTCGAGTCGCCCGCCGTCGAACTCGATCGTGCCGGCGTCGGCGGCCTGGCCGCCCGACTCGGCGTAGAACGGGGTGCGGTCGAGCACGAGCTCGCCGACCTCGCCGTTGCCGAGCACGTCGACACGGGCACCGCCCGAGAGCAGGGCCAGCGGACGGGACTCGGTCTCGAGCGTCTCGTAGGCGAGCCACTCGGTCGGGCCGTTCTCGTCGAGCACGCCGCGGTAGACGGTGGTGTCGGCGTGCTGGCCCTTCTTGGCCCGGGCGTCGTCCTTCGCCTTCTGCCGCTGCTCGGCCATGAGCCCGCGGAAGCCGTCCTCGTCGACGGTGAGCCCGGCCTCGCTCGCCATCTCGAGGGTCAGGTCGATCGGGAAGCCGAACGTGTCGTGCAGCTGGAACGCCTCGGCACCGCCGAGCACCGTGCCGCCGGACCGCTTCACCGTGAGCGCCGCCTGGTCGAAGATCGTCGACCCGGCCTGGAGCGTCTTGCGGAACGTGTCCTCCTCGGCGTAGGCGACCCGCGAGATGCGGTCCCAGTCGGAGACGAGGTCGGTGTAGGTCTCACCCATCTTGTCGCGGCTCACCGGGAGCAGCTCGGGCAGCGCGGGGTCGTCGTAGCCGAGCAGGCGCATCGAGCGGACGGCGCGGCGCAGCAGGCGGCGCAGCACGTAGCCGCGCGCCTCGTTGCCGGGGGTGACGCCGTCACCGATGAGCATCATCGAGCTGCGCACGTGGTCGGCGACGACGCGGAACCGCACGTCGTCGACCGGGTCGGCGCCGTACTTCTTGCCCGTCAGCGCCATGGCGCGCTCGATGACCGGGAAGACGACGTCGACCTCGTACATGTTGTGGACGTCCTGCAGGAGCAGCGCGACGCGCTCGAGGCCCATGCCGGTGTCGATGTTCTTCTTGGGCAGCGACGCGGCGATGTCGAAGTCCTCCTTCGACCGCACGGCACTGAGCTCGTCCTGCATGAAGACGAGGTTCCAGATCTCCAGCAGCCGGTCCTCGAGGGGCACCGGCATGTCGGGGCCGAGCTGCGTGGGGTCGAAGGAGGGACCGAAGGCGTCGCCGCGGTCGTAGAGGATCTCCGAGCACGGACCGCCGGGGCCGGGCACGCCCATCGACCAGTAGTTCTCGCGCTTGCCGAGCTTGAGGATCCGGTCGGCGGGCAGGCCGGTGACCTTCACCCACAGCGCCAGCGCCTCGGCGTCCTCGGCGTAGACGCTCGGGTAGAGCCGGCTCTCCTCGAGGCCCCAGCCGCCGTCGGCCAGCGGCTTGGTGCACAGCTCCCAGGCGAGCTCGATGGCCCGCTCCTTGAAGTAGTCGCCGAAGGAGAAGTTGCCGCACATCTCGAAGAACGTGCCGTGACGGGTGGTCTTGCCGACGTCCTCGATGTCGGGCGTGCGGATGCACTTCTGCACGCTGGTCGCGGTGTCGTACGGCGGCGTCTCCTGCCCGAGGAAGTACGGCTTGAACGGCACCATCCCGGCGTTGACGAACAACAGGTTGGGGTCGTCGAGCAGCAGGGAGGCCGACGGGACGGGGGTGTGACCGGCGCGCTCGAAGTGCGCCACGAACCTCCGTCGGATCTCCGAGGTGTCCATCAGCTGCTGCCTACTTCCTTCTCGATGCTCGGTGCCGGGTCCGGCTCGGTGCCGGCCAGCTCGTGACGGGCCGACGACGTCAGCTCGTGGTGTTCATGGAGCGCCAGGCCCATCCGCTCCCGCAAGCCGGTTTCGGCGTCGGCCTTGCCCTGGGCGACCTCGTCGCGGAACATCCGCAGCCCGACGACGGCGGCGCCGACGCGGTCCTGCAGACCCTCGGCGGTGAACGTCTCGGCCAGCCGGCGGGCGCGCGCGGCGGCGTAGAGGCCCACCCCGGTGCCGGCGGCGAACCAGAGGGTGCGGCTCACTCGGGGCTCCCGCGGCGTCGTCCTGCTCCACGGTGGAGCCCCGTCGACGGAGAACGTCGTGGGGTCGGGCTCATGCAGCGTTCTCCTCGGTGGCGAGACCATCGCGCTCGCGCGCGTCGAAGTCGCGCTTGGCCTGGCGCAGGTCGGCCTTGCGCTGCTTGCGCGCACGCTTGACCTCGCGCTTCATCGCCCAGCGGATGCGGTGCCGCACCTCGGGAGCGAGGGCACGACGCAGCCCGGCGGCGTAGGAGGCGGCCTGGACGGCGCTCTCGCGCAGCACCAGGTCGGCGAACAGCGGCCCCGGGACGACGGGCGCGGGCTCGGCCGGCACGCGGTCGTCGTCGCGGCCGAGCATCGTGACGACGTACTCGTGCTCGTCGACCTTGGCCGGACGGGCGGCCTGGTCGAGCCGGCGCTCGATGGCCGCGACCTGCTCGGCGAGCCCGGCGGCGTCGGCGCGGGCCTCGGCCACCGCGGCCCGGGTGCGGGAGTGGGACCGGACCAGGGCGACGGTGAGACCGACGACGACGAGCACCAGCGCGACGAGCGTCGCCAGCACGGCCCAGGCGGGCACGCTGAGGTCTGCGTCGGTCATGGGCAGCAAGCCTACCGACCGCGGATGATGCGCCGGACCCGCTCCCAGCGCTCCTTGATCCCGGCCTCGGCGCCGATCTCCTTCGGCCGGTAGTAGTCGCGGTCGGCGACGACGTCGGGGGCGTACTGCTGCTCGGCGATGCCGTAGGGCTCGTCGTGGCTGTAGGTGTAGCTGGTGCCGTGCCCGATCTTCTTCGACCCGGCGTAGTGCGCGTCGCGCAGGTGCGGCGGCACCGGCCCGACCTTGCCCTGCTGCACGTCGGCGCGCGACTCGGCCAGCGCGATCGTCACCGCGTTCGACTTCGGTGCGACGGCGAGCGCGATCACGGCGTGACCGAGGTTGAAGGACGCCTCGGGCATGCCGATCAGCTGCACCGCCTGCGCGGCCGCCACGGCGGTCTGCAGCGCCGTCGGGTCGGCGAGCCCGATGTCCTCCGAGGCCAGGATCACCAGGCGCCGGGCGATGAAGCGGGGATCCTCCCCCGCCTCGATCATCCGCGCCAGGTAGTGCATCGCCGCGTCGGCGTCGGAGCCGCGGATCGACTTGATGAAGGCGCTGGTGACGTCGTAGTGCTGGTCGCCCTGCCGGTCGTAGCGGACGGCGGCCCGGTCGACGGCGGTCTCGGCGGTCTCGAGGTCGACGCGCTCGGAGCCCCGGGACGTCGCCGCACCGGCCGCGGCCTCGAGGTAGGTCAGCGAGCGCCGGGCGTCGCCGCCGGCGAGCCGGACGAGGTGGTCGAGCGCGTCGTCGTCGACCTCGACGGCGCCGTCGAGCCCGCGCTCGTCGGCGATCGCGGCGAGCATCACGCTGCGGACGTCGTCGTCGGTCAGCGACTCGAGGCGCAGCAGCAGCGAGCGCGAGAGCAACGGGGAGATGACCGAGAAGAACGGGTTCTCGGTGGTGGCGGCCACGAGGGTGACCCAGCGGTTCTCGACGCCGGGCAGCAGGGCGTCCTGCTGGGCCTTGCTGAAGCGGTGGACCTCGTCGACGAAGAGCACCGTCTCGCCACGCCCGGCGACGAGGTCGCGCCGGGCCGCGTCGATGGCCGCGCGCACCTCCTTGACGCCCGCCGAGACCGCCGAGACCTCGACGAACCGACGGCCGGTCTGGCCGGACAGGATCGAGGCGATCGTCGTCTTGCCCGTGCCGGGCGGGCCCCAGAGCAGCAGCGACATCGACTGGTCGCCCTCGATCAGCTGGCGCAGCGGGGCACCGGGGGCGCGCAGCTGCTCCTGCCCGGCGAGCTCGTCGAGGGTGCGCGGTCGCATGCGCACCGCCAGCGGGGCCGAGGCGTGCACCGTCGAGCTGAGCGACCCGCCGCCGGACGCGGAGTCACCCGCCCCGGGGACGTCGAACAGGGTGCCGCTCATGCCCCCAGCCTAGTGAGGGACGAGCGGCACCCTGTCGTGGCTGTGCGCGATCGTGTGCTCAGTCGCTGGCCTTGCGCGTGCCGGAGACGACGGAGTCCTCGGCGAAGTGGCACGCCGACGGGTGGGCGCCGCCGAGGTCGGCACGGGCGATCAGCTGCGGCTCGTCGCTCGAGCAGATGTCCTGCGCCATCCAGCACCGGGTGTGGAACCGGCACCCGCTCGGCGGGTTCGCCGGCGAGGGGACGTCGCCCTGCAGCTTGATCTGGTCGCGGGTGCCGCGCAGGGTCGGGTCGGGCACGGGGACGGCGGACAGCAGCGCCCGCGTGTAGGGGTGCGTGGGCCGCTCGTAGATCTCGTCCTCGGTGCCGAGCTCGACCATCTTGCCGAGGTACATCACGCCGACGCGGTCGGAGATGTGGCGCACCACGCCGAGGTCGTGGGCGATGAAGACGTAGGCCAGGCCGAGCTCGTCCTGCAGCTTCTCGAGCACGTTGACGACCTGGGCCTGCACCGAGACGTCGAGCGCCGAGACGGGCTCGTCGCAGACCAGCACCTTGGGGTTGAGCGCGATGCCGCGCGCGATGCCGATGCGCTGACGCTGGCCGCCGGAGAACTGGTGCGGGTAGCGGTTGATGTGCTCGGGGGCGAGACCCACCTGCTCCATCAGCTCCTGCACGCGCTTGCGACGTCCGCCCTTCGGCACGACCTCCGGGTGGATGTCGAACGGCTCGCCGATGATGTCGGCGACGGTCTTGCGCGGGTTGAGCGAGGTGTAGGGGTCCTGGAAGACGATCTGGATGTCGCGGCGCATGCGCCGCATCTCCGAGCGGCCCAGCGAGTAGACGTCGACACCGTCGACGGTCAGCGTGCCGTCGGTCGGCTCCTCGAGCCGCATGAGCATGCGCCCGAGGGTCGACTTGCCGCAGCCGGACTCGCCCACGATGCCCAGCGTCTCGCCGGCCTTCAGCTCGAACGAGACGCCGTCGAGGGCGCGGACGTGCCCGATGGTGCGGCGCAGGATGCCGCTCTTGATCGGGTAGTGCTTGACCAGGTTCTCGGCGGTCAGGACGGTCTCAGTCACGGACGACCTCCTTGGCGTAGTGGCAGGTGCTGGTGTGGCCGGCACCGAGGTCGACGACGGGCGGGAACTCCTGGCGGCACAGGTCCTGCACGTGCACGCACCGGGGGCTGAACGGGCAACCCTTCGGCATGTCGAGCAGGTTCGGCGGCAGGCCCTTGATGGCGAAGAGCTCCTGGCCCTTCATGTCGAGCCGCGGGATGGAGTCGAGGAGCCCCTGGGTGTAGGGGTGGCCGGGCTTGGCGTAGAGGTCGCGCACGTCGGCGGTCTCCATGATCGACCCGCCGTACATCACGTTGATGCGGTCGGCGATGTCGGCGACGACGCCCAGGTCGTGGGTGATGAGGATCAGACCCATGTCGTACTCGTCGCGCAGCTCGGCGAGCAGCTCCATGACCTGGGCCTGGACCGTCACGTCGAGAGCCGTGGTCGGCTCGTCGGCGATGAGCACCGTCGGGTCGAGCGCGAGCGCCATGGCGATCATGATGCGTTGGCGCATGCCACCGGAGAACTGGTGCGGGTAGGCGTTGACGCGCTGCTTGGCCGCCGGGATGCCGACGCGCTCCATGAGCTTGATCGCGCCGGCCTTGGCGTCGGAGCGGTTCGTGCCCCGGTGCACCCGGAACATCTCGCCGATCTGCCACCCGACCGGGAAGACCGGGTTCAGCGACGACAGGGCGTCCTGGAAGATCATCGAGATGCCCGGCCCGCGGAGCTTGCGGCGCTCGGCCGGCTTCATCGTGAGCAGGTCGCGACCCTGGAAGAGGATCTTGCCCTGCGGGATCTTGGCCGGGGGCATGTCGAGGATGCCCATGATCGCCTGGGCGGTGACGGACTTGCCGGAGCCGGACTCGCCCAGGATGGCGAGCGTCTCGCCCTGGTCGAGGTAGAGGTCGACGCCGTTGATCGCCTTGGCGACGCCGTCGCGGCTGTGGAACTCGACGTGCAGGTTCTGGACCTCGAGGACCCGCTCGCGCTTGCGCAGCGACGGGCCGCCCTCGGACTCGGAGAGCTGGATGGAGCTGGTCATGTGGCCGTCGCCTCTCAGCGTGCTCGGGACTTGGGATCGAAGGCGTCGCGCACGACGTCGCCCAGCATGATGAAGCCGAGCACCGCGATGCTCAGGAACGCCGCCGGGAACCACAGCGTCCACGGCGCGGAGCGCATCGACTGGGTGGCGTCGGAGATCATGACGCCCCACGACACCGTGGGCGGCCGCAGGCCGATGCCCAGGAAGGACAGGGCGGCCTCGGCCGAGATGTAGGCGCCGAGGTTGATGGTCGTCACCACGATCACCGGGCCGACGGCGTTGGGCAGGATGTGCTTGAACGAGATGCGGGTCGGCGAGGCGCCGAGGGCGCGCGCGGCCTGCACGTAGTCGTTGGGCTTGATCTGCAGCACCGACGATCGCATGAGCCGGAAGATGCCGGGCCAGCCGAGCACCACGAGCACCACGACGACCTGTCCGATGATCCAGAAGTAGCCGTCGTCGTCGCCGCGCAGCGTGTAGAGGATGATGATCGCGCCGAGGATCAGCGGCAGGGCGAAGAAGATCTCCGAGACCCGGCTGATGATGCCGTCGACGGCGCCACCGGCGTAGCCGGCGATCAGGCCGAGCACCGAGCCGAGGGCGGCCGTGCCGATGGTGGCGAGCAGGCCGACCAGGATCGAGGCGCGCGCGCCGTAGATGCAGCGCGAGTAGATGTCGTAGCCCTGCCGGTCGCGACCGAACCAGTTCTCGCCGTCCGGAGCCTTCGAGAACTCGCTGAGCACGGCCTCGCGCGGATCGGTGTTGGTGAACAGGCCGGGTGCGACGGCCATCAGCACGAAGACGGCGATGATGAACGCCGAGACCCAGAACAGCGGCTTGGCCCGCAGCTCGCGCCAGGCGTCCTGGCGCAGCGAGCGGACGACCAGCTTGCTGGGCTCGCCCTCGGGAGCCTTCTCGGTGGTCTCGACCATCAGGTCGGGAGGGACGGACTCAGTCATGGGAGATCCTCGGGTCCAGGTAGCCGTAGACGAGGTCGACGAGCAGGTTCGCCAGCAGGAAGACGAGCACCAGGGCGGTGACGGTGCCGACCACCACCCCGCCGTCGCGGTCGCCGATGGCGCGGAACACGTACTGGCCCACGCCGGGGATGTTGAAGATGCCCTCGGTGATGACCGCGCCGCCGAGCAGGCCGCCGAAGTCGTAGCCGAGGAAGGTCACGATCGGGATCATCGAGTTGCGCAGCGTGTGGATGCCGATCACGCGTCGCTCGGGCAGGCCCTTGGCGTGGGCGGTGCGCACGTAGTCGGACTTGATGTTGTCGCCGAGGTTGGTGCGCATCAGCCGGGCCAGGTAGGCCAGTGATGTCGAGCCGAGCACGAACCCGGGGAGCAGCAGCTCGTTCCAGGGTGCTTCGGAGGAGACGGTGGGCGGCACCCAGCCGAGGTTGACGCCGATCCACAGCTGCAGCACGTTGCCGGTCACGAAGATCGGGACCGAGATCACGAACAGGGTGCTGACCAGGACCAGGTTGTCGAAGAAGCCGTTGCGGCGCAGACCGGCCAGGATGCCGGCCAGGATGCCGATGATCGCCTCGAAGGCGAGCGCCACGATGCCGAGCTTCAAGGTGACGCCGAACCGCTCGACGAGCTCCTCCCTGATCGGCACGCCGTACTGGCTGGTGCCGAAGTCGCCCTGCAGGAGGTTGCCGAGGTACTTGACGTACTGCATCCACAGCGGGTCGTTGAGGTTGTACCTCTCGCGGAACTCGGCGACGAAGGTCGGCGGGCACGGCCGCTCGCCGCACTTGCCGGCGGTGGGGTCGCCCGGGAGGGCGTAGACCATCGCGTAGATCAAGAAGGTGACTCCGAGGATGACCGGGATCATCTGGAGCAACCGGCGAACGGTGTACTTGCCCACCATGCCTCCACATCAAGTCAGGGCGACGCGACCTCCGAGACTGCCACGTTCGGGGGCAGGAGGTCGAGTCCGAGGACGCCGGGCCGAACAGACGGGCCCGGGCGCGGTCGTGCACCGCACGACGACCCGACCCGGAGATGGTGCCCTTCCGGGTCGGGTCGTCGTGGGGGTGGTGCGCGCCGTCCGCGGCCGGCCGGCGCGCACCGGGTGGATCAGTTGACGGTGATCTCGCCGTAGTTCGGCACGCCGAAGGCGTTGATCGACACGTTGTCGACGCGGTCGGACCAGCCGACGTTACCGACCGAGTACCACAGCGGGATGATGCGCATGTCCTCGGCGAGCAGCGCCTCGGCCTGCTGGTACAGACCGTTGGCGGTGTCGAGGTCCTCGGCCGCGGCGGCCTCGGTGGTCAGGCGCTGGAAGTCCGGGCTGTCGTAGCTGTAGTAGTTCGACGCGGCGTCCTTCGAGTACAGCGGCACGAGGAAGTTCTCGATCGACGGGTAGTCCATCTGCCAGCCCTGGCGGAACAGGCCCTTGACCTTCTTCTCGCCGAGGTCGGTGAGGAAGGTGGAGAAGTCGACGGTCGGGGTGACGGTGCACTCGACGTCGAGCGTCTGGCGGATCGAGTTGCAGGCGGCCTCGGCCCAGGGGCCGTGGTCGGCGTCGCCGTTGACGGTCAGGGTGAGGTCGCCCTCGATGCCGCCGGCGGAGTCCCAGAGGTCCTTGGCGGCCTCGGGGTCGAAGACGCACGCCTCGCCGCACTGGTCGGCCTTGTAGCCGTCGACGACCGGGGAGACCCAGCCGGTGGCGGGCTCACGGGTACCGGCGAAGACCGCGTCGATGATCGACTGGCGGTCGATGGCCATCGAGATGGCCTTGCGCAGGTCGGGGTTCTCGAGGCGCGTGTCGACGGTCGGGTCGATGCCGGCCATCTGGATGACACCGATCTCGCGCGAGGTGCCACGGCCGTCGAGCTCCTGCTTCCAGCGCTCGTCGGGCAGGGCGTCGGTCGGGATCTCGTTGAGCACGTCGAGCTGGCCACCGAGCAGGTCGGCGTAGGCGGCGCTGGCGTCGGCGTAGATCTTGAAGGTGATCTTGTCGGCCGTGCCCGGGTGGTCGCCGGTGTACTCGGGGTTCTTGACGACCACGATCGAGTCGTTGGGCGTGTTGGACTCGACCATGTACGGGCCGGCGCCGACCGGGTTGTCGGCGTAGGCCTCGGGGTCGGCGAAGAACGACTCGGGCAGCGGCGCGAAGGCCGAGTAGCCGAGGCGGACCGGCAGGTTCGAGACCTTGTTGGTGGTCTTGATCGTGAAGGAGGTGTCGTCGACGACGGTGAGACCGGTCATCGTCTCGGCCTTGGGAGCGCCGGCGTCGGCGCACGGGTCGTCGCCCTCACCGGTGCACTGCACGTCGGCGAAGCCCTCGATGGGCTCGTAGAAGTAGCTGCCCTGCTGGGCGTTGGGGCCGTAGGCGGTGTAGTTCCACGCGTCGACGAAGCTCTTGGCCGTGACCGGCGTGCCGTCGGAGAACTTGTAGTCGGACTTGAGCGTGACGGTGAAGTTCTGGTTGTCGTCGGTCTCGATCGACTCGGCGATGTCCATCTCCGGCGCGGCGTCTTCGGCGTTGTAGTGGATGAGCTTCGCCGTGGTCGTGTCGAGCACGTCGCCACCACAGGTCTCGGCAGTGTTGCCGGGCACCAGCGGGTTCTCGGGGTTGCAACCGCGGACGACGATCTCGCCGCCGCCTCCGCCGGAGCCCTCGCTCGAGTTGTTGTTGCTGCTGCCGCCGTCACTGTCACTGTCGCCACCGCACGCCGCGAGCGCAAGGCCCAGGGCGCCGACGGCGAGGACGGTGGTCATGGAACGTGAAACACGTCGCATGCGTCGTTCTCCTTCATCGGTTCGAGACACGCCCTGGCGGGCGCCCGCAGCGACCTTAGGGGAATACACCGGAGGATGGGGCGCGGTGGCCGTAACAATTGGGTCTCAGCGCGTGGACTCCCCCCGGGGTGTTCGCCGAAATGCGCTGGGGCCCGGACGCCCTGCGGCGTTCCGGGCCTCAGGCACGGCGGGAGGTCGTCGGGCGCTCGTCGTCAGGCCGGAGCCGTGGCGTCGTCGTCCTTCTCGGCGGGCTTCGCCGACGCGTCGACGCCGGCCTCCTTGCGCTGCTGCGCCGTGATCGGCGCCGGGGCGGAGGTCAGCGGGTCGAAGCCGCCGCCGGACTTGGGGAACGCGATGACGTCGCGGATCGAGTCGGTGCCGGCGAGCAGGGCGACGATGCGGTCCCAGCCGAAGGCGATGCCGCCGTGCGGCGGGGCGCCGTAGGCGAAGGCGTCGAGCAGGAAGCCGAACTTCTCCTGCGCCTCCTCCTCGCCGAGACCCATGATCGCGAAGACCCGCTTCTGCACGTCCTCGCGGTGGATACGGATCGACCCGCCACCGATCTCGTTGCCGTTGCAGACCATGTCGTAGGCCCAGGCCAGCGCGTTGCCGGGGTCGGCGTCGAAGCCGTCGACGTCCTGCGGCGAGGTGAAGGCGTGGTGGACGGCGGTCCAGGCCCCGCTGCCGACGGCGACGTCGCCCGCGGCGGTGGCGTCGTCGGCCGGCTCGAAGAGCGGGGCGTCGACGACCCACAGGAAGCTCCATGCCGACTCGTCGATGAGGCCGCCGCGGCGGCCGATCTCGAGGCGTGCGGCACCGAGCAGCGCCCGGCTCGGCTTGGGCAGGCCGGCGGCGAAGAAGATGCAGTCGCCCGGGGCGGCGCCCACGTGGGCCGCGATGCCGGCGGTCTCGGCCTCGGTGAGGTTCTTGGCGACCGGGCCGGTCAGGCTGCCGTCGTCCTGCACGAGGACGTAGGCCAGGCCGCGCGCTCCGCGCTGCTTGGCCCACTCCTGCCAGGCGTCGAGCTTCTTGCGCGGCTGGCTCGCCCCGCCGGGCATGACGACGGCGCCGACGTAGGGCGCCTGGAAGACCCGGAACTGGGTGTCGGCGAAGAACTCGGTGCACTCGACGAGCTCGAGCCCCATGCGCAGGTCGGGCTTGTCGGTGCCGAAGCGGGCCATCGACTCGGCGTAGGTGATCCGCGGGAACGGGGTCGGCAGCTCGACGCCGATCAGCGCCCACAGCGCCGAGACGATCTCCTCGCCGAGGGCGAGGACGTCGTCCTGCTCGACGAAGCTCATCTCGATGTCGAGCTGGGTGAACTCCGGCTGGCGGTCGGCGCGGAAGTCCTCGTCGCGGTAGCACCGCGCGATCTGATAGTAGCGCTCCATGCCGGCGACCATGAGCAGCTGCTTGAACAGCTGCGGGCTCTGCGGCAGGGCGTACCAGCTGCCCGGCTGCAACCGGGCCGGCACCAGGAAGTCACGTGCGCCCTCGGGCGTCGAGCGCGTGAGCGTCGGCGTCTCGATCTCGACGAAGTCGCGGGCGTCGAGCACCTCGCGGGCGGCCTTGCTGACCTTGCTGCGCAGGCGGATCGCGTCGCCCGGGCCGCTGCGGCGCAGGTCGAGGTAGCGGTGGCGCAACCGCGCCTCCTCCCCCACGTCGACGTGGTCGCTGATGGGGAAGGGCAGCGGCGCGGCGGCGCTGAGCACCTCGACCTCGGAGGCGACGACCTCGATCGCGCCGGTGGCGAGGTTGGGGTTCTCGTTGCCCTCCTTGCGCGCGACCACCTCGCCGGTGATCTTGAGGCAGTACTCGGCGCGCAGGCTGTGGGCGACGTCCTCGTCGCGGATGACGACCTGGACGACGCCGCTGGCCTCGCGCAGGTCGATGAAGGCGACGCCGCCGTGGTCGCGGCGGTTGGCGACCCAGCCGGCGAGGACGACGGTCTGGCCGACGTGCTCGGCGCGCAGGGCGCCGGCGTCGTGGGTGCGGATCACTGTGGTTGCTCCTTGGTCAGGACCTGGGGTCGCAGGTCCTCTGCTGGCGGGGTCCAGGCGGCCGGGTCGGCGACGACCTGGTCCCCCGATCGGATGTCCTTGACCTGGTGCGACCCGTCCTCCTGGACGAACCACACGAAGGGGATGCCCCGGCGCTCGGCGGCACGGATCTGCTTGCCGAACTTCTGGGCGGAGGCGGCCACCTCGCACGGCACGCCACGGGCGCGCAGCGAGGCGGCCACGAGATCGCTCTGCGAGCGCGACGACTCGTCGGTGACCGCGACGAGCACGGCGCTGGGCACCGGCCGGCTGCCGGCGAGGACGCCGTCGGCGAGCAGCGGGATGATCGAGCGCGAGACGCCGAACGAGACGCCCACGCCCGGGTACGTCGTCCGGCCGTCGGTGGCGAGGGCGTCGTAGCGACCACCGCCGCCGACGGACTTGAGCCGCTCGTAGCCGGCCATGAAGATCTCGACGACGGTGCCGGTGTAGTAGTCGAGGCCGCGCGCGATGCGCAGGTTGGCCTCGACGGTGACGCGCGGGCTGGCCTGCTCGGACCCATCGCGCGAGCAGCCCTCGACGACGGCGGCGAGCTCGGAGAGACCCTCGTCGAGCAGGTCGTGCTCGACCCCGAGCGCGCGCACCCGCTCGACGAACGAGGTGTCGGCCACGCGGACGGTGGCGAGCGCGAGGCACTGCTGCGCCTGCTCGGGGGTGGCGCCGGCGTCGCTGACCAAGAGCTCGGCGACCTTGTCGGCCGGCACCTTGTCGAGCTTGTCGATGGTGCGGATGGCCGCCTCGACGTCGGGCAGGCCGAGACCCTGGTAGAAGCCCTGGATGAGCTTGCGGTTGTTGAACTGGAAGCTCACCGGCGGGATCGGCAGCGCCTCGAGCGCCTCGACCATCACCCGCATCACCTCGACGTCGTGGTGGAACGGCAGGACATCGCGTCCGACGATGTCGACGTCGGCCTGCGTGAACTGGCGGTAGCGGCCCTCCTGGGGTCGCTCGCCCCGCCACGCGGGCTGGATCTGGAAGCGACGGAACGGGAACTCGAGGTGCCCGGCGTGCTCGAGGACGTAGCGGGCGAACGGCACGGTGAGGTCGAAGTGGAGACCCACCCCGGCGTCGGTCCCGGCCTGGTCCTTCTGAAGACGCTCGAGGAGGTAGATCTCCTTCGACGTCTCGCCCTTGCCGAGCAGCACGTCGACGGGCTCGACCGCGCGGGTCTCGATGTTGGCGAAGCCGTGCAGCTCGAAGGTGCTCGACAGCGAGGCGATCACCTCGCGCTCGACGACGCGGGCGGCGGGCAGCAGCTCGGGGAAACCGCTCAGCGCGGTGGTCTTGGTAGCCATGTGTTCAGAGACCTCGGGTGACGGTTCCCGCGTCGTCCGTCTCGATGAGGTCGCGCAGGAAGGGGTTGGTCGCGCGCTCGCGACCGATGGACGTCTGCTCGCCGTGACCGGGCAGCACCACGATGTCGTCGGCGAGGGGCAGCACCTTGTCGCGCAGGCTGCGCAGCATCGTGGGGTGGTCGCCGCCGGGCAGGTCGGTGCGGCCGATCGAGCCGGCGAAGAGCAGGTCGCCGGAGAACAGCAGCTCGGAGACGTCGGCGAGGCCGTTCGACTCGCCGTACGGCGTCCGGAAGGTGACCGAGCCCTCCGTGTGGCCCGGGGTGTGGTCGACGACGAACGTGAGGCCGGCCAGCTCGAGGGCCTGCAGATCGGTGAGCTCTCGGACGTCGTCGGGCTCGGCGAACTCGTGCTTGCCGCCGAGCAGCATCTGCGTCGTCTCGCGCGACATCCCCTGCATCGGGTCGGCGAGCAGGTGCCGGTCGCGCGGGTGGATCCACGCCGTGGCGTCGTAGGTGCCGGCGACCGGCGCGACGCACCACATGTGGTCGACGTGGCCGTGGGTGATCAGCACCGCCACCGGCTTGAGCCTGTGCTCGCGCACGACCTGGGCGACGCCGTCGGCGGCGTCCTTGCCCGGGTCGATCACCACGCACTCGCTGCCGGCGCCGGTCGCGGCGACGTAGCAGTTGGTGCCCCACGGTCCGGCGGGGAAGGCGGCGATCAGCACGCGGTCAGGGTAGCGAGCCGGGAGCGCCCGGGTCGCCCGGGTATGCGCGCAGGAGGGTGACTCGGTGGCGCGACGCTGACCCCGGGCGAGGTTTCCCTTAGGGTGGGGCAGCGCACGGACCGACGAAGAGGGACAGCAGTGACGAGCAGCGAATGGGGCCGCGTCGACGACGACGGCACCGTCTACGTGAAGACCGCCGACGGCGAACGCGCCGTGGGGTCCTACCCCGCCGGAACCCCCGAGGAGGCACTGGCCTTCTTCACCGAACGGTTCGAGGCGTTGTCCTTCGAGGTCCAGCTGCTCGAGCAGCGGGTCAACTCCGGCAAGCTCTCCCCCGAGGAGGCCGCCGAATCGATCAAGACCGTGCGCACCCAGGTCACCGACGCCAACGCGGTCGGCGACCTCGCCTCCCTCAGCGGACGCCTCGACGCCCTGGGCCCGGTGCTGGCCACCCAGCGTGAGGCCCGGCGCGCCGAGCGGGCCGAGAAGGCCGCCGAGGCCAAGGACGCCAAGGAGGTGCTGGTCGCCGAGGCCGAGGCCATCGCCACCGGCACCGACTGGCGCAACGGCGCCAACCGTCTACGCGAGCTCCTCGACGCCTGGAAGGCGCTCCCCCGCATCGACCGTGCCTCCGACGACGCGCTCTGGAAGCGGTTCTCCAGCGCCCGGACGACGTACACGAAGGCCCGCAAGACCCACTTCGCCGAGCAGGACGAGAAGCGTGCCGGCGCGCGGGTCGTCAAGGAGCGTCTCTGCAAGGAGGCCGAGGCCCTCGCCGACTCCACCGAGTGGGGCCCGACCGCGGGCCGCTACCGCGACCTGATGCGGGAGTGGAAGGCCGCCGGCCCCGCACCCAAGGACGTCGACGACGCCCTCTGGAAGCGCTTCCGTGGCGCTCAGGACAAGTTCTTCGGCGCGCGCGACGCCGCCAACGCGGCGCTCGACGCCGAGTTCGCCGCGAACGCCGAGGTCAAGGACGCCCTCATCGTCGAGGCCGAGGCGCTGCTGCCGGTCACCGCCGACAACCTCGACGCCGCCAAGAAGGCGTTCCGCGACATCGGCGAGAAGTGGGAGGCGGCCGGCAAGGTCCCCCGCGACCGGATGAAGGAGCTCGAGGGCCGCATCCGCGCCGTCGAGCAGGCCATCCGCGGCGCCGAGGACGACGCCTGGAAGCGCTCCGACCCCGAGAAGTCGGCCCGCGCCAACGACATGGTCACCCAGCTGCAGGACGCCATCACCAAGGTCGAGGCCGACCTCGAGAAGGCCCACGCCGCCGGCAACGACAAGAAGGTGCGCGAGCTCGAGGAGAATCTCGAGTCCCGTCGCGGCTTCCTCGAGATGGCCCGGCGCGTCTCGGCCGACTACTCCTCCTGATGGTCGTGGGCATGCGGCTCGTGCCGCCTGCCCGCGATATCTGGCTACGCTGCCGCAGGTCTGACCACGCGGGCAGGACCGGCACCCGGCGCCGCCGCACACCCACGACGTGCGCCCTGCCGTGAAGACGGCCCGTGGTCAGGGCGCCGGTGCACCGTGCGCCTTGGGAGAAGCGCGGCCGGATCGCCGGTCAGCGCCAACCAGGACCGGACCTCACCATCTCTGCTCGGCGCGCCGCGCGGGCGCGCCAGGTCGCGTGGCGGGGAGCCCGACGCGAGCGCCGCGAGCGAGGGCTTCACGCCACGCGGCGTGGCGCGTTCGCTCCAGGCGGCGCGCCCGTCCGAGCGAAGCGAGGACCAACTAGCTCGTGATGCGGTAGGCGTCGAACACGCCCGGCACGCCGCGGACCGCCTTGAGCACGGTGTCGAGGTGCTTGGCCTCGGCCATCTCGAAGGTGAACCTCGACTTCGCGACGCGGTCGCGGGTGGTGGAGAGGTTGGCCGAGAGGATGTTCACGTGCGCGTCGGAGAGCACCATCGTGATGTCGGACAGCAGGCGGGCGCGGTCGAGGGCCTCGACCTGGATGTTGACCAGGAACGACGACTGGCCGGTGGGTGCCCACTCGACCTCGAGCAGCTTCTCGGGCTGGCGGTGCAGGTCGCCGGCGTTGGTGCAGTCGGTGCGGTGCACGGAGACGCCGCCGCCCTTGGTGACGAAGCCGAGGATGTCGTCGGGCGGGACCGGGGTGCAGCACTTGGCGAGCTTGACCCAGACGTCGGGTGAGCCCTTGACGATGACGCCGGAGTCGGCGCCGCCGCCGGCCTTGCCGCGTCCGCGGCGTCCGGTGATGGTGACGGCCTCGGCGAGGTCCTCCTGGACGCCCTCGTCGCCGCCGTTCATCTCGATGACGCGACGCACGACGGCCTGGGCCGAGAGGTTGTTCTCGCCGACGGCGGCGTAGAGCGCGGTGACGTCGGGCAGCTTGAAGTGCTCGGCGACCTGGGTGAACGACTCGTGGGTGAGGAGCCGCTTGATCGGCAGCCCCTCCTTGCGCATCAGCTTGGCGATGGAGTCCTTGCCGCGCTCGACCGCCTCCTCGCGGCGCTCCTTGGTGAACCACTGGCGGATCTTCGAGCGGGCCCGGGGCGACTTGACGAAGGTCAGCCAGTCGCGCGACGGGCCGGCGTTGACGGCCTTGGAGGTGAACACCTCGACGACGTCGCCGTTGTCGAGGGTCGACTCGAGCGGCACGAGGCGGCCGTTGACCCGGGCGCCGATGGTGTGGTGCCCGACCTCGGTGTGGACGGCGTAGGCGAAGTCGATGGGAGTGGAGCCCGACGGCAGCGCGATGACGTCGCCGCGGGGGGTGAAGACGTAGGTCTCGGCACGGTTGATCTCGAAGCGGAGGGACTCGAG
Organism: Nocardioides secundeburneus; assembly: GCF_039939255.1. Lineage (NCBI taxonomy): Bacteria > Bacillati > Actinomycetota > Actinomycetes > Propionibacteriales > Nocardioidaceae > Nocardioides > Nocardioides secundeburneus. The sequence continues at coordinate 98,748 of NZ_JBDUUE010000006.1, forward strand.
GAACTCGCCCGGGTCCTCGACCTCGGACTGCCAGTCGAGGAGCTGGCGGACCCAGCCCATGTCGGACTGGTCCCCCATCTTCTCGGTGTCGCGGCCCTCGCGGCCGTCTTCCTTGTACTTCCAGTGCGCGGCGACGCCGTACTCGGCTCGGCGGTGCATGCCGAAGGTGCGGATCTGCATCTCGACCGGTTTGCCCTGCGGGCCGATCACGGTGGTGTGCAGCGACTGGTACATGTTGAACTTCGGCATCGCGACGTAGTCCTTGAACCGGCCGAGCACCGGGTTCCAGCGCGAGTGCAGCACGCCGAGGACGGAGTAGCAGTCGCGGTCCTCGTCGACGAGGATGCGGATGCCGACGAGGTCGTAGATGTCGGAGAACTCGCGGCCGCCGACGATCATCTTCTGGTAGATCGAGTAGTAGTGCTTCGGCCGGCCGGTGACGGTGGCCTTGACCTTGTTGTCGCGGAGGTCCTTCTCGACCTGGCTGATCACCTCGGCGAGGAAGCTGTCGCGCGACGGCGCGCGCTCGGCGACCATGCGCACGATCTCGTCGTAGATCTTCGGGTGGAGGGTCGCGAACGCGAGGTCCTCGAGCTCCCACTTGATGGTGTTCATGCCGAGGCGGTGGGCCAGGGGCGCGTAGATGTCGAGCGTCTCGCGGGCGGTGCGCTCCTGGCTCTTGAGCGGCACGTAGCGCAGGGTGCGCATGTTGTGGAGCCGGTCGGCGAGCTTGATGACGAGCACCCGGATGTCGCGCGACATCGCGACGATCATCTTGCGGATGGTCTCGGCCTGGGCCGAGTCGCCGTAGACGACCTTGTCGAGCTTGGTGACGCCGTCGACCATCTGCGCGACCTCGTCGCCGAAGTCGTCGCGGCACTGCTCGAGGGTGTAGGGCGTGTCCTCGACGGTGTCGTGGAGGAGGGCCGCGACCAGCGTCGCCTCGGTCATGCCGATGCCGGCGAGGATCGTGGTGACGGCGAGGGGGTGGGTGATGTACGGGTCGCCGCTCTTGCGCATCTGCGTGCCGTGCAGCTTCTCGGCGGTGGTGTAGGCCCGCTCGAGGAGCGCCAGGTCGGCCTTGGGGTGGTTGGCCCGCACCGCGCGGAACAAGGGCTCGAGCACCGGGTTCGACACGGTGCTGCGGTTGCCGATACGGGCCAGCTTGGCCCGCATGCCGCGACCCGGGCCAGCCGGGCCGGTGGGCTCGGCGGCGGTGTCGTGCCGCGAGGTCCGATCGGGCGCGGACGGCGCGCGTCGACCGGTCGCCGGTGCGGTGCGCTCCTCCGTCATGTACCGATACTAGGGGCGCTCAGATGGTGAGCAACGACGAGACCCTCAGGTCACCGACCGTGGCCCGCCCGGGCAGGAACGACAGCTCCATCAGCACGGCCACCGCGGTGGCGACGGCGCCGCACGCCTCGACGAGCTGACGGGTGGCCGCGACGGTGCCGCCGGTGGCCAGCACGTCGTCGACGAGCAGTACGCGCTCGCCGGGCGCGATGGCGTCGCGGTGCAGCTCGAGCGTGGCCTCGCCGTACTCGAGGGCGTAGGAGACAGCGTGGGTCTCGCGTGGCAGCTTGCCGGCCTTGCGCACCGGCACGAAGCCGACGCCGAGTGCCTGCGCCACGGGGACGGCGAGGATGAAGCCCCGCGCCTCCATGCCGACGACCTTGTCGACGACGACCTCGCCGTCGGGCCCGCGCCCGGCCGCAGCCAGGGCGTCGAGGACGACGCCCAGCCCGGCCGCGTCGGCGAGCACGGGCGTGATGTCCTTGAACAGCACGCCCGGCTCGGGGAAGTCCGGGACGTCGAGCACGAGCCGCTCGAGGACCTCGGCGGCACTCTCGACGCCCCCCACGGCGGCTACTTACCGCGCTTCGACTTGGGCTGGCGGCTGGGCTGCTTGCGGCCCGAGCTGCCGCTGCGCTCGACCGGCGCCCGGTTCTCGGGCACGGTGCGACCGCGACCCGGCTCGGAGGAGGTCGTGGGACGCGCCTTGGTGAGCGTCGGGGTGCCGCTGGCGCGCACCTCGTCGTCGTCGAGGTCGTCGCCGCCGTCGGGGTCGTCCTCGACGGGCATGTCCTCGACGAACGCCGGCACCGAGGCGTAGCGGTCGCCGGCCCGGGCCCGCGCCTTGGCACGGCGCTCGGCCAGCTTGACCTCGCTCTCGTTGGACTTCAGGTGCACGAGCACGCGCGGGGCGAGGATGACCGAGGAGTAGACACCGACCGCCATGCCCACGAACTGCGACAGCGCGAGGTCCTGGAGCGAGCTCGCACCGAGCTGGACGGCGCTGACCCAGAGGATGGCGCCGATGGGGATCAGCGCCACGATGCCGGTGTTGATCGAGCGCACGAGCGTCTGATTGACGGCGAGGTTGGCCGCCTCGGCGTAGGTCTGGCGGTTCTTGCGCATGTCGGCGGTGTTCTCGCGGATCTTGTCGAAGACGACGACGGTGTCGTAGAGCGAGAAGCCGAGGATCGCGAGCAGGCCGGTGACGGCGGCCGGGGTGACCTGGAAGCCGGAGAGCGCGTAGACGCCCATGGTGATGACGACGTCGTGCACGAGCGCGACGAGCGCGGCGATCGACATCTTCCACTCACGGAAGTAGAACGCGATGAAGATCAGCACCAGGACCAGGAAGACGATGACGCCGAGGATCGCGCGGTTGGCGATCTCCTGGCCCCAGCTGGCGCCGAGCTCGGAGGTGGTGACGTCGTCGTCGGGCACGTCGAGGACGGTCTGGATCGCGGCGCGGACCTGGTCGGTCTCCTGCGCGTCGAGCTCCTCGACCTGGACCAGGACCGAGTTGCCGGCCGTGGTCGTGGTGGCCTGCTCCGCAGCGGGGACGCCAGACTCGGCGACCGCGTCGCGGACCTCCTCGGCCAGCGTCTGGGAGGCGTTCTGGGCCGGCACGCGGAACTCGGTGCCGCCGGTGAACTCGATGCCGAAGTTGAGGCCCTTGACGAACAGCGCCACGAAGGCCAGCGCCACGATGCCGCCGGTGATGGCGTACCAGAGCGTGCGCCGGTGGACGAAGTCGTAGGACTTCCGACCGGTGTAGAGGTCGTTGCCGAGCCGTGATGCCTTGCCCATCAGGCCTTACCTCCAGCGGTCGCCGCGGTCTTCGTAGGTCGTGCAGGCTCGTCGGGTCGGTCGATGCCCAGGGTCTCGGGGCTGAGGCCCGAGAGCTTGCTGCCGGAGTTGAAGAAGTGGAACTTCGCCAGCCACGACACCATCGGCTTGGTGAACCAGAACAGGATCGCGAGGTCGACGATCGTGGTCAGGCCGAGCGCGAAGCCGAAGCCCTTCACCGCGCCGGTGGCGAAGATGTACAGCACCGCGGCCGAGAGCAGCGAGACGACCTGGGCGGCGAGTCGGGTGACCTTCGCGCGCTTCCAGCCGGTCTCGACCGCGACCCGCATCGACTTGCCCTCACGCATCTCGTCGCGGATGCGTTCGAAGAAGATGATGAAGGAGTCGGCGGTGACACCCACCGCGATGATGAGGCCCGCGATGCCGGGCAGGGTCAGCACGAAGCCGGCGGTCTCGCTGAGCAGCAGCACCAGCGCGTAGGACACGGCGGCGGCGGCGAGCAGCGAGGCGACGACCACGAGACCGAGGCCGCGGTAGTACAGCAGGCAGTAGATGAGCACGAGACCGAGGCCGAAGCCGCCGGCGATCATGCCGGCCGAGAGCTGGTCGCCGGCCAACGAGGGGCCGATGACCTCGGTGTTGGCGTCGAAGACGATCGGCAGCGAGCCGTACTTCAGGCTGGTCGAGAGGCTGCGCGCCTCGGACTCGGTGAAGTTGCCCGAGATCTGTGCGTCGCCGTTGGTGATCGGGTTCTCGAAGTAGGGCGCCGAGAGCACGACGCCGTCGAGCACCATCGCGAAGTTGTCGCCGTTCTGGCCCTTGCGCAACTGCGTGGACACGTCGGCGAACGCCTTCTGGCCGGCGCCGCCGATGTCGAGGAACACCGCGTAGTTGAACTGGTTCTGCGGGATGCCGTAGCTGGCGTCGTCGAGGTCGGTGCCCTGGATGACGGCCGGCGAGAGCAGGTACTTGATCGGGGGCTGGGCCGGGTTCTGCTCGCCGCGCGCCTCCGTGGCCGCCTCGCAGGCGACCAGGCCCTTGGTCGGGTCGTCGACCGGGGCGTCGGGGATCGAGGTGTCGCTCGGGTCGGCCTTGGCGAGCGTGCCGTCGTCGTTGCAGACATAGGCGTTGAAGAGGTCGTAGTCGGCCTGGCTGTAGCCGCCGTTCATGAACGCGATCGCCTCGTCGACGGGCACGACGGCGTTGGTGTCGAAGGCGGCTTCGTCCTCGCTCGGCGGCGAGGACGGCGTCGCACCGTCGGTGGGCGTGGCACCGTCGGTCGCGCCGTCGGTGGCGCCGTCGGTCGGCGCCGCGTCGGGAGCCGTCGGCGTCGTGGCCGGGGCCTCGGGCGTGCCGGTGCCGGTGCGGCCGAAGGGGGCCACGCGGGGCGCGGGCGTGCCGGTGGCCTCGGGGGCGTCGCCGGGGGCCGGCGTGCCGGTGGCGCTCGGCTCGGGGACCGGCACCTCCTCGGCGGGGGCGTCGGGCGCGAGCGGCTCGGTCGTGGCGCCGGCCGGCGGCTGGCAGCCACCGCGGGCCTCGGAGCAGGCGACGAGACGGAACCGGAGCTGGGCGGTGCGCTGCACGGTCTCGACGAGGTCGCGACGCGGGTCGCCGGGGATCTCGACGACGATGTTGCTGTCGGACGTCGTGACGTCGGCCTCGGAGACACCGGAGCCGTTGACACGCTGGTCGATGATCTGCCGCGCCTCGTTGAGGTTGTCGTCGCTCGGGTTGCCCTGCGACTGCAGGGTGATCCGGGTGCCGCCCTGCAGGTCGAGACCCAGGGTCGGCTTCCAGGAGCCGGCCAGGGCCACGAGGCCGTAGAGGATGCCGACGCCGAGGAGGAACACCACGAGGGTGCGTCCGGGTCGGGCCTTGCTCTTCGCCACGGGTCAGCTCTCCTCGGGGGTCTTGTCCAGGCGGGGCCTGGACTCGGTGTCAGGCTCGGGCTCCTCGCTCGGCGCCGACGTGGGGTCGGGGCCGGCGATCGCGCCACGAGCGATCGTCACGATGGTGCCGGGTGCCAGCTCGATCTCGGCGCGGTCGTCGTGCAGGACCAGGAGCGTGCCGTAGAAGCCGGAGGTGGTCATGACGCGGTCGCCGACGGCGAGGGCGGCCTGCATGGTGCGCATCTCCCGCTGCCGCCGCGAGGCGGGTCGGATGACCAGCAACCAGAAGACGAGCAGGATGCCCAGCAGGGGCAAGAGCGGGACGAGCCCTTCCACGAACGAGACCTCTCAACAGTCGAGCAGGAGCACAGGACGACGGAGCGCCGTCCGGCCGACGGGCAAGTCTAGCCGCGAGGGTGGTCCCGAGGACCAATTCCCGCGTCTCGTGAGCGAGCCGCCAGCATGCCCAACGTGTCAGGCCTCGAAGAGAGTTCCCTCGTCGGCGGGTCGAGGGGGCGTGAGACCGAGGTGCTGCCACGCCGCCGGGGTGGCGATGCGGCCGCGGGGCGTCCGGGCCAGGAAGCCCAGGCGCACGAGGAACGGCTCGGCCACCTCCTCCACCGTCTCTCGCTCCTCGCCCACGGCGACGGCGAGCGTCGAGACGCCGACCGGTCCCCCGCCGAAGCGGCGGCACAGGACGTCGATGACCGCGCGGTCGAGCCGGTCGAGGCCGAGCGGGTCGACCTCGTAGAGGTCGAGGGTGCGGTGGGCGACGTCGAGGGTGACGACGCCGTCGGCGCGGACCTGGGCGTAGTCGCGCACCCGGCGCAGCAGGCGGTTGGCGATGCGCGGGGTGCCGCGCGAGCGCGAGGCGATCTCGGCCGAGCCCTCGTCGGTGAGCTCGACGCCGAGCAGCGCGGCCGAGCGGTGCACGATGAGGTCGAGCTCGGCGGGGTCGTAGAACTCGAGGTGCGCGGTGAAGCCGAACCGGTCGCGCAGCGGGCCCGGTAGCAGCCCGGCGCGCGTGGTGGCGCCGACGAGCGTGAACGGCGGGATCTCGAGCGGGATCGCCGTGGCGCCAGGGCCCTTGCCGATGACCACGTCGACGCGGAAGTCCTCCATGGCGAGGTAGAGCATCTCCTCGGCCGGTCGGCTCATCCGGTGGATCTCGTCGATGAAGAGCACGTCGCCCTCGTTGAGCCCGGACAGGATGGCGGCCAGGTCGCCGGCGTGCGTGATCGCCGGCCCGCTCGTCAGACGCAGGGGCATGGTGAGCTCGGCGGCGATGATCATGGCCAGGGTGGTCTTGCCGAGACCCGGCGGGCCCGACAGCAGCACGTGGTCGGGCGCGCGTCCGCGGCCCTTGGCGGCGTCGAGCACCAGGCCGAGCTGCTCGCGCACCCGGGTCTGGCCGACGACCTCGTCGAGGGTGCGCGGGCGCAGCGCGGCCTCGATGGCGCGTTCGTCGCCCTCGGCCTCGGCCGCGGTGAGCGAGCGGAGATGGGCCTCCTCCGCGACGTCGAGATCGTCGTCGTGCATGGCAGCGAGCCTGTCAGGCCTTGCTCAGCGTGCGGAGCGCGGCCCGCAGCAGGGCACCGACGTCGGGCTGGTCGCCGGCCTGGTCGGCGACGGCGTCCACGGCCTTGTCGGCGTCCTTGGCCGACCAGCCCAGCCCCACGAGGCCACCGTGCACCTGCTCGCGCCAGGCCTCGGACGGCGCCGCGACCGGCAGCCCTGCGGTCCGGCTGCCGACGGGCGCGCCGATGCGGTCCTTGAGCTCGAGGATGATGCGCTGCGCGCCCTTCTGGCCGATGCCGGGCACCCGCGTGAGGGTCTTGACGTCGTCGGAGGAGATGGCGCGGCGCAGGTCGTCGGGGCTGAGGACGGCGGTGATCGCCTGGGCCACCTTCGGCCCGACGCCGGAGGCGGTCTGCACCAGCTCGAAGATCGACTTCTCGTCGTCGTCGACGAAGCCGAACAGCGTCAGGGAGTCCTCGCGGACCACCATGCTGGTGGGCAGCGTGGCCTGCTGGCCGGTGCGCAGCGTGGCCAGCGTGCCGGGGCTGCAGAGCACCTCGAGCCCGACGCCGCCGACGTCGACGACGGCGCTGGTGAGGTGCACGGCGGCCACCTGGCCGCGGACGTAGGCGATCATCGGGGACTCCTCGAGGCAGCCGCGGCGGCGCGCAGCCGCGACTTCTGCTGGGCGAGTGCGGCGTCGATGCGCGACTGCGCTCCCCCGCGCCAGATGTGGGTGATGGCGAGCGCCAGGGCGTCGGCGGCGTCGGCCGGCTTGGGCGCGGCGTCGAGCCGCAGGATGCGGGTGATCATCGCGCCGACCTGGGCCTTGTCGGCGCGGCCGTTGCCGGAGACCGCGGCCTTGACCTCGCTCGGTGTGTGCAGCGCGACCGGCAGCCCGCGCCGGGCCGCGCAGACCAGCGCGATGCCGCTGGCCTGGGCGGTGCCCATGACGGTGGAGACGTCGGAGCGGGCGAAGACCCGCTCGACGGCGACGGCGTCGGGGCGGTGCTCCTCGATCCAGGCGTCGATGCCCTTCTCGATGGTCACCAGCCGCTCGGCCACCGGCAGCGTCGACGTCGTGCGCAGCACGTTGACGTCGACGAGGGTGAGCGGCCGGCCGACCGAGCCCTCGACGACGCCCATGCCGCACCGGGTCAGCCCGGGGTCGATGCCCAGCACGCGCACCTGCAGGTCCTCTCGACGTCGAACGTGTGTTCGGAGAACGTTACGACGTCGACGGCCCGCCGTGTGCGCGACACGCAGGGTCGACGCTGGTCGAGGTGCGACGAGCTCTGCGAGGAGCCTCGAGACCACCCGGCCCTGCTCGGCTCGGGCATCCAGGTCCGGTGATCTCGAGGTTCGCTCCGCTCGCACCTCGATCACCGTGGGTCAGGCGTCGGCGTCCTCGAGCTCGGCCATGACCTCGTCGGGGACGTCGAAGTTGGCGAACAGGTTCTGGACGTCGTCGAGGTCCTCGAGCACGTCGATGAGCTTGAACAGCTTGGCGGCGCCGTCGGCGTCGAGCTCGACCTTGTTGTCGGGCACGAACGAGGCGTCGGCGGAGTCGTAGTCGATGCCGGCGGCCTGCAGCGCGGTGCGGACGGCGACGAGGTCGCTGCTCTCGGAGATGACCTCGAGCGCGTCGCCGAGCACGTTGACCTCGTCGGCGCCGGCCTCGAGCGTGGCCTCGAGGACGTCGTCCTCGGAGACGGTCTTGCCGTCCTGGTCGACCGGCACGAGCACGACGCCCTTGCGGTTGAACAGGAACGAGACCGAGCCGGGGTCGGCGAGTGAGCCGCCGTTGCGGCTCATGGCGGTGCGGACCTCCATGGCGGCGCGGTTCTTGTTGTCGGTGAGGCACTCGATGAGGATCGCGACGCCGGCCGGGCCGTAGCCCTCGTACATGATGGTCTGGTAGTCGGCGCCGCCGGTCTCGGCGCCGGAGCCGCGCTTGACCGCGCGTTCGATGTTGTCCTTGGTGACCGACGACTTCTTCGCCTTCTGGATGGCGTCGAAGAGCGTGGGGTTGCCCGCGGGGTCTCCCCCGCCCATGCGCGCCGCGACCTCGATGTTCTTGATGAGCTTCGCGGTCATCTTGCTGCGCTTGGAGTCGAGCGCGGCCTTCTTGTGCTTCGTGGTCGCCCACTTGGAGTGCCCGGACATGCGTTCCTCTTCCGATCTACGTCTGCGTCAGGAGGTCTGGGTGACGGTCTGGGTCACGAGATCCACGAACAGGCCGTGGACCCGGTGGTCGTCGCCGACCTCGGGGTGGAAGGACGCCGCAAGCAGCGGTCCCTGTCGCACCATGACGATCCTATCGAGGACCCCGTGCGGCGTGGCCACCTCGACCCGCGCGAGCACCTCGACCCCTTTCCCGACGGCCTCGACCCACGGTGCGCGGATGAACACACCGTGCACAGGCGCGTCGAGCCCGCGCACCGTGACGGGTCCCTCGAAGGAGTCGGTCTGGCGCCCGAAGGCGTTGCGGCGCACGGTGACGTCGAGCCCGCCGATCGTCTCCTGGCCGGCGGCGCCGTCGAGGATGCGGTCGGCGAGCAGGATCATCCCGGCGCAGGTACCGAGCACCGGCAAGCCGTCCCGCACCGCGGCGCGCAGCGGCTCGAGCAGGTCGAAGGTCCGGGCGAGGCGGGCGATGGTCGTCGACTCACCGCCGGGCAGCACCAGGCCGTCGACGGCGGCGAGCTCGGCTGGACGCCGGACGGCGACGGCCTCGACGCCCAGAGCGGTCAGCGCACGCAGGTGCTCGCGCACGTCGCCCTGCAGGGCGAGGACACCGATCACCGTCACCCGGGTGATCGTAGGCAGGGGCTCGCGGTCACCCGATGGTGGGCGAGCCGTGACCTACGCTGCGCGCGTGAGGTCCATCGGAGTCCTGGCCCGCGTCATCCCGGCCGTGGCCGTGATGGCGACGATCGGCGTCGTCGCGTGGCTCGTCGTCCCGCGCCTCGACCTCGGCGGCGACGACGGGGTCGAGGTGGGCGAGCCGGTCGACGTCGACGAGTGGCCCGAGGAGCTGCGCCCGTTCGTGGAGTTCGTCGAGGAGGAGCGCGACCTGCGCTTCCTCGAGGTGGTCGACGTCGAGCTCATGAAGGACAAGGCGTTCGAGCAGGCCGTCACCGACGACGAGGAGCTCACCGACGAGGACCGCGACGAGATCGAGCAGGCCCAGGAGCAGTTCCGCGCCCTCGGTCTCGTCGGACCCGACGTCGACCTGTACGCCGAGTCGCAGCGCCTGCAGGGCGCCGGCGTCGTCGGCTTCTACTCCTTCGACGACCGCGACATCAAGGTCCGCGGCACGGAGCTGACACCCTCGACGCGCGCGACGCTGGTGCACGAGCTCGTGCACGCCCTGCAGGACCAGCACTTCGACATCAGCGACCGTGCCGAGGAGCTGAGCGAGAGGGAGGACGGCTCGTCGACGGCGTTCCGTGCGCTCGTCGAGGGCGACGCCTCGCGGGTCGGGACGGCGTGGAAGGCGCAGCTCGACGACGAGGAGAAGGCGGCGCTGGAGAAGGAGACCACCGCTGAGACCGAGGCGTTCGAGTCGGCCTCCGCCGACATCCCGCCGGTGCTCGTCGCGCTCCTCGGGGCGCCGTACGCCCTGGGCGAGACGATGGTCGACCTCGCCGTGGCCCTCGACGACGTCGCCGCCCTCGACGGGCTCTTCGACGCACCGCCCACCACCGAGGAGGAGATCCTCGACCCTTGGGTGCTGCTGCGCGACCAGGACGCCGCCGAGCCGGTCGACGTCGACGTCCCGGAGACCGGGGAGGGCGAGGAGCAGACCGACTCCGGGCCCTTCGGCGCGTTCGGCTGGTACGTCGTGCTCGCCCAACGCGTCGACGTCGCCACGGCTCTGGAGGCCGCCGACGGCTGGGGCGGCGACGCCTACTCGGCCTTCGAGCGCGACGGAGGGACCTGCCTGCGCATCGCCTACCGCGGCGACACCCCGCAGGACGTCGACCAGATGGCCGCCGCGCTCGAGGAGTGGATCGCCGACAGCCCCGACACCGCGCTGCTGCAGCGCACCGACGACGGCCTCACCTTCGCCTCCTGCGAGTCGGGCGAGACGCCGCCGTCCGGCAGGGCCGACGAGATCATCTCGTTGCCCGCCATCCGCACCACGCTCACGACGCAGCTGGTCGACAGCGGCGCGCCCGACGACGTCGCGCGGTGCTTCGCCACCCGTGCCGTGCAGGAGCTCACCATCGCCGAGCTGAGCTCCAGCGACCCCGCCGACGCGGAGAAGTTCCAGAGATTGGCCGTGCAGTGCCGTTGATCCAGGCTCTGCGGCCCGTCAGTTGTTGAAGGTGAAGGGCGCCGCGACGCGGCTGTTGCCGAACGAGTCGGTCAGCCGGATCAGCAGGGTCCAGTTCTGCGTCACACCCGTGGCGGCCGGCGGGTAGGCAATGGCCCGGAGCCCGGGCACGGACCACGTGGCCGTGCCGTTCATCTGGTTGAAGGTCGGACAGGCGTTGTTCGTGGCGGCACCGTAGGACAAGCCGTTCCAGCACTCGTAGGCCGTCTGGCCTGCGGCGGTCCGCTGTCGCAGGAGGCTGTACTCCATCAGGGCGACGGCGCCACCGCCGGTGTCCGTCGCGGTGCCGCAGGCGAGCTGGTCGATGCCGCACGCGGTCGTCGTCAGGACCGGGGTGTTGATCGAGCCGCCCGGCGCGACGACGTCCGGCGTGTAGGGCCTCCGCGTGGCGGACTCCGCCGTCCAGTTCGCGGCGTACTTGGCACGGACCGCGTAGTAGTAGGTGGTGACGGACGTGGCCGTCGGCGGCTTCGGCTCGGTGCAGCTGGTGGTGGTGACATCGGCGCAGACCACCGTGCCTGTCCCGCCACTGGCCTGGGCGTAGCGGACGACGTCGTACGCCTGCGCCGTGGTCCCGCCGACCCCGACGGAAGTCCACGAGATCGGCGCCGCACCCGTGCCGGTCTGCTGCGTGATGACCGCCGGCTGCCCCGGTGTCGCGACGGTCGCGGACCCGAAGGTGCCCGTCGTGACGGCCGCACTGTCAGTGAAGCTGGCCCAGGTGCCGCTCGTGCGGGCCAGCACGGTCCCGGCGCTGGCCGCGACGGCGAGCACCGCCACCCCGACGACGAGTCGGCGACTCCCTCGCGTCGCGGCTGCGCCCCGATGACGGGGGGCTGCCCGTGGGCCACGCTGTCGGTCGGGCCGATCGTCGTCCAGCTCGTCGTCCTCGTCGGGCCGCGAACCGGTGAGCAGGAAGAGCATCAGGCTGAGTGCGCCGAGGGCGACCAGTCCCGGCGGGGTGAGGAGGTGAGCGACGACGTAACCGCCCCACGGCGCAGACGCCACGACGCGCTCGGCGGAGTCGACCACGTAGAGCTCGGCGTCGGGACGCTCGTTGGCGTCGCCCTGGAGGACGAGGGTCGCCTCGTCACCACGCAGCGTCGTCTCGACCACGCGGTGGGTGACCCGCTCACCGTTCGACGCCGTCACGCTGACGACGTCGCCCACGTGGATGTCGACGGCGTCGACGGTGCGGGACAGGGCAATGCCGCCGGTGGGGATGTCGGGAGACATGGAGCCTGACCGGAAGACGAGGAACCCGAAACCCCCGATAGCAACGGCGATGCCGGCGGCGATGGCGACGAGTCCGGTGGATGCACCGAGCCACAGGACGGCCTCGCGCAAGCGGTGACCCACGATCAGGCACCGACCTGCTTGGCGTCGAACAGGAGCTGTGCGTTGCCGGCCTTGTTCTGCAGGGCGTTCGGCGCCTGGAAGTTCAGTCGGGCGATCACGCACACGTTCTCCGACGCACCGGGAGCGAGCGCCCGGTTGCTGGCCAGCGTCGCAGCGGTGGCGTTAAGCAGCGTGGTGTTGGCGTCGGTCGCCGTCGTCGACCCGCAGGCACCCGTCCGATTGCCGGCGGTCGACGTGCCGCTGTTCGTCGCGGTGGTCCCGAAGACGACGAGGTACTGGAGCCCGTTGGCGACGGCCAAGTCCCCGGAACCCGTCCCGGTGAGGTTGTAGGTCAGCGGCGTAGTTCCCACGTTGGCGATCGGGAACGAGGCGGCCACACTTTCACCCGGGGTGATGTTGGCCAGTGCGAGGTTGGCGATCGCCGTGGTGCCGCCCTGACCGCTGAGCTGTCCGTTGACGGTGATGTCGAGCGTGCCGGAGGTGAAGCCGCCGGCGTTGACGGTGGCTGAGTCGGTCCAGAACGCGAAGGTGCCCTGCACGCTCATGCCGGAGGCAAGCACGGCCACGGCGCCGAGCGCCAGCATCGCGCGCGTTCGACCCGACCGACGACGGCGGCGCGGGGTCGCAGCGCGGTGGTTGCTCATCTCGTTCTCCTGGGTGGGGGGTGGCTGGGGGGCCAGGTGGAGCGTCGGTCCCGACGCTACGGACGGCCGTTCAAGCCGGGCTCAAGTGCGATGGCGCCGTTGCTCAAGATCGGCTCAACGGCTGCGGTCGCGGGGTGGTCGTCGTCCTCGCGGCGACGCCGGACGACGAGGTAGCCGCCGGTACCGATCAGCAGCACCGCCAGCGGCGGGAGCCAGGGTGGGACCACGGAACCGGTGCCGGGGAGCAGGCCTCCTCCGCCGGGGCCGCCGCTCGCGCCGGTGCCGTCAACGCCCCCGTCGCCGTCACCGTTGCCGGTGCCGCCTCCGGGAGAGACGACGTCGGCGTCGACGAGCGTGGCCCGGAGGTCGAGGTCGGTGCCGAGCACCATGGTGCCGTTGGGGGCGGCCCAGTCGAGGCCGACGCGCACCTCGACGGGGAGGGGCACGCCGGGCTCGAGGTCCGACGTGTCGAGACGGTGGGTGCCGGTGTCGGACACCGTGGTCCAGCTGCCGTCACCGGTACGGGCCGAGACGTGCAGCCAGCCGGTCTCGATGAGGGAGTCGCGGCGGGTGCGGAGCAGGTCGATGGTGAGGTGGCCGCGGTCGGACCGCTGGTTGCGCACCCAGAACGTCGCCGTGCGGACGTCGCCGGGCACCCAGCGCACCTGAGGATCGAACAGCGGGCGGTCGACGTCGTCGGACCAGTGGATGCCGTCGCGGCTCACGCCGAGCGGCTGGTCGCCGTCCGCCCGGGCCGGAGCTGGGGCGAGGGCGAGCGAGGCGATCGCGGCGGCGACAGCGACGCGTCCGACGACGGTCATGCGGACCTCCGGCGGCGGTGCCGGTCACGTGCGCCGCCGGCGAACATCGCTCCGGCGTACAGCGCGAGGCCTCCGGCCACGGTGTAGACGAGCAGCTGACGCTCGTGCCCGTTGAGCAGCGCGTTGAGGCGACCGAGGTGGGGAACGGAGTACCACCGCTCGCCGCGGACCTGCTCGTGCCGGACCCACTTCGGGTCGGGCGTGGAGTTCGCGTCTCCCTGCGTCTGGAACTCGAGCTCGCCCTGCATCGTGCTGCGAACCGCCACGACGCGGTGCGTGACGACGGTCGGCTTGCCGGACTCGAGCTGGTAGGTGACGACGGTGCCGATGGCGATGTCGGTCGGGTCGACCGGCTTGGCCACCACGAGCGTGCCGGGCGGCATGCCCGGCTGCATCGACCCGGTCAGGACCGTGTAGGGCGTGGCTCCGCCCAGGCGCGGCACCAGCACGGTGGCGGCGAGGACGAACGCAGCGGCCAGGATCAGCATCCAGGCGACGATGCGCACGATCCATCGCACCGGGCCGTCACCGGTCGAGGGCGATGCCTCGGCGCGGTGACGGCTCGGGGCCACAAGGGTCGACATGATGTCGGGTTCTCAGACTCGGAGGAGACTCAGCCGATCACGGGTTGGGGTTGGTCTGGGCGACCGAGACGGTCAGACCGGCCAGCGCCGCGTTGATGCTCTTGGTGTCGTTGGCGTTGACCTTCGGCGTGCCCGTCTCGTTGGTGCCGAACGGGATCGTGGCCAGGAACGTCGCGGTCAGCGTGCCGTTGTTGTCGGCCGAGGTGATCGTGCCGCCGTTGGCGATCGCGCGCGGCGTGGTCACGCCCGACAGCGCGTAGGTGGCACCGAGGTCGATCGAGAAGGACGCCGCGGCGGGCGTCGTGGTGACCGGCACGGTGGCCGGCGCGGTGACCGCGGCGCTCAGGTTGTCACCGGTGGCGGCGATCTTGAACGTGCACTTCTTGGTGACCTTGTCGCCAGGGACGAAGAGGACGACGGTCTGGCCGGCCTTGGCCGAGCCCGTGGCGTAGACCCAGTTGGTGTCGCAGGCCTGGGTGTTGGGCGCGACGACGAGCGGCGTGATGCCGAGCGTGCCGGAGTTGATCGAACCGCCCTGCACGGTGGCGGTGTCGGTCCAGAACGCCAGCGTGCCCGCACCACCGGCGAGCAGGACGGCGGCGGCGGAGGCGGCGAGAGCACCCTTGGTGGTCTTGTTCATGTCGGTTCCTTGTGGAGGGAGCGAGGCACCGGCGCGCGCGGGCCCTCCACGACGGGCGACGGACCGGCTCAGCCGGCTCGTCGAGGTGGGGGGAACCGTCGACGTACTGGAAACACTCGGGGGGACGCCACCCGGTCGGACGACCGGCGGCCGACGAGGACTTCGTCCTCGTGTTCGTTGGTGGTGCTATTCAATTCGACGAGCGTCAAGGCACGCTCAGGGCAGATCCGACGTCACCTCAAGATGACCTCAAGTCAGGAGTACCCCGTTTGAGGAATGTCCAGACGGGTGCGCGGAGTAGTCACTGATGACTAGTCAGCCGCCGCCGGCGGACCCACGTCGCAGGTCGAGGGCGACACGGAGCAGGCTGAGTCGCTCGAGGTGCGGCTCCTCGGTCTCCGGCACGAGCTGCCCGGGCTTGAGGAGCAGGAAGGCCGACGGCTGCTGGCTCGTCGCGCGCGGCCACGGCGTCGCGCCATCGACCTCGGGCCGACCCGTGCGGGCGAAGGCGACCCAGTAGTCGGCGACCTCGTCGGCGAGCCGGGCGTCGTAGCGGGCGCCCGGCTGGTCGAACACGTAGGGCAGCTCGGCACCGTGGCCGGAGTAGGTGCTGCCTCGGAAGACGTAGCGGTAGGTCGGGGCGCGTCCGGCGTGGTTCATCGCCCGCTCGACGCTGGGCAGCGCGAAGACGAGGTCGTTGAGCACCGAGCTGTCGTAGTCGTCGCCGTAGGCGTCGACCAGCGCCTCGTGGCCGGCGGCCGTCTCCCCCAGGCTGTCGCGCAGCGCGCCGGCATCGACCCCGAAGCTGCGGAAGGCGATGTCGTTGAACTCCTCGCTGGTCGTGCCGACCAGGTAGGGCACGCGCTGCTCTCGACCGGCCCGGAACGCATCGACCGAGGACTGCGGCAGCACCCGGTCGAGGACGGGCGCGTCGCCCCCCAGCGTGTTGAAGGTCGACGACAGCAGCCGATCGGCGGGGAGCGACCGGAGCTCCTCGACCGACCCGGCCGGGAGCAGGCGGGCCTCGCGACGGGCGATCTCGGCGATCGGGCGCGCCTGGACGTCGCTCGGTGCCGACTGCGAGATGGCCCGTTCGAACAGGCCCTCGGCGGCCGGCGAGGCCATCAGCGCGTTGACCGACATCGCGCCCGCCGAGCTGCCGACGAGCGTGACGTTGCGCGCGTCGCCACCGAAGCCCGCGGCGTTGGCGCGCACCCACTCGAGTGCGGCGACCTGGTCGAGCAGACCGAAGTTGCCGACGTCCTGCTCGAGGGCGGGGTGGGCGAAGAACCCGAGCCGACCCAGTCGGTAGTTGACGCTGACGAGCACGATCCCCCGCTCGACGAGCGCACCGCTGGCGGCGATGGCCGACACCCCGCTGCCGCCGAAGAAGCCACCGCCGTGCAGCCACACCACGACGGGCAGGTCGCGGCTGTCGTCGTCGGGGCGGGAGACGTTCAGGTAGAGGCAGTCCTCCGAGGACCCCGTGCGCTGGGTGAGCACGGCCTGGCCGAACCGGTACCGGTCGGGCTGCACGCAGTCGGCTCCGTACCGGTCGGCGTCGCGCACCCGGCTCCACGGCTCGACCGGCTCGGGAGGCCGCCACCGCAGGTCGCCGGTCGGCGGGGCCGCGTAGGGCAGTCCGAGCCAGGTGCGGACGCGGCCGTCAGCGAGCCCGCGCACCGGTCCGGACGTCGTCGTGACGACGCCGGCCAGGGCCTCGGTCCGCGACCCGTCGGGCCCCGCGCCGTCCGGGTCGTCGCTGGGGCCCGCCCCGGCCAGCACCGTGACGGCGAACGCCACCGTCACCGCGACCGCGGCCACGGTGGCGCCGACGACGCCCCGGGCCGGGGCGGTGACGATCAGGGCTACCAGCCGCGCTCGGCGAGCCGGTGCGGCTGGGGGATCTCGTCGACGTTGAGGCCGACCATAGCCTCGCCGAGGCCGCGCGAGACCTTGGCGACCATGTCGGGGTCGTCGTGGAACGTGGTGGCCTTGACGATGGCCTCGGCCCGCTGCGCGGGGTTGCCGGACTTGAAGATGCCCGAGCCCACGAAAACGCCCTGGGCGCCGAGCTGCATCATCATCGCGGCGTCGGCCGGGGTGGCGATGCCGCCGGCGGTGAAGAGCACGACGGGCAGCGCGCCGGTGGTGGCGACCTCCTTGACGAGGTCGTAGGGGGCCTGCAGCTCCTTGGCGGCGACGTAGAGCTCGTCGCCCTCGAGCGCGGCCAGGCGGCGCAGCTCGCCGCGGATGGTGCGCATGTGGGTGACGGCGTTGGACACGTCGCCGGTGCCGGCCTCGCCCTTGGAGCGGATCATCGCCGCGCCCTCGGTGATGCGGCGCAGCGCCTCGCCGAGGTTGGTCGCCCCGCACACGAACGGCACGGTGAAGGCCCACTTGTCGATGTGGTTGGCGTAGTCGGCCGGGGTGAGGACCTCGGACTCGTCGATGTAGTCGACGCCGAGGCTCTGCAGCACCTGCGCCTCGGCGAAGTGACCGATGCGGGCCTTGGCCATCACCGGGATCGAGACGGCCTCGATGATGCCGTCGATCATGTCGGGGTCGCTCATGCGCGACACGCCGCCCTGGGCGCGGATGTCGGCCGGCACGCGCTCGAGCGCCATGACGGCGACCGCGCCGGCGTCCTCGGCGATCTTGGCCTGGTCGGGCGTGACGACGTCCATGATGACGCCGCCCTTGAGCATCTCGGCCATGCCCCGCTTGACGCGCGTCGTGCCGGTGCCGGTGGTCTCGCTGGTCATGGCCAGATCGTAGGCGGGTCAGTCGGTGGGGGCCGATTCGGCGGACGGCGGAGCGGGGGCCGCCACCACGGCGTCCGGCTGCGCGTCCGTCTGCGCGGCGGCCTCGCGGTCGAGCACGACCGCCTGGGCGTGCACCTTCCGGATGCGGAACACGACGGTGTAGGTGTTGGCGAAGGCCAGGACCCACAGCGTCACGAACATCAGGATCGGCAGGTCGAACAGGGCCCCGAGGCCGGTCATCACCAGGATCGAGACGAGGCGGTCGGCCCGCTCGGCGATGCCGCCCTTCGCGTCCATCCCGAGCGACTCGGCGCGGGCCCGGGCGTAGGAGGTGACCGAGCCGAGCACCAGGCAGTACAGCGAGACGCACAGGTAGACGTAGGAGTCGCCGGGACCGGCGAAGTAGAGGGCGAGACCACCGAAGATGGCGCCGTCGCCGAACCGGTCGAGGGTCGAGTCCCAGAAGGCCCCGAACTTGGACTTGCGGCCGAGCTCGCGCGCCATCTTGCCGTCGATGAGGTCGCTGAAGACGAACGCGGTGATGAACAGGACGCCGGTGAGCAGCTCGCCCATCGGGAAGAACACCAGCGCGCCGGCACAGACGCCGACGGTGCCGACGAAGGTGACCGTGTCGGGGCTGATGCCCATCTTGATGAAGAGCCGGACGAACGGCAGGAGCACGACGCCCTGCCAGAAGTCCTTGAACCGGTCGAGGGCACTCGTCTGCAGCACGCGGAGCAGGCTAGGCCATGGCTCCCGTGGGCCTCGAGGTCGTGCGGTCAGGCGTGGGTGGTGGCCGGTAGCTCGGCGACCGCCTGCGGGTCGTCGAGGGCCGCGGCGAAGGCGAGCTCGGCGGCCCCGATCAGCGGCGACTCCCCCTGCAGCTGGGCGGGGGCGATGGTCACCTCGGTGAACGGCGCCAGCAGCGCCGTGCGCTCGACGGCCGCGGTGACCCGGCTCGACGCGACGCTCCAGACCTGGGCCAGGTTGCCGCCGAGCACGATGACGTCGGGGTTGAACATGTTGATCAGCCCGCGCAGGCCCAGCCCGAGCCAGTCGGCGACGTCGTCGAGGGCCTCGGCGGCGCGGGTCTCCCCGGCGCGCGCGGCCTCGATGACCTCGGCGACCGCGTCGGGGCCGCCGCCGGGCAGGCGTCCGGCGAGCTGGAGCAGCTGGTTCTCGCCGACCCGCATCTCCCAGCACCCGGTGGCGCCGCAGCGACAGACGGGTCCGGTGCTGTCGATCTGCATGTGCCCGACCTCGCCGGCGTAGCCCCGCGAACCGGCCAACGGCACGCCGTCGACGAGGAAGCCCCCACCGATGCCGACCGAGCCGGCGACGTAGGCCGCGTGGCGGTAGCCGACGGCGGCGCCGCGCAGGTGCTCGGCCAGGACGCCGAGGTTGGCGTCGTTGCCGGTGAGCACCGGACGCCCGAGCCGCGCCGCGAGCAGCTCGGTGAAGGGCTCGCCGATCCAGCCGAGGTTGGGGGCGAACTGCACGAGCCCGTCCTCGGCCCGCACGGCGCCGGCCACGGCGACCCCGATGCCGAGGCAGCGCGCGGGCGCGGCCCAGGCGAGCAGGTCGTCGACCATCTGGGCGACGGAGTCGACGACGTGGGCGACGTCGTGCTCACCGCGCTGGTGCAGCCGGGCACGCCGCTCGAGCACCGCGCCGCCGAGGGCGACGACGGCGGCCGAGAGCCGGTCGACGCCCAGGTCGACGGCCACGACGACGTTGTCGGCGCGCGGCACGACCAGGTGCGAGGGTCGCCCGGAGCGGCCGGCGACGGCGGCGACCTCCTCCGAGACCAGGCCGAGACCCTGGAGCTCGGAGGTCAGGCCGCCGATCGTGCTGCGGTTGAGCCCGAGCTGCTGGGTGAGCACCGCCCGGGTAGTGGGACCCCGAGTGTGGACGGTCTGCACGATCGTGCGCAGGTTCGCGCGACGCAGCTCGTCGGTGCCGACCCCAGTCGGCGTGGGCATCGCTCAGGCCCGCCCTGTGGCGGCGCTGCGCTGACGGCTGATGGCGTCGACCGAGGCGGCGATCAGGAGCACGAACCCGGTGACGATCAGCACGGTTGCCGGGGTGGCCTGCAGCAGCGGCATGCCGTTGGCGATCACGCTGATCACCAGCCCGCCGATCACCGCGTCGGACACCTTGCCCTTGCCACCGAACAGGCTGGTGCCGCCGATGACGGCAGCGCCCACGGCGAAGAGCAGGGTCTGCGAGCCGCCGGTGTCGCCGGAGACGCCGTTGTCGCGACTGGCGATGAGGATGCCGGCGACGGCGGCGAGCGTCGAGCACATGAGGAAGCAGCTGAGCTTGATCCAGGCCACGTTGATGCCGGCACGGCGCGCGGCCTCGCTGTTGCCGCCGACGGCGTACACGTGGCGACCCCAGGGAGTGCTGCTCAGCAGGAAGCTGAGCACGACCAGCAGCGCGACGATGAGCAGGAGGACCTGCGGGACGCCCTTGAGCGAGGTGAAGGCGGGGTTGCGGCTGCGCTCGACCGAGAGGTAGGCGACGGCGGCGACGACCAGCACAGCCAGTGCGCCGGTCTTGATCGCCCACAGCAGCACCGGCTGGTGCACGAGGCCCCGGGCTCGGCGACGCGCGTTCTTGAGGTAGGTGACCGCGGCGTAGGCGGCCAGGCCGATGACGGTGAGCACCCACCCCGTCGTCACCGAGAGCGGCGCGGTGTTCAGGTTGACGAGGAACTCGTTGCTGTAGCTGAAGCTGCCGCCCTCGCCGAGGATCTTGATGACCACGCCCTGCAGCGCGAGGAACGCGGCCAGCGTCACCACGAACGACGGTATGCCCAGTCGGGAGACCAGCAACCCGATGCCGAGCCCGATCACGGCACCGGAAGCCAGGCACGCGAGCACCGCGGGGACCACGGGCCAGTCCTTGTCGACCATGAGGTAGCCGAGGATGGCGGCGCCGGTGGCGGCCGTGTAGCCCGCGGAGAGGTCGATCTCGCCGAGCAGCAGCACGAAAACCAGGCCCATGGCCAGGACGATCACGCCGGCCGACTGGTTGAGCAGGTTGGCGAAGTTGAAGGAGTTGGTGAACGACTGCGGCTTCAGGATCGAGAAGACCGTCACCAGCACGATGAGCCCGAACACCGCCGGCAGCGAGCCGACGTCGCCTCCTCGGATCCGGGCCACGTAGTCGTTGAACGCCGACTTGAGGGTCGTCGCTGCCGACGTCTGGTCGTCCGCAGCGGGCTGCGGGGTGGTCTTGGTCATGGTGCTCATCACGCCACTCCTACAGCGGTCGGGGGAAGACCGATGTCGCCCGAGCGGCCGAGCGTGATCAGCTCGACCACCTCGCCGTGCTTGACCTGGTCGGTGCGCACCTGCGCGACCATCTGGCCGAGGTAGAGCACCGCGATGTCGTCGGCGACCTGGAAGACGTCGTTGAGGTTGTGGCTGATGAGGACCACGCCGAGGCCCTTGTCGGCCAGACGGCGCACCAGCAGCAGCACCTGCTCGGTCTGCGCGACGCCGAGGGCGGCGGTGGGCTCGTCGAGGATCACCACGCGGGAGTTCCACAGCACCGCACGGGCGATCGCGACCGTCTGGCGCTGTCCGCCGGAGAGCGCGGCGACGGGGGTGCGCACCGACTGCAGCGTGCGCACCGACAGACCGTCGAGGGTCTCGCGGGCGCGCTCCTCCATCGTGCTGTCGTCGAGCATCACGCCCTTCCTCAGCTCACGTCCGAGGAACATGTTGTCGACCACGTCGAGGTTGTCGCACAGCGCGAGGTCCTGGTAGACGACCTCGATGCCGAGCGCGTTGGCGTCGCGGGGCCCGGTCACCGAGACGGCCTTGCCGTCGAAGGTGTACTCACCCGCGTCGAAGGCGTGGATGCCGGCGATGCCCTTGATCAGGGTGCTCTTGCCGGCGCCGTTGTCGCCGACGAGGGCGGTGACCTGGCCCGGGCGGACGTCGAGGTCGACGCCGCGGAGCACGTGGACCGCGCCGAAGCTCTTCTCCACGCCGCGCAGGCTGAGCAGCGGCGGTGCGGCGGGCGATGGTGGGGATTTCTCGAGGGCGGCGTCGACGGTCATGGGACCTCCACGGGGTAGGGCTCGACAGCAGGTGATCGGTGGCAGGGTGGGTCGACCCGGGACCGGCGGGGTCGCCGCCGGTCCCGGGTCAGCGTGGGTCGACTACTCGACGCCGTTGGCGGTGCAGAGCTGGGCGTAGGCGCCCTTGCACAGCTCGGCCTTGTCGGCGAAGCCGTCGGAGACGACCTTCTTGACCGAGTCGATGGTGATGATCTCCGGCGTGGCCAGGGCCGACGGGACGTCCTCGCCCGTCTCGGGGTCGGGGACGGAGCTCGTGGCGAGTGCGTCCGCGGCCTCCTTGTCGCCCTGGCTCAGGGCGATGGCCAGCTTCGCGGCCGTCTCGGCCTCGAGGTTGGTGTTCTTGTAGACGGTCATGCACTGGTTGCCGTCGAGGATGTTCTGCAGGCCCTCGATGGAGGCGTCCTGGCCGGTGACGGGGATCTTGCCCGCAGCGCCGTTGGCCTTGAGCCGGGCGATGATGCCGCCGGCCATGGTGTCGTTGGCCGAGACGACGCCGTCGATCTCGCCGTCGTTCTCGTTGTACATCTGCTCGAACACGGTGCCGGCCTTGGTCGCGTCCCACTCACCGGTCTGGTCGCCGACCAGGGTGTAGTCGCCGGAGTCGATCTTCGGCGCGAGCGCCTGCTCGTAGCCCTGCTTGAACAGCGCGGCGTTGTTGTCCTTCGGGTCACCGTTGACGTAGACGATGTTGGCCTTCGTCTTGTTCTCGGCGTCGAGGCACGAGGTCAGGCCCTCGCCCATCAGCTCGCCGACCTTCACGTTGTCGAAGGAGACGTAGTACTCCGCGCCGCCGCCCGGGGTCAGCCGGTCGTAGTCGATGCCGAGCACGCCGGCGTCGGCTGCCTTCTTGAGGCAGGCCGCGCCCGAGGCCGGGTCGAGGTTGACGATCATCAGCACGTTGACGTTCTGGTTGAGCATGCTGTCGCAGATCTTGCCGAAGGTGTCGGTCTGGCCCTGCGCGTTGTCGATGATCGAGTCGATGCCGGCGTCGTCGAACGCCTTCTGCAGGCTCGGCCGGTCGTTGGCCTCCCACCGCGGCGACGTCGTGACGTCGGGCAGGATCACGCCGACCTTGCCGGCGCTCTCGCCGCCGTCGCCACCGCTGCTGCTACCGCCGGAACCGCTGCCGGTGCCGGAGCCGCCGTCGTCCTCGCCACACGCCGCGAGCGAGCCGAACGCCAGCACGCCGACGCCCACCAGAGCGGCGAGCCGCGCTCCCCTGTTCCAACCCATCGTCCGTCCTCCATCAGTTTGGATGCCGCGATTCCGCGGTGTGACCGCGGTCACGGGATATGTTGCACGGGACAACATAGGTGGTCTGAGACCTCCACCACAAGCACTTCGGCCGACATTTTGTTGTTCACCCAAACGAACGGGCATGACGGCGCACCTCGGGACCCCGCGACCGGGGTCCGGCGGGTCGACCGGCGGGCTCAGACCCAGTGGTCGGCGAGCAGCGCGCGGGTGTCGGTGAGCAGCTCGGGCAGGGTCTTGGTGCGCCCGATGACCGGCATGAAGTTCTGGTCGCCGGGCCACCGCGGGACGACGTGCTGGTGCAGGTGGGCGGCGATGCCGGCGCCGGCCACGTGGCCCTGGTTCATGCCGACGTTGAATCCGCCGGCTCCGGACACCGCCCGGATCGTGCGCATTGCCTCGCGCGTGAGGTCGGCGATCTCGGCCGCCTCGGCGTCGGTGGTCTCGGTGTAGTCGGCGATGTGGCGGTAGGGGCAGACCATGAGGTGCCCGGGCGCGTAGGGGTAGAGGTTGAGGACGGCGAACGACAGCTCGCCGCGCCGCACGACGAGCCCGGCGGCGTCGTCGAGGCCCGGGATGCGGCAGAACGGGCACTGGGGCGCGGTGTCGTCGGCCGGCTTGTTCTCGCCACGGATGTAGGCGAGCCGGTGCGGCGTCCAGAGCCGGTCGAGCTCGTCGGCGTCGCCGACGCCGTCCTGCCGGACGGGCCCGTCGTCGGAGGTCGTCACGAGGCGGGGCCGTCGCCGGTGGGCAGCAGGTCGACGAGCGGCAGGTCGGGGTCGATCCTGAGCCCCAGGCGCCGTGCGTGGCCGTCGAGCAGGTTCCACACCGACTCGGAGAGCAGATCGACCAGCACCGTGGCCGAGGGCTGGCGCGGGTCGCGGGAGACCCATCGGCGGACGGCGCCGAACACGGCGCCGACGAGGCCGTGCGACAGCGGGTCGACGAGCGCCCGCTCGTCGTCGTCGAGCTCGGCCCCGAGCAGGGCGATCGCGAGCTGCAGCAGCTCGGTGACGGCACTGGCGATGCGGTCGGTGCCCTGCGCGACCGGGCCCGACATCTCCTGGGCGGCGAAGGCGTGCGCGGCGGGGTGCTCGACGACCCAGTCGACGTAGGAGGAGATGATCCGGCGGATGATCTGGGCCACGGTGCCGTCGAGGGTGACCTCCGGGATCAGCCCGGCCGTGAGGTCGTCGAGGATGTGCGCCCGGATGGCTCGGTCGAGGTCGGCACGGTCGTCGAAGTGGCGGTAGACCACCGTGCGGTTGAGACCGGCGCGCTGCGCGATCTGCTGCACGTGGAAGTCGTCGCCGGGCTCACCGGCGCCGATGACCGCGAGGGCGGCGTCGAGGATGGTGGCCCGGCGTTCCTCGTTGTGCTTGTCCCACCGGGCCTGACGCCCGTCCTGCTGGCCCATGCCACCTCGTCCGTGCCTGCCGCTCTACCGGCCCGCGAGAACCTCCCGCACCTTCGAAGGGTAACGGCGACGCCGAGCCGGCGCAGGGGCGGCGTGCGCGACGCGCAGCATCTCCGCGACGTCGACGATCTTGGCGCGGGGCCGCGACCGCGTCGCGCCCCGACGGCGCTCCTCGGCGTCGAGGCGGCGCCAGGCGGCGAGGTCGACGGCGTCCGGGCAGCGGGCGGCGACGAGGGCGTCGAGCTCGGCGCGGGTGCCGGACGGCGCGGGCAGGCCGGCGTCGAGGTCGTCGAGCAGCGAGCTCACGGTCTGCTCGGCGCACGTCTTGTTCGTGCCGATGAAGCCCGAGGGGCCGCGCTTGACCCAGCCGGCGACGTAGAGGCCGGGCCGCACGCGGCCCGCCTCGTGGGGCACGGTGCCCGTGGCCTCGTCGAAGGGCAGGTCGGCCACCGGCCGGCCGCGGTAGCCGATCGCGCGCAGGACCAGGCCGGTCTCGAGGGTCTCGCGGACGCCGTCGCGCTCGACGACGACGCCGCGCACGCCGGTCTCGTGGTCGCCCTCGATCTCGATCGGCCGAGTGTGGAAGCGCAGCACGATGCGGGCGACGCCGGCGCGCGGCGCGCGGGAGGCGAGGTCGGCCAGGATCTGGAGCTTGCGCCCGCCTGCGGGGATCGCCGCTCCCCCGGTGTCGACGACGACGTCGAGCACCCCGTCGTCGACCAGCCCGACGAGCCCGACGAGCTCGGGGAGCGTGAACGCGGCCTCGGCCGGCCCGCGTCGTCCGAGCACGACGACCTCGCGCACGCCGCTGCGCGACAGGGCGGCCCACGGCAGCGCGGCCATGTCGGTGCGCTCGAGGACGGCGGGGTCGCGGGTCAGGATGCGCGCGACGTCGAGGGCGACGTTGCCGTTGCCGACGACGACGGCGCGGCCCGACGGGTGGTCGAGCGGCACCTCGAGGTCCTGCTGGCCGGGGTGGCCGTTGTACCAGCCGACGACGTCGGTGGCCGACAGCGAGCCGGGCAGCTGCTCCCCGTCGATGCCGAGGCTGCGATCACTGCTCGCGCCGACCGCGTAGACGACGGCGTCGTAGTGCTGCCGCAGGTCGGCGAGGTCGAGGTCGGTGCCGACCTCGACGCCGAGCAGGTAGCGGAAGCCGGGCTGGTCCTCGACGGCGCGGAAGAGCTTCTCGACGCGCTTGGTGTGTGGGTGGTCGGGGGCGACACCCGCGCGCACCAGTCCGTAGGGCGTGGGCAGCCGGTCGTAGACGTCGACCTCGACCTCGGGGTGCTTGAGCAGCTCGTCGGCGGCGTAGAGGCCGGCCGGGCCGGCGCCGACCACCGCGACGCGGCGCACCCGCCGCTCGACCAGGCGGCGCTGCGCGACCACGACCGACAGCGGGGTGCGGTCGTGGTGCGGGAAGCAGTCGTAGTAGTCGGCGTTGATCGCGACGAACGGCTGCTCCTCGCGGGTCAGGGTCGAGGCCGGCTTGATGGCGTCGACCGGGCACGCCGTGGCGCAGGCGCCGCAGCCGACGCACGCGGTGGCGTCGACGAAGAGCATCTCGGCGGTGGCGAAGCCGGGCTCGCCCGGCGCGGGGTGGATGCAGTTGACCGGGCACGCGACGACGCACGAGGCATCGGCGCAGCACGACTGCGTGACGACGTACGCCATGACGGCTCGGCCTCTCGTCGTCCGGGCGTCAGGACGCCGCGGACGCGGGCGCGCTGCGGAAGCGCGAGCTGCGGCCGTCGATCCTCATCAGGCGCCACACGCGTCGGGAGACCGGGTTCATCATGCCGGTCTGCTCGGCGAGCATGCGGACGTCGCCGAAGAGGTCGCGCAGGAACTTCTGCGACTCCTCGCCCTCCCAGTAGAGGTCCTTCATGACCGAGCGCGGGATGCCCATGTCCTTCTGGGCCTGCTTGCTCGGCACCAGGATCTCGTTGCAGAGCCACTTCATGATGACCGGCACGACGATCGACAGCACGGCCCGCTCGGGCTTGCTGAGCCGGGGCGCGTTGTGCACGAGGTACTGGTGCGCGAAGCCGATGTGACGGGCCTCTTCGGCCACGTGGATCTGCATGATGCGCTGCAGCAGCGGGTGCATGTCGTCGCCGGCCCGCAGGATCGACTTCTGCACGTGGTCGATGGGCTCCTCGCCGGCCAGCACCCCGTAGTAGAAGCCGTAGGGCGCGAGGCGTGCGGCCAGCGGCAGGACCGGGCTGAGCAGGTGGAACAGGCGCGAGCCACCCGGGACGTCCTGCCCCGAGCGGTTCACGAACTCCTGGAACATCTGCGTGTGGTGGGTCTCCTCGGTCGCCTCGTGCGTGGCGTAGCGGAACTCCGCCGAGCCGTTGGGCAGCGAGTAGACGTAGTTCATCAGCCCGGCGACGAGGATCTGCTCGAACTGCAGCCCGACCTTGGTCACGTTGGCCTGGCGGTAGAGCCCGATGCGGATCCGCTCGTCCTTCGGGAGCCCCTGGTACCACGGGTGACGCCCGAGGACGTCGACCTCGGGCAGGATCCACCGCTCGTCGGTCGGGTCGATGGCGAGGTCGGGGTCGTCCCACGCGATGTCGGTGAACGCGTCGAAGTGCTGCTCGACGGAGGCCTCGCTGAGCGTCCTGAGGCGCTCCTCGTAGGTCTGGAACGGCGCCTCGTGGACGACGTCGTCGGCCTTCGGGTCCATGGTCGCGGTCATGGGGGGTCACCTCTCACCGTTGATGGGTCAACGGCCCCGAGGTTAGTGCGACGCCATGTTGCAAGTAAAGAGTGTCTGCGACATTACGTCTCGGTAACATAGATAGCCGCAGGTCAGCGGCCTGAGATCACAGGACGTGCTCGCCGTACATCTCCCCCAGCGGGTCGGCGATGAGCTCGATGCGGGCCCCGTCGGGGTCGGTGAAGTAGACCGACACCCCGCTGTGCACGACGTGGTCGACGCCGGCGGCCTCGAGCTTGGCGACGAGGCGGTCCCAGTGCGCCGGGTCGACCGAGATCGCACAGTGGTGCAGCCCGCCGAGCACCTCGGCGTACGGCCCGACGTCGAGCCCGGGGAAGTCGAAGAACGCGAGCAGGTTGTCGTGGCCGATGTCGAAGAAGAAGTGCGAGCTGCCCGGGTAGTCGCGGTTCTCGATCAGCTCGGTGAGCGGGAACTCCAGCAGGTCCTGGTAGAAGCGGATCGTGCGCTCGACGTCGCTGCTGATCAGCGCGGTGTGGTGCAGGCCCCGCGCCGATGACGCGGGCCGCTCCCCCGCCGGTCGCAGGTGCTGCTCGCGCAGGCGGGCGCGTTCGGACTCGATGGCGCTCAGGTCGGGCGTGGTCATGACTCTCCTCCAGGCAGTGCGGTCAGGTGGTGGTCGACGACGCGGTGGACGTCGACGCGGGGCGGGGCACCGTCGACGTCATGCTGCTCCAAGGTAGGTGACACGTCAACTATTCCTCTAAGCTGAACCCGTGACCGTCGACGAGCCGTGGCTGAGCCCCGAGCAGCAGCAGGCCTGGCGACACTGGATCGCCCTCAGCACGGCGCTGCCCGCCGTCCTCAACCGGCAGCTGCAGGAGGACTCCGGGCTCTCGCTCAGCGACTACGACGTGCTGGTCGCCCTGAGCGAGACCACCGACGGCCGCCTGCGCGTCAGCGACCTCGCCGCCGCCGTCGGGTGGGAGCGCAGCCGCCTGTCGCACCACGTGCGGCGCATGGCCGGGCGCGGGCTGGTCGAGCGCGAGGAGTGCGCCGACGACGGGCGCGGAGCCTGGATCACCATGACGTCGCGGGGCACCACCGCCATCCGCGAGGCCGCGCCGGCGCACGCGCGGTTGGTCGGACAGCTTGTCTTCGACGATCTCGACGACGACGAGCTGGCCGTGCTCGAGACGGTGCTGGCCGGCGTCCGTGAGCGGGCCGGCGGGGCAGCCCTCAGTCGGCGAGGCGCTCGGGGAACCCGCCCGTCGCGACCGGGCCCCACCGGGTCGGCGTGATGCGCAGCAGCGACTTGCCCTGGTCGCGCATGGCCTGGCGGTACTCGTCCCAGTCGGGGTGCTCGCCGGCGATGCAGCGGAAGTAGTCGACGAGCGGCTCCACGGCGTCCTCGCCGTCGAGCACCTCGCAGGTGCCGTCGACCTGCACGTAGGCGTCGTCGAACTCGTCGCCGAGCACGACGACGCTCACCTGCGGGTCGCGCCGCGCGTTGGCGGTCTTGGCCCGCTCGGGGTAGGTCGAGATCACCAGGCGGCCCTCGTCGTCGACTCCCCCGCTGACCGGGCTCGCCTGCGGCGAACCGTCCTTGCGGCGCGTGATCAGCACGAAGTGGTGACGCGGGCGGACGAAGTCGAGCAGCTCGTCGCGCGAGACCTGCGTGGCGGTGGCGATGGTCCGAGGCATGACGCCGACCCTAGCCAGCGCCACCGCCCCGCAGGGGTGGTCAGCCGTCGGTGCGCCAGGAGTAGCGGACCCGGTCGACGTCCTCGGTGGCGCCGCGGCTCTTGAACGTGGCCCGGGCGCCGGCGTTGCGCTCGCCGGTGCCGGTGACGACCCAGACGCCCCGGCTCTGCGTGTCGAAGGCGAGCGACTCGAGCGCGTCGAGCATCGCGTGGCCGATGCGGCGGCCGCGCTGCGACTCGTCGACGCGCATGTCGTAGATGAACATCTCCGTGCCGCGGTCGGGGTAGTGCATCTCGATCACGGTGACCATGCCGACCGGCTTGTCCCCGTCGTAGGCGAGGATCAGGTGGTGGGCGGAGTCGCCGAGGAAGCGACGCACGGCGTCGGGGCGCAGGTCGTGCTCGAACAGGTGCGCGGCGGCCTCGACGTCCTCGGCGGTGACGGCCAGCCGGATCTGCACGCCGTCGACCTTCTCGGAGGTGGTCGGGGCCGGGACCTCGCCGCTCACACCTGCTCCCGCGAGTTCACGGCGGACGCGACGCGCGCGATCGCCTCGTCGATCGGGACGCCGTTGTCCTGGCGTCCGTCGCGGTAGCGGAAGGAGACCGCGCCCGCCTCGATGTCGTCGTTGCCGGCGATGAGCATGAAGGGCACCTTCTGGAGTTGGGCGTTGCGGATCTTCTTCTGGAAGCGGTCGTCGGAGTAGTCGACCTCGACCCGCAGGCCCTGCGACCGCATGCGGCGCGCGACGTCCTGGAGGTAGTCGTTGGCGAACTCGGCCACCGGGATGCCCTGCACCTGCACGGGGGCGAGCCACGGGGGGAACGCACCGGCGTAGTGCTCGACGAGCACGCCGAGGAACCGCTCGATCGAGCCGAACTTGGCCGAGTGGATCATCACCGGCTGCTTGCGGGTGCCGTCGGAGGCCTGGTAGGTCAGGTCGAAGCCCTGCGGCTGGTTGAAGTCGTACTGGATGGTCGACATCTGCCAGGTGCGCCCGATGGCGTCCTTGGCCTGCACCGAGACCTTCGGGCCGTAGAACGCCGCGCCGCCCGGGTCGGGCACGAGCTCGAGGCCGGACTCCTCGCAGGCGACCCGGAGCACCTCGGTGGCGGTGTCCCACTGCTCCTGCGAACCGACGAACTTGTCGGGCTTGGAGTCGTCGCGGGTGGAGAGCTCGAGGTAGAAGTCGTCGAGGCCGAAGTCACGCAGCAGGCCGAGCACGAAGTCGAGGAGGTGCTTGATCTCCCCGGGCGCCTGCTCCTCGGTGACGTAGGAGTGCGAGTCGTCCTGGGCGAAGCCGCGCACCCGGGTCAGGCCGTGGATGACGCCGGACTTCTCGTAGCGGTAGACGTGCCCGAACTCGAACAGCCGCAGCGGCAGCTCACGGTAGGACCGACCGCGCGAGCGGTAGATCAGGTTGTGCATCGGGCAGTTCATGGCCTTGAGGTAGTAGTTCGCGCCCTCGAACTCCATGGGCGGGAACATGCCGTCGGCGTAGTAGGGCAGGTGCCCGCTCAGGTGGAAGGTGTGCTCCTTCGAGATGTGCGGCGTGCCGACGTAGTCGAAGCCCTCCTCGATGTGGCGCTGGCGGACGTAGTCCTCCATCTCGCGCTTGATCACGCCGCCCTTGGGGTGGAAGACCGGCAGGCCGGAGCCGATCTCGTCGGGGAAGCTGAACAGGTCGAGGTCGCGCCCGAGCTTGCGGTGGTCGCGCTTCTCCGCCTCGGCGATGCGCTCGAGGTGGGCGTCGAGCGCCTCCTTCGACTCCCACGCGGTGCCGTAGATGCGCTGCAGCTGCTTGTTCTTCTCGTCGCCGCGCCAGTAGGCGGCCGCGCTGCGCATCAGCTTGAACGCCGGGATGCGCTTGGTGGTCGGCAGGTGCGGGCCGCGGCACAGGTCGCTCCACACGGTCTCCTTCGACCGCGGATTGACGTTGTCGTAGATGGTGAGCTCGCCGGCGCCGACCTCGACGCTCGCGCCCTCGGCGGCGTCCTCGACGCCGGCGCCACCCTTGAGGCCGATGAGCTCGATCTTGTACGGCTCGTCCTGCAGCTCGTCGAGGGCGTCGCCGTCGGTGGTGACGCGGCGCTCGAAGCGCTGCCCCTCCTTGATGATCTTGCGCATGCGGGTCTCGATCTTGGCGAGATCCTCCGGCACGAACGGCGTGGGCACGTCGAAGTCGTAGTAGAAGCCGTCGGTGATCGGCGGGCCGATGCCGAGCTTGGCCTCGGGGAAGAGGTCCTGCACGGCCTGCGCCATGACGTGCGCAGTCGAGTGGCGCAGGATGTCGTGGCCGTCGGCGCTGTCGATCGCGACCGAGGCGACCTCGTCGCCGTCCTGGAGCTCGTAGGAGAGGTCCTTGAGCTCACCGCCCACCCGGACCGCGACGACGTCGGCCTCGTCGGCGAAGAGCTCCCAGGCCTTGGTGCCCGTCGTGGTGGCCCGCTCCTCACGCTCACCGGCGTGGATGCGGACGACCTGGATGTCGGACACGAGGGTTCCTCTCGGCTGTGCCCGCCGCTGGTCGGCGGGCCTCGCCGATCGTATCGACGCCGTGACCGACGCCGCGCGCCGGTTTGCCCGTGGCGTCACATGTCGCGGTAGCGCTTCGCCTCGGCGAGCTTCGCGGCGACCAGCTCGGGCTTCGCCGGACGCGGATTCGCCCAGTCGTCGCCGTCGACGTAGAGGCCGGCGTAGGCAGCGGTGTCACGCTGCACGCGCCAGCCCTCGGCGAGCGGGCCGAGGTCGTAGGTGTCGTAGCCGATCGAGTCGACGAAGGCGGTCACGGTGCGCTTCGCAGCGTCGTCGTCGCCGGCGATGGTGATGACACTGCGCTCGGGGCTGCCGCTCGGGCGGCCAAGGATGGCGAGGTGGCCGAAGTAGATGTTGTTGAAGCCCTTGACGACGTGCGAGGTCGGCAGGTGGGCCTGCAGCAGCTCCGACGTGGTCGTCGACTCGTCGTCGAGCTCGGCGATCTGCCCGTCGCGCTCGGGGTAGTAGTTGTTGGTGTCGATCACGACCTTGCCGGCCAGCGGCTCGACCGGAACGTCGCGGTAGGACTTCAGCGGCACGGTGACGATGACGAGGTCACCCGCCTCGGCGGCCTCGGCGGGCGTGGCCGCCCGGGCTCGAGGACCGAGCTCGGCGACGAGGTCCGCGAGCGTGTCGGGTCCGCGCCGGTTGCTGACGACGACGTCGTGACCGGCCGCGACGGCCAGACGGGCGAGCGTGCCACCGATGTTGCCGGCGCCGATGAGACCGACGGTGAGCGGGGACTGCGGGGTGGTGGTCATACCAGGCACATCGCCCGCGGCCGCGGTCCTATTCCGTGACTGACGAGTCAGGCGGTGGCGCGGGCTCGGTGCCGGCGGACGGCGTCGCGGTTGGCGCAGGCCCTGCCGCAGTAGCGCTGGCGCCCCGTGCGCGAGAAGTCAGCGTAGACCCGGTCGCAGCCGTCGACGGCGCAGCGGCCGAGCCGGTGCATGCCGCGTCCGGTGAGGTGCAGCGCCGTGCCGACCGAGACGAGCGCGGCCACCACCTGTCCCATGGTGAGGTCGTCGGCGCGGTAGTGCAGGTGCCAGCCCGACCCGGCGTGGTCGGTGATGCGCGGGTGCGACGACGACGCCGCCAGCAACGCGTTGACCCTCGCCGCCCGCGCGGCGGGGTCGGTCTCGTCGACGACGTCGACCCAGTCGTCGAGGAAGGCCCGCACGGACTCGTGGTCGTGACTCGTCACCCGCCCCATGACGACGAGCCCCGCGTCGTCCAGCCGGCGCTCGAGCGCGGCGGCCGTGGCCGGCCAGTCGGTCGCGAGGTTCACGGCCATCCGGACCGGATCCTCGCCGTAAGGGTTGAGATGCACAAGACCATGACAGCACGCTGGGCGCATGACTGTCGAGCACCTGCACCTGTGGTCCGTCGCCTCCTCGCACTTCACCAGCGACGGACCGGTCGTCTACGAGCGCTGCCGGTGCGGCGCCTACCGGCTGCGGCAGGGTGCGGACACCTAAGGCTGGGACGACGAGAGGCCGGCTTCCCTGTGGGAATCCAGCCTCTGACTTGCGGTGCTTCGGGTGGGCGATACTGGGTTCGAACCAGTGACCTCTTCGGTGTGAACGAAGCGCGCTACCACTGCGCCAATCGCCCCCTGGACTGCGATCGGGACTCTAACGCATCGGCTCGCCAGGCTCCCACTTGGTCACCGTTTGGTAACGGCAGCAGAAAACACCCCCAGGAGGTGCAACCAGATCGGTCCGGAAGGCGTCCACTGGTGTGAGGGGCTCGCTCCGTCCCCTCATCCTCGGATCCAAGGGACGCCCCACATGACGTACCGGCCGCTCGCCTCGGCAGTCACCGCCGACATCGCCCTGCACTGCGACGACGAGCAGGGCCGGCCCATGGCCTTCATGGCCACCTTCGCCTACGAGCCCCTCGATCCGTGGGCGGTCCAGGTCACGTTGCACCTGCCGGGCGTCGACGTCCCGTGGGTCGTGGCGCGCTCGCTGCTGGTGCGCGGGCTGGGCGAACCCGTCGGCGAGGGCACGGTGCGGCTGCGGCCCGGGGTCGACGAGGAGGGTCGTGCGCTCGTGCACATCGTCTTCCACGCCCGCGAGGGTCGGCTGCGCGTCGACGTCCGCGCCGCCGAGCTGCTGGCCTTCCTGGGCCGCACGTGGCTCGCCGTGCGTCCGGGCGAGGAGTCGGCCGACGTCGACAGGTTTCTCGCCGACGTGCTGCGCTGAACCCGCCCGCCTACTGCCCGAGCAGCTCCGGCTCGCGTGCCCGCCAGGTCGCGGCGGCGGCCTGCGTGACGGGCCCGACCTCGAGCGTCCGCTCGCCCCACCGGACGACGGGCTGCACGTCGCGCGTCGTCGAGACCAGGAGCACCTCGTCGGCGGCCTCGGCCACCGCGATCGGCTCGTCGACCTCGCGTCCGCCGTGCCACTCGAGCAGCAGCGCCCGGGTCACGCCGGCGAGGCAGCCGCTGGCAAGCGTCGGGGTGCGCAGCTCGCCGTCGACCACGTAGAAGACGTTGGTGCCCGTGCCTTCGCACAGGTGGCCGGCGAGGTTGGCGAACACCGCCTCGGAGGCCCCGAGCCGCTGCGCCTCGGCCAGGGCGACGACGTTCTCGGCGTACGACGTCGTCTTGAGCCCGGCCAGGGCGCCGCGCTCGTTGCGCGGCCACGGCACGGTGACGATGCTCGTCGTCGCGGCCGTGGGGTCCATCGGCGCCGTGACGACGACGACCGTCATCGGGTGGTCGCCGCGGCCCGAGCCCAGCGGCGCGGGTCCGCCGGTCAGGGTGATCCGGATGCGGCCGAGCGGGAGGTCCTGGCCGGCGAGCGTCGCCTCGATGCCGGCACGCACGTGGTCGACGTCGACCTCCCCCAGCCCGAGGCCGGCGGCGGAGCGGGCCAGGCGGGCGAGGTGCAGCCCCAGCGCGAAGGGTCGACCGTCGACGACCTTGACCGCCTCGAAGACGCCGTCGCCGACCGTGAACCCGTGGTCGACGACGCTCACCGCCGGCCCGGTCGCGTCGTCCAGCAGGGCCCCGTCGATCCACGCTCGCATGGCTCCCAACCTAGTGACGACACCTGCTCGACACGTCGACGTCGGTACCGGTTTTGGCGTCGCCGACCACGTGGGCTACTGTTCTCACGCACTCCAGAACACCGGAGCGCATGCGGACATAGCTCAGTTGGTAGAGCGCAACCTTGCCAAGGTTGAGGTCGCGAGTTCGAGTCTCGTTGTCCGCTCTGAGAGGTCAAGTGTCACGGCCGGACCTCCAGCCAGTAGCACGGTGGGTTGGCCGAGAGGCGAGGCAACGGACTGCAAATCCGTGTACACGGGTTCAAATCCCGTACCCACCTCGAGCACGACAACTCAACACGGACGATTGGCGCAGCGGTAGCGCGCTTCCTTGACACGGAAGAGGTCACTGGTTCAAACCCAGTATCGTCCACCACCGAGCAGGAGCGGCCCGTCGGGCCGCTCCTGTTCTCGTTCTGCTGCCGCCGTCACGGCAGACTGACGGTATGTCGCTCACGACCACGGCCCAGGCGCGCACCCGCTGGGTGCTCGGCCACGCCCTGCCCACCGTCGCGATCAGCCGCCAGGCGCGCCGGGGTGACCTGCAGGGGATGGCGATCAAGCACAGCAGCACCTCGCAGGACCTGCCGCTCGACCTGTTCGCGCAGATCCGTGCGGCCGGCACCTTCTACGACGGACGGTTCTCGTCGGTGACGGCGCGGCACGCCGTCGTCCGCGAGACCCTCACGAGCCCTGACGTGCAGGCGGGCCTGGGCATCGACGGCTCCGGACCCGTCGCGCGGCTGGCGCGCTGGGCCGGGAGCTCGTCGCCACTGGGTCCGCTCGCTCCCCCGTCGCTGCTGGCCACCGAGCCGCCCGACCACACCCGCATGCGCCGGCTCGTGACGCGCGTGTTCACGGTGCGGGCCGTCGAGCGCCTGCGCACGCGCACCGAGGAGGTCGCCCACGAGCTGCTCGACGACCTCTCCCGGACGGCGCGCACCACTCCGGTCGACCTGGTCGACGCCTACGCCGCCCTGCTGCCGGTCACCGTGATCTGCGAGATCCTCGGCGTGCCGCTCGAGGAGCGCGACGTCGTCCGGCGCTTCGGGACGCTCGCGGCGCCGAGCCTCGACATGGGCCTGCCGTCGGCGCGGTTCCGCGAGGTCGAGGACGCTCTGCGGGAGTTCGACGGCTGGCTGCAGCGGCACGTCGACCGCGTGCGCCGCCGTCCGGGAGACGACCTGCTCAGCCAACTGGTCGCCGTCCGCGACGACGACGGCGGAGCGCTGAGCGACGCCGAGCTCATCTCGACGTCGGGCCTGGTGCTCGCGGCCGGCTTCGAGACGACGGTCAACCTGATCGGCAACGGCGTCAGCCTGCTCGCCCAGCACCCCGAGCAGCGGGCCGCGCTGGTCGCCGGCGACGCCGCCTGGACGACGGCCGTCGACGAGGTGCTGCGGTTCGACCCGCCGGTGCTGCTGACCGGGCGCACCGTCACCCGCGACACCGAGGTCGCCGGGCACCCGCTGCGACGCGGCCGCATCGTGACGACGCTGCTCGCCGCCGCCAACCGCGACCCCGAGGTCTTCACCGCCCCCGACGCCTTCGACGTGCGACGCGACAACGCGGGCGACCACCTCAGCTTCTCGGGCGGGCGCCACTACTGCCTGGGCGCGGCCCTGGCCCGCATGGAGGGCGTCGTCGCGCTCCAGGTACTGCACGAGCGGTTCCCCGACCTCGCCGTCATACCGGGCGGACGCCGTCGTACGACCCGCATCCTGCGCGGCTGGGAGACGCTGCCGGTCACCCTCGGGTGACCCGCGCCACACTCCTCACAGGTTGAACCTGTGACCCCACAGGAACGCGGTGGCTACTGGCGGCGTCGTCCGGTCAGCACCCTGGAAGCATGAGCACCTACCGCGTCGCCGTCGTCGGGGCTGGACCCGCAGGCATCTACGCCGCCGACTACCTGACCCAGGAGCGCGACGACGTCCACGTCGACGTGCTCGAGCAGCTGCCGGCCCCCTACGGCCTGGTCCGCTACGGCGTCGCACCCGACCACCCGCGCATCAAGGAGATCATCAAGGCCCTGGGCCGCGTGCTCGCCAAGGACCGCATCCGCTTCCTCGGCAACGTCTCCTACGGCACCGACCTCAAGCTCGACGACCTGCGCCGTCTCTACGACGCCGTCGTGTTCTCGACCGGTGCCTCCGTCGACCGTCCGCTCGACATCCCGGGCATCGACCTGCCCGGCAGCCACGGTGCCGCCGACTTCGTCTCCTGGTACGCCGGCCACCCGGACGGCGCCCGCGAGTGGCCGCTCGAGGGCCCGACGTCGGTCGCCGTCATCGGCGCCGGCAACGTCGCCCTCGACGTCGCCCGGATGCTCGCCAAGCCCGCCGACGAGCAGCTGGTCACCGAGATCGCCGCCAACGTGCACGCCGGCCTGGCGGCCAGCACGATCCGCGACGTGCACGTCTTCGCCCGGCGCGGACCGGCCCAGGTGAAGTTCACGCCCATGGAGCTGCGCGAGCTCTCCCACTCCCCCGAGGTCGACGTCATCGTGCACCCCGAGGGCTTCGAGATCGACGAGGCCAGCCAGGCCGCCATCTCGGGCAACAAGGGCACCCGCCTCGTGGTCGACACGCTGCTGAAGTACCTCGAGGCCGAGCCCACCGGGGCCGAGCGCCGCATCCACGTGCACCTGTGCCAGGCGCCGGTCGAGATCCTGGGCGAGGAGCGCGTCGAGGGCATCCGCACCGAGACGATGGAGCTGCAGGGCGACGCCACCGTGCGCGGCATTGGCGAGTACGTCGACACGCCCGTGCAGGCCGTCTACCGAGCCGTCGGCTACCAGCCGAGCCCCGTGCTCGACCTGCCGTACGACGCCAGCGCGGGCCTGGTGCCCAACGAGGCCGGACGCGTGGTCGACCTCGACGGCACCGCGCTCGAGGGCACCTACGTGACGGGGTGGATCCGTCGTGGCCCGGTGGGCCTCATCGGCCACACCAAGTCCGACGCCTCACAGGTGGTCGCCAGCCTGGTCGCCGACCTCGAGGACCTGCCCGGTCGCGAGGAGCGTGACCCCGACGCGATCCTGGCCCACCTGGCCGAGCGCGGCGTCACGGTCACGACCTGGGCCGACTGGGAGCGCCTCGACGCCCACGAGCAGGCCCTCGGCGAGGCCGCCGGCCGCCTGCGGGTCAAGGTCGTGCCGCGCGAGGACATGATCGCCGCCTCGCGGTCCTGACCGGTCAGACCGGGACGGCCCGCTCGGCCTGCTGCAGCACGCAGAGGGCGGCGCGGATCGTGACCGCGACGGCGAGCGCCGTCACCGCGATCATGACGCCGTTCTTGACCAGCACGAAGTCGGCCGTCGACAACGACGTCAGCAGCCAGTAGCCCAGCGCCCCCTTGGCCAGGCACACCCCGCCCCACATCAGCGTGAGGCGCCAGAACAGGCGCCGTACGCACGGCTGGTCGGCCAGGGCCGGGCTCATCGGGTAGAAGTCGGCCGCCAGCCGGGCCACGAGCGGGCGGGCCGTGGCCAACGAGACCAGGAACAGCACGGCGACCAGGCTGTCGCTGACCATCGGCTGCAGGAAGTAGACGAACGTGTTGCCCGTCGCGAGCGTGAAGACCGTGCGCACCGTGAGGATCGTGACCGTCAGCGCGAGCAGGCCCGACATCGGCCTGTCGGTCGCCCAACGCCACGCGACCGCGCCGTAGGCCCACGCGAGCGCGGCCAGCACGGCGGTCGTGATGCTGAAGGTCACCAGGGTGACGTAGAACAGCGCGGCCGGCACGGCGCAGGCGACCGCGATGCTGACCGCGACCTGCCGCAGGACGACGCCGAGGGCGCACGCGGCGGGCCGGGCGTCCGAGGGCAGGTCGGGCGCGTCGGAAGGGGGCACGGGGTCGACTGTGCGCCATCAACGGCGTCTGTCGTGCATCCTCGGCGTCATCGTGGCCGATCGGCGCCCCGAATGACGTCATCGGGCCAGGTGCTCCTCGGCGCGACGGCGACGGCCTGCCGCACCCCACTCGCGCGGGTGAGCCGCGTCACCTCGTCGGCGGGCAAGGTCGATGCCCACCGAGCCCGACGAGACTGGAGCCGCCGTGATCCGCCGCTACCTCACCCGCGTCCTCACCCTCCCCGAGCGGCTGCCGCTCCCCCGGCGTGCCCCGCAGCCGGAGGCCTGGTGGGCCGTCGCGGACGACGTCGAGCGCCCCTGAGGGATCCCCTCAGAACTTTTTCGAGGAAGTGAGGGTTTTCCCTCGCCAAGCAGTGCTCGACCGGGTACTGTTCTTCCTACCGAGCCGCTGATGACCCGAGACGTCAGCGGCTCGGTTCTTTTTTCCGGCTGGCCCAGCGAGGTTTCCCGGTTCTGCTGCGCGAGCGCGCGCGGGTGCGTAGCGTCCTTCTCACCGAGCCGCTGTTGACCCGAGACTCCAGCGGCTCGGTTCCATTTTTCCGCCGCGCCGGATCAGTCCTCGTCGGAGGCGAAGTCCTCGTTGTGGGTGCCGGGCCGCGGCGCCCACGGCAGCTCCTTGGCGGGCCGGACGACGATCAGCCGGTCGCCGCGTGCGAGCAGCGCGACCACGGGGTCGAAGTAGCGGTAGACCTTCTCGTCGCGGACGACGGCGATCACCTGGTCGGGCAGCGTCTGCGGCTGCTTGCCGACCTCGGCGACGAGAAGCTCGCGCTCGGCGACCTCGAGGCCCTCGCCGTAGGTGAGCAGGTCCTCCATCACCACGCCGAGCGTCGGCGAGAGCGTCGACAGGCCGATGAGGCGCCCGACGGCGTCGGAGGAGGTGATCACGGAGTCGGCGCCCGACTGGCGCATGAGCGGCGCGTTCTCCTGCTCCGAGACCGAGGCGACGATCCAGGTCTCGGGGTTGAGCTGACGCACGGTCAGCGCAGCGAGCACGTTGGAGTCGTCGCGACCCGTCGCGATGATCACCTGGTCGGCGTCACCGACGCCGGCGCGGCGCAGCACGTCGCGCCGGGTGGCATCGCCCGTGACGACGGCGAGACCGTCGGCGTGGGCGTCGGCGAGCGCGGTCGACGACGGGTCGACGACGACGACGTGCTCGCGGTCGAGGCCGTTGCCGACGAGGGTCTCGACGGCGCTGCGGCCCTTGGTCCCGTAGCCGATGACGACGACGTGGTGGCCCATGTTCTTCCTCCAGCGGGCGATGCGGAGCAGCTCGCGCCCCTGCGAGGCGAGCACCTCCAAGGTGGTGCCGATCAACAGCACCAGGAAGGCGATGCGAGCGGGGGTGATGACGAGCGCGTTGACGAGCCGCGCCGTGTCGGTGACCGGGGCGATGTCGCCGTAGCCGGTCGTGCTGAGCGTGACGGTCGTGTAGTAGATCGCGTCGATGAGACTGATCTCGTTGTCCGGGTCGTTGCCGTCGCGGTAGCCCTCGCCGTCGAGGTAGACCAGCAGCACGGTGCCGGCCAGGATGGCGAGCGCGAGCAACAGCCGACGTCCGAGCACGAACCAGGGAGAACGCACCCGCTCGGGCAGCTCGACCGTGCCGCGTCCTCGCGTGGCCGAGGTCTCGGCCAGGTGCTCATCCACGCTGAGAACCTAGGGCACGCAGCCGCGCGAGGAGCTCGCGGCGTGCTCGGGTGGTGTTCTTCTGCGGGAACACCTCGTCGAAGGCGGCGTTGACCGCGGCGCCGATGAGGACGGCGAGCGCCACGAGGTAGAGCCACAGCAGGACGGCGATCGGGGCTGCGAGCGGGCCGTAGATCGACTTGGAGTCGGCGGCGGTGACCGTGAGGACCCAGCGGAGTGCGTAGGACCCGAGGATCCACGCCACGAGGGAGAACACCGCTCCGGGCAGGTTGAAGCTCCAGTTGGTCCGCACGGGCACGGCCACGTGGTAGAGCGTGGCCAGGAAGCAGATGCAGACCACGATCACGGTCGGCCAGTAGAACGACATCAGGAACGCAGCCCGGTCGGGCAGCGCGTCGCCCACGAGACGCGGGCCGGCGACCACCAGCGGCAGCGAGATCGCGCCGGTGACCATGGCGAGGATGTAGAGCACGAAGGCCAGCGCGCGGGTCTTGACGATCCCGCGGTGGCCGCCGAGCCCGTGCATGATCGTGATGGTGTCGACGAACACGTTGAGCGCCCGCGAGCCCGACCACAGCGAGAGCACGAAGCCGAGCGAGATGACGTCGAGGCGACCGCCGTCGAGCACCTCGTCCATCGTCGGGGTGATCACCTGCTCGACGGCGCGGTCGGTGAGGAACTGGCTGCACAGGTCGATGATGGCCGCGCGGACGTCGTCGACCTGGTCGGCGCTGAACCGCTCGGAGACGTAGCCGATGGCCCCGGCGAGGGCGAAGATCAGCGGCGGCACCGAGACGACGGCGAAGAACGCGCCCTCGGCGGCGAGACCCGTGACGCGGTAGCGCAGGCACGACGACACCGTCGTGACGACCAGCCGCCACAGGGTCTCCGCGGCCCGTCGTCCACGATCGGCGAGTCGTTCTGCCCGCCGGTCGGTGAGCCCGGCGGCCGGCGGGTCGGCCGGTGCGTCGGTGGGCTCCGAGGTCATGCCTTCACGCTAACGGCGGGTGGGCCCGGGATCGCGGATCCCGGGCCCACCCGCCGGAGTGGAGCGTGGAGCAGACGGCTCAGACCGAGGTGGTCTGCTTGTCGAGCGGCGGGTACGCCGCCGGCTGGGTCGGCTGGCCCGGCTTCTCGTTGTCGTAGGTCGCCTCGGCCGACGAGCCGTGGTCGTCGAGCATGGTGGTCTCGTCGAACGGGTCGTTGCCGGCGAGCACGGTGTCGAGCTTCTCGCGGTCGAGGCCGCCGGTCCAGTGACCGATGAGCACGGTCGCGATGGCGTTGCCGGCGAAGTTGGTCACCGCGCGGGCCTCCGACATGAACCGGTCGATGCCGACGATGAGGCCGACGCCGTCGACGAGCTCCGGGCGGTGCGACGACAGGCCGCCGGCCAGGGTGGCCATGCCAGCGCCGGTGACGCCCG
Organism: Nocardioides secundeburneus; assembly: GCF_039939255.1. Classification (NCBI taxonomy): domain Bacteria; kingdom Bacillati; phylum Actinomycetota; class Actinomycetes; order Propionibacteriales; family Nocardioidaceae; genus Nocardioides; species Nocardioides secundeburneus. Next base: position 140,103 of record NZ_JBDUUE010000006.1, read on the forward strand.
CGGCGCCCTTCGAGGCGATCATCATGAACAGCAACAGCGAGATCTGCTCGCTGATGGCGAGGGGGCTGCCCATCGCCTCGGCGATGAAGATCGAGGCCATGGTCAGGTAGATCGCGGTGCCGTCGAGGTTGAACGAGTAGCCGGTCGGGACGACGACGCCCACGGTCGGCTTGTCGACGCCGGCGTGCTCCATCTTGGCGATCAGGCGCGGCAGGGCCGACTCGGACGACGACGTCGACACGATCAGCAGGAACTCACGGCCCAGGTACTTCAGCAGCGCGAAGACGTTGACGCCGGTGGCGACCTTGAGCAGCGTGCCGAGGACCAGGAAGACGAACAGTGCGCAGGTGATGTAGAAGCCGATCATCAGCACCGCGAGGCTCTTGAGCGCGTCGGCGCCGGTCGCGCCGACGACGGCGGCGATGGCACCGAAGGCGCCGACCGGCGCGGCCCACATGATCATCGACAGGACCCGGAAGACGACCTTCTGGATGTGTCCGATGCCCTTGAGGATCGGCTCGCCGGCACGGCCCATCTGCTGCAGGGCGAAGCCGACGAGCAGCGCGACGAGGAGCGTCTGGAGGACCTCGCCCGAGGTGAGCGACGACAGCATCGAGTCGGGGATGATGCCCAGCAGGAAGTCGGTGGTGCTGCCGTGGCCCTCGGAGGCCTGCTCCTGGCCCGAGCTCGCGACCGCCTCGGTGAGGGTGAGGCCGTCGCCCGGGTGCAGCAGATTGCCGACGACCATGCCGATGCCCAGCGCGAACGTCGACATCGTGATGAAGTACAGCAGCGCGAGCCCGCCGACCTTGCCGACCCGGGCCGCGTTGGCCACGGAGCCGACGCCGAGCACGATCGTGCAGAAGATGACGGGCTGGATCATCATCTTGATCAGCTCGACGAAGCCGGTGCCGAGCGGCTTGAGCTCGATGCCGAAGGACGGCCAGATGATGCCGACGGCGATGCCCGCGGCCACCGCGATGATCACCGCGATGTAGAGGTAGTGGGTCCGGTTGCGGACCTGGGTGCTGCTGCTCATCGGGGAGCCTCCCGGGTGTCGGTGCGGTCGGGCCTGTCCCGACGTCCTGAACCATGGCGTGCCCTGTGAGGCGGGTCACCCTTGTGGTCGTAGTGGTCGCGATCACAGGTGCGTCGTCGAGGGGCCGGACCACCCGACGTGGCTGGGGGATGATGGCGGCGTGCCCCGTCCTCTGCCCGTCGCCCGCCAGGTGCTGCTGCTCCAGGTCCTGGTCGTCGTGGTGCTGGTCGTGGCCTCGATCGCGCTCGCGGCCTACGACGCACGACGCGACACCCGCACGGAGGCGACCGACAAGGCCGTGGCGGTGGCGCGGTCGGTCGCCGACTCCCCCGCCGTCGCGGCGGCCGTCGGGTCGATCGACCCGTCGTCGTCGCTGCAGCCCTACGCCGAGCGCGTGCGCGTCGACACCGACGTCGACTTCGTGACCATCATGGCGCCCGACCGCACGCGGTTCACGCACCCCGACCCGGCCAACATCGGCAAGCCGTTCATCGGCGACCTCGGCGACGCGCCGCAGGGTCGCACGTTCACCCAGGAGTACGCCGGCACGCTGGGCCCGTCGGTGCGCGCCGTCGTCCCGGCGGTGCCCGTCGGCGGCGGCGACCCGGTCGCCTACGTCGCGGTCGGCATCAGGGTCAGCTCGATCGAGCAGCGGCTGCGCAGCGACCTCGTGGTGATCGGCATCGCCGCCACGGTGGTGCTCGTCGTCGGCCTGGCCGGCGCCTGGCTCGTCAGCCGGCGCCTGCGGCGCCAGACCCACGGCATGGGCGAGCTGGAGATGACCCGGATGTACGAGTACTACAACGCCGTCCTGCACGCCGTCCGCGAGGGGCTGCTGCTCGTCGACCCCGACGGCTGCGTGCAGCTGGTCAACGACGAGGCCCGCCGCCTGCTCGACCTGCCCGACGACGTCGACGGACGACGCCTCGACGACCTCGGCCTGCCGCCCGGGCTCGTCGAGGCCGCCCTCGGCCGGACGGCGGAGTCCGATGACCTCTACGTGATGGGCGACCGCGTCCTCGTGGTCAGCTCGTCCCCGGCGGCCTGGGACGGTCGCGACGTCGGCGCCGTCGTCAGCCTGCGCGACCACACCGAGCTGCGCTCGGTGACCGGTGAGCTCGACGTCGTCCGCGGGCTCACCGACTCGTTGCGCGCGCAGACCCACGAGGCGGCCAACCGGCTGCACACGGTCGTCTCGCTCGTGGAGATGGGTCGCCCCGAGCAGGCGGTGGCGTTCGCGACCGAGGAGCTCGAGGTCACCCAGCGCCTCGCCGACGACGTCGTCGAGGCGGTCGGCGACCCCGTCGTCGCCGCGCTCCTGCTCGGCAAGAGCGCCGAGGCGCGCGAGCGCGGCGTCGAGCTCGACGTCGACGGCGAGCTGCCCGAGACCACCGCCTCCGGGCGCGACCTCGTCACCGTGCTCGGCAACCTCGTCGACAACGCCTTCGACGCCGTCGCCGACGCCGCGGTGCGGCGGGTGCGGGTGCGGCTCGGCGACGACGCCGCCGGGCGGGCCGTCGTCCGCGTCGACGACAGCGGGCCCGGCCTCGGCGACGACGAGGCCGCCCACGTGCTCGAGCGCGGCTGGACGACGAAGGCCGAGGGCCGCGGCGTCGGACTGGCCCTCGTCGGGCAGACGGCGCGTCGCCACGGCGGCGACGTCGTCATCGAGCGCTCCGACCTCGGCGGAGCCGCGTTCACCGTCACCCTGGGAGGCACGCCATGACCGGGCCCGACGTCGTCCGGGTGCTCGTCGTCGAGGACGAGGAGCTCGCCGCCGAGGCGCACGCCACCTACGTCGAGCGCACGCCGGGCTTCGGGCTCGCCGGCGTCGCCCGTTCGGCCGGTGACGCCGCGCGCTTCCTCGAGCGCGACCGCGACGTCGACCTCGTGCTGCTCGACATGCACCTGCCCGACGGCCACGGCCTGGGCCTGTTGCAGCGCCTGCGGGCGGCCGGCGACCTGGTCGACGTCATCGCCGTCACCGCGGCGCGCGACGCCGACGTCGTGCGGCACGCGGTCGCGCACGGTGTCGTGCTCTACCTGATCAAGCCGTTCACCTACGCGACCTTCCGCTCCCGGCTCGAGCAGTACGCCGACTACCGTGCGCGCCTGTCGTCGGCCGCCGGCGACGTGGCCCAGGACGAGGTCGACCGGATGCTCGGCACGCTGCGCCCGGCGGCGCCCGAGCTGCCGAAGGGCATGAGCGCCGAGACGCTGCGCTCGGTCGTGGCCGCCGTCCGGGGCACCGACGAGGCGCTGTCGGCCTCGGAGGTCGCCGGGCTCGTCGGTGCCTCGCGGGTCACCGTGCGGCGCTACCTCGAGCACCTCGCCGACACCGGCGTGCTCGAGCGCGGCCAGCGCTACGGCGGCGGCGGCCGGCCCGAGGTGGAGTACCGGCGGGCCTGAGGCCGCCCCCGCCCTCAGGCGAGGTCGAGACCCGGGTAGAGCGGGTGCTTGTCGAGCATCTCGGCCGAGGCGTCCTTGACCTTGTCGGCCACGCCCTCGGCGAGCACGAACGAGGCCTTGGACGGCGTGCCGGCCTTGGTCGTGCCGGCCTCGGTGTTCTGCAGCACCTGGACGATCAGCTCGGCGACGTTGTCGAACTCGTCGTGCCCGAAGCCGCGGGTGGTGAGCGCGGGGGTGCCGACCCGGATGCCGGAGGTGTACCAGGCGCCGTTGGCGTCGGCCGGCACGGAGTTGCGGTTGGTCACGATGCCCGCCTCGAGCAGGGCCGACTCGGCCTGGCGGCCGGTGAGCCCGTACGACGAGACGTCGAGGAGCACGATGTGGTTGTCGGTGCCGTCGGTGACCAAGTTCGTGCCGCGCGACTGCAGCCCGGCGGCGAGCGACTGGGCGTTGTCGGCGACCTGCTGGGCGTAGGTGCGGAACGCGGGCTGGCGCGCCTCGGCGAAGGCGACGGCCTTCGCGGCCATGACGTGCGACAGGGGACCGCCGAGCACCATCGGGCAACCGCGGTCGACGGACGGCGCGTACTCCTCCGTGGCCAGCACCATGCCGCCGCGCGGGCCGCGCAGGCTCTTGTGCGTGGTCGTGGTGACGACGTGCGCGTGCGGGATCGGGTCCTCGTCGCCGGTGAACACCTTGCCCGCCACGAGCCCGGCGAAGTGGGCCATGTCGACCATCAGCGTGGCCCCGACCTCGTCGGCGATCTCGCGCATCTTCGCGAAGTTCACCCGGCGCGGGTAGGCCGAGTAGCCGGCGACCAGCACGAGGGGCTTGAACTCGCGAGCCTTGGCGGCCAGGGCGTCGTAGTCGAGCAGACCCGTCTCGGGGTCGGTGCCGTACTGCTGCTGGTGGAACATCTTGCCGCTGATGTTGGGGCGGAACCCGTGCGTCAGGTGCCCGCCGGTGTCGAGGCTCATGCCGAGCAGGCGCTGGTTGCCGAGCTCGCGGCGCAAGGCCTCCCAGTCGTCGTCGGTGAGGTCGTTGACGTTCTTCTTCCCGGCCTTCTCCAGCCAGGGTCCCTCGACGCGGTGGGCCAGGATCGACCAGAAGGCGACCAGGTTGGCGTCGATGCCCGAGTGCGGCTGCACGTAGGCGTACTCGGCCCCGAACAGCTCGCGGGCGTGCTCGGCCGCGAGCGCCTCGACGGTGTCGACGTTCTGGCAGCCGGCGTAGAACCGGTGGCCGACGGTGCCCTCGGCGTACTTGTCACTGAACCAGGTGCCCATGGTGAGCAGCACGGCGGGCGAGGCGTAGTTCTCGCTCGCGATGAGCTTGAGCGAGCCTCGCTGGTCGGCGAGCTCCTGCCGGGTGGCCTCGGCGATGCGCGGCTCGACCGAGGCGATGACCTCGAGGGCCTGCGAGTAGGCGGAGCTGGTGAGGGCGTCGATGTCGGCCATGACGTGCAGACTAATGACGTCGGCGTCGCGGTGCGGCATCGCCGGAGCCCGCCGCGGCGGCCACCGGGGTGTGACCTACCTCGCACGGGCGACGGCGCGCCCGTGCTGGCCCCCGGCCACGTATCCACATCGTGGACGCGCATCTCACATCACGAGATGAACGTTTGTGGGAGGCGCGTCCGGACCGTGAGACTCCATCCCATGGTCACTGCTGAGACGAGCGCCTTCCTCGTGGTACGCCGCCACGTGGACCTCGGGCGCACGCGCAGCATGATGTGTCGCTTCTGCTGACCGAGACCCACCTCCCCGGCGCCCCGTCCCCAGCGGCGCTCCTCTCTCAGCCGAAGTAAGGAACCTCCGAGGCATGCCCGACCTGCGCTTCCAGAGCAAGAAGGCCCAGTTCACCGAGATCCCGCGCCCCAAGCGCGCCGAGGGTCAGTGGTCGCTCGGCTTCACCGAGCCGCTCAACAAGAACGAGCAGTCCAAGAAGGACGACGACCCGCTCAACGTCCGCGACCGCATCCTCCACATCTACTCCAAGCGCGGCTTCGACTCGATCGACCCCGCCGACCTGCGCGGTCGCTTCCGCTGGATGGGCCTCTACACCCAGCGCGCCCCGGGCTTCGACGGCGGCAAGACCGCCCAGCTCGAGGAAGAGGAGCTCGACGACCGCTACTTCATGCTGCGGGTGCGCTCCGACGGCCGCCTGCTGTCGCACGAGGCCGTCCGTGCGCTCGGGCAGATCGGCGTCGACTTCGCGCGTGACACCGCCGACGTCACCGACCGCGAGAACATCCAGTACCACTGGATCCAGATCGAGGACGTCCCCGAGATCTGGGAGCGCCTCGACGCCGCCGGGCTGAGCAGCCTCGAGGCGTGCGGCGACTCGCCGCGACCGTTCCTGGGCTCGCCGGTCGCCGGCGTCGCCGCCGACGAGATCATCGACGGCACCTCGGCGCTGGAGGAGATCTTCGACCGGTTCATCGGCGACAAGGACTTCTCGAACTTCCCGCGCAAGTTCAAGACCGCCCTCACCGGCCACCCCTCGCACGACGTCTCGCCCGAGACCAACGACATCTCCTTCGTCGGCACCGTGCACCCCGAGCACGGCCCCGGCTTCGACGTCTGGGTGGGCGGCGGCCTGTCGACCAACCCGATGCTCGCCGCCAAGATGGGCGTCTGGATCCCGCTCGACCAGGTCGCCGAAGTCTGGGCCGGCGTCGCCGGCATCTTCCGCGACTACGGCTACCGGCGCCTCCGCTCGCGCGCCCGTCTCAAGTTCCTCGTCGCCGACTGGGGCATCGAGAAGTTCCGCGAGGTGCTCGAGAAGGAGTACCTCGGCCACGAGCTCGTCAGCTGCGACTCCCCCGCCTCGCCCCTCGGCCACCGCGACCACATCGGCGTCCACGAGCAGAAGGACGGACTGAGGTACGTCGGCGTCGCGCCCACCGCGGGCCGGGTCTCCGGCACCATCCTGGTCCAGCTCGCCGACCTGATCGAGAAGCACGGAGTCGCCGGGGCCCGGCTGACGCCGTACCAGAAGATCGTGCTCATCGGCGTGCCGCCGGACGCCGTCGACGAGCTCGTCGACGAGCTCGACGCGATCGGGCTGTCGGCACGTCCGTCGAACTGGCGCCGCAACACGATGGCCTGCACCGGCATCGAGTTCTGCAAGCTGGCGATCGTCGACACCAAGGAGCGCGCCCGCCGGCTGGTCGGCGAGCTTGAGCAGCGCTTCCCCGAGCTCGACGTGCCGATCACGGTCAACGTCAACGGCTGCCCGAACGCCTGCGCCCGCACCCAGGTCGCCGACATCGGCCTCAAGGGCCAGCTGGTGATGCAGGACGGCGCGCAGGTCGAGGGCTTCCAGGTGCACCTCGGCGGCGCCACCGGGCTGCAGGCCAACTTCGGCCGCAAGCTGCGCGCCCACAAGGTCACCAGCGCCGGCCTCGACGACTACATCACCGCGGTCGTGACCAACTACCTCGCCGACCGGACCTCGATCGAGGAGAACTTCGCGGCGTGGGTGGCCCGGGCCGAGGAGGAACTACTCAGGGGCGAGAAGGTGTTGACCTCACTATGAGCGAACGCGCCGTCCCCTTCCACTGCGCCTACTGCGGCGACACCAACCTGTGGCCGCACGAGGCCCAGCACGGTGCCTGGGAGTGCCGCGACTGCCAGCGGATCTTCTCGGTGAAGATGATCGGCCAGCTGCGCCCCGAGGGCGTGGTCCGATGACCACCACCCTCACCCAGACCGCTCGCGACAACCGCGGCATCGCCACCGAGGGCCGCTCGCCGGAGGAGTTGCGCGACCTCGTCTCCCACTGGGGAGCCGAGCTCGAGCTCGCCCCGGCCGAGACCATCGTCGAGTGGGCCGCCGCGACGTTCGGCGAGCGGTTCTGCGTGACGTCGTCGATGGGCGACGCCGTGCTGGCCCACCTCGCCTCGACGGTGGTGCCCGGCGTCGACGTGGTGTTCCTCGACACCGGCTACCACTTCGTCGAGACGCTCGGCACCGCCGACGCGGTCAAGCACACGATGAACGTCAATCTCATCACCATCACGCCGAAGCAGACCGTGGCCGAGCAGGACGCGACCGAGGGCAAGGACCTCTTCCGTACCGACCCCGACCGCTGCTGCGCCCTGCGCAAGCTCGCCCCGCTCAAGGACTCCCTGGCCGAGTACGACGCCTGGGCCACCGGCCTGCGCCGCGCCGAGACCCACAACCGCGTCATCGCGCCGGTCATCGGCTGGGACGCCAAGAAGGGCAAGGTCAAGGTCTCCCCGCTCGCCCGCTGGAGCGACGAGCAGGTGGAGCGCTACATCCAGGACAACGGCGTCCTGGTCAACCCGCTCGCCTACGACGGGTACCCCTCGATCGGGTGCGCCCCCTGCACCCGCCGCGTCGCGCCTGGCGACGACCCGCGCAGCGGGCGCTGGGCCGGCACCAACAAGACCGAGTGCGGCATCCACCAGTGACCCGCCGCTCGACGCTGAGAGAGGAGGCAGTCCGATGACTGCTCCCGCCCTGGTGGCCCTGGCTCCCGCGAGCCGCGACTCCCGCACCACCAAGACCATCACGGCCCTCGTCGACGAGGTGAAGGCCCAGCGCCCCGACCTCCGCGTCGAGCGCGCCTTCCTCGACCCGACCTTCGACTCGGGCCCGCAGGCCCGCTGGACGCGGCCCGAGCTCCAGTCCGTCGTCGACCGGCTCGTGAAGGCCGGCCACGACGAGATCGTCGTCGTCCCGCTGGTGCTCTCCGAGGTCGACCGCGCGCTCGAGCGCCTGCCCGACGCCGTCGCCGCGGCGACCGCGCGCCATGCCGACGTCCAGGTGCGCGTCACCGAGTCGCTCGGGCTCGAGACCTGCTTCCTCGAGGTGCTCGACGAGCGCCTGCGCGAGGCCCTGCGCGAGGCGCGCTGCCGCGAGCTCGACGCGCTCGTGCTCGCCGCCGCCGGCTCCGCCGACCCCATCGCCAACCAGTCGGTGGCCCGCCTCGCCCGCACCTGGGGCACCCACCACCGCCTGCCGGTCAGCGCCGCCTACGCGGCCAGCACCCCGCCCGCCACCGGCGAGGCCGTGCGCGCCTTCCGCGCCGAGGGACGTCGTCACATCGCCGTCGCGTCGTTGTTCCTGACGCCGGGCGAGCTCACCGACCGGGCCGCCGAGCTCGCGGTCGAGGCCGGGGCGGTCGCCGTCTCGGCACCGCTCGGTGCCCACCCCGAGGTCGCGCGCGTCGTCCTGGCGCGCTACGCGGTCGGCGCCGTCGAGCTCGTCCCCGTCTGACCGGCGCTCCCCTGTTCGCCGCCCGGCCCGACTAGCCCACCAGGTGGTGAAGCAGGTGGTCGAGCTGGCGCGGTGCGTCGTCGGTGACCCCGCCGTGCACCGGCCCCGGCTGCAGGACGGTGCTGCGCGGCGCCTTGAGGAAGCCGAAGCGCTGGCTCACCGGCACCGACGCCGCGCTGCCGGCCCGGGCGTCGCCGGCACACACGGCGTCGACGAACCCGAGGGCACTGCGCAGCTGGTCGGCGTCGACGAGCGGGTCGAGCGCGCCGAGCCGGTCCCGGTCGATCCGCCAGGCCGCGGCGAGGTAGTCGGTGGCGTGGCAGTAGAGCACGACGCCGACGTTGACGAACTCCTCGCGGTCGACGCGCGGCACGTACCGCAGCGCGACGTACTGGTAGGGCTGCCGGGTCGCGCTCACGACGGCGGCTCCGGCAGCCACTGACGTGTGGTGAGCCGCTCGGTCAGGAACGCGACGTAGGCGTCGCGGAGCGCTGCGGGGGTCTCGGCGCCGGGCACGGGGTCGAGGAACGCGTCGGGCACCAGCCCGACGACCTCGGACAGCAGGTCGGGCGTCACTCGCTGGGTCAGCTCGTCGTCGATCGCGGCGAGCGTGGTGGCGCGGCCGAGGAGCACGTGGTCGCTGGGGTCCCACCGCTGCGCCGCGAACCGGGCGGGGTCGCCGACACCGCCCGGCCAGGCGTGGTGGAAGTAGAGCGCGGCGCCGTGGTCGATCACCCAGAGCTCGTCACCCCACAGCAGGAGGTTGGGGTTGCGCCACGAGCGGTCGACGTTGGCGCAGAAGGCGTCGAGCCACACGACGCGGCCGGCGACGTCGGGGCTGACGCCGGTCTGGCCGTCGTAGCCGAACGAGCCGGGCAGGAAGTCGATGCCGAGGTTGCGGCCGGTGCTGGCGGTCAGCAGGTCCTGCACCTCCTCGTCGGCCTCGTAGCGGGCGATGTCGGCGTCGAGGTCGAGCACGACCTGCCGCGGCGTCCGCAACCCGATGCGTCGGGCCAGCTCACCGACGACGACCTCGGCGACCAGGACCCGCAGGCCCTGTCCCGCGCCGCGGAACTTGCACACGTAGGTGCCGAGGTCGTCGCCCTCGACCACGCCGGGCATGCTGCCGCCCTCACGGAGCGGGGTGACGTAGCGGGTGACCCGGACCGTCGCGAGCTGCTCGCTCAAGCGACCGGCTCCTCCTGCTCGAGACGGCGGCGCTCGGCGGCGACGTCGAAGTCGGCCGCGGGCCACTGCGGGTCGAGCCCGCGGAGCGCATCGAGCAGCAGGGTGCCGACGGCCAGGTTGCGGTACCACTTCTTGTCGGCTGGGACGACGTGCCAGGGCGCGGCCTCGGTGTGCGTGCGCTCGAGCGCCACCTGGTAGGCCTCGCGGTAGGCCGGCCACAGCGCGCGCTCGTCGAGGTCACCGGGGTTGTACTTCCAGAACTTCGTCGGGTCGTCGAGCCGGGCGAGGAGGCGCTCCCGCTGCTCCGCGGCCGAGACGTGCAGCATGCACTTGACGATCGTCGTCCCGCCGTCGACGAGCCGCTGCTCGAAGTCGTTGATGGCGTCGTAGCGACGCTCGATCTCCTCGGGCGGGGCGAGCTCGCGCACCCGGGCGATGAGGACGTCCTCGTAGTGCGAGCGGTCGAAGACGCCGAGGTAGCCCGGCTCGGGCAGCGCCCTCTCGATGCGCCACAGGAAGTCGTGGCTGCGCTCCTCCTCCGTCGGGGCCTTGAAGGAGGAGATCCGCACGCCCTGCGGATCGACCAGGCCGACCGTGTGCCGCAGCGTGCCGCCCTTGCCCGAGGTGTCCATGCCCTGGAGCACCAGCAGGACCGAGCGCTCGCCGCCGGAACGGCCCTCGGCGAACAGCCGCTCCTGCAGCTCGGCGAGCTCAGGCTCCATGGCGGCGAGGGCCGCCGTCCCCGAGGCCTTGTCGCCGTCGTAGCCGGGCGCGGCGTCGGTGTCGATCGAGGCGAGGTCGACGGTGCCGCCGGTCAGGCGCAGGGCGTCGGCGATGCTGCTCATGGAGCCCACCCTATGCAGGTAGTTCCTTGCCGGTCAGCCGACCACGGTTGCGAGGTCGAGCGTGCAGCCGACCAGCGTCTCGACGCTGCCGTCGGACTGGGTCTGGTCGAACCACAGGCCCTCGACGAACCCGACCTTGGCCAACACCCGCAGCGAGGCCCGGTTGCGGTGGTCGGGCGCGGCGAAGCAGTGCTCGGCGTCCGGACGACGCCGCCGGACGTCGAGGAGCCACGCCCACAGGCACCTCGTGCCGACGCCCCGCCCGACCCACTCGACGCGACCCACGAGGTAGTCGACGCCGACCGCCTCCGGGTCGGGGGCGAGCAGCGCGTAGTCGGGCTTGTCGCCGACCCGGTAGTCCTGCACCAGCCCGATCGAACGACCGTTGACCTCCCACACGCCCATCCGGACCGGATCGCGGCCGTCGATGCGCGGGCCGTAGGTCGCCTCGTAGGCCGCCAGGCCGGGTGGGCCGTCGCCGAACCACCAGCGCGCGACGTGGGCGGCCGATCGCCACGCGACGACGTCGGGCAGGTCGCCACGGGTCATGGCGCGCACCGTCGCGACGGTGTCGCCGTCGACGCAGAACTGCTTGGCCTCGCCCGACAGGTCGACAGCCACCGGGTCGGGTCCCCCGGGTGCCAGCCGGCACGCCGCGGCGTACCACGACTCCCCCGGCGCCGTCGTCGTCGTGCGGACGTCGTCGCCCACCGCGACCCTGACCTCCGACACCGGCGGAGCCTCAGCCGGTCGAAGCGCGCTTGCGCAGCGGCTCGCGGTCGGACCACGGGAAGTCGACCCACGCCTCGGTGGCCTTCCAGACGTAGTCGGGCTTGACCGCCGAGCGCGACTTCTCGAAGACCACCGCCGTGCGGACGTCGGCGACGTGGCCCTCGCAGAACTGCTGGACGTGGCGCAGCGTGAGACCGGTGTCGGCGATGTCGTCGGCGATCAGCACGTTGAGCCCGGCGAGGTCGACGGCGTGCGGCACCGGCGGGAGCATGATCGGCACCTCGAGGCGCTCGTCGATGCCGGTGTAGAACTCGACGTTGACCGTGAAGACGTTCTTCACGTCGAGCGCGTAGCCGAGCCCCATGCCGAGCGCCAGGCCGCCACGAGCGACCGAGAGCACGATGTCGGGCTCGAACCCGTCGTCGACGACCCGATGGGCCAGGTGGTCGACCGCGGAGCCGAACATCTGCCAGGTGAGGACCTCACGCTCCGTAGCCACGCCTGGCAGTGTGCCGCTCCGCAGGGACCGTGGGGAAGCCCGAACCGTGCCTGACGTGGCGGGGTGCCCTCAGTCGGGCTCGGGTGCCTCGCGCCCGGACGACGCCAGCTCATCGCGCACGACCGCGTAGGCCAGGCCCGAGCCGTAGCCCTTGCGGGCGAGCATGCCGACCAGGCGCCGGGTGGCGGTGGTGTCGTCGACCCGCGACAGCGTGCGCAGCTTCCTTCGCACGAGGGAGCGGGCGGCCTCCTCCTCGTCGGCGGGGTCGACCTCGTCGAGCGCCTCGCGCGCCACCGCGTCGTCGATGCCCTTGCGTCGCAGCTCCTGCGCCAACGCGCGCCGCGCCAGGCCCTTGGCGGACTGACGCCCGGCGATCCACATCCGGGCGAACGCCTCGTCGTCGACGAGACCCACGTCGGTGAACCGGTCGAGCAGGTCTGTCGCGACGTCGTCGGGCACGTTCTTGGCGGCCAGCTTGTCGGCGAGCTCCTGACGAGACCGGGCGCGCCCGGTCAGCTGGTCGAGCAGGATCTTGCGGGCGACCGCCTCGGGGTCGGCGTCGACGTCGCGGGGGTCCGGCGGGCTGTCGGCTGCGGGACGGCGCCCGCGTCGCTCTCGCTGCTGGCCGCCGGCGCTCCGGGCGCCTCGACCACCCTCGCGACCACGGGTCCACGCGGCGACGCCGTCACCGACGTCGCCGCGCCAACCGGGACCGGACCCCGAACCGGGCTCAGAAGTCGTCGACACCGATCGGGGCGTCGGACAGCTCGTCGGCCGGCTCGGCGACGCTCGGGCCGACGCCGAGCTTCTCGAGGATCTTCTTCTCCAGCTCGTTGGCCAGGTCGGGGTTGTCCTTGAGGAACGTGCGGGCGTTCTCCTTGCCCTGACCGAGCTGGTCGCCCTCGTAGGTGTACCAGGCACCGGCCTTGCGGACGAGGCCCGCCTCGACGCCGACGTCGATCAGGCCACCCTCGCGACTGATGCCCTTGCCGTACATGATGTCGAACTCGGCCTGCTTGAACGGCGGCGCGACCTTGTTCTTGACGACCTTGACCCGGGTGCGGTTGCCGACCATGTCGGTGCCGTCCTTGAGGGTCTCGATGCGCCGCACGTCGAGGCGGACCGAGGAGTAGAACTTCAGCGCGCGACCACCGGTGGTGGTCTCGGGCGAGCCGAACATGACGCCGATCTTCTCGCGCAGCTGGTTGATGAAGATGGCCGTGGTGCCGGAGTTGTTGAGGGCACCGGTCATCTTGCGCAGCGCCTGGCTCATCAGGCGGGCCTGCAGGCCGACGTGGCTGTCGCCCATCTCGCCCTCGATCTCGGCGCGGGGCACGAGCGCGGCGACGGAGTCGATGACGATGAGGTCGAGCGCACCGGAGCGGATGAGCATGTCGGCGATCTCGAGCGCCTGCTCACCGGAGTCGGGCTGGGAGACCAGCAGGGCGTCGGTGTCGACGCCGAGGGCCTTGGCGTAGTCGGGGTCGAGCGCGTGCTCGGCGTCGATGAAGGCGACGATGCCGCCACGGGCCTGGGCGTTGGCCACCGCGTGCAGGGCGACCGTCGTCTTTCCGGAGGACTCCGGGCCGTAGATCTCGACGACGCGCCCGCGGGGCAGGCCGCCGAGGCCGAGCGCCACGTCGAGCGCGATCGACCCGGTCGGGATGATCTCGAGAGGGGCGCGCGTCTCGTCGCCGAGGCGCATCACCGAGCCCTTGCCGAACTGCTTCTCGATGTTGAGCAGTGCCGCGTCGAGGGACTTGTCGCGGTCTCCACCAGCCATGATGTGTGTCCTTACGTCGTGTGATCGGGATGTGAGGTCGTCGTCTGCCGGAGACGCTAGGGGCGACCACCGACACAACCGCCCGGACCGACCCGAGCCCTGTGGACGACCCGCCGCGGAGGCGGGCCGAGCAACGACACCCACGCTAGGCCGAACACGTGTTCGAAGCCACCCGACACGCCGGTCGTCGCGTCGAGCCGCGCCCTCACACCGGCAGGCGCACCAGGAACCGGCAGCCCGGGCGGGGTGCCGAGTCCAGGTTTTGCACCGACACCTGGCCCTGGTGGGCCTCGACGATGCCCTTCACGATCGCCAGGCCGAGGCCCGCCCGGACGTCGCCCCCGGGCTCGGGCGTCCGGGCCGCCGAGCCGGTCCAGGCGACGTCGAAGACGCGTGCGAGGTCGTCCTGGGCGATGCCGCCGCAGGCGTCGGTCACGCTCAGCTCGACCGCACTGTGCGTCGCACTGCCGACGACCTCCACGGCGCCGCCCTCGGGCGTGTGGCGCACGGCGTTCGAGACGAGGTTGCCGAGCACGCGGGTCAGCCCGGCCGGGTCGGCCCGCACGACGAGTCCGGGCTCGACCCGGCCACCGAGGGTCACCCCGCGGGAGCGGGCGACGGAGATCGACTCGGCGATCGCACCGCTGACCAGGTCGTCGAGCGGCAGCGGCTCGGGGGCCAGCGGCAGGACGCCGGCGTGGATGCGGGAGAGCTCGAAGAGGTCGTCGACCATGCGCGACATGCGCTCGACCTGCAGGCGGACCTCGTGGTGGTAGCGCTCGGGCTCGGGCGCGACGCCGTCCTCGAGGGCCTCGACCATGGCGCGCAGGCCGGCGAGGGGGGTGCGGAGGTCGTGGGAGACCCAGGCCACCAGCTCGCGCCGCGCGCTCTCGACACGGGCCTCGCGGGCCCGCGACTCGGCGAGCCTGGCCTGCATGTCGTCGAGCTCGGCGGCCAGCGCCCGGAACTCCGCGGGGCCCCGCGACGATGCCGGCACGGGCTCGTCCGGGGCCGAGGGGTCACCCGCCGCCACCCGCCGGACGTCGGCCCGCAGCGCGGCGGAGAAGCGCCCGAGGGCCGCGGCCAGCGCCATCGCCACCACCAGGGCGATCACGGCGGCGCCGACGGTGACGAGCGTGACGACGCCGAGGTCGTGCTCGGAGATCAGCATCCGCTCCGACACGGCGAGCACCCCGGCCAGCACGGAGCCGACCGCGACGACGGCGACGAGGCCGAGCTGCCAGCGCATCGACCGGCGGCGCAGGAGGTAGCCGGCGCCGAGACCGGCGGCGCCGACGACGGTCGCCGCGGCGGCGGCCACCAGGAGGATCTCGGTGACGTCGTTCACCGCTGCCCCGTCACGGCGTCCCACCGGTAGCCGACGCCCCACACGGTCACCAGGCGGCGAGGCAACGCGGGGTCGGGCTCGACCTTCTCGCGCAGCCGGCGCACGTGCACGGTGACCGTCGAGTGGTCGCCGACGGTCCAACCCCAGACCTGCTGGAGCAGGTCGTCGCGCGTGAAGGCGACGCCGGGATGGGCCAGGAAGTGGCGGAGCAGGTCGAACTCACGCCCGGTCAGGGCGAGCCGGACGCCGTCGCGCGTCGCCTCGCGGCGGCCGCCGTCGACGACGAGGTCGCCGTCGCCGACGACGTCGGGCAGCACGTCGCCGCGGCGGGAGCGACGCAGGAGCGCCTCGACGCGCAGGACGAGCTCGCGCGGGCTGAAGGGCTTGGTGACGTAGTCGTCGGCACCGAGCTCGAGCCCGTCGACCCGGGCCTCCTCCCCGGCGAGCGCGGAGAGCATGATCACCGGCACGTCGCCCGAGGCCCGCAGGCGTCGGCACGTCTCGCGGCCGTCGAGCCGCGGCATCATCAGGTCGAGGACGACGAGGTCGGCCGGTGCGCGGCGCATCGCGTCGAGCCCGGCCGCTCCGTCGCCGGCCTCGTCGACGTCGTGCCCGGCGGCGCGCAGGTAGGACACGACCACCTCGCGCACGGTGACGTCGTCGTCGACGACCAGCACCCGCGCCATCAGGTCTCGCTCCCGGCCGCTGCGGCGCGCGCCCGCCGCAGCCGGACGACGACCGCCACCGCCGTGGCGACCACGACGACGCCGGCGAAGACCCACCAGCCCCCGACGAAGTCGCGGTCGAGCAGGGTCGGGTTGTCGGGCTTGCGTCCGTAGGAGAGCAGCACCGGCACGGCCAGCAGGGTCGTGGACGCGAGGACGACCCCGCCGACGACCACGGGGGCTCGGGCGGCCCGCGGCAGCAGGCGCACCACCGCCACGCCGGCGAGGAGCGCGACCGTGGCGATCACGACGTCGTTGAGCACGATGCCGCCGACCAGGTAGCGCGCCAGGCTGCCCAGCTGGCGCGAGTCCTGGCGCGAGAGCACGAGCCAGGCGCCGTAGACCCCGACGACCACGCCGACGGCGCCGAGCAGCAGGCGCGTGACCAGGCCGCCACGCCCCGGCTGCGGTGTCTCGGCGCTCATGCCTGCACCTCCACGCTGCCGAGCCACTTCGTCTGCAGCACGCCGGGACGGTTGGGCGCGATGAGCCGGCACGGGTAGCCGTGGTCGAGGTCGAGCGGCTCACCGCCCAGGTCGAGCGCCAGCAGGGTGCGGTCGTCGGCGACGAAGGTCTTCTGCAGCGTGTTGACCGTGTAGTACGGGCCGTTCTCCTGGAACGACGACACGGTGACGTCGCTGTCGGGAGAGGCGCCGACGAGGGCGAGCACGTCGCTGAGCCGCACGCCGGTCCAGGTGCCGTTGGCGCTCCAGCCCTCGACGCAGGCGATCGGCAGGGTCTCGGTGCGCTGCGGCATCGCGAGCAGGTCGGGCCGGCTGAGCTCGACCGTGCGGTCGCCGTGGGTGACCGTCAGGCGCCACGCCTCGCTGCGTGCGCTCTCGAGCACCCCGGCCGCCTCGGCGCTGCGGTTGACCGGGATGCCCTGAGGGCCGTTGCCGGAACGGATGCCGAACACCGAGACCTGGCGGAGCCACGGCACGGTCTGCCCGGCGGTGAGCACGACGGCGGTGCCGGCCGCCAGCCAGGTGGTGCGCAGCAGCGCTCGACGCGACATGACGCCCTGCTCGACCGCGGTGTCGCGGTCGTGGGAGTGCCGCGCGTCGACCGGGGCGCCGAGCGCCTCACGGATGACGGGGAGCTTGACCGCGACGTGCACGACGAGCGCGCCGATGGTCACGAACGCGACCCCGTAGTGGGCCGGCCGGAAGCCGAACTTCCAGACGTACCAGGACGCCGTGTTCGTCAGGCCGCTCACGAGCATGAAGATCGACGCCGCCACCAGGACCGCGATCGAGACCCGCTCGAGCGTGGTGAGCACGAGCACCCGGAGCCGGAGCGAGGGCGGCCGCTCGAACAGCTTCGGGTACACCGTCCAGAGCTTGACGATCAGCAGGGGCACCGACGCCGTCCCGGTGACGACGTGCAGGCCCTGGGTGACGCGGTAGCCCCACGACGGGCTCGACGGGAACGGGATCGGCTGGGTGGGGTTCTGGGCGTAGTGGCTCAGCAGGCCGGTGACGAAGCAGACGGCGAAGCTGATGCCGAGCCAGAGCCCGATCCGGGCCGCGACGGCCGGGCTGCGCAGCCGCGAGGTGAACGACTCGGGCGTCGGCCCGGGGAGGTCGCTGGGAGCGGGCAGGCGGTCGACGATCCTCACAGCGCCGCCTCCAGGACGACGCACCAGCGGCCGCCGTGGCAGGCCCGTTCGACGACCCGCCACCCGGCGCGCGAGGCGACCCCCGCGACGTGGTCGATGCCGACGACGGCCCAGCGGAACGGCCGCGAGCGGAGACCGGCGGACTCGATGCGGACCCACGACGTGCGCGCCGCGACGCCCGGGCCCCGCACCTCGACGACGGCCCTGCCCCGCGGGTCGACGATCTCGCCCACCCGGCGCAGCAGCGCGACGGGGTCGCCGCCGATGCCGACGTTGCCGTCGGCGAGCAGGGCCGTGGCCCAGCGGCCCTCCCCCGGCAGGACGTCGAAGACGTCGCGCCGCAGGGCGGTGGCGCCGCGGCCGATCGCCTGCCCGACGGCCTCGTCGACGACGTCGATGCCGAGGGCGACGGTGCCGCGGCCGGCTAGCGCCGCCGTCATGCGACCCGGGCCGCAGCCGATGTCGAGGGTCGGGCCCTGGCAGTGGTCGAGGATGGCGTCGTCGTGCTCGTCCGCGGCCCGCCGCCACGCCTCGACCGGCAGGGGCTCGACCGTGTCGCCGAGGCCGAGGACGGTGCAGGGGCGCCCCTGGAGGGCGTAGGAGAACACGGTCGAGAAGGGTCGCTCGACGACCGGGTGGTCGACGCGGTCGCGCCGAGCGGCACGGGGCGGGAGGAGGTCACGGTGGCGCATGGTCCTGCCAACCTAGGCTCGCCGGGCCGCCCGTGTCGCCCGAAGTCATTACGACCCGGTGACGCCGCCGTCGGGCACGGCGTCGTGGCGACGTCTCAGCCCGGGACGTCGTAGGTGAGCTCGACGTCGTCGGCCCAGGTCGAGCAGGAGCACCCCGTGGGGTCGGGCAAGGCCTCGATGGCCCGCGTCAGCAGCGTCGTCAGACGCTCGAGGTTCGCCCGGAAGAGGGCGAAGACCTCCTCCTGGCCGACGCCCTCACCGGCCTCGGCGCCGGCGTCCATGTCGGTGACGAGCGCGACCGAGGCGTAGCACTGGCGCATCTCGCGTGCGAGCGCGGCCTCGGGGGCGCCGGTCATGTTGATGAGGTGGAAGCCCTGGTCGACGTAGGAGCGCGACTCGGCGCGGGTGGAGAACCGCGGCCCCTCGACCACCACCATGGTGCCGCCCGACCGGACGTCGGCGTCGGCACCGGCCAGGGCCGCCCCGACCCCGGCGCAGTAGGGGTCGGCGAACGGCAGGTGGCAGGCGCCGGTCTCGACGAAGGAGTCGATGCGGCGGCGGGTGCGGTCGACCAGCTGGTCGGGGACGACGACGTCGCCGGGCGCCACGCCGGCCAGCCCGCCGACGGCGCACGGTGCGAGCACCTGCCGCACGCCGAGCGAGCGCAGCGCCCAGGCGTTGGCGCGGTACGGGATCGCGTGCGGGGGGAACTCGTGGTGAGGTCCGTGCCGGGGCAGGAACGCCACCCGGCGTCCCCCGACCTCACCGATCGCGATCGCGGCCGACGGGTCACCGTAGGGCGTCGTGACGGCGTGCTCGGTGTAGTCGTCGAGGAAGGAGTAGAAGCCGGTGCCGCCGATGACGGCGACGTCGGCCCGGGGTGTCTCGCTCACCCGGTCATCGTGCCAGCCGCCGGCGCGACCATCGCGGCCGCCGCCCTCAGCGCTCGCGGTCGGGCAGCTCGAGCTGGCGCCAGACGGCGGCCCAGACCTGCTTCGGCGGGACGCCGTCGTCGATCGCCTGCTGGGCGGTGCGGCGTCCGAGGTCGGCCATCACCACCGAGGAGGCCCAGCTGCGAGCGTAGGCGCTGCCGAGGGCGTGCTCCATGCGCTGCCAGAACTCGGTGTGCCTCACGCCGTCCACGGTAGACGAGGCGGCGAGCCCTCAGCGGCGCAGGTCGTGGAGGTGGTGCACGACGTCGTGCAGGTGGTAGCGCGCGATCGAGGCGACGGTGAAGACGCTGCCGTTGGACCGGGACCCCGGCCGGTCGTGGGCCGACGGAGGCACGTCGTCGTAGAGGTCGGCCACCGCCTCGGCGGCCGCGACGAGGTCCGCGGCGACCTCGGTCGGGTCGGCCTCGTCGTAGCGGCCCGCGACCGCGGCGGCGTCCTGGTCCCAGTCGTCGAAGGTCGGAGCGTGCTCGTCGAGCATCAGCCGCACCCGCTCGGCGAAGACCCGGTGGACGTCGCGCACGTGGGCGCCGTACTCGGTGGGCGACCACGTCCCCGGGTCCGGACGGCGGGCCGCGCCGGGCGCCGCCAGCAGACCGGGCCACCGCGCGGCGTTCTCGCGGACGAGGCGACCCACCTCGGCCACCGCGACGTCGGCGGCGACGAGGCCGCACTCGGGGCAGGGCGCGTCGAGGACCCAGGTCCAGTCCTTGGTGTCGGGCGTGATCACGGGCACGATCCTGACGGCCTGGCGGGAACACGTCGCCGGGGTTCCTGCCACCGTGCGTCAGGATGCGGACATGTCGTCGAGCAGCTGGACCGTGCGGGACGCCGTGGACGCCGACCTGCCGGCCGTGAAGGCGATCTACGACGAGCAGGTCGTCCACGGCATCGCGACCTTCGACACGGTTGCCCCACCTCTGTCGGTCTGGCGCGAGCGGCTCGGCTCCCCGCACCACCTGCTCGTCGCGGTCGACGCGGACGACGAGGTGGTCGGCTACGCCTCGTCGTCGGCGTACCGACCACGCCCGGCCTACGACGCGACCCGTGAGGTCTCGGTCTACCGCGACCCTCGAGCCCGGGGCCGCGGTGTGGGCCGGGCGCTCTACGACGTGCTGCTCCCCCGCCTCGACGACGAGGGCGTGCACACCCTTCTGGCGGTCATCGCGATGCCGAACGAGGCGAGCGAGGCGCTGCACCGGGCCTGTGGGTTCACGCCGGTCGGGCTGCTGCCCGAGGTGGGGTTCAAGCACGGCCGGTGGATCGACACCGCGTTCTGGGCCCGCGTGCGCACGGCTACGTGATGAGCAGCGCGTCGAGCCGGCGTCGGACGACGAGCAGGCCGACCGCGCCCATCACCACGAGGTAGACGACCGAGACCAGGGAGGCGGTCGAGACGGCACCGGTGGTGAGCTCGCGGCACAGCACGACGCCGCGGTAGAGCGGGGTGCACTCGACGACCCAGCGCAGCCAGCCGTCGAAGGCGGTGACCGGGAAGAAGGTGGCCGAGAACAGGAACAGCGGGACCTGGACCAGGGTGACCTTCTCGAAGTCCTGCCACGAGGTGAACCAGGTCGTGCACGCCATGGCGACGGCGCTGAACGCGAAGCCGATCAGCAGTGCCGCCGGCAGCGCGAGCAGCGCCCACCAGGTGTCGATGTAACCGAGCACCAGCATGACCACGAGGAAGGCCGCGGAGTAGGAGCCGCCGCGCAGCTGGCCCCACAGCGCCTCGCCGCGGGCGACGTCGCCGGTGCCGATGGGCGTGGCGAGCACGGCGTCGTAGAGCCGGCCGTGCTTGAGCTTGAAGAAGAAGTTGTAGCAGGAGTCCATGAGGGCGCCGTTGAACGCCGAGGCCGCGAGCATGCCCGGTGCGACGAACTCGGCGTAGGGCACCTGACGACCGTTGAACTCGAAGGTGTCGATGAGCTGACCGACGCCGATGCCGATGGAGAGCAGGTAGAAGACCGGCTCGAGGAAGCCGGTGAGGAACAGCTTCCACTCGGCGCGGTAGGTGATCGCGTTGCGCTCGACGAGCAGCAGCGTGGCCTGGACCGAGGTGAGCGGCACCACGAACCGGTCGGGTCGGGACGACGGGTCGCTCACGACGACAACCTCCGCTCGAGCCCGCTGACCGCCCACCAGGACCCGAGGCCCGCGAGCGCGAGCAGCACGACCAGGTTGACCACGGCGGTGCTCACGTCGACCGTGTCGAGGCTCGCCATGCGCGACAGGTTGACCCCGTGCCACAGCGGCGTCACCTGCGCGACGCGCTCGCCGACCGCGCCGAGGTTGGCGATCGGGAAGAACGCACCGCTGAACAGGAAGAGCGGAAAGACCCCGACCCGGAAGACGACGCCGAAGGCGGCGTCGGAGGAGATGCGGCACGCGTAGCCGTACATCAGCGTCGCGAACACCAGCCCGGTCAGGCTCTGTGCGCCCAGCGCCGCGAACGGCGACCACCAGGTGGCGAACACGCCGAAGGGTGCGACGACGAGGTCGAAGATCGCGCAGATCACGGTGACCCGCACCCACACGAAGAACAGGTGGGCGGCGGCGACCTGCCGCACGGTGATCGGGGTGGCGATCATCGAGTCGTAGACGCGGTTCCACTTGAAGTTGCTGAACACCGGCCACGAGGTGTCGCCGACGGCGGTCTGCATGGCGTGGCCGGCCACGAGGCCCGGCACGATGAAGGCCAGGTAGTCGGGGGCGCCCTCGAGCTGCGCGGGGCCGCCGTCGATGAACCCGCCGAGCAGCACGCCCATGGCGAGCACGTAGAACACCGGCGAGAGGAAGGCGGAGACCACCGAGCCGCGCCAGGTGCGCAGCGAGACCGTGAGCCAGTAGGGCGCCATGCGACGGATCGCCGTCGGCAGGCTCAGCGCGCCGTCGGGCGGGGTAGGGACCAGGACCGCCATCAGTCGACCAGCGTCCGGCCGGTCAGGCGGAGGAAGACGTCCTCCAGCGTGCTGCGCCGCACCAGGGTCGCGACCGGGCGCAGACCACGCTCATGCACCTGCTCGAGGACGGCGTCGCCGTCGGCGCTGTAGACCAGCAGCCGGTCGGGCAGCACCTCGACCCGGTCGGCGAGGTCGGCGACCGCCTCGGCGTGGGTCTGGTGGGGGTTGGCCGAGGAATCGTCGGCGACGTCGGCGAGCGAGAACCGCAGCTCGGCCACCTCGCGCGAGGAATGCTCACGGATCAGCTCGGACGGCGAGCCGAGCGCGGCGACGAGGCCCTTGTCCATGACGACGAGCCGGTCGCACAGCTGCTCGGCCTCGTCCATGTAGTGCGTGGTGATCACGAGCGTGACCCCGGACTGCTTGAGCCGGAACAGCTGGTCCCACAGCACGTGGCGAGCCTGGGGGTCGAGGCCGGTGGTCGGCTCGTCGAGCAGCAGCAGCTCGGGCCGGTTGACCAGGCTGCGCGCGATGGTGAGCCGGCGCTTCATGCCGCCGGAGAGGTCGTCGACCTTCGCCTTGGCCTTCTCGGTGAGGTTGACCAGCTCGAGCAGCTCGTCGGCGCGGGCCCGGGCATCGGCCCGCCCGATGCCGAAGTAGCGGGCGTAGATGACCAGGTTGTCGCGCACGTTGAGCTCGGAGTCGAGGGTGTCCTCCTGCGGGCACACCCCGAGCCGGGCCCGGATGGCCGGGCCCTCGGACGCCGGGTCGCGGCCGAGGATGCGCAGCTCGCCGCCGGTGACCGGCGAGACGGCGGCGATCATCCGCATGGTCGACGACTTGCCGGCCCCGTTGGGCCCGAGGAAGCCGAACGCCTCGCCGCGCCGGACGTCGAGGTCGATGCCTTTCACGGCCTCGAACGCGGTGTCGCCGGAGCCGAACGACTTGCGCAGGCCGCGCGCGTGGATCATGGGCTCGGTCGAGAGGTCGGGCACGGGCACCCACGGTAGTCGGAGGCGCCGACAGTCTCGACCGGGTTACGGTCCGGCTCGTGGCCGACCCCGTGGTGCCCGTGGTGCTCGTCGAGGGCGAGAGCGACCAGCGCGCCCTCGCGACGCTCGCCCCGCGCCTCGCCGTCCCCGAGCCGACGATCGTCGTCATGCACGGCATCACCAACCTGCGTGCGCACCTGCGCCGGGTGCCGCCCGGTGCCGACGTCCGGCTGCTGCACGACGCCGGCGAGTCGGCCTACGTCGCCCGGGTGCTCGAGCAGACCGCCGTTTCGGTGACGACGTCGGTGTGCCGCGCCGACCTCGAGGACGAGATGATCCGCGCCGTCGGCGTCGCAGGCATGCTCGCCGTCGTCGATGCGCAGGATGAGCGGACGTCGTACGAGCGCATGGCGCAGCAGCCCGCGCAACGAGACCGCTCCGACCACCAGCGCCTGCACCGCTGGCTCGGCGCCCGCAGCGGTCACAAGCGGACCTACGCCGGGCTGCTCGCCGCCGCCGTCGCCCCCGACGCGGTGCCGGCACCCCTGCGCGAGGTGCTGGCACCGCGGTGACCGGAGCGCCTCAGCCCCAGGCCGCGACCTGCGCCCGCGTGGGGTGCCACGGCTCGACCCGCAGGCGCATGCCGGCCTCGGACGGCGTGCGGTTGCCCTTGCGCTCGTTGCACGGCCCGCAGGCGGCGACGGTGTTGACCCATGTCCACGCGCCGCCGCGCGAGCGCGGCAGGAGGTGGTCGATGGTGTTGGCCCAGCCGCCGCAGAACGCACACCGGTGGCGATCGCGCGCCAGCACGCCCTGCCGCGTGTAGCCGGCCGGACGGTAGAGCCACTTGGTGGCCACGTAGCGCACCAGCCGCAGGGCCCGCGGCCACTGGTACGGGCCGATCATCCGCTCGCCGTGGGCTTCGTGGACGACGGCGACCTCGCGCACCAGCATCTTGACCGCGTGCTTGAAGCTGACCCGGCCGAGCGGTTCGAAGGACGCGTTGAAGAGCAGCACAGAACCCGTCAGTGTGGTCATGGACTGCTCCTTCCTGGACAGATCCTAATCTCTCCGCCGCGATGTCGACGCGGATGACGACGAGATGTCGCCGGTGAGAACTCTCGGCGAAGGGCGGCGCGACCGCACCTGGGTTTCCCACCAGCCGAGCGCGGCGCGGTCGTCGTAGGCCTCGCACATCCGCTCGGCGACGGCCCGGAGCGCCTCGGGCTGCTCGTCGTCGGGGACGGCCTGCGCGACCCGCGCGAGGTGGGCGGCGTCGTCCCAGGCACCGTGGTCGGCGGGCAGCGGCAGGGCGGCGACCTGCCGGGCGCTCAGCTTGATCGCGGTCGCCGCGAGCGCCGTGCCGGCGTAGCGGGCAGCCGCGAGGGCGACGACGGGTGGCGCCAGCAGGACGGCGAGGACGTGCCACAGCAGCTCGGGCGGCGGGACGACGGTGACGACCGGCACCGACGGCAACCAGCGGCCGTCGACGTCGACGACGGCCTCGAGCACGCGGCCCTGTGGCGCGACGAGCACCTTCGGCACGAGTCGGGCGTCGGCCCACGCCGCAAGCGTGCCCTCGGCACGCAACGACTGGAGGTCGACGGTCGGCGAACGCCAGGCCTGCTTGACGAACCGGGTCGGCGTCTCGCCCCACCGGCACCGGGCAGGGTCGATCAACCCGGAGGTCACGAGCGGCGCACCCGGTCCGCCCTCTCTTACGTGTGGTACGAGTCCGTAGTACTGGTCGCGGAAGTCGGCCGTGCACGGCCCGAGGTCACCGAGCACGCCGTCGGCACGAGGCGCGACCGACGGCACACCCAGCGCCGGCGCGTGCAGCGTGCCCCACTCGTCGTGCGGCAGCGGGAGCCCCTCGTCGGACGGCACGCCGATCCTCACGACGGGCACGCAGGTGAGCACGGCCGTGCCGGTGAACACCGGCGTCCGCGACGACCAGAAGTCGACGACGGCACCGCTCGCGCGCACGGCGTCGCGCACGGGTCCGGCGTCGCGGGCGGCCAGCAGTGACAGGGGCTGCACCATGGCGACGCTCCCGCCGGGTCGCACGAGGTCGAGCGCGCGCTGGAAGAAGACCGCGCTGGTGTCGGTGTAGGCGCCAGGAGCCCGGGCGGCGACCGGGCCGCGGGGCCGCAGGCGACCACCGAAGGGCGGGTTGCCGACGACGGCGTCGTACGGCGCGCCGGGGTGGTCGCCCAGCCCGTCGGCGACCCGGACGTTCGCCCTCAGCACGGCGGGGTCGACGCCGGGTGCCTCGATGCGCAGCAGGAGGCGCGAGATAGCCACGGCGACCGGGTCGAGATCGGTGCCGTGCACGCGCGCGGCGGCGTCGGGCCCCAGACGCCGGACGACGGCCAGCAGGAAGTTGCCCGTGCCGCAGGCCGGGTCCAGCACCGTCGTTCCGGTGCCGGCGTCGGCCAGCACCCGGTCGAGCACCCACTCGACGAGCGGCGCGGGCGTGTAGAACGAGCCGCTGCCGACCCGGTCGGCGAGCAGCGACTCGTGCACGTCGCCGAGACGGGACGCGGCCGCCGGGTCGCGCCACGGCTCGAGGACGGGGTCGTCGCCCGGGACGCCCCAGCCGTGGGCCGCGGAGACCTCGGCCAGGACGGCGTCCCACCCGGCGGTGCGCACGGCCTCGCGGAGCTCCTCCACGACGTCGAGCCTAGGCCGTGCCGGCACCGTGGGCGCTTGCTCACCGCGACTCGTCGCCGAAAGCCTCGCCCGAGGGGTTTGATCCTGGTGCCGACCTGGTTATAGTCAGACTGACTACAAATCAGGAGGGCCCGATGGCCACGCACACCGTGTCACCCAGCCTGCTGACCGACCGCTACGAGCTGACCATGCTCACCTCGTTCGTCACCGACGGCAGCGTCCACCACCCCGCCGTGTTCGAGGCGTTCGCCCGCCGTCTGCCCGAGGGCCGTCGCTACGGCGTCCTCGCCGGGCTCGGCCGTCTGCTGCCGATGATCGAGGCGTTCCGCTTCGACGCCGACGAGGTCGACTGGCTGCTCGCCGAGGGCGTCGTCAACGAGGCCACCGCCGACTACCTGCGCGACTTCCGGTTCACCGGCGACGTCGACGCCTACCCCGAGGGCGAGCTCTACTTCCCCGGCAGCCCGGTGCTCACCGTGCGCGGCACGCTCGGCGAGTGCGTGATGCTCGAGACGCTGATCCTCAGCGTCCTCAACCACGACAGCGCGATCGCCTCGGCCGCCGCCCGGATGACGCTCGCCGCCCGGGGCCGCCCGCTGGTCGAGATGGGCAGCCGTCGTACCCACGAGCAGGCCGCGGTCGCCGTGGCCCGGGCGGCCTACGTCGCCGGCTTCGCATCGAGCAGCAACCTCGCCTCCGGCCTGGTGCACGGCGTCCCCACCGTCGGCACGGCGGCGCACGCCTTCACGCTCGCGCACACCAGCGAGGCCGAGGCGTTCCGCAGCCAGGTCGAGGCGCAGGGCGTCGGCACGACGCTGCTGGTCGACACCTACGACACCGCGCAGGGCATCCGGACGGCGGTCGAGGTCGCCGGCCCCGGGCTCGGCGCGATCCGCATCGACTCCGGCGACCTCGCCGACGAGTCGGCCGCCGCCCGGGCGCTGCTCGACGAGCTCGGCGCGACGTCGACCCGGATCATCGTCACCAGCGACCTCGACGAGTACGTCATCGCCGCCCTGGCCGACGCCCCCATCGACGGCTACGGCGTCGGCACCCGCGTCGCCACCGGCTCGGGCCACCCCACGGCCCAGATGGTCTACAAGCTGGTCGCGGTCGCCGACTCCGTCGACGGCCCCCTGCGTCCGGTCGCCAAGAAATCACACGACAAGGTGTCCGTCGGAGGTCGCAAACGGGCCTTCCGCGAGCACGACGCCGACGGCCTCGTCGTCCGGGAGTGGTTCACCACCGACGACGACGCCACGGTCTCCGGCACACCGATGCAGGTCGCCGTCGTCCGAGCCGGCGAGGTCGTGCACTCCCCCACCCTCGACCAGGTGCGCGACCACTGCGCCGCGGCCCTCGCCACCCTCCCGCAGTCGGCCCAGGCGATCACCGGCGGTGCCGCCCACCTCAAGGTCGAACCCGTTCCCGCAACCGAAGGAGCAGCCCGATGAGCAAGGCCCTCGTCATCGTCGACGTCCAGAACGACTTCGTGGAGGGCGGCTCGCTCGCCGTCACCGGCGGGCGCGACGTCGCCACCCGCATCACCGCCCACCTGGCCGCGCACGCCGGCGACTACACCGCCGTCGTCGCCTCACGCGACTGGCACGACGCCCACGGCACCAACGACGGGCACTTCGCCGAGCCGGGCGCCGACCCCGACTTCGTCTCCACCTGGCCCGTGCACTGCGTCTCGACCACCGAGGGCAGCGACTACGCCCCCGAGCTCGACACCTCGGCCGTCACCCACCACGTGCGCAAGGGCATGGGCGTCGCCGCCTACAGCGCGTTCGAGGGCGTCACCGACGACGGCGCCACCCTCGAGAGCCTGCTCAAGGACCTCGGCGTGAGCGAGCTCGACGTCACCGGCATCGCCACCGACTACTGCGTGCGAGCCACCGTGCTCGACGCCCGCCGGGCCGGCTTCGAGGTCACCCTGCTCGACGGCATGCACGCCGGGGTCGCGGCCGCGTCGTCGGCCGCCGCGCTGGCCGAGATGACCG
The DNA here is from genome assembly GCF_039939255.1 of Nocardioides secundeburneus. Lineage (NCBI taxonomy): Bacteria > Bacillati > Actinomycetota > Actinomycetes > Propionibacteriales > Nocardioidaceae > Nocardioides > Nocardioides secundeburneus. The sequence goes on from NZ_JBDUUE010000006.1 coordinate 167,748, forward strand.
AGGCCGGGGTGACGGTATGACCTACACCTCCGAGCACCCGCCGTTCGCGGTCACCGTCGACCTCGCCGTCTTCACGATCCGCGACGGCGCCCTGTGCCTGCTGCTCGTCGAGCGCGGCGCCGAGCCGTTCGCCGGCTCGTGGGCGCTGCCCGGCGGCTTCGTCGAGCCGGCCGAGGACGCCGAGACCGCCGCCTGGCGCGAGCTGGTCGAGGAGACCGGCGTCGAGCGGTTCGAGGGTCACCTCGAGCAGCTGCGCACCTACTCGGCCCCCGACCGTGACCCACGGATGCGCGTCGTCTCGGTCGCCCACGTCGCCTTCGCCCCCGACCTTCCCGAGCCGTCGGCCGGCTCCGACGCCGCGGGCGCGCGCTGGTGGGTCGTCGACGACGTCCTGGGCTCCGGGCCCGACGCACCCGGCCTCGCCTTCGACCACCGCGAGATCGTCACCGACGCGCTCGAGCGGGTGCGGGCCAAGCTCGAGTACACGACGCTCGCGCTCGACTTCGTCACCGAGCCGTTCACGCTGCCCGAGCTGCGGCGCGTCTACGCCGCCGTGTGGGGCAGCGCGCCCGACCTGGGCAACTTCCGCCGCAAGGTGCTCGGCACCGACGGGTTCGTCGTCCCGACCGACACCCACGGCTCCGCCGAGGGGAGCACGGGCCGCCCGGCCCTGCTCTACCGCCGCGGCGCCGCGACCGCCATCCAGCCGCCGATGCTGCGGGCCGCCGGCGACTGACCCCCGCGCCGGTCGCACTCCGTTCGGGCGAGCAGGACTGTCGGTGGCGTAGGCAAGACTGACGAGGTGCCCGAGAAGTCCTCCACCCCCGACCCGCTGGCGACGTTCAGCGAGCCCACGCGCACCTGGTTCCGCGCGGCGTTCGCTGCGCCCACGCCGGCGCAGGCCGGGGCGTGGGCGGCGATCGGCGCGGGCCGCAACGCGCTGGTCGTGGCGCCCACGGGGTCGGGCAAGACGCTCAGCGCGTTCCTGTGGTCGATCGACCGGCTGCTGTCGGCCACCGAGCAGCCGGAGAAGAAGCAGCGCACGCGCGTGCTCTACATCAGCCCGCTCAAGGCGCTCGGCGTCGACGTCGAGCGCAACCTGCGTGCCCCGCTCACCGGCATCCGGCACACGGCCGACCGGCTGGGGGTCACGGTGCCCGAGGTGACGGTCGGCGTCCGGTCGGGCGACACCGCCGCGGCCGACCGGCGCAAGCTGAGCACCGCGCCGCCCGACATCCTCATCACCACCCCCGAGTCGCTGTTCCTGATGCTCACCAGCCAGGCGCGCGACTCCCTGCGCTCCGTCGACACGGTCATCGTCGACGAGGTGCACGCCGTCGCCGGCTCCAAGCGCGGCGCCCACCTCGCCCTCAGCCTCGAACGCCTCGACGCGCTGCTCGAGCGACCGGTGCAGCGCGTGGGGCTCTCCGCGACCGTGCGGCCGCTCGACGAGGTGGCGCGCTTCCTCGGCGGCGCCGCACCGGTCGACATCGTCGCCCCACCGGCGTCGAAGAGCTGGGACCTCGAGGTCGTCGTGCCGGTCGAGGACATGACGGCGCCCGACGGCGCCGTCGACGTCGATGCCGACGACGCCGCCGACGACGGCCGCACCGGCAGCATCTGGCCGCACGTCGAGGAGTCCGTGGTCGACCTCATCGAGCGGCACACCTCGACCATCGTGTTCGCCAACTCCCGTCGGCTCGCCGAGCGGCTCACGGCCCGGCTCAACGAGATCGCGACCACGCGGGCCGAGGCCGCCCTGCCCGAGGGCGACGGCCCGCCCGCCGAGGTGATGGCGCAGAGCGGGGCGAGCAAGGGCGCCGAGACGGTCATCGCCAAGGCGCACCACGGCTCGGTGAGCAAGGAGCAGCGGGCCCTCATCGAAGACGACCTCAAGCGCGGGCGCCTGCCCGCGGTGGTGGCGACCAGCAGCCTCGAGCTCGGCATCGACATGGGCGCGGTCGACCTCGTCGTCCAGATCGAGTCGCCGCCGTCGGTGGCGAGCGCGCTGCAGCGCGTCGGCCGGGCCGGGCACCAGGTCGGCGAGACCTCGCGCGGCGTGCTCTACCCCAAGCACCGCGGCGACCTCGCGCAGACCGCGGTCGCCGTCCAGCGCATGCGCACCGGCGGCATCGAGGCCCTGCGCATCCCCGCCAACCCGCTCGACGTGCTCGCCCAGCAGGTCGTCGCATCCTGCGCGCTCGACCCCGTCGACGTCGACGAGCTCTACGCGCTCGTCCGGCGCGCCGCGCCCTTCGCCCAGCTGCCGCGCTCGGCCTTCGACGCCACGCTCGACCTGCTCGCCGGGCGCTACCCCAGCGACGAGTTCGCCGAGCTGCGCCCCCGCATCGTCTGGGACCGCGTCACCGGCACGCTCACCGGGCGTCCCGGCGCGCAGCGGCTCGCGGTCACCAGCGGCGGCACGATCCCCGACCGCGGGTTGTTCGGCGTCTTCCTCGCCGGCGGCGAGGGCCCGGGCAAGCGGGTCGGCGAGCTCGACGAGGAGATGGTCTACGAGTCGCGCGTCGGCGACATCTTCGCCCTCGGCGCCACCAGCTGGCGCATCGAGGACATCACCCACGACCGCGTCATCGTCACGCCGGCGCCGGGCATCCCCGGGCGTCTGCCGTTCTGGAAGGGCGACACGCTCGGGCGCCCGGCCGAGCTCGGCGCGGCCATCGGCGAGTACACCCGCGAGCTCGCCGCGCTGCCCCGCGCGAAGGCCGAGCAGCGCGCCCGCGACGACGGGCTCGACACCTGGGCGGCCGGCAACCTCGTCGGCTACCTGCACGAGCAGGTCGAGGCCACGCGGGTGCTGCCGAGCGACACCACGCTGCTCGTCGAGCGGTTCCGCGACGAGCTCGGCGACTGGCGGCTCGTCGTCCACTCGCCGTTCGGGGTGCCGGTGCACGCGCCGTGGGCGCTGGCCATCAACGCCCGGCTGCGCGAGCGCTACGGCGTCGACGGCCAGGCGCTGGCCTCCGACGACGGCATCGTCATCCGCATCCCCGACACCGACGCCGAGCCGCCCACCGGCGAGCTGATCGTGTTCGAGGCCGACGAGGTCGAGCAGCTGGTCACCCAGGAGGTCGGCGGCTCGGCCCTGTTCGCCTCGCGCTTCCGCGAGTGCGCGGCCCGCGCCCTGCTGCTCCCGCGCCGCGACCCCGGACGCCGCTCGCCGCTGTGGCAGCAGCGCCAGCGAGCCGCGGCCCTGCTCGAGGTCGCGTCGAAGTACCCCTCGTTCCCCATCGTGCTCGAGGCCGTGCGCGAGGTCCTCCAAGACGTCTACGACCTGCCGGCGCTGCTGACGCTCATGCGCGCGGTCGACCGGCGCGAGGTCGCGGTCACCGACGTCGCCACCCAGACTCCCTCGCCCTACGCACGCAGCCTGCTGTTCGGCTACGTGGCCCAGTTCGTCTACGAGGGCGACTCCCCCATCGCCGAGCGGCGCGCCGCCGCGCTCTCGCTCGACCAGGGCCTGCTGGCCGAGCTGCTCGGGCGCGCCGAGCTGCGCGAGCTGCTCGACCCCGACGTGCTCGTCGAGGTCGAGGCCGAGCTCCAACATCTCGCACCCGACCGACGGGCCCGCGACGCCGAGGGCGCGGTCGACCTGCTCCGTCTCCTCGGCCCGCAGTCCACGGCCGAGGTGCGCGAGCGGGCCGTCGACGGCGCCGACGTCGACCACTGGCTCGAGGCCCTCTCCGCCGCCCGTCGCGTCGTCCAGGTGCGCATGGCCGGGGTCGAGCGCTGGGCCGTCGTCGAAGACGTCGGCCGACTGCGCGACGGCCTCGGTGTCCCGGTGCCGCCGGGCACCCCCGACGTGTTCGCCGAGCCGGTCGACGACCCGCTCGCCGACCTCGTCGCGCGGTTCGCGCGCACCCACGGCCCCTTCACCACCGACGACGTCGCCGAGCGCCTCGGGCTCGGTGCGGCCGTCGTCCGGCACACGCTGCAGCGTCTCGCCGCCGACGGGCGCGTGCTCGACGGTGAGTTCCGACCCGCGGGCTCGGGCTCGGAGTGGTGCGACGCCGAGGTGCTGCGCCGCCTCCGCCGGCGATCGCTCGCCCGGCTCCGCCAGGAGGTCGAGCCGGTCGAGCCGGCCGCGCTCGGGCGCTTCCTCGGGGCGTGGCAGCACGTCACGGGCAAGGGCCTGCGTGGGGTCGACGGCCTCGTCACCGCCGTCGAGCAGCTGGCCGGGGCACCGGTGCCGGCCTCGGGGCTCGAGTCGTTGATCCTGGCGGCGCGCGTGCGCGACTACGAGCCGTCCTACCTCGACGAGCTCACGACGTCCGGTGAGGTGCTGTGGGCCGGTCACTCGGCGCTGCCCGGCAATGACGGCTGGGTCTCGCTCCACCTCGCCGACCAGGCTCACCTGACGCTCCCCCCGCCGGCACCCTTCGAGCCGGGCGAGCTGCAGGAGGCCGTGCTCGCCGCGCTCGACGGCGGCGGCGCCTGGTTCTTCCACCAGCTCGCACAGCGGGTCCGCGACACCGTCGGCAAGGCATCCCTGCAGGACAAGACGATCAGCGCGGCCCTGTGGGAGCTGGTCTGGGCCGGCCGCGTCGGCAACGACACCCTCGCTCCCCTGCGTGCCCTCGTCGGCGGTGGCCGCACCACGCACCGCTCGCGTCGTCCGGCCCCCCGTCCCGGGCGCGTGGCCCGCACCGGCCCGCCCGAGACGGCCGGGCGCTGGTCGGCACTACCGACCGTCGACACCGACCCCACCCGCCGCGCGCACGCCACCGGTGAGCGCATGCTCGAGCGCCACGGCGTCGTCATCCGCGGCGCCGTGGTGAGCGAGCGCCCGCCCGGCGGGTTCGCCGCGGTCTACAAGGTGCTCTCTGCCTTCGAGGACTCCGGGCGGTGCCGTCGCGGCTACTTCGTCGACGGACTCGGTGCGGCCCAGTTCGGCACCGCCGGCTCGATCGACCGGTTGCGCACCTTCAGCGAGGTCCCGGTCGACACGAAGCCGACCGCGCAGGCGCTCGCGGCCACCGATCCGGCCAACCCGTTCGGCGCGGCGCTGCCCTGGCCCGACTCCGGTGGTGGTCATCGGCCCGGCCGTAAGGCCGGCGCGGTCGTCGTGCTCGTCGACGGCGCCCTCGCGCTCTACGTCGAGCGCGGCGGCCGCACGCTGCTCACCTGGACCGACGAGCCCGACGTCCTGCACCCCGCCGCCGAGGCGCTCGCCGAGACCGCCCGCCGGGGTGCGCTCGGCCGCCTCACCGTCGAGAAGGCCGACGGCGCCGCGATCCTCGGAGGCGGCACCACGCCGCTGCGCGAGGCGCTCGGTGCCGCAGGCTTCGTCGCCACCCCGCAGGGGCTGAGGCTACGTGCCCGAGGGTGACACCGTCTTCCGGGCGGCCCGGCTGCTCGATCGGTACCTGAGCGGGCACGAGCTGGTCGCCACCGACTTCCGGGTGCCGCAGCACGCCACCACCGACCTGGCCGGTGGCACCGTCGTCCGCACGGTCTCACGAGGCAAGCACCTGCTCACCCGCATCGACCACGAGACCGGCGCCTTCACCCTGCACACCCACCTCAAGATGGAGGGGGCCTGGCGGGTGCTCGGTCGTCACGACCGCTGGCCCCGAGGGGCCCACCGTGCCCGCGTCGTGCTGACCACGGCCGACCACCAGGCCGTCGGCTTCTCGCTCGGCATCGTCGAGCTGCTGCCGACCGCCGACGAGGAGTCGGTCGTCGGGCACCTCGGCCCCGACCTGCTCGGGCCTGACTGGGACGAGGACGCCGCCCTCGAGCGCCTGCTCGCCGACCCCGGTCGACCACTCGTCGAGGCGCTGCTCGACCAGCGCAACCTGGCGGGCATCGGCAACATGTACGCCGCCGAGCTCGCCTTCGTCTCCGGCCTGCACCCGCTGGCACCGGTGGGTGAGGCCACGGGCCTGCGGCGGCTGCTCCGCCGGGCGAAGCAGATGCTCGAGCTCAACAAGGAGCGTGCGGTGCAGTCGACCACCGGCAACCTGCGCGAGCGTGAGCGGATGTGGGTCTACCGGCGCGACCGATCGCCGTGCCGGCGCTGCGGCACCCCGGTCCGGGTCGCAATGCGAGGTCCGGCCGAGCGGGAGCGGGCGACGTACTGGTGCCCGACCTGCCAGCCGAGGTAGGGCCGTCAGGCAGCCGGCGCGACCTCGGACGCCGTGGGTCGCACCGCGATGGGCGTCGTGAGCGCGAGCGCGGCCTCCTCGAGCGCCACCGCGTCGGAGACCTCGCGGAGCACCTCGGACAACGGCGCGTCGAGGGCACCGCAGAGCGAGGCGAGGAGCTCGGAGGAGGCTTCCTTCTGACCGCGCTCGATCTCGGAGATGTAGCCCAGGCTCACCCGGGCCTCCGCCGACACCTCGCGGAGCGTGAGGCCGCGCTGCACGCGTCGGTCTCGGAGCACGTCGCCGAGCAGGCGTCGGAACAGCACCATCGCGATCTCCTGGCGTCGGGTGGACAGGTGTGACAGGTGTGGGCGCAACGCTACCGGAGTCCTGTTTCTTCCGCGGGGGTGATCACCGACGCGAGTGCGGCCAGTGCCTCGGTGCACGTGCTCGCGACGATCTGCTCGCGTCGTCCGGAGAGCTCGAGCGCCAGGGTGGGTCCGCCGTGAGGCCCGTCGACGGCGACGAACACGGTGCCGACCGGCTTGCCCTCCTGCTCGCTCGGACCGGCCACCCCGGTGGTGGCGACGCCGTAGGTCGCGCCGGTCAGCAGGCGCACGCCGCGGGCCATGGCGGCCGCGCACGCCGCCGACACCACGCCGTGCTCGGCCACCACCTCGGGCGGTACTCCGAGGAGACGGACCTTGACCTCGCTCGCGTAGGCGACGACGCCACCCATGAAGACCTCCGACGCCCCGGGGACGGCGGTGATCGCCGCGGCCAGCCGTCCACCGGTGAGTGACTCTGCGGTCGCGAGGGTGCTGGAGGCTTCCCGGAGCGACTGTTGCACCCGCTGCGGGAGGTCGGCGTCCGGATTGGCCACGTAGTCGATCCAACCACGGGAACGGCTGCCGCCGGGGAACGACGGACGGCCCGCCGACCCGGTCCTGAGACCGGGCCGACGGGCCGTCACTGTGCGGTCAAGCCGCCGTGGTCGGTTGCACCGTCACACGGTGCTACCGCTTCACCTTGATGGTGACCGTCCGGACGGCGGCCTGCACCTTGGCGTTGCCCAGGTAAGTCACACGCACGGTGGTGTTCTTGCCCAGCTTGGGCAGCTGGAACTGCGCCGTGCCGTTGGCGGCGACGTTGCGCGTCACGGTGCGACCGTTGAACTGGAACCGCACCGGGCCGGCCACGGGCACGTTGGTCGCCGAGACCGCGACGCGCACCGTGGGACGGGCGTTCTTCTTCACCGTCTTGGGTGCGGTGACTCGGACGACCGGCGCCTGCTTGGTGACGCGTACCGACAGGCCGGCGGCCGCAGCCTTCGCCGACTCGTCACCCAGGTAGACAGCCACCAGGGGGAACGTGCCGACCGTCGGGTACGGGCCGAGGTTGACGACGGCGTTGCCCGCCGCGTTGATCGTGCCGGCACCGATGACGACCGAGCCGTAGCGGATCTGGACGGTCCCGGACGGCTGGTAGCCGTCCGCGCGGACGGCCACGACGATGCGCGTCGTGCCCTTGCCGACCTCGACGACCGCCGGGACGATCGACGTCGCGATGCGCGTCGCCGCCTTCACCACGGTGACGTCGACCGTGCCCTCGCTGGCCGCGAAGCCGGTGTCGCCGGCGTAGGCGATCTTCAGCTCGTGGTCGCCGACGGCCAGGGCCCGCGCCGGGATGGCGATGGTGGCCTTGCCGTCGGTCAGCGTGCCCGTGCCGAGGGTGGTGTCACCGTCGCTCAGCGTGACCGTGCCGGTGGGCGCGGCGTCACCGCTGGCCGGCGTCACCGTGACCTCGACCGAGCCGGCCTGGCCGTACACGACGTCGGCGGCAGTGCCGGTGACCGTGGTCTCGACCACCGGTGCAGCCGTCACCGTGATCGGCACCTGGACCTCGGTGCCGGTGGTGGCGCCCTTGACCAGAAGCTCGTGCGCGCCGCCCGGCAGGGTCGCCGGCAGGGTGACCGTGACGGCGGCGGTTCCGACCTCGTCGAAGCCCGGCAGCGCGGTCTGCTTCGTGGTGGTGACCGGGAAGCTGCCCGGCAGGTCGGTGCCATCGATGCTGACCGTGACCGCGGAGTCGGTGGTGTCGCCCGGGCCGGTCATCGACAGCGACGACAGGTCGAAGGTCACCGACGAGCCGGCCGGGTAGGTCTCCGGTGCGTCGGCCGGGAAGGTCACGCCGACGGCGCGCTGGCTGTAGTCGACCGGGACGGCGCCCTGCTGGGCGTCGAAGTAGTCGACCTGTGCCTGCAGGTCGGTCACGCCGGTGTCCTGCTTGCGCCCCGTGCCGTTGAGCGCGGTGAAGTTGTCACCGCCACTGGCCAGGAACGAGTTCACCGTCACCGAGTAGGTCGTCGTCAGCGAGACCGGCTCGCCGTCGAGGTACATGCCGGTGATGCGCGAGCCGGCCGCAGCGCTCGGGTCGTAGGTGTAGCTGAACCCCTTGCTGATGCCGAGCTTGAGGAACGGCCGCGAGGCGCCGGTCGGCTGCCACTGCTGCTCGAGGGCCTCCTTGATCTTCGCACCCGTGAGGTCCATGTTGACCAGCGTGTTGGCGAACGGCTGGACGTTCGCGGCCTGCTTGAAGGTCACGTCGCGCGAGGCGTCCGTGCCGTTGCCGACGAGGTCGGCCCGCAGCCCGCCCGGGTTCATGAACGCGATCTGCGCGCTACCCGTCGTCGCGGACTCGGTCTGGGTCTTCTGGATCTCGGCCACGAGGTTGCTCAGGGTCGACTCGCCACCGCGGTTCTCGGTGGTGCCGTCGGCCAGCTTCGCGCGGTTGAAGGCGCCGCCGATCTGACCCACGACCTCGGCACCGAGCACCTCGGCCCGAGCGACTGCTGCATCGACGATCGCCTTCGTCGGCTGGTCGACCGGGTAGTTCGCCGTCTGGCCCGTCTTCAGCGGCAGGAGCGCCTGCGTCTTGGCCTGAACGGTGCCGGTGGCCGGGTCGACGGAGAAGTTGATCTTGTTGAGGTTCGAGCCGTACTGGCCGGCCGAGACCACCGGGCGCTCCTTGACGGGGCGGTCAGCCCACGTCGTGACCGGCAGCGAGCAGTTGTAGGACAGGTGCGTGTGACCCGACACGATCGCGTCGACGTTCGTGTTCACGCCCGCGGTGATCTTGCCGAAGTCGGACGTCGTGTCAGCCGTGATGGTCGCGCAGTCGGCCGACGCCGCGCCCTCGTGGACGAGGAGCACGACGACGTCGGCGCCCTCGGCCTTGAGCTCGTCGGCCGCCGCGTTGGTGGCTGCGACGATGTCGGTGGCCTCGATGTCCGCGATGCCCGCCGGAGCGACCAGCTCGTCGAGGTGCTCGGTCACCGCACCCACGTAGCCGACCTGGATGCCGCCCTGGTCCTTGATCCACGAGCCCTCGAGCGCCGGGTTGTTGGTGCCCTTGAACTTCACGTTCGCGCCTAGGTACTGCCACTCGGCGCCGCCGTTGGGGTTGGTCTGAGCGTCGTACGGAGCCATTACCCGGTCGGTCAGGTCGTCGTAGCCCTTGTCGAACTCGTGGTTGCCCACGGCCGAGACGTCGAGACCGGCCTCGTTGAGGACGTCGATGGTCGGCTTGTCGTCGGCGATGAACGACTCGAACGTCGAGGCACCGATCAGGTCACCGGCCGCCACGAACGACGTCGCGGGGTTGGCAGCCTTGAACTGCTTGACCGCACCCGCCAGCACCGCGGCGCCGGCCGGCGTCCCGCTGCTGTCGTTGGCGATGCGACCGTGGAAGTCGTTCGTCGCCAGGATCTGCACGTCGACCGGGGCAGCCGGGGCGTCACCGGTGTTGATGCCGACGATCTCCGGGTTGTGGTCGGAGGCGCGGAACGGACCGGGGGCGTAGAGGTCGGTGACGTTGTAGTTGTAGCGGCTGTACTCGTAGTACACCGACTCGTAGCCGTTGGTGGTCCACACGTCGACACCCGACACGGCGTCGGCAGCGGCCTCGTTCGCGAAGACGTGGTCGAGCGAGCCGACCTGGCCGTCGAAGTTGTAGCTGCGCTTGTTCGGGTCGGTGGTGGCGTCGAGGTTGGTGTAGCCGGCGGCCTCGATGGCCTGGACCGGGTCCTCGAACGAGTAGGCGTTGAAGTCGCCGGTCAGGAAGACCTTCTCGACCCCGCGCGAGTCCGCGAACGTGTCGGCGAAGGCCACGAGGGCGTTGGCCTGGTTGACCCGGTCGGGGTTGGCCAGGCCCTGGCCGGTGCCGTCGTCGGTGCCGGAGCCCTTCGACTTGAAGTGGTTGACGATGACGGCGAAGCCGTCGGCGTCGGCGTCACCGGTGGCCTTGAAGGCCTGGGCGAACGGCTCGCGCGCGTTGCTGAACGGCGCCGAGTCGACGAGGATCTGCGACCCGCCGACGAGCTGGACGGTGCTGGGGTCGTAGATGATCGCGTTGCGGATCACGTCCTCCTCGGACGCCTGAGGCAGCGTCGCCGGCGAGGCGACGAAGGCCCACCGCGGCGTCGTGCCACCGGCGGCGGCGTTGAGGGCGTTGACAAGGGTCGAGACCGCAGCGTCGCGATTGCCGCCGGCGCCGGTGACGACGCGGGAGTTCTCGATCTCCTCCAGGGTGACGATGTCAGCGTCGAGCTTGTTGATCGAGTCGACGATCTTGTCCTGCTGACGCTTGAGGTTCGCCGCGTCCCAGGCACCGCGCGGGCCGTTGCCCGGGCAGGTGTTGACGGTGACCCCGTTGCCCTGGCGGTCGTTGTAGCGGGTGCAGGTGCCACCGGTGTAGGTCGCGCCGAGGGTCGGGAAGTAGTTCAGGACGTTGAACGTGGCGAGCTTGACGTCGCCACCGACCTCGGCCGGGGCGGCCGGGCGGTCCTGCTCGATGGTCACGCCGGCGGGCACGCCGGTGACCTGGGCCTGGGGCTGGAGACGCCAGGCGCTGAAGGAATAGGTCAGCACCTGCGGCTGCACGAAATCGATGTTCGCGCCCACGCGGACGGTGTGGTCGGCCGTGAAGTACGGGAACGGCATGCCGGTGTTGGCAGCGGTCTGGTAGTTCGTGGTCGAGCCGTCGTCGAGCAGGATGCGGTGGGCGTTGTTGTAGGCCACCCGGGCGTTGATGGCGGCGGTGTCCAGCGCGTCGACGACGTCGGTGGGAGTGAACAGGGGCAGGTCGCTGTGAGCGGCCAGGCCGATCTCGCCGAACATGGCCGAGCTGTTCGAGCCACCGGTGTAGGCCGAGCCGTCGTAGACGTCGGTGACGGTGTAGTCGGCGGTCGGGAGGAACGCCTCGCTCTCAACCTTCTCGCGGGCCGCGTTGATCTCGGCGGTGCTCGGGCACGAGCCGAGCTGGCAGTCAGCGCCGGGGATCGTGGTCTTGAACACCGGGTCCGGGAGCGGCGTCGCGAGCGCGGTGATGCCGGCCGGGGTAGCGGTGATCTGCGTGACGGTGTTGAACTCGTTGGCCGTGCCGGTGACCCGCACCGAGGCGCCGACCGCCGGCGTCGAGGTGCCGAAGCCGGTGGTGCCGCCGTAGACGAAGATGCCGTCGGAGGCGTCGGGCGTCGTGTCAGGACCGCCGGTCTGCAGGTAGAAGCCGTTCAGGCCACCGGTCGGGTAGGCCGCGGTGACGACGCCCTCGGTCGTGACCTGCTGGCCGGCATACGGCGTCATGTCGCCGGTGCCCTGGATCTCGGCAATCGACAGGGTCGCGCCGGGCGCGGTCACCACGATGTTGAACGTGGTGCTCGACGTCGCGGCGGCGCTGTCGGTGACGGTTGCCGTCACGGCGGTGGTGCCCGCGGTGGTCGGCGTGCCGGAGATGGTGTTGCCGGTCAGCGTCAGGCCGGCCGGCAGCGGGGCCGCGGTCCACGTGTACGGAGCCGTGCCACCGGTGGCGGCCAGCGGCAGTGAGAACGCCGTACCGACCACGCCGGACTGGTTGCCGGGGCTGGTCGCGGCGAGCTGGCCGCCGGGCTCGGCGCCCCCGCCGTTCGAGGCGCCCGGCGATGGGGCCTGGGCGCTGAAGTCGGCGGCGTTGGCGTCGGTGTCGGTGCTCGCGCCGGAGCGCCCCAGGCTCTGGGTCACCGAGTTGCCGCTCGCGGCCGTGCCCTCGGGAGTGTTGCTGTTGCCGTAGCCGAGCTTGTCGACGACCGCGGCAGAGCTCGACGGGTCGACGCCCGACGTGCCCTGCACCAGGGTCACGGTGCCGCCGCCACCACCGGGGTTGATGCCGGTCGAGGTCTGCCCGGGCGAAGCCGGCACCTCAGCGCCGGTATTCGGGCTGTTCGAGCCGCCGACCACGACGTAGTAGCCGTTGGCCGGGATGGTGCCGGTCAGTGCCGCCACGCCGGTTGAGTTCCCGGTGCTGCCCGGGGCGCGGTACTGGACCGACATGCCGCTCAGGTTGACAGGGGAGCTGGTGAGGTTGCGCAGCTCGACGAACTTGCTGCGGAAGGCTGCGCCGGTCGAGCCGCCGTTGACGTAGACCTCGTTGATCACGACGGTCGTACTGGCGGCAGATGCCGGGGCGGCGGTGAAGCCGAGTGCGAGAGGTGACGCGACGAGACCGGCGACGAGCGTGCCGATCAGTCCGCGTCGCCGGGTGGCGTGCGAAGACACAGAGAAAGCCCTTCGAGGGACGACAACAACGGGAACGTGCGGGTCATCGGCGCCGTCGCGTGGGGTTGGGCCGATGCCGGAGCACACCGAGATCGCGCTCCGAAAGTAAAGAGACCTTAACGCGTCCTGAGAGTGGTCTCGGCCAACTCCGCGAACATTCAGGAAAACTCACGGCATCGAATCGGCAATCCTGTTGCATGGATGCAACAAACGTTTCAGCCCGAGCGGCGCTGGCGACGGTAGTCGCGGAAGAACTCGTAGCCCGACCACAGCGTCATGACCACCGCGCCGGCGAGCAGCACCTGGGCGAGGTAGAACAGCACGTCGCCGGGCACGTCGAGCCAGCCGTCGAGCTGGCGGCCGGGCAGGGTCAGGCCGCCGAGGGCGAAGACCTGCAGCATCGTCTTGATCTTGCCGCTCTGCGCGGCCGCGATGACGACGTCCTTGGCCACCGACAGGCGCAGCAGCGTGACCGACCACTCCCGGGTCAGGACGACGATGGTCACGATCCACCAGATGTCGCCGACGATCGACAGGGCGATGAACGCCATGCCCGTCATCAGCTTGTCGGCGATGGGGTCGGCGATCTTGCCGAAGTCGGTCACCAGACCGCGCGAGCGGGCGATGTCGCCGTCGATCTTGTCGGTGATCATCGCGATCGCGAACACGACGTAGGCCAGGCAGCGCCACAGCACCGAGTCGTGGTCGTGGCCGAGCAGGAACCAGCCGTAGACGGGCACCAGCACGATGCGCAGCGACGTCAGCGCGTTGGGCAGGTTCCAGTTGCTGACGGCGGGTGGCCCTGCCGCGGCGCCGCTCACCGCGCCGGCCCCGTGGGCCGGGCGACGAGGTCGACCCCGTCGGAGCCGGTGACCACCGCCGGCACGAGGTCGCCGACGGCGAAGGCACCCTCGCTCAGCGTCGTGGTGCCGTCGACCTCGGGCCCCTGGAAGTCGGTGCGCCCCTCGGCCAGGCCGTCGTCGTCGGTGCTCTCGACGAGCACCGAGACGGTCTCGCCGATGCGCTCCTCGGCGCGCTGGGCGGTGAGCTGCTCGACGAGCGTCGAGACGTGCTGGGTGCGGGCCCAGACCTCGTCGTCGTCGAGCTTGTCGGTGAAGGACGCCGCCTCGGTGCCGTCCTCGTCGGAGTAGCCGAACACGCCGGTGACGTCGAGCCGGGCGGCCTCGAGGAAGTCGCACAGCGTCTGCAGGTCGTCGTCGGTCTCGCCGGGGAAGCCGACGATCACGTTGCACCGGACGCCGGCCAGGGGCGCGTGCGCGCGGACCTGGTCGAGCAGCGCCAGGAAGCTGTCGGGGTCGCCGAAGCGACGCATGCGGCGCAGCACCGTCGCGCTGGCGTGCTGGAACGACAGGTCGAAGTAGGGGGTGACGCCGGGCGTGGTCGCGATGGCCTCGATCAGGCCGGGTCGCGTCTCGGCCGGTTGCAGGTAGGAGACCCGGACACGGTCGACGCCGTCGATCGCGGTCAGCTCGGGCAGCATCGTCTCGAGCAGGCGCAGGTCGCCGAGGTCCTTGCCGTAGGACGTGGAGTTCTCCGAGACCAGGAACAGCTCGCGCACCCCCTCGCCCGCCAGCCACTGGGCCTCGTGCAGCACGTCGGAGGGCCGGCGGCTCACGAACCGGCCGCGGAAGCTCGGGATCGCGCAGAACGTGCACCGGCGGTCGCACCCGCTGGCCAGCTTGAGGGGGGCCATCGGTCCGGACTCGAGCCGCGCCCGCGGTGTCGCCTCGACCAAGGGCGCAGCCTGGCGCTCAGCGGGACTGATCGGCAGCAGCAGCCGGCGATCGGACGGCGTGTGCGGGTGGTGGGTCTCCCCCGCCACGATGGAGCGCAGGCGGCCGGAGATGTCGGCGTAGTCGTCGAAGCCGAGCACCGCGTCGGCCTCGGGCAGCGACTCGGCGAGATCCTTTCCGTAGCGCTCGGCCATGCAGCCGACGGCGACGACGGCCTGGGCGCGCCCACCGTGCTCGACCTTGAGGTCGGCGGCCTCGAGCAGCGCGTCGACGCTGTCCTTCTTGGCCTGCTCGACGAAGCCGCAGGTGTTGACCACCACGGTGTCGGCCTCGGCGGGGTCGTCGACGAGCCGGAACCCGTCGGCGGCCAGGCGGCCGGCGAGCTCCTCGGAGTCGACCTCGTTGCGCGCACACCCCAGGGTGAGCATCGCGACGGTGAGCGGGTCGGCGCTCGGGGGGCCCGCGGGCGCGGTGGGCGTGGCGTCGGTCGTCGTCATGGCTACCTTCGAGTATGACGCGAACCGGCCGGTCGGCCGGAATCGGCGCCCGAGCGTGTGGCTAGCGCACCACGTAGGTGCGCTGGGCCGCGTTGCCCGTGGAGCCCATCGCGCCCTGGTCGGCGCCGTCGACGGTGACCGTGAGCCCGCCGTCGGTCGAGCTGATCCGCACGGGCGGGACGGCGTCGACCTTCGCGGTCTGGTTGAAGGCGACGTTCTCGTCGAAGACGACCTTCTGGTTGGCGTCGCGCACCACCACGCGGGCACCGCCGGTCGCGGCGGTGAAGGAGACCGGGACGCGCTCGGTCGAGGCACCGGCCAGCTGGGCGCGACCGCCGGGCGACCCGTTGAGCACGGGTTGGTCGGAGACCGTGGCGGGGGCGTCCATCAGCAGCCGCGCCAGCGACCACACCAGGACGGCGGCCATCACCGCGGCCACCAGCACCGACCAGTTGAGCCGGCCACGGGTGCCGTGGATCGCGCCGCCGGACGTCGTGGCGAGCTCGGCCTCGAACACGCGACGCGGGTCGATCGGGGCGTCGGCGTAGCGCTCGTCGTAGTCGGCGAGCAGCGGCTCGACGTCGACGCCGAGGATGCGGGCCAGCGTGCGCAGGTGGCCGCGGGCGTAGAAGTCGCCGCCGCACGGGCCGAAGTCGTCGAGCTCGATCGACTCGATCACGTGAGGCCGGATGCGGGTGCGCTCGGCGAGCTGGTCGACCGTCAGGCCGACGCGCTGGCGGGCGGCCGCGAGCACGGGCCCGACGACCGGGTCGACCGGCGTCGCGGGCACGTCGTCGGCGGCGATGACGATGGTCGAGGTGGTGGACGGGTCGGAGGCGACGGCGGCGAGCGCGATGACCTCGGTCTCGTCGGCCGTCTCGCGCGGGGCGCGATGCGCCTTCTCGAGCACGACCTCCTGACGTCGAGCAGGCGCGAGCTCGCGCTCGACGTCCGGGACGGCGGGCACGTGCGGCTCGACGGGCTCGACCGCCTCGACCGGCTCGGGCTCGACGACCGTCGTCCGGCCCTCGCTGAGGTCGAGCAGCGCGTCACCGAGCTCGTGCCAGTCGGAGCCGGTCAGGCGCGTCGAGAGAGACAGCCGGACGGCGAGCACCTGCTCGTCGACGTCGACGACCGCGAGCGAGCCGTCGCCGAGCAGCGAGGTGCGCGGCTGGTGCTCCATACGGTCGACGTCGTCCCAGGCGACCCCACGCCAGGTGCGACCACGCCGCACCCGGACACCCTGGTGGTCGATGACCACGAGCGGCGCCCGTGCGTCGGCGAAAGCGGCCAGGAAGACGGCCGCGATGACCGCGACGACCAGGCCCAGCGCGGCGTCGAGCACCGACCCGCCGGTGCCGACGGCTCGGAACAGGTAGGCGACCGCGACGACGGCGGCGGTGCCGCCGATCAGCGCGAGCAGGGGCGCGTCGCGACGGACCTCGACGGTGTCGTCGTACGGCTCGTCGGGCAGGGCCTCGTCGGACGAGAATTCATCGGACAGGACGTCGTCGGGATCGACGTCGTCGTGGCGGTCGGCGTCGTGCTGCGGGTTCGAGAGATCGGTGCTCACTGCTCCCCCTGGATGGTGACGATGACGGCATCGAGCTCGTCGGGCTTGACGAGCACGTCACGGGCCTTGGATCCCTCGCTCGGCCCGACCACTCCCCTGCTCTCCATGATGTCCATGAGCCGTCCGGCCTTGGCGAAGCCCACGCGCAGCTTGCGCTGCAGCATCGAGGTCGAGCCGAACTGGGTGGAGACCACCAGCTCGATGGCCTGGACGACGAGGTCGAGGTCGTCGCCGATGTCGTCGTCGAGCACCTTGTCGCTCTTGGCGGGGGCGGTGACGTCCTCGACGTAGGTCGGCTCGAGCTGCGACTTGCAGTGCTTGACGACCTGGGCGATCTCGGCCTCGGTGACCCAGGCGCCCTGCACGCGGATGGGCTTGGAGGAGCCCATCGGCAGGAAGAGCCCGTCGCCCTGGCCGACCAGCTTCTCGGCGCCGGGCTGGTCGAGGATGACGCGGCTGTCGGCGAGCGACGACGTCGCGAACGCCAGGCGCGAGGGCACGTTGGCCTTGATGAGGCCGGTGACGACGTCGACCGAGGGCCGCTGCGTGGCCAGCACCAGGTGGATGCCGGCCGCACGCGCGAGCTGGGTGATGCGGACGACGGCGTCCTCGACGTCGCGCGGGGCGACCATCATCAGGTCGGCGAGCTCGTCGACGATCACCAGCAGGTAGGGGTAGGGCGTGAGCACGCGCTCGCTGCCCGGCGGCACCTCGACCTTGCCGGCCCGCACGGCCTTGTTGAAGTCGTCGATGTGCCGGAACCCGAAGTTGGCGAGGTCGTCGTAGCGCAGGTCCATCTCGCGCACGACCCACTGCAGGGCCTCGGAGGCCTTCTTGGGGTTGGTGATGATCGGGGTGATCAGGTGCGGCACGCCCTCGTAGGCGTTGAGCTCGACCCTCTTGGGGTCGACCATGATCATCCGGACCTCGTCGGGCGTGGAGCGCATCAGCACCGAGGTGATCATCGAGTTGATGAAGCTCGACTTGCCGGAGCCGGTGGCGCCGGCGACCAGCAGGTGCGGCATCTTCGCCAGGTTCGCGACCACGAAGCCGCCCTCGACGTCCTTGCCGAGGCCGGCCACCATCGGGTGGTGGTTGGCCCGGGCGGTCTCGGAGCGCAGGACGTCGCCGAGGCTGACGATCTCCTTGTCGGTGTTGGGGATCTCGACGCCGACGGCCGACTTGCCGGGGATCGGGCTGAGGATGCGGACGTCGGCGGAGGCCACGGCGTAGGAGATGTTCTTCTGGATGCCGGTGATCTTCTCGACCTTGACCGCGGGCCCGAGCTCGACGACGTAGCGGGTGACGGTGGGGCCGCGGGTGTAGCCGGTGACCCGGGCGTCGATGTTGAACTCGTCGAGCACCTGGGTGAGGCGGTCGACGATCTCGTCGCTCGCCGCTGAGCGGGCCTTGTGCGGCGAGCCCTCCTTGAGCACGGCGTTGCCGGGCAGGGAGTAGACGACGTCGCCGGAGAGCGCGAGCTGCTCCATGCGGGGCTCGATCGGCGTGTGCGGGGGCGGCTCGATCTCGTCGTCCGCGACCGGCTCGGGCCGCCGGGTGGCCGCCGTGGTCGCCGTCGCCGCCGGACGACGCTCGCCCGGCCTGGGCCCGTCGTGCCCTGCCTCGGGGGCCGCGTCGTGGGCGAGCGCGACGTCGAGCGCGTCGCCGTCGAGGTCCGCGGGTGCGTCGACGGGCGAGAAGGCGTCGAAGACCTCGGTCTCGGGGCCGGTCTCGGGGCCGGTCTCGGCGAGCGCCGGCTGCTGGACCTTCTTGCGGCGGCGCTTGGTGACCTCGCGGTCCTCCAGCACCGGGGTGTCGTAGGCCGGGTCGCCCATCTCGGGGTCGATCTCGTCGTCGTAGGCGTGGTGGTCGTCGTCGACGGGCGGGCGGCCGAGAGCGAAGTCGACGAGGTCGCGCACCTTCTCCGGCACCCGGTAGATGGGCGTGGCAGTGATGACGAGCAGGCCGAAGAAGGCGACCAGCACGAGCAACGGGACGACGACGGCCTCCGACTGCAGCAGGTCGAGCAGCAGCGAGGAGATGACGTAGCCGACCGCGCCGCCGCCCTCGCGGAGCGGGGTCGTGTCGCCCTCGACGGGCTGCGGGTTGCCGGAGGCGACGTGGACGACGCCGAGGATGCCGAGGAACAGCGCCGTCCAGCCGACGGCCTGGCGACCGGCGGGGCCCTGCTCGACGGGGTGGCGCATGAGGCGCCAGCCCGCCCAGACCAGGGCGAGCGGCACGAGCCAGCCGACCTTGCCGACCGAGCCGACGACGGCGGTGCGGGCGAGGTCCATGACCCCGCCGGGAGAGGCGAACCAGACCGCCGCGCCGACGACGACGGCGAGGCCCACGAGGAACAGGCCCGCGCCGTCGCGGCGGTGCTCGGGCTCGAGGTCACGGGCGCTGCGTCCGACGCCGCGGATGGCGGCCCCGACGCCGTGGGCGATCGCGAGCCACACCGTGGTGAGGCCGCGGAGGAGCGCGAGCGCGGTGGTGGCGACCGGTCCGGTGCCGTTGCGCACCGCCCGCGGGGCCGGTCGGGCGGCCGGCTTGCGCGCCGGACCCTTCGTGGCCGGCTTGCGGGCTGCGGGCTTGCGGGAGCTCGCGGTCTTCTGGGTGGTCTTCCGTGCGTTCCGGGGTGCTGGACCCGACCTGGCCTGTCCGCTGCTGGTCTTGCTGGTCTGCTTGCTGCGGGAGGACGTGTTCGAGCTGCGCGACCCCGGCGGGGAAGACGTACGGGTCGCCATGCCACCAAACCTAGGCGATCGCCACATCAGGCCCAGGGACCACAGCAGTGCGTGTCGTCCCCATGCGCCACGGGAGCACCAGGCGCCCCGGGCATGACCGGACCGGAACGGAACCCTCCGGCGGCCCGCCCACCGCACCTGGTGGCCATCCGGTCGAGAGCGCCCTAGGGTGCCAACGCGGCGCGTTTGCTCGGCAGTCGCCCGCCATTCATCCACTCGGGAGGGTTCGACACGTGAAATTCCTCAAGACAGGGCTGTGCCTGGCCGTGGGAGCGTCGACGCTGACGTTCGCCGTCACCGGCACGCCCTCCTCCGCCGACGAGGCCGCCGCCAAGCCGGCCGCGGCCGCCACGTCGGTGACCTCGAAGATGCGTGCGGCGGCCGACGGCACCGTGCGCATCAGCAAGGACCAGGCCTCCGGCAAGGTCGGCTTCGTGGGCGCACGGGGCGGCGACGACGCCGACCTGCTGCCCGGCGTCCGGGCCACCGACGCCGCCTCCGCCGCCGCCAAGGTCGAGAGCTACCTCGAGCGGTTCGGCACCGCCTTCGGCGTCGGCGCGGCCCAGCTGGTCCGCACCGGCACGATCGCCGACCGCTACGGCTGGGTCGTGAGCTTCGAGCAGCGCTACCGGGGCGTGCCGGTCTTCGGCGGCACCGTGAAGGCCAGCGTCGACGACGCCGGCGACCTGCGCGCCGTCAGCGCCTTCGCCGCGCCCGACCTCGCCGACGGCGTCGACCTGACGCCGTCCAAGACCGCGGCCGAGGCCGCTGAGCGGGCCGTCTCGCTCGTACGCTCCGACCCGCCCACCGGCGACGACGGCCGGGCCGCCGACACCACGGGCATCACGGCCGTCTCCCCCGAGCTCGTGCTCTACCGCACCGGCGCGCTGCGCGGCGTCGACGGGCCCACCGTGCTCGCCTACGTCGTCGAGGTCACCAACCGCGACAACGTCCGCGACATGGTCGTCGTCGACGCCCACACCAACAAGCCGGTCAACCGCTGGTCGACCATCCACGCCGCGCTCGAGCGCGAGCTCTACGAGGAGAGCCCCAAGCCGGCCGACCTCGTCTGGTCCGAGGGCGAGCCGACCGACGAGCTCAACGAGGACCAGAAGAACCTCGTCGACTCCGCCGGCGAGTCCTACTGGATGTTCGAGAACACCTTCGCCCGTGACTCCTACGACGGCGACGGCGCGACGATGAAGACGGTCAACAACGACCCGACCATCAGCTGCCCCAACGCCAACTGGAACGGCAACACCACCAACTACTGCGACGGCGTCACCTCCGACGACGTCGTCAGCCACGAGTGGGGCCACGCCTACACCGAGTACACCTCCGGCCTGATCTACCAGTACCAGCCGGGCGCGCTCAACGAGTCCTACTCCGACGTCTGGGGCGAGACCCTCGACATGGTCAACGGCCGCGAGGACGAGGACGAGGAGTTCGCGACCCTGCGCGAGGAGGGCGAGTGCGGCGACGCCGCACCCCCGGGCCTGGAGTTCGAGATCACCGCACCGGCCACCGCCGCGGGGCCCTGCTTCGCGATCGCCGCCACCGGCGCCAAGCCCTTCACCACCACGGCCGTCACCGCCGACCTCGTCGTCGGCACCGACCCGGCCGACGCGGCGGGCCCGAGCACCACCGACGGCTGCACCGCCTACACCAACGCCGCCGCCGTGAGCGGCAAGTGGGTCTTCGTCGACCGCGGCACCTGCACCTTCGCGGCCAAGATCGCCATCGCCAAGGCCGCCGGCGCCACTGGCCTCGTCATCGGCAACAACAACGCCGACATCCCGGCCGGCTTCACCGGCGACGCCACGATGTACGGCGCCATGGTCGGCCAGGCCGACGGCGACCGCATCAAGGCCGCCGGCACCGTGTCGGTCTCGGTCACCGCCGAGGACGTCACCGACCGCCAGGTCACCACCCGCTGGCTGATGGGCGAGAAGTCCACGGCGTTCGGTGGCGCCATCCGCGACATGTGGAGCCCCACCTGCTACGGCGACCCGGGCAAGGTCTCCGACGCCGAGTACAAGTGCGACCCGCTGCTCACCGACTCCGGCGGCGTGCACAGCAACTCCGGCGTGCCCAACCGCGCCTACGCGCTCGTCGTCGACGGCGTCCAGACCGACGACCAGACTGCTCCGGGCCTCGGGCTCGACAAGGCTGCCGCCATCTGGTGGCGCGCTCAGAGCACCTACCTGACGCCGACCTCGAAGTTCGCCGACGCCGCCGACGCGTGGGAGCAGTCGTGCGCCGACCTGGTCGACCAGCCGATCTTCGAGCTCGACACCACGCCGAACGCGACGCCGACCCCGGCGACGCCGATCGCCGCGGCCGACTGCGCGACGGTGACGGCGGCCATCGCCGCCACCGAGATGCGCGCCCCGGCTCCCGAGCGCTGCAACTTCGGCCCGCTGCTCGCGAAGAACACGCCCAGCCTGTGCGGCCCGGGGTTCAAGACCAAGACCGTGTGGTCGGAGAACTTCGAGGACGGCCTCGCCGGCTGGGAGCGCGACCAGGAGCTCACCGACCTCGGTGACTACCAGGGCGGCATCGGTGCCCCGTGGCGCGGCACCGAGTCGGCCCCGGGCGGGCGTCAGGGCGGCGTCGCCTACGGTCCGGCGCCCGACCGCGGTGAGTGCAGCGGCGACGGCGTGTCCGACTTCAGCAGCCGGGACTCGATCATCAGCCCGGTCATCACGATGCCGGCCGGCGCCAACGCCAGGTTCTCCTTCGACCACTACGTGGCCACCGAGGCGGGCTTCGACGGCGGCAACCTGAAGATCAGCGTGAACGAGGGCCGGTTCAACGTCGTGCCGTCGAAGGCCTTCGCCTTCAACCCGAACAACACGACGATGACGACGGTCGACGCCGGCGCCACCAGCCCGCTCGCGGGCCAGGAGGGCTTCTCCGGCACCGACGGTGGCGAGGTCTTCGGCAGCTGGGGCACCTCGATCGTCAACCTGTCGGCGCTCGGCATCAAGCCCGGCAACAAGATCCGGCTGCGCTTCGACATCGGGCGCGACGGCTGCGGCGGCATCGACGGCTGGTACCTCGACAACCTGAGGCTCACCACCTGCGACAAGGTGGCGACGCCGCCGGCCGCGAGCACCACGAAGGCCACCGCGCCCAAGACCAAGCGGTACGGCAAGAACTTCAAGGTCCGCGCCGTCGTGACCAAGAAGGCTGCCGGCAAGACCGTCCCGGCCCAGGGCAAGGTCAAGGTGTTCCTCAAGGGCAAGCAGATCGGCGTCGCGACGTTGAAGAAGAACGGGCGGGCCGCGATCTCGGTCAAGCGCAACATCGGCCCGGGCCGCCTCACCTTGAAGGTGCGCTACTTCGGCAACGGCACGACCAAGAAGAGCTCCGACACGGTGAAGATCCGCATCCGCCGCTGAGCGAGCTGTTCGGCATCGCATCACGCCGAGGCCCCCGTCGGACCTGGTTCCGACGGGGGCCTCGGCTCGTGTCGAGAGCGGGCCGCGGCCTCAGACCAGACCCGCGAGCCAGGGCGCGACGACGAACCCGGTGGGCAGGGCGAGCACGGCGGCGGCCAGCACCAGGACGACGGCGGCCTGCAGGCGGTGCGGGTCGCGGTCGGCGAGCAGGCGCACGCGCGTGACGAGGTCGCCACCGGTGGCGCCGCTGCCGAGCGTCACGCCACTGCCCGGGCCGCCGGCTCGGCTGTCGGCGAGCTCGACCAGGGCGCGGCCCAGGTGGCGCGGGCCGGCGTCGCGGACGGCGGCGCGGTCGGCCAGCACCTCGACCAGCAGCCGCACCTCGGCCAGGGCGGCGGCGCTCGAGACCCACCGCGGGAAGGCGGCGTGCAGGGCGCTGAACGCCTCCAGCACCAGGTCGTGACGGGCGCGCAGGTGCGCGCGCTCGTGGGCGAGGACGGCGTCGAGCTCGACGTCGCTGAGCCGGCCGACCGCGCCGGCCGAGACGACCACGCGCGAGCGCGCCATGCCGGGCACGCAGTAGGCGACCGGGAGGTCGTGGTCGAGCACGAGCACCCGGCTCGACCCGCCGGAGCGGGCGGCGTCGCGCTGGGCGACGAGGTCGACCTGCTCGCGGTGACGACGCCGCAGCGCCCGCAGGCGGGTGCCGATGCGGTGCGCACTGAGCAGGAGGCGACCGAGGACCAGCCCGGTGACCACCAGCGCGACGACGGCGACCACCGTCGAGACGGCGGAGGCGTCGCGCTGCCAGGCCCGGTCGGTGGCCAGCGAGACCCCGGCCCCGAGCGCCGCGAGCACCGCGGCGAGGGCGACGCTCTGCCACAGCAGCATGGCCGCGCGCGGAGTCGTCCGCGTGCGAGGCACCCGGGCGAGCAGGCGCGGCGCCGGCCCGGCGAGCAGCCCGGCCAGGAGGCCGAGCAGGAGCGGCGTCATGAGCCGTCGAGCGCATCGAGGTCGGCGAGCGCTCGCCGCAGCGCGGCGACGTCGTCGGCGCTGGCCTCCTCGACGAACGCCACGAGCGCCGTGGAGCGGTCGTGCTCGGCGAAGTCGTCGAGCGTGTCGCGCATGAGGCCGGCGGTGAGCGCCGCGCGGGACTCGCGAGCGCGGTAGCGGTAGGCGCGACCGTCCTTGGCCTGGACGACGAGGTCCTTGCGGGCCAGGCGGTCCATCACCGTCATCACCGTCGTGTAGGCGATGTCGCGGCTCTCGGACAACGCGGCGTGCACCTCGCGCACCGTGAGGGCCGCGCCGTCGGCGGCCGACCAGAGCTGCTCCATGACGGCGCGCTCGAGGTCGCCGAGCTGGGAGCGGGACGGCTGCGAGGTGGGCATGCCGCCGATTCTACCTACGGCCGGTCGCGTACTACAGTCGGTAGTAACTACTACGCATCGTCGTAGGCCACGCTCGGCCGGACCTCGAGGAGCCACCACCATGGACGTCGTCGACATCGCTCGCTGGCAGTTCGGGATCGTCACCGTCTACCACTTCCTCTTCGTGCCGCTGACGATCGGCCTCACGGCCCTCGTGGCCGGCCTCGAGACGCAGTGGGTGCGCACCCGCAACCCCGAGTACCTCCGGCTCACCAAGTTCTTCGGCAAGCTGCTGCTCATCAACTTCGCCATCGGCGTGGTGACCGGCATCGTGCAGGAGTTCCAGTTCGGGATGAACTGGTCGGACTACTCCCGCTTCGTCGGCGACGTGTTCGGCGCACCGCTGGCGATCGAGGGGCTGCTGGCGTTCTTCCTCGAGTCGACGTTCCTCGGGCTGTGGATCTTCGGCTGGGACAAGCTGCCCCGCCCGCTGCACGCGGCCTGCATGTGGATCGTGCACCTCGGCACGCTGGCCTCGTCGTGGTTCATCCTGGCCGCCAACTCCTGGATGCAGCACCCCGTCGGCTACCGCTACGACGCCGAGACCGGCCGCGCCGAGCTCACCGACTTCGCCGCGGTCATGTTCAACAAGGTGCAGGTCTACACGTTCCCGCACGTGATCGCGGCCGCCTACCTCACCGCCGGTGTCTTCATGGTCGCCGTCGCCGGCTGGCTCTACGTGCGCGACCGCCAGACCGAGGACCGGCCCATGTACCGCCGCGCCGTCCGTATCGGCGCCACCGTCGCGCTCGTCTCGGGCCTCGCCGTCGCGATCAGCGGCGACCTCCAGGGCAAGGTGATGACCGAGGTGCAGCCGATGAAGATGGCCGCCGCCGAGGGCCTCTACGAGACCCAGGAGTCGTGCGCGCCCTTCTCGGTCTTCACCCTCGGCACGCCCGACGGCCGCGAGGAGAAGTTCTCCGTCACCGTGCCCTGCCTGCTCTCGTTCCTCGGCACCGGTTCGTTCGACGGCCGGGTCGAGGGCATCGACGACCTGCGCGAGGCCTACGCCGAGGAGTACGGCCAGGACCCCGGGACGACGTACTACCAGGCCGCCGACTACGTCCCGGTGATCCCGGTGACCTACTGGTCGTTCCGGTTCATGATCGGCCTCGGCATGACCGCCGCCGCCGGCGCCGCGCTCGTGCTCTTCGCGACGCGACGCGGCCGGGCGCCCACCGGGCGCTGGTTCCGGCTGCTGCTGATCGGCCTGCCGCTCGGAGCCCTCGGCGCCAACTCGTTCGGCTGGATCTTCACCGAGATGGGCCGCCAGCCGTGGGTGGTGTTCGGGCTGATGACCACCGACCACGCGGTGTCCCCCGGCGTCTCGGCCGCCGAGGCGATGACCTCGCTCGTCGCCCTGACCTCGCTCTACGCGGTGCTCGCCGTCGTCGAGGTGAAGCTGCTGCTGACGGCGATCCGCCAGGGCGCTGCACCCCACGTCGAGCCGCCCGACCCCGGGCGCGTCCGCGAGGACGACGAGCCGCTCACGTTCGCCTACTGAGTCAGGAACTGGAGACAGAGACATGGAGCTCACCACCGTCTGGTTCGCCGTGATCGCCTTCCTGTGGGTCGGGTACTTCGCACTCGAAGGATTTGACTTCGGCGTCGGCATGCTCATGCCCGTCCTCGCCCGCGACGACCGCGAGCGCCGCGTCATGATCAACACCATCGGTCCCGTCTGGGACGGCAACGAGGTCTGGGTGCTGGTCGCCGGTGGCGCCACCTTCGCCGCCTTCCCGGAGTGGTACGCCTCGCTGTTCAGCGGCTTCTACCTGCCCCTGCTGCTGATCCTGCTCGCGCTGATCGTGCGCGGTCTCGCCTTCGAGTACCGCCACCAGCGCCCCGACGCCTCCTGGCAGGCCTGGTGGGACCGCGCCATCATCGTCGGCTCGTTCGTGCCGGCGGTGCTGTGGGGAGTCGCCTTCGCCAACCTCGCCCGCGGCGTGCCGATGGACGCCGACCACGAGGTCACCGCCTCGCTGCTCGACCTGCTCAACCCGTTCGCGCTGCTCGGCGGCGCCGTGACGCTGCTGCTCTTCCTCACCCACGGCGCGATGTTCACCGCGCTCAAGACCGACGGCGAGATCCGCCACCGTGCCCGGGCTCTCGCCGTCCGGTTCGGCATCGCGGCTGCCGTCGCCGCCGTGGCGTTCCTGGTCTGGGCGCAGGCGATCACCGGGACGCCGGTCTCGGCCGTCGTCTTCGCCGCGGCGGCCGTCGCGCTGCTGCTGGCGGTTGCCGCCGCCTCACGCGGGCGCGAGGGCTGGGCGTTCGCCGGCACGTTCGTCACGATCGCGCTCGCCGTCGCCGGGCTCTTCGTCGCCATGTTCCCCGACGTGCTGCCGTCGACCACCGACGCCGCCTACTCGTTGACCACGACCAACGCGGCCGCGACGCCGTACACCCTGCAGATCATGACGTGGGTCGCCGCGGTCTTCACCCCGCTGGTGATCGGCTACCAGGCCTGGTCGTACTGGGTGTTCCGCAAGCGCATCGCCGTCCACCACATCCCGACCGACGAGCTGGCGCACGCGTGAGGGCCCTCGACCGGCGGGTCCTCCCCCACCTGCGGCCCGCCCGGTGGCCGCTGGGCGTGGTCGTGGCCGCCAACGTGGTCGCCGCGCTGCTCGTCGTGGCGCAGGCCTTCGCGGTCGCGGCGCTCGTGGTGGCGCTCGTCGCCGACGGGTCGTGGACGACGCCCGCGGTCGCGGTCGTGGCGGTCATGGCCGCCCGGGCCGCGACGTCGGTCGTCGTCGACGTCGCCGCCGCCCGCGCCGCCACCCGGGTCGGCTCGCACCTGCGGCACACGGTGGTCTCGTCGGCCCTGCGCCTGGACGCCGGCGCGCTCGCCCGGCACCGGGTCGGCGAGCTCGGGCTCCTCGCGACCCGCGGTGTCGCCGCCGTCGAGCCGTACCTCACGCGGTACCTGCCGGCGCTCGTGCTCGCGGGCGTGCTGCCCGTCCTGACCCTCGTCGCCATCGCCACCCAGGACCTGTGGGCCGCGCTGGTCGTCGTCCTCACGCTGCCGCTGGTGCCGCTGTTCGCGGCGCTGATCGGCCTGACGACCCAGGAGCGTGTCGACCGGCAGTGGCGCCTGCTCGGCCAGCTGTCGGGGCACTTCGTCGACGTCGTCCGCGGCCTGCCGACGCTGGTCGCCCACCGGCGCGCCCGGGCGCAGTCGGCCCAGGTGGCCGGGGTCACCGATCGCTACCGCCGCGCCAACCGCGACGTGCTGCGCCTGGCGTTCGCGTCGTCCGCGGCGCTCGAGCTGATCGCGACGCTCTCGGTGGCGCTGGTCGCGGTGCTGGTCGGGCTGCGTCTGGCTGCCGGTGGCCTCGACCTCGAGACCGCGCTCGTCGTCCTGCTGCTGGCGCCGGAGGCGTACTGGCCGCTGCGGCGTGTCGGCGCGGAGTTCCACGCCGCCGCCGAGGGGACGGCGACGTTCGAGGCGATCCACGAGCTCACCTCGCGCGCGGTGGTCGAGCCGGTGGTGGCCAGTGGGCCGCTGACCCTGGTCGAGACCGAGGTGACGTGGCCCGGACGCGACCAGCCCGCCGTCGGCCCGGTCTCGCTCTCGTTCCCCGAGCGGGGCCTGGTCGCCTTGACCGGACCGTCGGGGAGCGGCAAGTCGACGCTGCTCGCCGCCCTCGCCGGCGAGGTGCCGGTCTCGGCCGGCGTGCTGCGGGTGCCCGCCGCCGACGTCACGTCGTGGCGGACCTCGGTCGCACTGCTCGAGCAGCGCCCCTGGCTGCTCGACGCGACCGTGGCCGTCAACGTCCGCCTCGGGCGGCCGTCGGCGACCGCCGCCGAGGTCGCCACCGCGCTGCGCCGGGTCGGGCTCGACGTGGCGCCCGACCACCGGCTCTCCGAGGACGGCGCCGGCCTCTCGGCCGGCCAGCGCGCGCGTCTCGCGCTCGCCCGGGTGCTCGTCTCCGACCGGCCCTACGTGCTGCTCGACGAGCCGACCGCGCACCTCGACCACGCCACCGAGGCGCTGGTGCTCGACGTCGTCCGCGACCTGGCACGCACGCGGTGCGTGGTCGTGGTCGCGCACCGCGACGCCGTCGTCGAGGCCGCTGACGTCGTCGTCCCGCTGCCGGCCCGCGCCAGGCGCCCGGTGCCGCCGGGTGGGGGTCGTGTGCCCGAGGCCGGTCCCCGGACGGGTGCCAGGCACACGACCCCCACCACCGACGACGACACACCGGTCGCGACCGCGCGCACCCGGCTGCGGCTGGCCGGCGCGGTGGTGCTAGCGGTGCTCGCCGCGACGTCGGGCGTGGCCCTGACCGCCACCGCCGGCTGGCTCATCGTGCGCTCGTCGGAGCACCCGCCGGTGCTGATGCTGATGGTCGCGATCGTCGGTGTGCGCACGTTCGGGCTGGCCCGGCCGGTGCTGCGCTACGTCGAGCGGCTGATCACCCACGACGTCGCCCTGCGTGAGCTCGCCCGGCGCCGGGTCGAGGTCTACGACGCCCTCGTGCCGCTGGTGCCCGGCCGGCTCGGGGGTTCCGGACGGCGACGCGGCGAGGTGCTGGCCGCCGTCGTCGACGACGTCGACGCCGAGGTCGACGACCTCGTGCGGGTGCGCCTGCCCCTGCTCACCTGGCTGGGCACGACGGTGCTCGTCACGCTGTTGGCCGTGCTGTTCGATCCTGCGGCCGCGCTGGTGCTCGCCGCCGTCGGGCTGGTCGCCGGGGCCGTGGCGCTCGCCCTCGGCCTGATCGGCAGTCGTCGTCACGGTGCCCGACGCGTCGCGGCCCGTGCCGCCGTCTCCGACCGGGTGCTGGCTGCCCTGCAGGACGCACGGCCGCTGGTGCGCTGGCAGGCCACCGACGACGCGCTGGTGGCGATCGACGCCGCCGGCGAGGCGCAGTCGAGGGGCACTCGAGGCACGGCGGCCTGGCTCGCCGCGGCCCGGGCCTGGCCGGTGCTGGTCGGCGGGGTCGGGATGGTCGCCGTCGCCGCGGTGTCGCTCGGCCACGTCTCGGGCCCGGTGCTCGCGCTGCTCGTGCTCGCCCCGCTCGCGCTCGCCGAGGTCGCCGCTCCGGCGGCCGACGCCGGCGCGCTGCGCCACGAGACCCGGGCAGCGACGACACGCCTCGACGCGCTCGGGGCGGCGCCGCCCGCCGTCGTCGACCCCGCACACCCGACCGACCTGCCGCCCGGCTCCACCGTGCTGCTGCGCGAGGTCACCGCCGCCTGGGACGACGCCCCGGCACTCCGGCCGACCTCGCTGGAGGTGGCACCCGGGCGTGCGGTCGGTGTGGTCGGGCCGTCCGGGTGCGGCAAGTCGACGCTCGCCGCGGTGCTGGTGCGGTTCCTCGCGCCGGCCTCGGGCGAGCACCGCCTCGGCGGCGTCGACGTCGCACACCTGGCCGCCGACGACGTCCGCCGCCGGGTGGGGCTGCTCGACGACGACCCCTACCTGTTCGCGACGAGCCTGTTGGAGAACGTCCGGCTCGCCCGCCCCGGCGCGAGCGACGCCGACGTCGACGCCGCGCTGCGCGCCGCCCAGCTCGGACCGTGGCTCGACGAGCTGCCGGACGGCGTCCGCACGCGGCTCGGCGACGGGGCGGCCGCCGTCTCCGGCGGTGAGCGGGCCCGGATCGGCCTGGCCCGCCTGCTGCTGGCCGAGCACGACGTGCTGGTGCTCGACGAGCCGACCGCGCACCTCGACCACGCCACGGCGGACGCCGTGTCCGACCATCTGCTGGCGCTGCGGGAGGCCGGTCGTGGCCTCGTGTGGATCACCCACACCGCCCACGGGCTCGACCGGGTCGACGCCGTCCTGGACCTGGCGGCCCCGGGACGCACGTCGGCCCGCCTCCAGCAGGAGACGGGCCGACGTCAGGATGCGCTCAGCTGAGCCAGGTCACGAACCCCTGGTCAGTTGACCCGGATCTTCATCGTGGTGCCGTTCTGCTCGAGCACCCGGATCTTCACACCGGCTCCGGCCGTCTTGACGCCGACCCGCGGCAGACCGCCGTCGACGAACGGCTGGTAGTAGCGGTTCGGGTTGGAGTCGTCGAACAGCGGGACGGCGTCGGCGCCCCGGATGTAGCTGGGCTTGCCGTTGACGCTCAGGTTGAACGAGTCGGACTTCTGCAGACCGAACGGCGCGTCGTAGTTCTGGATGCGTCCGCGCCACGCCTGGCCCTCGAGGTTGTAGTTGACTCGCGGGTTGGCGTCGATCGGCAGGATCAGGCCGCTACCGGGGTGCTGGCTGGTGTTGTTGTCGCTGTAGGAGGTGTCCCAGTAGGTGACGAGCAGGCCGTCCTGGTACGGGAAGTGCTCGGCGTAGTCGGGCCGGGCCGGGTCGCCGAAGTTGTACGGACCCGTCTGCAGGTACTTGTCCCACGAGACGTAGCTGCGGTTGCTTGCCAGGTAGAACTGGTCGAACGCCGTCGAGAACGACGCACCGACCGAGGTGAACCCGCTCAGCGTCCAGCCGTTGGGCGAGGTCTCGGCACCGTCGTCGAGCACGACCGTGCTGCCCGAGACGATCTTGATCTCGTCGACCAGGATGCCGCTCCAGCCCAGGCTGGGGTCCTGACCGCGGACGGCGCCGTCGGTGGAGTAGCGCACGCGCAGGCCGATGCTCTTGCCGGCGTAGGGGGCGAGGTCGACGCTCAGCGGCTTGTAGGTGGCGCTGAGACCGTCGATGCCGTTCTCGGCCGCGCTGCCGGTGTCGGGGTCGACCGAGGTGGTCGGCACCGACGTCCAGGTGCCGCTACCGGCGGGGTCCTGGACCTCGACGAAGGCGTAGTCGTAGTCCTCCTCGATGTTGTAGGCCACCTTGGCGGTGAGCGTGCCTCCGGCGGCCGGGACGGCGACGGTGCGGCTCATGGTCGCGGTGTAGCCGTCGCCGGCGCCGCTCCACCACTGCTTGCTGCCGGCCGAGGGCGCGGGCAGCGAGGTCGAGACCTGCTTGTCGGGCAGGACGACGGTGACCGCCTGCGCCTTGGCCGAGTTGTACTCGTGCGGGCCGAGCTCGAGGGTGCGGTTCTGGCCGGCGACCACGGTCTCGTAGTCGAGCCAGCCGAGCTGCAGCTTGTCCCACGCGCCGAGGTCGGCGGCACGGGTGCCGAGACCCTGGTCGCCGGCGGCGGAGACGCGGCTCTGGGCCATGATCGTCCACCAGCTGACCGGGTTGTCGCCGCTGGCGGCGGTGTCGTAGTGGTCGGGCAGGCCGAGGTCGTGGCCGTACTCGTGCGCGACGACCGACAGGCCGCCGTTCTCGGGCTGGATGGTGTAGTCACCCATCCAGATGCCCGTGCCGGGGATCTGGATGCCGCCGAGCTTGTTGTCGGCCGGGCCGGTGCGGCCCTGGTCGCCGTAGCGGGCGTACCAGCGGTGGCTCCAGATGGCGTCCTCGCCGTAGATCGGGTCGCCGTCGGCCTCGTCGCCACCGGCGTGGATGATCTGGAAGCGGTCGATGTAGCCGTCGGGCTCGTTGAAGTTGCCGTCGCCGTCGAAGTCGTAGCGGTCCTGCTGGTCGTAGGTGGCGAGCAGCTTCTTGATCTGCGCGTCGGTCTTGCCGGCCGTCTTCTGGTCGGCCACCCACTGCTTCATGCCGTCTTCGAGCAGGGCCCAGGTGTTGGAGCACACGTTGGAGGTGACGGTGCAGGACGCGCCCTCGAAGGTGCCGTTGAACGGGCGGCCGTAGCGGGCCTCGTTGTAGGGCACCTTGACGAAGGCGGTGACGTCGCCGTCGACGCTGTAGCGACCCGAGGACTGCTTCTCGTAGTAGGTCTTGAGCGACTCGACGCCCTTGCCCTCACCGAAGTAGAGGTCGCGGTAATACTTCTTGGTGTACTTCTTCTGCCAGCCGGTGCTGTTGTCGTCGGGGCCCGGCTTGGGGATCTCGTTGAAGGCCGGACCGTCGAACTTGACCGGGCCCTCCTTGGCGGGGTCGACGTCGGCGTCGGGGAAGTCGGGGTGCCGCTGGTTGCCGAACTCGACGAGCAGCACGAAGACCCGGTCGGTGCCCTCGTTCTCCAGCTGGACGTACTGGTCCTGCTTGGCGGCGGCGCCGCGGGTGCCGCGCTGACCGTTGGCCGAGGCGGCCGACTGCTCACGGCCGGTCTTGACGACGGTCGTGCCGTTGACCTGCTGCGGGGTGGCCGCGCCGCTGATCACGTCGGCGACGGCCTGCTCGCGCAGCGCCGTCTGCTTGTCGCTGAGCGGGTTGGGCATCACGTGGGTGCCGGCCTCCGAGGAGGCCTCGTCGGGACCCGCCGTGCCTGCCGAGCCGATCGGGCTCGCCGAGGCGACCGGGACGGCGGTGGACGCCCCGGGAATCATCAGCGCCAGGCCCGTCACCGAGGTGACCAAGCCGAGCGCGAGCGTAGTTCTGCGCACGCGTACGTACCTTCCAATCCGAGAATCCGAGGAACCGAGAATTCGAGAGTGCCGGCACGTCGGGGAGAGGTCTCCCCCTGCGACCAACCTCTCGACACTAAGCCGATCCCGGCTCTCCTGGGAAGGAGTTCAAGGTCAAATCTCTGCAACGGTGTCGGCCCGCCGCGGGAAATCCTCAGGCCTCGACGACCACCGGGATGATCATCGGACGCCGGCGGTGCTTGCCGCTCACCCAGCGCCCGACCGTGCGGCGCACGGTCTGCTGCAGCTGGTGGGTGTCGGTGGTGCCGTCGGCCAGGGCGGCGTTGAGCGCGTCGACGATCGAGGGCTTGACGGCGTCGAAGACGGAGTCGTCCTCGGCGAAGCCCCGCGCGTGGATCTCCGGCCCGGCGCTGACCTTGCCGGAGACCGAGTCGACGACGACGATGACCGAGATGAAGCCCTCCTCGCCGAGGATGCGGCGGTCCTTCAGGTCGGCCTCGGTGATGTCGCCGACCGACTGGCCGTCGACGAAGACGTAGCCGCACTCGACCTTGCCGACGATCGAGGCGACGCCGTCGACCAGGTCGACCACGACGCCGTCCTCGGCCACCACGACGTTCTCGACGCCGGTGGCGCGGGCGAGCTCGGCGTTGGCCAGCATGTGTCGGATCTCGCCGTGCACCGGCAGCACGTTGCGGGGCTGCACGATGTTGTAGCAGTAGAGCAGCTCGCCGGCCGAGGCGTGCCCCGAGACGTGCACGTGCGCGTTGCCCTTGTGCACGACGTTGGCGCCCCAGCGGGCGAGGCCGTTGATGACCCGGTAGACGGCGTTCTCGTTGCCGGGGATGAGGCTCGAGGCGAGCAGGACGGTGTCGCCGTCCTCGATGTGCACGAAGTTGTGGTTGCGCTGCGCGATGCGGCTGAGTGCGCTCATCGGCTCGCCCTGGCTGCCGGTGGAGATCAGCACCTGGCGCTCGGGTGGCAGGTCGGCGAGCTCCTTGGCGTCGACGAGCGTGCCTCCGGGCACCGTGAGGTAGCCGAGGTCGCGGGCGATGCCCATGTTGCGCACCATCGAGCGGCCGACGTAGGCGACCTTGCGGTTGTTGGCCACGGCGGCGTCGAGCACCTGTTGCACGCGGTGCACGTGCGAGGCGAAACAGGCCACGATGATGCGCTGCTTGGAGTCACGGAAGACCTGGTCGATGACCGGGGTGATCGACTTCTCCGACGGCGTGAAGCCCGGCGTCTCGGCGTTGGTGGAGTCGGTGAGGAAGAGGTCGACGCCCTCGTCGCCGAGGCGGGCGAAGGCCCGCAGGTCGGTGATGCGGCCGTCGAGCGGCAGCTGGTCCATCTTGAAGTCGCCGGTGTGCAGCACGGTGGCCGTGCCGGTGCGGATGACGACGGCGAGCGCGTCTGGGATGGAGTGGTTGACCGCCACGAACTCCAGCTCGTAGGGCCCGAGCAGGAGCTTCTGGCCCTCCTTCACCTTGTGGTGCACGGTCTCGCGCAGCCGGTGCTCGCGCAGCTTGCTGTCGAGCAGCGCGAGGGTGAGCTCGGACCCGACCAGCGGGATGTCGGGGCGCTCGCGCAGCAGGTAGGGCGTGGCGCCGATGTGGTCCTCGTGGCCGTGGGTGAGCACCAGCGCCTCGACGTCGGCCAGGCGGTCACGGATGGGCCCGAAGTCGGGCAGGATCAGGTCGACGCCCGGCTGGTGGTCCTCGGGGAAGAGCACCCCGCAGTCGACGATGAGCAGCCGGCCGGCGTACTCGAAGACGGTCATGTTGCGGCCGACCTCGCCCAGACCGCCGATCGGGATGACGCGCAGCCCGCCCTTCGGCAGCGTCGGGGGCGCGGACAGCTCGGGGTGCGGGTGCGACAAGGGGTGTTCCTAACCGAGTCTCGTGCAGGGGTGAGGGTTCAGAGGAGGCCCGACGCGTCGAGGCCGGCCCGCAGGGCGGCCACCTCGTCGTCGTCGAGCTCGACGAGCGGCGAGCGCACCCGGCGGT
Organism: Nocardioides secundeburneus; assembly: GCF_039939255.1. Lineage (NCBI taxonomy): Bacteria > Bacillati > Actinomycetota > Actinomycetes > Propionibacteriales > Nocardioidaceae > Nocardioides > Nocardioides secundeburneus. The sequence continues at coordinate 202,202 of NZ_JBDUUE010000006.1, forward strand.
TGTCGAGCACGCCGAGCAGCTCGAGGGCCGCCTTGGCCGTGGTGGCGCCGTAGTTGGGCACGCCCATGATCGCGGCGAACGCGGGCAGCAGGCGCTGGTAGATCGCCAGGGCGCCGGCGTGGTCGCCGGACTGGAAGGTGCTGATCATCCGGGCGATCTCGGTGCCGGCCGCGTGGCCGGCCACCGAGACGACACCGCAGGCGCCGTGGGCCAGGAAGCCGAGGGTGTTGACGTCGTCGCCGGAGTAGAGGGCGTAGCCGAGCTGGGTGATGCGGGCGGCGCGCGGAAAGTCGCCGAGGGCGTCCTTGACCGCGACGACCTGCTCCCACCCGGCCATCTGCTCGTAGGAGGCGAGGTCGATGGCGCTGCCGGTGCGTCCGGGGACGTCGTAGAGCATCACCGGCAGCTCGGCGGCGTCGACGACCTGACGGAAGTGGTGCAGGATTCCCCGCTGGCCGGGCTTGTTGTAGTAAGGCGTGACGAGCAGGATGCCGTCGGCGCCACACTTGCGCGCCTGCTGCGCGAGCCAGATCGAGGTGCTGGTGTCGTTGGTGCCCACGCCCGCGACGAGGTGGACGTCGGGGCCGACGGCCTCGCGGACGGCGGTGAGCGTCTCGCCGTCCTCCTCCTTCGTGGTGGTCGGCGACTCGCCCGTGGTGCCCGAGACGACCAGGCCGTCGTGCCCGTGGGCGACGAGGTGGCGCGCGATGCCCTGGGTGGCCTCGAGGTCGACCGAGCCGTCGGGTGCGAACGCCGTGGCCATCGCGGTGAGCACGGTGCCGAACGGAGCGCTCTGGGTCATGGGACCAGGCTATCCGCCCCGGACCGGGGACAGGGCGTCGGCACGTCGCCGGGGCCACCCGGACGCCGGCGCCACCCGGGGCCGTTCGACGGCATGACGCGTTCCGCCGGTGCGCCGGCCCGGGTGGCAGGCTGCAGCGGGCTCACACGTGCGGTGCGACCTCCGCGGCGACGAGGTCGAGGTGGTCGAGGTCGGCGAGGTCGAGCACCTGCAGGTAGGTGCGCTGCGAGCCGGTGGCGGCGAAGCGCTGCAGCGCCTCGACGGCCTGCGCCGGCGTGCCCGCGACCCCCGTCTCGAGCAGCTCCTGCGGGTCGCGGGAGATGGCCTCGGCGCGGCGCCGGAACTCGGCCTCGTCGGCGCCGACGCAGACGACGAGCGCGTTCGACCACACCATCGTCGCCGGGTCGCGGTCGATCGCCTCGCAGGCCGCGGCGACGCGCTGGACCTGCTCCCGCGTGGTCGCGGCGTCGGCGAACGGCAGGTTGAACTCGTCGGCGTAGCGGGCGGCGAGCTCGGGCGTGCGCTTCTTGCCGCGTCCGCCGATGATCACCGGCGGCTTGGCCTGGTGCGGCTTCGGCAGGCCGGGGCTCTCGGTCACCGGGTAGTAGGTGCCCTCGTGGGTGAAGGTGCCGTCGCTGCCCCAGAGCCCGGTGATGACGGCGAGCTGCTCCTCGAAGCGGTCGAAGCGCTCCCCCGTCGACGGGAACGGGATGCCGTAGGCGGTGTGCTCGGCCTCGAACCAGCCCGCCCCGATGCCGAGCTCGACCCGCCCGCCGCTCATCTGGTCGACGCCGGCGACGGTGATCGCCAGCGGCCCCGGCAACCGGAAGGTGGCGCTGGTCATCAGCGTGCCGAGCCGGATCGTGGTGGTGTCGCGCGCGAGCCCGGCGAGCGTCGTCCAGGCGTCGGTGGGGCCGGGCAGGCCGTCACCGCCCATCGCGAGGTAGTGGTCGGAGCGGAAGAACGCGCCGAAGCCGAGCTGCTCGGCGCGCAGCGCCACCGCGAGGAGGTCGTCGTAGGTCGCGCCCTGCTGGGGCTCGGTGAAGATGCGCAGGTCCATGGCCCCAGCCTGGCAGGCGCGGTCGTCCGGGCTCGCCGAGCCCCCGGCCGGCGTCAGCGGGGCTCGTGGACCCGCTCGTACCAGACGCGGTCGTAGCCCTCGAACCGCTCGCGGTCGGCCTCGGCCCACAGCGAGGGGTCGATGCGCGGGAAGAACACGTCTCCCTCGGGCTCGAGCGGGATCTCGCTGATGACGAGCTCGCTCGCCAGGCCCATCGCGGCGGCGTAGACCTGGGCGCCACCGGCGACGATGACCTCGCCCTCGGGCACCAGCGCCGCCTTGCCGAGGGCGGCCTCGAAGCTGCGGGCCACGCGCACCTCGGGGTGGCCGGGGTCGAAGCCGGGGTCGCGGGTGAGCACGATCGTCGTGCGGTCGGGCAGCGGCCGGCCGATGGACTCGTAGGTCGTGCGGCCCATGACCAGCACGTGACCGACGGTGAGCTTCTTGAACTCGGCCTGCTCGCCCGGCACCCGCCAGGGGATGTCGGGCCCGTGACCGATCACGCCGTTGCGCGCGACCGCGGCGACGAGGAGGACCCGCTTCACGCCGTGAGCCCCGCGTCGGGGACGACGCCCAGCAGCCGGTCGCGCAGGGCGACGAGCTCGCCGACGGCCTCGACGAACCGGGAGGTGCTCTCGCCGACCTGGACGTCGTCGAAGTAGTGGTGGCGCATGGCGACCCGGGCCAGGTGGTGCTCGTCGACGTCGAGCCGGGCGGCGAGCAGGTCGCGCAGGCCGTCGACGGTGGTGGCGTCGACGACGTCGGCGCAGCGGCTGACGGGCACGTCGAGCCGCAGCCGGTCGCCGTCGAGGTGGGGGTCGGTGATGAAGATGGGCTTCTCGTTGCGCAGGTAGAGCCAGTCGAGGCCGACCGAGGAGACGTCGGTGATCATCGCGTCGCAGACCGGCATGACGGCGAGGATGTCGCCGGCGACGATCGCGAGGTGGCCGGCGTCGGGCTCGCGCTCCTGGGCATCGGCCACCTTGCCGAGCAGGTCGCGGTGGGCGTCGCGGATGTCGGGCCGTCGGCTCGTGGTGATCTTCGGGTGCGGCTTGTAGACCAGCCGGGCGTCGGGCACGGCCAGGACGGCGTCGACGATCTCGCGGCCGAGCGCGGCGACGGAGGTGTAGTCGTTCCAGTCGGCGTCGCCCTCCCACGTGGGGGCGTAGAGCACGGTGCGGCGTCCGGTCTCGTCGACGAGGGCCTCGGTGCGCAGGTCGAGCTGCGGCCGGCCGATGCGCACCAACCGGGCGGCGTCGAACTCCATCAACGCGGCGGTGTGCCGCTGGACGGCGGCCTCACCCGCGACGAAGACACGGTCGTAGGCCTTGGCGTTGTTGCTGGCCATCGACTGCTTGTCGGACTCGCCGTGGTTGATGTGCGCGTGCAGCATGCGGGCGTCGACGAGCGACTGGAAGTTGGCCGGGCTGTTGTTGACGTAGAGCGCGACCTTGGCGTCCAGCTCGCCGTACAGCTCGGAGAGCTCGTTGAACCCCGGGACGAGGCGGATCGGCAGCGCGGTGCGCCGCGCGACGACGTCGGCCGAGGCCGGGTCGCGCAGCACCAGCGCCACCGGGTGCTGCTGGTCGAGCAGCTCGAGCACCGGCAGCCACTGCACGAGCTGGTAGGTACGGGTCGGGTCGTCGGCGAAGTAGGCGACGACGGAGACCTCGGACACACCTCGATCCTAGTGTTCGGCCCGTCGCGCGGACACCGAGGTGCCCGGTGAGCGCCTCGGCGGTCTGCCTTGCTTCTCAGGGACTGTTCGCGCCTCTCAGGTGTTGCAACGCCCGGGAACGTCAGGAACACCCGGTGCACCGGGTGTTCGTGGGGCGGGTGGGGCAGCAGCGGCGTCGCGCGGTCAGACGGCGATCGGTGCCTTGATGCCCGGGTGCGGGTCGTAGCCCTCGACGGCGAGGTGCTCGAGGTCGAAGGCGGCGAGGTCGGTGACCGACGGGTCGAGCACGAGCCGCGGCAGGGGCCGGGGCTCGCGGGTCAGCTGGAGCCGCGCCTGGTCGAGGTGGTTGGTGTAGAGGTGGGCGTCGCCCAGCGTGTGCACGAAGTCGCCGACCTCGAGCCCGGTCACCTGGGCGACCATGTGGGTCAGCAGCGCGTAGGAGGCGATGTTGAACGGCACGCCGAGGAAGACGTCGGCCGAGCGCTGGTAGAGCTGGCACGAGAGCCGGCCGTCGGCCACGTAGAACTGGAACATCGTGTGGCACGGCGCGAGCGCCATCTGCGGGATGTCGGCGACGTTCCAGGCCGAGACGACGTGACGACGCGAGTCGGGGTCGGCGCGCAGCTGCTCGACCACCTGGGCGATCTGGTCGACGTGGTGGCCGTCGGGGGTCGGCCACGACCGCCACTGGTAGCCGTAGACCGGCCCGAGGTCGCCGTCGGCGTCGGCCCACTCGTCCCAGATCGTCACGCCACGGTCCTGCAGCCACTTGACGTTGGTGTCGCCACGCAGGAACCACAGCAGCTCGGCGAAGACCGACCGCGTGTGGATCTTCTTGGTGGTCACCAGCGGGAAGCCCTCGGTGAGGTCGAAGCGCATCTGGTGCCCGAAGACCGACAGCGTGCCGGTGCCGGTGCGGTCGCCCTTGGCGACGCCGTCGTCGAGGATCCGCTGGACCAGGTCGAGGTAGGCGCGCACGGGACCAGGCTAGTCGCCCAGGCCGACGGTGCCGGTGATCGTCGTCGACGTGTCACCGCCGACCCAGACCTCACCGCCCCCACCCGTCACGTGGACCCTCCCGCGTCGCTGCAGCACCGTGCCCTGCGACGCGACGTAGGACGACGGCAGCACCCGACCGCCGAGCCATTGCGCGATCCCGGCGTTGAGGCTGCCGGTGACGGGGTCCTCGAAGCCGTCGTAGAAGGCCCGCACCTCGACCGCGCACCCGTCGTGGCCGTCGGTGCCCTCGGGGTAGGGCCCCACCACGCCCGCCTTGAGCCCACCGAACCCGACGCCCGGCCGGCAGGCGAGCACCGCCTCGGCCGAGCGCAGCAGGACGCCGGTCCAGCCCGGGCCGTTGTCGATCCAGGCGGCGTCGACGACGTCGTCGTCGGCGATGCCGAGCGCGGCGACGATCGTGGCGAGGTCGGCGTCGTCGACCGGCCCGGAACGCACCAGAGGCGGGGCCCGGAACGCGAGCCGCTCGCCGCGACGCACGGTCACCAGCCCCGCACCGCACTCCTGCACGAGGTCGTCGCCGCGCGGCACTCCCCCGGCCTCGAGCCAGGCGTGGGCCGAGCCGAGGGTCGGGTGTCCGGCGAACGGCAGCTCGCCGGTCGGTGTGAAGATGCGCAGCCGGTAGTCGGCCTCGGGTGTGGTCGGGGCGAGCAGGAACGTCGTCTCGGACAGGTTGGTCCACCGTGCGAACGCCGCCATCTGCTCACTGCTGACGCCGTCGGCGTCGTGGACGACGGCGACCGGGTTGCCGAGCAGGGGCAGGTGCGAGAAGACGTCGACCTGGCGGAACGGCAGCGAGACCGTCACGGGTGCAGCGACATCGGCCCGTAGACCCGCCGCTCGTGCTCGAACAGCACGACCTGGTCGACCCCGGCGGCGGCGAGGTCGGTGAACACCTCGCCGACCCACGACTCGGCGTCGGCCTGGCTGGCGAAGCGCTGGTCGGCCAGCTCGCCCTCGACGGCGACCTCGGTGCCGTCAGCGGTCTCGAGCCGCCACAGCCACGGCAGGTCGGACGGCGCCGGGCGGCGGAAGGTCGAGGGCTGCTCGGGCAGGTTCATGCTCACGACCCCCGCACCGAGGTGTCGACGAACGGCAGCGGCCGCACCTGGAACAGCTCCCGGCGTCCGCGGACGTCGACGCCGACCTGCGCCTCGGGGTTGACCACGCTCGCGACGAGCGCGAGGGCGATGCCCTTCTTCAGCGTCGGCGAGAACGTGCCGGAGGTGATCTCGCCGAGCAGGACGTCGGGCACGAGGCTGACCGACATGTGCGGGCGCGGGATCGCGCGGCCGAGCGACTCGAGGGCGACGAGCCGTCGCCTCGGCCCGGCCTCCTTCTCGGCGACGAGCGCGTCGCGTCCCCAGAAGGCGTCCTTCTTCCAGCCGACGGCCCAGCCGAGGCGGGCCTCGTTGGGGGTGACGTCGATCCGGATGTCCTGGCCGTGGAGGGGGTAGCCCATCTCGGTGCGCAGGGTGTCGCGGGCGCCGAGGCCGCACGGCACGAGACCGTGCGGGGCGCCGGCGTTGAGCAGGGCGTCGAACAGCGCGACGCCCACGGTGTCGGGCGCGACCAGCTCGTAGCCGCGCTCGCCGGTGTAGCCGGTGCGGCAGACGGTGACCGTGCTGCCCTCGAAGTCGGCCTCGACGAAGCTCATGTAGTCGTGGCCCGTGGGCAGGCCGACGGCGGCGAGCACCTCGTCGGAGCGGGGGCCCTGGACGGCGAGCACGACGAAGTCACGGTGCTGGTCGGTGACCTCGACGCCCTCGGGCGCGGCGGCTCGGAGGCGGCGCACGACCTCGGCGGTGTTGGCGGCGTTGGGGATGAGGAAGACGTGCTCGTCGTCGCGGTAGTAGGCGATGAGGTCGTCGACGATGCCGCCGGTCTCGTCGTCGCAGCACAACGTGTACTGCGCCTGGCCGGGGCCGATCTTGGCGAGGTCGTTCGACAGGGTCGCGTTGACCAGCGCGGCGGCCCCGGGACCGGTGACGGCGGCCTTGCCGAGGTGGCTGACGTCGAAGACGCCGACGGCCGTGCGCACCGCGGTGTGCTCCTCGACGACGCCGGAGTACTGCAGGGGCATCGTCCAGCCCCCGAAGTCGGCGAACTTGGCGCCGAGCTCGACGTGCCGGTCGTGCAGGGGCGAGCGCAACGGGGCGGGCGGCAGTGAGTCCTCGGACATGCGCCCGAACCTACCCTCGCCGACGCGCCCGCGGCCGACGGGGACGTAGGCTGCCGCGGTGACGTCGTGGACCCTGCGCAGTGCCAGCCCCGCCAAGACCCGTGCCGACGTGGTGGTGGCGGGCGTGCTGGCGGGCGGCTCGCAGCCCCGGCTCGCCGAGGCCGCGGCCGACGTCGCCGCCGCCTACGGACGACGCTTCGCCCCGATGCTGGCCAGCCTCGGCGTCACGGGCCGCGCCGGCGAGGTCGTCAAGGTGCCGACGTCCAAGACCATCGGCTCGCCGGTGCTCGTGCTGGTCGGCCTCGGCACCGAGGCCACGCCCGAGGCGTGCCGCCGCGCCGCCGGCGCCGCGGCCCGCGGGGTCGCCAACGCCACCTCCGTCGCGCTCGCCCTGCCGGCCGACACCCCCGAGCTGGTGCGCGCCGTCACCGAGGGCTATGCGCTCGGCGGCTACACCTTCACCGCCTACAAGAGGGCCAAGGACGCCGACCGCGACAGCCGGGCCTCCGAGGTCGTCGTCCTCAGTCCGATCGCGCGCCGCAAGGACGCCGTCGCCGCCTTCGCCGAGGCCCAGGTGCTCGCCGGCGCCGTCGCCCAGACCCGTGACTGGGTCAACACCCCGCCCAACGACCTGCGCCCGCCGAGCTTCGCCGACCTGGTCGCCGCCGCGGTCGCGGCCCGGCCCAGGAGCGCCGCGAAGGTCGAGATCGAGGTGCTCGACCACGAGCAGCTCGCCGAGCTCGGGTGCGGCGGCATCCTCGCGGTCGGCCGGGCCTCCGACGCCCCGCCCCGCCTGGTCCGGCTCTCCTACGTCCCGGGCGACCTGCCCGACGACGCCAGCGGGCCGAGGCACCTCGCGCTCGTGGGCAAGGGCATCACCTTCGACACCGGCGGCCTCAGCATCAAGCCGGCCGGGAGCATGGGTGAGATGAAGTCCGACATGGCCGGCGCGGCCGCCGTCGTCTCGGCCACGCTGGCCATCGCCGACCTCGGCCTCCCGGTGCGCGTCACGGCCTACGCCTCGCTCGCCGAGAACATGATCAGCGGCTCCGCCACCCGGCCCGGCGACATCATCACGATGTACGGCGGCACGACCGTCGAGATCCTCAACACCGACGCCGAGGGCCGCCTCGTGCTGGGCGACGCGCTGGTGCTGGCCACCGAGCAGGAGCCCGACGTCGTGCTCGACGTCGCCACGCTCACCGGTCACATGGTCATGGCCCTCGGCGACCGCGTCGGCGGCGTCATGGGCAGCCCCGAGGTCGTCGACGACGTGCTGGCCGCCGCCACGGCCGCGGGCGAGGACCACTGGCCCATGCCGATCCCGGAGTTCATGGACGAGCGCATCCGCTCCAGCAAGGTCGCCGACCTGGCCCAGCACGACTGGATCCGGTGGGGCGGCGGCCTGTTCGCCGCGGCCTTCCTGCGCCAGTTCACCGCCGGACTGCCCTGGGCCCACCTCGACATCGCCGGCCCGTCGTTCAACTCCGGCGGCCCGCACGGCCACGTGACCAGCGGCGGCACCGGCGTCGCCGTCACGACGCTCGTCGAGTTCGCGCGGTCGCTCTCGGCCTGAGGATGTGCCCGGCCCGCTACAACCCCTGCTGCCGGCGCTCTGCCCTGATGCGCGAGTTGTACTCGCGCATCCGCTGCGGGATGCCGACGAGGCCGGCGTCGTAGGACGGCACCTGGTGCTTGTTGCAGAACTCGTGCGCCCACTTCTCGTTGGGCACCCGCCGCCGGGTCCACTCGCCGTCGTGGGCGACGAGCAGGAGCGTGACCTCGCTGACGGCGGTGCGGGGCTCGACGAAGCCCTCGACGCCGTGACGCTCGGCGACCCAGGTGGTGAGGTGCTCCGCGTCGACCTTGTCGGAGGCGCGGACCGTGGTGCTGCCGGTGCGGGCGCCGCCGGTGGGGCGACTCACGCGGGTCTTCTGGCCACGGCGGAAGCGGTCGAGGAATCCCATGGGTCCAGTCTGCCAAGCCCGGCGGCCGAACGTGGGCACAACGCCCGGAGGCACCCTTGTCGGCGTCGTCACGCGTAGTGCAAAGATGGGTGCCCGGCGCCCACACTCAGCGCTCATCCCAGCACGGAAGGACCAGCGTGACCGACTTCGACGTCCTCGTCCTCGGAGCGGGCTCGGGCGGCTACGCCTGCGCCCTGCGCGCAGCCCAGCTGGGCCTGTCGGTGGGGCTCGTCGAGAAGGACAAGGTCGGTGGCACGTGCCTGCACGTGGGGTGCATCCCGACCAAGGCGCTGCTGCACGCCGGCGAGGTCGCCGACAGCGCGCGCGAGTCCGAGCAGTTCGGGGTGCGGGCGACGTTCGACGGCATCGACATGGCCGGCGTCAACGCCTACAAGGACGGCGTCGTCACCCGCCTGTTCAAGGGCCTGACCGGTCTGGTCAAGGGCCGCGGCATCACCGTCCTCGAGGGCTCCGGCGCGGTCACCGGCCAGCGCGAGGTCACCGTCACCGCCGCCGACGGCAGCACCGAGGTCCACACCGGCAAGCACCTCGTGCTCGCCACCGGCTCCTACTCCCGTTCGCTGCCCGGCCTCGAGGTCGACGGCGAGCGCGTGCTCACCTCCGAGCACGCCCTGCGCCTCGACCGTGTACCGGCCTCCGTGGTCGTGCTCGGCGGGGGCGTCATCGGCTGCGAGTTCGCGAGTGTGTGGCGCAGCTTCGGCGCCGAGGTCACGATCGTCGAGGCGCTGCCGCGGCTCGTCGCGGCAGAGGACGAGGCGTCGTCCAAGGCGCTCGAGCGGGCCTTTCGCAAGCGCAAGATCGCCTTCCGCACCGGCACCCCGTTCCAGTCGGTGAAGACCACCGACGACGGCGTCGCCGTCACCGTCGAGGGAGGCGACGTGATCGAGGCCGAGCTGCTGCTCGTCGCCGTCGGTCGCGGCCCGGTCACCGACGGCCTCGGCTTCGAGCGGATCGGCGTCGCCATGGAGCGCGGCTTCGTGCTCACCGACGACCGCTGCCGCACCAACGTCGAGGGCGTCTACGCCGTCGGCGACATCGTGCCCGGCCTCCAGCTGGCCCATCGCGGCTTCGCCCAGGGCATCTTCGTCGCCGAGCACATCGCCGGCCTCGACCCGCGGCCCATCGACGAGTCCGCCGTCCCGCGGGTGACCTACAGCCACCCCGAGATCGCCTCGGTCGGGCTCGACGAGGCCACGGCCCGTGAGACCTACGGCGACGACGGCGTCGAGACGCTGACCTACGACCTCGGCGGCAACGGCAAGAGCCAGATCCTCAAGACCCAGGGCTTCGTCAAGCTGGTGCGCCGCACCGACGGTCCCGTGGTCGGCGTCCACCTGGTCGGCGACCGGGTCGGTGAGCTGATCGGCGAGGCCCAGCTGATCTATGCGTGGGAGGCACACGCCGACGACGTCGCCCCCCTGGTGCACGCCCACCCCACGCAGAACGAAGCCCTCGGCGAGGCCCACCTGGCCCTCGCCGGCAAGCCCCTGCACGCCCACTCCTGAAGGAAGAGCAGCCACCCATGGCCACCGAAGTCAACCTGCCCGCACTCGGCGAGTCCGTCACCGAAGGCACCGTCACCCGCTGGCTCAAGCAGGTCGGCGACACCGTCGCGGTCGACGAGCCGCTGCTCGAGGTCTCCACCGACAAGGTCGACACCGAGATCCCCTCCCCCGTCGCGGGCACGCTCCTCGAGATCAAGGCCCAGGAGGACGACACCGTCGAGGTCGGCGCCGTGCTAGCGGTGATCGGTGACGAGGGCGAGTCCGCCGGCGACGCCGACTCCTCCGCCGCGCCCGAGGCGCAGCCCGCCGACGAGGGCGAGGCCGAGAAGAAGGCCGAGCAGGAGGAGCAGATCGCCGAGGAGAAGGGCGAGCTGCCCGCGGGCGACGAGACCCCCGAGAAGGAGAAGGAGGAGGCGCCCGCCGCCTCGTCCGGCTCGGGCTCGGGTGGGGGCGGTGGCGAGGCCACGTCGGTCACGCTCCCCGCGCTCGGCGAGTCGGTCACCGAGGGCACCGTCACCCGCTGGCTCAAGCAGGTCGGCGACGACGTCGCGGTCGACGAGCCGCTGCTCGAGGTCTCCACCGACAAGGTCGACACCGAGATCCCCTCGCCGGTCGCCGGCACCCTGCTGGAGATCAAGGTCGAGGAGGACGAGACCGTCGAGGTCGGTGCCGAGCTCGCCGTCATCGGCGACCAGGGCGCCTCCCCCGCCGACGCCAGCGGCTCGGCCGAGCCCGAGGCGCAGCCCAAGGACGAGGAGCAGGCCGAGAAGAAGGCCGAGCAGGAGGAGCAGATCGCCGAGGAGAAGGGCGAGCTGCCCCCCGGTGACGAGACCCCCGAGAAGGCCAAGGACCCTGAGCCGGAGCCGGCGGAGAAGTCCGAGCCCGAGCCCGCTCCCGCGCCGGCGGCCTCCGAGAGCCAGTCCGACGGCCCGAGCGGCACGCCGAGCAGCAGCACCGGCGCGAGCACCGGTGGCAGCACCACCGACGGTGCCGGCTACGTGACCCCGCTCGTGCGCAAGCTCGCCGCGCAGCACAACGTCGACCTCGCCTCGGTCACCGGCTCGGGCGTCGGCGGCCGCATCCGCAAGCAGGACGTCCTCGACGCCGCCAAGGCCGCCGAGCAGCCCGCTCCGGCCGCCGCCGCGTCGGCCCCGGCGTCCTCGGCCCCCGCCGCCTCGGCGCCGGCCGCCGCCTCGGTCACGCCGTCGCCGCTGCGGGGCACCACCGAGAAGATCAGCCGGCTGCGCAAGATCATCGCCGAGCGGATGATCGACTCGCTGCAGACCTCGGCCCAGCTCACCCAGGTCGTCGAGGTCGACGTCACCAACGTCGCGCGCCTGCGCGACAAGACCAAGGCCGACTTCCTGGCCCGTGAGGGCGTGAAGCTCAGCTACCTGCCGTTCTTCGCCAAGGCCGCGATCGACGCGCTCAAGCAGCACCCCAAGCTCAACGCCACCATCGACACCGACGCCGGCACGATCACCTACTACGACCGCGAGAACATCGCGTTCGCCGTCGACACCGAGAAGGGCCTGCTCACGCCGGTCGTCAAGGACGCCGGTGACCTGTCCATCGCGGGCCTGTCGAAGAAGATCGCCGACGTCGCCGAGCGCACCCGCACCAACAAGATCAGCCCCGACGAGCTCGGTGGTGGCACGTTCACCATCACCAACCTCGGCAGCGTCGGCGCCCTGTGGGACACCCCGATCATCAACAAGCCGCAGGTCGCCATCCTCGGCCCGGGCGCCGTCGTCAAGCGCCCCGTCGTGATCGACGACCCCAACCTCGGCGAGACGATCGCGGTGCGCCACATGGTCTACCTCGCGCTGACCTACGACCACCGCCTGGTCGACGGCGCCGACGCCGGCCGGTTCCTGCAGGAGGTCAAGAAGCGCCTCGAGTCGGGGGCCTTCGAGGTCTGAGGCACTGACGACCGCGCCCCCGCAGCGAGCTTGCTCGCGCGGGGGCGCTGTCGTCGGTGACCCGAGGAGGTCGAGCGAGCGCGCGCCCGAGCTTGCTCGGGCGCGACCGCGGGTCGAGACCTCCGCGACGTTAACGGCCACGCCCCACCGTCGGTGGGTGCGTGGCCGTCGTCCTACAGGGGCCTCGACTCGGGCTCGCCCGGCTCGACCAGCGTCAGAGGTCGAACTCCGAGGGGTCGATGCCGACCGCGTGGCACGCCTCGCGCACGACGGCTTTCTCCTGGGCGTCGAAGTTGCCGTCGGCGCCGCCGATGATGATGCCGATCTGGATGACCGCACGCGCCTCGGCGGGCTTCTTCTTGGTCTTGCCGATGGTCTGGACGAGCTCGACCTTGCCGAGCTGGAAGTCGGCGGCGAGCTTGGTGCAGTTGTCCTCGAAGCGCTGGCTGAGGGTGTCGGGCGGGAAGTTCGACAGGGCCTCGTTGGTGGTGATGAGGCCCGAGACCTTCTGCCGCTCGGCCGGGTCGACCGAGCCGTCGGCGGCCGCGACCAGAGCGCACATGGCCATCGAGGCGTCGCGGAAGGCACCGCTCTGCAGGTCGTTCTTCTTGGCGATCAGCTGGTCCTGCATGGTCTTGGTCGACTGGCGGAACTTGTCCCAAAGGGCCATCGGTGTCGTTACCTCACGATCGGGGTGGTTCGGTGGACGCGACCATCGTGCCCGACGGCCGCAACCGGCTCAGCCCACCTCGGTGGTCACGCTCACCTCGGTGTCGGTGGTGACGGTCTGCGACTGGCCGCCTGCCTCGACGTCGACGCTCGTCGACCCGCGGGACTCCGACGAGGCCGGGAAGAGCGAGCCCGTCGTGCCGCTGATCGTCCCGGTGGTGCGGCCGTCGCCCGACGTCACCTCGAAGCCGTCGGCGTCGCCGGGACGGTACTCCTGGGTCACCTCGACCGAGATCTCGTACTCCTCGCCCTCGAACGAGACCAGCTCGTACCGGGCGGTCTGCTCGACCTCGATGCCGTTGAGCTCGAGGACGTTGGTCGCCGTCCACGTCGCGCCCACGCCGAGGTCCTCGTCGGGGTAGGCCACGGTGAGCGACTCCGACTGGCTGCCCAGCTGCTCGAGCATCTCCCGCGCCTGGCCCGTCACCCCCGCCGGGATCTCCGACTCGCTGTCGACGAGCTCGCCGAGACGGCTGAAGGTCGTCGTGGTCCGGTAGCCGACCATCGGCTCGATCGCGGACTCGACCTGGGCGGCGGTGGGGTCGTCGTCGTCGGTCACGCGAGCGTCGGTGTAGGTCGTGACGGCGGTGATCTCGTCGTCGGTCACCTCGGTGACCTCGGTCGAGAGCACGAACTCGATCGGCGGCGAGTCGGCCACCTGACCGGCGTCGATGCGCTGGTCGAGGACCATGGTGGTGGTCTCGGTGTGCCCGACCTCGACGTCGTAGGCGAACGACGAGCGCGGCTCGGCGCCCGTCTCGGTGACCTCGATGACCGGCTTGTCCCCTGCCTCGGGGCCGTCGTCGCCGCAGGCGGCGAGCAGTGGCAGGCAGACGACGGCAACGGCGGTGGCAGTGGCGAGGGAGCGCGACATGAGCGACCTCTACCCACGACGACGCGGGCCCACGCCTCCACGGGGTGAGGCCGCACCTGGGAGGCTGGGGGCATGAGCGACCTGTCGATCGTGCTCGCCGGCGGTTCCGGCTTCCTCGGCTCCCACCTGCGCACCGCGCTGCGTGAGCGCGGCCATCGCGTCGTCTCGCTGGTGCGGGGGGACGCGAGCTCGGCGACGGGTGCCGACGAGTCGCGGTGGGACCCCTACACCGGCGAGGTCGACCACACGCTGGTGCGCACCGCCGACGTCGTGATCAACCTCGCCGGCTCGCCCACGCTCGGCAACCCGCACTCGAAGCGGTGGGCCCGCGAGCTCGAGCGTAGCCGGGTGACCACCACGCGCCTGCTCGCCGAGTCGATCGCGGCGGCCGAGAGGCCGCCGGCGTTCCTGGCCGGCAACGGCATCTCCTACTACGGCGACCACGGCGACGCCGTGCTCACCGAGGTCTCCGACACCCGCGGGCACGCCCTGCTGACCCGCGTGACGCGCGTCTGGCAGGCCGCCGCCGACCCGGCCGTCGCGGCCGGCGCGCGGGTGGCCGTGCTGCGCACCGCGCCGGTGATGGACGGTCGGGCGGCACCCCTCAAGCAGCAGCTGCTGCAGTTCCGCCTCGGGCTCGGTGGACGGCTCGGCAACGGGCGTCAGTACATGCCGATGATCTCGCTGCGCGACTGGGTCGGCGGCGTCGTCCACCTCACCGAGGGGACGACGTCCGGCCCGGTCAACCTGTGCCTGCCGACGGCCCCGACCAACGCCGAGTTCACCCGGGCGCTCGCGAGCGCCGTCCGGCGCCCGGCGTTCCTGCCCGCGCCGGCGCCCGTGCTCAAGGTGGCCGCCGGGGCGATGGCGCCCGAGCTGCTCGGCTCGCTCAACGTGCGGCCCGCCGCGCTGCTCGACGCCGGTTACGAGTTCCTCGACGCCGACGTCGACGCGCTGATCACGACCGCGCTCGCCGCTCGGGGCTGACCGACGCCATCCGCCACGCGCCGTCGACCCGCTCGAGCACCAGCCGCCTCGTCGACGCGGCGTCGGCGGGCAGCGCGACCTCGTCGGCCGCCGCGTGGGCCACCCGGTCGGTGACGACGAGCACCAGGCGTCGCCCGGACTCGGCCACCACGTCGAGGCGCAGCACCTGCGTCGTCAGAGTGGACAGCCGCGAGCCGCGATCGTTCCACGCCCGCAGCATCGCGACGTCGCGGCGTCCGGCGGCCGAGGTGGGCGTGTAGAGCGTGCGGAGGGCGCGCAGGTCGCCGGTGGTCCAGGCGGCCGCCCGGGCGTCGTCCCAGGCCCGCAGCACGTCGCGGGCCCGGCGTGACGCCGGCACCGGGGCGACCGTCGGCGAGGACGGCGCCGCGGTCGGCGCCGGAGCGGCCGCCCGCGGTGCATCGTCGGCGTCGGTGGCCACCACGACGCACACCACGCCGATGCCGACGAACGCGGCGGCGAGCACCCAGAGCAGCAGGCGCGTGGCGGTGGTGGCGGGCACGCGACCAGTAGAGCCCAGATCGCCCGTCGGCGCGCGCGCTCGTCCACAGGCCGCCGACCCCCGGTCCGACCGGGCCGCGCGCTAGCCTGGACGACGTGACTGACCTGACCTTCGAGGTCGCGGGTCTCGGTGCCGACGCGGTCGACTACCTCGCCGCCTGGGACCTCCAGCGCGACGTGCACGCCGGCGTCGTCGCCGGCACCCGACCGCCGACCGTGCTGCTGCTCGAGCACCCGCCCGTCTACACCGCCGGCAAGCGCACCGACGCGCACGAGCGCCCGCTCGATCCCGGGGGCGCCCAGGTCATCGACGTCGACCGCGGTGGCAAGATCACCTTCCACGGGCCCGGACAGCTCGTCGGCTACCCGATCGTGCGCACGCCCGACCACGTCAAGGTCGTCGACTACGTGCGCCGCGTCGAGGAGGCGCTCATCGCGGTGTGCCGCGACCTCGGCGTCGAGACCGCGCGCGTGCCGGGCCGCAGCGGCGTGTGGCTGCAGGCCGACGTCGAGCGCGGTCGTCCCGAGCGCAAGGTCGCCGCCATCGGCATCCGCGTCTCGCGCGGCGTCACCATGCACGGCTTCTCGCTCAACTGCGACGTCGATCTCGACTGGTACGACCGGTTCGTGCCGTGCGGCATCGACGACGCCGGTGTCACGACGCTCTCGCTCGAGACGGGGCGCGCCGTCACGGTGCACGACGTCCTGCCGTCGGTCGAGCGGCACCTGCGCCACTACCTGGCCTGGGGCCCCTACGAGGCCACCCCCGACTACGAGCCGCGTCCCGAGCCGGGCCGCGCGCCACGCATCGAGCTCATCCGACCCGGCGCCTGACGGCGCCGCGGCGGCTCCTCACTCCTCCTCGGGGAAGCCCCGGAAGGCGAGGTGGTCGCGCACCCGGTCGACGTCGTCCGGTGACGGCAGCTGGTCGGTCACCTGGGTGATGGACACCGCGATGTCGGCATCGACCAGGTCGGGCGGCACCATGCGCTGGGCGACCAGCTCACGGGCGATCTCCGCGACCTCCTCGTCGCTCAGCCGGCGACGGAGCAGGGCGAGCAGCGGCACGTAGTCCTGGGCGGGCACCCCGGTCGGGTACCCCTCGCGGAGCCAGGCGACGATGCGCCCGAGGACGGCGACGGGCACGGCTCAGCCCTTCTCGACGAGGGTCGGGTACCCGTGCTCGAAGCTGACCTCGTGGCCGAACCCCGAGGCCACCACGATCGTGATGCCGAGCGCGACGCCGGCCAGGACGACCGCGAAGCAGCAGACCGCCACGAGGCGCCCGACCGGGTGGGGCGCGCCGCCGTCGGCCTCAGCGCTGCCGCCGGTGCCGTAGGCCAGCGAGCGGATGCCCAGGGCGAACACGGCCGGCAGGCCGGCACCGAGGAGCAGCCCGACGAGCAGCACCTGCCAGGCGCCCTCGAGCGCGAACCGCACGTTCTCCATGACGGCCTCCCTCAGACCTTGACCGCGGACTGGGTGCCGACGGCGTCGGGCATGCCCTCCCAGTCGGCGTTGACGTTGCTGTGGTCGACCGGTTCGCGACGCGAGCGGACGTACATCGCGCCGGAGGCGGCGACCAGGATCGCGAACACCACGACGGCACCGATGACCCCTCCGGCCAGGTCGGCGACGAACCACGCGAGGGCGCCGACGACGCCTGCCATGGGCAGCGTGATCAGCCAGGCCAGGACCATGCGTCCGGCGACGCCCCAGCGGACCTCGGCGCCGCGCTTGCCGACGCCCGTGCCGAGGATCGAGCCGGTCGCGACGTGGGTGGTCGAGAGCGCGAACCCGAGGTGGCTCGAGGTGAGGATGACCGCGGCCGACGAGCTCTCGGCCGCCATGCCCTGCGGCGACGAGATCTCCACGAGCCCCTTGCCGAGCGTGCGGATGATCCGCCACCCGCCGAGGTAGGTGCCGAGGGCGATCGCCGCGGCGCACGAGACCTTGACCCACAGCGGGATCGTCGAGGTGTCGGTCCACTCGCCGCTGGCGAGGAGGGCGAGGGTGATCACGCCCATCGTCTTCTGGGCGTCGTTGGTGCCGTGCGCCAGCGAGACGAGGGACGCCGAGCCGATTTGCCCCCACCGGAACCCGCTCTCGCGGTAGCGCTCGGCGACGCCCTCGGTGATCGCGTGGATCAACCAGGTCCCGACCGCGGCGATGGCGATGGCGATGAGCGGTGAGAGCAGCGCGGGCAGGATGACCTTGCCGACGACGCCGTCGAGCTTGCTGCCGTCGCCGGCCCAGTTGACGCCGTCCATGCCCAGACCGGCGATCGTCGCCCCGATCAGACCGCCGAACAGCGCGTGCGACGAGCTCGACGGCAGCCCGAGCAGCCAGGTGAGCAGGTTCCAGAGGATGCCGCCGACGAGACCGGCGAGCACGATGACGAGCAGCGCCTCGCCTCCGTCGGCCAGCAGCTCCGGCCGTGGCGCGCCGTCCGAGTCCTGGATCTTCACCACCGCGTTGGTCACCGTCAGGGCGACCTCGACCGAGAGGAAGGCACCGACGAGGTTGAGGGTGGCGGAGAGGCCCACCGCGACCTTGGGCTTGAGGGCACCGGTCGCGATGGAGGTCGCCATCGCGTTCCCGGTGTCGTGGAATCCGTTGGTGAAGTCGAAGGCCAGCGCCGTCACGACCACCAGTCCGAGGATGACCAGCTCCGGTGTCACCCTCCGCACGCTGCTCCTCACCCACCGTGCGGGGAAGGGCTGCGCGCCGGAGTTCAGCAGATGTTCACCACGGCCCGGACCCCGCGCGTCGCCGTCGCCGAGCACGGGCCGTCGTGGTCTGATGACCCGTCCCGATCGGGAAGGAGCACGAGGTGAACGACACCGGTCAGCTGGTCATCGAGACCGCCGGTCTGCGCAAGGAGTTCCGCGGACGCCGCGGCACCCGGGTGGCCGTGCACGGTCTCGACCTGGCGGTGCCCGCCGGAGGCGTGCACGGGTTCCTCGGACCCAACGGCTCCGGCAAGACGACGACGATCCGCATGCTGCTCGGCCTGGCCCGGGCCACGAGCGGCGAGATGAGGCTCTTCGGCGAGCCGGTGCCCGCCCTCCTGCCGGCCGTGATCGACCGGGTCGGCGCCGTCGTCGAGTCGCCGAAGTTCTCCCCCACCTTCACCGGACGACGCAACCTGCAGCTGCTCGCCCGCAGCACCGGCCTGCCCGAGTCGCGGGTCGACGCCGCCCTCGAGACCGTCGGGCTCACCGGGCGCGACCGCGACCGCTACAAGGGCTACTCGCTCGGCATGAAGCAGCGCCTCGCCATCGCCGCGACCCTGCTCAAGGACCCGCAGCTGCTGATCCTCGACGAGCCCACCAACGGCCTCGACCCGGCCGGCATCCGCGAGATCCGCGAGACGATCCGCGGGCTCGGCGAGCGCGGCGTCACCGTGCTCCTCAGCTCGCACATCCTCGCCGAGGTGCAGCAGGTCTGCGACTCGGCCACCATCATCGGCAACGGCCGCCTGCTGGCCTCCGGGCTGGTGCGCGACCTGGTCGACGCCGGAGCCACCACGCACGAGGTCGAGGTGGCCGACGTCGACGCCGCGCTCGCCGTCCTCGGCCGGGCCGGGATGTCGGCCGCCCGGTCGGCGACCCACCCGGCCGGACTGCGCGTCGAGTCCGACGACCCCGCCACGATCACCCGCACGCTCGGTGAGGCCGGCCTGTGGCTGAGCGCGCTGACGCCGGTGCGTCGCGACCTCGAGTCGGTCTTCCTCGAGCTGACCGCCGACGACACGCTCGGCACCGCGACCGACGCCCAGGGCGGTGCCTCGTGATGCGGCTGCTGGGGGTCGAGCTGACCCGGCTGCGCTGCCGGCGCGCCGTCCTCGTGCTCCTGGTCGCCATGCTCGCGCTGCCCGTCGTCATCGGCGTGATCACGCTCGTCGACCAGGAGCCGCTCGGCCCCGACGCCTACGAGCAGGCCGAGGTGCTCGCCGCGGAGGAGGCTCGGCAGCCCTACGTGCAGCAGGGCATCGACGACTGCGTGCGCTACGCCGACGAGTACGGCATCACCGGCCCCGACGCCGAGGTGCTCGAGCAGTGCACCTCGATGAACACCCCCACGGCCGACCAGTTCGTCGACTACGACCCGCTCGACCTCGCCACCGCCCGCGACGACGGCGGGCTCGCGGTCGCCGTCGTGCTCGGCATGCTCGCGATGCTCGTCGGGGCGACCTTCGCCGGTCACGACTGGAACACCGGCTCGATGAGCAACCAGCTGCTGTTCGAGCCGCGCCGTGGCCGGGTGTGGACGGCGAAGGCGCTCGCGGTCGTGCTCGGCACCGGCACCGTGGCGTTGGTCGCGTCGACGGTGTTCTGGCTGATGCTCGCCGCCCGCTTCTGGGTCGACGACATCGCGATCCCCGACGGCGTCCTGCTCGACAGCCTCCAGCAGGGCTGGCGCGGTGCCGGCGTCGCGGCGGCCGGGGCGCTCGGCGGCTACGCGATCACGATGCTCTCGCGGAGCACCGTGTTCACGATCGGGCTGCTGTTCGGCGTGGCCGTCGCCGGGGCGATCCTCCTCGGCCTCCTGGTCGACGACCGCGGACCGGTCGACCCGGCCATCAACGCCCAGGCCGTCATCCAGGACGGCACCGACTACTTCGTCCCCGTGCCCGAGTCCTGCTACACCGAGATGAGTGCGGAGCCGCGGCCCGAGTGCGTCGAGCAGCGGCGTCGTTCGCTGAACGGCGGCCTGCTCCACCTGGGTCTGCTCACGGTCGTCGCCACGGGTGCCTCCGTCGTCTCGTTCCGCCGCCGCGACGTGCCCTGACCCACATCCGGCGGCCCGCGGAATACCCGCGTCGTGGTCGGGTTGGGCCAGGCATGGAGATCTTGCTGACCGGAGGCACGGGCTACATCGGCAACGCGGTGCTGCGGCGGTTGCTCGCCACGGGCCACGAGGTGACGGCGGTCGTGCGCAGCGACGACGCCGCGGCCGCGGTCCGTGCGGCGGGCGCGACGCCCCTGGTGGGCGACCTGTTCGACAGCCACTGGCTCCGCGGGCAGCTCGAGACGGTGCAGGGCGCCATCCACACCGCCGCGGGTGGTGACGCCGACGACGCCGCGCTCAACGACTCGGTGATCGACGCCGTCGTGGCCGCGTTCGGCGGCACCGACAAGCCGTTCGTGCACACCGGCGGCGTGTGGACCTACGGCGACAACCCCGACATCGCCGACGACGACCCGCAGCAGCCGCCGGCCATCACGGCATGGCGTCCGGCCGGCGAGTCGCGACTGCTCGCCTCCGGGGTCCGGGCCTCCGTCGTGCGGCCGGGCATCGTCTACGGCCACGGCGGCGGCATCCCGAACCTGCTCGCCACCGGCCCCCGCGACGACGACGGCGCTCTCACGCTCATCGGCACCGGCGACCAGCACTGGACGACGGTGCACGTCG
Organism: Nocardioides secundeburneus; assembly: GCF_039939255.1. Lineage (NCBI taxonomy): Bacteria > Bacillati > Actinomycetota > Actinomycetes > Propionibacteriales > Nocardioidaceae > Nocardioides > Nocardioides secundeburneus. The sequence continues at coordinate 222,883 of NZ_JBDUUE010000006.1, forward strand.
ACGAGCTCGCCGACCTCTACCTCCTCGTCCTCGACCGGGCGCCGGGCGGCTCGGCGTACGTCGGCGCGAACGGCACCAACCCGACCGTCCGAGACCTCGGCGAGGCCGTCGCACCCGCCGTCGTGAGCGGCAGCGGCGACGAGGCCGCCGACCGCCTCGGCGAGGCGTTCGCCGAGGCGCTCCTGCTCGACCAGCAGACCAAGGGGACGGCGGCCCGGGCCCTCGGCTGGCAGCCGAGCGCACCGAGCCTGGTCGACCTGCTCCGCGCCGGCTACCCGGCGGAGCGCTGAGTGCGAGCCCTGACGACCCCCGGCGTAGGATCGAGACGATGAGCACCACCTCCCCAGCACCCGAAGGCCGCCGGCTCCTGCGTCTCGAGGTCCGCAACGCCGAGACCCCGATCGAGCGCAAGCCCGAGTGGATCAAGACCCGCGCCACGATGGGTCCCGAGTACAAGGCGCTCCAGAAGCTGGTGAAGGGCGAAGGCCTGCACACCGTGTGCCAGGAGGCCGGCTGTCCCAACATCTTCGAGTGCTGGGAGGACCGCGAGGCGACGTTCCTCATCGGTGGCGAGCAGTGCACCCGTCGTTGCGACTTCTGCCAGATCGACACCGGCAAGCCGCAGCCGCTCGACCGCGACGAGCCCCGCCGCGTCGCCGAGTCGGTGCAGAAGATGGAGCTGCGCTACGCCACCATCACCGGCGTCGCGCGCGACGACCTGCCCGACGGCGGCGCCTGGCTCTACGCCGAGACCGTGCGGATGATCCACGAGCTCAACCCCGGCATCGGCGTCGAGAACCTCATCCCCGACTTCAACGGCAACCCCGACCAGCTGCGCGAGGTCTTCGAGTCGCGCCCCGAGGTGCTGGCCCACAACGTCGAGACCGTGCCGCGCATCTTCAAGCGCATCCGCCCGGCCTTTCGCTACGAGCGCTCGCTCGACGTGATCACCCAGGCCCGCGACTTCGGCCTGGTCACCAAGTCGAACCTGATCCTCGGCATGGGCGAGACCCGCGACGAGGTCTCGCAGGCGCTGCGCGACCTGCACGAGGCCGGCTGCGAGATCGTCACCATCACGCAGTACCTGCGGCCCTCCCCGCGCCACCACCCCGTCGAGCGGTGGGTCAAGCCCGAGGAGTTCGTCGAGCTCAAGGACGAGGCCGACGAGATCGGCTTCTCCGGCGCGCTCTCCGGCCCGCTCGTGCGTTCGTCGTACCGGGCCGGTCGCCTGTACCGTCAGGCGATGGACGCGCGCGCCGCGTCCGTCTGAGACCCGGTACCTGAGCGACGAGCGAGGCAGCAGCACAGATGGCCAAGGAGCCCAAGACCCCCAAGGTCAAGGAGACCGACCCCGCCAAGATGAGCCGGCGGGCACAGATCGTCGAGACCTACCGGATGTCGAAGGAGACCGACCCCCGGCTCGGTCTCATCATGCTGGGCTTCTTCCTGGTCTTCGGCGCCCTCGCGTTCTCGCTGTTCTGGTTCCCCTTCGGCGGGGGCACCTTCACCCTGGTCGTGGCCATCCTGCTCGGCATCATGGTCGGCCTCGTCGCCATGATGATCGTGTTCAGCCGGCGCGCCCAGCGGGCGGCGTACAACCGCCTCGAGGGGCGCCAGGGCGCAGCCGCCCAGGCGCTCACGATGCTGCGCCGCGGCTGGAAGACCGAGCAGATGATCGCCTTCGGCGGCAACCGGCAGAACCCCGACATGGTGCACCGGGTCGTCGGCCCTCCGGGCATCGTGCTCGTGGGCGAGGGCAACCCCAACCGCCTGCGCCAGCTGCTCACCGCCGAGCGCAAGAAGCACGAGCGCGTCGCCTTCGAGACCCCGATCCACGAGATCATCGTCGGCCGCGAGGAGGGGCAGGTCCCGCTGCCCAAGCTGGTGCGTCACGTGCAGAAGCTCGGTCGTCAGGTCAAGCCGGCCGAGATGACCGACATCCTCAACCGGATCAAGGCGCTCGACGCCCAGCGTCCCAAGATCCCGCTCCCCCGCGGCCCCGTGCCGACGTCGATGAAGGGCATGCGCGGCAACCTGCGTGGCCGCTGACCCGACCGCCGACCCGACCACATCGGACACCGATCGTCGGGTCGGTGCCGTCTTTTCTCCCTAGGTTCCTCGGTAGGAGAACCGGAGGGAGCAACCGTGCTGAACCGTTGGAACGACGCGATCGCGCTGGTCGAGGACCGGCTGGTCGTCGACGCGGACGACGCCGGCCTCGACGTCGCGGCGCTGGCACGCGTCGTCCCGACCTCGGAGCACCACTTCCGCCGGGTCTTCTCGGCCCTGGCCGGCATGCCGCTCTCGGAGTACGTGAGACGGCGTCGGCTCACCGTGGCCGCCGCCGAGGTCGTCGAGGGTCGCCGCAGCGTCCTCGACGTCGCCGTCCGCTACGGCTACGGCTCGGGTGACTCGTTCGCCCGCGCGTTCAGGGCCATGCACGGGATCTCGCCCGTCGAGGCCCGCCGTCGCGGCGCGGTGCTGCACTCGCAGCCTCGGTTGTCCTTCCACCTGCGCATCGAAGGAGCCACCACCGTGCGACACCGCATCGAGCACACCGACCCCTTTCGCCTCGTCGGCCGGCACGCGCGCCTGCCGCTCGTCTTCGAGGGCGAGAACACCGCACTGACCGAGTTCCACCGCGGCCTGCCCGCCGACCTCGGCGACCGCCTCGCGACCTACGCCGACCACCCTGTGCTCTCGGGCACCCTGTCGGTCAGCTCCGGCTTCGCCGAGGAGCGGCTCGACGGCAGCGAGTTCGACTACCACCACGCCGTCGCCACCACCCGCCGCGACGTCGACGACGACCTCGACGTGCTCGAGGTCGCGGCCCACCAGTGGGTCGTCCTGGCCACCGAGGAGGTGCCGGCCGACCGGCTGCAGCACGACCTGCAGCAGCTGTGGGCCTCGGCGTACGGCGCGTGGTTCCCGGCCAACCCCTACCGCACCGTGCCGGGACCGGAGGTGCTGCGCGTGCGCTACGACGAGACCCGCGCCACCGGCAGCGGCGAGCTGTGGCTGCCCGTCGAGCGGGACCCCGCGTCGTCCTAGCCGACGGCGGGCGCCTCGACGACGACCGGTGCGCCGTAGCCGGTGTAGTCGGTGCGCACCAGCGATCCGTCGGCGAGAGCCAGGTCGACCCGCACCGGCTTGCCGCTCGCGTCGATGGAGAAGGTGACGTCGACCGCTCCGGTCGCGTCGTCCGGCACCTGCGGGACGCTGGCGACGGCGGAGGCCTCGACGGTGAACGTGTAGGTGTCGTACGCCGTCCCGTCGACGGTGACGGCGGGCACTGCGCCGAATCCCTCCGCAGCCTCCAGCGGCAGGCGCAGGTCCGTGAGGAGGTCCCACGCCGCGTAGGCCGCGAGGTCGTCGGGCACGCCGTCGCCGCTGACCCAGGGCGCGCCCGGACCGCTACGCGCATAGACGGTGCCGCCGGTACGGCGGATCTCCGTCGCGCCCACCGCCGCCTGGTAGTCGCTGGCCTCCGCCGGGAAGTAGACGTGGTCGGCCTCGGCCGCCGGCACCTCACCGTCGCCGATCGACACGTGCACCGTATAGGCCCCTCCAGCAGAGGTGACCATGCCGTCAGCCACCCTCTCGAGCAGCTGCCTCGCCGTCGTCAGGGTCACGGCGACCGGCGGGGACGACGACGTCTCCGGAGTGCTCGGCTCGCTCGGCTCGGACGACCCGGGCGACTCCGACGGCTCGGCCTCCGCGGTCCGGACGGCGGCCGGCTCGCTGCCGATGGTGACGGTCGAGCCGGGGATGACCGGGCTGGTCGCGTTGGCGACGGTGGGCTGACCGTCGCTGCAGCCGGCCAGCACCGACCCGGCCGCAAGTAGGAGCGCAGGCGCGACGGCGCGCCATCTCCAAGTCATGCCCGCGACCGTACCCGCGCGGCCGGGTGCGTAGGCGACGATCGGCGCAGGTCAGGAGATGAAGGTGAAGCTGTCGGTGCACTCCTCGCCGCACGGCAACCGGCCCCAGTCGGCCTCGTCGCCGAACGACGAGCCGTCGGACGTCCGGACGCTGAACCGCAGGTCGCTCTCGCCCTCGAGCGGCTCGTAGAGCTGGACGAGGTCGTCGGCGCCGTCGCCGTCGACGTCGGAGAGGACGTAGGAGCGGATGCCGCTGGCGTAGAGCTGCTCCCTCGCCTCGTCGGCGCCGCGGACCGTGCGCGACCACTCCTCGCGCGTGCCGATGGCGCCGTCGGTGAACCGGTAGACGTAGATGCCGCGACGGATGCCGGACTCGACGACGAGCTCGTCGGTGCCGTCGCCGTCGACGTCACCCACGAGCCAGGTGGTCACGTAGGGGTTGACCGCTGCTCCCCTGAGCTCGCGCGGCTCGGCGGCCGCGAAGGTCTCGCCGTCGGCCTCGAGCACGGTGAGCGTGTCCAACCCGTCGGGGGTCGGGCTCTGGGAGTAGAGGACGACCTCGTCGGCGCCGTCGCCGTTGACGTCGCCGGTCCAGAGGTAGCCGCCGGACGTGCCGCCCTGGTGCCACTGGGTCGGCGCGGAGAACTGGCCGTCGTCGGCGAGCGCGACGAACAGGACGTCCTCGGCACCGGAGGGCTGACCGAGCAGCACCAGGTCGTCGTCGCCGTCGCCGTCGACGTCGGCGAGGCGGGTGCCGTAGCCGGTGAACCCGAACGCCGGGTCGACCGGGAGGCTGATCGTCGACTGGGTGTCGTCGACCGCCTGGACGCCGATCAGCAGCTCGGTGTCGGAGGTGTTCGCGTCGATCCACAGCCGCTCGCCGGTACCGTCGCCGTCGATGTCGCCCCAGACGGGCACGCCCTCGAGGGCGCCGACGCGCTGCGGGCTGCCGAAGCGCATCGCCGTCGACGGCATCGTCCACACCGACAGCGGGGACGTCGCGCCGAGGCGGTCCTGGAAGACCTGGGCGTCGCCGAGGCCGTCGCCGTCGACGTCGCCGGTCACGGCGCGGGTCGCCTCGGGCTCGTCGGTGGCGGCGTCCGACGGGGTGCCGTCGGGCTCGTCGTCGTCGCGGGTGAGCGCGAAGGCGAGACCGCCACCGACGACGGCGAGCGCCGCGACCACGGCGGCGCCGAGCACCCAGCCACGCCTGCGGAGCGGGGTCGTCGGCGGCAGGGTCGGGGCCCGGGACGGCGTCGCGGCCCCGCCGACGCCGGGTGCCGACCGGATGGCCGTCGTCGCACCGCGGTCGACCCGCGGGACGTCGAGCGGCTCGGCCGGGGCCAGCGGCACGAGCGCCTCGAGCTCGGCGCGCACCTGGGCCGCGCCGGCGGGGCGGTCGGCGGGGTCCTTGGCGAGCAGCGTGGTGAACAGTGCGTTCAGCCGGCGCACCACCTGGCCGCGGCCGGGCAGCTGCGGCACCGCTGCCTGCTGGTGGGCGATCGCGACCTGCATCTCGGTGCCCGAGTAGGGCTCGGAGCCGGTGAGCATCATCCACAGGACGCAGCCCAGCGAGTAGAGGTCGCTGGCCGGGGTGGCGGGCTTGCCGTCGGCGCGCTCGGGGGCGAGGTAGGTGCCGGTGCCGGCGATCATCCCGGTGGCGGTGGGCGCCGGGCCGTCGATGCCCTCGGAGCGGGCGATGCCGAAGTCGCACAGGAACGCCTGCGGGTGCGACGTCGAGTCGCGGCGGAGCAGCACGTTGGCCGGCTTCACGTCGCGGTGCAGCACGCCGCGCTCGTGCGCGTCGGCGAGACCGCCGGCGACCTGGGCTGCGATCGCGAGCGCCGTCCGGGCCGGCAGGGCGCCGTCCTGGCCGAGCAGCGTGGCGAGGTCGGTGCCCTCGACGAGCTGCATGACGATGAACGGCGTCCCGTCGATCTCGTCGTGGTCGTAGATCGTCACCACGTGCGGCGACTCGAGCCGGGCCAGCGCCTCGGCCTCGTGCTGGAAGCGGGCGCGGAACTCGGCGTTCTGGGCGAGGACGCCGGTGATCACCTTGACCGCGACCGTGCGGTGCAGCCGCTGGTCGGTGGCGGCGAAGACCAGGCCCATGCCGCCCTGCCCCAGGAGCCGGTCGAGGTGGTAGCGGCCGAGCATCTCGCCGACGCGTGGCGTGTACATGGTGTGGACTCCCCCGTTGGGTGGCGGTGGTGGTCGGTCAGCGGGCCTGCGCGGCGACCAGGCCGCGGAACGTGGCGACGTCGACCGTCGCGGTGCCGGCGAAGACGTCGTGCAGGCCGCGTCCGTCGGCCCGGAAGACGAGCGGCGGGACGACGAGCGCGACCAGGACCTGGCGCACGACCATCTTCCAGAGCCGGTGCGGACGCAGCCGGCCGTCGTCCGGGACGACGCGCAGGCCGGTCACGATCTTGCCGAACGAGCCGGCGAGCAGCCAGGTGAAGAACGCCGACTCGACGATGTAGACGCCCAGCACGACGAAGCCCTCGGGGCCTCCGGCCTGCGGGTCGACGAACGGCAGCACGACGAGCCAGCACACGGCCCAGTCGACGGCGAGAGCGAGCATGCGCCGTGGCCAGGAGGCGGTCGGCAGCGCTTCGTTCACAGGTCGAGGATAGGGAGCACGCGAAAGTCGACCGACGCCGGACACCTGTTACACCGGGGAAACAATCTCGATACGGTCGGGAAACCGCTCGACAGGTACGTTTCGGGCATCCGTCGCAACGCAGCGACGCCGCACCCCGCCACACGAAGGCTGCGCCGTGGTCCGCAGCCAAGGAGGACGAATGTTCCAGAACAGCGATGAGCTGCTCAAGTTCATCAAGGACGAAGGCGTCGAGATGATCGACGTCCGCTTCTGCGACCTGCCCGGCATCATGCAGCACTTCACCGTCCCGGTGTCGTCCTTCGACCAGAGCGTCTTCGACGACGGCCTCGGCTTCGACGGGTCGTCGATCCGCGGCTTCCAGGCCATCAACGAGTCGGACATGTCGCTGTTCCCGGACCCGACGACGGCCTACGTCGACCCGTTCCGCAAGTCGAAGACCCTCAACGTCAACTTCTTCATCCACGACCCGATCACGGGTGAGCCCTACTCGCGCGACCCGCGCAACATCGCCCGCAAGGCGCTGGCCTACCTCTCGACCACCGGCATCGCCGACACGGCGTTCTTCGCCCCCGAGGCGGAGTTCTACATCTTCGACAACGTCCGCTACTCCACCGGCGTCAACGAGGGCTACTACCACATCGACTCCGTCGAGGGCTGGTGGAACTCGGGCCAGGAGGGCGACAACCTCGGCTACAAGACCCGCCTCAAGGGCGGCTACTTCCCGGTCGAGCCCTACGACCACTACAGCGACCTGCGCGCCGACATGGTCAAGAACCTCGAGGCGTGCGGCCTCCAGGTCGAGCGGGCCCACCACGAGGTCGGTACCGCCGGCCAGGCCGAGATCAACTACCGGTTCGACACCCTGCTCAAGGCTGCCGACGACGTGATGAAGTTCAAGTACCTCATCAAGAACACCGCCTGGGAGCAGGGCAAGTCGGTCACCTTCATGCCGAAGCCGATCTTCGGCGACAACGGCTCGGGCATGCACGTGCACCAGTCGCTGTGGAACGACGGCGAGCCGCTGTTCTACGACGAGACCGGCTACGGCGGCCTGTCCGACCTCGCCCGCTGGTACATCGGCGGCATCCTCAAGCACGCTCCGGCGCTGCTGGCCTTCACCAACCCGACGGTCAACAGCTACCACCGCCTGGTGCCCGGCTACGAGGCCCCGATCTCGCTGGTCTACTCCTCGCGCAACCGCTCCGCCTCGGTCCGCATCCCGATCACGGGCTCGAACCCGAAGGCCAAGCGCGTCGAGACCCGCTTCCCGGACCCCTCGGCCAACCCCTACCTCGCCTTCTCCGCCCTGATGCTCGCCGGCATCGACGGCATCCAGAAGAAGATCGAGCCGGCCGCGCCGATCGACAAGGACATCTACGAGCTCCCGCCGGACGAGATGGCCGAGATCGACCAGGTCCCGACCTCGCTCGGCGCCGTCCTCGACGCCCTCGAGGCCGACCACGAGTTCCTGACGGCGGGCAACGTGTTCACGCCCGACCTCATCGAGACCTGGATCGACTACAAGCGCACCAACGAGATCGCGCCCGTCCAGCTCCGCCCGCACCCGCACGAGTTCGAGCTGTACTACGACATCTGATTTCGGGCCGCTGGTGGCCCTTCGATCAACGCCAGACGACCGAAGAAAACCGCCTCTGACCTGCGGAAACGCCGCCGTCCGACCTTTGGGTCGTTCGGCGGCGTTTCTCGTGTTCTGGGGTTCGCTTGTTACATCACTGGTACATGCAGGCGGGTCGTTGCGCTTTCAACAGCGATGCTCGCGGCGGTCGCCCGGCACGATGCGCCGTCACTAATCACTTGGTTTTACCGACACACGCGTGGGGCTCGTGTGATCCTCGTCCGCGTGACAAACCTGCTCTCGGAAGCGCATCAGCTGACCAAGGGGACCAACGTCTCGCTCTCGACGCTCGGAGCCGAGCTCGGCGGCCTGACGGTGTTCCTCGACAGCCGCGGACACGACGGCGCCGAGATCGACGCCGACGTCAGCGTCCTGCTGCTCGACGCCGGCGGCAAGGTGCGCACGAGCTCGGATTTCGTCTTCTACAATCAGCCGATCGCTCTGAGTGGCGCGGTGCACCTGCGTGACAAGGTCCGACCCGCGCCCGACTCGGCAGAGGCGGCGGAGGGTTGGTCGTCCGACGTCGTCACGCTCGAGCTCGACGACGTCCCCGAGGAGATCGAGCGCATCGTCATCTCCGCGAGCCTCGATCCGTCTGCCGGCGTGACGTTCGGCGATGCTGCGGACATCCGCATGCGGGCACAACGCACGTCGGACGCCACCGACCTGCTCGTCTTCGACATCACCGATGCCAGCAGCGAGCTCGCGCTCCTGTTCGGCGAGTTCTACCGCCGCAACGGCGAATGGAAGGTCCGCGCCGTCGGTCAGGGCTACGCCGACGGGCTCGGCGCCTTGGTGAGCGCGCACGGGGTCGAGGTCGCCTCCGACGACGCCGAACCGGCCGACGAGCCAGGCAACAGCGTCAACGTCGCGACCCCGGACCTGCCCACCGATGCGCAGGACGATCCGTCTGTCGAGACCACGCCCGAGGTCGAGCCGATGCTGGCTGACGACGCGGCGCCCCGCGGGGCCGAGGCAGCGCCGAGCAAGCGCGGCGTGTCGGTCCGTCGTCCCACTCGCGCCCCGAAGCTGCCGGTCGACTGGAATGCCACGATCCCAGCCGTCGACGGCAATGACTGGCAGCCCGCACGCCTGTTCCCCGTCGCCGGCATCGGCAGCGGAGAGGAGCAGGAACGCCGCGCCACCTCCGCCCTGCTCGCCGTCATGAGCATGGTCCGCGAGTTCGGCACGGCGCTCACCTCGAAGTGCGGTGCCCCGCGAGGATCGCTCGCGACATTCATCGAGGTGCCGTTCGGCCAGGACGAGGAGGCCTACCGACCGGACGGCGTCATTCGCATCACCCGCGGCCAGAAGACCTGGACCGCGCTGGTCGAGGTCAAGACGTCCACGGGCAAGCTCGACGCCACCCAGATCGACCGTTACGTCGAGATCGCGCGCACCAAGGGCTTCGACGCCGTCATTACCATCAGCAACGAGCTCGCCGGCGGCGACGCTGACCACCCGGTCGCGATCGACCGCCGCAAGCTGCGCAAGGTCGCCCTGCACCACCTGTCCTGGGACCAGATCCGCGCCGAGGCCATCCTGACCGCCCGACACCGTGGTGTCGCCGACCCGACCCAGGGCAAGGTCTTGGAGGAGTTCATCCGCTACATGAACCACGCCCGCTCGGGCATGGGCGGCCTCGGCGACATGGGCCCGAGCTGGGTCAAGGTCCGCGACGCCGTGAAGGCCAAGACCGCCCGCGCCTCCGACAAGGCCACCGGGGAGGTCAGCGCGCGCTTCGACGAGCTCGTCCAACACCTCGGTCACCACCTCTCGGGCCTCCTCGGCGTCGAGGTCCAGGCGCTGGCACCACGGGAGACGCCTGACCACGCGAGCCGACGCCAGCAGCTCGCCGACTCCGGTCTGCTCTTCGGTCGTCTCAAGGTGCCCGGCGCGATCGATGTCATCGTCATCGGCGCCGATCTGCGCTCCGACAAGGCGACCGCGTCGATCACGGTGCCTGCACCCAAGGGCGAGACGCGCGCCCAGACCCGCATCACCTGGCTCCTGCGACAGATCGCCGACGACGCCAAGGACTCACTGAGGATCGAAGCCCACCTGGCAGGTCCGCGCTCGACGTCGACCGCAGCGCTGCTCGGCAAAGCCCGCAACGACCCCACGATCCTGATCCCCGACGACCAGCGGGAGATCAAGTCCTTCACGATCTCGATGGACGTCCCACTCGGCGCCAAACGAGCAGCCGGCACCGGCACGCTCATCGCGTCGGTCAAGACCGTGAGCACCACGTTCTACGCCGACGTCGTCCAGCACCTTCGGCCGTGGGTGGACAAACGAGCCTGATCCGCCCGGCGCCTGCCGCTAGGACAACCCCGAACGGCGCCCGTGGTCCTCTCAAGCCCGGCCTGTAGGCCGCGGGAAGCCGACGTCAGGAGCCGTGCCGCGCGGCGTAGTCCTCGAACGGTGCGGTCGGGTGGTCGTGCTCGCCCTGCGTGGACGGGATCGCCCGGTCGTCGGGTGCGGCGGCGTACTCGTCGTAGAACGTGGCGAGGCTCATGTAGCGGCCGCCGTCCTCGTAGTGCTCGCCTTCCTGCTCGCGGGTCGCGGCGTAGACGATCCGCTCCGGTTCGGCGTAGTAGAGCGCACCGAGGCACATCGGGCAGGGGTAGGCAGTGACGTAGACGTCGCAGCCGCGCAGGTCGGTGCGGCCCGAGGCCGCGAGCTCGCGGATGGCGGTGATCTCGGCGTGGGCCGTCTTGTCGCCGCTCTGGACGACCTGGTTGGTGGCCTCGTGCAGCACCCCGCCGCTGGCGGCGTCGACCACCACGCAGGCGAAGGGCTTGCCGCCGTCGGCCACGTTGGTGCGGGCGAGGTCGACGGAGCGGGCGACGAGGGTGGGATCGAGAGCGGCCTGCCGGTTCACTCTCGGAGCGTAGGTCGGCGAGCCGTTCGCGTGCCCACCCCGCCGGCGACCGGAGTGCCTTTCGTGGGGGGGCCGATGCGCTCGGGGTCGTGACCTCGGCGTCCGTCGCGGACCACTCTCGTGGACGCCGCTGGCCGTCCGTCGTCATGTCAGTGGTCGCGCCACAGGGCGATCAGGTCGGCGAGGCCCTCACCGAGCGCGTCGGGCTCGCGCCAGAACGGGATTCGGAGGAACTCGCGGCATCCCTCGACGGCCGAGAAGACCGGGCCGGGACTGACCAGGATCCCGTGGCGCCGTGCGTGCTGCCCGAAGGCCGAGGCGTCAAGGCCTGGGACCCGCACCCACAGGCCGCTGCCGCCACCGGGCCGGGTGAAGGACCACTCCGGCGCCTCGGCGTTCAGGATGGCGGAAGCGGCCGCGTAACCCGTCTCCAGCTGTCGTCGGCGGACGACGCGAGCCTCGTCGACCACGGACAGGCAGGACGCGGCCACCAGCTGCGTCAGCGGGGAGCTCCCGAGGTCGGCCACGGCCTTGGCGCGCACCAGCGGCCCCAGGAAGGAGGACCGGGCCCGGATCCACCCGATCCGGAGGCCGCCCCAGAACAGCTTCGACACCGACCCCAGGGCGACCCACTGGTCGGGGGGCAAGCCGTGACCGACCGGCGTCGGCGGCCGGTCCGCGTCGAGCACGAGGTCGGCGGGAGATCCGTCCTCGAGCAGGATGGTCCGTGACCCCGCGAGGATGCGGTTCACGCCGGCGGCCCGGTCGGGGGTGATCACCGAGCCGGTCGGGTTGTGGGCGATCGGCAGCGAGTAGAACAGACGCGGCTCGAGCCGGCGGACCAGTCGTTCGAGCACCTCGAGGTCCGGTCCGGAGTGGTCGACCGGGACCGGCACGAGCCGGGCGCCCTGCGCGCGGAACGCGTCCAGCGCCCCGCGGTAGGACGGGTCCTCGACCAGGACGACGTCGCCCGGCCTGACCAGGGCGGCCGCGACCATCGCCAGGCCCTGCTGGGACCCCGAGGTGACCAGGACCTCGTCGGCGGACGTCGCGACCCCCAGGTCGGCGTAGTAGCGGGCGAGCGCCGTCCGCAGCTCGAGCAGGCCGGCCGGCTCGTAGCCGTCGTCAGCGACGAGCTCGGCGAGACGCGGGTGCTGCAGCACCCGGTCGGTGTGCTCGCGCACGAGGTCGAGGCCGCCCGGCGCGCCGCTGGAGAGGTCGTGGTGGCGCTGCACCGGATGTTCGCCGAAGCTGGTGAGCCGCGCGTCGGCCCGGGGGCCGGCGACACCGCGAGCGCCGACCGAGGTGACGGACGACCCGCTGCCCACCCGGCTCTCGATCACCCGGGCGTCCCGCAGGAGGTTGTAGGCCGCGGTCACCGTCCCCCGGCTGACCATGAGCGCACCGGCCAGCGTGCGCTCGGACGGCATCGTGTCGCCCGCACGCAGGTCGCCCTGGTCGACGAGGTCGGTGACGGCGGCCGCGAGGCGCTGCGCGAGAGGACCGCTCTGGGACTGCCAGCCCGCGAGGAGGCGCGTGACGCGGCCGGTGGTGTTCGTGGCGCGCCTCCGTCGTCGGACCGTCTTTGGACCATTGCCCACGCATTGGCCCTTGTCGGGCCAATGCGTGGGCCACAGTGTGGTGACCGGGACACGGCGCGGGCAAGTCGCGCCGTCGACGGGAGGACATCGACCGTGGCAGTGCTCGTCGTCGCCACCCTCGACACGAAGGGGGCCGAGGCCGCGTTCGTCCGCGACCGTCTGCGCCGTGACGGTTCCGACGTCCTGGTGATGGACGTCGGCGTGCTCGGAGACAGCCCCGTCGCGGCCGACCTCGACGCCTCTGCCGTCGCCGCCGCGGCCGGTCAGCAGCTCGACGCCCTGCGGTCCGCGGGCGACCGCGGCGCCGCGCTGCGGGCCATGGCCCGAGGTGCGGCAGCCCTCACCGCCGACCTCGTCGACGGGGGCGAGGTCGAGGGCGTCCTCGGACTCGGCGGCAGTGGCGGGTCGTCGGTCGTCGCCGAGGTCGTGCGGGTCCTCCCGGTCGGCATGCCGAAGCTGCTGGTGTCGACGATGGCCAGCGGCGACGTCTCGGCCTACGTCGGTGAGACCGACCTGACCCTGATGCACAGCGTGGTCGACCTCGCCGGCCTCAACGTGATCTCGCGCGAGATCCTGCGCAACGCCGCGGTCGCGATCGGCGCGATGGCCCGCTCCTACGCCGCGGCGCGGGCGACCACCGCCGACGGCGTCGACCGCCCCCTCGTGGCCGCCACCATGTTCGGGGTCACCACCCCGGCCGTCGAGACCGCGAAGGCCGAGCTCGAGGCGTCCGGCTACGACGTCATCGTCTTCCACGCGACCGGGTCGGGCGGCCGCGCCATGGAGTCGCTGGTCCGCAGCGGCTTCTTCGCCGGTGTGCTCGACCTGACGACGACCGAGATCGCCGACGAGGTCGTGGGCGGCGTGCTCTCGGCCGGTCCCGGGCGCCTCACCGGGGCCGCCGAGCTCGGCGTGCCCCAGGTCGTCAGCCTGGGCGCCGTCGACATGGTGAACTTCGGGCCGCGTGCCACGGTGCCCGACGAGTTCGGCGACCGCACGCTGCTGGTGCACAACGACAGCGTCACCCTCATGCGGACGACGGCCGACGAGGCCCGCTCCATCGGCGCCACCATCGGCGAACGGGTCGCGCGCAGCACCGGGCCCACCGTCGTCTTCGTCCCGGCCGGCGGGACGTCGGTCATCGACGCCGACGGCGGCCCGTTCTGGGACCAGGAGGCCGACCACGCCGCGGTCGTGGCGCTCCAGGACGCGCTCGCCGGGTCCGGCATCGAGGTGGTCGTCCGCGACGAGAACATCAACGACCCCCAGTTCGCCGTCGCCATGGCGCAGCGACTGCACACGCTCATCGAAGGAGACAACCCATGAACCGCACCGAGGCGCTCGCGGCCCTGAAGAGCCAGGTCGCGCAGGACCTGCCCGTCGTGGGAGCCGGCGCCGGGACCGGCCTGTCGGCGAAGTCGGCCGAGATGGGCGGCGCCGACCTGATCATCATCTACAACTCCGGCCGGTTCCGGATGGCCGGGCGCGGCTCGCTGGCCGGGATGATGCCCTACGGCGACGCCAACGCGATCGTGATGGAGATGGCGGCCGAGGTGCTGCCGGTCGTCGAGCGGACGCCGGTCCTCGCCGGCGTCTGCGGCACCGACCCGTTCCGCCTGATGCCGCAGTTCCTCGACGACATCGCCCGGACCGGGTTCACCGGCGTCCAGAACTTCCCGACGGTGGGGCTGATCGACGGGGTGTTCCGGGCCAACCTGGAGGAGACCGGGATGGGGTTCGACCTGGAGGTCGAGATGATCCGGCTGGCCTCCGAGCGCGACCTGCTGACCGCGCCCTACGTCTTCGACGTCGAGCAGGCCACGGCGATGACCGAGGCCGGTGCCGACGTCCTGGTGCCCCACATGGGCCTGACCACCAAGGGCTCGATCGGCGCGGCCACGGCCATCACCCTCGACGAGGCGGTCGACCGCGTGCAGGCGATGTGCGACGCCGCCCACGCGGTCAACCCGGACGTCATCGTGCTGTGCCACGGCGGTCCGATCGCCGAGCCGGACGACGTGCGCACCGTCCTCGAGCGCACGAGCGGGGTGGTCGGGTTCTTCGGCGCCTCGTCGATGGAACGCCTGCCCACCGAACGGGCGATCGCCGACCAGCTGCGGCAGTTCAAGAGCCTCCCGGTCTAACCGACCGCCACCCCTGCGAAGGACGCGTGATGCACAGGAAACCACACGACCTGACGACGATGGTCCTCGAGTGGGGATCGATCAAGTGGTTCGTGTCCCCCGGCACCGTCCCGGGGGCCACCTCGTCGTTCGGCGAGGTCGTCATCAACCCCACGAAGGGGCACGACCGCCACGAGCACCCGGACGCCGACGAGGTCCTCTACGTCATCGAGGGGACCGGCCGTCAGACCGTGGGCGACGGACCCGAGTTCGACGTCGTCGCCGGCGACACCATCTGGGTGCCCCGGGGCACGCTGCACTCGACGTTCAACACCGGCTGGAAGGCATTGCGCCTTCTCGCCACCTACACACCCGGCGGCGAGGAGCAGGCGCTGCGGGAGCTGCCCGACTTCACCGAGCTTCCTGCCGGCGACGCCCCGGTGTGGAGCCCGAACGACCCGGGCCGATGAGCATCGACGGCGCCTGACGCCGGACCGTCGTCCGGCGTCAGAGCCGTTGCCGGGCTCGCGCCCGGTAACCGATCAGGCCTGCGCGGTCAGCGCCACGCGGCGGCCTTCGAGGCCACCTTGTACGGGCCCGTCTGGTTGGTGAAGGCGATGCCGACGCCGCCCTTCTTGGAGGTGCAGACCTTGTAGGCGCGTCCGACGACGAACTTGCCACCGGGCAGCGCCGTCTTGCTGACCTGTTTGCCGTTGGTGCCGGTGATGCGCTTGACCTTCGCGATCGTCATGCCCTTCTTGATCTTGCGGTACTCGGCCTTCGAGACGCAGCCCTTGCCGGCTGCGCGGTCGGACGGCGCGGCCGCGGACGCCGGGCCGGAGGAGGTGACGGCACCCGTGCCGACGAGGGAGAGGGAGAGGACGACGGCAGCGGCCGTACGACGCAGGGACACAGGTTGCTCCTGGGGTAGGGGGTGGAGTGGCGATGCGGATCTTCCCGCTCCGGCCACGTCCAAACCCACGGTCCGTGCGGTGGACGTCACCCCGGCACGAGCGAGCGGGCGGGGACCGGTCAGGGCAGGAGCACGGCCAGGGAGTTCAGCTCGTGCTCGTCGCCGAGGTCGTGCCAGTCGAGCTGGGTGAAGGGGCGTCCGGCGGAGCGGTGGCGGCCCCAGACGATGTGGTAGCCGAGGTCGACGAGAGGTCGGATGACGTCGCGGTTCGTGACACCGAAGTCGTTGGCGGCTCCCCGGCCGTCGAACTCGAGGAGGATGACGGGCCGGTGCCGCTCGATGACCGCCATGCTGCCCGGGATGATCTTGGCCTGGTAGCCCTCGACGTCGATCTTGACCAGGTCGGGCGCCAGCGAGCGTTCGGCGCAGAAGTCGTCGAGCGTCCACACGTCGATGTGGTCCCGACGCCGGTTCGCGTCGGCCGCGCCGGGCTCGGTCTCGATCCGCATCAGGTGGGCCACGACCTCGACATCTCGCTGGGAGACGTCGGACAGCGCGCACAGGTGGGCCTCGACCGAGTCGCCGAAGATCGATCGGTTGGCCTCGACGTTGCGTCGCAGGGCTCGGTACGAGCGGGGGTTGGCCTCGAACGCGTGCACCTCGGCGTCGTCGAAGATCGACCGGGCCAGCAAGGAGACATACCCGTAGAGCGATCCGATGTCCAACACCGTGCGGGGCTGCAGGTCGAGCTCGTCGAGGGCGAGCAGCGCTCCCACGAGTCCGGGCTCGTGGATGGCGCCGTCGCGATGGGTGGCCTCGACCCACGATGCCGATCCGCCCCGGACCCGCCCTCCGGCATCTCGGGGGAAGGTGATCGGAGCCCGTCCGGCGAGGGCGAGGGAGTGCGCCTCATCGCCTTCGCGGTAGTCGAAGCTCAAGGCGGACGTCTGTCCGTTGGCGGCGGCGCAGAAGTCGGCTGCAGTCAGGCTCATCCCCTCCAGCCTGTCACACGCCCACGCCGGGTCCCGGTGCCCGTCCGTGCGTGCTGACGCGCGCGTCACGCGCCCGGCGGCACCAGCGTTCCCTGGTGGTAGGTCTGCTGCCACCGACCGGCACGCTCGCACCAGATCGACGTGCGGCGCGCTCGTCGTCCCGATCGCTCGGACTCCCAGAAGACCTGGACGACGCCCGGGGCCAGCATCCGGGCCGTCAGGTCGGCGACCTCGATCACGCCGAGGTCGCCGGCGGCGGTCTCCTCGCGCAGCATGGCCAGGGTGCCGGCGAGGTCCCAGCGACGACCCGACGCCCCGATCTCCACGAAGCCGGGGGCGAGGAGCTCCCGCAGCCGGCTCTCGTCGGCACGGCACTCCGGCGTCTGGAGCTCTCGCTCGAGCCCCATCACGATGGCCTCGGAGCCCGGGCTCGTCTCCCACGTCATCTCCCGATGGTGCCGGATCGGCCGTGGACGGTCGGTCAGGGCAAGGGCGCGGCCGACGCCCCGAGTTCGACCGCCAGCTCCATGGAGCGGAGCCGGGCCGGGGAGAAGTCGTAGGGCATGCTCCGGATGATCTCCGCAGCAGACCTGGCGCGCGAGGTGTCCGCCTGGCCGGGCGCCGTGGCGGTGTCCTCGGGCAGAGGCCGATCGTCCCAGGCGTCGAAGGTCGCGCCGTCCTCCTCGAGCTGTCCGGACTCCGCGATGACCCGCATCAGCCTGGCCTCGAAGGCGTGCCGCTCGGCCGCGACCTGCGCCACGCGGGGGTCGTCGACGGCAACCGTGTCGTCGAGCGCCTCCTCGGCGGCGTCGAGGCGGTCGGACTCGGCTCGCAGCTCGGGGTCGAGAGCCAGGGCCAGGAAGTGACCGGCCTGGACGACGGCGCCGAGCGGACCGAAGATCCGCTCGGTGACGAGGAGGGCGTCGAGGTCCTTCTGGCGCAGCGACCCCTCGGGCGCGCCCTGGAGTCGGCTCGACACGAGGTCGTCGAGCAGGCCCTGCCGACTGCCGAGCGCCCGCATGCGCTGCACCGAGGCGAGCCTCTTCTGCAGCTCGGCCTCCTGGGCGGCCAAGGATTCCTCCAGTCGTGGCAGGACGGCGGCGACCTCGTCCTCCCCGACGGCAGCGTCCGGTGCGGCTCCGGCGAACGCGTCGCGGATGTCGTCGAGGGCGATCCCGGCGTCGGCCATCCGGCGGATCCAGAGGAGCCGGATGATCTCGGCGTAGCCGTAGCGGCGTCGGCCGTCGCCGCCCCGCTCGCTCTCGGGGAGCAGACCGACCTGGTGGTAGTGGCGGATGGTGCGGGGAGTGACGCCGACGAACGCCGCTGCGTCGCCGATGAGGACGTGACGGGGCGGGACCGGGAACGGGGGCAAGACAGGCCTCTCGTAGTGGTGCATGACGTCTGACGAGCAGACCACATGACGTTGCGGTACCTGCAAGAGAGCGTTCCGGCGTCAGGTCCTCTCGCGACGGTCGCGCCGCTCCTGCAGCCGACCCTGGGCCTCGGGCAGGTAAGCCATGCAGGGCGGCTGGTCACCAGGGTGCTTGCCGTGCACGTGCAGGATCCAGCGGTCCATCGCAGCCAGGTAGCCGTTGTTCTCGCCCGGGCGGTACGTCGCCCAGGGGCGTCCGTCCTTGCTGGAGCAGGTCGTGCAGCCGATCTTGTAGACGAACGAGTGGTCGGCGCCGACGTCGATGCGCACGCGCGCCAGCGGGCCGGCCTCCGTCGCTGCCTTCCGCTGCCGGGCCGAGCGGCTCGCCACCATGCGGGCCGCCCCTCAGCCGCGCAACGACGGCAGGTTGACCACGATGGCCTCCTGCGTGTTGCGGGCGATGACGACGACCGCCTCGACGTCGGGGTGGTTGTTCTCCTCACGGTGCGGGGTCCACGGCGGGACGAACACGTAGTCGCCCGGCTCGGGCCGCAGACGGACCTCCTCGCCGGTCTGCTCGTCGAGGAAGACGAACTCGGGGTGGCCGCTGACGACGTAGATCGCCGTCTCGGCCTCGCCGTGGTGGTGGTCGCCCGACTGCATCTGCGGACCCACGTGGGTCTGGCCCATCCACAGGCCCTCGGAGCCGACGGCCGCGCTGACCGCGGCGAGTCGCCGCATGCCCGGGGTCTGCGCGGTGCCGGCGTCGAGGTCGCCGGCCGCCACGTGGCGCAGCGGCAGGTGCGGGTGCAGGTCGGGGTGGAAGGCGTCGTGACTCACGCCGTCCACCGTAGGGGTCAGGATCCCGGTCGTCCGTGGGCGCCCGGGCCGCCGGGGCCGTCGTGGCCGATCAGGTCGGCGTCGTAGGCCTTGAGCACCGAGGTCTTGTCGGCCTCGGTGAGGGTGCCGTCGGCGACGGCGGCGTCGAGGCGCTCGGCCAGCGCCCCCCGGTCCTCGGCGCGACGCTCCTCGCGGTCGGCGTCGGCCTGCTCGCGGGCCGCCTCGAGGGCGGTGGTGACCTGGTCCTCGGTGACGCCGAGCTTCTCGGCGAGCGCGGTCACGAAGGCGGCCTCCTGCTGACTGCGCTCGGCCTCGGACGGCGGCGCCGGGCGCTCGCCGTCCGGCTCGGGCGGCTCGGGGCGCAGCGCGTCGCGCACCTCCTGCAGAGCCTGCTCGACGACGTCCTCCTCGAGGCCGAGCGACTCGGCGATCGCGGCGGCCTCCATTCCCGGGCCACCGTGCTCGCCGCGCGGGCCACCGGGGCCGCCGGGGCCGCCGGGGCCCGGGCGGTCACCGGCACTGGACGACGCTGCGGGCGGGTCGGTGGTCTCGGCGTGCGTGACGGCCATGCCCGCGGCCGCGAGGCCGAGACCGGCGACGGCTCCGGCGATGCCGATGCGGGCGGTGGTCGACGTGTTCATGGGGTGCTCCACTCGGGTCGGTGACGGGTGCAGTCACCCTCGCGCGCCGTCCTGTGGCGACCCTGTCACCGAGGTGTGAGCATCCCCGAGGTCTCAGCCGAGCGCCGTCCGCACCCGGTGGACGGCGCTCCGCGCACCGGTCGTCCACTCGGTGCTCGGCGCGACCAGCCGCCAGCGGGCGCCGGTGCGTGGGACCCGCACCCGGACGACGCCCCGGCCGAGCCGATCGGCACGCACGGTGGCGGCCGGCGTCCAGGAGCGGCCGTCGGTCGAGCGCTGCACCCGCACGACGCCGGCGACCGGCGGCCCCGACGTCGTCCGCCAGGCCAGGCGCAGTGCGACGCGCTGGCCCGCCCGGGCCCTCGACGGGCCGCGCACGCTGAGCACCGATGCGCGGCGCACCAGGGCGCTGCGGACCGTCGGACTCGCGCTCGCGGTGAACCCCGCGGCGCCGTCCCACCGCGCCCGGAAGTCGTTGTGGCGCGCGGTGCGGGCGCGCACCGGTCGCACGGTGGCGCGGCCGCTCGCGTCGGTGACGGCCGCCCCGGCCGGCGTCCAGGCGCCGTCGCGCATCCGCTCGACGACGAGACGCGCGCCGGGCACCGGTGCGCCGTCGACGGTCTCGAGCGCCAGGCCGAGCGGCACGACCGCGTCGGCCGGGCCGGCGGGGGCGACGAGCCGCAGCCGGGTGGCGGACGGCGACACCACCGGCGGCTCGGGCGGCTCGGGCGGCTCGGGCGGCTCGGGCGGCTCGGGCAGCTCGGCGGCGCCGGCCATGATGACGGCGTAGAGGTAGCTACGGGTGTTGCCGTCGTCGACCTTCGGCAGTCCCCGGGCGATGGCGAGGGCCCGCTCAGGGTCGGCCAGGCCGAGCAGCGCCGCGTTCCAGTCGATGAGCGGCCGGTTGTCGTAGTCGACGGCGAACAGCGGCTCGGTCACCGCGCGAATGCGCTGCTCCCCCAGGCTCGACAGGAACGCCAGCTGGCTCGGACCCATCGGGATGACGATGATCGCCGACTTGGCGCTGGCGTCGGGCGAGAACCACGTCTCGTAGGTCGACTTGCCCTGGAAGACCATGGAGACGATCGGGGCCTTCAGGGAGTCGGCCCGGTAGGGGTTCCACCAGTACGCCCGCGCGGTCGCCGCCTCGAAGGCCAGCATCCAGCGCGCGTGCTCGTCCTGCGCTGCGTTGCCGCTGACCTGGCTCCACAACGACAGGCCGGCCCAGGCGTTCATCGCCTCGGACGTCGACTCCTGGTCGTTGCCGTCCATGCCGCCGCCGATGCCGTTGGCCCACGAGTGGCCGCGCCAGTCGTCGAAGGCGCGGCGCTGGATGGTCGAGCCGGTGGTCTCGAGGCCGGCGATGTCGTCGGCCAGCACGTCGGCCATCACGCGGTAGCGGTCGACCAGGGCGGGCTCGTCGCGCGCGAGGACGCCGACGGCGTAGAGGAAGTAGCCGTAGTGGAAGTGGTGGTCGTTGATCGACGACGAGACCCCGAAGGCGTCGCCGTCGGGGACGACGGTGCGGGTGACGACGTCGTAGGAGAAGCAGCGGTCGCGGCGCTCGGTCGCGCAGCGGTCGGCGTCGAGCCAGACGTCGAGCTCGTCGGTCATCTCCGCGGCGATGCGTGACGCCTCGTCGGGCAGGCCGAGCTGACCGGCGAGCAGGTAGAGGTTGGCGGCGCGGTAGAGCGCCTTGCCGCCGAAGTAGGTGTCGGCAGGGAACGTCAGGACGCTGTCGACGTCGGCGACGACCTGCTCGCGCAGCAGCTCGAGCTGCGCGTCGTCGAGACGGGACAGGTCGAGCCGGCTGGCGACGTCGTAGGCCTTCGCGGTGGTGGTGAACGACGTGCCGACCGCGCCGCGGGCCGGGCCGGTGGCGTTCTCCCAGTGGCCGTCGAGCGTGGGGAGGCCGTAGTCCTGGTGGGGCAGCTGGGTGAGCACGGTCGGTCGTCCGCCGGTCTGCAGCTCGAAGGTGGCGCGCGCGAGCCCGCCGCTGACCTCGTGCCGGGTACGGGTGGCGGTCACGGGCACCGCTCCGGCGACCAGCGCCGCGACGTCGGCGGCGCTGGCCCCCTGCGGGGTGCCGAAGACGTGCACGGTCTCGCCGGCGTCGAGCGCGATCCTGCCGCCCCCGACCGTGCCCGGGGTGACGACCGAGAGCTCCTGGCCGGTGCCCGCCCGCCACGTGTGGCGATCACCGGACGACGTCAGGGCCCGGTCGACCGCGACCGACTGGCCGGTCGCGGCGGTGTACACCACGTAGGGCCACCCCTCGACCGCCCGCAGCGTGCCGATCGCGGTCTGGCCGGCGTACCAGGTGAGGTCGGCGGACAGGTCGTCCCACCGCGTGAGCCGGTAGGTGGTGGCGCCGGGCGGGGTGAAGCGGACGGCCTGCCCGTCCTCCCACGACTGCAGGAGCGCGTAGTCGCTGTAGCCCCGCACCTCGGGCAGCGCGACGCCGAACCCGGTGTCGTGC
This sequence comes from Nocardioides secundeburneus, assembly GCF_039939255.1. Taxonomy (NCBI): domain Bacteria; kingdom Bacillati; phylum Actinomycetota; class Actinomycetes; order Propionibacteriales; family Nocardioidaceae; genus Nocardioides; species Nocardioides secundeburneus. The sequence goes on from NZ_JBDUUE010000006.1 coordinate 244,874, forward strand.
GAGCGGAACGCGAGACCGCCGCCGACCCAGGTGGGCGGGTCGATCGCGCCGGCCGCCGCGCCGGCGTAGACCGCGCCGCTGATCCACGAGTTCGTCGGCGGGGCGACCCCGGGCGCGACGCGCGGTGGCACCGGGACCCGGGTCGGGACCACGGGCAGCACGTCGGCCGCACCGCGCGTCGCGACGGGCACCGGGACCGCGACCGGGGTCGCTGCGGACGAGCCGCTCACCAGCGCCGGCCCGAGGGCCAGCGCGGCAACCAGGGCCGTGCAGGTGCGGCGACGTCGCCGAGGGACGGCCATGGCTCCTCCTGGGGATCCCGAAGACGGCTTCGGGCGATCGTCGACCAACTTCGGTCTGACGATCGTCAGAAGTGCGGGAAGCCTAGCGGTGCTGTGACCTACGACACAACGGATCCGGCGCGGCTACCTCCGGATCCGCAGGGCGCGAGCTGCCGAGCCAGACGCGTACTGCGCGTCGCCCGCGTAGCGAGCGGTCACCTGCAGGCGAGCGGCGCGCGGCAGCCTCGACACCTGGACCCGCGCGACGCCCCGGACCAGCACGACGGTGCGGGCCTTGCCGGCGACCCTGACGGTGAGCCGGCCCGTCGCCGGGACCCCGGACACGGTCGTGACCGCGACCCTGACGACGCCGGGACGCCCGCGACGGAGCGCGCCCGCCGAGAGCGTGAGCCGGGACGTCGACCGGGCCACGGCCGTGGACGCCACCGCGGAGACCGCCGGCGCGTAGACGCCGTCGCCGCTGTACGAGGCGGCGAGCGCCGTCGCGCCGGCGCGGGTCGGCGTCCAGGCGACGACGGCGGTGCCGTCGGCTCGGAGGACCGCAGCCCCGAGGGTGCGGCCGACGGTCACGAGCGTGACCCGCCCGGTCGGCACCCGGCCGTCGACGGCCGCGGCGCGGATCGTCGTCGTCGTCGGGGTGCCGCGGACGGTGCGCGGCGTCGACGTCGTCACCGAGGTGGTGACCGGCGGGTGGTCGACGGGCGTCACCGTGATCGTGGCGGTCGAGCTGACGATCGCGGTGCCGTCGGAGACGGTCCAGTTGAAGCTGCCGTCACGTCGGCTGTCCGGCGTGAAGGTCGCCGTGGGGCCGTCGATCACCGCCGTGCCGTTGCGTGGCGTGCCTGCGACGGCGTAGGTGAGCACGTCCCCGTCGACGTCGGTCGCGGGCAGCGTGAAGGTGACCGACGCGTCCTCGGGCGTCGTCACGGTGACCGGCGTGGCGATGGGGCGGTCGTTGACCGGGGTCACGGTGATGGACGCGAGGGACTGCACCGTGGTGGTGCCGTCGCTGACCGACCAGGTGAACGCGTCGGAGCCGTGGAAGTCGGGGTCGGGCGTGTAGGTCGCCCGGGTGCCCTCGAGGGCCACGTCGCCGTGGTCGGGCTGCGCGACGACGGCGTAGGTCAGGTCGTCGCCGTCGGCGTCGGTGGCGGTCAACGTCATCGTGACCGCGAGGTCCTCCGGCGTGCGGGCCCGGACGGCGGTCGCCACCGGCGGGCGCTGGGTCGCCGTCACGGTGATCGAGACGGTGGCCGGCGCCGACGTCGCGCCTGCGGGGTCGCGCGCGACGTAGCTGAACGAATCGGGTCCGGTGTAGCCGGGTGCCGGCGTGTACCGCGCGACGTCGCCCGTGACGACCGCGGAGCCGTGCGCGGGAGGGGTGACGACGGCGTAGGTGAGCACGTCGCCGTCGACGTCGGCACCGAGGAGCCGGACGTCGACGCCGGCGTCGCGCGCGGTCGCCGTCCTCACGTCGGCGGCCACCGGGGGGTCGTTGACCGGCGTCACGGTGACGGTCACGGTGGTCGACGCCGTTCGGCCGCGTCCGTCGGAGACCTGGACGCCGACGACGTCGGAGCCGTGGAAGTCCGGCGCCGGCACGTAGGTCAACGTCGTGCCGGCGATGCCGGCGGTGCCGTGGGCGGGCGTCGCGCTGATCGTCCAGGTCAGCAGGTCGCCGTCGGGGTCGGAGGCGACGAGCGGGATCGCGCGGCTGGTGTCCTCGGGCGTGGTCAGGGTCATCGGCGACGTCGTCGGCGGCCGGTTCTCGGTGCCGACCGGTCCGGACGGCGGCACTCCCCCGGACGACGAGCCGCAGGCCCGGCCCTGACCGACACCCGTGCCCCAGATGCGGTTCACGAAGTCGGGCCGGTCGATGAACGGGTTGCGGTTGCCCTGGTAGGTGCCGTCGATGAGGTCGTTGCGGGCGCGCTCCCACGCGTCGGGCGGGTCGGCCTGGGCCCAGGCGACGAGGGTCGAGAGCTTGCCGTGGTTGGGCGCGCCGGAGCCGTTGCAGGTCACGTCGTTGAGCTGGAAGCCCGGGTAGCGCACGGCCATGTACATGAGGCCGCGGGCCAGGTCGCCCTTGACGGCGTCGGGCGGCTCGAAGGAGTCGCCGTCGCTGCGGCACGCGGCGCACTCGGGCACGCCGAGCGTGCCGCCGTTGTCGAAGTCCTTGTTGCCGCGCGAGCTGTTCGACCGGGGGAAGGACGGGCGCATGTGGTGCAGGTCGGTGCCGGGCCCGGCGCTCGTGCCGAACTCGCCGTGGCTCTGGGCCCAGGTGTGCTCACGGTTCCAGCTGGTGGCCGGGCACGAGCCGCCGCACTGGGCGGAGACGAGGATCGGCGCGCCCGAGTAGAAGTCGCGCAGGTAGGCCGGTCGGCCCTGGGGGTCCGGATCGGTCTTCGGCAGGGCCGTCCACAAGGCACTGTAGGACAGCGCCGTGTTGCCGCTCACGATCACTCGCAGCCGGTCGATGAGCGGCTGTGCCGTCAGCCCGTCGGTGCCGGCGTAGTAGGTCGCCGGGTCGTGCGGCTCGGCCGCGCGGGCCGCCGGGGCGGTGGCGGTGACGAGACCGACGACGAGCAGGGACCAGCCGAGGCACGCGGCGACGAGCGCGGCGGTCAGACGACGGTGGGTGGGCATGCGGGAGCTCCCTCGAGCCGAGACGTGGACCCGCCCGGGCTCGGGGCGGACGCACGACCGTAGTGGGCTCCGCGGTACGGCGTCCCGCAAATCGGTGAACGGACGGCGGATGTGACGCAGACGACCGCCGGTGTCACGAGCACCTAGAGCGAGGTCATGAACCCCTTGGCCCGGGCGGCGGTGAAGCCCGGGAAGATCTGGGCGGTCGAGGCGCCCATGCGGGTCGTGATCACCTCGTTGAGCACGTCGCGGTAGTCGGTCGTCACCAGCACGTCGGCGTCGGTGGTCTTGGTCAGCGTCGGCATGGTGCCGTAGTACCCGCCCTTGACGCCGGCGCCGAGGGCGAACATCACGTTGCCGTGGCCGTGGTCGAGACCCTGGTTGGCGTTCTCGACGACGCGTCGGCCGAACTCGCTGATCGTCACGAGGGTCACCTTCGAGGCGAGCGTGCCGATGTCCTTGAAGAACGCGGCCACGGCGAGGGCGAACTCGTCGGCGAGGCGCTTGAGGTGGCCGTCCTCGGTGGTGCCGATCCAGGTGTGGTGGTCCCACGAGCCGTGGTCGACGGTGATGATCTCGGCGCCGACGTCGGCGCGGATCGTGCGGGCCGTGGCCTGCAGGGCACTGCCCAGGTCACCGCGCGGGTACACGGCCCCGTTCGACGGCGTCTCCGACGTCGCCCGCACCGGTGCGAAGTCGGCCACGACGTCCATCGCCGACCGCATGCCCTGGGCGAGGTCGTCGTTGGCGCCCGAGCCCCACGCCTGGCTGATGGCGTTGCGGCGGGGCACCTCCGAGGTGCCGGTGCCGCCGGCGAGCTGAACGCTGTCGACGCCCCCGGTGACGAGCACCGGCTGCGGACCGCAGACGGCGGCGCTGGGCACTCCCCCGCCCATCTGCACGGCCTCGATCGGCGAGCCGGTGCCGTCGCGGCCGACGAGGCGGTTGAGCCAACCGACGCGGGCGTCGGACGTCGGGTCGGCGTCCTCGACCTCCTCCATCGCCGAGAAGTGCGAGCGGTTCGCGACCGGCAGGCCGGTGGCGTGGATGCTGGCCATCTTGCCGGCGTTCCACATCGGCAGCAGCGGCGCGAGCGAGGGGTGCAGGCCGAACGTGCCGTTCTTGACCAGCAGCCGGTCCGACTGGACGGCGATGCCCGGCCGGGCCTGGTAGTAGACCGGGTCGGAGTGCGGGACGACGAGGCTGAGCCCGTCGGCCGCGCCGCGCATCGACAGCACGACGAGCACCTGCTGCGCCGACCCGGCCGCGTAGGCCGTCTGGGTCATAGCGGTGCCGTAGGCCGCGGTGACCGTGGCAGCCCCGCCGAGCACCGCGGAGCCACGGAGGAAGCTGCGGCGCGACGTGCGGTAGTCGGTGCAGCAGGGCTCGGGCGTCTGGGTCTTCGCGGTCTCGGTCGTCATGGTTCCTCGTCAGCGCTGCAGGTGGTCGGGGGTGTCGAGCAGGGTGGTGAGGAGCATCGGCATCTTCCAGCGGATGACGGCGTGCGCGGGCGTGATCGCCTCACCGGCACCGGTGCCGGTGGCGGTGCACGCGGCCTGCACCAGGCGGGTCGGGGCGTGCTTGCCGAGCAGCTGGGTGCACAGGTGGTCGACGAAGGCGTCGAACCGCATGCCGGACGTCGGGAGCCACGACTCGAAGGGCCGGTAGGCCATCTGCTCCTGCGGCCACCACGTGCCGGCCATGCCGTAGTGCATCTCGAACGAGGCGAGCAGGCGTGACGCGCCCGACCACGACCGGTTGTCCTCGGGAGGCCCGTCGGGCCGGCCCCACTGGAAGGGCGAGTGGCCGAGGTTGGTGGTCTGCCAGAGGATCACGTTGGCCGCCGAGCCGTGCCAGGTGGGCCGGTCGATCCTGGTCTGCAGCACGCGGTGGGTGGCGACCACGTCGTCGGTGGGCGTGCGGACCTTCTGGCCCGCCGACGCCTTGAAGTCCGGGTGCGCGACGAGGGCGCGCAGCACCGGCTTGATGGCCGTCTCGCTGGTCAGGTACACCTGCGCCAGGTGGCTCACCAGCGCCGCGGACGGCGTGTCGGAGACGAAGCGCTTGGCGAGCTTGCGGGCGATCCGCTCGGCCGTCTTGGGGTGGTGGGCCAGGTAGGTCAGGTAGGCGGTGGTGACGGCCCGCCCGTCGGGCGCGGTGTTGGCGTGGGTGAAGTCGAGCACCGTGACCTCGCCGGTCCAGTGGTCGGCGGCGTTGTAGGAGGCCGCCCAGGTCCGCCACATGTCGACCTTGTAGCCGGTGAGGATGCGCGCGGAGTTCTTGACGTCGTCCTCGCTGTGGTTGCCGCGGCCGACGGTGTGCAGCTCGAGCAGCTCGCGGCCGAGGTTCTCGTTGGGGGCCCGCTTGGTCGACGTCGCGTTGTCGAGCGAGATGCCCATGGCCGGGTGGGTGATGGCGGCGACGAGCATCTCGTCGAACCGGCCGAGCGCGTGGGAGCGGAGCATCTTGCCGTAGGCGGCGCGGTAGGTGAACACGCCGTCGTCGTAGACCGGCACGTGCAGGTGGTTCTCCCAGAACTCGGTCATCACCTCGAGCACCTGGCGCTGGGAGTAGATGCGGCGCAGCAGGCACCAGCGCGAGTAGTTCTCCATGGCCTGCCAGCCGCCCTCGACCTCGTCCTGGTTGCGCTTCCACAAGGTCGCGGCGTCGAGGTTGACCGAGGGCCACCACGACTCGAAGGCGTCGGCCGCGGTGTCGGCGACGGCGGCCGGCTCGAGCTGGCGGGCGAGCCAGGCCTCGGGGCTGCCGGCCGCGCGCATCTGGGCGTGCAGCGCGGGAGTCATGGCGTAGGTGAAGCGGTTGCCCAGGTGCAGCGAGGCCGCGGTCGGGATCGGCGACGACGCGAACGCAGGGTCGGGCTCGGGCGTCGTCGGGGTGGTCGGGGTCGTCGGGGTGGTCGGGGTCGTCGGCGTGGGGGGTGCCGGCGTCGTGGGCGTCTCGGGAGTCGGCGTCGTCGGCGTGGGGGGTGCCGGCGTCGTCGGGGTGCTGGGCGTGCTCGGGGTGTTGGGGGTGCTGGGCGTGCTGGGGGCGGCCCGGTGGAAGCGGTGCTTGCACCGGTGCAGCCGCCGGCAGGTGTGGCCCTGGTGCTTGGCGCAGCGGTGCCAGTGCCGGCACCGCTTGGCGTGGCGCCGCCGGGCGCTCGCCTTCCGGTCCGCCGTGGCGGCGTCGGCCCCGCCACCGTCGACGCCCGACGACACGGCGAGGGCGGCGATGCCCGCCACGAGGCCGCGCGTGAGGAACCGGCGGCGTGCCGACTCCTCGGTCGGGCGGTCGGCAGGAACAGCGGTCGGCGCAGGGGCCGTCGGCGTGGGGGGTGCGTCGATCACCGGTTCTCCAGGGGGGATGGAGGCCTCCGGGGGAGGCGTGGGGGAGCCCCCATCCTGGCCACCCTCCGGCCGGGCCTCCAACACCCCTGGGACACAAATGTCCGATCGGACATGCATGACCACCCGGGTGGGGCCACCGCCGCCGACGGACGGCTGATGGGTAGCGTGACGGACGCCATGACCGACCCGACCCGAGCGCTGCGCCGGATCCTGGTCTGGGAGCCTGACCTCGAGCCCGACGAGCGCTACGTGCCGCTGGTCGACCTCGACCTCGCCGACCTCGCCCGGGCCGTGTGCCGCCGCCTGGGCGACGCCCCGGCCCGCGTCGGCTGGTCGGCCGTCGTGATGGGCGTGGCGTCGCGCTTCTGGTCGGTGAGCGTCGTGCCCTACGCCGCCGACGGCGTCCTGGTCGACCCCGGCTGCCTCGTCGCCCGGCACGACGACGGCGCGGTCACGCTCGGCGTCCACGAGCCGCGGGGCCGAACCGACGCGACCGACGACGACCTCGACGCCGCGGTGCGCAGCGTGCTCGAGCCACTGGTCGACGCCGTCCCCCTCGCGCCGCGGCTGCTGTGGGGCAACGCCGCCGCGAGCCTGCACGCCGTCCCCCGGGTGCACCACCTGCCCCGGGCGCGACCGGTCGTCGACCGCCTGCTGGCCGGGCCGGGCTTCGCCGGCGAGCTCGACGTGCGCCCCGACGGCACGGCGCGCCGGCGTACCTGCTGCCTGTTCTACCTCGCCTCGAACGCCGGCCTGTGCGGCGACTGCGTGTTCGACGTCGTGCCCGCACGACCGTGAGAGGGGCCGGATTGCTATCGTCGGGCCGCCAGCGCGGGAATCCGGTGCGACTCCGGGACTGACGCGCAGCGGTGAGGGTGATCGGCAGGACGGCTGGCTCCGAGTGGGAGCAGCAGCCACTGGGTCGCAAGACCTGGGAAGGCGTCCACGGTCGGTGCGATCCCGAGTCCGAAGACCTGCTGGCCCTTGCGGCCGACCGCCGCGAGGTCGTGACCGGCCGACGCGTGGAGGCCGCAGACCTCCCAGGAGCCCTGTGCCCCGCACCAGACGAGACCGTTGCCCCGGCGTCGTGCGCCCGTGGCCGGCCGACGACGGCGCACTGGTCCGGCTCCGCGTGCCCGGCGGCGAGCTGGCCGCCGCGACGCTCGACGGTCTCGCCGAGGTCGCCGCCACCTTCGGCGACGGCGACCTCCACCTCACCTCGCGCGCCAACCTGCAGCTGCGCGGGGTCGAGCACGGCGAGCCGTTCCTGCGCGCCGTGGAGGCGCTGGGCCTGCTGCCCAGCCGGGCGCACGACCAGGCCCGCAACGTCGTCGTGTCCCCGCTCACCGGCCGGGTCGGCGGGCGCGCCGACCTGCGCCCCGTCGTGGCCGCGCTCGACGCGCTCGTGCTCGCCGACCCCCGCGCGGCCGGTCTGCCCGGACGCTTCCTGGTCACCCTGGACGACGGTCGCGGTGACGTCGTCGGACGGCCGACCGACCTCGGGCTGATGGCCCTCGACGACGCCACCGCCCAGCTGCGGCTCGGGGCCGGGTGGGGCGACGTCGTCCCGCTCGCCGACGCGCCGCAGGCCCTGCTCGGCCTCGCGCACCGCTTCCTCGACGTCCGTGGCGACGGCGTCGACGCGCCCTGGCACGTCGACGAGCTCGCGACGCCGCTCGCCGCGGTGCGCGAGCCCGACCCGCGCACGAGCCCGCGCACCGGGCCCGCCGCCGGCGACGCCGTCCTCACGGCTCCGGACGGCGTGCTCTCCCCCGACCACGTCGCGCTCGCGACCTCGACGGGCGGGCCGGTCCTGGTCACGCCCTGGCACTCCCTGATCAGGACGGACCTGCTCCCGTGACCTCACCGACGCCACCGACGCGCCGCTTCGACTACGTCGCCACCGGCCCGGCGATCTACGCCGACTCGTTCGCCACCATCCGGGCCGAGGCCGACCTCAGCAGCATCCCGGCCGGGGCCGAGCAGGTCGCCGTCCGGATGATCCACGGCAGCGGCCAGGTCGACCTGGTGCGCGACCTCGTCGTCCACCCGCGCCTCGGCGAGGCCGGCCGCGCCGCCCTGGCCGCTGGCGCGCCGGTGATCACCGACGCCCGCATGGTCGCCGTCGGCATCACCGCCGGACGGCTGCCGGCCGGCAACGAGGTCATGTGCTTCCTCAACGACGAGCGGGTGCCGGCACTGGCGCAGCAGTGGGCCACGACCCGCAGCGCGGCCGCGGTCTCGCTGTGGGAGCCCCACCTCGAGGGGGCGGTCGTCGCCATCGGCAACGCGCCCACCGCGCTGTTCCACCTGATGGAGATGCTGGTCGACGGCGCCCCGCGACCGGCCGCGATCATCGGCTGCCCCGTGGGGTTCATCGGCGCCGCGGAGTCGAAGGAGGCGCTGGCCGCGCTCGCCGACACCCACGGCGTCGACGTCCCGTTCGTCACCGTGCGCGGACGCCGCGGCGGCTCGGCCATGACGTCGTCGGCGGTCAACGCCCTGGCCTCGGTGAGCGAGGCATGAGCGGCCGGCTGACCTGCGTCGGCATCGGGCCCGGCGACCCGGAGCTGATCACCCTCAAGGCCGCGCGTCTCATCGGTGCCGCCGACGTCGTCGCCTACCACGCCGGCACGCGCACGACCTCCCACGCGCGACGCATCGCCGCCGACCTCATCCCCGCCGGCGTCGTCGAGGAGGAGCTGCGCTACCCGGTGACCACCGGCACCACCGACCACCCGGGCGGCTACGCCGGCGCGATGGCGGAGTTCTACGAGACCTCGGCGGCACGGTTGGCCGCGCACCTCGAGGCCGGCCGCGACGTCGTCCTGCTGGCCGAGGGCGACCCGATGTTCTACGGCTCGGCGATGTACATGCACGACCGGCTGGCCGAGCGCTTCCCGACCGAGGTGGTGCCCGGCGTCCCCGCGTTCGCGGCCGCCACCGCCGCGGTCGCCTCCCCGCTGGTGCGCCAGACCGACGTGCTCACCGTGCTGCCCGGCACCCTGCCCGAGCCCGAGCTCGCCCGTCGGCTCGCCGACACCGACGGCGCGATCATCATGAAGCTGGGTCGCACCTTCCCGGCCGTGCGCCGGGCGATCGAGGCCGCGGGCCGCCTCGACGGCGCGCTGTACGTCGAGAGGGCCTCGGCCCCCGGCGAGCGGTGGCTGCCGGTCGCCGACGTCGACCCCGACACGGTGCCGTACTTCTCGCTGATCGTGGTGCCGGGCGACACGGGGCCGCGTGCCGCCGTGGTCGAGCCGGCCGACGCGCCCACCGCCGCGGAGCTGCTCGTCGTCGGCCTCGGCCCCGGTCCCGACGGCTGGCTGACGCCCGAGGTCGCCCAGGCGCTCGCCGAGGTCGACCACGTCGTCGGCTACGCGCCCTACGTCAAACGGGTGCCCCAGCGCCCCGGCCTGACCCGGCACGCCTCGGGCAACACGGTCGAGGTCGACCGCGCCCGTGACGCGCTGCGGCTCGCGCGGGCCGGCGAGCGGGTGGCGGTCGTCTCCGGCGGCGACGCCGGCGTGTTCGGCATGGCGGCCGCGGTGTTCGAGGTGGCCGACGAGTTCCCCGACGTCGACGTGCGCGTGCTGCCCGGCCTCAGCGCGGTGCAGGCGGTGGCGGCCCGCGCCGGCGCCCCGATCGGCGGCGACTTCGCCGTCGTCAGCCTCTCCGACCGGCTCAAGCCGTGGGAGGTCATCGAGCAGCGCCTGCGCTCGATCGCGACCGCCGACCTGGTGCTCGCGATCTACAACCCGGCCTCGCGCTCGCGCACCGAGCAGGTCGTCGAGGCCCAGAAGATCCTGCTCGAGGAGCTGCCCGCCGACCGCCCGGTGATCGTCGGCCGCGACGTCGGCCGCGCCGAGGAGTCGATCACCGTCACCACCCTCGCCGACCTCGACGCGGCCGCCGTCGACATGAAGTGCCTGCTGATCATCGGCTCGTCGGGGACGAGGACCAGCCCGTCCGGTCGCGTCTGGACCAGCCGCGCGACCCGTCGCTGATCCCGTCGTCGATCAGCGAGGCTGCCGGTCGCGGGTGGCCGAGTAGAGCCACGAGTCGCCGCCGCCCCGACCGAGCGCCGGCCCCACGAGGATGACCGCGGCCTGGCGCAGCCCGGCCTCCTCGACCTGGTCGGCGATGTCGTTGACGGTGCCGACCAGCACCTGCTCACCCGGCTGCGAGGCCCGGTGGACGACGACGACCGGGCACCCGTCGCCGTAGTGCGGCGCGAGGTCGGTCATGAGCTCGCGGGTGCGCGTGATGCCGAGGTGCAGCGCGAGCGTGGCGCCGGTGCGGGCGAAGGCCTCGAGCGACTCCCCCGCCGGCATCTCGGTCGAGCGGGCCTGCGGGCGGGTGATCACGACCGACTGAGCCACCAGCGGCACGGTGAGCTCGCGCCCGACGACGGCGGCCGCGGCGGCGTAGGCCGCGACCCCGGGGACGACGTCCCACGGCACGCCGGCGTCGTCGAGGCGGCGGGTCTGCTCGGTCAGCGCCGAGTAGACTGACGGGTCGCCCGACGTCAGCCGGACGACGCCCTGCCCCTCGGCGTGGGCCTCCACGATCGTGGCGACGATGCCGTCGAGGTCGAGGTCCTGGGTGTCGACGAGCACCGCGCCGTCGCGGCAGTGCTCGAGCACGCCGTCCTCGAGGTAGGTGCCCGGGAAGAGCACCACGTCGGCCTCGGAGACCAGCCGCGCGGCGCGCAGCGTGAGGAGGTCGGCGGCGCCGGGGCCGGCCCCGACGAAGTGCACGGTCACGATCGATGCTCCTTGGTCCAGGACCACTGGGTGACGGCACGCGCCGGGGTCCAGCCGGTGAACGTGCCGATGGGCGCGGCGGTCTCGACGGCGTGCCGGGTCAGCTCGCCACCGTGCTCGGCGTAGGCACCGGCCAGCACCTGCTCGGTCTCGAGCGTGACGCCGTGGACGACGAGCCGCCCGCCGGGGCGCAGGCGGTCGCGGCACAGGTCGAGGAGCCCGGGCGCCGTCGCTCCCCCGCCGACGAAGACCGCGTGCGGGCCGGGCAGCCGGGCGGCGACGTCGAGGGCGTCGCCGCGGTGCACGTCGAGCCGCGGGACGCCGAGCGCGTCGGCGTTGCGGGCGATCCGGTCGGCGCGGGCCGGGTCGCGCTCGACGGCGTCGGCGTGGCAGGTCGGGTGGGCGCGCAGCCACTCGATGCCGACGGAGCCGGCGCCGGCGCCGAGGTCCCACAGGCGCTGGCCGGGCTGGGGCGCGAGGCGGGCGAGGGCCGCGGCGCGCAGGTCTCGCTTGGTGAGCTGGCCGTCGTGCTCGTAGGCGTCGTCGGGCAGGCCGGCGACCCACGAGCCGGACGCCGGGCCGTCGCAGACGATCGCGACGACGTGCAGCGGCGGCACGTCGTGCGACCCGGCGTCCCAGGTGGCGGCGGTGGCGTCGATGCGTGACTCGGTCGCCGCGCCGAGGTCGCCGAGCACCGTGAGCGTGCTGGCGCCGTAGCCGTGCGCGACGAGCAGAGCGGCGAGGTCGGCTGGTGTGCCGGGGCCGCTGGTGAGCACCAGCAGCCGGCGTCCGGGGGCGAGCTCGCGCACCAGCGGCTGCAGGCTGCGCCCGACGGTGCTGACGACGCCGACCGTCTCGGCCGGCCAGAGCATGCGCGCCCGGGCCAGGGCGATCGAGGAGACCGCCGGCACGACGTCCAGCACCTCGCCGTGCCGCGGCAGCAGACTGGTCGCCACGCCCGAGACGAAGGGGTCGCCGGAGGCGAGCACCACGGTCGACCGGTCGCCGTCGACGGGGTCGAGCGAGAACGGGCTCGGCCACGCACGGCGTTCCTGGCCCTCGACGTCGGGCAGCAGGGCCAGCTGCCGTCTCGACCCGACGACGACCGGTGCGTCGAGCACCACGGACCGGGCGGCCTCGGTGAGCCCGGCCCACCCGTCGGCGCCGATGCCCACCACGGTCACCCGCCGCGCGGCGGTGGGGGCGGACGGCTCGGGCACGGGCGCCGACGCTATCGTGCGGACGTCGCGAGGTGCCCTACGGGGAGAATCTGGGAAGCCGGTGCAAGTCCGGCACAGGCCCGCTGCGGTGACCACGCCTCGAGCGATCGAGGGCTGGAAGTCCGAAGACCGGCCTCGCGACGCGCCCCATCCACTGGCCACACGAGCGGGAGCCTCACGTGCCGGACACACCCGAACAGACCCGTCATACCTATCCCTTCGCCGCCGTGGTCGACCCCGGCGACATGGCGCTCGCCCTGCTGCTGACCACCATCTCGCCCGAGATCGGCGGCGTGCTCGTGCGCGGCGAGAAGGGCACGGCCAAGTCGACCATCGTGCGCGGCCTCGCCGCCGTCCTGCCGCCGCTCGACGACGGCCGCGCCGTCCCGCTCGTCGAGCTGCCCGTGGGTGCCACCGAGGACCGCGTGCTCGGTTCGCTGCACCTCGAGAAGGCGCTCGCCGACGGCGTCGCCGAGTACGAGCCCGGCCTGCTGGTCAAGGCCCACCGCGGACTGCTCTACGTCGACGAGGTCAACCTGCTGCACGACCACCTGGTCGACGTGCTGCTCGACGCCGCCGCCATGGGCCGCTGCACGGTCGAGCGCGACGGCGTCTCGGTCTCGCACGACGCGCGCTTCGTGCTCGTCGGCACCATGAACCCCGAGGAGGGCGAGCTGCGCCCGCAGCTGCTCGACCGGTTCGGCCTCACCGTCGAGGTCGCCGCACCGCGCGACCCGGCCGTGCGCGTCGAGGTGGTGCGCCGGCGCATGGCCTACGACGCCGACCCGGCCGGTTTCGCCGCCCGCTGGGCGGCCGACGAGGAGGCGCTCGCGGGCCGGCTGCTCGCCGCTCGCACGGCCGTCGGCGACGTCGAGCTGTCCGACGCGATGCTGCTCAAGATCGCCGAGGTGTGCGCGGCGTTCGAGGTCGACGGCCTGCGCGCCGACATCGTCACCGCCCGCACCGCCACCGCCCACGCCGCCTGGCACGGACGCACCGAGGTCACCCTCGACGACGTCCGGGTCGCGGCCCGGCTGTCGCTGCCGCACCGGCGCCGTCGCAACCCGTTCGACGCGCCCGGTCTCGACGAGGACCTCCTCGACGAGACGCTGGGCGAGGAGGAGCCCGACCCGCCCGAGCCCGACCCGACCGACCCGGGTGGCGGTGACGGCGGTGACGGCAGTGATGGCGACGGCGGCGACGGCGGATACGACGGGGGCGGGCCCCCCGACACCGGGGACAGCTCCGACGCCGGCGAGGCCGGCCGCGACCCCGTTCCGAGCGGCGCCCCCTCGACCGCCGCCGGGTCGACGACCACGAGCAACGTCGCGGCCGGTCAGCCCTACCGCGCCCGGCTCTTCCAGGTCGCCGGCACCGGTCGCGGCGAGGCCGGCAAACGCAGCCGTGCCGTCACCGACACCGGACGACGCATCGGCTCGCGACCGGGCTCGCGTGGCGCCGTCCACCTGCTCGAGACGATCCGCGCCGCCGCGCCGCACCAGGCCACCCGGGGACGCACCGGCGGCCGGGTGCTCCTGCGTCCGGAGGACCTGCGGGTGGCCGATCGCGAGGGCCGCGAGTCGAACCTGGTCCTGTTCTGCGTCGACGCGTCGGGCTCGATGGCCGCGCGCAAGCGCATGGAGCAGGTGAAGACCGCGATCCTCAGCCTGCTGCTCGACGCCTACCAGCGCCGCGACAAGGTCGGCCTGGTCACCTTCCGCGGCACCGGGGCCGAGGTCGCGCTGCCGCCCACGGGCTCGATCGACGTCGCCGCCCGCCGGCTCGACGACCTGCCCGCCGGCGGCCGCACGCCGCTGGCCGAGGGCCTCGTCGAGGCGTTCAGGGTCGTCGAGCGCGAGCGCGTGCGCGACCCGCGCCGCCGGGCGCTGGTCGTCGTCGTCACCGACGGCCGCGCGACCAGCGGTCGCGACCCCGTCGTCCGCGCCCGTCAGGCCGCAACGGCGCTCGCCGAGGCCGGCGTCGCCTGCCTCGTCGTCGACTGCGAGGCCGGCCCCATGCGGCTCGGCCTGGCGCGCACGCTCGCCGAGCACCTGCGCGCCGAGCACGTCGCCGTCGCCGAGGTCAGCGCCGCCGTGCTGACGTCGGCGGTGCGTGCCGCGTGAGCGCCCCCACCGTCAGCACGGACCTCTACGACGTCATCGAGCGGCGGCGCGACGTCCGCGCCGAGTTCACCGGACATGCTGTCTCCGACGACGTGCTGTCGCGCGTGCTCCGCGCGGCGCACGCGGCACCGAGCGTCGGGCACAGCCAGCCCTGGGACTTCGTCGTCGTGCGCGACCGTTCGACCCGCGAGCGCTTCCAGGAGCACGTCGCCACCGAGCGAGCCGCGTACGCCGACACGCTGCCGCCCGAACGGGCCGAGACGTTCGCGCGCATCAAGGTCGAGGGCGTGCTGGAGTCGTCGCTGGGCGTCGTCGTCACCCACGACCCCGACCGCGGCGGGCCGCAGGTGCTCGGGCGTCACGCCATCGACGACGCCGGCCTCTACTCCACCTGCCTCGCCGTGCAGAACCTGTGGCTCACCGCGACGGCCGAGGGCCTCGGCGTCGGCTGGGTGTCGTTCTACCGCGAGCCGTTCCTGCGCGACCTCCTGGCCATCCCCGAGCGGGTGCGGCCGATCGCCTGGCTCTGCCTCGGCCCGGTGTCGCGCCTGCACGACGTCCCCGACCTCGAACGGCACGGCTGGCGCACCCGCCGGCCGCTCGCCGACGCCGTCCACCACGAGAAGTACGGGAGCCACTGATGCCCCAGGGCAAGCCGCTCGTCGTCCCCGACGACGGGCTCACCACGGCCCAGCGGCGTCGCCTGCCGCTGCTGATGGTCAACACCGGCGACGGCAAGGGCAAGTCCACCGCCGCGTTCGGGCTCGCGATCCGCGCGTGGAACCACGGGTGGGACGTCGGGGTCTTCCAGTTCGTGAAGTCGGCCAAGTGGCGCATCGGCGAGCAGACCGTGCTCGAGCGGCTCGGCGAGCTGCACGCCGAGACCGGCGAGGGCGGGCCGGTCGAGTGGCACAAGATGGGCTCGGGCTGGTCATGGTCGCGCAAGGCCGGCGAGGCCGAGGACCACGCGCGCGACGCCGCCGAGGGCTGGGCCGAGGTCAAGCGCCGCATCGCCGAGGAGCGGCACGACATCTACGTGCTCGACGAGTTCACCTACCCGATGGAGTGGGGCTGGGTCGACGTCGACGACGTCGTCGAGACGCTGCGCGACCGGCCGGGCCGGCAGTACGTCGTGATCACCGGACGCCGTGCCCACCCGAAGCTGGTCGAGGTCGCCGACACCGTCACCGAGATGACGAAGGTCAAGCACCAGATGGACCGCGGGCAGAAGGGACAGGCGGGCATCGAGTGGTGACCACCCCGTTCGGTCGACTCCCCCGGTTCGTGGTCGCGGCGCCGAGCACCGGACAGGGCAAGACCACCGTGGCCACCGGGCTCATGGCGGCCCTGCGCGCGCGCGGACTCGCGGTGTCGGGGCACAAGGTCGGGCCCGACTACATCGACCCCGGCTACCACGCCCTCGCCACCGGCCGGCCCGGCCGCAACCTCGACCCGCACCTCGTCGGCGAGTCGCTCGTCGCTCCCCTGCTGCTGCACGGGGCCCAGGACGCCGAGGTCGCCGTCGTCGAGGGCGTGATGGGCCTGTTCGACGGACGCATCGGCGGCAACGGCTTCTCCTCGACGGCGCACGTCGCCGCGCTCACGCAGACGCCGGTGGTGCTCGTCGTCGACGTCTCACGCTCGTCGCGCACCATCGGCGCGGTGGTGCACGGGCTGGCGACGTACGACCCGTCGGTCACCGTGGCCGGAGTCATCCTCAACCAGGCCGGCTCGCCCCGGCACGCCGCCGAGGTGGCGTCGTCGGTGCGGTTGCCCGTGCTCGGCACCATCCCGCGCGACGCCTCGCTGGCGACGCCGTCACGGCACCTCGGTCTCGTCACCGCGGCGGAGCGGGAGGAGAGCGCCGCTCTCGTCGCGGCTCTCGCCGAGCGGGTCACCGCGTGCGTCGACCTCGACGCCGTCCTCGACGTCGCCCGCAGTGCCTGCGACCTCGACGTCGCGCCGTGGTCGCCCGACGTCGTGAGCCCGCCGTCGCCGGCTCGGCCCGTCGTCGCCGTCGCGGCCGGGCCGGCGTTCACGTTCCGCTACGCCGAGACGACCGAGCTGCTCGAGGCCGCCGGGTGCGACGTCGTGCCGTTCGACCCCACGGCCGACGCCGACCTGCCGGTCGGCACGTCCGGTCTCTACCTCGGCGGCGGCTTCCCCGAGGTGCACGCCGAGGCCCTCGCCGCCAACGCCACGCTGCGCGACCGGGTGCGCTCGGCCGTCGCCGCCGGCGTGCCGACCGTCGCCGAGTGCGGCGGCCTGCTCTACCTGTGCCGCACGCTCGACGGCGCGGCGATGGTGGGCGCGATCGAGGCCGACGCGCGCATGGTCGGCCTCACGCTGCGCTACCCGTCGGTCACGGCGCCCGCCGACAGCCTGCTGGGCCGGGCCGGCGAGGTCGTGACCGGCCACGAGTTCCACCACACCACGGTCGAGCCGGTCACCGGCCTCGCGCCGACCTGGGTCGTCGACGGAGAGGCCGTCGGCTTCGGCAGCGCGAGTCTTCACGCCTCCTACGTGCACACCCACTGGGCCGGTCACCCGCAGCTCGCGCAGCGCTTTGCCGACGCCGTCCACGCCCGGCACGCCGGAGGCACCGGTGGATGACCCGCTGCGACACCACGGCGACGTCGAGGCGACGCCGGGTCTTCTCGACCTGGCGGTCAACGTCTACCCCGACCCGCGACCGGCGTGGCTCGACGACGCCCTGCGGTCGAGCCTCGACGACGTCGCCCGCTACCCCGACCCGTCGGCGGCGACCCGGGCCGTCGCCGTCCACCACGGGGTCGACGCCGACCGCGTGCTCCTGACCGCGGGCGCGGCCGAGGCGTTCTCACTCGTGGCCCGCCGGCCGTGGCGGCGTCCGGTGGTGGTGCACCCGCAGTTCACCGAGCCGCACGCCGCGCTCGAGCAGGCCGGGCACGAGGTCGCCCCGGTCGTGCTGCCCAGACCCTTCGAGCTCGAACCATCGCTCGTGCCCGACGACGCCGACCTCGTCGTCGTCGGCAACCCGACCAACCCGAGCGGCGTCCTGCACCCGCGCGAGGCGTTGCTCGCGCTCCGCCGTCCGGGCCGGCTCGTCGTCGTCGACGAGGCGTTCATGGACACCGTGCCCGGCGAACCGGCGTCGGTGCTCGGCTCCCCCGGCGTCCTGGTGGTCCGCAGCCTCACCAAGCACTGGTCGATCCCCGGCGTGCGGGCCGGCTACGTGGTCGGCGATGCCCCGACGGTGCACGACCTGGCGCGCGCGCAGGTGCCCTGGTCGGTCTCGACGACGGCGATCGCCGCGGCCACCGTGCTCGCCACCCCTGAGGCGCGGGCCGAGGCCGACGTCCGGGCCCGCCGCATCGGCGAGTGGCGCGACCACCTGCAGAAGGGCCTGGCCGACCTGGGCGTCGACCACCTGCCGTCGTCGACCGCCTTCGTCCTCGCCCGGGTCGGCGACGGCGTCCACGCCCGCCTGCGCGAGGCCGGCATCGCCGTCCGCCGAGCCGACACCTTCCCGGGCCTCGACCGGGCCTGGGTGCGCATCGCCGTCCGGCCCCCGGACGTCGTCGATCGGCTGCTCACCGCGCTCGTGGATCTCTGAGCCCTCACGAATCCTTCACCGCTGGTCGAGCCCCCAGGGGCGCCCTCGCTGGTCGAGCCGCCGGGGACGAAGTCACCGGCGAGTCGAGACCCCCGGCCGCCCCCGCACAACCGGAACACCGCGGCCCGGTCGAGACAACCCCACCGAGGTCTCGACTCACCAGGTTCGCTCCGCGAACCTGGGCGGCTCGACCAACAACTGGCCGAGGTTGTCCACAAGACGCGAGCTCGGCCTGGTCCGCGCCCACGCTGCGGCGCAGAGTGCAGCCATGACGGTCAACGCCTGGGTCTACATCCTCGAGTGTGCTGACGGCTCCTTCTACGTCGGCAGCACCGTCGACCTCGAACGGCGTGTCTGGCAGCACCAGGTCGGTGAAGGAGCGACCTACACCAAGCGGCGGGGGCGGCGTCCGGTCGAGCTCGTCTACGTGGAGGAGTTCGAGCAGATCACCGATGCGTTCGCCCGTGAGAAGCAGATCCAGAGGTGGGGCCGCGCCAAGCGCATCGCGCTCATCGATCACCGTTACGACGATCTGCCGGAGCTCGCCGAGCGCTGCTCGACCAGACGAAGACGCAAGCGGCTCGCCGACCTGGACGGCATGAACGACTGAGGTCCCGGTCCAGTCGGGATACCGGCTCCGGGGTCTCGACTCGCCCAGGTTCGCTCCGCGAACCAGGGCGGCTCGACCACCGAGGTGTCCTCGCTGGTCGAGCCGCCGGGGACGAAGTCACCGGCGAGTCGAGACCCTTGCAACCGCCGCACACCTGGACCACCACGGCCCGGTCGAGACAGCCCCACCGGGGTCAGCGTGGCTCGACCAGCGGGGTTCAGCGCGGGTCGACCATGGCACGCAGGGCGACCCCGAGCGGGGCCATGACGTCGTCGAGCACGTCGGCGAGCGAGCGGTCGCCGACGTCCACGCTCCATTGACGGCTCGCGCCGACGGTCGCGCCGAGCACGGCGTAGCCGACGGAGTCGGCGTTGACCGAGGGGACGGCGTCGCCGAGCACCTCGCGCACGTGCGCGGCGATCCGCGTGGCCCAACGCATCATCAGGACGGCGAGCTCGGCCGCGACGGCGGGGTCCTGGTCGATGAGGGCCCACCGGCGGCGCATGAGGTCGCTGGAGGTGCCGATCTCCACGAGCGCCACGTGCACGGCGTGCCGCACCTGGTCGATCACGTCGATCGGGCCGCCGGACGACGCCTCGGCCGAAGCCGTGGCCGAGGCTCGGAGGGCGGCGTCGAGGCGGTCGTAGTTGGCCTCGACGTCCCACCAGACGAGGGCCGGCTTGCTGGCGAAGTAGCGGAAGACAGTGGTGCGACCGACGCCGGCGGCCACGGCGACCTGGTCCATCGTGGTGGCGGCGTAGCCCTGGTCGAGGAACAGCTCGACGGCGGCGACCTGGATGGCGTCGCGCGCGACGACGCGCGGGCGGCCACGGCTGCGGGAGGACTGCTCGAGGGTCACGTGCGGACACTACGCGCGTGGCGGCGGGAGATGCCCTAGGGTGAGCCAGCGAGCCCGAGGAAGCCGGTGTGAATCCGGCACAGTCGCGCTACTGTGACCGACCTTCATCTCCTGAACGGGACGAGGTCGGAAGTCAGACCCGACGGTCCGCCATCCACGACGACAGGGACGCATCATCCCTCAGGAGGACCTCATGGCCCAGACCGCTGCCACGCCCGTCATCGAGACGCCGGCGATCCCGATCCGCGACCTCGGCCCGTGGGCCGTGTTCTTCGGGCTCTTCGCCGCACTCGTCGTGTTCTTCGTGAGCGCGAACCAGGGCGGCATCTCCATCCCCTCGGGCACCGCGGTGCACGAGTGGGTGCACGACGCGCGCCACCTGCTCGGCTACCCCTGCCACTGAGGCCGGACGACGAGATGACCGCCCGCAACTTGCTGGTGCGGGGGCTGCTCGTCGGCCTCCTTGCCGGCTTCGCCGCCTTCCTCGTCGCGCACGAGGTGGGTGAGCCGCACGTCGAGACCGCGATCGCGCTCGAGGAGGCCGACGCCGCGGCCGAGCCCGCCGAGTCTGCCGACACCGACGACGCCGACGAGGGCACCGAGGTGAGCCGCGGCAACCAGCGCACCTGGGGCCTGCTCACCGGCACCCTCGCCGTCGGCACCGTGCTCGGCGGCTTCGTGGCCCTGCTCGCCGCAGCCGCCGTCGGCCGCCTGGGCCGGATGACCGCCGTCCAGTCGACCGCCGCCGTGGCCATCATCGGCTTCGTGGCCTACTCCCTGGTGCCGTTCCTCAAGTACCCCGCGACCCCACCGGCCGTGGGCTCGGGCGACACCATCGGCAGCCGCACGTCCGACTACTTCCTGCTCGTCCTGGTCTCGGTGGTGGCGGCACTCGCCGCCGTCCACCTCGCCCGGACGACGGCCGAACGGCTCGGCGGTCTCGGCGCCTCGCTGGCCGCGATCGCCGGCTACGTCGTCGTCGTGGGCGTCGTGGCGGCGCTGCTGCCCACCGTCAACGAGCTGGGCGACTTCCCGGCCGACACGCTCTGGTCGTTCCGCGTCTCGTCGCTGCTCACGCTCGCCACCATGTGGGCGGTCATCGGTGCCGGCCTCGCGCTCGCCGTCGACCGCCTGGCCAAGGCCGACCGCGCCGCCGCCGCGCGCCGCGAGCTCGCCGCCAGCCTGTGAGCACACCGCTGCGCGCGCCCGACCCCGACGCCCGGCGTGCCGCTGCCCAGCGGCTCGCCGGCCTGGCCGTCCCGGCGGGCGCGCTCGGGCGCCTCGGCGACCTCGGCGTGTGGCTCTCGGCGTGCCAGGGCAGCGTTCCGCCGCGCCCGCTCGACGACGTGCGACTGGCGATCTTCGCCGGCGACCACGGGGTCGCGGCCCACGGCGTCAGCGCCTACCCGGCGGCGATCACCGGCGCGATGGTGGCCACGTTCGAGGCCGGCCGCGCCGGCGTCAGTGCGCTCGCCCGGGCCCACGACGTGCACGTGCGGGTGGTCGACGTCGCCGTCGACGACGACGCCACCGGGCCGTGGAAGGTGCGCCGGGGCTCGCGGCCGATCCACCTCGACGACGCGCTCACCGCCGACGAGCTCGGCCGGGCCTGGGCCGTCGGTGAAGCCGTGGCTCTCGAGGAGATCGAGGCCGGTGCCGACCTGCTCATCTCGGGCGACATGGGCATCGGCAACACCACGCCGGCCGCGGCCCTCGTCGCCGCGTCGCTCGGCCTGCCGGCCCAGGAGGTCGTGGGCCGGGGCACCGGCGTCGACGACGCCGGACTGGCCCGCAAGGCCGAGGTCGTCGACCAGGCGCTGCGGCGCGTCGGCGACGGCCCAGGAGGCACCGACGACCCGATGCGTTGCCTGGCCGCGCTCGGCAGCGCCGACCTCGCGGCGGCGGCCGCCTTCCAGGTCACCGCGGCCCGGCACGGCGTCCCGGTGCTGCTCGACGGGCTGATGGCCGTGGCCTGCGCCCTGGTCGCCGACCGCATTCAGCCCGGCGTCGCTGCGTGGTTTGCGGCCGGTCACCGCTCCACCGAGCCGGCCCAGTCGCTCGCGCTCGAGAAGCTCGGCCTCGAGCCCGTGCTCGACCTCGGCCTGCGGCTCGGCGAGGGGAGCGGCGCCGTCGCCGCCGTGCCGGTGCTGCGCAGCGCGGTGGCCCTGCTGCGCGACGTCGCCCTGCTGGCCGACCTGCTGCCACCCGGGTGAGTCGTGCGTGACGCCTGGCGGCTGTCCGTCGGCACGCTGACCGCGATCCGCGTCGACCCGCCGACCGCGGTGACGCCGGCGACGGCTCGCGGGGCGATGCTCCTGGCGCCTGTCGCCGTCCTGCCGCTGGGGGTGCTCGTCGCGCTCGTGCTGTGGGCCGGCGACGCCGCGGACGCACCGCCGCTGGCCGTCGGACTGCTGGCCGTGGCGGTCGTCGCCCTCGGCACCCGCGCCCTGCACTGGGACGGCGTCTCCGACGTCGCCGACGGGCTCACGGCGTCGTACGACCCCGAACGATCTCTGGCGGTCATGAAGACCGGCACGTCGGGCCCGGCGGGCACGCTCGCGGTCGTCCTCGTCGTCGGCCTGCAGGCCGCCGCGTTCGCGGCCCTGCTCGACGACCCGCTCGTCGCCGGGGCCGCGGTATGCCTGTCGCGGTGCGCCCTCTGGATCGTGTGCGCGCGTCCGGTGCCGCCGGCCCGGTCCGGCGGGCTGGGCGGGTCGTTCACCCGCACCGTGCCGGTGCCGGCCGCCGTCGTCGGGGGGCTGCTCACCGGCGTGCTGCCGGCGCTGGTCGTGCTGGTGCTCATAGCGAGGTGCGTGCGCCGGTTCGGCGGCGTGACCGGCGACGTCATGGGTGCCGCGATCGAGGCCTGTCTCGCGACGATGCTGCTGGGGCTGGCGTGCGCGCTCTAGAGCACGAGCACGCGGCCGGCGACCACGAGGTGCACCTCGTCGCAGGCCTCGGCGAAGCGCTGGTTGACCGTGCCGAGCAGGTCGCGGAAGACCCGTCCCGAGCGGTGCTCCGGCACGATGCCGAGCCCGACCTCGTTGGTCACCAGCACGACGTCGTGGCCCATGGCGGCGATCGCCGTCCCGACCAGGTCGAGCACCCGGCCGGTGAGCTCGTCGACCGGGGCGTCCCAGCCCTCGAGGTCGTCGATCACCGCGGTGAGCCAGGTGCCGAGGCAGTCGACGATCACCGGCGGCTCGACGGTGAGGGCCGTGGCCAGGTCGTGCGTCTCGGCCGTCGTCCAGGCCTCCGGACGACGCTCCTGGTGCGCCCGCACCCGCGCGGCCCAGTCGTCGTCGTCACGCGTCGGGCCGGGAGCCACGTAGACCACCGGCAACGCGGCGTCGAGCAACGACTCGGCGTGGCGCGACTTGCCGGAGCGCACGCCCCCGGTGACCAGGACCCTCATCGATGAACCGCTCCCTCGGACTCGTGCTCGGCTTCGCCGCCGACCGTGTGCTGGCCGACCCGGCGCGCTGGCACCCGGTCGCGGGCTTCGGCACGCTCGCCGCCGCCCTCGAGCGACGAACCTACGCCGACGACCGGGCTCACGGCGCCGGGCACGTGGCGCTGCTCGTCGGCGGCGCCGCCGCGGTCGGTGCCCTGCTCCCCCGCGGCACCCTGACGACGGTCGTCGCGACCTGGGCCGTGCTCGGGGGGACGACGCTCGACCGCGAGGCGGCCGCCGTGGGCGCCTACCTCGACGTCGGCGACCTGCCCGGCGCGCGGCAACAGGTGGCGCGGCTGGTCGGACGACGCACCGACGACCTCGACGAGGCGGGCGTGGCCCGGGCGGTGATCGAGTCGGTGGCCGAGAACACCTCCGACGCCGTCGTCGCGCCGCTCGTGTGGGGCGCCGTCGCGGGCGTGCCGGGCCTGCTCGCCTACCGCGCCGCCAACACCCTCGACGCCATGGTCGGGCACCGCAGCCCACGGTACGAGCGGTTCGGCTGGGCCGCGGCCCGGCTCGACGACGTGCTCAACGTGCCGGGCGCCCGGCTGACCGCGCTGCTCGCGACGCTGCTCGGCGGCGACGCCCGCGCGAGCGTGCGGGCCTGGCGCCGCGACGCCGGCGGCCACCCGAGCCCCAACGCCGGCCCCGTGGAGGCGACGTTCGCCGGCGCCCTCGGCATCCGGCTGGGTGGCACCAACGACTACGCGGGCCGGGTCGAGCACCGTGCCGTGCTCGGCGACGGCCGCGCACCCGCGGCTCACGACGTCGCGCGGGCGCGTGCGCTGGCCCGCCGTGTGCAGGTGGCCTCGCTCGTCACGCTGCTCCCCCTCGCACCCACCGTCGCGCGTCGTCGACGTCGTCGACGAGGCTGACCCCGGCGGGCGGCGCGGGCCGTCGGACGACGACCACGGCGATGCCGAGCTCGGCCGCGGCGTCGAGCTTCGGCCGGGTGTGGTCGCCCCCGGAGTCCTTGGTGACCAGCACGTCGGCGCGGTGCCCGGCGAGGAGCGCTCGTTCGCCGTCGAGGTGGTACGGACCGCGGTCGAGCAGGACCCGCCAGGTCTGCGGGACCTCGACGTCGGGCGGGTCGACCACGCGAGCCAGCACCGTATGTCGGACAAGGGGTCCGACGAAGTGGCCGAGCGCCTGCCGACCGGTGGTGAGCACCGGCCGCTCCCCCAGCCGGGCCGCCTCGGCGGCGGCCTCGGTGTGGTCGTCGGCCCAGTGCCAGCCGCCGGGATCCGTCCACCCCGGGCGTGCCAGCCGGATCATCGGGACGTCGATGCTCGCGGCGTTGGCCGAGATCGTCGCCGCGAACGGGTGCGTGGCGTCGACGACGGCGTCGAAGTCGCGCGCGTAGGCCGCGAGCGCCGCCGCACCACCGAACCCGCCGACGCGCGTCTCGCCCTCGGGCAGGCGGGGGCGGGCCACGCGGCCCGCCAGGGACGTGACGACCTCGTCGCCGTCGGCGACCAGCAGGGCCGCCAGCGCCCGGGCCTCGGCGGTGCCCCCCAGGATGAGCACCCTCATCGGGCGAGCTCCAGCAGGGCGTCGACGTCGAGGTGCTCCTCGACGAGGTCGCCGAGCAGGTCGAGGCGTCGCTCACGGGCCGCCGGGAACGACGCGCGGCTCGGCACGTCGAGGGCGCTGCGCAGGAAGGCGTCGCGGTTGGCGTCGTCCTCGAGGGCGCCGTGCACCATCGTGCCGGTGACCATGCCGCGGCCGCGTTCGCCGTCGAACCGGCCGTGGTGGATCTCGTAGCCGGCCGGTTCGTGCAGACGCAGCACCTTCTCGGCGACGAACGTCGTGGTGGCGTCGAGCAGGCCGAGGCCGGGCACGGTCTGCGCGCCGCCCTCGACCCCGTCGGGGTCGGCGATCTCGCGACCGAGCATCTGGCACCCACCGCAGATGCCGAGCACCGGGCGACCGGCACGGGCGTGGGCGAGCACGGCGGCGTCGAGACCGCGCTCGCGCAGCCAGGCCAGGTCGGCGATCGTCGCCCGGGTGCCGGGCAGCACCACGAGGTCGGCGTCGGAGATCCCGGCCGGGGTGCTGGCGAACACGACGTCGAGGTCGGGCTCGAGGCCGAGGGCGTCGACGTCGGTGAAGTTGCTGATGCGGGGGAACCGGACGACGGCGACGCGCCTGGTCGCCGTGGTGGAGGCAACCCGGCGGCCCTCGAGATCGAGCGCGTCCTCGCTGTCGAGCCAGAGGTCGGGGTGCCACGGGAGCACCCCGAAGACGCGGCGGTCGGTGCGTCGCTCGATCTCGTCGAGCCCGGGCCGCAGCAGGCCGAGGTCGCCACGGAACTTGTTGACCACGAACCCGGCGACGAGCCGCTGGTCGGCGTCGTCGAGGAGACCGAGGGTGCCGTAGAACGCGGCGAACACGCCACCGCGGTCGATGTCGCCGACGACGACCGTCGGCAGGCCGGCGTGCTGCGCGAGCCCCATGTTCACGTAGTCGCTGCTGCGCAGGTTGATCTCGGCCGGGCTGCCCGCGCCCTCGGCGACCACGACGTCGTAGCGCGCCGCGAGGTCGTCGTAGGCCGCGTGTGCCGCGACGGCGAGGTGGCGGCGTCCGTCGACGAAGTCGGTGGCGTGCACCTCGCCCGCCGGGTGACCCATCACGACGACGTGGCTGCGCCGATCGCTGCCGGGCTTGAGCAGCACCGGGTTCATCGCCGGCTCGGGCGTGGCCCGTGCCGCCAGCGCCTGGATCCACTGGGCGCGGCCGATCTCGGCGCCGCGGCCGTCGGCGTCGAGCACGACCATCGAGTTGTTGCTCATGTTCTGCGCCTTGTAGGGCGCGACCCGGACCCCGCGTCGGGCGAGCGCGCGGCACAGGCCGGTCGTGACCACCGACTTGCCGGCGTCGGACGTCGTCCCCGCGACGAGGAGGCCGCTCACCGCACGCGCCGTCGGGGGAAGACGTGGCCCGCCAGGTCGTCGGGCACCGGGCCACCCACGGCGACCCAGTCGACGACGGCCCGCGTGGCGTCGTCGCCGTGGACGTCGCCGAGCCAGGTGTCGACGGGACGGCGCCCGAGCGTGAAGTCACGCACCAGCACGACGTTGCTGCGGTCGCACTCGTCGAGGCACTCGACGACCCGCACCCGCACGCCCCCGCCGGCGGTCGCCTCCAGGCTCGTGCGCTGGGCGTCGTGGTCGGTGGCCGGGTGCTTCGAGGTCGAACCGCAGCAGCAGTCGCGACAGACCATGACGTCGCGGTCGGGCCGGGTCACGTGGTGCCCTCCGGGCGACGGAGCAGGAAGATGTCCATCACCCATCCGGCGGCGTCCCTGGCCCGTTCGCGAGCCGCCTCGATCTCCGCCACGACGTCGGCGACACGGCCGGCGACCAGCTCCTCGGAGCCGGTGCCGAGGTTGCCGCCCCACCAGATCTGCCAGTCGTCGAGGCCGTCGAGGTCGATGACCCGGTTGAGCATCACGACGAGGTTGTCCTGGCCGCCGTCGATCGCCTCGCGCAGCCGGCGTCCGGTGGTCACGTGCAGGGCCTGGCCGACCTCGTGCAGCACGAGCCGGTGACGGGCGGCGAGCAGCTGCACGCTGGAGATGCCCGGGACGACGTCGAGGTCGAAGGCGACCCGGCCCCGGGCCGCGACCCGCTCGAGGATGCGGATCGTCGAGTCGTAGAACGCCGGGTCGCCCCAGACCAGGAAGCCGGCGTCACCGTCGTGCGCGAGCAGCGCCTCCTCGTAGGCCAACGACCGGGCGTCGTGCCAGGCCTCGACCGCGGCGGCGTACTGCTCGTCGGTGCCGGTGCGCTCGGGACGTCGCTCGCGCACGGGGTCCTCGATGCGGACGACGAGCGGCTCGTAGCCGAGGTGGCGGTCGAGCAGCCGTCCGCGCGCCTCGACGAGCGGGTCGGGCATGCCGCCCCGCGGCGACTTGTCGGAGACGACGAAGAACGCGACGCTGCGCATCGCGTGGAGCGCCTCGACGGTGACCTGGTCGGGGTCACCCGGGCCGACCCCGATGACCCGGACCCGCTCAGCCACGGTCTTCGAGGTCGCCCTCGAGCTCGAGGTAGACCTGCTGCATCTCGGCGAGCACGTCGGCGTCGGGCTCGGCCCACAGTCCACGGTCGATGGCCTCGTGCAGCTTCTCGACGATGCCCCGCAGCGCCCACGGGTTGGAGGTCTTCATGAACTCCTGGTTGGCCTCGTCGAGCACGTACTCCTTGGCCAGCGACTCGTACATCCAGTCGTGGACGACGCCCGCGGTCGCGTCGAAGCCGAACAGGTAGTCGACCGTGGCGGCGAGTTCGAAGGCGCCCTTGTAGCCGTGGCGCTGCATGGCGCCGATCCAGCGCGGGTTGACCACCCGGGCGCGGAAGACGCGGTTGGTCTCCTCCTGCAGCGTGCGGGTGCGCACGGCGTCGGGCGTGGTCGAGTCGCCGACGTAGGCCTTGGGGTCGGCGCCGGTGAGCGCCCGCACCGTGGCCACCATGCCGCCGTGGTACTGGTAGTAGTCGTCGCTGTCGGCGATGTCGTGCTCGCGGGTGTCGATGTTCTTGGCCGCGACCTTGATGCGCTTGTAGTTGGTGCGCATGTCGTCGGCGGCCGGCACGCCGTCGAGCTGGCGGCCGTAGGCGAAGCCGCCCCAGGTCGTGTAGACCTCGGCGAGGTCCTTGTCGTCCTTCCACGTGCCCGACTCGATGAGCTGCAGGATGCCGGCCCCGTAGGAGCCGGGCTTCGAGCCGAAGATGCGGGTGGTCGCCCGGCGCTCGTCGCCGTGCTCGGCGAGGTCGGCCCGGGTGTGGGCGCGCACGAAGTTCTGCTCGTCCGGCTCGTCGAGCGCGGCCACCAGCCGGACGGCGTCGTCGAGCATCGCCACGACGTGCGGGAACGCGTCGCGGAAGAAACCCGAGATGCGCACCGTGACGTCGACGCGGGGGCGACCGAGCTCGTCGAGCGGGATGACGTGCAGGTCGTTGACCCGGCGGGAGGCGGCGTCCCAGACCGGACGGACGCCGAGCAGCGCCAGCACCTCGGCGACGTCGTCGCCACTGGTGCGCATCGCACTGGTTCCCCAGACAGACAGTCCGACGGACTGCGGGTAGGTGCCGGTCTCGTCGAGGTACTTGGTCAGCAGCGACTCGGCCATCGCCTCGCCGGTCTGCCAGGCCAGGCGCGACGGGATGGCGCGCGGGTCGACGGTGTAGAAGTTGCGACCGGTCGGCAGCACGTTGACCAGGCCGCGCAGCGGCGAGCCGCTCGGCCCGGCCGGCACGAAGCCGCCGTCGAGGGCGTGCAGCACCGCGTCGAGCTCGTCGGTCGTGCGGGCCAGGCGGGGCACGACCTGCGTGGCGGCGAAGGTGAGCACCTCCTGCACGACCGGGTCGTCGTGCGCGGTGGCGGCGGCCGACAGCGCCCAGCCGGCGTCGTCCATATGCTGCACCAGGGCGCGGGCGCGCTGCTCGATCTCGTCGACGGCGCTCGTGGCCTCGGCGTTCTCCTTGAGCCCGAGGGCCGAGCGGAGGCCGGGCACGTGCGACTGGCCGCCGAAGACCTGGGCGGCCCGCAGAATGGCGAGCACGAGGTTGACCCGCGCCTCGCCGTCCGGGGCCTGGCCGAGCACGTGGAGACCGTCGCGGATCTGGGCGTCCTTGATCTCGCACAGCCAGCCGTCGACGTGCATGATGAAGTCGTCGAAGTCGTCGTCGTCGGGCTGCTCGTCGAGGCCGAGGTCGCGGTGCATCTCGGCCGAGCGCATCAGCGTCCAGATCTCGCCGCGGATGGCCGGCAGCTTGGCGGGGTCCATCGCGGCGATGTTGGCGTACTCGTCGAGCAGCTGCTCGAGGCGGGCGATGTCGCCGTACGACTCGGCCCGCGCCATCGGGGGGATGAGGTGGTCGACGATGACGGCGTGCGCGCGGCGCTTGGCCTGCGCGCCCTCACCGGGATCGTTGACCAGGAACGGGTAGACCAGCGGCAGGTCGGCGATAGTCTGGTCGGTGGCGCACGACGCCGACAACGCGGCGTTCTTGCCCGGCAGCCACTCCATCGAGCCGTGCTTGCCGAGGTGCACGACAGCGTGTGCGCCGAAACCGTGGCGCACCCAGCGGTAGGCGGCCAGGTAGTGGTGGGTGACCGCGAGGTCGGGGTCGTGGTAGATCGCGATGGGGTTCTCACCGAAGCCGCGCGGCGGCTGGATGAGCAGCACGATGTTGCCGGCCTGGATGGTGGCGAGCACGATCTCGCCGGCGTCGTTGACGAACAGGTTGCCCGGGGCCGGTCCCCACGCCTCCTCGACGTCGCTCTTCAGGTCGGCCGGCAGGTCCGCCGTCCAGGCCTCGTAGTCGGCTTTGGTGATGCGCACGTGGGCGTCGGTGAGCTGGGCGCTGGTCAGCCACTCCTCGTCCTGGCCACCGGCGTCGATGAGCGCGTGGATGAGAGCGTCGCCGGCCTGGGTGTCGTCGTCCATCTCGAGGCCGGGGATGGCGCCCTCGGGGCCGAGGTCGTAGCCGGCGTCGCGCATGCGGCGCAGCAGTCGGATGGTCGAGACGGGCGTGTCGAGGCCGACGGCGTTGCCGACGCGGCTGTGCTTGGTCGGGTAGGCCGACAGCATCAGCGCGACCTTGCGCTCGGCGACCGGCGTGTGCCGCAGACGGGCGTGGTTGACGGCGATGCGGGCCACGCGGTCGCACCGCTCGGCGTCGGCGACGTAGCGCGGCAGGCCGTCCTCGTCGATCTCCTTGAACGAGAACGGCGCCGTGATGATGCGCCCGTCGAACTCGGGGATGGCGATCTGGGTGGCGGAGTCCATCGGCGTGACGCCGTCGTCGCTCTCCTCCCACTCCGCGCGGCTCGAGGTGAGGCAGAGCCCCTGCAGCACGGGGATGTCGAGGGCGGCCATGCGCTCGACGTCCCACGCCTCGTCGTCGCCACCCGCGCTGGCGCCGGCTGGGGTGCTGCCGCCGGCGGCGAGCACCGTGACGACGAGCGCGTCGAGCGAGCCGAGCGCCGCGTACAGCTCGTCGGGCGCCGAGCGCAACGACCCCGCGAACACCGGCACGCCGACCGCCTCGCCCGTCGCGTCGACGGCGTCGGCCAGCGCGTGCGCGAACGCGGCGTTGCCGGACATCTCGTGCGCGCGGTAGTACAGGACGCCGACCCGCGGCAAGCCGTCGTCGGCCTTCTCGGTCATGCCCCACTGCGGCACGGCGGCCGGTGCCTCGAACCCCTCGCCGGTCAGCAGCACGGTGTCGGAGAGGAACGCGTGCAGCTGGCGCAGGTTCTCGGGCCCGCCCTCGGCCAGGTAGCCGTGCGCCTCGACGGCCACGCCCATCGGCACCGACGACATCTCCATCAGCTCCGCGCTCGGCTGCTGCTCGCCGCCGAGCACCACGACCGGCATGCCGGTGTCGCGGATGCGCCGGAACCCCGAGCACAGGTCGTCGGGCGAGCCGAGGATGCGACCCACGACCAGGTCGCAGCCAGCCAGCGTGTCGGCCATGGACTGGTGCCCGGGTCGCGCCGGGTTGGCCCACACGTAGTCGGCGCCCAGCGCGTTGGCCGCGCGGGCAGAGAGCAGGTCGGTGTCGGACGTCGACAGCAGAGCGATACGCATCAGGTGGTTCTCCTCGGGGTTCGCGCCCCTGGGTGACGAAGGTGTCGGCGGAGAGTCCCGTGGCCAGTGTCTGGCTGACCGGTCTGGCTGACGACCGGCACACAGTGGCGGAACCGCCCCGGACTCGCACCGGGTTCCTGCGCCACGAGAATCGTTGGCGAGTCTAGGGGTTGGTCGGCGCGTTCTGGTTGGTGAGGTCGTTCGCTCTTGTCACGTGCCTGCTGTGCGTGGTCGGGTTGGCCGCGCGCGGTAGCACGCCGCGTCTCGGCCTCAAGGACCAATTCGTTCGTCTCGCTGTCTCGGGGATGCGGGGATTGGTCCTTGACCCCGAGCCTCTCGCGGCGTGCTGGTCCGGCGCGTGCGGTGGCGCCTCCGCAAGCTCCGGCGCACCGCCCGCCAAATGCGCGGCCAGTTCCTGGGGGATGGGTTGGATGGCGATCGAGATTGTATCGAGCATGCGTTCGAATTTGTGGTATCATGGCCTATGGCCACCTCGACCCGCACCAGCAGCGATCCGCTGTTGCTTGCCGTGCGTGGGCGTCGCCTCGCTGAGGCTGACGCACAGGTCGAGACGCTGAAGTCCGTGCTGGCGTGGGCCGAACGGAACGAGGCCACCTCGGACGAGGTCGTCGTGTTGCTGCAGTCGGTCGAGCGTCCGTTGCACCTGGCCGGCCCGGGTGCGCCCGCGGTGCCGCAGTACGCCGCGCTCGACCTCGCCCTGTCACTCGGGATGTCGACCGACGCCGGGCTGACCTACCTCGGTCGGGCGCTCGAGCTGCGTCACCGGCTCCCGCGCCTGTACCTGCGGGTGGTCAAGCACGAGGTCGCGCTGTGGCGGGCGTTCAAGATCGCCGACGCGACCATGAGCCTGTCCGAAGCGGCGGCCTGGCACGTCGACCGGTTCATCGCACCGGTGGCGGATCGGTGCTCGTTCGCCCAGCTCGACCGGACCGTCGACGCCGCCCGCGCCGAGCACGACCCCGCCGAGGCTGAGGCCCGACGCCTCGCGGCGCTCGAGGACCGACGCGTCACCGTGTACCTGGCCGGTGCGACCACCGACGGCACCGTCGACGTCATCGCCACCCTCGACACCGCGGACGCGATCGACCTCGAACACGCCCTGCGCGACGGCGCGCAGAGCCTCGCCGACCTCGGGTCGACCGAGACGCTCGACGTCCGTCGGTCGCAGGCGCTGGGCGTGATGGCCCGTACCCAGTTGTCGTTGGACCTCGAGACCAGCGGCACCGGGCGTGGGGTCACGATCTACGCCCACCTCGACGCCACCCAGCCCGACCTGCCCGGTCTGCTCGACTACACCCAGACCCCGCTCCTCGTCGAGCAGGTCCGCTCCTGGTGCGAGACCGCCGGCACGAAGGTCACCGTGAAGCCCGTCATCGACCTCGCCGAACCCCTCGAGACACCCGCCTACCGACCCTCCGATGCGATCCGCGAGAGGGTCACGCTCCGCGACCGGTGCTGCGTCTTCCCCGACTGCAGCAGGCGGCGTACCGACCTCGACCACATCGTCCCGTGGGAGTCCGGCGGCATCACCGCGACCTGGAACCTCGCCCTGCTCTGCCGACGCCACCACCGCGCCAAGACCCACGGCCGGTGGTCGTACCGGATGGTCGAACCCGGCCTCTACGCCTGGACCAGCCCCACCGGCGTCGAGAAGACCGTCGACCGACGTCCACCACCCGGCACCCGAGCCCGCCGACATCCCTGGCCGCCCCACCAGCCCGCCGTCCACCCCGACCGCGGGCTACCGGCACGCCCGGGGCATCGATCGCCAGCACTCAAGAGCCGTGGCGCCCTCGTCGCCGGAGCCGATGAACAAGCCCAGGCCCGGGCGACGCACCGCCCGCTGGCAAACCCGAGCCCCGACCGGGCCGGCCCACGACACTCCCCGCGCGCGGCACGGAAGAGGACCTCACGGCAGCGGCGCCACCCCACGCGCCGCAGGCGCGCACGCCGATCCGCACTCGCCGTCAGTCGAGCGGGCGGTCGTGGTGCGCGATCAGCTCCTCGACGAGGGCGACGGCGTCGGGCAGCACCGA
The DNA here is from genome assembly GCF_039939255.1 of Nocardioides secundeburneus. Classification (NCBI taxonomy): domain Bacteria; kingdom Bacillati; phylum Actinomycetota; class Actinomycetes; order Propionibacteriales; family Nocardioidaceae; genus Nocardioides; species Nocardioides secundeburneus. The sequence goes on from NZ_JBDUUE010000006.1 coordinate 277,453, forward strand.
GCCCGGCTGGACGACGCGGGTGGTCGGTCCTCCGGCGAGCATCAGGAGCCCGACGCGCTCGCCGACGGGTGGGAGGAGGTTGAGGTCGGCGACGAACGACTCGTCGTCCTCGGAGACGACGGTGACGTGCTCGGCGTAGACGTCGGCCGCCCAGCGGGCCTCCTGGGCGAGCTCGAGGCGCACCCGGGTGGTGGCGCGCTGCTCGAAGAGGCGTGCGTCGAGGTGCGAGGGCGGCACGAAGGTGTCGTCGAGCGGCGTGACGTCACGGACCTGGGCGAGCAGGTAGGTGCGCAGGTTGCCCTCCGGGCCGACCGGACCGGCGTCGAGCTCCCAGCCCCGGTGGGTCTGCACGAGTCGCAACGGCTCGACGTCGCGCTCGATGACGCCGTCGCGCCACGCGCGGGAGTAGAGCAGCCGCACGCGGCGGCGCTCGGCGCGGGCCTGCTCGAGCGGGGCGAGGAACTGGTGTCGGTCGGGCACGCGCGGTGCGGCGATCTCCTCGCCGTACATCGTGCGGGCGATGACGCCGAGCGCGGCGGCGAGGTCGTCGTCGCGTTCGACGTCGAGCAGGGCCGTGCCGGCGGTGTAGATCACCGCGAGGTCACCGGCCGACAGGTGCTCGACCCCGAGGCCCGACGCGTCGTCGGTGACGACGCGGACGACGACGTCGGCCTCGCGGTCGCCGTCGCCGCCCCCGGGCTGCACGAGCTCGACCCGCGAGCGCCGGAAGATCTGGAACGACCACCCCCACGACTCGAGGTCGAGATAGGTCGTCAGGTCCTCGCGCAGCGTCGCGGCGTCGGTGCCGAAGCGGGCGGCGAGGTCGCCGAGCGAGACCCCGTCGGGGTAGGTGGAGGCGAGCGCGAGCAGCTCGGGGATGCGCGCGACGCGCTGCACGAACTTCGGCGCGGCCATCAGGCACCCGCCTCGCCGACGAGGGCGCGCAGCTCGGCGAGCAGCTCGGCCCGGAAGTCGTCGGGCTCGCGGACGACGACCCGCGTGCCGAGCACGTAGAGCCGGGAGCGGAACGCCGCCCGGTTGGTGACGGTGTAGACGAGGTCGACCCACCCGTCGCCGGGCCGCGCGGCGTCGGGCGCCTGCAGCCACCGCTCGACGTCGGGCACGTAGTCGGCCGGCGTCCGGACGACGACCCGGGTCGGCTCGTCGACCTCCCACTGCAGCGGGTGCAGGGTGAGCGGCACCGCCTGCGGGACGGCGGCGGCGGTGCCGGGACGGTCGAGCACGACGTCGCTCATGCGGTTGACGGCGAAGTGCTTGACGACGTCGCCGGCGTCCTCGAGGGCGGTGAGGTACCAGTGGTGGTCCTGGAAGCGGACCGCGGCGGGGCTCGCCACCCGCGCGGTGCCCTTGTAGGAGAACCGCACGAGGCAGGCGAGCCGGACGGCCTGGAGCACCTGCGAGAGCTGCGTGTCGGGCACGCGCGGGAGCACGTGCGTGCCCACGCCCTCGGGCAGGCTCGCCTCGCGGACGCCGAGGCTGGTGGCGAGGTCGGACCGCTCGGTCATGATCACCGCCCGCTGCAGCGCGCCGAGCTGGGTGGCGGTGAGGCTCAGCCGGAGCCGGTTGTCGCCGGTGACCATGCGGTAGCGGGCGCTCTCGCCGACGCCGGCCAGGTTGTCGATCTGCCAGCCCTGCTCACGCAGGTGCCGCAGGTCCTTCGCGAGCTGGGTGCCGGGGTCGGCGTCGCCGTAGTCGGCGACCTCGATCAGCTTCTCGCGCGTCGCACCCTGCGACCCGGCCTGGTCGAGCACGGCCATGATGCGCACGAGCCGCTGCATCGGGCGCAGCTGGTCGCGTCCTGCAGGTGGCATGCCCCTACCTCATCACGTCACGCCGGACGGGCCGCGCCGATGGGCGCCGTGTCTGCTCGCGTGTTGCCGCGATCGTAGGGTCGGGGCCGTGACCGACAGCGCCGACGACCGCCTCCTGCTCGTCGTCGACGCCCCGTCGCTGGTGCACCGCAACTACCACGCCCGCTCGGGCAGCGACCTGCGCGACCGCAGCGGCCGGCCCGTCTGGGCACTGCACGGCATGGTGCGTCAGGTGGTCGAGGCGATCGACCGGTTCGCCCCCGACCGCGCCGTGTTCGGCTTCGACGACCGCACCACGTCGATCCGCGAGACCACCTACCCCGACTACAAGGCCGGTCGCGCCGAGAAGGAGCCCGAGCTGGTCGACCAGCTCGACCGGGCCGCGGCGATGCTCGACGCTCTCGGCCTGCACACCGTCACGCCACCCGGCCTCGAGGCCGACGACGTCAGCGCGTCGGCCGCCACCTGGGCCGAGGCGCGCGGCTGGCAGTGCGTCATCGTCACCTCCGACCGCGACTCGTTCGGGCACCTGTCCGCCTCGACCCGGGTGCTGCGGCTGATCGACGGCGGCATCCACGGCTCACCCCTGCTCGACCCGCGCAAGCTGCACACGATGTACGGCGTCGAGGCCGAGCACTACCTCGACTACGCGGCCCTGCGCGGCGACGCCAGCGACAACCTGCCCGGCGTCGCCGGCATCGGCAAGAAGTCGGCGGGGCTGCTCCTCGCCGCGATGGGCTCCATGGCAGAGGTCTGGGCCGACATCGACCACGCCGGTGGCGCCAACCTGGTCGCCGCCGTCGACTCGCTCTCGCTCGAGGCCGGTGGACGCCGGGTGGGCGCCGGGGTGCTGAAGCGGCTCACCGCTCCCGAGGCCCGCCAGCAGTTCGAGTTCAACCGGGCGATGATGACCGGCCGCGACGACGTCGACCTGGGCCTCGACGCCGACGACCCGCGCTCGCCCGGCGGATTTCCGCTCGACGCCGCCACCGTGACACGCGTCGTCGGCTACCTCGGTGTGGTCGCGACCACCGACCTCGCCGTGCGGGTCCTGGCCGGCAGCCACTGATCCGAAGGGACGGGTTCAGGCGCGGTGGGAGCCGCCGGTCTGCTGCTCGTCGTCGGTCACCGGCGCACCCGACCCGGTCTTCATGGCCGGTCCGGTGATCGGCCGGTAGTCGGGCGCCTGGGTGTCGACCCGGGGGTCGAGGTCGTCGGCCTGCCGGACGACGTCCTCCTGCTCGGCCTCGGCCCGGGCGAGGTCGCGGTGGGCCTCGACGGCGGTCTGCTCGGCCTGGGCGGCTCGGGCTCGCGCCTGCTCGGCGTCGGCCTCGGCGTCGCGCGCCCGGGCCGAGGCGGCGGCGACGTCGGGCGTGTGCTCGGCGGCGCGGCCGCGCAGCTCCTCGGCCTGCGCCAGGCGGCGCTCGTCGCCGTGCTGGTCGCGGCGGCGCAGCACGAGGACCACGACGGCGGCCAGCACCACCACGGCGACGACACCGACGACGACCCACCCCACGGCGTCCATGTCAGTGCTCCGCCGGCTCGGGCGTCGGAGGCGCCGGCTTGGTCTGCGGGTCGGCCATCGGCGCGTCGGGGTCGAGGCTGGGCACGACGTCGGGGTGCTCGTCCGGCGACGCGGGCTGCGGGTCCTCGGGGGGCGAGATGCTCATCCGACCACCGTGCCGCGCCCGCTGCGGCCGGACGACACCCCGGCAGGTGGGATCAGAAGACGATGCGTCCGGCGCAGACCTCGGCCCGGCCGTTGCCCGCCGCCCGGGTCGCCCGGAACACGACGGCGTCCTGGCCCGCGCGGTTGCGGATCTTGCGCTCGACCGAGAAGGAGCCGCTGCGCCCCGCGGTGCGAGCGGTGCCGCGGGCGACGGCGTCGCCGTTGTCGCTGATCACCCAGGCGAACCGCTGACCGGTCCGGTTGGAGTCGACCTCGCCCTCGACCTCGAGGCGACCGTCGTCGGTCTTGACCTTCAGCTTCCAGGTCGCCGAACCGGGCCCGGAGCAGGTGCCGCGCCGGATGACGCGGTCGTCATCGCGGCCCCCACCGTTGTCGCCGCCGTTGTCGTCGCCCGCCTCGTGGGTGGCACCGTGGTGACCGTTGTCGTCGGGGCCGTCGTCGGCGCCGTGCGAGGCCATGGCCGGGCCGGCGCTCAGCGCGCCGCCGAGCACGCACGCGGCGGCGAGGGTGAGGACGGGAGTGGTGCGTCGAAGCATGGTGACCTCCGTGGGTCGAGCCGTTTGGTTGATGGCTCAACGATCCGTCTCGGAGGTGCCGGTCGAGTAGATGGTCGATGGTCCTAGTACCCGCGGTGGCCGACGTCAGGGACGCAGGTGCTCGCGCGCCCACAGGGCGGCCGAGGTGCGGTCGGCGACGCCGATGCGCCGGAAGACCGAGCCCACGTGGGCCTTGACCGTGCGCTCGGTGATGTCGAGGCGACGGGCGATCTGCTTGTTGGCCAGGCCCTGGCTGAGCAGCACCAGCACGTCACGCTCGCGCGGGCTCAGCCCCGGGTCGCCGTCGGACGACGCCGGCTCGGCCGCGGCCGGCGTGCGCAGCAGCGCCGCGGTGACGCGCGGGTCGAGGGCCACCGTGCCCTCGGCGGCGCTGCGGACGGCGGCCAGCAGCGTGGCCGGCTCGGTGTCCTTGAGCAGGTAGCCGGACGCCCCCGCGGCGAGCGCGTCCTGCACCTTGTCGACCTCGGCGAACGAGGTCAGCACGAGCACCCGGACGCCGGGCACCTCGGCGACGACGCGACGGGTGGCCTCGACGCCGTCGACGACCGGCATCGACAGGTCCATCAGGACGACGTCGGGCCGGGTCTCGACGGCGACGGCGACGGCCTCCTCGCCGTCGGCGGCCTGGCCCACGACCTCGAGGTCGGGGGCGCTGTCGACGAGGCCGACTAGGCCGACGCGCACGAGCTTGTGGTCGTCGACGAGCAGCACCCGGATCGGGCTCATGCGACCACGTCCAGGCGCCACGTCGTGCCCGCGCCGGCCTCGGAGCGGACGGCGAGCCCGGCTCCGTGGCGGCGGGCGACGTCGCGCAGCAGCAGCACGCCGAGGTGACCGGGCGCGGGGTCGGCGAGCACGGCGTCGACGTCGAACCCGGTGCCGTCGTCGGCCACCTCGACCCGGGTGACCGCGCCGGTGCCCGGACGTCGCGCCGTCGCGACGCTCACCCGCACGCGGCGGGCGGCCGCGTGCTTGGCCACGTTGCGCAGGCACTCGCGCACGACCTGGAAGACCAGCTGCGCGTCGTCGTCGGAGAGGCGGCGGACGACGTCGGCGTCGAGGTCGAGCTCGACGACGACGTCGCGGCCGTCGAGCCCGGTGGCGAGGTCGTGGAGGGCGGCGTCGAGCCCGGTGGCGCTGAGCGAGGCCGGGTAGACCTCGACGAGGAGCGAGCGCAGGCCGCCCATGCCGGCCCGGACGGCCGAGGCGACCTCGTCGAGCTGGTCGCCCATGGCCGTGTCGCCGTCGTCACGAGCGCGTTGGGCCGCGCCGCTGACCACGAACGACACGCCGGCCAGCTCCTGCACGGGCCCGTCGTGCAGCGATCCGGCGATGCGCCGGCGCTCGGTGTCGGAGGCCGACAGGGCCTGCTGGAGCAGGCGTTCGCGGTGCTCCTGGTGCCGCTCGAGGCGGCGCAGCAGCTGCCACACGACCGGCAGCAGCACCAGCAGCAGGACCACCAGGCTGCCGAGGGTGATCGCGGAGAAGCCGCGCCAGATCTCGCTGCGGCGCTCGGTGACGCGGTCGTAGGGACCGTAGGTCTCGAAGAGCAGCTCGGTGCCATCGGGAGTGACGACCGGGTGGTAGACCTCGAGCAGCTTGCCCTGGTCGCGCTCGTAGACGTTCTCGGGCTCGTCGAGGTCGGTGACCTCGGCCCCCGTGAAGTGCTCGTCGAACGCCTCGAGCTCCTCGTCGTCGAGGGCGAACTGCTGCCCGACGAGTCGCTGCTCGTCGGAGTAGACGATGCGCCCGTCGCGGCTCCAGACCTTGACGCGCGCGACGTCGTCGCCGAGCACGTGCTGCCGGACGACGTCGTCGAGCGCGACGAGCGCCGCCGGGTCGCCGTCGAGGACGCCGTCCTGGAGGGCCGGTTGCACGACGGCGTCGGCGAGGATCTCGGTACGGTCGGCGGCTGCCGTCACGCTCTCGTCCTCGGCCTCGCGCCGCGCGGCCCAGCCGCCGACGACGACGACCGCGACGAGCACCAGCACCGACAGCGCTGTGATGCGGACCAGGAGACGACGCGCCCGTACCGGGCGATCGGAACCGATCGCCCGGTGCGGGACCGCGAGCTCACGCCAGCGGGGGTCGGGGGGCACGTGCCCATCATCGGGGATGGTGCCGACCGCCGTGGGCAGGACGCTCAGGGCAGCGGGGTGGGGTTCGACGGGTCAGGCGGCACGGGCACCGAGCCGCGGATGCGGTTCTGCGCCTGGCAGTCCTTCACGCAGCTGGTCGCACCCTGGCTGAGCTCGATCGCGTCCTCGCCGAGGACGCCGCCCATGCGGCCGCCCGAGGCGACCGACCACGTCGTGGTCGTGCCGGTCTGCTCGAGCTTGGTGGCGACCTGCGGGCTGTCCTTGCCGAGCAGCATCTGGTGGTAGCCGGTGGCGCTCTGCGCCGACGTGACGGCGTCGACGCCGTCCCCGAAGTTGATCTTGTTGGTGTAGGGGTTCACGAAGTAGAAGAGCGTCGGGCCGAGCGTGTGCTTGATCGTCACGTTCGAGCCGAACTCCGGCTCCATCTGGAAGATGCCGCCCTGCGGGGCGTCCTTGGCCTGCACCTTGAGCTTGCCGGCGCTGGTGGCGAAGATCGCGACCACGTCGCCGTCGCGCACCTGCAGCTCGCGCAGCACCGGGGACGCCAGCTGGGCGGCGCTCAGCTGCGGCACCTTCGAGGCGAACACGACCGTCGGGCTGGTGACCATCCGCTCGGACGACGGCGCACCGGTGAGCGTGTAGTCGTAGACGCCGAGCGTGGTCGGGTCGATGGTGAACGTGACGTTGACGCCCTTGACGACGACCTTGCCGGTGACGCGGAGGTCCTTGACCCTGACGTCCTTGCCGGGGGCCGGGTCGTAGGTCGTCCCGTTGACGGTGACCTTGAAGTCCGAGGCGGCGGACGTCGTCCCGCCGCCGGCCTTGTCGTCGCCGCCCTTGTCGTCGCCGCCGCCCTTGGCGAGGGCCGGGCCGGTGGTGGCGCCGAAAGCCACGAACAGCGCGGTGGCGGCGAGCAGCAGGCGTCGCCCGCGGTGGGTGTGGGTGCTCATGGGGTGGTGCTCCAGTCTCGAGTGCGTGCGCCGCTCCCTCCCGGTGCGGCGAGGTCAAGGAGACCGGTGGCGAGGTACGAGTCGCCAGATGGACGAGTGGACAGTCCGGTACTAGTACCCGCTCAGACGCCGAAGCCGGTGAAGCGGAACAGCACGTAGCAGACCGGCGTCACGGCGACCGCGACCAGGCCAGCGCGGGCCAGCAGCAGCGGGCGGCGGGCGCAGGCGGCGAGGACCGCGACGCCGAGCAGGCCGGTGAGCCACGCGGTGCCGTCCCACGAGATGCGCTGCCAGGCCTCGGCGAACAGCAACGCCGCGGCGGCGCCCCAGGCCGCGGCCGCGTGCCAGCTGCCGCTGTCGCGGCTCCAGGTGGCCGCGATCCCGGCGCCCGTCCCGGCGACGACGCCCATGATCAACCAGGCGATCGTCGTCGGGGCGACCAGCGAGAACAAGCCGGCCATGTCGAGCACGATCGCGAGCACGTAGTAGGCCTCGACGGCGACCACCAACATCACCGCGCCGGCGACGGTCGAGGTCGCGGCGTCGGTGGTCAGCGCGCGGGCGAGCAGGAAGGCGGCGACGGCCCAGACCGCGGAGCTGTTGGCGAGGTCGGCCACCGGGTAGGGCAGCGTGAGCTGCAGGATCAGGTCGCCGAACCCGAGCGCGACGCCGGCCAGTGCCGCGACGAGGAGGGGCCGCTCTGCGGCGGCGCGGGCGCGGTCGAGCTGCACGGGCGACTGGTACGAGGTCATGCCCACAGCCTCGCCCGGGCCGACGCTCGACCGGATCAGCCTCAGGTACTGACCGGTTGTCCCCAGGTGCCGTGGTTGAGTTCTCGCCGTGGACCCCGACGCCGTGCTGACCCTCCTGCAGGACGTCGCCGCCGAGGTCATCACGCCCCGCTTCGGCCGGCTCGGGCGCGACGAGGTGTCGAGCAAGCGCCGTCCCGGCGACCTCGTCACGGTCGCCGACCGCGAGGCCGAGGCGCTCATCACCGCCCGCCTCCGCGCGGCCCACCCCGGCGCCGTCGTCGTCGGCGAGGAGGCCGTGTCGGCCGACCCGTCGCTGCTGCGCGGGTGGACGTCGGCGCCGCTCGCGTTCACCGTCGACCCGGTCGACGGCACCCGCAACTTCGTCAACGGCTCCCCCGACCACGCGGTCATGGTCGCCGAGGTGCGCCGCGGCGAGGTCGTGCGCAGCTGGACCTGGCAGCCGCAGCACCGCACGGCCTACGTGGCCGAGCGTGGCGCCGGGGCGTGGCGCGACGGCGTCCGGCTGACGACCGCCGACGGTGTGCGGTCGCGGCGCTACACCGGCACGTGCTGCGGCATCGACTACCCGCGCATCGCCACCGGCGAGGCCGGCTGGGGTGTGTGGTTCAAGACCAAGCCGTGGGACCACGCCCCCGGCTCGCTGCTGGTCACCGAGGCCGGCGGACGTGCCTCCTACCGGCCGACGTCGACGCCGCGGGTGCTGGCCGCTAGAGCCGCGACGCCGTCCTGACCAGGCCGGCGACGGCGAGCGAGCGGCTGTGCGGCGGCCAGGCGAGCACGGTGGTCACGGTCGGCGCGTCGACGACCGGCACGGTGGCGTGGCCCTCGTGGAGATCGGTGCGCACGGAGTCGGGCAGCACCACCACGGCCCGGCCGAGCGCGACCATCTGCAGCAGCTGGGTGTGGTCGCGGACCTCGACGCCGCGCCCGGACGGGAAGCTGCCGTCGCGGCGCGGCCAGCGCGGCAACGGCAGGCCGGGGATCTCGGCGACCTCGGCCACCGTGAGGCTCTTGCGGGCGGCGTAGGGGTGGCCGGCGGGCAGCACGCACACCTGCGCGGTGTCGGTGACGAGCACCTCGAGGTCGAAGCCGGCGGTGTCGTCGAAGGGCTGGTGCAGGATCGCGACATCGGCCCGACCGTCGCGCAGCATCGGCTCCTGCTGCGCCGGGCCGCACAGCACGACGTCGACGTCGACCGCACCCGGCTCGGCAGCGTAGGCGTCGAGCAGCTTGGCCACGACCTCGCTCGAGGCGCCGGCCTTCGAGACCAGCACGAGGGAAGGCGCCCCGTCGACCCCGGCGGCGCGGCGGGTGCGTCGCTCGGCGGCCGCGACGGCGTCGAGCGCGGCGCGGCCCTCGACCAGCAGGACGGCGCCGGCGTCGGTCAGCTCGACCCCGCGCGGCGTGCGCACGAACAGCTCGGCGCCGAGACGTCGCTCGACCTGCGCGATCGCGCGCGACAGCGGCGGCTGGGCGATGCCGAGGCGCTCGGCGGCGCGGCCGAAGTGCCGCTCCTCGGCCACCGCGACGACGTAGCGCAGCTCTCGGGTCTCCACGCCTCCCACCGTACGACCGGGGGTGATACCCGGCAGGTATGACGTCGCACCGAAGCGGTCTTGGATCGGCGACAGCCCGCGAGCCCACGATCGGGACATGACCGAGAACACCACCACCGAGACCACCGAGACCACCGACAACACCACCAAGACCGCGCTGGTCACCGGCGCCAACAAGGGCATCGGCCATGAGATCGCCGCCGGGCTGGCCCGCCTCGGCTTCCGCGTCGGCGTCGGCGCCCGCGACACCGGCCGCCGCGAGGCCGCCGTCGACAAGCTGCGCGCCGAGGGGCTGGACGTGTTCGGCGTGCCGCTCGACGTCACCGACGAGGCCAGCGTCGCCGCGGCCGCGGCGTTGCTCGAGGAACAGGGCGGTCTCGACGTCCTGGTCAACAACGCCGCCATCACCGGCGGCATGCCGCAGGACCCGACCACCGTCTCCCCCGACGCCATCCGCACCGTCGTCGAGACGAACGTGATCGGCGTCGTCCGGGTCACCAACGCGATGCTGCCGATGCTGCGCCGGTCGGCGTCGCCCCGGATCGTCAACCTCTCCAGCACCGTCGGCTCGTTCCACCACCAGACGACACCGGGCGGCGCCGCCGGCCCGCTCTCGGCGGCGTACTCGCCGTCGAAGTCGTTCCTCAACGCGATCACCGTGCAGTACGCCAAGGAGCTGGCCGACACCCCCGTGCTGGTCAACCTCGGCTGCCCCGGCTACGTGGCCACGGACCTCAACGGTCACCAGGGCGTCCGCACGCCCGAGCAGGGCGCGGCGATCTTCCTGAAGCTCGCCACCCTGCCCGACGACGGCGGCACCGGCGGCTACTACGAGGACGCCGGCGTCATCCCCTGGTGACCCCCCTGGTGGCCCGCTACCGCCCGGGTGGAGCAAATCTGTACTGTGTCAGTGTTCTTACTTGCCCATTGATCCCGAGGACCCTGCCATGACCCGACAGCTCCACCTGGGCGGCTTCATGATCGCCAGCCAGGTCACCCACTCGCACGCCGCCTGGCGCCACCCCGCCACCGACGCCGGGGCCTTCCTGACGCCGGAGTACTACCACCGCGTCGGCCGCATCCTCGAGCGCGGCACGTTCGACTTCGTGTTCTTCGCCGACCTGCTCGCCGTGCCCACCAACTACGGCGGCGGCCCCGACGAGGCGCTGCGACGCGGCACGCAGGCCAGCGCGACGCTCGACCCGAGCCTGGTCGCGACGAGCATCGCCGCCGTGACCCAGCACCTCGGCGTGGCCATCACCAAGAGCACGACCTACTTCCACCCGTTCGAGCTGGCCCGGACCTTCTCCACGCTCGACCACCTCAGCAAGGGCCGCGTGGCCTGGAACATCGTCACGTCGCTCAGCACCAGCGAGGCCCGCAACTTCGGCCTCGAGCAGGCGCTCGACCACGACCTGCGCTACGACCGCGCCCAGGAGTTCGTCGAGGCCGCCGTCCGGCTCTGGGAGAGCTGGGAGCCCGACGCGCTCGTGCTCGACCAGGAGAACGGCGTCTTCGCCGACCCGGCCAAGGTGCACGCCGCCGACCACGACGGGCTGTTCTACAAGACCCGCGGCCCGCTGCCCACGCCGCACTCGCCGCAGGGCCGGCCGGTCTTCATCCAGGCCGGCTCGTCGGGCAAGGGCAAGGACTTCGCCGCCCGTTGGGCCGAGGCGATCTTCGAGATCGACCCGACGCCCGAGGGCCGCAAGGTCTACTACGACGACGTCAAGAGCCGCGCCTCCGACGCCGGCCGCAACCCCGACCACGTCAAGATCCTGCCCGCCTTCGTGCCGTTCGTGGCCGAGACCGAGTCGATCGCCCGCGAGAAGCAGGCCTTCCACAACGAGCTCGCCGACCCGATCTCGGGCCTCATGACCCTCTCGGTGCACACCGACCACGACTTCAGCCAGTACGACCTCGACGCCCCCGTCGACCAGGTCACGGTCGGCGGCTCGCAGGGCCTCTTCGACCTCGCCAAGCGCCTCTCCGACCGCGACAGCCTGAGCCTGCGCGACGTCGGCAAGCTCTACGCCCAGGGCGTGATGCTCCCGCAGTTCGTCGGGACGGCGAGCCAGGTCGCCGACCAGGTCGAGGAGGGCTTCGTCAACGGCGAGGCCGACGGCTGGATGCTCTCGTGCGCCCAGTCGCCGGGCACGTTCAACGACTTCGTCGACCTCGTCGTGCCCGAGCTGCGCCGCCGTGGACTGTTCCGCGAGCGGTACACCGGGACGACGCTCCGCGAGCACCTCGGCCTCGCCGACGTCCCTGCCACCGCAGGGGTCTGAGCGGCCCGGGACCACGCCCGCCACCGCACGTCACGGTCGCCCGCGCGCCTCGCCCGCGCGGGCGACCCGCGCGGGGAGCGCTCGACTCGGGCCCGCTTTCTGGCAGACTCCCCCTCGTGTCACAGACGCATGGAGAGCGCCGGGCCGTGGTCGTGGAGGACGACGAGGACATCCGTTCCCTCATCGAGTTCACCCTCACCACGCAGGGTTTCGACGTGCGTTCGGCCGAGACGGGGTTCGACGGCGTCGACCAGGTCCGGGAGTTCGACCCCGACCTCGTGACCCTCGACCTCGGCCTGCCCGGCATCGACGGCATCGAGACCTGCCGCCGCATCCGCGAGCTCACCGACGCCTACGTCGTCATGATCACCGCCCGCGACGACGAGATCGACCGGCTGCTGGGCCTCGAGACCGGCGCCGACGACTTCCTGTCCAAGCCGTTCAGCGTCCGCGAGCTCAAGGCACGCATCAACGCCCTGTTCCGTCGTCCCCGGCGCGGTGTCGGCGCGGCGGGTCCCGCCCCGGCCTCGGCGTCGGCCGTCGCGCCCGCCGTGGCCGCCGTCCCCGACCACGAGGTGCTCGAGCACGGACCCCTGCGCGTCGACGTCGACGGGCGTCGGGCGTTCAAGACCGCCGACGAGCTGGCGCTGACCCGCACCGAGTTCGACCTCCTCACCGAGCTCATGCGCACCCCCGCCCGGGTCTGGACCCGCGAGGCGCTGCTGCGCTCGGTCTGGGGCACCGACTGGGCGAGCGACACGCACCTCGTCGAGGTCCACATCGGCAACCTGCGCCGCAAGCTCGGCGAGGCGCAGGGCAAGCCCAAGTTCATCCGCACCGTGCGGGGCGTGGGCTACCGCATGGAGTCGCTCGACTGACGGCTCCGCGCGTCACGCAGGACTGGCGGAGCGGGACAGGTAGCTGTCGATGGCGGCGCCGGCGCGCTCGGCGGCGGCGGGCAGCAGCAGGGCACTCGAGCGGGCTCGCGGCAGGTCGTAGGTGCGCAGGCTGGCCTCGATGCAGGTGGCCGCCTCGGCGAGCTCGGAGGCACCGGTCATGGTCGAGGAGACCTTGAGGCTCAGGACGGCGTCCATGGCCTCGTCGGGGTCGGCCCCGTTGACGGCGGCGACCACCCGGTCGACGCGCTGGGCGAGCATGCGCCGGAACGTGGCGACCAGCTCGAGCACGAAGGGACGGTCGTGCACGTCGTCGACCAGCTGGTGCAGCGTGCTGGGGTCGAACACGGTCATCGACGGGCCCCCCTCGTGTACGTCATCACGACCACTGTCGCAGCCGCAGATCACGGACCGGTCTGGTTAACCTCAAGGAACTCGCAAGTCGGTGGAGCGGCGTACCGAAAATACCCCTAGGGGTACCGGTGTGCCATAGTGGGACCGGCACGAGCCGTGGCCGGTCCCCCCAGAGGGCCACGGCTCGTGCCTCTTGCGTCGGCGCTCGCTCACCAGAAGAGCTTCTCGACCACGCCGTGCGCGATCCGGGTGACCCGCAGGTGGTCGTCGACCATCTCCTCGGTCGCGCCCGGGTCGTAGCCGAGGATGCTCGACACGGCGGCGCGCTCGCGCGCGTCCCGGGGCAGCTCGTCGCCCGCCTTGCCGCGCGCGAGCGTGATCGCGTTGCGCATGCGGCTGACCGCGCGCCACGCCTCGGCGAGCCGGGCGGCGTCGTCGTCGGCGACCAGACCGGCGTCGCGCGCTGCCTCGAGCGCGGTGAGGGTGCGTGGCGTGCGCAGGGCCTCGACCTCGCCGGCGTGGCGCATCTGGAGCAGCTGCACCGTCCACTCGATGTCGGCGAGCCCGCCACGACCCAGCTTGAGGTGCAGCTTCGGGTCGGCACCGCGCGGCAGCCGCTCCTTGTCGACGCGGGCCTTGATCCGGCGGACCTCGATCACGCCGTCGTCGGACAGCCCGCCCGCGGGGTAGCGCAGCGGGTCGATGAGCTCGGTGAAGGCCTCGCGCACGCCCTGGTCGCCGACGACGGCGTCGGCGCGCAGGAGCGCCTGCGCCTCCCAGACCGCCGACCACTTGGCGTAGTAGGCGGCGTAGGAGTCGAGGGTGCGCACGAGCGCACCCTGCTTGCCCTCGGGCCGCAGGTCGGCGTCGACGAGCAGGGCCGGGTCTGCCCCCGGCAGCGCGAGCAGGCGGCGTACCTCGTTGGCCACCGCGGTCGCGTAGGACGACGCCACCTGGGCCTCGGCGCCCTCGACCGGCACGTGCACGAAGAGCACGTCGGCGTCGCTGCCGTAGGAGAGCTCGAAGCCGCCGTAGCGGCCCATCGCGACGATCGCCAGGCGCGTCGGCGCCTCGTCGAGCTTGCGCTGCAGCCGGACGGCGCGCCCGGCGGCCTCGAGCGTCGCCTCGAGCGTCGCGTCGGTGATGCGCGACAGGGCGGCGCCGACGTCGGCGACGTCGGTGAGGCCGAGCACGTCGCCGGCACCGACGCGCAGCAGCTCGCGACGTCGGACGGCGCGTGCGGCCCGGACGGCCTTGTCGACGTCGTCCTGACGCTCGGAGCGCGAGCGCATCTCCTCGAGCATCGCGTCGGCGCTGCGCGGCAGGAGGTCCTCGGCGAGCATGCGGACGCCGGCCGGTTCGCGCTCGAGCAGACCCGTGACGTAGCGCGAGGTGGAGAGCAGGTGGGCGAGCCGCTCGGCGACCGCGCCCTCGTCGCGCAGGGTGCGCAGGTACCACGGGGTGCTGCCGAGCGCCTCGCTGAGCCGCCGGAACCCGAAGAGACCGGCGTCGGGGTCGGCGCCCTCGGCGAACCAGCTCAGCATGGCCGGCAGCAGCGCCTTCTGCAGCGTGGCGGTGCGCGAGACGCCGGCGGTGAGCGCCTCGAGGTTGCGCAGCGCGGCCTGTGGGTCGGCGTAGCCGAGGGCGGCGAGCCGGGCGCCGGCGGCCGCGGACGACAGCCGCACCTCGCCGCTGTGCACGCGGGCCACGGCGGTCAGCAGCGGCCGGTAGAAGAGCTTCTCGTGCAGGCGCCGCACCTCGCGACGGTGGTGCTCCCACTCCTTGGTCAGCGTGACCTCGGGCTCCTTGGTCCAGCCGAGGCTGCGACCGAGGCGCCGCAGCGACGCCGGGTCGGACGGCACGACGTGGGTGCGACGCAGCTGGTGCAGCTGGATGCGGTGCTCGAGGGTGCGCAGGAACGCGTAGGCCTCGTGCAGCGCCTCGCCGTCCTCGAGCCCGACGTAGCCGCGCTCGGTCAGCTGGTGCAGGGCGCTCAGCGTCGTGGGTGCGCGGATCTCGTGGTCGGCCCAGCCGTGCACGAGCTGCAGCAGCTGGACGGCGAACTCGACGTCGCGCAAGCCGCCCGAACCGAGCTTGAGCTGTCGCTCGGCCTCCTTGGCCGGGATGTGGTCGACGACGCGTCGGCGCATGGCCTGCACCTCGGCGACGAACCCGTCGCGGTCGGCGACGCTCCACACCATCGGCTCGACCATGCTGGTGAACGCCTCACCGAGCTCGAGGTCGCCGGCGACCGGTCGGGCCTTGAGCAGGGCCTGGAACTCCCAGGGCTTGGCCCACTTCTCGTAGTAGCCCTGGTGGCTGCCGAGGGTGCGGGTCAGCGGGCCCTGCCGGCCCTCGGGACGCAGGTTGGCGTCGACGGGCCAGATCGTGCCTTCGCCGGTGTGGTCGGAGCAGACCCGCATGAGGTGGCTGGCCAGCTTCGTGGCCGCACGCAGCGCCTGGTCGTCGGCGGCGTCGCCGGCCGGCTCGTGCACGAAGATCACGTCGACGTCGGAGACGTAGTTGAGCTCGTGCCCGCCGCACTTGCCCATCGCGATGACGGCGAGCCGGGCGCGGCCCGCCTCCTCGCCCAGCCGCTGGCGGGCGACGGCGAGCGCGGCGTCGAGCGTGGCGCCGGCGAGGTCGGAGAGCTCGGCGGCGGCGTCGTCGAGGCCGAGGTCGTGGGCGAGGTCGCGCGCGGCGAGGCGCAGCAGCACGCGGCGGTACTCGACCCGGAGGGCGTCGACGGCCTCGCGGTCGGGCAGCGTGGCGACCGGCGCGGCGTCGTCGGGGTCGGCGCCGACGGCGGCGAGCAGGCCCGCCCGGACGACGTAGGCGGGCGGACGCGTGGAGCCGAGCGTGGGGTCGGTGAGCTCGCGCCAGTGGCGGGGGTGCCTCGCGAGGTGGTGGGCCAGCGCCTCGCTGGCGCCGAGCACGCTCAGCAGCCGCATGGCCGTGCCCTCGTCGTCGGCCACGGCGCCCATGAGGTCGGCGCGCTCCTGCGGGTCGACCGCCTCGGCGGACTCGGCGAGCCGCACGAGGCAGGCGAGGGCCTCGTCGGGGTCGGCGGTACGACCGAGCAGGGCGACCAGCGGCTCGGCGGCGTCGTCGAGCTCCCCGAGGTGGTGCAGGGCGCGGTCGGTGTCCTGGAAGCCCCACCGGATGAGGCTGCCCTTGCTGGTCGACAGGCGAGGCATCAGCGGGTCGCCTCGCGCACGAACACCTCGACGAGCGCGCGGCCGTCGGCGTCGAGGGCCTCGCGCGCGGCGTCGACCTCGGCCTTCAGGGCCTCGGGTCCGCCCGCGCCGGCCTCGGCATCGGGGTGCATGCGGGCCCAGGTCGCGACGATGTCGCCGGTGGCCTCGGGATGCCACTGCAGGCCCCAGACCCGCGGGGCCAGACGAGCCGCCTGCAGCTCACCGGTGGCGGCCCGGGCGAGCTCGACCGCCCCGTCGGGCAGCCGGGTCACGACGTCCTGGTTGGAGAAGATCGCGGGCCCGGTGACGCCGGCGAGCAGCGGGTCGGCGGCGAAGGCGTCGGCGCGGCCGAGAGGGCACAGGCCCGCCGTGCGCCCACGCGGGTTGCGAGCCACCTCGCCGCCGAGCGCCAGGGCGGCGAGCTGGTGGCCGAGGCAGACGCCGAGCACCGGGACGTCGTGCTCGGCCGCGCGGGCGATGAGTCCGCGGGTGGGCGCGAGCCAGGGCACGTCGGCGTCGAAGGCGTCCATGGTGCCGCCGAGCACGAGCACGGCGTCGTAGCCGTCGACACCCGCGAGGCCCGCGAGGCCCGCGAAACCCGCGAGCCCGTCGTCGGCGTAGGGACGACGGACGTCGAGCTCACAGCCGGCCTCGACCAGCCACTCGCCCAGCAGGGCGGGTGGACAGCTGGTCTGGTGCTCGACCGTGAGCACGCGGACGGTCATGGGTCGCAGGCTCAGATCACCGGCAGCATCTGGTCACGCTCGAACGCCGAGACCTGCCCGCGGTAGTCCTCCCACTCGGCGCGCTTGTTGCGCAGGAAGAAGTCGAAGACGTTCTCGCCGAGGGTCTCGGCGAGCAGCTCGGACTGCTCGGCGATGGTGATCGCCTCGTTGAGGGTGCGCGGCAACGGCTCGATGCCGAGGCTCTTGCGCTCGCGCTCGGTGAGCGACCACACGTCGTCCTCGGACTCGCGCGGCAGCTCGAGCTCGTCCTCGATGCCCTTCATGCCGGCCGCGAGCACGGCCGCGTAGGCGAGGTAGGGGTTGCAGGCGGGGTCGATGGTGCGCAGCTCGACGCGGGTGGAGGCGCCCTTGTTCGGCTTGTACATCGGCACCCGCACCATCGCGGAGCGGTTGTTGTGGCCCCAGGTGATGTACGACGGCGCCTCGCCGCCGAACAGCAGGCGCTTGTAGGAGTTGACCCACTGGTTCGTGACGACGCTGATCTCGGGGGCGTGGTGCAGCACGCCGGCGATGAACCGGCGTCCGGTCTGGCTGAGCTGGTACTCCGCGCCGGCCTCGTAGAAGGCGTTCTGGTCGCCCTCGAACAGGCTGACGTGGGTGTGCATGCCCGATCCGGGGTGGGTGGTGAAGGGCTTGGGCATGAAGCTGGCCCAGATGCCCTGGTTGAGCGCGACCTCGCGGATGACGGTGCGGAAGGTCATGATGTTGTCGGCCGTCGACAGCGCGTCGGCGTAGCGCAGGTCGATCTCCTGCTGGCCAGGACCGGCCTCGTGGTGGCTGAACTCCACCGAGATGCCCATCGCCTCGAGCATCGTGATGGCCTCGCGACGGAAGTCGGCACCCTGCGACTGCGCCGTGTGGTCGAAGTAGCCGCTGCGGTCGACCGGCACGGGGTCGGCGCCCGCCTGCGGGGTGTCCTTGAACAGGTAGAACTCGATCTCGGGGTGGGTGTAGAACGTGAACCCCTTCTCGGCCGCCTTGGCCAGCGTGCGCTTGAGCACGAACCGCGGGTCGGAGAACGACGCGGCGCCGTCGGGCATCACGATGTCGCAGAACATCCGCGCGGTGGCGGGCCCGTCGGTGCGCCACGGCAGGATCTGGAAGGTCTGCGGGTCGGGCTTGGCCAGCATGTCGGACTCGTAGCGACGGGCGAAGCCCTCGATCGCCGAACCGTCGAAGCCGATGCCCTCGTCGAAGGCGCCCTCGAGCTCGGCCGGGGCCACCGCCACCGACTTCAAGAACCCCAGGACGTCGGTGAACCACAGCCGCACGAACCGGACGTCGCGCTCCTCGAGCGCGCGGAGAACGAAGTCCTCTTGCTTACCCATGGGGCGAGCCTAGGGGGCCACGGCGGCTCGCTGCACGGTGGACCGAGACATCGTCACCTCACCACGCCGACGCCCGCTGACCGTCAGTCCTCCTCGCCGAGGGTCTTGTCCTCGAGGTCGCCGATGCGGGGTCGGCCGGCGTTGCAGTAGACCTCGATCTCGATCGAGCGGGTGCCGGAGGCGAACACGGCGTCGATGTCGTCGTCGGGGCCGCGCTCGAGGCTGACCCGACGCCAGCCCGGGGCCGCACGGGCGGCGTCGCCGAAGGCCACCGCGCCCTGGCAGGTGACGACGACGGAGCCGAAGTCGCCGTCGAAGGTCTCGGTCACCCGGTCGGCCGCGGGGTCGGCCTCGGCGCGCCCCTCGGCGTCCTCGAGCGCCTCCTGCACGTACTGCTCCTGGCCGGTGATCGGCCCACGGTCCCGCACGCTCGCACCGACTCCGGTGACCGCGAGCAGCCCGACGCCGACCGCGGCCACCGCGGCGGCGAGCCAGGCGGCCAGGTAGGCGACGGTCCGGGTCACGGTCCCGATCCTGCCGGACGTCGACCCACCCTTCGCTCAAGCGAGGGTTAAGGCGCGGCCAAGGTGCTCGGTCGGGCGGGCCGCGACCAGTAGGTTCGGGCGCGTGGTGCAGGTGCTGATCATCGAGGACGACGCCCGCATCAGGCCGCTGCTGATGCGCTCGCTCGACGAGCGCGGCTACGCCGTCTCGTCGGCGGCGACCGGCATGCAGGGGTTGCAGATGGCCGTCGACGCGCGGCCCGACCTGGTCATCCTCGACCTCGGCCTGCCCGACGTCGACGGCACGCAGGTGCTGTCGATGCTGCGTGCGGTCAGCGACGTCCCGGTGATCGTGGCCAGTGCGCGCGACGACGACCCGTCGCTCGTCGGCTGCCTCGACGCCGGCGCCGACGACTACGTCGTCAAGCCGTACACGACCGCCCAGCTCGAGGCGCGCATCCGTGCGGTGATGCGCCGCACGACGGGCGCGGCGTCGTCCGGACGACGCACGATCGAGCTGGGCGAGCTGGCGATCGACGTGGCCGGGCGGACGGCGTCGCTGGCCGGCGAACGGCTCGACCTGAGCCCCAAGGAGTTCGACCTGCTGCGCTACCTGGCCGACCGGCCGGGCGAGGTGGTCGCCAAGCGCGACCTGCTGGTCGAGGTGTGGCAGCAGCCGTGGGGCGGCTCCGACAAGACCGTCGACGTGCACCTGTCGTGGCTGCGCCGCAAGCTCGGCGAGTCGGCGTCCGAGCCCCGGTGGCTGCACACCGTGCGCGGGGTCGGCGTCCGGCTGAGCGACCCGGCCGCGTGAGGACGACGACGTGCGCCGCAGCCTGACCCTCACCGTCGCGGCGGCCACGACGATGGTGCTGCTCGCCATGCTGGTGCCGATGGCCGTGCTGCTGCGCAGCTACGTGCTCGAGGACCGGCTGGCGCGCGCGGCGGTCGAGGTGCAGGCCACCGAGAGCGTGGTGTCGACCAACGACAAGGGCCAGATCTCGCAGTACGTCGACCGCATCAACGGCGACGACGGCAACCAGACCACCGTGGTGATGCCCGACGGCGACGTCATCGGCCCGGCACCCAGCGACGACGAGCGGGCGCGCATCATCGAGGCCCGCAACAGCAACACCGCGCGGGTCGACGACGTCGACGGCGGCACCGCCATCCTGGTGCCGGTCTCGCTCGGGCGCTCGACCGCCGCGCCCGCCCAGAGCCCGGTGGTGCGCGTCTTCGTACCGACCCCCGGGCTCGAGCGCGAGCTCGTGCGCAGCTGGGCGATCCTGCTCGCGCTCGGTGTGGCGCTGCTGCTCGGCGCCCTGCTGCTGGCCGACCGCCTCGGCCGCTCGTTCGTCTCGCCCCTGCGCGACCTGGCGGACTACGCCACGCGCCTCGGCCGCGACGTCTCGCCCGAGCCGCCGCCGGCCGCCGGCCCCACCGAGGTGCAGGACCTCGGCGTCGCCCTCCACCGTCTGGTCGACCGCGTCGAGGACCTCCTCGCCCGCGAGCGCGCCGGCATCGCCGACCTCTCCCACCGCCTCCGCACGCCGATGACCGCGCTGCGCCTGCGCATCGACGCGATCGCCGACCCCGGCGACCGGGCGCGCCTGGCCGCCGACCTCGACGACCTGCGCGCGACCGTCGACGCCGTCGTCCGCGACGCGCGACGGGCCGAGCGGGCCGGGCTGACCGGCGTTGCCGACGGCGTGGCGGTGCTCGCGGCGCGGGTTCGCTACTGGGAGCCGCTCGCCGAGGAACAGGGCCGATCGTTCTCGGTGCAGGTCACCGACAAGGGCCCGGTCGGCGTGCGCGCCGGGGCCGACGAGCTCGAGGCCCTGGTCGACGTCCTGCTCGACAACGTCTTCTCCCACACCCCCGACGACGCCGCGATCACGGTCTCGGTCACCCCGGGCCAGGGCGGCCTGGTGCTCGTCGTCGAGGACGCCGGCCCCGGCCTCCGGGACGCCGTCGCCGTGGCCGACCGCGGCGCGTCCGGCGGCGGCTCGACCGGGCTCGGGCTGGCCATCGCCGACCGCACCGCCACCGAGTCGGGCGGCTCACTCGCCCTCGGCCGCTCCGTCGCCCTCGGCGGCGCGCGCATCGAGGTCGTGCTCGGGCTCGGCTGACCGACGCTGGCGCGCGGGGACGACGAACGGCCGGGACCCGCGAGCAGCGGGTCCCGGCCGGTCGGCGCGGTGGGTGGGGATCAGGCGACGGTGACCCTCGCACCGCAGGCGACCTTGGTGCCGACCCGCTTGGCGGTGAAGCGGAAGGTCTCGGTGCCGGGCGTGTTGCGCACGAACCGCTCGACCTCGACGTCGCCCTCGCGATCGGCGGTGCGCACGACGTTGGCGATGACGCGGCCCTCGTGGCGCACGACGACGCGCCAGGTGGTGCCGGGCTTGACCCGGTCGAGGTCGACCGAGGCCTCGTACCCGCCGTCCTCGCGGTCGACGGACAGCTCGTAGGTGCCGCCGCCGCAGCGACCGGAACGGTCGACGTCGGCGTGGGCGGCCGACGGTGCGAGCAGGACGGCGGCGGGGCCGGCGACGAGGGCGGCGGCTGCGGTCAGGGCGGTGGTGCGCTTCATGGATGTCTCCTGGTGAATGGTGATGAGCTGCGGTGGGTGGGGGTGGTCAGCGGGCGGCGTTGGCCGTGCAGGCCTCGCCGTTCTCGGGCGTGGCGACGACCTCGAACGTCGAGGCGCCGTCCTCGTCGACGAAGGCGTCGAGGTCGAGCTCGCCGTCCTCGTCGGTGGTGCGCTCGCCCTCGAGGACGACGGTGTCGCCCTGGGTGACGAGCACCTGCCAGACCTCGCCGGGTCCGGCCGACTGCAGCTCGTAGTCGAGCTCGAGGCCGCCGTCCTCCGGCTCGACGGTCAGCGTGTACGCCGTCCCGGCGCAGGTGCCGCGCTCGGTGGTCTCGGCGTCGTCGCCGAACGCCATCCAGGCGGCCGCGCCACCGCCGACGACGACCACCGCTCCGACGGCCCCGGCGATCGCGATCCTCTTCTTCATGTGCGGTGCTCCTCCACTCGTCTACGTGCTCCGTGTGCCCCGGTGCGGGGTGATGACGGAGACGATGCGCGAGGAGCGCCTAAGCCCGAACCAGCAGTGGGCTAAGGCCGCGTTAAGAGCGTCACGCGTCGGGCACGTTCGCGAGCTCGGCCAGCCACGCCGTCGGTGACGCGTCGGACGGCATGCGCCAGTCGCCGCGGGGCGACATCGTGCCACCGGGGGTGACCTTCGGCCCGTTGGGCAGGGCCGAGCGCTTGAACTGGTTGGCGAAGAACCGGCGCACGAAGACGCCGAGCCAGTGCTTGATCGTGGGCAGGTCGAACTCGCCGCGACGGTCGGCGGGCAGCTGCTCGGGCCACGCGCCCGACTCGACGTCGTGCCAGGCGTGCCAGGCCAGGAAGGCGATCTTGCTGGGCCGGTAGCCGCGACGCAGGACGTGGTAGAGCGCGAAGTCGACCAGGGGGTAGGGCCCGGTGGAGTCCTCGGTGCGCTGCGGCGCGACGTCGGCCTGTGCCGGGATCAGCTCGGGGGTGATCTCCTGGTCGAGGATCTCGGCGAGCACGGCGTCGGTCGTGGCGTCGTACTGGTCGGTCTCGATCGTCCAGCGGATGAGGTGCTGGATGAGCGTCTTCGGCACGCCGCCGTTGACGTTGTAGTGCGACATCTGGTCGCCGACGCCGTAGGTGCACCAGCCGAGCGCGAGCTCGGACAGGTCGCCGGTGCCGAGCACGAGCCCGCCCCGGTGGTTGGCGAGGCGGAACAGGTAGTCGGTGCGCAGCCCGGCCTGCACGTTCTCGAAGGTGATGTCGTAGACCGGCTCGCCGTCGAAGAACGGGTGGTCGAGGTCGGCGAGCATCTGCGTGGCCGCCGCGGTGATGTCGAGGGTCTGGAACGTGACGCCGAGGCTCTCGGAGAGGCGGGTGGCCAGGCCCTTCGTCGTCTCGCCGGTCGCGAAGCCCGGCATGGTGAACGCGAGGACGTCGGTGCGCGGGCGACCCAGCCGGTCCATCGCCTTGGCCGCGACGATCAGCGCGTGCGTGGAGTCGAGGCCACCGCTGACGCCGATGACGACCTTCGGCTGCCACGTGTCGGTCGACATCGACCGCAGCCGCTGCTCGAGCCCGGAGACCTGGATGTTGTAGGCCTCGTAGCAGTCCTGGGCCAGGCGCGAGGGGTCGTCGGGCACGAACGGGTAGCGCCGGACGCCGCGCCGCAGACCGATGTCGCCGGGCGGCGGGTCGAGGGTGAACTCGATGGTCGTGAGGCCGTCGCCGTGCTGACGGCGGTTGTCGTCGAACGTGCCGACCCGCATGCGCTCCTGGCGGATGCGGTCGAGGTCGACGTCGGCGATGGTGCGGCGCGCCTCCTCCGGGAACCGGTCGCCCTCGGCCAGGAGGTCGCCGCACTCGTAGATCATGGTCTGCCCGTCCCAGGACAGGTCGGTGCTCGACTCGCCCTGCCCGGCCGCGGCGTAGACGTAGGCGGCCTGGCAGCGGGCGCTGGCGCTGCGGGCGAGCAGTCGTCGGTCCTCGGCGCGGGCGATGGTGATCGGGCTGCCGGAGAGGTTGAGCAGCAGGTGCGCACCGTGCAGGGCCGCCGTCGCGCTGGGCGGCACGGGCACCCACATGTCCTCGCAGATCTCCACGTGGAAGGTGAGGTCGGGGACGTCGTCGGCCTGGAAGAGAAGGTCGGTACCGAACGGCGCGACATGCTGTCCGACGGTGATGTCGTCGCCGTTGCCGAGGTCGTCACCCGCGGCGAACCAGCGACGCTCGTAGAACTCCCGGTAGGTCGGCAGGTGCGCCTTCGGTGCGACGCCGAGCAAGCGCCCGCCCTGCACCACGAGGGCACAGTTGTAGACCCGGCCGGCGTGCCGCAACGGCGCCCCGACCACGATCACCGGGCGCAGGGTGATGCTCGCCGTCACGATCTCGTCGACAGCGGCGACGACGGCGTCGAGCAGGGTGTCCTGCAGGAACAGGTCGTCGACGGCGTAGCCGGTCAGCCCGAGCTCGGGGAACAGCGCGACCGCCACCCCCTCGTCGTGGCACGCCTGCGCCTGCTCGACGGTGCGAGCCGCGTTGGTCGCCGGGTCGGCGATGGCGACCGGCAGCGTGCAGGCCGCGACCCGCGCGAACCCGTGGGCGTAGGCGGAGTAGAAGTCCACGGCACCACTCTAGGGAGCAGTCGCCGGGGCGATGAGTTAGCCCGGGCCCGGTGGTCTGACCCTCCGACGCACGTGACCGACCGAGCGACCGAGACCAGGAGACCGCGATGACCACGATCAGCCCGTGCCTGTGGTTCGACGACCAGCTGGAGGAGGCGGCGTCCTTCTACACCGGCATCTTCCCGAACTCCTCGCTCGGCCACCTGGCCCGCTATCCCGACTCCCCCGACGGCACGCCGGGCGCGGTGATGGCCGGCGACTTCGTGCTCGACGGGACGACGTTCCGCGGCATCAACGGCGGGCCCGAGTTCCGGTTCACCGAAGCCATCTCGTTCAGCATCAGCTGCCGTGACCAGTCCGAGGTCGACTACTACTGGGACTCGCTCTGCGACGGCGGTGAGGAGTCGGCGTGCGGGTGGCTCAAGGACCGCTTCGGCGTCTCGTGGCAGGTCGTGCCGCAGCGCCTCTACGAACTGGTCTCCGACCCCGTCCCCGCTCGCGCGAGGGCCGCCACCGCGGCCATGCTGGGCATGCGCCGCATCGTCGTCGCCGACCTCGAGTCCGCCGCTGACGCCGCCGCGCTCGCCGTCCGCTGACCCACCCCACCACCCCAACCCTCAGGAGCACCGATGTCCGCTCGACTCAACCCCTACCTCAACTGGCGCGGCCAGGCCGCCGACGCGATGGCCTTCTACCACTCCGTCCTCGGCGGAGAGCTGAGCAGCAACACCTTCGCCGAGTTCGGCGGCATGGGCGTGCCCGAGGAGGAGCAGGGCAACGTCATGCACGCCCAGCTCGTCGTCTCCGACGGCATCTGCCTCATGGGCTCCGACGTCCCCAGCACCCACCCGGGCGAGGTCACCAACGGCACCGTCAGCCTCAGCGGCGACGACGTCGAGCAGATCCGCGGCTGGTTCGAGGGCCTGGCCACCGGCGGCACCGTCGACCTGCCGTTCGAGAAGGCGCCCTGGGGCGACCACTTCGGCCAGGTCACCGACCGGTTCGGCATCACCTGGATGTTCAACTCCGGCACGGCCTGAGCCGTCGCCTCCCGCCCGTCGGGGCGGTAGGTGAGCCACCGTTCCAGCCCCTCCAGACGCCCCGTTCGGTGGCTCACACACCGCCCCCTCGCCCGCGCCAGACCGCTAGCGTCAGGCGGGTGCGGTCCTGGCAACGAGTCGCGTTCGCGATGTTCACCGTCGGCTGGGGCGCCAACCAGTTCACCCCGATCCTCATCGCCTACCGCGACGAGCTCGACATGT
The DNA here is from genome assembly GCF_039939255.1 of Nocardioides secundeburneus. Classification (NCBI taxonomy): domain Bacteria; kingdom Bacillati; phylum Actinomycetota; class Actinomycetes; order Propionibacteriales; family Nocardioidaceae; genus Nocardioides; species Nocardioides secundeburneus. The sequence goes on from NZ_JBDUUE010000006.1 coordinate 302,671, forward strand.
CGGTGCAGACACGGGCCTTCCTGTTCGGCGTCTACGCCGCGGGGCTCGTGCCGGCTCTCCTCGTGGGCGGGGCCGCCTCCGACCGGTGGGGACGGCGTGCCGTGGTGCTGCCGTTCGTGGCATTGTCGCCGCTCGCGAGCGTCCTGCTGGTCCTCGAGCACGACTCGACGACGGGGCTCGCCGTCGCGCGGTTGCTCGCGGGGGCCTGCTCCGGCGTGGTGTTCAGCGCCGCGACCGCGTGGGTCGCGGAGGTGTCCGACTCGGGGTCCGGGCCACGGCGTGCCGCGATCGCGCTGTCGGCGGGCTTCGGCGCCGGCCCGCTCGCCGCGGGGCTCACCGCGCAGTGGGCGCCACGACCGCTCGAGACGCCGTACCTGCCGCACGTGGTCATCGGCGCGCTCGCGATCGTCCTGCTGTGGCCGGTCGGCGGCCCACGCCCCGACCGGGTCGTGCCCCGCTCGCTCCTGCACCTCCCGGCCGTCACCCGCGGACGCCGGTTCCTGGGCGTCGTCGCCCCGTCGGCGCCGTGGGTGTTCGGCTGCGCCGCACTCTCGATCGCCTACCTGCCCGGCGAGCTCGAGGGCGAGCAGCCTGGCGCACTCGCGTTCGCCGGGGTGCTGGCCGGCGTGACGCTGGGCTGTGGCGTGCTGGTCCAGGGCGCGGCCCGCCGGCTCGACGAGCGCCGTCCGCTCCTGGCCGGCCAGGTCGGGCTCGTCGTGGCCCTGGGCGGCGGCTCGATCGGGGTGCTCGCGCTCGCGACCGACGTCCGGTGGTTCGTGCTGCTGGGCGCGCCCCTGCTCGGCGCGGGCTACGGGTGCGTGCTCGTCTCCGGGCTCCGGGAGACCGAGCGCCGCGCCGACCCGGCCGAGCGAGGCGCGACGGTGGCGGTGTTCTACGCGATCACCTACCTCGGCTTCGCCCTCCCCTACGTGCTGGGAGCGATCGGCGGCGACATCCCGGCGCTGCTGGTCGCGCTCGCCGTCATGGCGCTGAGCCTCGCCACGGTCTCTGTGGCCGGCCGACCGCGCGCGACTCAGTAGTCGGCGAAGAGCAGGACGCCGACGACCACCAGCGCGACGATGACCAGCGCAGCCACGAGGCCGATCAGCACCGGACGGCGCTCGAACACCGACACCAGGCCCGGGTATCGCGCCCCGAGCTGCTTGCCGTTGATCGGACCCGGCACGTGCTCGAAGCGCTGCTGGCCCAGAGCGGCGACGAGGCGGAGCAGCTCGTCGCGGCCGGCCGACTGCGAGCTGAGCGCGAGGATCTTCGCCCCGGACGGGTCACGCAGGAAGACCCGGCTCGAGCTCTGCACGCCGCCCTGCCCGGCGGCCTGGAAGTCGTCGACGTACACCCCGGAGCCCAGCCGCGCCCACTCCACCGTGCGGGTGAAGCCGGCCAGGCGGCGGACGGTCAGCCCGCGCTGGTCGACGACGAAGCGCACCGGCAGGAGGGCCGCGACGACGACGATCAGGACGACGACGAGCGCCACCAACCCGATCTTGCCGAGCGAGCTCCAGTCCTCGGTGCGCCGGTTGGGCACCAGGACGAGGCCGAGGACGACGGCGAGACCGAGCGCGAACCGCAGCCCGAGGTTGCGCATCTTCTCCGGGCTCATCCGGACCTCGACCGGCTGGCCGGGCTGGCCGGGCTGGCCCGGCTGGCCGGGCTGGCCCGGCGGCGGCGAGGACGGCGGCGGGAACGACGGGGGCGGCGGGGGCGGCGGCATGGAGGACATCGGCACCTGCCTACCCGACGACCCACGCCCGCAAACTGCGCCGCGCGCCCGAGACGTACGTGAGCGACGGCACACTGCGACCCCCGTGCGACCCACCTAGCCTGGACCCAGTCCGTGGACCTCATCAGGAGGCTGCGAGACCCACCCGATCGGAGACTCACCGATGAGCACCCCCGAGGAGACCGCGCCGTACGGCACCGGTCCCACCCAGCCCGCGACGACCGGCAGCGCTGCCGCCCCGCCGCTGCGGCGGGTCCGCACCCACCACCTGCGCGAGATGAAGGAACGCGGCGAGAAGTTCTCGATGCTCACCGCCTACGAGCAGTACGCCGCCGCGACCTTCGACGAGGCCGGCATCGAGGTCCTGCTCGTCGGCGACAGCGCGAGCAACAACGTCTTCGGCAACGAGACCTCCCTGCCGGTGACGGTCGACGAGCTGATCCCGCTGACCCGCGCGGTCAGTCGGTCCGTGCGTCGCGCGCTCGTCGTCGGCGACCTGCCCTTCGGCAGCTACCAGGCCTCGCCCGAGCAGGCCTACCTGACCGCCGCCCGCTTCATGAAGGAGGGCGGCGCCCACTGCGTCAAGCTCGAGGGCGGCGTCGAGATGGCGCCCCAGATCGAGAAGCTCACGCAGGGCGGCATCCCCGTGATGGCGCACATCGGGTTCACCCCGCAGAGCGAGCACGCCCTCGGCGGCTACCGGGTCCAGGGCCGCGGCGACGCCGGCGCCCGGGTGCTCGACGACGCCCTCGCCGTCGAGGCGGCGGGCGCCTTCGCCGTCGTCATGGAGATGGTCGGCGCCGACACCGCCGCCCAGGTCACCGACCAGCTCACCATCCCGACGATCGGCATCGGCGCCGGCGCCGCCTGCGACGGCCAGGTGCTGGTCTGGCAGGACGCCTTCGGCCTGCGCCAGGGCAGGATGGCCCGCTTCGTCAAGCAGTACGCCGACCTGCACGCCGTGCTGCTGCAAGCCGCCCGCGACTACGACGCCGACGTCAAGGCCGGCACGTTCCCCGGACCCGAGCACAGCTTCTGACTGCTCGCTCCGCGAGCCGCGCCCAGCTGCCAGCTCCGCTTCGCGGCGGTTGTCTCCGATCCGTGGTCGCGTTCGATCCGGCGTCCGGCCCAGCTCCTTGAGCCGTCCTCTCTTCGTTGACCCGAAAGCGACAGCGGCCGGCCCCCGAGGGGACCGGCCGCTGTCGTGAGTCAGGTCAGGCCGTGGAGACGATCTTGGCCTCGAGCTTGACGCCCTTGCGGGGCGAGTAGGTGACCGTGGTGCCGACCGCGGCACCCAGGATCGCCTGGCCGAGCGCGCTGCTCGGGGTGACGGTCTCGACGCCGGCGACGGCGTGCTCGACCGAGCCGACGACGAAGGTCTCGTCGCCGTCGCCGAGGTCGAGGGTGACCGTGTCGCCCACGGAGACGACACCGTCGACGTGCTCGTCGTGGGCGAGGTCGGCGATCTCGAGCTCGAGCGCGACGATGCGCTCCTCGAGGATGGACTTGCGGATGCTGGCCTCGACGTTGGTCGCGCGGTCGACGACGTCGCCCGCGGCCTCGGCGCGGTTCTCGGCCTGAGCCTGCTCGAGCTCGGCCTTGAGGGCCGCCAGGCGCTCGTGCAGGACGGCGTGCGGGTCGGTGCTGGTCACGGTCATCGGTGGGTCCTTCAGGAAATGCGAGGTGGGCGGCGAGGGGAAGTCTCGGGGTCGGTGCGCCAACCCTGCCAGGCGTCTGGTTGTTCCCGCGAGCGTCCTTAGGGTGATGTTCATGACCGACGAGAAGCAGCCGACGTCCACCACGTCCACCACGAGCCTCGTCGAGGCTCGGCCGGCCGAGCCGACCGACGACCTCGTCACCACCCAGCACCGTCTGAAGGCCGGTCGCCGCACGCTCGACTACACCGCCACGACCGGCCGGGTCGTGCTGCGCGAGGAGGTCTACGACGACGGCGTCTTCCAGGGCCACCAGGCCAAGGCCGAGATCTCGATCACCTCCTACGTCGTCGACGGCGAGCCCGACCGCCCGGTCACGTTCGCCTTCAACGGCGGCCCGGGCAGCTCGAGCGTGTGGCTCCACCTGGGCCTGCTCGGCCCGCGCCGTGTCGTCATGGGCGACGCCGGCGCACTGCTGCCCCCGCCGTACGGGCTGGCCGACAACGCCGAGAGCCTGCTCGCGGTCAGCGACCTCGTGCTCATCGACCCCGTCTCCACCGGCTACTCCCGTGCGGTCAAGGGCACGAAGCCCGAGCCGTTCCACGGCTACCAGGGCGACATCGACTCGATCGCCGAGCTGATCCGGCTCTGGACGTCGCGCCACGGGCGGTGGCTCTCCCCCAAGCTGCTGCTCGGCGAGTCCTACGGCACGCTGCGCGCCGCCGCGCTGGCCGAGAGGCTCCAGACGCGCTACGGCATGTACGTCAACGGCGTCGCGCTCATCTCGAGCGTGCTCGACCTGTCGTCGATCGACTTCGAGAACCAGCGCAACGACCGCGCCCACGCGCTCTACCTGCCCACCTACGCCGCCATCGCCAGCTACCACGGCAAGCTCGGCCGCACGTCGCTGAAGAAGGCCGTCGCCGCGGCCGAGGCCTACGTCGACGACTACCGCGCCGTCCTGGCGCGGGGGTCGCGCCTGACGCCGAAGGAGCGCGCGGCCGCCGTCAGCCGCGTCGCCGCGCTCACCGGCCTGAGCGAGGACTACGTCGACCGCGCCGACCTCCGCATCGAGCACTGGCGCTTCTTCGGTGAGCTGCTGCGCGACCGTCGGCAGACCGCCGGCCGGCTCGACGGCCGGTTCTCCGGACCGGCGGCCAGCGCGATCGCCGAGAGCATGGACGCCGACCCGTCGATGGACGCGATCGCCGGGCCCTACTCGGCCGCCTACAACCACTACGTGCGCAGCGAGCTGCGCTACGAGAACGACCTGCCCTACGAGCAGATCAGCTCGCGCGTGCACCCGTGGTCGTTCAAGGACTTCGAGGGCCGTCCGATCGACGTGAGCCCGCAGCTCGAGCGGGCGATGCGCACCAACCCGCACCTGAAGGTGCACGTGGCCTACGGCTACTACGACGGCGCGACGCCCCACCACGCCGCCGAGGACGTCATCGCCCACCTCAACCTGCCCGACGAGCTGCGCGCCAACATCGAGCACGCCTACTACGAGGCCGGCCACATGATGTACGTCCACGAGCCCACCCGCGTGCAGCAGAGCAAGGACCTCGCCGACTTCGTGCGCCGCTGCACCCCCTGACAAAAGTCACGGTCGCGTCGTGACCAAGCGACGAGGGTCGACGGCGGCGTCCGCCACAGGCTGGGGCCATGACCACCAGCCAGCTCGGGAGCGTCTCGCGGACGCCGTCGACCCCCGCCGTCCCCGCCATCAGCCTGGACGGCGTCACCAAGACCTTCGGGTCCGTCGAGGCCGTGCGCGGTCTCGACCTCGAGATCCACCAGGGCGAGGTCGTCGCGTTCCTCGGCCCCAACGGTGCCGGCAAGACCACCAGCATCGACATGGTGCTCGGGCTCAGCCGGCCGACGTCGGGCGAGGTGCGGGTGCTCGGGCTCGAGCCGCGCGAGGCGATCGCGCGAGGCCTGGTGTCGGCGGTGATGCAGAGCGGCGGGCTGGTCAAGGACCTCACCGTCCGCGAGACCGTCGCCTACACCGCCAGCCTGTTCGCCGACACCCGACCGGTCGACGACGTGCTCGCCGACGCCGGCATCACCGAGCTGGCCGGCCGCAAGGTCGGCGCGTGCTCGGGCGGTGAGCAGCAACGGCTCCGGTTCGCGATGGCGCTGCTGCCCGACCCCGCCCTGCTCCTGCTCGACGAGCCGACGACCGGCATGGACGTCGAGGGCCGCCGTCGGTTCTGGTCGACGATCCGCGCCGACGCCCGGCAGGGCCGCACCATCATGTTCGCCACGCACTACCTCGAGGAGGCCGACCAGTACGCCGACCGGATCGTGCTGGTCCGCCACGGCCAGGTCGTCGCCGACGGCACCGGCGCCGAGATCAAGTCGCTGGCCTCCGGTCGCACGGTCCGCGCGACGGTGACGTCGGCCGGTGACCACGCCGACGCGCTGAGCCGCATCGCCGGCGTCGAGGGCGTGGAGGTGCGTGGCGACGTCGTCGTCGTCCACACCCGCGACAGCGACGCCGTCGCCCGGCACCTGCTCACCACGACCGACGCGCACGACCTGGAGATCACCGCCCAGGGCCTCGAGGAGGCCTTCATCAGCCTGACCGGAGAGGACCACGCAGCATGAGCGTCACGTCGCCCACCATCGAGGCCCGGCGCGTGCCCCGCGCCGGCGGCTTCAACCGCACCCTGCTCGGCATCGAGCTCAAGCGGATGCTGCGCAACAAGCGCACCATCTTCTTCGCGCTGTTCTTCCCCGCGATCCTGTTCTTCGTCTTCGGCTCGGGCAACGACGGTGCCGAGCGGGTCGGCGACGGCAACGTGTCGGCCTACATCCTCATCTCGATGGCGCTGTACGGCGGCGCCCTGATCTCGGCGGCCGCCGGCGCCAACGTCGCCGTCGAACGGGCGCTCGGCTGGTCGCGCCAGCTGCGGCTGACGCCGCTCCATCCCGTCGCCTACATCGCGGTCAAGGCCATCGTGGCGCTGGCGATGGGCGCGTTCGCCGTCACCGTGGTCAACGTGGTCGGTGCGGTGCAGGGCACGGCCGAGATGTCGGTGGCCACCTGGATCGAGTGCGCCGTGATCACCCTGCTCTGCACGACCACGTTCTCGGCGCTCGGCATCTTCGCCGGCTACCTGCTGCCGAGCGAGAACGTCATGCAGGTGCTCGGGCCCGGCCTCGCCGTCCTGTCGTTCCTCGGCGGGCTGTTCATCCCGCTCGACCAGTACAGCGACGTCGTGCGCCACATCGCCTACTGGACGCCGATGTACGGCGTCTCGGAGATCGCGCGCTCGCCGCTGACGCACGAGCTGCCCTGGTTCGCCGTCGTCAACGCCGTCGTCTGGCTCGGCGTCTTCGTCGCAGGTGCGGCCTGGCGGATGAGCAAGGACACCGCCCGGGTGTGAGGCGCCGGGGTGCTCGGCTCAGCGCCGCCAGAACAGGTGGTGCCGCACGCCGCTGGTCGGCCCGGTGACGACCTCGAGGTGGAAGCGGTCGGCGAGCTCGTCCGGGCTCTCCCACAGCCGGGCACCCGAGCCGAGCTCGCCCGGGTGCACGGCGACGTGGAGGGTGTCGACGAGGTCGGCGTCGAGGAACGAGCGGATGATCGTCGCGCCGCCGCCGAGTCGGACGTCCTGGCCGCCGGCCGCGGCCCGGGCCCGCTCGAGCACCACGGCCGGCTGGTCGTCGGTGAAGTGGAAGGTCGTGTCGGCCAGCGCGAACGACGGGCGCAGGTGGTGGGTCATCACGAAGACGGGCGTGTGGAACGGCGGGACGTCGCCCCACCAGCCCCGCCACTCGTGATCGGCCCACGGGCCCCGGTACGGGCTGAACTTGTGGGCGCCCATGATCTCGGCGCCGATGCCGTGGGCGAAGTCGCGGGTGAAGTAGTCCTCGAGGCCCCGGGAGCCGCCCGGCCCGGTGCGGTTCGGGAAGCTCGCGGTGCTGACGGCCCACCCCATGAGCTCCCTGGGGTCGGCATGGCCGAACGGGGTCTCGAGGCTCTGGCCGTCGCCGGCGCCGAAGCCGTCGTTGCTCACGGTGAAGTTCTGGACGCGGAGGAGCTGGGTCACGTGGCATTCGACCACGCGCGGCGCGCGGACTCATCGGTCGCGGCATGACCGGGCGCGCCCCGGTTACGGTGCGACGGTGACCAGCCCGCCGTCCCCGACGCCCGTCGGTCGTCTGGGACCGTTCTTCGCCGCGATCTGGCTGTTCTTCCTCGTCACCCCGCTCCACGACGCGTGGACGCGCGACGACCAGCTCCAGCGCTGGACCGGTCTGGTCGCCACGCTCGCCTTCGCCGCGGTCTACATGACCTTGTGGGTGCGCGCCCGCGCCGACCGGGCCCGGCTCGTCGAGGCGCCGCCGCTGCGGTGGTCGGCCGCCTACGTCGTCGCGCTCGTCGTCCTCGGCGGGGTGATGATCGCCGTGCTCGGCGAGTCCGGCCTGACCTCGGTCGTCTACGTCGGCGTGGCGCTGGTGATGGTCTTCCCCCTACGGGTCGCCGGGCCGGTCATCGTCGCGCTGGTCGTCGTCACCATCGGACTCGGCGCGGTCGAGGGCTGGGGCAGCCAGGTCGGCACCGCGTTCGGCCTGCTGGCCGCCTCGGTCGCGGTGTTCGGGCTGCGGACCGTGCTGAGCCGCAACATCGAGCTCCTGCGCGCCCACGAGGAGAACGCCCGGCTCGCCGTCGACAGCGAGCGCAGCCGGTTCGCCCGCGACCTGCACGACATCCTCGGGCACTCGCTCACCGTCATCACCGTCAAGGCCGAGCTGGCCGGCCGGCTGATGGACGTCGACCACGACCGCGCGCGGCAGGAGGTCGCCGACCTCGAGCGGCTGAGCCGCGACGCGCTCGCCGACGTCCGGCGCGCCGTCGAGGGCTACCGCGAGCTGACGCTGCCGGGCGAGCTGGCGAAGGCGCGGTCGGCCCTCGAGGCCGCCGGCATCGCGGCCGACCTGCCGAACTCGACCGACGACGTGCCCTCCGACCTGCGCGAGCTGTTCGCGTGGACCGTGCGCGAGGGCGTCACCAACGTCGTCCGGCACTCGGGCGCCTCGCGGTGCGTGGTGGTGCTCGACGCGACCAGCGCCGAGGTCCGCGACGACGGCTGCGGCTCGGCCACCGGGCCGGGGTCCGGCCTGCAGGGCCTGCGCGAGCGCGCCGCCGCCGTCGGGGCCACCCTCGTCGTCCGCGACCTGGCGCCCGGGTTCTCGCTCCGGGTGGTGCACCACCCATGAGCGACCCGATCCGTCTTCTGCTCGCCGACGACCAGGCCCTCGTGCGCGGCGCGCTCTCCGCGCTGCTGCAGCTCGAGCCCGACCTGGTCGTCGTGGCCGAGGTCGGCACGGGCACCGACGCCGTCACCGCGGCCCTCGAGCACCGGCCCGACGTCGCCCTGCTCGACGTGGAGATGCCCGGACTCGACGGCATCGAGGCGACCGCCGAGGTGCGCCGGGTCTCCCCCGGCACCCGGGTGCTGATCGTGACGACGTTCGGTCGGCCCGGCTACCTGCGCCGCGCCCTGCGGGCCGGCGCGTCGGGCTTCGTCGTCAAGGACACCCCCGCCGCCCAGCTCGCCGACGCCGTCCGCCGCGTCCACGCCGGCCTGCGCGTCGTCGACCCGGCGCTGGCCACCGACTCGCTCGCCACCGGCGACTCGCCGCTGACGGCGCGCGAGTCCGACGTGCTCCGCGCGGCGCGCGACGGTGCCACGGTCGCCGTCCTCGCCGCGCGGCTGTCGCTGTCGGAGGGCACCGTGCGCAACCACCTCTCCGCGGCCATCGGCAAGACCGGGGCCGCCAACCGGGGCGAGGCGGTACGGGTCGCCGACGAGAACGGCTGGTTGTAGCGGTACTCCGGCGGGCGGCCCCGCGGGTGACTCGCGGTGGCGACGATCCGGCGTACCGTGGCCCGCATGCGACGCGTCCTCGTCACCTCGGTCATGCTCGCCCTCGTCGCTCCGCTCCTCTCGGTGGCGCCATCCACCGGTGCCGCCGACGACGCGCCCCGGCCCACCGTGGCGGCGTCCGAGCGGCGGGTGCCGGCCCTGAGCGTGAGCACGCGGGTCGCCGGGCTCAACCACCCGTGGGACGTCAAGGAGCTGCCGAGCGGCTCGCTGCTGATCACCGAGCGCGACCCGGCCCGCCTCACGCTGGCGACGAGGAGCGGGACCAAGCGCGCGATCGCGTTCCCCCGCAACCGCATCTGGACGTCGGGCGAGACCGGGTTGATGGGACTGGCCGTCGACCCGGCGTTCACGAAGAACCGGCGGTTCTACACCTGCAGCGGCTGGCAGAAGGACGGCGGCGGCCACGACGTCCGCGTCAACGCCTGGACCCTCGACCGCGGCGAGCGCCGCGCCACCTTCAAGCGGACGCTCCTGCGCGGGCTGCCCACCACCAGCGGTCGCCACGGCGGCTGCCGGCTGCTCATCGGCCGCAGCGGGGCGCTCGTCGTCGGCACCGGCGACGCCGCCGTGGGCACCAACCCGCGCGACCTCACCTCGCTCGGCGGCAAGACCCTGCGTCTCGACCGGTTCAGCGGCAAGCCCTGGAAGCGCAACCCCTTCCGCAAGGCCGCGAACCGCAACAAGCGCTACGTGTTCACCTACGGCCACCGCAACGTGCAGGGCCTGGCCCAGCGGCGCGACGGCACGGTGTGGTCGGTCGAGCACGGCTCCTACCGCGACGACGAGGTCAACCTGCTGCGCCGCGGTGGCGACTACGGCTGGAACCCGGTGCCCGGTTACGACGAGTCGGTGCCGATGACCGACCAGTCGCTGCCCGGTCGCCAGCGCAACGCCTCCTGGCGCTCCGGCACGCCCACCGTCGCCACGTCGGGGGCCGCGTTCGTCAACGGCGCGAAGTGGGGCCGTGCCAACGGCGCGCTGTTCGTCGCCACGCTGGCCGGCGAGCGGCTCCTGGTCATGACGTTCGGTCCGCAGGGCGGCCTGCGCTCGGTGACGACGCCCGCCGAGCTGCGCGGCACCTACGGCCGGCTGCGCGCCGTCACCCAGCTGCGCAACGGCAACGTGCTGGTCACCACCGACGCCGACGGCGGCCAGGGCAAGGTCCTGCTGGTCACCCCGCGCTGACCCGCAGTGCCAGCCGTCAGGCCTCCCATCCGAGGCCCGCGGCCCCGGCCACCAGCACCGCGAACCACACGGCCGTCGCCCCCAGCGCCACGACGGTGATGCGCCTCGGGTGCGAGGTGAACCACGAGCAGGCGAGCGCGAACAGCCCCACCCAGAGCAGCATCAGGAGCGTCACCGCCCACCACGGGGCGATCGTCGCGCTGGCGGCGTACAGGAAGAACGTGGCGGCCATGAGGCACATGCCGCCGAACGGCCAGAAGTCGGTCGCGGCGGGCGCCTTCGCGACCCGCCGTCGCTCGAACGCCAACTCAGTCCTCGAGCTCGTCGTCGTTCCACCGGGGATCGTGGTCCCAGGCCTCGCTCTTCTCGTGCGCGGTCTCGATCGCCCGCGCGGCCTCGGCCTCGGAGGCGTAGGGGCCGAGCCGGTCCTTGTTGGGGCACCCGTCGCGGGTCTCGACGCGCGAGTGCTTGATGCAGTACCAGTACTCCGGCTGATCGGCCATGGGCCGACACTACGCCGCTACTACGCTTGCCGACCGTGACCCCGATCGTTGCCGGCACCGTGTCCCCCCGTCGCCCGGTCCCCCGCGAGATCCGACGGCCCGAGTACGTCGACCGCGACGCGCCCACGCCCTACGACGGCCCCCTCGTGCAGGACGCCGACACGATCGAGCGCATGCGCGCCGCCGGGCGCCTGGCCGCACAGGCCCGCGAGCTGGTCGGTGCGGCCGTCGTCCCCGGCGTCACCACCGACGAGCTCGACCGTCTCGGTCACGAGTTCCTCTGCGACCACGGCGCCTACCCCTCCACCCTCGGCTACCGCGGGTTCCCGAAGTCGCTGTGCTCGAGCGTCAACGAGGTCGTGTGCCACGGCATCCCCGACAGCCGCGTGGTCGACGACGGCGACATCGTCAACATCGACGTGACCGCTTTCCTCGACGGCGTCCACGGCGACACCAACGCCACGTTCCTCGCCGGCGACGTCGACGAGCCCACCCGGCTGCTCGTCGAGCACACCCGCGAGGCGCTCGACCGGGCGATCAGGGCGGTCCGGCCCGGGCGCCGGATGAACGTGATCGGCCGCGTCATCGAGTCCTACGCCAAGCGGCACGGCTACGGCGTCGTCGAGGAGTTCACCGGACACGGCATCTGCTCGTCCTTCCACAACGGTCTGGTCGTCCCGCACTACGACTCACCAGACCACGACGAGCTCATCGAGGTCGGCATGACCTTCACCATCGAGCCGATGCTCAACCTCGGCACCCGCGAGATCGAGATGTGGGACGACGGCTGGACCGTCGTCACCGCCGACGGTCGCCCGTCGGCCCAGTTCGAGCACACCCTGGTCGTCACGGCGTCCGGCGCCGAGGTGCTGACCGTCGCCTGAGCCGCGTCGTGCCATCGCGTGACATCGGTCTCCCACTAGGGTCGGGAGGCATGAACGCGATGTTCGAGGGCTACGAGACCAGCGGACCGGCGTACGACGAGATGTTCGACGGCGACACGCTGCGCTCGCCCTACCTGCGCCTGCGCGAGACGCTCGCGACGCTCACCCAACCCGAGATCGTCACCCGGGTCGAGGCGCTGCAGGCCGGCTACCTCGACCAGGGCGTCACCTTCGACATCGGCGGCGAGGAGCGCGCGTTCCCGCTCGACATCCTGCCGCGGGTGATCGAGCAGGACACGTGGACCACGCTCGACTCCGGCGTCCAGCAGCGGGTCAAGGCGCTGGAGATGTTCCTGGCCGACATCTACGACGCCGGCCAGGTCTTCGACGACGGCGTCATCCCCCGCCGCGTGATCACCACCTCGAGCCACTACCACCGGGCCGCGGCCAACGTCCGCCCGCCCAACGGCGTCCGGGTGCACGTGTCGGGCATCGACCTCATCCGCGACAACGCCGGTGAGTTCCGGGTGCTCGAGGACAACGTGCGGGTGCCGTCCGGGGTGTCGTACGTGATGACCAACCGCCGCGCGATCAGCTCGGCCCTGCCCGAGACGACCGCGGCCCACCGCATCCGCCCGGTCGCCGGCTACCCGCAGCGGCTGCTGGCCGCGCTGCGCGCCGCGGCCCCGGCGGGTGTCACCGACCCGACCGTCGTGGTGCTCACGCCCGGCGTCTACAACGGCGCCTACTTCGAGCACGCGCTGCTGGCGCGCACCATGGGCGTCGAGCTGGTCGAGGGCCGCGACCTCGAGTGCCGGCGCGGGCGCGTGATGATGCGGACGACGCAGGGCCTGGCGCCGGTGCACGTGATCTACCGCCGCGTCGACGACGAGTTCCTCGACCCCGTGCACTTCCGGGCCGACTCGATGCTCGGCGTCCCGGGCCTCATTGACGCCGCCCGCGCCGGCAACGTCGTGCTCGCCAACGCGGTGGGCAACGGCGTCGCCGACGACAAGCTGGTCTACACCTACCTGCCCGACATCATCCGCTACTACCTCTCCGAGGAGCCGGTGATCAAGAACGTCGACACCTGGCGCGTGGGCGACGCCGGCGCGCGCGAGGAGGTGCTCGACCGGCTCGACGAGCTCGTCCTCAAGCCCGTCGACGGCTCGGGCGGCAAGGGCATCGTGATCGGGCCGCGCGCCACGCGGGCCGAGCTCGACGAGCTGCGCGGCAAGATCCTCGACTCGCCCCGCGACTGGATCGCCCAGCCCGTCGTCCAGCTCTCCACGGTGCCGACGTTCGTCGACGGCGAGCTCGGCCCGCGCCACGTCGACCTGCGACCCTTCGCCGTCAACGACGGCAACCGGGTGTGGGTGCTGCCCGGTGGCCTGACCCGGGTCGCGCTCGCCAAGGGCGAGCTGATCGTCAACTCCTCCCGCGGCGGCGGCTCCAAGGACACCTGGGTGCTGGCCGGACCGTCGGTGAGCCATGCCGAGCTGGGCGCCGAGACCGCGCCGGTCGAGGAGCCGGCCCCGGTCGAGGTCGTCGAGACCTCGCGCGACGCCGCACCGGCCGAGACCCCCGGGCCGGCGATCACCGCGATGCACGAGCAGGCCGAGCAACAGCAACAGCTCGGGCCACCGGTGGTCGAGGGGCGACGAACGAGCCTCGAGACCCCGGGAGGTGACCGCCCGTGCTGAGCCGCATCGCCGAGTCGATGTTCTGGATCGGCCGCTACGTCGAGCGCGCCGAGGACACCGCACGCATCCTCGACGTGCAGACCTCGCTGCTGCTCGAGGACGCCACCCTCGACGTCGACGAGACCTGTCACGGACTGCTGTCGATCATGGGCGTCGACGACGCGCCCGAGCACGTCGACCTCGGGTACGTGCTGCAGACGCTGGCCTACGACCCGCGCTCCCCCGTCTCGATCGCGGCGGCCATCGGCGCCGCCCGCGAGAGCGCCCGCCGGGCCCGCGAGACGCTCTCGGTGCCGCTGTGGGAGGTCATCAACACCACCAACCGAGACATCGTGTCCGGCCGATTCGCCACGCGCCGCACGCCGGGCGTCTTCCAGTGGGTGCGCGAGCGCGCCGCCCTGGTCAACGGCACCGCCGACGCGACCATGACCCGCGACGAGGGCTGGCAGTTCCTCATGCTGGGCCGCTGCATCGAGCGGGCCGACATGACCTCACGACTGGTCGCGACGGCGTCGGTCACCAGTGGCACCACCGACCAGTGGACGAGCACGTTGCGCGCCTGCGGCGCCTACGAGGCGTTCCTGCGCACCTACCGCGGGCTCTCCACCGAGCGGGCCGCGGCGGAGTTCCTGCTGCTCGACCGGCTGTTCCCGCGATCGGTCGTCTTCTCGCTCAACCGGGCCGAGCAGTGTCTCGACAACCTCGAGTCGGGCGGGCAGCGCGCCGGCATCCAGAACGACGCGCAACGCCTGCTGGGCCGCACCCGCGCCGAGCTGGAGTACCGCTCGCTCTCCGACGTCGTCGCCGACCTGCCCACCGAGATGGAGCGGCTGCAGCGCACCTGCGCGATGGCCACCGAGGCCGTCACCAAGAGGTTCTTCGCCGGGGCCGAGGCCCTGGCCTGGCACGGGATGGGAGGAGCGTGACGATGTCCATGCAGCTGCGAGTCGTCCACACCACGACCTTCGAGTACGACGGCAAGGCCGTCGCCTCCTACAACCAGGCGCGCCTGACCCCGGTCACCACGACCGAGCAGATCGTCGTCCACAGCCGGCTCGAGGTGAGCCCGAAGCCGTGGACCTTCGACTACCGCGACTACTTCGGCTCGGCCGTCACGGCCTTCGAGGTCGTCGATCCCCACGAGGCGATGACGGTCGCCGCGACGTCCACCGTGCAGGTCGACCGACCGCCGGCCCGGCCCGCCGTCCAGACCTGGGAGCAGGTGGCGGCCCGCGAGGTCGCCGACCGCTGGACCGAGATGCTCACCGCCTCCGACCTCGTCGAGCCGACGCCCGACTTCGCCCAGCGCGCGAAGCAGGTGGCCGCCGATCACGAGCTGCCGGGCGAGGCCGCGCGCGACCTGTGCGCGATGGTGCACGACGAGGTCGAGTTCTCCCCGGGCTCCACCACGGTCAAGGGCACCGGCGCCACCGCCTGGCGACAACGCGCCGGCGTCTGCCAGGACCTCGCCCACCTCGTCGTCGGCGGCCTGCGCACGATCGGCATCCCGGCCCGCTACGTCTCCGGCTACGTGCACCCCGACCGCGACCCCGTGGTCGGCACCACGGTCACCGGTGCCTCGCACGCGTGGGTCGAGTGGTGGGACGACGGCTGGCAGGCCCACGACCCGTGCCACGACGCCACCCCCGACGACCGCTACGTCGTCCTGGCCCGGGGACGTGACTACGACGACGTCAAGCCGATCAGCGGCATCTACTCCGGCGCCGCCACCTCGCGCATGACCGTCACCGTCGACATCACCCGCCTGGCCTGACGCCGTTCCCGACCGGGCTGAGAACGGTTCCCACTACTCGTGGGAGGATGACGCGGTGGCCGGATCGCACGCACGACGACGCGACGACGTCCCGACCCCCGGCGCTGGGCACGGGCACGGGCACGGACACGGCGACGTGCACGTCGACGTCGGCCGCGGCCCGAGGTCGGCCCTGGTCGGCTCCCTTGTCGCGATCCTGGTCGCGGTGCTGGCCGGCGTCGTGCTGCTGTGGCCCGACGGCTCCCGTGTCGACGACCTCGCCGACGACCTGCAGTTCGCGGCACCCGGGGTGACGTTCCCCCAGGCCGAGGTGCTCGCCGTCCAGGAGCCGTGTGCCGACGCCCGACCGGCGCAGGGGTGCGGGCAGATCGAGGTGCGCGTCGCCGAAGGTGACGACGAGGGCACCGAGCTCCTGGTCGCCGTGCCGCGCGACGTGCTCGGCTCGTCGTTGGCCGAGGGCGACCGGGTCAAGCTCATCCGCACCCCGCCCCAGGCGGACGGCCAGCCAGCCACCCTCAACTACTTCGGCATCGTGCGCACCGCCCCCCTGGCGATCCTGGCGATCGTCTTCGTCGTGGTGGTGCTGGCCGTCGCCCGCTTCCGCGGGCTCATGGCCCTGTTGGGCCTGACGTTCGCCGTCGGCGTGCTGGGGTGGTTCATGCTGCCCGCGCTGCTCTCGGGCGAGTCGGCGGTGCTGATCGGCGCGGTGGGCTCGGCGGCGATCATGTACGTCGTCCTCTACACGACGCACGGCTTCTCGTTGCGCACCAGCGCAGCGCTGGCGGGCACGATGGCCGGCATCGCCGTCACCACCGTGCTCGGCGTCGTCGCCGTCGGCGCCACCCGCCTCACCGGCGTGGCCGACGAGGGCTCACGCGCGCTCAGCGCCGTCGCCACCGACCTGTCGTTCCCGGGCCTGTTCTCCTGCGCGATCATCGTCGCCGGTCTCGGCGTGCTCAACGACGTGACCATCACCCAGGCCTCGGCCGTGTGGGAGCTGCGCGCCGCCTCACCGCGCATGTCGCGTGCCAAGGTCTTCTCGAGCGGCATGCGCATCGGTCGCGACCACATCGCCTCGACCATCTACACGATCGTGTTCGCCTACGCGGGCACCGCGCTCACGGTGCTGCTCGTGCTCCGGCTCTACGAGCTGCCCACCGGCACGCTGCTCGCCACCGAGGAGATCACCCAGGAGGTCGTGCGCACCCTCGCGACCAGCATCGGGCTCGTGCTCGCCGTCCCGTTGACGACGCTGATCGCCGTGGCGACCCTGCCGCGGGCCGTCGATGACGACGACCTCGAACCCGCGTAGCTCGCGCGACGCGGCTTCGTCACCGGACAGCGGACGCCGCTATCGTGGCTCCTGCGAACGGGCCGGCCGGGCGACCGCGTGGAGGAGACTCCCCGAGGAAGGTCCGGGCTCCGCAGAGCAGGGTGGTGGGTAACGCCCACCCGGGGCAACCCGCGGGACAGTGCCACAGAGAACAGACCGCCTCCCCCGCCGCGAGGCAGCACCACCGGGGAGGTAAGGGTGAAACGGTGGAGCAAGAGACCACCAGCGTGCCGGGCGACCGGTGCGGCTAGGCAAACCCCACCCGGAGCAAGACCAGACAGTGCACGCCGTCCGGCCGCGAGGCCAGGTGAGAGGGCTGCTCGCCCGAGTGCACGGGTAGGTTGCTGGAGGCCGTCGGCAACGGCGGTCGTAGATGGATGGTCGCCCCACCTCCCGCGAGGGAGGAGGACAGAACCCGGCCTACAGGCCGGCCCGTTCGCACTGGCCGCCGGCCTACGGAACGTGCTCGCTGACCCGTCCGGGGATTCCAGATCGAACTCAGTGAGCCTGCCGCGATGCTGTCGATCGCCTCTCGGTCCGGTCGTCCGAGCCCGGCCCGAGGCGGCTGTACCTGGTCAGCGGGCTTTGCGCTCCGCGACGACCGCGCCCCTGCTCGCGCCGGAGCGAGCGTGCCGGTGGAAGTTGACCGGAGCACCGACGTTGGTTCTCGGATCAACCGCTAACTTGCGGTCGAGCCCTCAGACAAGTCGACGGCAACAACGCACTTGCTTCGCCTGACACCCCAGCAGGGCCGCCGGGCGATGCGCCCGACCATGCCGAGAGCCGGGCGTCAGCCGCCCCCGGTGATGTTCTCAGCAGCTTCGACGGTCTCTGGGCGCAGGATGCGGTCCGCGCCCAGCACCTCGATGCCGAGCACTCGACCGTCCGCATCGAAGTCGACGTTGATTGACGCCATATCCAAGCGGATGTCAGCGTCTTGGGTCGTCGCGACCTGACCCGGTGCGATGGAGTCAGTCAGATATACATATGCCGCGTTGGCCACGGAGTCATAAGTGATTCGCACGGTCACATTCTGGATGAGTTCCGCCTGACCATGCCGCACCCCGGGCACCGCCCGCTCCAGTCCGAGCTCGCGTTTCAGTGGTTCACGTTTGGCCAGCGGGGAAACGACCAATCGATGTAGGTGTTCCCTCCGCCCGTCAGCGAAGACACCGACAACTGCGCCTCAACTAGGGCCACGCGAGCGGAGAACTCACACTCATCTAGCGGTACGAGCCAATCCTGGTCATAGATCTCGTCAAAGGAACGAAAGCCGCCACCGGGGAGCGCCCACCACACGCCGACGGCGGGCGGGTCGGCTAGTCCTTGGACAATCCCAGGGTGGCCTCTCAGGATATCCGTCCAGTCCTCGGAAGGTATTGAGGGCTCGAATGCCACAAAATCGCCCCCGAAGAACCGTTGTCGGCGCCCAGCCACGTCCATTTCTCAATGTTGCCTGAGCCGGAATGGAGTTTGTCAAGGCTCGGGCTATCGGATTCCAACCAGGGACTTGTCTGTCCTGGTGGCAGCGTGATCCTCCGCTCGGACTTGTCGGTTGGGACATCGTGGTGGCCGTGGAGGCGCTGGGGCCAGCGCCCTAGGCTCCGCCCGACCATGCCGCGACTTGCCCGGTCCCGCTGCGCTGCTGGGGCACGACGGAACTTAGTTGTCGCGTCACCTCAGTTCAGGAATCTAGACAAGACAGCGCACGGCCGTACGGGGCCCGCAGTCACGTCGAATTCAGTCCAGCCGGCGAACCCTCCCGAGCCGTCGCCTGCTCCTGACACAGCCATCACGAAAGTCTCTCCGCTGCGGATGGTGTCGGGTGGCAGAGTCACGATCAACCGCGTCGAGCCCATCGACACACTCATGCCAGAGAGCCGGCGCTTGACGGGTACGTATCTGCCGGGTGCGCACTCCTGCCTGTCGGGTAGGTAGGTGATTTCTGCCTCTACTCCGAATCTCGCGAGTTCGGTCTCAAGCCCACTGGCGTCCTCGAGTCGCTGTACTTCGACGGTGATAGTGCCGGTGTTTCCTTGCTGCACCGAAAAGGCCGCAGTGTTGCCGAGTCCTGGGAGCACCACGACCATCACGGCTGCGGACCCCACGGCGACTGCGGCACCTAGACCGAGGCGAAGGCGTGGCGTACGAGGACGCACGTCGGGGCGCTGATCCACCTGCTCACGGAGTCGGGAGAGAAGAGCGGTCTCGAAGGAGTCGAGCGGAGCGCTCACAAGGTCACCTCGATGGGGTCGGGAAGCAGTTGTGGAAGTGATTGGGCTAATCGTTGTCGTGCTCGGTGGTAGGTAACGCGCGCATGACCCGCCGAGATGCTTAATGCGGCCGCTGCCTCGATCAGGGATAGTCCGTCGACTGCGACCAGTTCGACTACCGCACGCTGTCGCTCCGGTAATGCCGCCAACGAGCGGTAGATCTCACGGGCCGCGCGCTCGCTATCAATACGAGCGATGATGCGATCCGCGGCGTCCTCGTCAAGCAGGTCCCGAGCGTCTATACGGCGGACCGCTCGCGCTGATCGAGCGTTCGACCGGCAATGATTGGCGACCACCCGTCGAGCGATGCCATAGAGCCATGCGAGCGGCGCAGCGGCGTCGCCCCGATAGGTACGGCTCGCGCCGATGGCAGCCATGAACACCTCGGCACTGAGATCAGCGGCGTCTTCGGGGTTCTCCACTCGCCTAGCCACAAACCTCTGCACTGCCTCGATGTGCTCGCGGTAGAACATCTCAAGAGCATCTGGGTCACGGCCGATCGCGGCGACACCGTCAACGGACTTCACGACCCGATTGTGGTCGCAGGCACCCGGAGCGTTACATGCCCCACATCGACATGGCCGGCCCTACCCCGCCGACCGTGCCGCATCCTCGGCCCATCGCCCGACCATGCCGCGCTGCGGGCCCCCCGACCATGCCGCACCCCGGGCTCCGCCCGACCATGCCGCGACCTGCGCGGCTCTGCTGAGGAGCAGGATCGGCCTCACCGATCGAGGTTGTCGATGCTCGGACTCAGGCTGCAGCTTCTCAGTCCCTGAGTCCTAGCGCTGCTCTGCGTTCGGCCTCCTTCTCGGCCAGCAGCAATCCGCGTCGGCGGTGGTACAGCCACCCCACCCCGATCAGGATCCACACGGCCAGCACAGCCGCCGCTCCGAAGATCGAGCTCGACAGTCCGATACCGAAGTTCTCGAAGCCGTTGCAGCCAGGTGGAAGCGTGCCGAAGTACGCGAAGTACACCGAGATCCCCATCAGGCCGAGCCACGCAGCCGCTGAACAAGCGTCGAAGGGATGTCGCGCGAGGGATGATCGTGTCGCAATCACTGACTCTCCCGCGTGAGGGCATGGGTGGGGTGTTCTTGTCCGCCCCAGGTTAGAACCCACACGCGAATGGTGTTGAGGGGCTGGGCGGACCCGACAGAGCATCATCACGTGCAGGCACCATCGGCGTCGACCGCTACTCGGCGGTGGTACGCCGAGCGATGGTCAGGACGTGGGTGTCCGGCCACGCAACGCGACGTCCGTCCAGGTCGAACAGTTCAGCATCGGGGTCGAACCGGTGCTCGACGAGCCACTCGTTGCGCACTGGGCCCGACGCGCCGTCGAGGGTGAACCCGGCCTGCCCGAGCAGTCGCTCCCAGTCGGCGTACGACAGGTCGCAGAACCTCTCGTGGCACTCCGAGAGCCAGTTGTCGGTGTAGTCCTTGCGAGTCATGAACTCCATCGCGGTGCGTAACGACACCTCCCACACCCCGGCAGCGGCGTCGCCCACCGGCGTGCCACACCACGGCGCTCCCGACAGGCGCGGGAAGTCGAAGGCGAACTGGACCATCCGGCCCGCCGGCGCCAGCCCCTCGAGGAAGTCCTTCACCTGTGCTGGGTCGAGGTCGTCCAGGTCGGTGCGCGCCTCGGTCAACGTGGTGCTGTCGGTGCGAAGGTGCAGCCGCACCAGCCGATCAGGGTCCGCGGGACCCATCACGTCCGAGTTCACCCATACGCCACCAGGTCGGGTGTGGGCGTAGATCCTGCGGGCGAACGTGTCGACATCCTGCCGTCCCGCACCGTAGGAGCTGATCTCGTGGGTCAGAGCGACCGTCACCGTCGAGTCGACCGACCGGTCGGGCATCACAGCGGTGCTCAGCACGTTGGCGCGGATGAACCAGATGTTCGGGTTGGCGAACACCCCCGCCTGCTTCTTGTGCTCGGCCTCGGCCAGCAGCGGCCGAGCGATGTCCACCCCGAACAGGTCGGACTCGAAGAACACCGGGTCCGCGGCCGCCTTGGCCAGCAGCCCGCCCGTGGCGCACCCGATGTCGAGGACCCGTCCCGGGCGCAGGTGCGGACCGACGATCTCCCACTTGCGGTCCGATGCGGTCTCGAACGATGCCGCGTAGGTGTCGTAGTCGCGGGTCCCGGTCAGATCGCCCTCGTCGGAGACGACCGGGTCGGCGAACAACGTGCGCACCGTCTCCACGCACCCGTAGCGGTGCCAGTAGGAGACGGTCTCGGGGTGCGCGAGCCCCTCCCAGGTGGGGTCACCGGCCGCGCATCGCTCGACCACGTCCCACGGTCGCGGGGCGTTCGGCGTGCGCGCTGCCTCGACTGACGCGATCCGGTAGCCCAGGGCTGCGTACTCCGCAGCGACCGCAGGCGTGGAGCACGCCACGACGGTGTTCTCCACCGTCAGCTCGACACCCAGCTCGGTGGCTGCGGTGGTGAGGACCAGCTGGGCGAACCGTGGGTGCGCGGGCACATCGGGGATCGTGACGACCAGCGAGGGGAGCGCCTCGACCGCGCTGACGCGTTCGATCAGCCCGACCCGTCGGGGCCCGGAGATCGGGTTGCGCCGGGTGTGCGCGTGCGAGGCCGAGGTGACGGCCCACACGACCTGGGCGCCGTCGCCGACCGCGGCACCGTCGTCACACGGCACGGTCCCCCCGAGCAGCCCTCGCAGGTAGTCCACCTGGAAACGGGTCACACAGTGGTGCCGGCCAGGGAGCAGCACGAAGGTGCCGGCAGCAGAAGCGATCGCATCGGAGCTCACGGACGACATTGTGTCGCCGCCGACTCGCGGTTCGGTCGCGCACCTGCGATCCTCCCGGCAGGGGCGTCAGTGCCGAGGAGCTGAGCCCCTGCAGTGGCCCGGGAGTCCCGGGCCCTTCGAACGACGTGCGATCTGCTCCGCGGACTCACGTCGAGCTCAGCAGAACAAGCGAGCTCATCCGCACCGTCGCGATACCTGCGTTTCCGCAGATCGGACCCGCTTCTCCACCAACGGCCACCGACGGTGTTTCACGTCGTGAAGATCGCGATCCGCGCAGCGGTCGCCGCGAGACGCGACAGGTGCCGGCGTCCGCACCGGACTCCACCAGCACGACAAGGTCAGTCTC
This sequence comes from Nocardioides secundeburneus, assembly GCF_039939255.1. Lineage (NCBI taxonomy): Bacteria > Bacillati > Actinomycetota > Actinomycetes > Propionibacteriales > Nocardioidaceae > Nocardioides > Nocardioides secundeburneus. The sequence continues at coordinate 324,750 of NZ_JBDUUE010000006.1, forward strand.
GACCATCGGCCATCTCGACGTCCTGGGACTCGCGGGCAGGCTCCGGCGCTGCGGCAGCCTGAGGCGCGGTTCAGCCACTCATCGCCAGCACGTCGGCGACCAGGCGCCGGGCAAAGGCGTCGTCGACCTCCAGCGCGAACACGACGCGGTGGTAGAGCGGTGCGACGACGTGGTCGAGGATCTGCTCCACCGTCGGTGCTGGCTCGCCGCGGGTGCTGGCCCGCTGCACCACCTCGGCCGCCTGTTCGCGCCGGACGTCGTTGACCGGACATGCCGCGACCAGGTGCACACGCGCCGCGACCATGGCGCGCAGGTAGCGAGCGCGCTCTGGGCGGCTGATGTCGCGACTGATCGTCTCCGCCCACGAGGTGAGGTCGCCCCGGAGGGAGCCGGTGTCGGGGGCGGACTCCCCCTCGCGGGTCAGGGCGGCGACCGCGACGTCCTCGAGCAGGCTTCCGACGTCCGGCCAGCGGCGGTAGAGGGTGGTCGGGTTCACCCCGGCCCTCTCGGCGATCACCGGGAAGCTGACTCGCTCCGCGCCTTCGCCGACGAGCTCGCCGACGGCGGTGTAGACGGCGTTCAGCACGCGCGTGCTCCGTCCCCCGGGGCGGCGTGACTCGGCTGCGTCGACCATCGCCACAGCCTACCCTCGGGCCACGAAGTTTGCTTTAAGGAGCCGCGGGCCCGTACCGTTCACAAAGCAAACATCATTGCTTTAAAGGGGACCGATGGCTCGCACACTCCCGTTCGCACTCGCCGGTGCCGCCGGCGCGGCCACGCTGACCGCCGCGTCGGCACCATCTCCCCTCTACCCGGTCTACCAGCGCCTCTGGGGATTCTCGGCGTTCACGCTGACGCTCGTCTTCGCCGTCTACGTGTTCGCCCTGCTCGCCGCCTTGTTGACCATCGGCTCGATCTCGGACCACGTCGGACGCCGGCCGGTGGCATCGGCCGCGTTGGTACTCCTCGCCGTCGGCATGCTGCTCTTCGCCACCGCGGACGACGTGGGTGGCCTGATGCTCGCGCGAGTCGTCCAGGGTCTCGCGGTAGGCGCTGCAGCCAGCACCACGACCGCGATGATCGTGGACAGCGCGCCGAGCTCGCAGCTCGGCTCGGTCGTCAGCAGCGCCGTCCCGACCCTGGGCATCGGCATCGGCCTCGTCACCGCCGGCGCTCTCGTGCAGTTCGCACCCCACCCGCGCCAGCTGGTGTTCTGGCTCTTCGGCGGCGCATACGTGGTGCTCGCGGCGCTCGTGTGGTTGGTTCCCGAGCACACCCGCCCCCGGGCGACGGCGTCAGGCGGGCTGTGGCGGTCGCTGGTCCCGAGCCTGGGACTGCCGCCGGAGGCCCGAGCGGTGTTCCTCGCACAACTGCCGCCCATGACGGCGACCTGGGCGCTCAGCGGCCTCTACCTCTCGCTCGGCTCCTCGGTGGTCGTGACCGTGCTCGGCGCGCAGAACCACTTCGTGGTGGGGCTGGCGCTCGGCGCGTTCTTCGTCGCGGGGGTGCTGGGCACGACCACGTCAGCAAGCGTGGCGCCACGATGGCGCGCCTGGGTCGGCTACGCGACCCTGACTGCCGGCGTCATCGTGACGGTCGTCGCGACGCTCGGCGGTGGGTTCGCGACGTATCTGGTGGGGTCGGTGGTCGCTGGCTACGGGTTCGGCGCATCGTTCCGCTCGGTCGTGTCCGAGCTGGGCGAGGCGGCTCCGGCGAACCGGCGAGGAGAGGTGTTCGCGACCATGTACATCGTCAGCTACCTCGCCTTCAGCGTCCCGGCCCTGGTGGCCGGGCTGGCCACCGAGCAGTTCGGGTTGAAGGCGACCATCGTCGTCTACGGGATCGCCGTCGTCGCGCTCGTGGTCACCGCCATGATCACCGAGGGCACGCGACGGCGACCCGGTGACCAGCTCGACAGCGTCGGCGTTCTCCGCCCACGAGAGCCTGCGACGCAGCAGACACCACGACACCCCGGGTCCATCGGACCCGGGGTGTCGTGGGCGAGCGGGACGTCGCTCGGCAGGGATGCGCGGTCCTAGCCGGCGGCCTGCAGCGCCTTCACCTCGTCGCGTGCGCTGACGACAGCGGCGCGCTGGCGGGTGACGACCTCGCGGAAGCCGTCGCTCAGGTCCTTCTCCAGTGCGTCGTCGTACTCCGAGACGGCGTGGTCCTCCCCGGTCAGGACCGCCTTCAGCACCCCGTCGGGGCTGTCGCCGGTGAGGGCGTCCTTGAGGGAGAGCCAGCCGCGGTGCACCTTCGCGGCCAGCGTTCCGCTGTCGTCGACGTCGTCGCCGTACTCGTGGCCGAGGGCGACGATCTCGCGGTGGAAGTCCTTGCGTTGCTCGGAGAGCCGGTGCAGGACCGTGGCCCACTCGGGGTGGTCGCTGTCGCGGAGCTTCTCGGCCGAGTCGGCGAAACCCCTTTCCCCGTCGACCAGCGTCTCGACCAGTTCCTTGGCCGCATTGGCGTCGTCCGTCATTCCGTGCTCCTTCGATCGTGGTGTCTGTGCACCATCCATCGCGTCGTCACCGATGAGGCTCACCCGCTCGGTCGCCTTCCGTCAGCGACCTCGGCCTCACTCCCCGGCACCGCGTCCCCAGAGCGACCACACCCGCATCTCAGGCGGCCGACGGTACCCGTCCATCACCACCGTCGCCGTCGTGGTCGCTTTCGTCGTCGGACCGGACGGCGCGCGATGAGTTCCCCGTGCCGAGCCGGTCGACATCCCCATGGTTGACGACAAGCTGTCCGTGGCCGCCGTGCTGGCTGCCGTTCCGGTGCGGGACCTCGACACCGCTGGTGACTTCTACGAGCGCCTCCTGGGCGCGCCTGCCTCGGACTCGCCCATGCCCGGCCTCGCACAGTGGGACCTCGGCGGTGGCGTGCTGCAGGTGGTGGTCGACGCCACCCGCGCCGGCGGAGGCCTGGTCACCCTGACGTTCGACGACCTCTCCGCAGCAGCCGAGGCCGTGCAACGGCGCGGTGTCGACCTGCAGGTCGACGATGGCGAGGTCGTCACCGCGGTGGCCCGGGTGCTCGATCCCGACGGGAACTCCATCACCCTCGTCCAGCCCTGAACGACCGACGAATCTCCACCGCGCCGACATGTCAGCACCCCCGCAAGAGCCGCACGACCACGCAACCACACATCTCTTCCCAGGAGCGCCCATGGGCCAGGTCATCGTCTCGACCGCCGTCAGTGTCGACGGCTACGCCGAAGGCAGCGGCGGCGACATCTCGGTGATGCCGCTCGACGAGAGCTTCAACGAGCACAACTCCGAACAGATCTCCCGGGCCGCACGTGTTCTCTACGGCGCCACCACCTACCGCCAGATGGTCGGCTACTGGCCCCAGGTACCCGACAACCCGGACGCCTCACCAGCCGAGCAACGCATCGCTGCTCGCATGCGCGAAGGACTCCCGGTCATCGTCGTCTCCGACTCGCTCACCGCGGCCGACGCCGGCCCGTGGCGCGAGCAGACCACGATCGTCGCCCGCGATCAGGCCCACCGGGTCGTGGCGCAACTACGTGCCGGCGACGGCGACACGGTCATCTTCGGCAGCCGCACCATGTGGTCCGACCTGCTCGCCCACGGACTCGTCGACGAGCTGCACCTGATGATCGGGCCGAAGCTGATCGCCGGCGACACCCCCGTCTTCGACGGCGTGCCGACCACCGACCTGCAGCTCGCAGGCGTACGCCGGTACGACGACTCCGAAGCCGTCGTCCTCAGCTACCGCGTGACGCACGGCTGAGCCCGCACGGCGTCGCGTCACCGAGGAGCGCCCAACGCGGCCAGAGGACCGACACGCCGACCACACCGCGCCCCGGGCACGCCCGCCCAGCCGCAGAGCGCCGTGCGCGCTACTCGTCACACGAGCTGTCGGCCGTCCCGACGAACAGAGGGAAGTCCGTGACCCGGATGTGGTCGGCGGCGAGAAGATGCTCGACCTCGACCTCGACCTCGACCTCGACCTCGACCATCGGCGAGGAGGCGACGCCGGCCAGCACCACCGTGGCGACCACGACGATCACCGCCCTGACAGGGGGGCGTCCGACGTCATGGCTGGGCGACATGTGCCGATCATCGGGCGTGCGCAGCGACCGGACGCGGGAACCGCGGAACACACCCGGTCCGGCGCGACCTGACCACGGTCCGACCACACCGAGACCCTGTCGACATGGCTCATCCGGGCCATGCCATCGCGTGTGGGCGAGACCTAGGTTGACGAGCACCTGATCACCGCACCAGCCAAGCACCGGGAGCCACCATGAACTCGTCTCGTCGCGCCGCCACGCCCCTCACCGCGGCAGCTGCCGCAGCCCTTGTCGCGGGCCTCGTCGTCACCAGCGGAGGAGCCTCGGTCGCCGCCAAGCTCATCACCAGCAAGGACATCAAGAACGGCACGATCACCAGCCTCGACGTCAAGAACAACGCCCTCACGGGCGCGGACGTCAAGAACGGCACGATCACGGGCGCCGACATCAAGGACGGCACGACCACGGGTGCCGACATCAAGGACGGCACGGTGACCCGGGCCGACCTGCAGCCCGGCGCGGCCACCGACACCGTCATCCCCCGGCAACGGGTCGTCGCGACGTCCGGCCCGACGGAAGCCGACGCGCGGACCGCCGCGCCCTCGGTCGTGCTGTTCCGCAAGGGCACCCTCACGGTCTACGCCAAGTGCTTCACCGACACGAGCGGACCGACCACCTACTCCGAGGTCTACATCAAGTCCTCGACCAACGGCGCGATCTTCGACTCCCGCGACGACACCCTCGACGGGGGCCCCGCCGCTGCCGACTTCCTCAACACCAGCACCCCGGAGACCGACGCGATCCTCGAGGCGGACAGCGCCAGCGCCAACAACGCCTCCATGGACTCCGAGGACGACAGCGACTTCACCGCCTTCGGCACCGACGGCGCCACGTTGCGCGGATGGACCGGCGCGGCCGTCAAGAACGGCACGCTCGCCGGCGGCAACGGCGTCTACGGCGCCGGCAACGTGTGCCTCTTCACCGGCACCGTCACCGCCAACTGAGCAGACGCACACGCGCTGACCTACCACGGGCCGGACGTCTCGTCGCCGCGCTCGCGCGACGAGACGTCCGGTGCTCCGGACAGGCCTCCCGTTCTGACCCGACACGGCTGCCGTGCAGGCCATACTGATCGCGTGGCCTCGCGCGCTCGTCATCTCTGGTGGATCCTGGGGGTCGCCCTCGTCGTCGGCGGCACCGTCGCGGCGTGGACCGCCTCCGTCGAGCCGACCGAGATGGGCTGGTTCGCCTACACCCCTCTCGACGAGGGCTCAGACTGGCAGATGACCTGGGGAGACAGTCCCGCGGTGGTCGTGGCCCGCACGCGACTCATCGGATGGGTGATCGTCGGCTCGGGTCTCGTCGTGCTGGCGACGTGCCTCGGCTACCGCCTCGGCCGGCGCAGACCGGTCGGGCAAGCCTGACGACGTTCCGCGACGGGCGATGACAACCGGGACCGCCCCGGGTCCACCTCGACGTACGCCTGCCACCCACCCGTCGGAGGAAGCATGGGCACCACAGCGGGACCCCTCGACATCTGGTTCACAGCGGTGCTCGGTCGGGTGCGCGTCGGCGACACCTGGACGTGCGTGCAGCTGGAGGACTCCGCCAGCATCTTCGGGACCCGCGGCCTGGTGAAGGTCGCGGGCACCATCGACGGCGAACCGTTCGAGAGCTCGTTCATGGCCCTCGGCGACGGAACCCACAAGCTGCCTGTCGCGGCTGCCATCCGACGCGCGATCGGGAAGACCGACGGTGACGAGGTGACGGTCCACCTGACGGCGCGCCGCAGCTGACGACGCCGACCAGGGCTGCCTCCCAGGCCCAGTGCGGTGCGCCGGTCGAGGACCGTGCCGGTTCCGTCCCGCCGACGATGCCGATGTGGCACTGTGCGCCGGTGGGAACCCGGGCCGGCTCGAGCGCGTTGCGAACACGCGTGCGTCCGATCCCGGTCGTCATCGCCGTCCTGTCGTGCGTCGGGCTCTTCAGCGTCCTCCAGCTGCTCCTCACGCTGGACTCGGAGTCGAGCGCCTGTGAGCTCACTCCCCCGGGCTTCTTCCAGCAGACGCTGGTCAAGAAGGAGCGTCATCTGCTTTGGTACGACTGCGTGCTCGACCCGGGCAACGGCGGCCCGCGCTACACGATCCACCGACCGTGGCAGAGCGTGAAGAACGCCGACGGCGACGACCCTGCCTACCGACCGTGACCGAGCGGCCGCCCGGTCGCCCACCTACCCTCGAGCCGTGCGACTGGGCCAGCGGAGCGACGACCTGGACGACGACCTCTGGTTCCCCCGCGTGCACCACCCCGGCGCTCGGGACCTCCTGTACCCGGCGGCCGGGAACACGTCCTGGGGTCGCCTGCCTGCGTGGTGCGAGACCCGGCAGGTGAGCTTCAGGGTCAGCCTGGACGAGCTGCCGGACGGCGTCCCCGAGGCGACCCGCTACTAGGTGCGGGGGTTCCTCGCTGGCCAGGTGCCGGCCGCGGACGACGAGGCCGAGGACATGGCCACGTTCAGGCGACGCGTCGACACGTTCCTCATGACCGGCCGCTGGCCCCAGTAGCGACGCCTGTCCCCCGCCTGGCTAGCCTCGGTCAGGTCCCGCGACCGGCTCGGGCCGGGTCTCGCAGGTGCGCCAAGGACCGGGTGAGCCATTCGGCCATGAGAGTTCGCTCCGCCTCGCTCAACCCCGGCAGCTCGGGCAGGACGGCGGCAGCGGTCACGACGGCACTCGTCAGCGGGTTGCTCTCGGGACGGGCGGGCTGACCCACGAGGATCGCGGCGGCGACGGCGTCGTACGCCGCCTCGACGAGACCGAGGTCGCGGTCGGCGGGCGGGGTCTCGAGCAGCGCGAGCACCGTGCCGGTGCCGGCGGCGTGGATCAGGCCGAGCGCGCGGTCCTCGTCGACGCGGAGCAGCCCGGCAGCCGCGAGGCGGCGGACCCGGGCGCGCAACACCTCGATGCCGGCCCGCGTGGCCGCCGACGGCTGGGCGCGACCGCGGCTGGTGAGCAGGGCGTAGAGGTCGGGGTTGGCGAGGCCGAACTCCACGTGCAGGCGCCAGCCCTCGCGCAGGTCGGTCACCGGGTCGGCGTCGGCGGCGTCCATCGCCGCCCTCTGCTTGCTGGAGACGTAGGTCGCCATCACGTGCTCGGCGACCGCCTCGACCAGACCGTCCTTGTCGCCGAAGAGGCGGTAGATCGTCGGCGCCTGGACCGAGGCCGCCTGCGCCACGGCCCTGGTGGTCACGGCGCGGGCTCCCTCGTCACGCAGCAGGCGAGCGGCGGCGTCGACGATCCGTTCGCGGGTGCCGCCGGCGTCGGTGTCAGCAGTCATGGATCGATGCTAACGGTCGATTGCTATCAGTGCAGTATCAGGGATACCGTCATGGCGTTACCGTCGGAAACAAGCCAGGAGGACCACATGCTCGTCATCACCGGAGCAACCGGACGGCTCGGCTCGCGCATCGTGCAGAAGGTGCTGGAGCGCGTCCCCGCGCAGACCGTCGGGGTCAGTGTGCGCGACCCGGCAGCGGCACGAGACCTCGCCGACCGGGGCGTCCGGGTCCGGGCCGGAGACTTCCTCGACCCGACCTCGCTCGGGCACGCGTTCGAGGGCGCGAGCCGGGTGCTGGTGGTCTCGGCCGCCATCCGCGGCGACGGCGCGGTCGCAGCCAACCTCGCCGCGATCGACGCAGCGAGGGCGGCCGGCGCCGAGCGCGTGCTCTACACGAGCCACCAGGCAGCATCGCCGACCTCGTCGTTCCTGCCGCAGCGCACCCACGCCGCGACCGAGGACCACCTGCAGCGGCTCGACCTGCCGTTCACAGCGCTGCGCAACGGGTTCTACGTCAGCACGCTCGAGCACTACCTCGGCGCCGCCGTCGCCGCCGGGCGTCTCGAGCTGCCCGAGGACGGGCCGTTCTCCTGGACCCACCACGACGACCTCGCGGAGGTGGCCGCCGCCGCGCTGGTCGACGGCGCGCGCCTCGACGGCGTCACGGCGCCGCTGACCGCACCCGACCTCCTCGACCTGGCCGACGTCGCCGAGGCCGCGAGCGCAGCTCTCGGCCGAGCCGTCGAGCGGGTCGTCGTCCCCGACGACGAGTGGACGGCGTCCGCCGTCGCGCGAGGCATGCCACCGGCCGCGGCCGAGTTCACCCTGGGCATGTTCCGCGCAGCCCGCGAAGGCGAGTTCGCCGTCACCGACCCGACCCTGGAGCGGGTCCTCGGCCGCCCGGCTCACCGCACCCGGGCCGCCATCGCCGACATCGTCACGACGCCGATCATCCCCGGCTGACCCCGGAGGGGCGCCGGCCGGCAGTCACCGCTCTCGCGGCGGGGTGTCGTGCCCGGCCCAGGTCGACGGCGGGTCACTGCCGGGGAAGGACTCCTCCGACATCTCGTCGGCCAGCGCGTCGTCGTGCTCCGCGGTGGTCTCCGGGGCCGCCGGATCGCCGCCCTCGGACGGCTGGTCGGACTCGCGCGGGTCGGATGCCATACGCGCACGGTACCCACACCGAGCGTGTGCGCTCCCTGTGGCCGTCGCTCAGCCGGCCCCGTGGCCGTTGCTCGACCCCGGGCCCTGGCCGTTGTTGGACCCCGGACCGTGGCCGTTGTTGGACCCCGGACCGTGGCCGTTGTCGGACCCCGGACCGTGGCCGTTGTCGGACCCCGGGCCCTGGCCGTTGTTGGACCCCGGACCGTGGCCGTTGTTGGACCCCGGGCCCTGGCCGTTGTTGGACCCCGGACCGTGGCCGTTGTCGGACCCCGGACCGTGGCCGTTGTTGGACCCCGGACCGTGGCCGTTGTTGGACCCCGGACCGTGGCCGTTGTTGGACCCCGGGCCCTGGCCGTCCTCCGAGCCCGGGCCCTGGCCGTCCCCCGAGCCCGGGCCCTGGCCGTCCTCCGAGCCCGGGCCCTGGCCGTGCTTCGGCCCGGGACCCTCGCCGTGCTTCGGCCCGGGACCCTCGTCGTGCTTCGGCCCGGGGCCCTCGCCGTGCTCGGGTCCCGAACCCTCGCCGTGCTCCGGTCCCGCGTGCGTGTCGTCGGCCCGGCCCGGACGGGAGGGCTGGGCACGCGGGGGCCTGGTGTTCGGCTCGGCGGCGCCCCCGGCCGCAGGCCCCGGGACGGCGTCCGTGGCGCCCGGCGTGGACGGCGTGGGTACCGCCGGCGTCGTGGACGGCGACTCGACCGGAACCGGTGGCGACGGCGTCCAGGGCGGGTCGACGACGCCCGCTGCGTAGGCGACCCCCAGACCGCCACCCACGGCCACGGCCGACAGGGCGAGACCGGCCAGGGCCGCGCCAGCGCGCCGGCGGTGCCGGACCGCAGCGGTCGGGGTCGAGGCCGCGGCGAGCGCGGCCAGGCGTGCGACGAGCTCGGGATCGGGCTCGGTCGGTGCCGGCGTCGCGCGGATCAGGCGCGACACCTCGGAGCGTGATCGAAACTCCCCCACGTGCACAACATGTCACGAGCCGTCGACATCGTTACGCTGCAGTGCACGACCACGCCCCCCGCCCGTCATCGTCGCTCGGACCGATGAGACCGACCGGAAGCCACGACGGTGACCCGTAGAACCGACGACCTCGTCTCGGCCGCACGCAGCGGGGACGAGTCCGGCTGGCACGGGCTCTACCTGCTCCACAGTGCGCGCATCACCAGCCTGGTCCGCGCGTTGCCGAGGTCCGACTGGGCGTCGTCACCCGAGGACGTCGTCGCGGAGGCCTGGCTGACGGCCGCCACCAAGATGGCCGACTTCGACGGGTCCGACGAGGACTTCGGCGGCTGGCTCTTCACCATCGCTCGTCACCACGCCTCGAACGCGCACCGCACCGGTGCCCGTCGGCAGACGCAGCCCACCGACACGACGACGCTGGACGTCCTCACCGAGCGCGCCGAGGACCCGTCCGACACCGGACTCGTGCACGACGAGGCGATCGCCGAGCTGCTGAGCCACCTCAGCCCCCGGGAGGCCGAGGTCGTGGCGTGCATCGACGTGGCCGGGCTCGACGTGGGCGCGACCGCCAAGGCGCTCGGCATGAGGCCTACCGCCGTCCGCGTCGCGCGCCACCGTGCGCTCGGGCGCCTGCGCGCGGTGCTCGACGACGCCCGCGCGCCCGAGGCCGCCGATCCCCTCGGCGCGACCTAGGCCGTCAGGCCTCGTCGCCGAGCCCGTCGACCGGCGAGACCACCCGTCGGACGACGGGCATGGTCTGGGTGCGCTCGGTCATGTCGTGCGCCGCGTGGTCTCGGGCGAGGTCGCGCAGCCGGCACGCGACGCCCTCCGCGCTCGGTCGGCTCCCCGGAGCCAGCGCGGTCATCGCGGCCAGCAGCGCCGGCCAGCCGCGCGGCAGCGACGCCGGGATGAGCGGGCCGTGGTGCAGCCTGACGAGCCGGGCGTCCATAGAGCTGTCCGGGAAGCTCGGGGTCCCGGTCAGGGCCTCGAGCAGCAGCAGCCCGAGGGCGTAGACGTCGGCGGCGCCGGTCACCTTCTCGCCCCGCAGCTGCTCGGGGGCCATGAAGGCAGCGGTGCCGACGACGCGCTCGTCGTCGCCGACCGGCTCGTCGTCGACCACGAGCCGGGCGACCCCGAAGTCGGTCAACCGGGCCCGCCCCGACGCGGCGACCATGACGTTGCTGGGTTTGACGTCCTGGTGCACCACGCCGGCGGCGTGCGCGTGGGCCAGGCCCGCCGCGACCTGGGCCGACAGACCGGCCAGCACCCCGTGCCCGACGGGGCCGGCGGCCAGGACACGGGACAGCGGTTGTCCCTCGACGAGCTCGAGGACGAGCCAGGGCGGGGTGTCGTCGAGGCCGGCGTCGAACGGCGTCACGATCGCCTCGTGCGACAGGCGCGCCAGCAGCCGGGCCTCGGTGACGAACTGGTCGCGGACGTCGTCGGTCGCCTCGCTCACGACCTTGAGGGCCACGTCCCGCTCCAGCACCCGGTCGTGGGCTCGGTAGACGCACGCCATCCCACCGCGGCCGAGCGTCGCGACGACCTCGTAGCGACCGCCGAACAGGCGGGGGTGCGCGGTGCTCACCGGAGCACCCCCGCCCTCGACTCGCACCGGGGCGCGGTGTCGTTCGTGCCGACCATCGGTGCTCCCCGTCTCCCGGCCACTCAGAGGAGCAGAATCGCCAGGACGATGACGACGAGGACGAGCGCGATGATCGCGATGGTGCGTGTGTTCATGGGTTGCCTCCAGGTGCGTGGGGGTAGGTGCTTGCCAGCGGTACCGGCCGGGCGGCCGGACCGCTGCCGGTCAGACGTTGTCGGTCCTGTTCTCGCGCACCGTCTGCGACCCGTCCGGGTGGGTGACCGTCTGCACGGCACGCGAGCGTCGCCCGCTGTTCCACGTGACGGCGGTGATGACGATCAGGACCGCACCCACGGCGGCCATGATCCACCCCACCATCGTCAGGTCGATCCCGTTCACGCTGTCCGTGACCGCCAGGGCCAGGACCAGCCCCACGACGACCAGGAACGCTCCGAATCCGTATCCCATGACAACTCCTCTCACGACCCGCAGGCCGGTAACGGCGCGAGGCGCCGGAGGTCTGTCCTCCATCGAGTCATGTGACGAGACCCGGCCGGCGTTACACCACCGGCCGAAGACCACCCCCTTGGGCGAACTGACCTCCGGCCGGCGAGGCGCCGCTCCCCGGGGTGAGGCGACGACGACGCCGAGACCCCACAGTGGTGACGTCTTCGAGTGACTCACCACGACCCGGGTGGTGCTTCCACTCCGTGTACTGGGGTGATCGAGGACTGCAGGTCCTGGCCCGGGACCGTGGCCAGGACCTGCTCCCTCTCATGTCTCGCCGAGACCGTCGGCGAGTAGTGCCGACGTCGTCGCACGGACGGCGTAGGCAGCATCTGCCACCGTAGGGGTCGCCACCGACAACCTCGCGTCGTCGAGGTCCGGCACGGCCTGTGGACCCTGGCCCACCGGGGACGCGGGCCAACCCGCGGGGTCACCTGTAGGGGTATCGGGCCGGCGTAGGTCACCATGGGCTCGACCGGTATGTCCCGGCCAGGGAGGCAGGCCCGTCGTGGTCTCATCCACTCCACCCGACGCACCCCGACAGCGCGGTCCGGTCGCCGAGACGGCTCGAGCACCGCGCGTGGCGCTGCTCGACGACTCGGAGCTCGCCCGGGCCGGCCTGGCCGCGATCCTGGCGCCACTCGCCTCTCGGGTCGACTTCGTCGGACACGGCGTCGACGAGATGGCGACGTCACCGGTCGACGTCCTGCTCTTCGAGCCGGTCGGCATGAGCCCGGCCGACCGGGCCGTGGTCACCGGGGCGGGCCGGTCCGGTGCGCGCTGCATCCCCTACACCTGGGCCGACCCGCACGGGGTCGTGGAGCAGCTCGGCAGCGGCGACGACCCGATCGACAGCTACCGCCACGGCCCTCGCGAGTCCCGGGTCGTGCTCCCCAAGACGCTGACGGGCCCGCAGCTGGTCGACACGATCGAGCGCATCATCACCGGCCGCGACCTCTCGCGCTCGCTCACGCCCGACACCAGGACCGGGGTCGGTCAGGACATCTTCGACCACCTCGAACGCCAGCAGGTCACCCGGCTGGCCGCGCAGCGCGCCGTCGTGCACACCGAGGACGCCGAGGCGCCCCATCCCACCCGCATCAACGACGTCGGGCTCACCGAGCGCGAGAACGACATCCTCGAGCTGGTCGCCCGGGGGCTGTCGAACATCGAGATCGGCACCGAGCTCGGCCTCAGCATCAACACGGTCAAGACCTACGTGCGCAGCACCTACCGCAAGATCGGGACGACGTCACGCACCCGGGCCGTGCTCTGGGCCACCAGCCACGGGTACGGCGAGGCCGACCCGCAGTCCTGAACGCGCGGAGGGCCTCCGGCGCCGTTCCCCCACCCGGGTGAAATCCGGGCGTCCCACCCTCGCGGATGGGCGGGCGCGACGACGAGGCGGACTAATCATGAGCCATGAGCGATGAGAAGACAGATGGCCGCAACCTGCACGTGACCGACAGCGGCGGTGACGGACGGCCGGTCGTCCTGATCCACGGCTGGCCGCTGTCGGCGGAGTCGTGGAGCGCCCAGGTGCCGGCTCTCAAGGACGCCGGCTACCGCGTGGTCGCCTACGACCGGCGCGGCTTCGGACAGTCCGACCCGGGCGACGCCTACGACTACGACGCCCTGGCGGGCGACCTCGACAACGTGCTCGCCGACCTCGACCTGAACGACGTCACCCTTGTGGGCTTCTCGATGGGCGGCGGCGAGGTCGCCCGCTACGCCTCGGCGTACGGCACCGACCGGCTGCACAGCGTGGTCTTCGCCGCGGCGGTGCCGCCCTACCTACTCAAGGGCGACGACAACCCCGACGGACCGCTCGACCAGGACGCCGCGGCTGAGATGCGCTCGGGTCTGGAGCAGGACCGTGACGCGTTCTTCGACGGCTTCGTCACCGACTTCTACTCCGCGGGTGGCGACCTCAAGGTCAGCGAGGAGGAGCGACAGAAGGCCCTCGCCCTCGCGCAGCGGTCCGACCAGGGCGCCGCGCTCGGCTGCATGGACGCCTTCGGTGGCACCGACTTCCGCGAGGACCTGTCGAAGATCACCGTGCCGACGCTCGTCATCCACGGCGACAGCGACGCCACCGTGCCGTTCGAGGGCTCGGGCAAGCGCACCCACGAGTCCATCGCGGGCAGCGAGCTCGTGGTGCTCGAGGGCGCCCCGCACGGGTGCAACGTCAGCCACGCCGACGAGTTCAACCGCGCACTGCTCGACTTCCTGCAGAAGTGACCTCGGGCGGACGCCGGTCGGCCGCCTGAGCCCGTGGCCGGGCGGTCGACCGACGCGAGCAGGAGCTCCACCCTTGGTCTGGCGCCGCAGCGCCTGGCGAGCAGAGCTGGGCGTCGCGACGACGTCACGGCACCCGGCGCAGCTTCACTCCGCCGGCTCGAGGACGACGACCCACCGGTCGTGGTGGCACTCGACCTCGCGCACCCCTAGCCCGGCGGCGCTCGCCACCTCGGCGATGTCGTCGAGGCCGACGACCGACCACCGGAACGGGCTGCTCGACGACTCGTCGTCGGCGATCGTCGCCCACACCGTCTTGGCCGGGACGCCGGGCGGCGCGACCTCGACGACGACGCGGCCCGCCGGAGCGAGCACCTCGCGCAACCGGGACAGCAGGCCGACCGGGTCGCCCCCGATGCCGACGTTGCCGTCGGCCAGCAGGCACGTCTTCCAGCGGCCCTCGCCGGGCAGCTTCTCGAACACGCTGCGGCGCAGCGCCGGGGCCCCCCGTCCGACGGCCTGCACGACCGCCTCGGGCACGACGTCGATGCCGAGCGCCAGGACGTCGGCCCGGGTGAGCGCGGCGGCCATGCGGCCGGGCCCGCAGCCGACGTCGAGCACCGGGCCGTCGCACAGCGCGAGGACGGCGCGGTCGGCATCGTCGGCCTCGCGGGTCCACGCGGTCATCGGCAGCCGGTAGGGCGCGTCGTCGAGCCCGACGACGTCGCACGGGCTACCACGCAGGGCCCGTGCGAAGACGGCGCTGAAGCTGTCGGCACGAGGCTCCAGAGGACGATTGATCTGGTCGGTCACGCGACCTCCTCCTGCACGCGCCGCCAGGCTCGCGCGAACCGGGTGGCGGGGGCGCGGCCGGCCACGACGCCGGCATCGGCGACGGTGTCGACGTCGGTGAGGGCGGCCGCGGTCGCGACGTCGAGACCACGCGTGCGCAGCGCCTCGACCGTGTCGTCGAACGTGTGGTCGGTCGACATCGGCACGCCGGCGAGGGCCTCGGCGTCGGCGGGGTCGCGCAGCGCCAGCACCCACCACCCGCCGTCGTCGGCCGGGCCCAGCACGGCGTGGTGGGTCTCGAGACCGGCCGCCACCTCGGCCAGCAGGTCGGCGGTGACCTGCGGGGTGTCCATGCCGACCTGGACGACGGGCCCGGGCCCGGCGTCGGTGTGCGCCGCGGCGAGGCGTTCGTCGAAGCCGTCGCCGCGCTGCGCGACGACGGTGGCCGTGCCGAGTGCCGTCTCGAGGTCGTCGCGGCGCTCGGCCCGGTCGAGGTCGCCGGTCAGGGCGACGACGAGGCGGGGCGCCGACGCGCCCGCCTCGAGCGTGTCGAGGAGAGCGGCCGCGGCGAGGTCTGCGGCGCACCGGTCGCCGACCTCGGCCGCGAGGCGGGTCTTGGCGAGCCCGGCCACGGGCGCCTTGGCGACCACCAGGAGTGTCCAGGGGTTCATCGGGCGAGCACCTTCGCGAAGTCGCGCGCGGTGCGCACGGTGCCGACGACGGAGCCCGACACCTTGGAGCGCGTGCCCTCGGCGCGGGGGTGGTAGGCGACGTCGTGCTCGGTGAACCGCCACCCGGCCGCCGTCGCCTTCTGCAGCATCTCGACGGGGTAGCCGAACCGACGGTCGCGGACGTCGAGGTCGAGCAGGGCCTGCCGCCGGCACACCCGCATCGGGGCGATGTCGTGCGCGTCGAGGTCGATGCGGCGGCGCAGCCAGGCCACGATGAGCGCGTTGCCGGCGCGGGCGTGCCACGGCCACGCGCCTCGGCCCGTCGGACGGCGTCGTCCGACGGCGATGTCGGCGTGACCTTCACGGACGTCGGCGAGCAACCCGACCAGCTCCAGGGGGTCGAACGACCCGTCTCCGTCCATGAAGGCCACGTACGGGTTCGTCGCGGCCTCGAGTCCGGCTTGGACGGCGGCGCCGTAGCCCGGCGTCGGCTCGGTGACCACCCGGGCGCCGAGGCGTCGGGCGACGTCGGCGGTGCCGTCGGTGGAGCCGTTGTCGGCGACGACCACCGAGAATTGAGGCGGCACGAGCGGTAGGAGTGCACGCAGCGCCGGAGCCTCGTCCCGGCACGGCAGGACGAGGTCGCACTGCACGTCGGGCGTCGGCATCGTCCGACCAACGCTAGGGACCTCGGACAAGGCCGCGCCCCACCCCAACCGGCGACGTAGGTGCTCGTAGGGTCACGACTGATGACCGAGCCGGCTCCGCCCGCCCCACGCGCCGTCGCCCGCGCCGCGTGGGTCGGCCTCGCGCTCACGGGGCTGCTCCTCGTGCTGTCGTTCCGGCTGCCGGACCTGCTCGACATCGAGACCCTGTCGCGCCGCCCGTGGCCCGGCGAGGACCGGGTGCCGCCCCTGCGCGGCTACGTCGACGTGAAGCCGTGGACGTCGCCGGAGACGGTGCGCGTCGTCGTCCTCGGCGTCCTCGCCTGGCTGGTCCTCCCCCGCCTGGCCTGCACGGTGCGTTGGCCGGTGCTGCTCCTGCTGACCTACGTGGTGGGCCTGGGGTGGCTCCTCGCCCTCGCCTACGTCGACGGCTCGGAGGGCATCGCCCGGGTCGAGGCGGCGCCCGACGAGTACCTGCAGACGGCGCAGGCCGTCACCGACGTCCCGGCGCTGCTCGACGGCTACATCGGCCGCATCACCTACGGCGAGCCCGACAGCTGGCCGGTGCACGTGGCCGGGCACCCACCGGGTGCCCTGCTGTTCTTCGTCGCGCTCGTGCGGCTCGGGATCGGCTCCCCCTACGGCGTCGGTCTCGCGGTCACGGTCGTGGCCGCGGCCACCGCCCCCGGTGCCCTCGTGGCCCTGCGCGCGCTCGGTGCCGAGCAGGTCGCGCGGCGCGCGGCCCCGTTCCTGGTGCTCACCCCGGCCGCGGTGCTCATGGCCGTCTCGGCCGACGCGGTCTTCGCGGCGGTGACCACGTGGGGGCTGGCCTTCCTGGCGCTCGCGGCCTCGGCCACCGCACGCCGCGGCACGATCGGCTGGGGCCTGGTCGCCGGGCTGTTCCTCGGACTCGGTGTCTTCATGTCCTACGGACTCGTGCTGATTGGCCCGGTGGCCCTGGCCGTGCTCGCGGCGGTCCGCTCGTGGCGGCCCCTGCCCTGGGCGGTCGGTGGGGCCCTGGTCGTGACCGTCGTGTTCGGCGCGTTCGGCTTCTGGTGGTGGGAGGCGTACGGTCCGCTGACGGCGCGCTACCAGGCCGGCCTCGGCGGGCTCCGCCCCCAGTCGTACTGGGTCTGGGCCAACCTCGGAGCGCTGCTCGTCTCGGCCGGGCCGGTCGTCGGCGTCGGTGTCGCCTGCGCCGTGCCGCGGGTCCGGGCCACGGTGCGCGGCGCGGTCGGTGAGCGCCGGACGGCGGTGCTCCTGTCGCTGGGCGCGGCGGTCTCGCTGCTCGTCGCCACGCTGTCGGGGATGAGCAAGTCCGAGGTCGAGCGCATCTGGCTGCCGTGGGTGCCGTGGCTGCTCGTCTCGGCCGTGCTGCTGCCGGAGCGCTGGCGGCGTCCGGCCCTCGCGGTGCAGGTGGCGACGGCGATCGTGCTGCAGCAGACCGTGTTCACCCAGTGGTGACCACAGTGGTGGCCGCCGCGACGATCAACCGCGCAGCGGCGCCGTCGCGAAGGCCGGGAGGCCGGTCTCGGGGCGCACCTCGGCGGTGAAGCCGAGCTCGGCCGTGGCCCGCGCCGGCGAGGCGACGACGTGGCGCACGTCGCCCAGGCGGTAGCCCCCGGTGACCTCGGGCTCGGGCGTCGTGCCCGGCACGCCCGAGGCCACCAGGCGGGCGACGTCCAGGATCGTGACGGGGGTGCCGGAGGCGACGTTGTAGGCCCGGTAAGGCGGGAGCGCACCGGTGCCCACCGCCTCGACCGCGGCCAGGTTGGCCCGGGCGACGTCGTCGACGTGCACGAAGTCGCGTACCTGGCCGCCGTCCTCGTAGACCTGCGGCGACTCACCACGCTCGAGCGAGGAGCGGAACATCGCGGCCACGCCCGAGTAGGGCGTGTCGCGGGGCATGCCCGGTCCGTAGACGTTGTGGTAGCGCAGCGCCACGGCCGAGGCGTCGGCCTGGCGCACCCACGACGACGCGTAGTGCTCCTGGGCGAGCTTGCTGGCCGCGTAGGAGCTGCGCGGGTCGAGGCGGTCGTCCTCGTCGACGGTCTCCCAGCCCAGGGCCCGGTCACAGTCGGGGCAGTGGTTCTCGACGTCGCCGGCCTCCAGAGCCTCGACGCGCCGCGGTCCGGGCACCCGCACCCCGTGCTCGGCGCACGCGTAGCGACCCTCGCCGTAGACGACCATCGACGAGGCCAGCACCAGCCGGTCGACGTCAGCCTGGTGCATCGCCGCCAGCAGCGCGGCCGTGCCGAGGTCGTTGTGGGAGGCGTACGCCGGCAGGTCGGAGACGGCCACGCCCGCACCGACGACGGCCGCCTGGTGGCAAACCACGTCGACGCCGTCGAGCACACCGCGCCACTCACCGGCGTCGCGGACGTCGAGCACCTGGGTACCCGGTGGCGCGGCGGCGTCGCGTCCGTGCGCCTGGGGCAGCAGGAGGTCGATCCGGACGACATCGTGTCCGGACGCCTCCAGGGTCGATCCGACGGCAGTTCCGATGAAACCGGCCGAGCCGGTGAGGAGGACGCGCACCCGGCGAGCCTACGGTGAGACGTGCACCACCCTGGTGGGTGGCAATCCGGTCGGGCGGCGTCGTCGAACACCTTGCTGACAGCGCACGTCGCGCCCCCACTCCGACAGGAGCACCACCATGAACACACGCATCACCAAGAAGGCCCTGGCCGGGACCGTCGGCCTCCTCTTCCTCGCCGTCCCGCTCGCCGCCTGCGGCAGCGAGGACAACGACGGCGGCAACAGCTCCGGCTCGGGCGACAGCAGCAGCCAGAGCATCCAGTACGTCGCGCAGATCACCGACCTCAGCCAGAACAAGGGCAGCACGACCGCGGTCAAGCTCGACCCCGGCTTCCTGCAGGCCCTCACCGACCTCATGGTGACGCCGTCGCCGTTCAAGGAGGCCAAGCTCGACGGCGACACGATCTCGTTCCCGATCACCGGTGGCAACGTCGGCCTGTTCGAGCCCGGCACCACCCCCGACTACGTCGTGGGCCAGATCCAGCACGAGAACTCCGGGCTCAACCTGGAGGCCGGTGGCACGACCGTCACCGTCGGCAACTTCGACGTCGACCCGGTCGCCTCGATCGTCTACGGCGACGTCGCGGTCGACGGCAAGGTCGCCGCCACCAGCATCCCGATCTTCCGCCTCAACGGCACCACGCTGAAGCCGCCGACGGTCGAGGCGGGCCAGGACGTCGTCCTGACGGGTTCGGGCGTGTTCCTGACCCAGGGTGCGGCCGACCTGCTGAACAGCACCTTCGGCATCGACGCCCTCAGCCAGGACGTCAAGGTCGGCGTCGCGACCATCACGGTCAAGCCCTGACCCGCATCGATCACACAGACGCCGCGTCGGCCCGCCCGGGCCGGCGCGGCGTCGTGCGTCCGGTCAGAAGGCGTAACGGACCGTGAGGTAGGGCGTCTCCTCCGCGATCAGACGGAGGAGGTCGTCGCGCCACTTCGCCTTCCACCGCGCCCGGTACCGCACGTTCTCCTGGCCGCTGTGGCTCGTCTTGCCCTCCTGCAGGTCCGGGCGCCACAGGGCGTCCTCGCCGCGGGGGTGCCAGCCCAGGTTGACCTCGTGCAGCGCCTCGTTGTGGGTGAGGAAGATGATCTCGCCGGCGAGCTGGGCCTTCGCCCGCCGTCCGAGCGCGGCGTCGACCTGCTGCAGCAGCTCGCGCCACTCCGCGACCCAGTGCTCATGGACGACGACCGGGCTCAGGTTGAGGTGCACCTCGTAGCCGGCCTCGACGAAGTCGTCGACGGCGGCGAGCCGCTCGGCGATCGGCGAGGTGCGCAGGTCGAGCAGGCGCGACATCCGCTCGGGCATGATCGAGAAGCGCACGCGGGTGCCGCCGCGGGGCTCCCAGTCGAGCAGGTCACGGTTGACGAGCTTGGTGGCGAAGCTGGCCTTGGCGCCGTCGGTGCGGGCGAACAGGTCGACGAGGTCGCGCACGTTGTCGGAGACCACGGCGTCGAGCGAGCAGTCGCCGTTCTCGCCGAGGTCGTAGACCCAGTCGACCGGGTCACACTGGTTGGGGCCGGGCTTCGGGCCCTGCCGGCGGACGTGCCGCTCGAGGTAGCCGAGGATCTTCTCGATGTTGACGAACACCGTGACCGGGTTGGCGTACCCCTTGCGCCGAGGCACGTAGCAGTAGCCGCACGCCATCGCGCACCCGTTCGACGTCGAGGGCGCGATGAAGTCGGCGGAGCGGCCGTTCGGCCGCGCGCTCAGGCTCTTCTTCTCGCCCAGCACCAGCACCTGCCGCTTCGTGCGCACCCAGTCGCGCACGCCCCCGGGATTGCCGTACAACCCGGGGATGTCTCCGTGCGCACGCACCTCGACGCGCTCGGCGTCCGGGAACCGGGCGAGGACCTGCCTCGCCCGGTCCCAGGACTCGATGTCGGGCTCGTGGTAGATCGTCCGGACGTCGAGCAGCCGCTGGGGCGCGCGGGCGGCGCGTCGTGGCGGGGTCAGCGGGCCACGCCCAGGGTCGACGGCCTCACGGCTTGAAGACGACCTTGACCATGCCGTCCTCCTTGTCGCGGAACTTGCGGTACGCCTCCGGTGCCTCCTCCAGCGGCAGCCGGTGGGTGGCGAAGTCCTCCACGCCGAGCACGTCCTCGTCGCGCTGCAGCAGGTCGAGGATCTCGTCGCTCCACCGGTGCACGTTGGCCTGGCCCATCTTCAGCGTCAGCTGCTTGTCGAACAGCTGCAGCATCGGCATCGGTGAGGCGGCACCGCCGTAGACGCCGGAGATCGAGACGGTCCCGCCGCGCCGCACGGCCTCGAAGGCGGTGTAGAGCGCGTCGAGCCGGTCGGAGCCGGTGTTCTGCATGAGCATCTCGGCGAGCTTCTTGGGCAGGAAGCGCAGCGACTTCTGGGCCGCCTCGGCCACCGGTGAGCCGTGGGCCTCCATGCCGACGGCGTCGATGGCCGAGTCGGTGCCCCGGCCGTCGGTCAGCTCACGCACCCGGTCGGGCACGTCGTCGGCGTCGATCTCGTTCGTGTCGATCACCTCGGCGCCCCACGCCGCGACGCGCGCCAACCGCTCGGGGACCGAGTCGACCACGATCACCCGCTTGCCCTGGTGCAGGGCGATCCGCGCGCTCATGTCGCCGATCGGCCCGGCCCCCAGGACGAGCACCGACCCGCCGTCCGGCACGTGCGCGTAGTCGACGGCCTGCCACGAGGTCGGCAGCACGTCGGAGAGGTAGAGGTAGCGCTCGTCGGGTGCGCCGTCGGGGATCTTGATCGGCAGGGTGTTGCCGAACGGCACGCGCAGGCCCTCGGCCTGGCCGCCCGGCACCTGGCCGTAGAGCTTGGAGTAGCCGAAGAGCGATGCGCCGGTGCCGTGCTCGCGGTTCTGCGTGGTCTCGCACTGGCTGTGAAGGTGGCGGCTGCAGGTCCAGCAGGTGCCGCACGAGACGTTGAACGGGACGACGACCCGGTCGCCGGGCACCAGCGCGGTGACCTCGGCCCCGACGTCCTCGACGACGCCCATCGGCTCGTGGCCGACGACGTCGCCCTCGGTCATGAACGGCGTCAGCGGGTCGTAGAGGTGCAGGTCGCTGCCGCACAACCCGGTCGAGGTGATGCGGACGACGACGTCGGTCGGCTCCTCGATCCGCGGGTCGGGGACGTCGATGACCTGCATGTCGTTGCGGCCCTGCCAGGTGACGGCTCTCATCGTGCTCCTTCGGGTCTGTCTCCGGTGGTGGACATTCGTCGACCGGTGCCCAGACGTGCCTGGGCGAGCCTCACCCGGCGGGGCGACCCGGGGCCTCAGCCGCAGGCCCAGCGGACGAGGGCGAGCGCGACCGCGTCCTCGAGCAGTGCCGCCGGCCACGTGACGCCGCGTTCGGCCCCTGCGTGACGCAGCGCCGCTCCGCCCAGCGTGCCGGCGGCGGCACCGATCGCACCCGCCGCGGCGGGCAGGACCCAACCGGCCTCCTCGCGCCGGGCCAGGGTCGCGGCACCGACGGTGCCGAGCACGACTCGGGCCGTGAAGGGCGGAGGGGCGAGCCGGCTCGGGGTCACGGGGAGCTTGTCGACGGCCAGCTCGGTCGCGACCAGGCCGGCGGCGACGACCTGGGGCCAGCGACTAGCGGGTCCGATGGACGGCGGCACGAGCCCGAGCGTGCTCCGCGCCCCGCTCGCCAGCCCGACGGCGAACCCCCGGGCGAGCACGGACGGGCGGCGGCGCGGCAGGCTCTCCATCGGACCAGGATCGGCCACCGGCGGGTCGGGCCGGACCACCCGGCCGGTCATCCCGGCCGGCGGTGGACGCACAGCCGCCGCCGTGCCTGCACGAGGCAGACGGCGGCGGCGGCGGACGGTGCCGGCGGACCGGCGGTGGAGCGGGTGACTCAGACGTGCGCGGACTTGTTGCGGCCCATGAGGCTCTCGACGACGCCGATGAGCAGCACCGCGGCGATGATCGCGACGATCGCGCCGATGATGTTGAGCTCGAAGATGTCGCCGGTGCCGATGGCCGAGGCGACGACGCCACCGATCAGCGACCCGAGCACACCCAGGACGAGAGTACCCACGATGCCGAGGTTCTGCTTCCCGGGCTTGATGAGACGAGCGAGCGCGCCGACGACGAGTCCGAACACGAGAAATCCGATGATGGCCATGTGAATGTTGTAGTACTCGGACACATCGTCCCGGCTCACCCGTGCGTGGAGTCGCGGGAGTCGCGGACGAGTCGCTCGTCACACGACGACGGCGCTCCACCCCGACGGGCTCGCCCGCAGGGACGTGCCGCCGCCCGCGTCGGCGCAGGAGAGTGAGCACATGGCAGAGCCCAGCGGCCCGACCGCGCTCATCAGACTCCGTGTCGACGGCCGCGACCGCGAGGTCGAGGTCGACGTCCGTACCACCCTGCTCGACGCGCTCCGCGAGCGTCTGCAGGTCACGTCACCGAAGAAGGGGTGCGACCACGGCCAGTGCGGTTCGTGCACCGTGCTGCTCGACGGACGCCGCAGCCTGTCGTGCCTGGCGCTGGCCGTGGCCCACGACGGCGCCGAGGTCGTGACCGCGGCCGGCCTGGGGTCGCCCGACGACCTGCACCCGGTGCAGCAGGCGTTCCTCGACCACGACGGCCTGCAGTGCGGCTACTGCACGCCGGGCCAGGTCTGCTCGGTCGTCGGCATGCTCGACGAGGTCGCCCAGGGCCAACCCAGCCATGTCACCGACGACCTGTCCGGCGAAACCGGGGCGGTCGCGCTGACCGACGACGAGGTGCGCGAACGGCTGAGCGGCAACATCTGCCGCTGCGGGGCCTACGCCGGCATCGTCGCGGCCGCCCGACAGGCCGCCGAGACCACGGAGGCGGTCCGGTGAAGCAGCTCACCTACCTCCGACCCACGAGCGCGGCCGAGGCGGTCGAGGCGGTCACGGGCCACCCCGGGGCCTGCTACCTCGGCGGCGGGACCAACCTCGTCGACCACCTCAAGCTCGGCATCACGACACCGGATCGACTCGTCGACGTCAACCGCCTCGGCCTCGACACGGTCGAGGAGACCGAGACCGGCCTGCGGGTGGGCGCCGCTGTGCGCAACAGCGACCTCGCCGCCCACCCGGTCATCCGTCGCGACTTCCCGGCGTTGAGCCGTGCCTTGCTGGCCGGCGCCTCCGGGCAGATCCGCAACCAGGCCACGACGGCCGGCAACCTGCTCCAACGGACGCGGTGCGTCTACTTCCAGGACGCGACCACGCCGTGCAACAAGCGCGAGCCCGGTAGCGGGTGCTCGGCGATCGGCGGCTACGGACGCTACGACGCGGTGCTCGGAGCGAGCGAGGCCTGCGTCGCCGTCCACCCCTCCGACATGGCCGTGGCGATGAGTGTCCTCGACGCCGAGGTCGTCGTGCTGGGCCCCGAGGGTGAGCGCCGGGTGCCCTTCGACGAGCTGCACCGCCTGCCCGGCCACCACCCCGAGCGCGACACCACGCTCGAGCACGGCGAGCTCGTCACCGCCGTCGAGCTGACCCGGTCGTCGGCGGCGCGTCGCTCGACCTACGAGAAGGCCCGCGACCGGGCGTCGTACGCCTTCGCCCTGGTCTCCGTCGCCGCCGCGCTCGAGCTGGCCGGCGACGACGTGGTCGACGTCCGCATCGCCTGGGGCGGGGCCGCGCACAAGCCGTGGCGGGCTCGCACCGCCGAGCAGCTGCTGCTCGGGGGCCCGCTGGAGGAGCAGCGAGTCCGCGACGCCGTGGCGGAGGAGCTGCGGCCAGCCGCGACGACGTCCGAGAACCACTACAAGATCGCCATGCTGACCGGCATCACCGCCCGGGCGTTGACCCGGCTGGCCGTCACGAGGGAGGACGCGCGATGAGCACCGCCGAGCCGATCACCACCCGCGCGGTGGGCACCCACCACGACCGGGTCGACGGGCCGCTCAAGGTCACCGGTCAGGCGTTGTACGCCGTCGAGCACGGCACCGACGACGGCATCACCGATCCGGTCGTCGCCTGGCTGGTCGGTGCACCCGTGGCCAAGGGCCGCGTGCTCCGCATCGACGCCGCCGACACCCTGCGCCACGACGGCGTCGTGGCGGTCGTCGACCACACCAACGCGCCCCGGCTGGTCGAGACCGACGACGCCGAGCTCGCGATCCTGCAGGACGACCGCATCCACCACCGCGGGCAGATCGTGGCCGTGGTGCTCGCCGAGACCGCCGAGGCGGCCCGCGAGGGCGCCCGGCTGATGCGGGTGCACGTCGACGAGGAGCCCCACGTCGCCGCTCTCGACGACGGCGGGCTGGCCGCGCCTGACGAGGTCAACGCAGGCCACGAGACCGACTGGGCCGACGGCGACCTCGACGCCGCCCGGTCCGCGGCGTCCGTCGTCGTCGAGCAGCGCTACACGACCCCGCACGAGCACAACTCCCCCATGGAGCCGCACGCCGCCTCCGCCCACTGGGACGGCGAGCGGCTGACCCTGTGGGACTCCACGCAGGGCGTCCACCCGGTCGCGAAGACCCTCGCCCCGATGCTCGGGCTCGAGCAGGACCAGGTGCGGGTGCGCGCGCCCTACGTCGGCGGCGGCTTCGGCAGCAAGGGCCTGCCCCACTCCCCCGAGATGGCCGCCGCGCTCGCCGCCATGACGCTGCCCGGTCGGTGGGTTCGTCTCGCGGTCACACGGCAGCAGATGTTCGCGCTCACCGGCTACCGCACCGAGACGCGCTCGCACATCAGGCTGTCGGCCGAACCCGACGGACGGCTGCTCGCGGTCGAGCACGACGCCGTCAGCCAGACGTCGGCGCACAAGGAGTTCGTCGAGCAGACCGCCACGGCGGCCCGCATGCTCTACGCGGCCCCGGCGCGCCGCACGACGCACCGCGTGGCGGCGCTCGACGTCGCCGTGCCGTCGTGGATGCGCGCGCCCGGTGAGATGCCGGGCGTCTTCGCGCACGAGGTCGCGATGGACGAGCTCGCCGAGGCCTGTGGCGTCGACCCGGTCGACCTGCGGGTGCGCAACGAGCCCGCCACCGACCCGGAGACCGGCAACCCGTGGAACGACCGCCGTCTCGTCGAGTGCCTGCAACGCGGCGCCGAGCGGTTCGGCTGGGCCGACCGTCCGGCAGAACCCGGCACGCGCACCGACGGCGACTGGTACGTCGGCACGGGGGTCGCGACGTCCACCTACCCGGCGCTCTGGATGCCCGGCAACGCCACCCGCATCGAGTCCCGCGCCGACGGGCGCTACGCCGTCGGCATCGGCGCGGTCGACATCGGCACCGGCGCGCGCACCGTGCTCCGCCAGATCGCGGCCGACGCCCTCGGGGTGGAGGTCGGCTGCATCGACCTGGCCATCGGCGACACCTCGCTGCCGGTCGCCACGGTCGCCGGCGGGTCGGCCGGCACCGGCTCGTGGGGCACCGCGATCACCCAGGCCGCCCAGCAGTTCCGCGCCGACCACGGCCCCGCGCCCGAGGCGGGCCTGCACACCGTCGCGACCACGGAGTCCTACCCCGACATGGAGAACCACTCCCTGCACTCCTTCGGCGCCGTCTTCGCCGAGGTCCGCGTCGACCGCTGGACGGGCGAGGTGCGCTGCACCCGCCTGCACGGCACCTACTCGGTCGGTCGGGTGGTCAACCCCACGACCGCGCGCTCCCAGCTCTACGGCGGCCTGCTCATGGGCCTCTCCGGCGCGCTGCACGAGGACGGCGTGCGCGACCCCCGGTTCGGCCACACCGTCACCCAGGACCTCGCGACCTACCACGTGGCCGCGCACGCCGACGTGCCGCAGGACCTGTCGGCCGAATGGCTCGACGAGAGCGACGAGCTCGTGACGCCGTACGGCGGGCGGGGCATCGGCGAGATCGGCATCGTCGGCACGGCCGCGGCGATCGCGAACGCGGCCTGGCACGCGACCGGGGTCCGCGTGCGCGACCTGCCGCTGACGGCCGACCGCTTCCTGTGACGACGGGCGGTCAGCGCCGCCGGCGCTGATCGTCGTCAGACAGCAGCGGCACTCGCGGCGATCCAGTCGTCACCGTCGCGGCGCACCAGACCGAGCTCCTCGAAGGCCGACAGCCACCCGGCCATGGGCCACTCACCCCAGCGTTCGCGGAAGAGTCGGCCGTTGCGCAGGATGGCGTCGAGGTGCTCGACCGGTGGCGAGCTGACCGTGTGGTGCTGGTGGTAGGCCCGCGCCCCGCCGAGCCACCACAGCTCGACCCTGGCCGCGCCAGCCTGTCGTGCGAAATCGGTGTCCTCGCCGCCGTAGCCGACGTAGGCCTCGTGGAAGCCACCGACCCGGCGCCACGTCGCGGGCGAGGTCGCGAAGGACAACGACCAGAACAGGTTCGGGTCCCCCGAGCGCACCTGCTCCCCCACGGCGGGAGCCGGACGGGCCCGGTGCGGTGCGTCGAAGCCGTCGAGCTCGGCCGGGTGCGAGACGAACACGTCGGGCCCCAGGTAGGTCACGGGCCCCGACCAGATGCGGTCGGGAGCCTGACGCACCGCCTCGGCGTACGACGCCACGAGACCGGCTCCGGCGAGGCAGTCGACGTCGAGCAGGACGACGACGTCGGCGCCGGCGTCGAGCACGTGCTGGACGCCGCGGTTGCGAGCGGCGGCCAGCGGCAGGCCCTGCTCGACGCCGGGCACGTGGATGACGTCGCGCACGAGCCCGCGGTGGGTGGCGACGTCGAGGGCCGGGTCGTCCATCGCGACGACGACGTAGTGGTCGGGACGACGTCGTCCGAGGGCCAACGACCGGTGCTGGGCGTCGAGGTGGCCGCGCCGGCCGTGCGCGATCGTCACCACGCCGACGCGGGTCACCGCGGCATCCCGGCGGTCTCGCGGACGACGTCGGCGAAGCGTTCGACCGCGTGACCGTCGCACCACGCGGCCCACGCGGCGCCGTCGAGGATCGCCGCCTTCTCGAGGGCCTCGTCGTCACTAGGCCACGTGTCGAGCACGACGACCGGCCACGGGCCGTCGCGCAGCACGGCGGCGGTGGTGACCTGCTCGTCGTGCGGTCGCTCCTGGGGCACCACGACCGCGGGACGACGGGCCGCGGCCACCTCGGCGAGCGCGTTCTGGCCGGCGTGGGTGATCACCACGTCGGCGTCGCGCAGCAGCGGCGACGGGTCGTCGACCCACGGCCCCGCCGCGCCGCCGATCACGGTCACGGTCCACTCACCGACGCGCTCGGGCAGGTCGGCGTGCCCGCCTCCCCCGACCATGAGCACCGCCCGGCGGCCCGTCGTCCGCCCGACCAGGTCGTCGGCGTCGTCGTCGGCGTCGTCGGCGGCGGCCGGGAAGCGCGACAGGGCACCGACCGTGCGGATGCGCTCCTTGACCGCGACCGGGACGCCGCAGAGCATGCCGTGCGCCTCGGCGGGCCAGAAGGCGACCAGCGCGTCGGCGACCTCCAGCCCGAGGAGGTGAGCCGGGTCGTCGCGGTGCCCCGGCTGCACCACCGAGACCACCGGCACGCCGTGCAGCCGCACGAGCAGCGTGACCTCGACCGAGACGTCGACGACGAACGCCCGCGGACGCACCGCCTCGATCCAGCCCGAGATCGCCGACGTGCGGGCCCGGAGACCGTCGTGGCCCAGGGGCGCCCAGTGCAGGCGGTTGCGGGCGGTCTGACCCACCGGCTCCCCGTCGTCGTCGCGCGGCAGCTCGACCCAGCCGCCGGGCCAGTCGTCGGGCCGCGGCAGCGACGACAGCCCGGTCAGCACCGGCCCGCCGGTCTCGGCCAGGTGCCGGGCGAGGGCGGTGGCGCGGTGCAGGTGACCGCGTCCGACGTGGTGCACGTAGTAGCCGACGTGCTCGACGGCCTCGGAGCTCATGCCGCGACCGGCTCGTGGGTCAGCGCGGCGTAGCAGCGCTCGTAGTCGTCGACCATCCGCTCGAGCGAGCAGGTCCGCTCCGCGTGCCGACGCACGGCCGCGCGGTCGAGACGGCGCGCGTCGCGGATGGCCCGGGCCAGGGCCGCCTGGTCGCCGGGCTCGACCAGCACGCCGCCCTCGACGCCGACCACCTCCGGGAGGCCGCCGCGCGCGTAGCCCGCGACCGGCGTCCCGGAGGCCATCGCCTCGGAGGCCACGAGACCGTAGGGCTCGTCCCAGTCGGGGGTCACGACAGCGACCGAGGCGGCGCGCAGCAGGTGGGCCAGCTCGCGGTGGTCGAGGTGCCCGCGGTACTCGACGCCGCCGCCGAGGCGGGGTGCGACCTCGCGGTCGAAGTAGTCGCGGTCGTGAGCCGGCCCGACCAGCACGAGACCGAGGCCGGCCCGACGGCACGCGTCGATGGCCAGGTGCGGCGCCTTCTCGGGCACGAGGCGGCCCGACCAGACGGCGGGACCACCGCCACGACCGAAGCGCCAGCGCGCGAGGTCGATGCCGTTGGGGACGACCTCGCTGTGGACCACGTGCGACCAGGTGTCGGAGGTGTGCGCGGACACGGCGACGAACGAGGCGGGGTTGGGGCCGAGGTGGATGGCCGACTCGATCAGCGGGAGCGGGGGCGTGTGCAGCGTCGTGAGCAGCGGGACGCCGAGCGCCGGCGCCATCGCGACCGGCAGGTGGTGCAGGCTGTTGTTGTGCACCACGTCGAACTCGGCGGTGCCGGTACGGGCCAGGCGCAGCATGAGCGCCAGGTAGGCGTGGTGCTCGGCCAGGGCTCCCCGGGAGGGAGCGTTCACGTCGCGCATCGCGGCCTCGCTCGGTTCGAACGAGGCGGTGCCGAGGTAGGTGACCGGCAGCGCCGGGTCGGAGCCCGGGGCGGCGAACAGCGTGACCTCGTGGCCGCGGCGGACCAGCTCGGCGGCCAGGCCGTGGGTCATGGCCTCGAGCCCGCCGGCGAACGGCTCGATGATCGGGAAGCGGCTGGAGGCGACGAGACAGATCCTCATGCCGTGACCCCGCGGTAGATCCGCTCGTGCGCGGCGGCGACCTCGCGCCGCTGCCGGCGTCGCTGCTCGACGGTCGTGCCGAGGTCGCGGCGGTCCGCCCACGCGCTCCTGACCGCGTCGGTCAGCGAGGTGGCGACGTAGTGGTCTTCGTCGTGCACGTACGTACGGACGGGGCCCTGCTGGGCGTAGTAGCCGCAGCTCGGCGCGACCACCGTCGTCCCGAGGTCGCGGCAGGCCTCCAGCCAGCCCGAGTGCGTGCCGAAGCGGTACGGCAGCACCGACACGTCGAGCGAGGCGAGGTAGTCGAACAGGTCGTCGTCGCTGAAGTAGTCGTGCACCCGCAGGTCGATACGCCCCGCGTCGGCGTGCGTGCGCAGCAGGCGGGTCAGCGACGCGTCGTGCCGCACGAAGGTCGGCTCGAGCACGTCGCGGTGGACGTCGACCTGCAGCACGGCGTCCGGCAGGGGGGCGACGGTGTCGACCAGCGTCGCCACCACCCGCTCCGCAGCCATGGAGGCACGCAGGCTCTTCAGGTGCAGGCCCACGCGGAACGGGCGACCGCCGTGCGCGCGTCGTCCGACCTCGCGCATCGAGCGGACCTTCCGCATCGTCTCGAACGGGACGACGTGCGGGTGCGGCACGACGACGGCCTCCCGGCCCCACCGCCGCCGGATCTCCTCGGCGGCCCCCGGCGTCAGGGTGACGAGGGCGTCGGCCGCAGGAACCAGCACGTCGAGCTGGGCGTCGTGCGCCGTCCGGTCGACGTGGTGCGGGTTGCGCAGGTCGTGGACCGTGTAGACGAGCGGGACGCCGTGGCGTCGCAGGGCGTCGACGACCTGCTGCAGCTCGGCGGGCTCGAGGGCGTCGAAGCCGAAGTGCACGTGCAGCACGTCGATGGTCGCCCCGTGCGCCTCGACCCAGGCCGCGTCGAGCATCGCCGGCGGCCACCACGACGCACCGGCCGGGGTGGTCGTGCCGCGCGCGGGTGGGTCGGCGAGTCGGCGCACGGCTCCGTCGGCGTCGTCCGGCAGCGGTTCGAGGTGGCGCACGTAGACGTGCCCGGCAGGCACGCTGGCGACGGTGAGGACACGCGTCGACGCGTCATGGGTGAGGGTCACTCCACGAGGTGCCCCGGAACGGTGCCGCCGAGTCTCCCCCTCAGAGGTGACCGCGGGTCAGCCGGTGCCGCAGCTCCCCCGCGATCGCGGCCCGGGCGGCGTTGTGGCCCGGTGCCCCGTGCACGCCGCCGCCCGGGTGGGCCGAGGCCGAGCCGAGGTAGAGGCCGCGGACGCCGGTCCCGGGCCGGCCGAGCAGTGCCGGCACCGGCCGCAGCACGAGCTCCTGGTGCAGCTGCGCGGTGCCGCCGTTCAGCGACCCGCCGACCAGGTTCGCGTTGCGGTGCTCGAGCTCGTGCGGCCCCAGCACTCGGCGGGCGACGACGAGGTCGCCGAAGCCGGGCGCGAGCCGCTCGATGCGGGCCTGGATGCGGTCACCCATCCGCTCGCAGTCGTCGCGGTCCCAGGCGCCGGTGATCTGGTCGTGCTCGTCGATGACGGGGCCGTCGTCCTGCGGGACGTGGGTGTAGGCCCAGAACGACTCGGTGCCGGCCGGGGACCGGCTCGGGTCGCTCGTGGTCATCTGCCCGGTGAGGAGGAAGGGGTCGGCCGGGATCGTATAAGCGGCGACCTTCGCGAGGGACAGCGCCATGGCGTCGACCGAGTCGGCGACGTGCACCGTGCCGGGCGCGTAGGGCGGAGGCGCAGCCCACGGGACGGGTCCGGACAACGCCCAGTCGACCTTCACCGTGCCCGGGTCGAGCTCGAACGACCGCATGCCGCGGCGCACCCCGGCGGGCACGTGCTCCTCGGCGAGGAGGCCGCCGCGGCCCGGGCCGCCGAACAGGTGCAGGGCCGACACGTCGGCCACGACCGCGCGGCGCGCGGCGTACCGCTCGCCCCCGGCGACCCGCACCCCTGTCACGCGCCCGTCGCGGACCTCGATCGAGGTCACCTCGGCGGAGGTCACCACGACGCCACCGGCGCCCTCGAGACGCCGACGGAGCACGGCCGTCAGCTCGCCGGCACCGCCCCGCGGCACCGGGAAGCCGACGGTCTGGCCCAGCATGGTCAGCAGCAGGCCGAAGACGCCCGAACCCGGCGCTCCGACGGGGATGTCGGCGTGCCCGGCATTGCCGCTGAGCAGCAGCCGCGCGGCGTCGCCGCCGAAGTCGCCGTGCCCGATCGCGCTCGCCGGCGTGAGCAGCGTCCGGACGACGTCGAGCCCGCCGGCCCGGGTGATGGCCGCCAGGACGCGGGCCCCGGCCCGCACCGGTGGGAACGGACCGGTCACGCCGTCGAGCAGCGGCTCGCCGATGCGGTCCCAGAGGGAGCAGAGGTCGAGCCAGGCCTGGCCGTCGCCGGCGTGCTGCTCGTCCATGAGGGTGGCGGTCACGGTGCGGTCACGGTGCAGGAGGGCCCACCGGCCGTCAGGGGTCGGATGCCCGAGCACGGCCGGCGCGTGCTCCCACACCAGGCCGTGCCGCTCGAGCTCGAGCGTGCGCAGGCCCACCGAGAGCGGGGCGAGCGGGTAGAACGCACTGAAGGTGTCGTGCACGAAGTCGGGGTGCAGCTCGCGGTCGCTGCGCACGCCGCCGCCGACCTCGGCCTGCGCCTCCAGCACCACCACCGACCAGCCCGCGTCGGCGAGGTGGTTGGCGGCGACGAGCCCGTTGGGCCCGCCGCCGACCACCACCGCGTCGTACGCCGTCACTGGTCCATCATCGACCCATCACCGGTTCTCGGCGATGTAGGCCAGCCGCTTGAGCGTCTCGGTGTTGCGGATCGCGATCTGGACGTCGCGCAGCGGCTTGGGCATCAGCAGCCCGGGGCCCTTGACGACGTCCTCGGTGATCGAGACCTCGGTGTCGGTGTCGTGGGGCACCAGCCGCAGTTCCACCTCGGCCTCGCCGGCGGGCCAGCCGCGGGCGCGCAGGCGCAGGTGCTGCGTGCGCACCGAGTCGAGCACCTCGGTGGTGTCGTCGATGAGTGCCGGCCACACGCCGACCGAGTGGTGCAGCTTCGCGCCGGCGTCCGGCCAGTGGTCGTCGACCTCGCGCATGCGGGACGCACCGACCACCCACACCGGGTAGAGCCAGCCGTCGGCCAGCACGTCCCACACCTCGGAGGGCGTGGCCTCGACGATGCGCGTCCTCGTGCTCACGAGACGGCCGGGGACGGGCGGAAGCGGTCCCAGACACGGTGCTCACCGAGCTGCTCCTGCACTTCGGCGAACACCTCGGCCGGCTCGTCGCCGAGGACGATGCCCGCGGCCCCGGCATCGACCCCAGCGGCGGTGACGGCGTCGCCGCCCGTGCCCCAGGCACCGATCACCTTGGCGTGGCGGAAGCACTCCTGCACCAGCAGGGCGACCCGTGGGTCGAGGCCCGGCGCACCGGCCGCCCCGGCCTTCGCCTCGCGAGCGGGCGCCGCGTCACGGCCGGGCGCCGGGCAGCCGGCCAGCAGCAGCGCGTCGACCTCGACCGAGCGGCCCGCAGCGAAGGTCCGCTGGACGGGCTGTCCGTCGATCTCGCCACCGCGGGCCGCGAACACCAGGGGCACCATGCCGGCGGCGTCGACGGCGCGACGCAATGAGCGCAGGCCCTCGAGGCTCTCCGGCGAGTCGGCGTCGACGACGATGCCGATCATGCGACCCGAGGCCGGCCACGTGCCACCGACCTGCGACAGCGCGGGGCTCGGGTCGGCGTCGAGCAGCTCGACGGTGGGCTCGGGCGCTGCGAGGCCGAGACCGTCGGCCACCTCGCGGCACAGGACGGGGTCGATGTTGGCCAGCGCGCGCAGCTGACGCTCCTTGATCGCCTGCTCGTAGACCTTGCTGAGCTCGAAGGTGTACGCCGCGACGATGTGCTCGCGCTCGACCGGGGTCATGCTCAGCCAGAACAGGCGCGACTGGCTGAAGTGGTCGTCGTACGACGCGGGGTTGGCCCGCTCCTTGACCGCCTCGGTGACGCGCACCGGCAGGTCGGCCATGGCGCTGACGTCGGCGCCGGCGAAGAACGGGCAGCCGCCGTCGAGCGAGTTGGGCTTGTAGGGGGCGACGCCGCCGTGCACGGCCTGCTGCCCGTAACCGTCGCGCAGCATGTCGTTCACCGGTGCGTGCGGGCGGTTGATCGGCAGCTGTTGCCAGTTCGGCCCACCGAGACGCGTCAGCTGGGTGTCGGTGTAGGAGAAGTTGCGCGCCTGGAGCAGCGGGTCGTCGGTGAAGTCGATGCCCGGCACGACGTGGCTGGTGCAGAACGCGACCTGCTCGGTCTCGGCGAAGTAGTTCGTGACGTTGCGGTCGAGCGTCAACCGACCGATGGGCTGGACCGGCGCCATCTCCTCGGGCACGAGCTTGGTCGAGTCGAGCAGGTCGATGCCCTCGAAGGTCTGCTCGTCGTTGTCGTCGAAGACCTGGATGCCCAGCTCCCACTCGGGGTACGCACCGGACTCGATGGCGTCGGCGAGGTCACGGCGGTGGTAGTCGGGGTCCATCCCGCCGAGCATCTGCGCCTCCTCCCACACCAGGGAGTGCACCCCCAGCACGGGCTTCCAGTGGAACTTGACCAGCGAGGTCTTGCCCTCGGCGTTGACGAGCCGCCAGGTGTGGACCCCGAAGCCCTCCATCATCCGGTACGACCGGGCGATGCCGCGGTCGGACATGTTCCACAGCGTGTGGTGCTGAGCCTCGGTGTGCAGGGACACGAAGTCCCAGAACGTGTCGTGCGCGCTCTGCGCCTGGGGGATCTCGCGGTCGGGGTGCGGCTTGCCGGCGTGGATGACGTCGGGGAACTTGATCCCGTCCTGGATGAAGAAGACGGGGATGTTGTTGCCCACCAGGTCCCAGTTGCCCTCGTCGGTGTAGAACTTCACCGCGAAGCCGCGGGTGTCGCGCACCGTGTCGGCCGAGCCGCGCGAGCCGAGCACGGTCGAGAACCGCACGAAGACCGGGGTCTGCTTGCCCTCGGCGAACACCCCGGCGAGGCAGACCGGCGTCGCCGTGCCGTAGCCCACGAAGGTGCCGTGCGCCGCCGCACCGCGGGCGTGGACGACGCGCTCCGGGATCCGCTCGTGGTCGAAGTGGCTGATCTTCTCGCGCAGGTGGTGGTCCTGCAGCAGCGTGGGGCCGCGGCGTCCGGCCTTGAGCGAGTGGTCCGAGTCGCGCACGCGGACCCCGGTCGCCGTGGTCAGGTACGGACCCTGCTGGGCGAACCGGGTGGGCTCAGCCTCGAGCGCGGCACCGGTGGGCGTGAGCGGTGTGGGCGTGCCCTGGTCGGGCTTGGGGTCCAACGGGCCCCGGGGCTCCGTCGGCTCCTCGAGGGACGGCTGCTCGGGCGCCGGGAGCCCGGGCGCGAGAGGGTCGACGAGCTCTTGGGCCTTGTCGACGGTCTTGTCGACCACGTCCTCGACGGTCTCCTTCACGGTGCGGGCCACGTCGGACGGCTTCGGGGGTGTCATGCGGCCCGGTAACCGTCCGTGCTCGGCCCAACCTCACCAGTTGAGGTGAGCGGCGAGCTACGCCGACCGAATTTCGGACGACATGCTGTCCGTCCGACCGTCGACGACCGTGCGGATGTCGCGGAGCACCCGCTCCAGCTGACGCGAGACCTGGGTCTGTGTGAGCCCGAGCTCGGCACCGATCTCGCGTTGTGTGCGCTCCTCGAAGAACCGCAGGAAGACCAGGCGCTGGTCGCGCGGGCCGAGCCGGCGCACGGCCGGCCCCAGCACGACCCGGGCCTCGGCGGCCCCGTGCGACTCGCGGTCGTCGGCGAGGACGTCGCCGACCGTGGCCGAGCCGTCGTCGTCCGACAGCGGGTGGTCGAGGCTCGAGGGACGGAAGCAGCCGAAGGCACGCACCACCTCGGCGTGCTCCTCCGGCCCGATGCCCAGCTCGGCACAGACCTCGGCGTCGGTGGGCTCGCGACCCAGGGTCGCCGACTGGGCCGCGATGGTCGCGCTGACGCGCTGCTGCAGCTCCTGGATGCGGCGCGGCGGCCTCACCATCCACGACCGGTCGCGGAAGTAGCGCTGCACCTCGCCCCGGATCGTCGGGACGGCGAAGGTGAGCAGGTCGTCGGCGTGGTCCCCGTCGAAGCGGTGCACGGCCTTGACCAGGCCCTCGTAGGCCGCCTGCTGCAGGTCTTCGTAGGCCACGCCGCGGTCGCGGTAGCGCGACGCGACGGCGTCGGCGACCCGGCAGTTGAGGACGACGACCTCGTCGAGCAGGGCCACGCGCTCGCCACCGTCGGCCGCGGCGGCGAGCTGCAGCAGGCGTGCGGTGCGCTGCGAGCGTTCCGACCGGCTCAGCCGCGTGGCGGCGCCGCGGGCACCGAGAGGGGTCAGCACCACCTCGGTGCGGTCGTCGTGGTCGGTCAGGTCGCGGGCGGGCTGGTCGACGGCCCGAGGGCGCGCAGACGTCGGCGGTGCGGTCATCGGGGGCTCCGAACAAGACGAGAACGGTTCCGCCGGCTGTTTCGACGGGTACGGCTGTGGGGGTGCCGTCTGTCCTTCGACCGTAGTGACGGCACTCCCCGGGGCTGCCCATCCGCGCGGGTGACCAGGCGTTCTCGAACGGGTGAAACCGGCTCGACCTCCGCCTCAGTCCTCCCCGCGCCGGATCGCCTTCGCCTCGCGGTCGCGCTGCCGGGCCTTCTCGGCCCGCTTCTCCAGCTGCCGGGTGTCGCGGTGAGGCAGCAGGATCTCGTCCTCCGCGGGCTCGCCGCGCTGCAGCTCGCGGCCTCGTTCGAGCTCGGCGTCGAGCTCGCCGCCGAACAGCAGGGCCAGGTTGGTGATCCAGAGCCACAGCAGGAACACCACGACACCGGCGAGGGCGCCGTAGGTCTTGTCGTAGGAGGAGAAGTTGGCCACGTAGAAGCCGAACGCGACGCTGGCGAGCACCCATACCGCGATCGCCAGCACAGCGCCCACGCTGAGCCACCGGAACGCCGGCGGCTTCACGTTGGGCGTGAAGTAGTAGAGCAGCGCGACGATCAGCACCACCACACCGAGCAGGACCGGCCACTTGACGATGCCCCAGACCATCACGGCCGTGCCGCCCAGCCCGATCGCGTCACCGACGGCCTGGGCTGCCGGCCCGGTCAGCACGAGGGCCGCCAGCACCGCCGCCACCAGGACGACGAGCACGGTGGTGAGCAGCAGCATCACCGGGCGGAGCTTCCAGATCGGTCGCCCCTCGTCCTTCTCGTAGATGCGGTTCATCGCGCGCCCGAAGGCACCGACGTAGCCGCTCGCCGACCACAGGGCACCGAGCAGACCGATGACGAGCGCCGGACCGGCCGCCTGCGAGGAGCTCAGGTCGCGCAGCGTGGGCCCGATCGACTCGACGACGCCGCCGGCACCGAGCCGGGCGAGGATGTCGAGCACCTCGTCGACGGCCGACGTGCCCTGGCCCACCAGGCCGAGCAGCGACGTCAGGGCGATCGCGGCCGGGAAGAGGGCGAGCACGGCGTAGTAGGTCAACGCCGCGGCCAGGTCGGTGCACTGGTCCTTGGAGAACTCCGCGACCGTCTTGCGCAGCACGAACGAGCGCGAGCGGGCGCTCAGGTCGGTCGGCGAGTCGGGATCGGGGTCGGGCTCGACGTCGCCGTCGGGCGCCGCGGTCGGGCGGGTGGTCACCCGAGTCGCTCGGTGTGGTTCTCGGCCGGGAACTTGCCCGGGTCGCCGGTGACCGCGGCCCGCACGGAGCCGATCAGGCGACGCGTGCGCGAGCTCGACGCCTCCCACCACTCCGCGGTCTCGGCCCGGACGCGGATGAGGACGGCCCCGAGGGTGTCGACGCCGTCGGGGAACCACACCTTGAGCGGCGGGGCCCACAGCTCCTCCATCCGGGCTCGGTCGTGGACGAGGTCCGCCGTGCCGGAGACCGAGGTCCAGGCCTGGTGCTTGTCGTCGGCGAACGCCACGTTGACCTGCGGGTTGCGACGGATCTCCTCGGCCTTCGCCGAGTCGTCGAGCGCGAAGAACCACAGGTCGCCGTCGAACTCGACGTCCTGCAGCGCCATCGGACGGCTGACGTGCGTGCCGTCGGCGGTCATGGTGGTGAGCATGCAGATCCGCGCCTGGTCGACGAGCTCGGCCACCTTGCGGGTGCCGTCGTCCTGCTGCTGGTCGGTCATGTCGGTGCTCCTCTTCGTCGGTGGCGAGCGGTCGCTCGATCGACCGGTAACCGGCGCGCGACGGCCGACCCCCACCCCGAGGAGTGGGATCAGGCGTCGGTCAC
Source organism: Nocardioides secundeburneus (assembly GCF_039939255.1). Lineage (NCBI taxonomy): Bacteria > Bacillati > Actinomycetota > Actinomycetes > Propionibacteriales > Nocardioidaceae > Nocardioides > Nocardioides secundeburneus. The sequence goes on from NZ_JBDUUE010000006.1 coordinate 362,396, forward strand.
GAGCCCGCGGTCGACGACGATGTCGCGCAGCAGGGTCTTGTAGCCGGCTTCCTCGAAGAGCACGGTGACCCGGTCCTCCTCGGTCTCGACGACCGTGCCGCGACCGAACTCGGGGTGCTCGATCGTCGCCGCGCCGAGCTCGTCGTCGACCACCTCGTCACCGGCGACCCCGGCCACGCAGTTGTCGCAGCAGCCACAAGGATCGACCGGTTGGCCGAGGTAGCCGAGCAGCACCGACGTGCGGCAGCGCGAGCTGCCGGCGTACTCGCGCACCAGGTCGACGCGCGACCGCTCGAGGCGCCGTCTGGCCTCGGCCCGGGCGCGCACCGCGGCGACCGTGGGCTCGTCGGCCAGGTCGACGAGGTTGAGCACCTGGGTGACCGCGCGCCGGCTCATCCCGGTCTCGTCGGGCAGGTCGTCGGACGCGACGTCGCGACGAACCGCCGCGAGTACCTTCTCGACCGTGGCCCGTCGCGGGACGCCCGCGGCGAAGAAGCGACCCAGCGAGAGGTCCTCGGGCCGGTGCACGAGCACGACGTCGGCCGGTTCGCCGTCGCGCCCGGCCCGCCCGCTCTCCTGCACGTAGTCGTCGAGCGACGGCGGCGCCTCGACGTGGACGACGAACCGCACGTCGGCCTTGTCGATGCCCATGCCGAACGCCGACGTCGCGACCAGCACGTCGATCTCGCCGTCCATGTAGGCCCGCTGGACGTCGTCTCGCTCGCGACGGCTCAGGCCGGCGTGGAAGTGCCGGGCATCGCGACCGGCGTCGCGCAGCGCCCCCGCGACCTCCTCGGCAGACCGCCGGGTGCGCGCGTAGACGATGCCGGCCGAGCCCGCCGGGTGGTCGTTCACGCGGTCGACGACCTCCTGCACCTGGCGGTCGCGGTCGGGCACCTGGACGACGGCGTAGCGCAGGTTCGGGCGGCGCAGGTCGGTCGTGACCACCACCGGGTCGTCGAGGCCCAGCCGGTCGACGATGGAGTCGCGCACGGGCGGCGCGGCGGTGGCGGTCATCGCGATCACCGGGGCGTCGCCGAGCCGCCGCACGAGATGGCCGAGCCGCAGGTAGTCGGGGCGGAAGTCGTGGCCCCACTCCGAGACGCAGTGCGCCTCGTCGACGACGACGAGGCTCGGCGGGTGCTCGGCGAGGCGGTCGCCGGCGTCGCCGGCCAGCTGCTCGGGGGCGAGCAGCAGCACGTCCAGGTCGCCGGCGGTGACGGCGTCGAGCACCTCGCGGCGCCGTCGCACGCCCTCGGCCGAGCTGAGCCGGGCGGCGCGCACCCCGGCGTCCTCGAGGTGGGCCATCTGGTCGAACTGCAGCGCCAGGAGCGGCGAGACGACGAGCGTCCAGCCGTCGCGCTCGAGCCCGGCGAGCTGGTAGACCAGCGACTTGCCACCCCCGGTGGGCGCCACGAGCACGACGTCCCGGCCGGCGACGGCGGCGCGGGCCGCGTCGAGCTGCCAGGGCTGGGGGTCGGTGACGCCGAAGCGACGGGCGGTCGCCCGTAGGCCGTCACTCATCGCGCGAACCCGTGCGGCGCGAGGCGATCTCGAACACCGGGCCGACCAGGCGGTCATAGGCCCAGGGCGCTCCCCGGAACACCGCCAGCACCCCGTAGTTGGTGAGGGCGGTCTGCACGTCGCGCACCGCGCCGGGCCGGCGCGAGCCGACCTGGCCGAGCACCACCCGGGCCACGCGCTCGGGGCTGATGGTCGGCGGGGGCGGGGTGTTGACGCCCCCGGCGTCGTCGAGGGCGCTGTCGTAGATCGGGGTGTCGACGCTGCCCGGCGACACGTGGCTGATCCGGACGTCGCGCAGGTCGATGTTCTCGACCTGGAGCTGGCGGGCCAGCGCCCGCACGCCCCACTTGCTCACCACGTAGGGCGTCATCTCCGGCACCGCGATGTGACCGAGCAGCGAGCCGACGATCACGAGGTCACCGCGCTTCTGGCGGCGCAGCACGGGGACGACGTGCCGGGCGACCGATGCGGTGCCGAGCAGGTTCGTGCCGACGACCTGGGCGAAGTCGTCGGCCGAGGTGTCCTCGGTGCGGCCGTAGCTGACGACGCCGGCGCAGTGCAGCACCGCGTCGATGCGGCCGTGCACCTCGAGCACCCGCTCGACCATCGCCGCGACGTCGTCGTCGACGGCGACGTCGGCGGTGACCACCTCGGCCGACGCCGCGCCCGCCGTCCGGCACTCGTCGGCCACGGCGGCGAGGGTGTCCTCGTGCCGGGCGACCAGCACGACGTGGTGTCCCTCGTGCGCCGCGCGCAGGGCGGTCGCCTCACCGATGCCGCTGCTGGCGCCGGTGACGACGACGACGAGTCCGGGGCGTCGTCGCTCCGAGAACAGGTTGATCATGGGTTCCCCTTCCGGGTGGAGACGCCGGGGGCGGGTGCGCACCTAGCGTCGAGGTCATGTCTGAGAACTCGAGGTCCGTGGTCGTCGTCGGTGCCACCAGCGGCATCGGCCTGGCCGTCGCGCGCCGGTTGAGCGAACGCGGCGACCGGCTGGTGCTGGTCGCCCGCGACGAGCAGCGGCTGCACGCCGTCGCCGCCGAGCTGCCCGGTCCGGCGGTCGTCGCCCCGGCCGACGTCACCGACGCCGAGGCGGTCGAACGAGCCGTCGCGGCCGGCGTGACGGCGTACGGTGGCGTCGACGGCGCCGTCACGACCGCGCAGTCCATGGCCTACGGAACGGTCGAGCAGGTCGAGCCCGAGATCCTCGAGCACATCGTCGACGTCGCCGTCGACGGCACCGCCAACCTGGCCCGCGCGCTCCTGCCGCGCTTCCGGGACGCCGGCGGCGGGCACCTCGTCGTGGTCAGCTCGCTGCTCGCCGAGATCGCCGTGCCGTCGATGGGCGCCTACTGCGCGGCCAAGTGGGGTCAGCTCGGGCTCGTGCGGGCCCTGCAGAACGAGGTGCGGCGCGAGAGCGGCCTGCACGTGAGCCTCGTGCTGCCCGGCGCGGTCGACACCCCCATCTACCGCCAGGCCGCCACCTACGCCGGCCGTGTGGGCTCGGCTCCGCCGCCGGTCGTCTCGCCCGAGCGGGTCGCCGACGCGTGCGTGCGCCGGCTCGACCGACCGCGCCGCGCCCAGCACGTCGGACCGGCCAACCTGCTCGCCGTCGCCGGCTTCCGCGTGCTGCCCGCCGTCTACGACCGGGCGGTCGCCCGGATGGTCGACGCCGTGGTGCTGCGCGGCCCGCGATCGGGCGACGACCCGGGCAACGTGCTCCGGCCGCGGCCCGACCGTGAGGGCCTGCGCGGCGGCTGGACGACGGGCGGTCGCCTCCGGGCGGGCGGCCGGCCGAGGTGGCGCGGCTGATCGTGGACTGGATGTCATCAGGCCGTCGACGGTGCCACCCCGACGGCGTGGGCAGGGACACCCCGAGAGCGACCACCCGGAGAGCGACACCCCAAGTGGTGAAAGGGAATTGCGCCGCCGCCGCCAGGTCCGCGACCGGGCCGCGATCAGTCCAGCTTCACCACGTTGGTCCCGAGCAGGTAGAGCGCGATCAGCACGGCGAAGACGACCACCGTGAGCAGCAGCGGACCCCACCGCCCGCGGCGCGGGCCGTTCAGCGGCTGCTCCACCGAGGGCCGCTCGGGGTGGTCGAAGTGGTCGCCGGGTTCACGGTCGTTCACGGGTGCTGCCTCTCGTCGATGACGTGGTCGTCCCTCCACCGTGCGTCGGGGCTCCGGGTGATCGGTCCACCCCGTGGGGGTCGACGTCCGTCGGACGGACGCCGCGATCCGCCCCGACCTCCTCAGGGACTGCACGACGTTCCCAGGTGTTGCAACACCCGAGAACGTCGGGAACACCCGGTGCACCGGGTACTCCGCGCCCCGGCGGCCGCCGACCGCGCCCGCCGCTCGGCGATCGACAGGTGGGTACCGGGTGGCATGCCCGACGCACTCCTGATCACCGACCTCCCGCGCGACCACGTCGCCGACGACGCCCTCACCCGTCGGCGATGACAATCACCCCCTCGGGCAGAGGCGCCCGACCGCTCGAGCCGGTGCAATGCCACACGTGGTCGACCCCGTGAGAGAGCCTGTGGCCCCGGTGACGTTGAGCGACGTCGCGCACCCCGACCCGGAGCGGGTCCTGCTGCGGGCGGCGCTCGACGACGCACCGGCGGACGACCGCGACGTTCCCGGACACCTCGACTGGGCACGGGCGTGGGGGCCGCGTCTCCCGACGCCCGGTGGTGGGCGCACCGTCGTGCTGTGGGAGCTGCTCGCCTCCCTCGGCGCCCGCGGGCTCCAACTGGCCCGCACGGTCGAGCCGCACCTCGACGCGCTCGCCATCCTCGACCAGGCCGGACTGGTCGCGGCCGACGGACGCACCTGGGGCGTGTACGCCGCCGAGGGCCGCGACGTCCGCGTCGACGCGCGCCGGACCGACGCCGGGTGGACCCTGACCGGCACGAAGCCGTGGTGCTCGCTGGCAGGCCGGCTGAGCCATGCGCTCGTCACGGCCTGGGACGGCGACCGGCGCGGTCTGTTCGTCGTCCCCCTGCACGACGAGCGCGTGACGCTGCTCGACGAGCCCTGGATCGGGCACGGGCTGCCCGACGTGCGCAGCACCGGCATCCGCCTCGACGACGTGCCGGTCGAGGCCGTGGGGCCGCCGGGCTGGTACGTCGGACGCGACGGCTTCGCGTGGGGCGGCATCGGTGTGGCCGCGGTCTGGTTCGGCGGCGCCGTCGGGCTGTGGCGCCGGCTCGCGCGGCCGTCCGGGCGCGAGCCCGACCAGGTCGCGCTCCTGCACCTCGGGGCCGTCGACGCGGCGCTGCACGCCGCCCGCTCGGCCCTCGCCGGCGCGGCGGCCGCCGTCGACGCCGGGCAGGCGACCGGGCGCGATGCCGTCGTGCTCGGCGCCCGAACCCGCGCCGTCGTCGCCTCGGCCTGCGCCGAGGTCCTCGGCCGCGTCGACCGGGCCCTGGGACCGCAGCCGCTCGTGGCCGAGGCCGACCACGCCGCCCGCGTCGCCGACCTGCGCCTCTACCTGCGCCAGCACCACGGCGAGCGCGACCTCGCCGGCCTGGGCCGGCTGCTCCTGGAGGAGCGGTGACCTGGACCCACGACTCGACGGGCACCACGGCCGCCGCGTGGGCCGCAAGACCCGAGTGGGACGACGTGACCCCGCTGCACCTGGTCGGCGCGGACGGCGGGCCCGTGCGACGCCTGGTCGTCGTGGCTGCGCACCCCGACGACGAGTCGCTCGGCGCCGCGGGGCTGACCCACGTGGCCGAGGCCGCCGGCCTGGCGGTCGACGTCGTCGTCGCGACCGCGGGTGAGGGCAGCCACCCGCGCTCGCCCACGCATCCACGCGACGTCCTGGCGGCGCGGCGCCGGGCGGAGTCGGAGGCCGCTGCCCTCGCCGTCGCCCCGCGAGCGCGGGTGCGCCACCTCGACCGCTGCGACGGGGCACTGGCCGACGACCTGCCCGGGCTCGTGCGCGAGCTCGTCGCCGTCGTCGGCGACGGCCGCGACGCACTGCTCGTCGGGCCGTGGCGCCACGACGGCCACCCCGACCACGACACCGCCGGCGAGGCCTGCGTCGTCGCCGCCGCGCGGACGGGGTGCCGGGTGCTGGGCTACCCCGTCTGGTCGTGGCACTGGCGCGCACCCGGCGACCTGCCGTGGGTCGACCTGCGCCTGCTCCCGCTCCCGGACGACGCCCGCTCGGCCAAGCGGCGCGCGATCGCCGCCCACACGAGCCAGGTGTCGCCGTTGTCGGACGCGGTCGGCGACGAGGTGCTGCTCGGACCCGACCTGCTCACCCACTTCGAGGGCGACGAGGTCTTCGTCGAGGAGGAGCCCGCCGACCGGGCGCTCGACGACCTCCATCGCGAGCACGACGAGCCCTGGGGCGCCGAACAGCGGTGGTACGAGCGGCGCAAGCGCGCACTGCTGCTGGCCGCGCTCCCCCGCGCCCGCTACCGGCGCGCGTGGGAGGTCGGGTGCTCGACCGGCGCGCTCACCGCCGACCTCGCCGCGCGCTGCGACGCCGTCGTCGGCACCGACACGAGCCCGGCCGCCCTCGACCGGGCCCGGGCCCGTACGTCGGACCTCCCGGCGGTCCAGCTGCTCCTGCGCGACGCAGCCCGGCCCTGGGACGACGAGCTGCCGCCCAGCGGCTTCGACCTGGTCGTGGTCTCGGAGGTCGGCTACTTCCTCAGCCCCCGTGGGCTCGGCGGGCTCGCGACGGCCATCGTCGACGGCGCCCCGCACGCCGACGTCGTCCTGTGCCACTGGCGTCACGAGGTCGTCGGCTGGCCGATGGACGGCGCCGACGTGCACGTCCGGCTCCGCGCACACCTCGAGCGGGCTGGCCTCGGCGAGGTCGGCGTCTACCGCGACCGCGACGTCGAGCTCGTCGTCCTCGGGCCGTCGTCGTCGCGACCGGACCCCTCGTCGTGAGCCGCCCGCCCGACCGCATCGAGACCCTGCACGTCGTCGTCCCGGTGCACGACGAGGTCGAGCTGCTCCCGGCGTGCCTCGACTCGCTGGCGGCGGCCGTCGAGCACCTGCGGACGACCATGCCCTCGGTGCGCGTCACCACGACCGTCGTCCTCGACGCGTGCACCGACGAGAGCTTCGCGGTGTGCCGTGGTCGCGACCTCGAGGTCGTCGAGGTGGCCCACCGCAACGTGGGCGCCGCGCGCGCCGCCGGGATCGAGTGGGCCCGTTCCCGAGAGCAGGGCGGCGTCGTGCCGTCAGAGCGGACCTGGGTCTTCAGCACCGACGCCGACTCGATCGTTCTGCCGGACGTACTGACCGATCAAGTTTGTCAGGCCGACTCCGGCGCGGACGTCGTCCTCGGCCGCGTCGAGCCCGACGCCACCGCACCGAAGATCGTGCTCGATCGGTGGCACGTGGCGCACGACGACGGCCGGGTCGGCGTGCACGGCGCCCACCTCGGGTTCCGTCTGTCGTCGTACGACGCCGTGGGCGGCTTCGCTGCCCTGGGCGAGCGCGAGGACCTCGACCTCGTACGGCGCCTGCTCGCCGACGGCGCACGAGCGGGTGCCGCGAGGAGCATCATCGCCACGTCGTCGCGACTACGGGGCCGCACACCGGGCGGCTTCGCCGGCTACCTCGCCGGGCTCGTCGACCTCGCCCCGTCGCCCGGGCCGCCCGTCGGAACCGCGCCTCAGGCGTAGTCGGCCACCATGCCGCGGTGCATCACCCGGTCACCCACCACGCCCGCGTGGTCGGCGCGGTGCAGCACGCACGCGTTGTCCCAGATGACCAGGTCGTCCTGGGCCCAGGCGTGGGACAAGACGTTGTCGGCCCGGGTCGAGTGGGCCAGCAGGGTCGCCACGAGCTCGTCACCGGCGGCCTGGTCCATCCCGCTGACCGCGGCACACCGAGTCGGGGTGGTCAGGTAGAGCGCCTCGCGACCGGTCACCGGGTGCGGGCGCAGCACCGGGTGCTCGGCCTGCGACTCCTCGTCGGGGCCGAGGTCGACCCCGGTGACGACGTGGGTGATCGTGCGCCCCTCGACGAGCTCGCGGACGTCGGCGGGCAGGGTCTCGGCGGCGCGGTACTGGTTGCTGAACTGGGTGGCGCCGCCCGACGCGGGCACCTGCACCGCCCGCAACGCGGTGTACGACGGGGGCCGGCTGACGTAGCTGGTGTCGACGTGGAACGAGCTCTTCGGCGGGGTGGCGGAGTCCCACCGTCCGACGTTGCTGATCACGTTGAGGTCGGGGTAGCCGGCCAGCGGCGTCTCGCCCTCGGTGAACGTGAGGTCGCCGAACCCGCGCAGGAACGCCAGGAAGGCGTCGTCGTCGAGCATCTGGCCGGGCAGCACGGCGACGCCGTGCTCGGCCAGCAGGTCGCGCAGCACGGGCACCAGCGCGGTCGGGTCGTCGGCCACCGACACGTCGGTGATGCGGACGCCGACGGGGTCGAGCACCTCTGTCTTCACGGGGTCCCCTTTCGCAGGGCGAGGTCGACGGACAGGTCGAGCAGGTCACGCAGCGAGATGCCGGCCGCCTCGGCCATGGTGACCACCACGGACGACGGGGCGAAGGAGCAGTACAGCGACGCCTCGAGGAAGTAGGGCACTCCGTCGGGGTCGACCCGGAAGTCGAACAGTCCGTGGTGGCGGCACCCGAGGGCCTCGTAGGCCGCCAGTGCGGCCGCCTGCACGGCGTCCGTGACCGGGTCGTCGGTCGGCACGATCCAGGCGTGCGCGGCGTCCTTGGCGACGAGGCCGAGCGCGCCGCCGTCGTCGCGGCGCAGCTTGTCGTCGTGGTCGCGCACCGGCTTGGTGTCGGCGTCGACGGCGTACTCCTCGAGCGGGAGGGCGACCAGGCCGTCGTCGACCTCGACGACGCCGCACCGGACCTCGCGGCCCAGCTCGACGTAGCGCTCGACCACCGCCCGCTCGGCGTGCTCGCAGGCCGCGGCGACCGCGGCGTCGTAGGCGCAGGCATCGCGCACGAGGGTGACTCCGAGCGAGTTGTCGGCGTCGGCGGGCTTCACCACGACGGGAAGCTCCAGCCGCAGCGGGTCACCGGCCCGCACCACCTGCGACTCCGGCACCCGGACGCCGGCCGCGGCGACGAGCGCGGAGGCGTGCGGCTTGTCGGCGCCGATCGCCATGGCGGCCGGGCGGTTGCCGACGTACGGGACGCCGAGCAGCTCGAGCAGGCCGCGGTAGGTCGTCATGCCCGGACGGCAGAACATCTGCGGGAGAGCGACGTCGGGGTCGATCTCGTTGATGCGGGCCACCGCCTCGGCGAGGGTGAGCGGCGGCGTGCGACGCAGCGTCTCGTCGTCGAGGTCGCGCGGGAAGCGCCACGCGCCCCCGGGCGAGACGTGGGCGAGCACGTGCCGGTCGCCGTCGTGGCCGATCGCGTCGAGGCAACCGCGCGCGTAGAGCCGCGAGACGTCGTCGAGGAGCGGGTCGACCGCCGAGCCCGTGAGGTGCAGGAAGGTCCGGGCCACGTCAGTCCCCCGCCGCTTCGACGAGCTTGCCGATGTTGACATCGATCTTGAGCCACGAGCGCCCGGCGCGCAGGTTGCGCAGCAGCAGCGACGGCAGGTGGACGTGGTGCAGCGCGAGGAAGGGCAACGGGTCGTGTCCGTCGAGCACGGCGTCGGTGCCACGGAGCACCGTGCGCAGGCGGGCGGGCGCCGTCGAGGGGTGCCGCAGCGCCTGCCACAGCTCGTGGTGCAGCCAGTAGGTCGGGCGGCCGCCGACGGGTGGTGCGACCGGGTCGGCACCGTCGTCGAGGTAGGCCGCGGCGACCTCGGGCCGGCCGGCCAGGAGCGTGATCGCCGAGTGGGTACGCGGGTTGCACTCGATGGCCCGCACGACGCCGTCCTGGCCCTCCATGAAGTCGAACGAGACCTGACCCGTCAGTCCGTAAGCACCGACGAACCGCTCGACCCACTCCCGCACGGCCGGGTGGTCGACCTGCTCGTAGGTCAGCTGCCACGCCGACGAGCGGCAGCAGGCCCAGACCTGCAGCCGCCCGTCGCGGGCGGTGCCGTGGGTGCACCACTCGGTGCCGCTCAGCAGCTCCTGCAGGATCCACGGCTGCTCGGGCGAGATGGGCAGGTCGCGCACGAACGCCTCGGTCTCGGACGGCGTCGGTCGCGGCAACGGCGTCAGGTCGAGTCGACGCACGGGGTCGTAGGGGATGCTCTTGAGCACCCACGGCCCCGGAGCGGCTGCGAAGTCGAAGTCCAGCACCTGCCGAGGGTCGGTGATGCGGTGGGTCGCCGGCATCGGCAGCCCCACGGCCTCGGCCATCTCGGCGAAGGCGTGCTTGTCGTCGACGAGCGCCAAGTGCGCCGTGTCGAGGTGCACCACCTCGCAGTGCCCGGCCAACCGCTCGGCGGCCTGGGCCTCGGGCAGGCTCGACGCCGGGCTGGAGACCGGGACCCAGACGTCGACCTCCTCGTCCTTGACGATGCGCAGCACCGCCTCCGCGAAGTCGTCGGACGACGCGTCCGGCACCACGTGGAAAGCGTCGACGGCGTTGGAGAAGCGGTGCGCCGTCCAGCGGTAGCGCTCGGTCTCGACGAGCACGACGCGGTGCCCGGCCGCGTGGAAGAGCCGGGCCAGCACGAGCGCCTTGGTCATCTTGCCGCCGCTGATCAGCACGGTACGACGAGCGTCGGGCCCGAGCTCGGGGCGCGGCTGACGCCGGCCACGACGGGCCATCGCGGCACCCACCAGGGCCAGGTTGAGCGGCAGCGTGGCCTCGAGGAGCGCGATGGCGGCCACCGACCGGGCCCGCGCGGCCAGGGTCACGAGACCCTCCGCGCCAGCGTCACTCCGTCGCGCAGCGGCAGCAGCACCTGCTCGAGACGGTCGTCGGCGGCCACGGCCGCGTTGAACGCCGCGACCGCGGCACCGTTGCCGGACAGCGCGGTGCCGACCCACGGCTCGCCCTGCATGAGGGTGTTGTCGACCGCCAGCACTCCCCCGACGCCGAGCAGTCCGGTCTCGAGCAACGCGTCGAGGTAGCCGGTGTAGCCCGCCTTGTCGGCGTCGACGAAGACGAGGTCGAACGTCTCGCCCTCGGCGGCGAGGTCCTCGAGCGCGGCGCGGGCGTCGCCGAGACGGACCTCGATGCGCGAGCCGGCACGGCTCTGCGCGAAGGCGTCGGCGGCGATCGCGGCGGCCCGCTCGTCGACCTCGCACGCGACCAGGCGCCCGTCGTCCGGGAGTGCCTCGGCCATGGCGAGGGCCGAGTAGCCGGTGAACATGCCGATCTCCAGCACCCGGCGCGCCCGGGTGATCGACACGAGCATGCGCAGGAACGCACCCTCGACGTGGCCCGAGAGCATCTCCTGCTCGAGACCGGCGTCCCAGGCCTCGGCCCGGGTACGCGCCTCCAGCAGGTCGAGGTCGGGCGAGGCCGGCGTGGTGCACCACGCGAGGTAGTCGTCGAGCCCGCCGACGATGTCCCGCGCCCTCGCCAGGTCGGCGTGGACGTCGTCCGGCACGCCGTCGAGCCGCTCGACCACCAGGTCGAGGAGCTCGGCGGCGATGCCGACCGGCGTCACCGGCCGGGGCGCGGGCACTCCGGTCGTCGTCACGACTCGCGCGCGGTGTACTGCTCCACGCCCTCGCCGCCGCGTGGGTAGCCGGACGCGACGCCCTTGTGCACCTCGAGCACCTGGACCAGCTCGTCGACGGTGAGGTCGTTGACGAAGTGGCAGGTGCCGATCGGCTTCGGGACGGCGGCGCGCAGCAGGCCGTCGCGCGTCTGCAGGATCGAGCCCGTGGCCTTCTCGAGCAGGTCGGCGGTCAGGAACGGGCTGTCGATCGCCAGGCCGACCGAGCTGAACAGCGCGAGGATGCGGTCGCGGTCGCTCGTGCTGATGTAGCCGCGCTGCTCGGCGATGGTGGCCGAGAACGCCATGTCGACGCTGATCGCGTGGCCGTGGAACAGCGGCGGGTCGGGCGCCAGCTCGAGCGTGGGGCTCCACGTGTGGCCGTAGGCGATCACCCGGTCGAGGTCGAGCTCGTGCAGGTTGGGCACCTCGAGCTCGAGCATCGTGTGGATGGCGTCGTAGGTGACCCGGTCGGCGACCTCGCGCAGGTGCTCGGCGCCGTCGGCGTGGCCGAAGGAGGTGACCAGGAGGTCCTCGGCGTACTTCTCGAGCGACTCGAAGATGCCGGCGTGCGAGACGACGGCGATCTTGATGATCTCGGCGATGCCGTTGCGCACCTGGTCGACCGGCAGCGTGCGGAGCATCGAGAAGTCGAGGAAGACCTGCTTCGAGGCGTGGTAGGCGCCCAGCCGGTTCTTGTGCTTGCCGTGGTTGGCGCCGACCTTGATCGAGACGCTGGCGTCGATGAGCCCGATGAGCGTCGTGGGGATGCGCAGGTAGTCGGTGCTGCGCTTGTAGGCCGCGCAGGCGAAACCGGCGACGTCGGTGGTGAGGCCACCCCCGACGACGAGCACGCGCTCCTTGCGGTTCAGCCCGAACTCGGCGAACGCGTCGACGATCTTCTCCAGGGTGCGCAGGGACTTCGCGGTCTCGGCGATGCGCACGGGCACCACGGTGAGCTCGATGCCGTGGGTGCCGAAGTAGTTCCGGATCGCCTCGTCATGCAGGCGCAGCACGTTCTCGTCGACGACCATGAGGCAGCGCCCGGCGTCGCGGTACGCCTCGGCCAGCTCGGGGCGGTCGGCGTCGAAGACGCCGGCGACGTACTGCAGCGTGTAGTCGATCTTCTCGTAGGCCTCGACGTGGAAGGTGGTCTCGGTGGCGGTCAGCCGGGCGGTAGGAGTGCTCATGTCGCTCTCAGATCTTGGCCGCGCCACGCAGGTCGGTGAGCTCGAGCGCTTGCACGCGCGCGGTGTCACCGAAGTCGTGACCGGCCGTGTTGCCGTTGGGGAACGCCACGACCTGGACGCCGGCGGCGCGGGCCGACTCGACCCCGCCCTGGTTGTCCTCGATGGCGACGGCCTGGTCGGCCTGCTCGCCGAGCTGGTCGAGGGCGTAGGTGTAGGCCTCCGCGTCGGGCTTGCGGGCCGAGACCTTGGACTGGTCGACGACGACGTCGAAGTCGGCGAAGTCGACCTGCCCCTGCAGCGCGTCGCTCAGTGCGGCGAGGTTGTCGGCCGACGTGGTGGTGACCAGGCCGAGCTTGAGACCGTCGCTCTTGGCCGAGCGGATGGTGTCGACCACGCCCTCGCGCGGGCTGATCTCTGTCGAGCGCAGCGTCTCCTGGTAGATGCGCGACTTGGTCGCGTGCACGGCGTCGGCGTCGACGTCCTCGCCGCGGTCCTGGGCGTAGGCGGCGACGCGGTCGCGACCGCCGTTGGAGCCGAGGAGTCCGGCGTACTCCTGCTGGTCCCACGTCCAGTCGAGGCCGTGCTCGGCGAAGGCCTGGTTGAAGGCGTCGCGCTGGATCTCGGAGGTGTCGGCGAGGGTGCTGATGGAGCCGAACAGGATGGCGGGCATGGAGGGTCCGTTCCGCGCTCGGGCGAGCGCCGTGGTGAGAGGTGGGATGCGGTGGAGCTGATGAGCGCGTGCATCGGGGAAGGACGACCCGGGTGTGGTCACCGGGCTGCCGCTCGTCGTGCAGGACGACTCGACGACCGTGCCACGTCGGGCCGCGTCGTGCCTTCACCCCGTGGCAGGGGGCCCCGGGTGGTGGATCAGGCGACCGCGAGGACGCTCGGCACCACCGCGGCGAGCGCGAGGAGGCACCGCAGGCGGTCGACGTGCAGCAGACGACGCCGCAGGGCGACGTCGTCGGGGCGCAGGCGACCGTGGATCGGCGCCGCCCCCAGGGCGGTGACCAGCACCACCGAGGCGATGAGCGCACCCGTCACCAGCACGAGCGGTGACCATCCGTTGGCGAGCGCCCACCCACCGGTGCCGGCGAGCAGCAGGTAGACGACGCCGACGACCGGCGTGATCCGGGCCGAGTGGCGCGCGTGCGCCTCGCGCCAACGATCGGCCGGGACCTCGAGCAGCGCGGGGTAGACGATCGCGGTGACCGTGAGCTGGAAGCCGGCATGGGCCGCCACGCTCAGCGCGAGAGCGACGTCAGGGGACATCGAGGCACCGGGCGTGGCGGCGTTCGAGGGCCTGCGCGCTCAGAGGTCGAGCGGGCGCAGGACGCGGTTGATGCCGTGGGCGACCTGCTTGTTGCCGCGGTTGATGTCGAGCAGGCGCGGGATGGCGCGGGGGTCCTTGTCGTTGCGGTCGGCGTCGGCGAGGCGGATCTTGCCGCCGGGGTCGGCGCGCACGCCGAAGCTGGCGCCGGCGGCGGTCTCGACGGCGGCGTTGGCCTTGGCGGCGGCGATGACCTTGGGCGAGGTCAGGGTCTTGCCGGGCACGACGTGGTAGAGCAGGACGGTCTCGAGGGTGTCGATGTCGCCGGTCAGGGCGGCGACACGCTTGAAGACGGCCTTCTCGCGCTGGGGGGCCTTGCCGGTGAGGTCCTTGACGAGGCGGCGGAAGGCGCCGTCGGTGGGCAGGAACACCGTCAGGCGCTGGTTGCCCTTGGTGATGAGGGCCAGGGGGCTGTTCGGCTTCTCGGCCAGGACGGCGAGCACGGCGGCCTCGACGATGTCGAAGTCGTGGGCGTTGGCGTCGAACGCGGTGCCGTCGGCGCCGAGCACCTTGACGAGCGGCTTGCTGCCGGGGGCGGCGGAGGCGGTGCCGGTGGTGCCGACGAGCCCGAGGCCCGTCAGGAGGACGGAGGCACTGAGCAGTCGTACCACCCGGGAGGCGCGTGTCGAGGTCATGGGTTCCCCTTCGTGTCCGACGGCCGCTACGTCGAGGCCGCCACGATGAAGTTCAACAAGTTTGTCGAACTATCGGAGCGTAAACCTCGACATGCTGTCGAACTCACTCCCTTGGGGTGAGAAGCCGTGACCGAGCACACGGGCCGTCCGACGGCATAGGGTCGTCCGGTGCACCCGGACGACGACGGTTCCGCGCTCTGGGACGCCGAGGCGGCCGCCTTCGACGAGCCCGCCGACCACGGTCTGCGCGATCCCCGGGTCCGCGACGCGTGGCGCGCCCTCCTGCTCGGCCTCCTGCCGCCCGCGCCGGCCACGGTCGCCGACCTCGGGTGCGGCACGGGCACCCTCTCGCTGCTGCTGGCCCAGGACGGCTTCCTGGTCGAGGCCGTGGACTTCTCGCCGCGCATGGTCGAGCTCGCGCGGGGCAAGACCGCCGGGGTGCCCGGCGTGCGGGTGCGCCAGGCCGACGCCGCCCACCCACCGCTCGAGGCCGGCTCGTGCGACGTCGTGCTGTGCCGCCACGTGCTGTGGGCGCTGCCCGACCCGGCGCTCGTCCTCGAGCGCTGGACCCGGCTCCTCACGCCCGACGGGCGCCTCGTGCTCGTCGAGGGGCACTGGTCGAACGGCGCCGGCCTGACGGCCGAGCAGACCGTCGACCTCGTCGCGGCGACCGGCCGCACGGCCACGGTCACGCAGCTGCGCGAGGCCGTCTACTGGGGACGCGAGATCACCGACGAGCGCTACGTCGTCACCGGTTGAGGCTCGCGGCTCCCGCCGGCCGGCCGGCTACTGCCGGATGAGCACCACGGCGACCAGCACGACCAGCGCGATGGTGGCGACGCCGACGTAGAGCCACCACGCCGGGAAGCCCTCCGGCTCGGGCTCCGGCTCGGGCAGCGCCGGCGCCGGCTCGGGGGCGGGCGCCGGCGGCGGCGCGGCCAGGACCGGGTGGAGGTCGCCGCCGCAGCGCAGGCACAGCACGCCGGAGACCGGGTTGGCCTCGGCGCAGTGCGGGCACGCGAGCGAGCCGACCGTGCTGCGGCCGGCGGTGCCCGGCAGACGGCGCAACGCCGCCTGGGCCTGGAGGTCGACGTCGCCGAGGACGACCTGCGACGGCGTCCAGAACAGCGGGAAGTCGCAGGTGGAGCAGAAGTCGAGCGACTCGCGGCGGTTGACCGTGACCCGGGCGACGGTGCCGCACTCGGGGCACACGACCTCGCGGCCGCTCTGCGAGATCGGCAGCGCGGTGGTCTCGCGGTCGTCGCCGGAGCCCGACGGGGGCTGGGTCATCTGGTCACCTCGTGGGTCGTGCAGCATGTGGTCGCTCACCGGTCGCTCACCACTCGTCGTCCGTCTCGGAGCTCCACAACAGCCTGTCACCCGACCACAGCTCGGCGCGCACGTGGGCGGGTACCTCGTCGCGCACGATGTCGACGAAGGCCGCCTCGGGCAACGGGCCGGTGGAGGCGACGTGCATGCGCACCCAGGCCGTGTCGAGCGGCACCTCGCCGGCGCGCCACACTCCCCCACCCTCCTCGATCTCGGCCGGTCCGCCGCTGAGCAGCTCGAGGAAGGCCCGCAGGCCGTCGACGGTGCCGCGGGTCGCGAGCGTCTGGGCCGACGTCGCGACGATGCGACGGCGCAGGTCGTCGGGCATCGAGTCATCGAGCTTCTCGACCCCGATCCACGAGCCGAGCCAGGCGATGGAGCTGTCGGGCGCGACCGAGAGGTCGACGACCCGCTCGACGTTGTCGGCGTCGTCGAGCAGCGTGGTACCCAGCTCCTGGAAGATCGAGACGAAGCGCACGAAGAAGTCGTGCGCGAGCATCTGCACCGGCAGCTGGCGCAGCATCCAGTCGTCGGGCCGCGTCGCGCGGGCGGGCCGGACCACCCCCGTCGCGGTCTTGGCCAGGCTGCTCACCGGACGACGACCTGGTGGGCCGCGGAGAGGAACAGCGACTGACGGTCGAGCCGGACGACGTCCTTGGCCGCGCCGAGACGCTGACCGGTGCGCAGGTCGTACTCGAACAGCAGCGCCTCCTCGACGCGGTCGACGCCCTCGACCGACTCGAGCAGCTGGGTCACGCTGGCCACGTTGAGGTCGGCGTCGAACGGCCACCCGGCACCGTCGGCGCCGCCGACGAGCGGGTTGACGTAGCGGTTGAGCGCGTCGACGGCCCGTTGCCGCACGAGGCCGGCCGGCCGGCCCGGCGCGCCGTGCACGAGCGCCACGACCGACACGCCCTGGTAGAAGGGCGTCGTCACCTCGGCCGAGGTGCCGACGACGCGGTGCCGGTCGAGGTGCTCGGAGATGGTGCGCATCAACGGCTCGGAGATGGCGAAGTCGTCGATGGTGTGGTGGTTGACGTCGCCGCGCACCTGCGGGACGACGACCAGCTGCACGGTGCCGTTGCCGCGCTTGGCCGAGCGGCACCGGGCCCGCGCGACCTGCGGCGACGACTCGATGGTCAGGCGCTCGTAGTCGCCGGCCGTCACCGCCCGCTGGCCGGTGCGCAGCGCGAGCGGGCCCCGCACCTTGGCCTCGGCGACCGTCTCGGCGTCGACGCCGCCGGTGGCCGGCTGCAGGTTGGTGACGCCGCTGACGAACGGGACCGTGGCGCGCAGCATCGTGAGGGTGCGGGCGCCGACGTTGCCGCGCGAGCCACCACCGTGGCGGTAGCCGGTCACCTCGATGAACGCGCCGTCGCGCGGGATCGCCCCATGCTGGCGGGTGGACCCGTCGGGGTAGCGGACCTGGGGGCCGAAGATCACCTCGCCGGTCGAGCTGTCCCACACGAAGTGCCGGTCGCGCGCGTCGGAGGCGGAGAAGTCGGCGACCTCGCTCCACTCCTGGACGATGTCGCCGTCGACGATGCGGACGGTCTCGTCGCCACGGCGCGGCAGCACCGGGAAGCGCGAGACCGCGTGCTTCTGCGCGGGTGAGCCGTCGCTGCGGCCGAGCTGCTCGGCACCGGCCGTCTCGGCGTGCTCGGCCCGGACCGTGCCGCCGAGGGCCTCGACCTCGACCTTCTGCAGCCGCGGCGAGGTCTGGTAGGTCGGCCGACCGGCCGCGGTCGGCAGCAGCCGGGCGCGCAGCCAGTAGGCGAACTGGTTGCCGATGCTCATCGGCTGGTGCTCCACCGGCACCATCAGCACGATCTCGCCGCCGCGGTTGAAGCCGCCCGTGGTGTCCTCGTAGACGTCGACCCCGATCCAGCCCTCGCCGTTCCAGACCTCCCACGCGATCGGCGGGTTGCGCGGGTCGACGCCGATGCCCTCGGCCTCGGCCGTGACCGAGAGCCGCAGCACCATGCCGGCGAGCGTGTCGCGGAAGCCCAGGCAGAACGTGTCGCCCGGCGTCATCGTGGACGACGCGAACACCTGCGCACCCTCGGTGCTGAAGCGCAGCTCGTCCCACACGTCCTCGACGCGGCCCTCGAGCTCGGTCGTCACCTTCGCCGCCTCGAGCACCGGCGGAGCGATGACCAGCTCGTCGACGGTGCTGAACACCACCGCGTCGGTGCGGGCGCCGCTGGCGCCGGCCACCGTCATCACCTCGGTGCCCTCGGGGACGACGACCGCCGACTCGAGCACCGCGGAGAGCCAGAACGTGAGGTTGCTGGAGGCGACCGACGGCGGGAACGGCTGGATGCCGACCATGTTGAGGAAGTGCGTGTAGAGCCGCTCCGGCACCTGGTTGACCCGGTAGAGCACCATCTCGCTCATCCACGCGAACAGCTCGATGAGGGCGACGCCGGGATCGGAGACGTTGTGGTTGGTCCACTCGGGGCAGAAGCGCGGGATCATCCGCTTCGCCTCGTCGACGATGTCCTGGAAGGTCCGGTCGTCCAGGGCGGGGGTGGGGAGGGGCATCGGGCTCGCTCGTGTTCTCTCTCGGGCTTCGCGTGGGTCTTACTCGGCGTCGTGCGGGATCACGTAGAACGGGTAGACCAGGTTGCGCCGGTCGTTGGTCGCGCGCACGCGGTAGGCCACGTGCACCTGCACCAGGGCCGGCTGGTCGTCGTCGGGTCGGCTCTGCACGGCGTCGACGACGATGCGCGGCTCCCACTGCGCCAGCGCGTCGCGCACCGCCTCGTTGATCAGGCCGAGCAGGTTGGGCGTGACGGGCTCGAAGAGCAGGTCCCAGATGCGGCACCCGAACCGCGGGCGCATGAGCCGCTCACCGGGGGCGGTCATCAAGATCAGCTCGATCGAGCGGTCGAGCTCGGCGACGCCGTCCGAGAGCCGGATCGAGCCGGTGTGGTCGACGCCGAGCGGCCAGCCGAAGCCGCGCCCGATGAAGGAGCCGTCGTCGCTCGCGACCGAGATCTCGCTCATCAGTTGATCGCCACCGTCGCACCCTTGATGGTCAGCGGTCCGCTGGCCTCGACCGAGGCGACGCCGTCGGCCTTGACCTTGACCTGGGCCCCGAGCAGGTCGGCGCCCGCGGTGCCCTTCACCGTGACCTTGTTGGTGGCGGTGACCTTGATCTCGGCCTTGGCCTTGATCTCGATGTTGTTGCCGTCGATCGTGATGTCACCGTTCTTGGCGAGCACCACCTTGGCCTGCCCGTTTGTCATCGAGATCGGGGTGCCGTCGGTGACGACGTCGAGCTGGTCGGCGCCGAGGCGGATCTTGTGCTTCTTGCCCGCCAGGGTGAGCAGGATGTGCTGGTCGGCCTCGGCGGAGCCGTCGGCGAGCTCGACGACGTGACCGAGCCGGGAGGTGATCCGGCGGTACTTGATCTTGTCCTGGTCGATGTCGTCCTTGGTCGGCAACGTGTTCACCGACGAGAAGAGCCCGCCGAGGATGACCGGACGGCGGGTGTCGCCGTGCTCGAAGGCGATCAGCACCTCGTCGCCGACCTCGGGGAAGAACACCATGCCGCGCGACTTGCCCGCGCCGAGCGTGACGATGCGACCCCAGGCCGACTCGACCTGGTCGTCGACGACCTTCCAGGCGACCCGGATGCGGCCCTTGTCGTCGGGGTCCTTGACGTCGCTGACGACCGCCGCGAAGACGCCGCCGACCTGCAGGCCGGCGCCCGGGCGCGTCGTCCCGAGGACGTCGACGAGGCCGGTCGGCCGGACCGGGCCGGCGGTGAACCTGGTCGTGAACCCGGACCGGCCGTAGGTGTGCTCGATCCGGCTGATCGTGTAGGTGCCCGACGCGGGCCCGGCGTTCTCGACCGTGACCTTCGCGGTGAGCGTGAGGTCGCCGTTGACGTAGCCGGTGCCGGTCGCGACGACCGCGGCCGACGCAGCCTCGGCGAACTTGGCCTTGGCGAACAGGGTCGCCTCGTCGGCGTCGATCGGCGACGGTGACGCGAGGGCGACCGCGGTGCTCCCCCGCGCCGACGCCTTGCGCCCGGCCGCCGAGGCGACGAAGTTCGACTCCTGGCCGATCTTGGTCTGGTGCGTGCCGGTGAAGGCCTGCTGCTGCTCGGGGTTCCAGCCGCGCACCTCGACCGACTCGGGCCCGGTCGTGGTGGCGCGCACCGAGAAGGCCGTCAGGTCCTCGCCGAGCTTGACCGTCGCCGTCCCGGAGCTCGACCCGGCGGGCGCGACCTTGAGCTGCTTGGCCCCCTCGACCCACCACACCAGGCCGGCCCGGGCACACACCTCGTTGAGGAACGCCAGGTTCGAGCCGGTCTGCAGGAGGTAGGGGTGGGTCGCGGCGCTGGTGCCGCTGGCCGAGAGCGTCAGGCCGGCGTCGGTGACGAGCTTGCGGATCAGGTCGGCGTGGGTGAGGTTGAGGAACGCCCGGTTCTGGGTGCCGACCGCGAGCCGGCACGAGCGGTCGTCGACGGTGACGACGAGCTCGGGTGCCTGGCTGCTGTTCTGCTCGAGCCCCATGCTGGTGACCTCGCCGGTCATGAGCGGCGTCTCGCCGGCCAGCACCACGACCTCGTCGCCCAGGTTCACGACCTTCGACGACGACAGCGCGAACCCGGAGTCGACGAAGCGCAGCACCGCGCGGCCGGCGAGGCCGAGCGCGAGGTCGACCCGGGCCGCACTGAGCGCGTCGAGCCAGGTGACCGACAGCGCGCTCCCGTTGATCTTCAGGACCGGCGTGTGCGGGGTGACCGTGGCGGCCATCAGCCCTCCAGGCGCGGCACGTCGAGCACGCGGCCCGGTCGCACGGCGAGCGGGTCCTCGAGTCCGTTGGCGTCGGCGATCAGGCGCCACCGGGTCGCGTCGCCGTAGTAGCGGGCGCTGATCCGGTCGAGCGTCTCGCCGGGCAGCACCCGGTGCGTGCGGTGCGGCTTCGGGGTGCCCGACGTCGGGTTCTGCGGGCCGAAGGCGTGCGACTCCTCGTACTGGCGCAGCTCGATGGCCATCTGCGCGCGCAGCGGGACACCGCTGGAGGAGAAGTAGGTGAAGGTGAGACGGAGGTCCTGGACGACGGCGGTGAACGAGTGCAGGTCGCCCCAGTGGAAGGTCACCGTCGGCGGTCGGGCGTTGTTGCTCGTCTCGTCGTAGCCCGGCAGGTTCGGGTCGACGTCCATGAGGCCGAGGATCTTGCCCGTGTGGTTGGTGACCGGCGTGCCGTCGCCCGTGGTGTCGAAGAACAGGTCGAGGCGCATCCAGCCCGAGCTCGCGCCGGCGTAGCGCAGCTGCGCGACGCCCTTGCCCGGCATCGGGTTCGAGACCCAGTTGTTGCTGCGTCCGACGCTGAGCGTCTCGGGGTTGTAGAGGCACGGCACCCGGGCGCCGCCCTCGATCTCGAGGAACGCCTTCTCCAGCTCGGCCATCAGAGCACTCCCCAGTCCTGGCGGCGTCCGCGCCGCTCGAGCTCGTCGACCACGCGCTCCTCGATGCGCTCGACGACGGCGTCGACGAGCGCGTCCATCGCGTCGCCGGGCAGGTGCAGGCCGCCGCGGCCGACCGTCGCCTCGTCGAGCACGTGGTCGTGGCCCTGACCGGCGACGAGCCCGGGCGCGTGGTCCGCCGTGGCCAACCTCCGCACGAGGCCGCCGGGTGCGCCGGTGCCGGCGCCGAGGTGGTCGGGCTGACCGTGCGTCGTCGGGTGCATGGGGGTTCCTCCCGGGAGGTCGTGCTGCGGGTGGTGACGGTCGAGGTGGCCGGACTCGCCGGCGATCAGGCGCCGGACGACGCCCGCGGTAGCGCTGTCGGCGTCGGCGCCCCCGGGCCGTGACCCGGACGGCGCCGAGGTGCCGAAGAGGTGCGCGGTCGACGCGACGAGCGACGAGCTGCCGGTGTCGGGGGTCCGGGCCACGGCGGGCACGGGGGGCGCGGACGGCGCGGACGACGGGGCCTGGGTTGACGCCGGTGCGTCGGTGCGCGGGGCGATGCTGACCCGTGGTGGCGCGACGGTCATGCGCCGCAGGGCGCCCGCGGCGCTCTGCTGGGCGACCGACGGCGTGCGACCGGCCGCGGTGCGGGCGACGGCGGGAACCGCTGGCCCGTTGGTCGGTCCGGCCGGTCCCATCGGGGCGAGCACGCCGGGCGCCAGGGCCGACGCCGCCGGCGTGTGCCGGCCGGCCGGGCCGGCGGGCGTGCCCGGCCGGGCCGCGGCGCTCGCGGCGAAGGGCGTTGAGGAGCCCCGCGAGCCGCCGCTCGGGCTGCTCGCGCTCGTCGACGCGTTGACGGACGGGCCGACGGACGAGCCGACGGACGACGGGCGGGCCCAGCGGAGCACGGTCGCACCGGGTCCCGAGACCGGGGCCGACGTCCGGCCCCGGCCGGTCGAGGCGGTCGCTGCCGGCGCCGAGCCGACCGTGCCCCGGGTGGCCGGGCTGATCTCCTCCGGCGTGGGCAGGGCGGTCGCGAGGGCCCGTCCCGGCTCGAGGCCGTGGCGGGCGAGACGACGGACCGAGTACAGCTCGCCCATGGCGTGGGGGGCGGCCGCGTGCGGTGCTGGCAGGCCCCCGAGTGAGCCGACGACCCGCGCGACCTGCGGGGCGGCGACCTCGGACGCGGCCGTGGGCGCGGTGGCCGTGACTGCGGCCGGCGAGATCGTCGAGGTGGCACCGGGACCGTCGACGGAGCCACCGGTCGCGGCGGCGGACGCCGTCCGCCGGACCTCGGCGGATCGTCCGGCAGGCGCGGCACCGGCACCGTTCTCGGCGGGCGAGGACGAGGAGGAGGACGAGGACGACGGCGAGGACGACGGCGAGGACGACGGCGCAGCACCGGGTCGGCTCGGGGCGCTGCCGACGGGGCCTGGTCCGCTCGTCGGCGACGACGTCGCCCTCGGCGGCGTCGACGACTGCGGCGCCGGCGACGACGGGGACGGGGACGGCAGGGCTGGGACCGCGCTGGTGCCGACCGGCAGCCGACGAATGTCCGTCGCGGGGGCGAGGGCCTCGCCGCCCCACACCCGACGCAGGCTGCGCAACCCCGACGGGGACGACGTCGGCAGGGAGCCGACTGCGTGCGGCAGGGACGGGTCGGCACCGGCCGGCACGACGCTTTCGGCCGGCGCGGCTCCCGCAGCGAAGGCTCGGGCCAGGGACGCCGGGCGGCCGGACCCGTCGCCGGACGGCAGGTCCGACGAAACGCCCACCGCGACGCCCGACGAGGGCGCCGCCGATGTGGTCGACGACGATGACGGTCCGGCCGACGACGTGTCCGGCGACGTGCCAGGCGACGTGCCCGGGGCGCGGCCGGCCGCGGGGCTCGCAGGAGTGTCGGTCGAGCCCGTCGAGGCGCTCGGTGGTGTGGTCGGCGACGTGGTCGAGGCGGGCGTGCGAGCGACACGACGCCCCTCGGCGGGCTGGCCGGCGGGCTGCCCGGCGGGGGCCACGGCGCGCAGGTGCCTGGGCGCCGCGGTTGCCACCGCGGCGGAGCCGGCCTGCGTCGGGCTCGTACCAGCAGCCGCGGGGGCGAGGCTGGTGGTGGTGACCGGGGTGCGGCTCAGGGGCCGGGCGGCGGTGCGGCCGGCCTGTCGCATCACGACGCTCGAGGCCGACCACTGCTCGCGGCGGGCGGCACCGGCGAGGGCCGGTGCCGAGACCGGCGTCGAGCCGGCGATCAGGGACGGTCCGGCCGCCGCGACGGGCTCGGCGGCGCGGACGGCACCGTCGAGCACCGGCACGGCCTCGCGACGCAGCGGCGCGACCGCCTGCGTGACGCCGTGCACCCGGCGGCGGATCGCGGAGCGGCGCACGGCGAGCCGCGAACCGGCTCCCCCCAGCTGCCACTGCGCGCGCGGCGCGGCTGCGGGCGACGGCGCCGAAGGGGCCGACGAGGGTCCCGCTGCCGGGGAGGAGGTCGACGACGGTGTCGCGGGCGGTGACACCGCTGACACGGGTGCCGCGGGGTCGGCCGAGCGGGCGATGGTCGCGGGAACGTCCATCCCGCGCGCAGCGGGCCGGGTGTCGGACGACGTCGGCGCCTCCGAGGCCGCTGACGTCGTGGTCCGCGTGGACGACGGGGCCAGTGCCGACGACGCGGACGGTGCGGACGGTGCCGACGGTGCCGACGGGGACGGGCTCGGGGTGTCCGCCGCTGACGTCGTGGTCGGCGTGGACGACGGGGCCAGTGCCGACGACGCGGACGGTGCGGACGGTGCCGACGGTGCCGACGGGGACGGGCTCGGGGTGTCCGCCGCCGCCGTCGGTCCGGTCGCGGGCGGCGGCGTCGGGGCCGGTCCGGAGCCGGGCGGGCCCGGGGAGCTCGGCGGTGTCGGCGGGTCGGTCGGTCCGCCCCGGCCGGCGTCACCGTGGTCGTCGTCGGGGCCGGTGGCGGCGGTGCGCCGGACCTGCGCCTCGGGGGTCGCCGCGGTCGACGGGGCCGCCGGCGCGGGTGCCGGTGCCGGTGCCGGTGCGCTGCCACCCGCGGGTCGAGCCGCGGTGGGCGTGCGCCGCACGGGCGGCTCGGGCGGCGGCGCGGCTGCGCGGCGCGCGGCCTGGAGCCGGGCGTGGTCGGTCGCGGTGAGCATGGGGCCGGCGGCCTGGACCTCGGTGTGCCGGCGCACCTGGGCGACCTCGGCGGTCAGTCCGCCGAGGATGCCGCCGGGCGAGTAGGTCTGCTCCTGCGGGACGGCGCGCGCGGCCCGCGGCAACCGGCGCTCAGGGAGGTCGTCGGCGACCACCGGTCGCGACGGGGCGAGCCACGGCGTGGCCCGTCGCACCGGGGCTGGCCCGCCGGACGCCGGGGCCGTGGCGACGGCGGGAACGGGGGTCGGTGCTGCCGACGTCGCGGACGCTGCCGACGGCACCTGGTCGGGTGCGACGACCTCGGCCGGCCCGCCGGGGCCGGCTGGTGCGGCCGAGGTGGGGTCGGACGACGGAGCGATCGAGCCGGACGGAACCGCCGGGGCCGACGGGACCGGCTGGGCCGGCTGGGCCGGCTGGTCCGGCTGGTCCGGCTGGTCCGGCTGGTCCGGCTGGTCGGCGGTCGCGGGCGTGCGCCGCACCACGGCGGCGTCGGGGCCGGTCGTGCGCCATGAGGGCGCGGGCCGGGAGCCGCTGGTCGGCCGCGCCGCGATCGTGCGCCAGGCTCGCGAGGTGGCGGGCGAGGCGACGGGCTGCGCCGCCTCGGACTCGTCGGTCGACGGGCCGGTCCACCACCGCGGGGGCCGGACGGCCGGCTCGGGCCCGGCCAGCGCGCGGCGGATGTCGACCGGGCGCGAGGTGCTCGCGGCGAAGCGGGAGACCGCCGAGGCGATGGACCCCACCCGGGTCGGCAACGGTCGACCCAGCGGCGGGCCGGGCTTGCGCAACCGGCGTACGACGCTGGACCCGAGCCAGGGCTCGGGCCGCTCGTGGTCGTGCTGCTGGGTCATCGTCCGTCCGGTCGTGGGTGGTGGGGGTCAGACCTTGGTCGAGGCGCGGAATCCGTGGTGGGCGACCTCGAGCTCCTCCTCAAGCGGGCTCTGGCTGTCGACGGAGAAGTCGGGTCCCTTCCACCGTACGGGGAAGACGTCGATCAGCTCCCAGGCGCGCAGACGGTTGCCCTGGTGGTCGAGAGCCGTCACGGCGCCGGTCGAGCGGGTGAGCTTGTTGCCGGACGACGCGAAGCCCTCGCCCGAGCTCTTCGAGAGCCAGTCGAACAGCGCGTTGCCCGCGGTGACCCCGCGCCGGAAGACGATGTTGGGCCACGTCATCCGGCCCGGGACCCGGTGGGAGAACCCGTTCTGCCCGCCCTCGCGGAACTCGTGGACACCGACCGTGACCTGCAGGCCCTGCAGCTCGCGGAAGATGCCGATCTCGACGCCGTCGAGCTCGAAGAGGAACCGGTTGGCGGTGGGGACGTCGCCGCCGAGCAGCTCGACGGCGACGCCGCCGCTGTCACTGGCCATGTTCACGCACCACCTGCCACGCTCGTTCGTTCAGGGAGACGACCGCCCGCACCATCCGGACCCGGTCCATGTGCTCGAGGTCGAGCAGCTCGTCGAGCGGCCAGTGCAGGTGGTACGCCAGGTAGGCGACCTCCTGCCAGATGGCATCGCTCGGATAACGCATCACGGCACGGTCACCCCGCGCCGTACGAGACCCGCCCGGTCACACCCGGCCTGGATCCGCCGGACATGTCGTCCGACGAGTCCTCGGACGACGTCTCCGACGGCTCGGCGACGTCGTCGGCCGGCGCGACCTCGACCGCCGGCCGCGAGGCTGGCGAGCCGACGAGCGTCGTCGACTCCTGCGCCGCGATGAGCGCCTCGAACTCCTCCTGGTTGCCGAAGTTGATGACCCCGTAGAAGTCCTGGAGGAACGCGAGGTCGACGGCGAACAGGCCCTCGATGACGTGGGAGTTGATCTGGTCGAGCGTCCCGAGACCGGTGACCACCCTCGTGAGCACGAGGATGGTCAACCGGGGGTCGTCCGGGCCCTGCACCGTGGGGTCCCGCAACGGCGCGAGCTCGTCGCGCGCCGTCGCGAGCCGCATGGTGCCCTTGCGGTGCAGGCCGCCGTCCTCGTCCACGTAGCCTCGCGGCAACGTGAACTCGTACGAGGTGCGGAGACTGCTCACTTGACCCTGTCGAGGCGCTCGATGACCAGGGTGATGGTCTCCTTCACGGCCTCGTTGGAGTCGGTGCTGACCGCGTCGGTCGCGATCTTGCTCGGCCACCCCTTCGAGAAGTTGAACCGGCCGACCTCGGCGAAGGCGCCGTCGTAGAGCACGATCGAGCCGTCCTTGCGGTTGGCCGTGCGGGCGGTGCCGCCCATGCCCTTGTCGCGGATGTCCTTGAACCACTTCCAGATCGGGTCCGCCATGGCGTCCATGGGCGCCATGCGGGTGATCGAGATGTCGGCGGCCTTGTTGATGTTGCCGCGGGTCTTGACCATCTCGGAGCGGCCGGTCTTGCCGACCTGCTGGATGGAGACGACGTCGGCCTCGACGTCGAGACCGGAGACGCCGGTCAGGATGATGTTCTCGCCGGCGATCTCCAGGTAGAAGTTCTGCGCGACGATCGGGTCGGTCGAGATGAGGGCATCGTTGGGCATCGGTAGTACTCAGCTTTCTCTGCGGTCTGGGGTCGGGTGGGGGTGACCGGCGATCAGCCGGCGACCTGCTTCTTCTGGCTGATGCGGAACACGACGAACTCGGCCGGCTTGACCGGCGCGATGCCGACCTCGACCACGAGCATGCCGGCGTCGATGGACTCCGGCGGGTTGGTCTCGGCGTCGCACTTGACGTAGAACGCCTCGTCGGCCGACAGGCCCGACAGGGCGCCCGCGGTCCACAGGCCGCGGAGGAAGCCGCTGACGGTGCGGTTGACGCCCTCCCACAGGGCCATGTCGTTGGGCTCGAAGACGGCGTACTGCGTGCCCTCGAGGATCGTCGACTCGACCATGTTGAACAGGCGACGGACGTTGATGTAGTTCCAGTCGGTGTCGGAGGCCAGGGTGCGCGCGCCCCAGATGCGGATGCCGCGGGTGCCGAACGGACGGATGCAGTTGATGCCGATCGGGTTGAGCAGCGACTGCTCGTTCTGGGTGACCGAGCGCTCGATGTCGAGCACGCCGCGCATCGTGTCGTTGGCCGGGGCCTTCCACACGCCGCGGGTGTCGTCGGTGCGGGCCCAGACGCCGGCGATGTGGCCGGACGGCGGCATCAGGATCTCGCTGTCACCGTTGACGCCGATCGGGTTCTCGACCTTGATCCAGGGGTAGTACAGCGCGGCGTAGGCCGAGTCGTACATCGCGACCTCGCTGCGCCACTCCTTGATCTGCTGCGGGCTCATGCCGGGAGGCGCGTCGAGGACCGCCATCCGGTTGCCGTTCTGCTCGCAGTGCGAGATGAGGGCGGTCTGCACGGCCTTCCACAGGCCGAGGTCCAGGCTGCCGTCCTCCTTGGTGGCGGCGGTGACCAGGTCGGGGACGATCACCATCGTGACGTCCTCGGCGACGGCCAGGCCGTTGATGCCGGCGCGGGCCGACTCGGAGCCGGCGAACTTGCGCCCGTTGACCGCGACCGGGACCGGGGCGGCCTTCTCGAGGTCGTAGAAGCCGGGCTTGACCAGCTCGAGCTGGCTGGCGACGTCGGCGTCGTCGTCGAGGTTGAGCTCGACCTTGACCTTGGTGGAGGTGGCGTTGACCTTGGTGGCCACGTTGTCGTCGCCCTTGGCGAAGCCGAGGCCGGAGAACGTCTCGACCGGCTCGCCGTTCTCGAGCACGGTCATCGTGAAGGTCGCGGGGCCCTCGTCGTCGCCGTCGCCGATGTCGTCGGTGGTGACGGCGATCGTGATGGCGGCGTCGGGCTCGACGCTGGTGACGGCCACGGGCAGGCCCAGGGCACGGTCGGCGGCCGGGAGCTCGAGGCGCGACGGCTCACCGGCGGGCTCGGTGTTCGGCACGCGGCAGATGTAGGCGATGGAGCCGCCGTTGGCGAAGTAGCCGTAGACCGACAGGGGCAGCATGCAGTTCTTCGCGAAGCCGCCGTAGAGGCTCTCGAACTGGGTCCAGCTGGTGACCAGGCGCGGGGCCAGGCCCTGCGGGTCGTTCGGGTCGTCGGTCGGGGCCAGCTCGGTGAAGCCGACGAACGCCGCGACGGCGGTGGGGGCGGCCGAGAGGATCTTCTGCGAAGAGGGAACCTCTTCGACGTACACACCGGGTGCGGTGTAGGTGGGCATCTGGAACTCCGCTTCGTGGGGCGCTGCGTGGGTGCAAAGGTCGGGTGACGAGATCGAACGTGACGTCCGGGCAGTTGCATCGTTGAGGTTTCGCGATTCGCCTGCGGAGCTTTGGCCCCCGTTGATTACATATACCTATGGGGGTGTCCCAGGACGACGCGACTGTGGCGGCCGACCCGTGGGGTCTGGCTCCGCTCGCCGCTCCCCCGACGCACCGCGGCCGCGCCCGCGTCGTCCGGCCCGGTGACGTGCCGCAGCTCTCGGCGTGGGCCGCGGGCGGGTCGGCGCTCGCCGTCCGTGCGCGCGGGGTGCTGCTGAGCGGGCGCGGGCACAGCCCGAGCGAGGTCGCCGCCGCCCTCGGCACGACCCGTCAGACCGTGCACCTGTGGCTGCACCGCTACGAGGTCGACGGCCTGGGCGGCCTGCACGACCGCGACCGGCCGCTCACCCGCGCGCTCGACGACGCCGCGATCGTCGCCGCGACCCTGCGCCCGCCGCCGCGGGCCTCCGGCCTGTCGCACTGGAGCGCCCGCACCCTGGGCGCGCACCTCGGCATCGGCCACAGCACCGTGGGCCGGGCCTGGCAGGAGCACGGGGTGCGCCCGCACGGCCTGTCCACGTTCCGCCTCGACACCGACCCGCCGCTCGTCGCCCACGTCGCCGACGTCGTGGGCCTGGTCGTCGCTCGCGACCTGCGGCTCGTGGCGGTCTCGCTCGTCCCGGCCGGCAGCACCCGCGGCACCCGCCACCACGCGCCGGCCGGGCAGCAGCAGCGCGGCGACGCCCGCGACGCCGAGACCGGGCACGGACCCCTCCGCGCGTTCGCCGCCCTGCGCGCGGCCGAGGAGCGGGCACCCACCCGGCCCCGGCCCGGCGCCGGCCCGGCCCGTGCGCCGCTCGAGGCCCGGCTGCCGTCGCGTCGTCCCGACCGCGTGCACGAGCTCACGCTCATCGGCGACCGCCCCGACATCGCGACGCTGGAGGCGCTGCAGCCCTGGCGTCGCGCCCACCCGCGCGCCGACGTCCGGCACGTCGCCGGGCCCGAGCAGTGGCTGCGCCTGGTCGCCGTCCTGCTGCACCTCGCCGAGGCCGGCCCTACCTCCCGCGGTGTCGAGGGGTGCGCCGCCGAGCTCGCGCAGATGGTGCGCGGGCTGGTCGACGGCACCCGCCCCGCCCCCGGCCGTTTCGCCTGGGTCGACCCGGCCTGGCGGCGCACGCCGCGCGACGTGCGGCGCTAGGAGCACCGCCGGTCGAGCCGGGCCACCATCGCTGATCGAGCCGGTCGAGCCGCGCTGGCGGGTCGACCGAGTCGAGATCCCGGAAGCGACCTCTCGACCCGACCACCGTGGCCCGGACGTCAGACCGGCCGTGGCGGCTTCGACTCGCCCAGGTTCGCTCCGCGAACCAGGGCGGCTCGACCAGCGAGTGACCGGTCGGGTCAGCTCACCTGGGTCCGGACGGCGCCCGGCATCGAGATCGTGACGACGCCGCCGTAGGCGCAGTTGCACGTCGACGCCGCGTCGAGCACCGGCAGCCCGCCGACCATGGTGCGGGTCGCGCCGGGCTTCCACGGCCCGGCCATCGTCGGGATGCACGGCATCGGGGTCAGGACGCCGAGCGCGGCCGAGGTGGCCGCGGCCACCTGCGGGTTGGCCAGGCTCGTGCACATGCCGAAGGGCGGGATGTTCACCGCGGGGATGGTGTCGGGCACCGTGCCGACCGGTCGACCCTCGACGGTGACCCGCTTGGTCGGCAGGAAGTTGAGCGTCGACGGCGCGACGCCGAAGCTGCACATGGCCATGGCTCCGGTGACGACGGGGTTCGGCACGGCGGTCTCCTCAGCTGGGGGTCGGGGTGGGGGCGGGCGCGTCGCCGCGCAGCGAGGTCGACAGGCGCTGCCCGGGGTCGAAGGCGAAGCACACGACGTCGCGGTCGCCGCCCTGCCACGAGCGCGGCGAGGGCAGCAGGTAGGTGAAGTAGAGGTCGGAGTCGAGGTAGGGCACACCGGTGTAGTCGCCGAAGGCGTCGGCGCAGCGGCCGTCGGCGAACGTCGTCAGCGCCTCGTCGCCGGGGAAGACGTCGGCGTCGGTCTCACCGTCGGGCGCCTCGTAGGGGATCACCGCGAACGACTCGCGGTCGTGCGGCTCGTCGCAGCCCACGCGCTCGAGGTCGGAGACCTGCTCCTGCACCTCGTCGGGCAGCACGAAGCACTGGCCGGCTTCGATGTCGAGGACGTCCTGCTCGTCGTCGTCGCCACCGAACAGGCCGCAGCCGCTGAGCGGCAGGGCCAGGACGACGAGGGCGGCAGCGGCGACGGTGCGCGGCAGCCGCGTCACCGGCGCACGTCCACGGGCGGGTCCGAC
Source organism: Nocardioides secundeburneus (assembly GCF_039939255.1). Classification (NCBI taxonomy): domain Bacteria; kingdom Bacillati; phylum Actinomycetota; class Actinomycetes; order Propionibacteriales; family Nocardioidaceae; genus Nocardioides; species Nocardioides secundeburneus. The sequence continues at coordinate 393,059 of NZ_JBDUUE010000006.1, forward strand.
ATGCGCTCGGCCATCGCCGAGATGCGCTCGACCGGCGGGGCCTGCAGCTCCCAGTCGAAGGTGTCGGCGCCGACGGTGACCACGATCGGGGCCGAGGCCCGCAGGCCGCCGCCGATGCCGGTCCACAGCTCGCGTCCGGTGTGGCGGTCGTCGCCCATCGCCAGGGTGACCGAGGTGGTCAGCTCGGCCGGGAACAGCTCGGGCGGCACCGAGTCGGTGGCCGCGACCATGCTGACCAGGTCGCCGAGCAGCTGGTGCTCGTCGCTCGGGCTGCCGGCCCAGGCGCTCATCAGGTAGCCGAGCTCGACCATCGGCTGCGGACGACGGCGCAGGCCGCGCCCGTCGTCACCGACGCGCACCGTCGCCGAGCGCGACGGCTGGCTGCTGCGCCGGACGTCGTAGAGGAACAGGCTGACGGTGATCCGCGAGAGCTGGGCGGACCAGGTGGAGGTGGGGGCGTCGAAGACGACGTCGCCGATCTCCTCCGGGAGCGGGAGGCGTTCGCGCACCATCCGCTCTAGACCAGCGTCCACGTTCTGGATGAACACGCCGCGAGTTTTGCATGCCCTCGGGGGTTTCGGGCCAGAACGGATGACGTGGCGCAGGACAGGCGCTTAGATGCGGGCATGGCCCGTTCGTTCGCGACGCCCGAGACCGACGACATCGAGAAGGTCGAGGCCGTCCCGGTCCGCCGCACGGCCGCCCCGCTGGTCGTCGGCGCGGCCGACGACCGCGCCGAGATCGACGCCGACCGCGTCGCCGACGAGGTCATCAACCGGCTCCAGTCGGGCGAGTCGAGCGATCTCGCCCAGGCCCAGGGCGGCGAGTCCCACGTCCACAACGGCTGCCACGGCATCGCTCGCCAGGCCGCCCCGTCGACCGGCGCGCCCGAGGTCGGCTTCGAGGGCGGCGCGATCTCCGACGACCTCACCACCCGCATCGAGGGCAAGCGCGGCTCCGGCTCGGCGCTGCCCGGCGACGTCCGACGTCGCATGGAGGCCGGTTTCGGCACCTCGCTGGCCGACGTCCGCGTGCACACCGACGGCGAGTCGGCCGACCTCAACCGCTCGATCTCCGCGCGCGCCTTCACCACCGGCAGCGACATCTTCTTCGGCTCCGGCGAGTTCTCCCCCGGCACCGCGGCGGGCGAGCGGGTGCTGGCCCACGAGATCGCCCACACCCGCCAGCAGGGCGGCGGCGCCCGGCGCATCCACCGCAAGTGGGACATGAAGGCCAAGAACCTCAACCTGCACCAGGCCGACTCGGTCTCGGTGTTCTCCTCGCGCCCGATCATCGTCCTCAGCCACCCCGACGACGGCGACAAGCTCGTCGTCAAGGGCGAGGACCAGCCGGTGGGCCTGGGCGAGCTGACCGCGAAGATGCAGAAGAAGGCCGCCAAGACCAGCAGCGTCAAGCAGCGCACGCTGACGAAGGGCGAGCAGGGCGACGTCTCGTTCCTGCTCGGCAAGGACCTCGACGACTCGTGGGACAAGCGCGGCCAGGAGCTCGCCCAGCAGGGCGTCGACGTGGGCGACGACCCGAAGAACGCCGCGCGGATGGACGTGCTCAACGCGCTGCTGTCGACGAAGAACAAGCCCGTAGCGATGACGTACGCCGAGGGCGAGGGCGCCGACAAGCTGGCCGATCCCGCCAACTACGCCGACCGCAAGGGCGACGACGACAAGACCGAGTACCGCAAGCTGGTCATGGACCCCCAGCACCTGCGGGCCCTCGGCCGGATCACCGCCATCGACGCCTTCATGGGCAACATGGACCGCGTCGTGAACGCGAACGCCGGCAACTGGTTCGTCGACCTGACGTCGAAGAGCATTCAGCTCATCGACAGCGTCGATCCGGGCCAGGCCAACGTGCGAGTACCGATGAAGGAGAGTTTCGCCGACGGGCTCTGGGAGAAGGGTCGCACCGGCGGCGACGTCGACGACTCGCGGATGGTCGCCGGATCGCTGTTCTTCATGACCGACCGTGGGGACTACATCGCCGGCGCCATCGCGCAGTCGATGGCCAACGCCGGGGTCTCGATGCAGGGCAACTTCAGCACCGGCGGCGACGTGAAGGCCAGCCAGTGGATGGATCGTCCGCTCGACTCGGGCGAGACCCGTCGCGAGTTCATGGCCAAGCACCTCGAGGTGGGCTTCACGAAGGGCAAGGCGGAGATCCTCAAGATCTTCGCGGCCCCCAAGTGGCACGACTTCAAGCTGAACAAGAAGCGCAAGTCGATCAAGAAGTCGGCCGCCTCGGCGGAGGCTGCCGACGGCGTCGGCGCCGACAGCTACTACCGCGAGCTCTCGCGGCGCGCGGCACTCATCAAGTCCAGCGGTGCCTGAGGCCGGTCCTCCGTCGGACGACGCCCCCTGGGCAGCGTTCGCGGCGGCGGTCCTCCGGAGCGAGGCGCACCGGCGCGGAGTCGAGCTCGCCCCGGGCGAGCCCGTCGGTTCCTCGACGAACCCCGACGACGTCGCGCTGGGTGACGACCTGCTCGACGGCATCGCGGCCAGCGCCGAGCTCGACGACGAGGAGACTCGGGTGCTGGCCCTCGTGGTCGGCATCGACCTCGACCCCGGCCTCCAGGAGCTCGTGGCCGCGCTCCAGGGCCACCCCGGGCCGCGGCTGACCCTCGACACCCTCGGCACCCTGCTCGGGGGCGGCGCCGTGGCCACCCTGTCCGACGAGCGACGCCTGCGGAGCAGCGGTCTGCTCGAGCTCGAGCCCGGGGGGTCCCTGTCGACGAGCCGGGTCGCGGTCCCGGCCCGGGTCGCCTGGGCCTTCCTCGGAGACCTGTCCCTCGACCCCGAGCTCGCGGCGGGCACCGAGGTGGTCGCGCTGCCCGCGTCGATGATGGGCGAGCACGACCTAGTGCTGGTGCACGGGCCCGACCGGGTCAGGCGCCAGCAGGAGTCCGTCCGCGCCCTGCAGCCACTGGTCTTCCTGCTCACCACCCCTCCGGCGGACGACCGCGGCTGGCGGGTCCTGGTGCGGCAGGCGACCGTCTTCGGGGCCGGTGTCGTGCTCGACCTGGCCGACGGCGGCGTGACCGCGTTGACGCGTGAGTGGGTCGAGCGGTCGGACCACCTGGCCTGGAGCCTCAGCTCCACCTACCCCATCGACCTGGCCACCGCCCCCCGCCGTCCCTGGACCGAGATCGTCACGCCGTCGTCCGCGGTCACCGACGAGGAGTGGTCGGCCGTCTTCCCGGACGCCGCCCCGCCGGCCCGGCGTCCGACCGCCGAGCAGCTGCGGGTCGCGACCGGGGTGCCGGCTGGTAGCGGTCCCCTGGAGGTGATGCGACGCGTGGCGTCCGGCACGCTGCTCAAGCACGCGACCCGCATCGTGCCGCGGATCGGCTGGGACGACCTCGTGCTGCCGCCGAGCCAGGAACGCCAGCTGCGCGCGGTGATCGACCGCTACCACCAGCGCAGCCGGGTGCACGACGACTGGGGCCTGTCGCTCTACCCCTCCCCCGGCGTCGTCGCGCTGTTCTCGGGCCCGTCGGGCACGGGCAAGACGACGAGTGCGGAGGTGATCGCGCACGAGCTCGGCATGGACATGTTCCGCGTCGACCTCTCGGCGTTGGTGAGCAAGTACATCGGCGAGACCGAGAAGAACCTCGAGGAGATCTTCTCCGCCGCCCACACCGGCAACTACGTGCTGCTCTTCGACGAGGCCGACTCGCTGTTCGGCAGCCGCTCGAAGGTCGAGGACGCCAAGGACCGCTACGCCAACATGGAGGTCAGCTACCTCCTGCAGCGCCTCGAGACCTACGACGGCGTCGTCGTGCTCACCTCGAACTTCCAGGGCAACATCGACCAGGCGTTCCTGCGCCGCATCCACGTCACGGTCCACTTCACGGTGCCGAGCGCGGGCGAGCGCGAGCGGATCTGGGACCGCGCCCTGGGCCACGCCCCGCGCCACGACCTCGACCTGGCCTACGTGGCCGAGAAGTTCGACCTCAGCGGCGGCTCGATCCGCAACGCCGCGCTCACCGCCGCGTTCTCGGCGGCTGCCCGCGACCCGCACGACGGCCCGGCCGGCATCGGCATGGTCGACGTCCTGCGGGCCGTGGTGACCGAGCAGACCAAGCTCGGACGACGCCCGCAGGACGCCCAGCTCGGCCCCTGGCTGGCCGCCGTACGAGACCATGACAACCACTGACCAGACCCGGGAGGGTGAACCTCAGGGGGTATTTCCCGGTTTCGCCACGCGCGGTGCCCGCCGGCCCTAGATTCGAGCCTGGTCTGGTCCGGTCCTAGTCCCCCTCGGTAGGTAGTGGTGTTCGGCACGGAGAGCGTCTGCGAGCCAACGTGCCGACGCGACCCCTCGCGCCGTCGGGCGGTGGTCGCGTGCGCCTAGCCACCGAGCACCGGACCCTCCAGGTCGAGCCGGGCAGCACCGTCGAGGTCGACGTCGACGTCGTCAACACCGGCGACCTCATCGACGGCGTCTCGGCCCGGGTGCTCGGCCTGCCCGAGGCCACGGTCACCGTCGAGCCGCAGCTGCTGCCGCTGTTCCCCGGGGCCACCGGCCGGGTCCGCCTCAGCATCGCGGTGCCCGGCACCCTGCGCGCGGGCAGCCACCCGATCACCGTCGAGGCGATCTCGCACGGCACCGGCGCCCCGACCCAGCACCTCGACGTCGACCTGTCCGTCTCGGCCCACCCGCAGGTCGAGCTGCACCGCACCCCGCGCACGATCCGGGCACGCCGCAGCGGCCGCTTCCTGCTCGAGGTCGAGAACCCCGGCAACACCGCGCTCGACGTCGCCCTGACCTCGACAGTCGAGGACGGCCGCAGCACCGTGCGCTTCAACCCGCGCGCGCTGCGGGTCGAGCCCGGCGCCCGCACGCCGGTGATCGCCGTCCTCAAGGGCCCGCGGATGATCACCGGCGCCGAGATCGACCGCACGGCGGCCATCGAGCTCGTCGCGACGCGGACCCACACCATCCCGGCGATGGCCGACCTCGACACCGAGACCGAGCGGGCCCCCGACCTCACCACCCGCACGACGCTGCAGCTGCGCCAGCGCCCGATCATCAGCCGCGGCCTGCTGACCGCCCTGATCCTGCTCGGCATCGTGGCGCTGTGGGCCTCGGTGTTCCTCCTCGGCCTCACCCAGGTGTTCTCCGGCGACCCGATCACCAAGACCGCCGTGCCGTCGCTGTTCCTGACCAGCTACGACGGCGAGGGCGAGAGCGGCTCCGGGGCCGGCCCGGGCGCGTCTGGTGCGCCCGGCGAGGGTGGCGCCGCCGACGGCGCCCCTCCGGGCACGCTGGCCAAGACCGGCATCGTCCCGCCGGGCGTGGGCGGCACGGTCTCCGGCACCGTGACGGCCTCGACCAACGGTGCCCCGGTCGGCCGGGTGCTGGTCAAGGCGTTCCGCGAGGGCCGCGACGGGCCCGTGCTGGTCAGCTCGGCCGCCACCCAGTCCGACGGCACCTACACCCTCGCCGGGCTGTTCCCCACCAGCTACCGCCTGCAGTTCACCGCCGAGGGCTTCGAGCCGGTCTGGTACCGCAGCGCCAACGGTCGCGCCGGCGCCCAGGAGCTCGAGGTCGCGCCCGGCGGCGCGACCGACGCCGCCGCCGTCGTCGTTGAGGGCCGCCCGGCCACGATCTCCGGCACGGTCGACGAGGGGTCGTCGCTCAGCGACGTGCCGACCACGGTGACCGCGCGGGCGGTCGACATCCCCGAGAACACCGAAATCGTCGCGACCGACGTCACCGACGCCGGCGGCTCCTACCGCCTCACCGGTCTGCCCGCCCCGGGCACCTACGAGCTCAGCTTCAGCGCCGAGGGCTACGAGACCAAGACGCTCACCACGCGGGTCAACGGCGGCGAGGACCGGCAGCAGCCGAGCGTCGTCCCGAGCTCCGACTCCGGCACCATCGGCGGCACGGTGCGCGACGCCCGCGGCGACGGCATCGGCGGGGTGACCATCTCCACCACCGTCGGCACCGAGGCCGTCTCGGTCATCACGCCCACCGTGGGCGCCGTGGGCGCCTTCACCCTCGGCGACCTGCCGACCCCCGGCACCTACGTGCTCACCTTCACCGCCCCCGGCTACGGCAGCACCACCGAGATCGTCGACCTCGAGGCCGGCGAGAGCAACACGAGCGTGGTCACCGAGCTCACCGCCGGTACCGGCACCCTCAGCGGACGGCTGCTCGCCCCCGACGGCACCGGCGTCGGCGGCGCGACCGTGACCGTCGGCGGGGCCCAGTCGACCACCACCGACGGGACCGCCCCGGCCGTGCCGACCACGGTCACGCTGACGGAGGGCGTCGCCGGCAGCTTCAGCCTCAGCGGGCTCGCGGCCCCCGGCGACTACACGCTCACCTTCACCGCCGAGGGCTATTCGCCCACCACCGTCCCGGTGCGGCTCGAGGACGCCGGCGATCCGCCCGAGCTGACCGTGCGGCTCAACACCAAGCTCGGCAGCATCGGCGGCATCGTGCGGCGCGGCAACGGCGCGGCCTACTCCGGCGCCGTCGTGACCATCACCAACGGCTTCCAGACCTGGACGGCGACCACCGGCGGGTCGGGCAGCATCGGCGGCACCGGCGCCTACCAGGTCGACAACCTGCCGCCGGGCAGCTACAGCGTCACCGCCCGCGCCGACGGCTTCCGGCAGCAGACGGCGATCGTCACCGTCGACGCCGGCGTCATCAGCGACGTCGTGCTCGAGCTGAAGGGCGACTGAGGTGCACCTCGCGATCTCGCCCCGCCACTTCGACCTCGTGCCGGGCCTCACCCAGCCCATCGCGGTCACCATCAGCAACACCGGCGACGTCATCGGCGGCTACACGGTGCGCGTGCTGGGCGCCGACCCGTCGTGGATCGAGGTCGAGGGCGACGAGATCTCGCTGTTCCCGGGCGAGTCCCGCACCGTGCACGTGCAGGTCTCCGTCCCGGCCGGCATGAACGCCGGCGAGCGCCGCCTCGCCGTCCAGGTGCGCGAGCTGACGCCGCCGCACGACAGCCTGGTCGAGGACGTCGTCTTCACCGTGCCCGAGCGCCCGGCCGTCACCGTGCGGGCCGACCCGATGGCGGTCACCGCGGGCCGCACGGCGCGGCTCAGCCTGGTCGTCGCCAACGAGGGCAACACCACCCTCGACGGGCGCCTGCACGGCCAGGACGCCGAGGACCGCGTCCGCTTCGCCTTCAACCCGCCGACGGTGATCCTGGCCCCCGGCGAGCACGCGATGGTCGACGTCCGTGCGAGCGCGCGTCGTCCGCTGACCGGTGGCCCCACGATCCGCCCGCTCGAGCTGTTCGTGCTCGACCCGACCCAGGCGGCCGCGCTCGACGCCGCCGCCGTCCCGGCCCCGGTCGTGCCGGCCCCGACCCCGGACGCCGACGCCGACGACGACGGCGAGGCGGCGCGGCTGCAGGCCAAGGTGCAGGCCAAGCAGGCCAAGCAGCAGCGCAAGAAGTCCCCCCGGGTGGGCGACGACGTGCCGGCGCACGCCCAGGCCACCTTCGTGCAGCGCGCGCTGCTCTCGCGCGGCCCGATCAGCCTGGTCGGCCTGCTCGTCGCCATCACGGTCTTCGCGCTGGTCATCACCGTCGCTCTGTCGCGGATCGTCACCCAGTCGGCTCAGGACCGCGACCTCGCCCTCGAGGTCGCCGCGGCCAACAGCTCGCGGCAGGTCACCGGCTCCTCCGGTGCGTCCGGCACCGTCAAGCTGCTCACCTCCGGAGCCCCGGTCGCCGGGGTCGAGGTGAGCGTGTTCGCCGCCGACGACACCGAGGCACCGCTGCTCACCTCCGCCACGGGCGACGACGGCTCCTGGAGCTTCGGTCAGCTCAACGCCGGCGACTACAAGGTCAGCTTCCGCGGGGCCGGCTTCGTGCAGCTGTGGTACCCGCAGGCGCTCGAGCCCGACGACGGCGAGACGATCACCCTCGAGTCCGGCAGCCGTCGAGAGGGCCTCGACGTCACCATCGGCGGCGTGCCGGCCTCGGTCTCCGGCACCGTGGCCGGTCTCGACGTCTCCAACGCCACCCTCACGCTCAAGCGGCCCCTCGACCTGCTCGGCGGCACGGGGGGCGCCGTCCCGCAGACCGTCGGCACCCCCGAGGGCGCGTCGCCGAGTGCCGCGGCCGCCGTCCAGGGGGCGACGGTCGCCTCGGTGCCGATCGGCTCCGACGGCGCCTTCGAGCTGCTCGACGTGCCCTCGCCGAGCGTCTACGACCTGATCGTCGAGAAGCCCGGCTACGCGACGTCGACCCAGCGCATCGACGTCTCGGCCGGCGAGGAGCGCACCGGCGTGGAGATCACGCTGCGCCAGGGCGACGGGGTCATCACCGGCCAGGTCGTCTCGGGCGGTCAGCCCCTCGAGGGCGCGACCGTCACCGCGAGCAGCGGACAGACCGCGGTCACCACCATGACCCTGACCGGCGACGGTGCCGGCACCTTCGCCGTGCGTGGCCTGCCGACGCCGGCGAGCTTCACGCTCGTGGTCACCCTCGAGGGCTACGCCTCGCAGACCCTGTCGGCCAGCCTCGGCCAGGGCCAGTCGCTGACCGGGCTCGAGGTCACGCTCGACCGGTCGTCGGGCTCGCTGCAGGGCACGGTCGCGCTCCGCGACCCGGCCGACCTGGCCGACGCGGCCGGCGTGATCGTCACCGTCACCGACGGCACCCAGACGATCCAGACCGCGACCGACACCACAGACCCGTCCGGCGACCAGGCGAGCGACGAGGAGGCCGACGCCGACGCGTCGACCGACGAGACCCGCGGCCGCTGGCGGGTGACCGGCCTGCCGGTGCCGGGCAACTACACGATCACCTTCAGCCGCGACGACCTCGCCTCGCAGACCGTGGCGGTGACGGTCGCGGGCGACGGCACGGTCACCGGCGACGGCGGCGTGGTCGACGACCGCGGCCGGGTCTCGGTCGCGCTCAGCCGGTCCTCGGCCACGGTGGCGGGCGTCGTCCGGCAGCGGCAGGGCACGGGCGGGTCGACCAGGGCGGTCGGCGAGACCGTCGTGCAGCTGGTCTCGAACGAGGCGACCTACAGCGTCGTGTCGGCGTCGGTGCCGCAGCAGCGGCGGGGCGAGTTCCGCTTCGACGCGGTGCCGCCCGGCACCTACACCCTCGAGACCAACCGCAACGGCGTCACGCCGGTCTCGCGCACCGTGACCGTCGTGGCCGGCACCGACCAGGACTCCCTGGTGCTCGTGCTCGACCAGCCGGCAGCCGTCACGGGCACCGTGCTGGGTGCCGGCACCGGGTGGGTCGTGCAGCTCTCGCGCTCCTCCGAGTACCCCCGGTCGGTGTACCGCGAGGTCACCACCGGCGCCGACGGCACCTTCACCTTCGACGACGTCGACGCCCCGCAGTCCTACGTGGTCACCGCCCGCCGTACCGCGGGTGGCGCCATCCGTGCGTCGAAGACCGTCACGGTCCGGCGCAGCACCACGATCAACGTCCAGCTCGATGCGAGGGAACAGTGACCGAGACCAGCGGCTCGTCCCGCCCCGCGCGCCACCCCGCCCCGCGTCCGGGCGTGGCGGTCGCGCCGTCGATCAAGGTCGCGGCCGGCCGGCCGATCGAGGTGCCCGTGCGCGTGACCAACCACGCGAGCGCCCCCCGGGTGCTGGCCGTGGCCCCGCTCGGCGTCGACCCCGGCTGGGTCACCGGGCCGGTCCGCACCGACGTCCTCGCGCCGGGCGAGTCGGCCGACGTCCTCATCGCCATCGCACCGCCGGCGGGCACGCTGCCGGCCACCTACCCGGTCTCGGTGGCCGCGCAAGCGGTCGACCCGGCCACCGGCCGGGCGCCGTCCGACGAGCAGGCCACCGGCCTCGCCGAGACGCTGCTCGTGGTCAACCCGCGCACCCAGGTCGACGTGAGCGTCGAGCCCAGCGAGCTGACCGCGGTCACCGGGCGACGCTTCACCGTCGTCGTCCGCAACAGCGGCGGCGCGACCGCCCAGGTGCGCCTGACGACCGACGACCCGCGCAACGGTCGCATCCGCCTGCGGCACCGACAGCTCACCGTGCTCGCCGGCGACGAGGTGCGCGTGCGCGCGCGTGCGTCGGTGCGCCGGCCCCGGATGATCGGCTACGGCTACCGCTACGCGTTCAACGTGACCGCCCTGTCGCAGGAGTCGACGCGCATCGCCCAGGGCGCGCTGACCCAGCGCACCGTGGTGGGGCCGGCCGGGCTGAAGATCGTGGCCCTGTTCGCCGTCCTGGCGGTCTGGATCGCCGGCGCCGTCGTGCTCATCCCGGCGCTCGGCGGCAAGATCAACCAGTCCGCGGAGGAGCAGGCGGCGCAGTCCGACACCTCCGCCGGTGCCGACGACGCCGGCTCCGACGACGGCTCCGGGGGCAGCGACGACGGCGGCGAGGGAGGCGACAGCCCCGGCGGCGACGCGGCCGGCGGTCCCGGTGGCGGCGCCGACGGCGAGGGCATCCAGCTCTCGGGCACGGTCGTGGGCGACGCGGCCGACGGCGTCACGGTGACGCTCGACCCGCGCTCGCTGGTCGACGAGGAGATGCAGGGTCGCGGCATCGGCGTCGACCAGTCGCGCATCGACTCCGACCAGCCGCGGCTGGTCTCGGCGTTCACCAGCGCCGCGCCGCCCGAGGCCCGCCCGGCCCAGCGCGAGCAGACCGGCAGCGACGGCTCCTACTCCTTCGGCGGCGTGACCGCCCCGGGCTACTACCTGCTCACCTTCGCCAAGGCCGGCTACCAGACCCAGCGCTTCGTCGTGAACAGTGCCTCCGAGGCGGCCAAGGAGCCCCTGGAGATCAAGCTCGTCGCCGGCGAGGGCACGCTCTCGGGCCGGGTCACCGGCCCCGACGGCAAGCCCTACGGCGGCGCCTCCGTGACCATCACCGACGGCGTCACGTCGATCACCACGAGCAGCACCTCGGCCGGCGGGTCGGGCGAGATCGGGTCGTGGCGGGTCACCGGGCTGTCGACGCCGAGCACCTACGTCGTCTCCGCCACCGCCCACGACATGAGCACCGAGGCGCGCACCGTCACCCTCGCCGCGACCGGCACCGGCACGGCCGACCTCCAGCTGGCCAGCGGCGTCGCCCTCGTGCGAGGTCGCGCCGTCGCGATCGACCGCAACGGCCACCTGTCCGGCATCGGCGGCGTCACGGTCTCGATCGCGGCCGGCGAGGAGACCGCGCTCAGCGCGACGTCGCTCACCGAGGGCGACACCGGCATGTTCTTCGTGCCGGGGGTGCCGGCCCCCGGCACCTACACCGCGACGCTGAGCGCCGACGGCTACCAGCCGGTCAGCCAGCAGGTCGTGCTCCGCCGCGGCGAGAGCGAGCTGCGGCTCGGCGCCGTCACGCTCTCGACCTCCACCGGCACGGTGTCCGGCATCGTCGGCGGCCAGCCCGACGCCGGGTCGACGGCGTCCGCCCGCACGCAGCCGGTCGCCCGCACCGCGAACCGCCAGCGCAGGGCCGACGCCGACACCCCCCTCGCCGCCACCGGCATCACGCTGTCGAACAACGACCACACGTACAAGACGACCTCGTCGACGCCGTCCTCCGACGACGAGGACAGCACGTTCCGCCTGAGCGGCATCGACCCGGGCGTCTACACCCTCAGCGCCGACTACTTCGGTTACGAAGCATGGCGCCGCGTCGTCCGGGTCAGTGCCGGGGCCGCGCGCGGGGAGACGGTGGTCTCGATGACGCCCTCGGTCGGCGGCGGCCAGCCCTCGACCGCGACGGTCACGGGCTCGGCGGTCTCGACCGGCAACGCCGCCGACGGCACCGCGCTCACCTGCACCGAGGCCTGCCTCACGGCCACGTTGACCGCCCCGGCCCCGACCGCGACCGACCCCGACGCCACCCGCACCTTCACCGACACGTTCCCGGCCGACGGCGCCTACGTGCTGCCCTCCCCCGGCGAGCGGTGCCCCACGGCGTCCGACGCCGCGGCCGCGTGCGGCCTGGTCGCCGGCCACTACAGCGTCACGGTCTCGACGCCCGGCTTCGTCACGCAGCGCGTGCAGGTCGAGGTCGCCGAGGCCGCCCGGACGACGGCGCCGGTCGCAGAGCTCGTGCCCGTGCCCGCGCTCGAGGGCACCCTCAGCCTCGCCGCCGTCGACGGCGCGCCCAACACCGCACCGGTCCCGGCCAGTTGCGTGTGGGTCGAGACGACCGGCACCGCGAGCCCCAACCACACCGCCGACGAGTGCCTGACCGCGATCGAGCGCGGGCGGATCGTGGCCGGCGGCGGCGCGGCGACCGACCCCCAGGACGACCCGACCGCGTGCACCGCCGGCGGGCACCGCAACCGCGGGGTCGAGGCCGATCGTCGGGTGTGGTGCGCCGCGCTCGTCGACGGCGCCTCCACCTACCGCATCGAGGTGCCCACCGAGGGCGCCTACACCGTCACCGTCGTCTCGACCGACCTCGAGTACGTGGCGCCGTCCACCCCGCCGGTGCTCGACCTGCGCCGCGGGGTGCAGCGCTACGCCACCGAGCTGCAGCGCCTCGGTCGTCTGGTGGTCATGGTCAAGCGTCCGGCCGCCTTCCCCGACGACCCGCCGCCGTCGGCCACCGACCCCACCGACGTGCTCGTCCCCGCCGAGGGCGTGACCGTGACCGTGACCCCGACGCCCTCGACGTCGCGGGCGAGCATGTCCGACGCCACCGGCCGCGCCCTGGTCACCGGGCTGCCGGCCGTCTCCTACACCGTGCGCGGCGTCGGCCCGAACACCTCCGGGTCGGTGACGGTCGACGACGTCGCCACCAACACGACCCGCACGGTCGTGCTGCCGCTGACCGACCGCATCACCAGCCTCGTCGGGCGGGTGCACGGCACCCTGCGCGGTGTCGACGCACCGGTCGCCGACGCCGACGTCGTGCTGGAGGGCGCCAGCCGGTTCGCCGACGACGGCACCGGCGCCGCCTACGACACCGCCGACCCGACCACCAACGCCGACGGCTGCTTCGGCGTCCGGATCGCCGTCGAGCCGCCGCGCTACGACGACTGCCCGACCGCGTGGACCTCCGAGAGCCGCACGAGCGCCTCGTTCGTCACCAGCACGATGCGCTCGATCACGATCAGCAAGGTCGGCTGGGAGACGCGGACCTTCCGCAAGCGCGTGCTCGACCCGACCACCGTCAACGGGCTCGAGATCTACCCCGCTCTGCTCGACGTCGACTTCCCGGTGACCACGCTGCCGGCGAACCCCGGCCTCACCACCCCGGTCACCGCCGTCGTCACCGACCCGACCGGACGACGAGTCACCGCCGGCGTGCAGACCACCGGCGGCGCCTCGTCGCTGACCTGGGTCGACGCCGGTCGCTTTTCCGGCGACACCGCGGCCGCCGCGGGCGGCAAGGCCGTGCCCGGCACCTACCGGATCACGCTGACCGCCGAGGGCTTCGCCCCCACGACCCGCACCGTCACCTGCCAGCTCGCGACCGCCACCGTCACCAGCTGCAGCATCGACGCGCCCATCGTGATGACCCGGCTGGCGACCGTGCGCCTGCAGGTGCTCGGCGGCGACGGCGACCTGCCGGTCGCCGGCGCCCGGGTCCGGCCCGAGCTGCGCAACGCCTCGGTCCCCCAGGTCACCGGCACCACCGGCGCCGACGGCGTCGTCCGGCTGACCGACATCGTGGCCGGCACCGACACCGACTACGTCTTCCACGTCGACGCGCCCGGCCACAAGAGCGGCACGTCGTCGCTCACGCCGGCCGCCGGCGACGACGTCCGGCTCTCGTGCACGCTGCCCGACGGCACCGTCACCCACCGGGTCACGGTCGTGCCGACCGGCACGGTCGAGTGCACCCTGACGGTCAAGCCCCTCGGCGTCGTCCAGGGCTCGCTGCTCGCGGTCTTCGACCAGCAGGACGCACCGGTGCGGCACACCGAGGCGCTCGTCGGGCGCCGCGTCACCGCGACCCGCTGCGACGCCGTCGACGCGAGCGGCGCGTGGTGCACGGCCGTGGGCTCGCAGCAGTTCTCGGCGGTGACCGACGACCAGGGCCGGTTCGCCGTCCACGGCACCCTCGACCGCCCCGGCCTCGCCGCGGGCCGGTGGCTGCTGACCGCGACGCCGTCGGCCGGGTTCCGCCAGCGCACGGCGCCGGCCACGGTCACCGGCGCGCTGCCGGGCACCCTCGTGTCGGTGACCGACGGCGCCGTCACCCGCGCCGACGTCCGGCACTACGCGATCCCGACCGACCTCACGGTCGAGGTCACCGACGGCTTCCGGCCGCTGCGCAACGCGACCGTCACGCTGGTGCGCGACACGACCGACGCCACCGAGGTGCCGATCACCCTGCAGGAGACCGGCACCGGCGCCGACCTCGTCCACTCCACCACCGACCTCGTCCCCGGCTACTGGTGGATCCAGGTCGACGGGGCCGGCCTCGAGGTCACGCCGGCGCAGAGCGTGTACGTCGTCCCGGGCTCGACCGGCACCCGTGCCCGGGTCGTGGTCGCGCGGGTGCGCGGCACGGTCTCGGGCACGGTGACGGAGGAATCGACACCGCTCCTGGTGCCCAACGCCCGGATCACCCTGACCTGCGCCGACCCCGACTCCGACCTCTGCCCCGCCGACGGACCCGCCCTGTCGGCGTCGCGCGACCCGCTCACCGTCACCAGCGGCGCCGACGGTCGCTACCAGCTGGAGGGCGTCGTCAACGGCGAGTACACGATCTCCGTCTCGGCCTCGGGCTACGAGTCCTACGCCGACGACACGCTCACGATGCTCAACGGCACCGCCGTGCGGCGCGACTTCGAGCTCGTCGCCCAGACGCGCGAGCTGACCGCCGAGGTCGTCGGCGCGCTCGAGTCCGACGACCTCACCGGCACCGAGGTGACGCTGACGCCCACGGGCCAGACGCCGGGGTCCGAGATCACCCTCGGGCTCGCCGGCACGGCCCGCCTCGTCACCGCCTCGGAGCTCTCGCTGCGCTGGGGCTGCTACGTCGTCACGCTCGTGCAGGACGAGCGGCACCACGGGCGCATCACCGGCCCAACGGTCACCGTCGACGGCGGCACCCCGCCGTCCGACCCGACCCTGCGCTGCCCCGACGGCTCGCTCCAGGTGCCGCGGTCGGGCACCGCTCCGATCGTTCTGAGCTGGACCAGCCAGGCCGTGCGCCTCGACTACTCCTACACCGCGAGCCCCTTCGCCCCCGACGCCACGCTGCGCGTCGAGCGCGCCGGCGGCGGACCGGCCATCACCGTGACCGATCCCGCCGCGGCGACCGCGATCTTCGTCGAGCCCGGCACCTACACCGTCACCCCGGTGCTGCCGGCCGCCGACGCCGACTGGTTCGACGTCGTCGCGGTCACCGGCACCGCCGGCGACGACGACTTCGACGTGAGCGCGACCGAGAAGCTGGTCGCCGTGAGGGTCCACGTCGAGGGCCTCGTCGCCGGCGAGGACGGCATCGTCACCGTCAGCGCGCCCGACGGCCAGCGCCACCCCGCGCCGGACGACTCCCCGTACACCGTGAGCCTCGGCGCCGACACCGTCATGCTGTCGCTGCCGCGCGGCCCGTGGCTCTTCCAGGGCGACTGGTTGCACGGCCCGGACGCGAAGGTCGTGACCATCGCCAGCCTCGACGCGATCGACGTCTACCTCGAGGCCGACCCCGACAGCTACCCGCCGACCGGTCCCCGTCCCGGTCCCGCGGGCGCGCCCGAGGCACCGGCCGCGCCGGCCGCTCCGGCCGCTCCGGATGCGCCCGCCGCGCCGGACGCGCCGACGTCGTCGGCCCCCGAGACCGACGCCTCGACCGAGGCCACGCCGTGAGGCGCGCCCTGCCCGCGGCGCTGGTCGGCGCGCTGACCGCGGGCCTGCTGTCGCTGGTCCCGCTCGCCGCCCCCGCGACGGCCGCCGACGACGACCCGCCGCCTCCCCCGGCCCTGACGGCCCGCACCATCGAGATCGCCGAGCCGAGCGACCCGTTGGTCGCCACCCAGACGTGGACGCCCGTCGTGACGGCCACGACCGGCGCCCTCGACGGCGACGCCGTCACGTTCACCACCGACGACGACACGGTCTGCGAGCCGGGTGCGGCCGCGGGCACGATCGAGCTTCACCAGGCGCTGCCGTGCGAGGTCACCGCGACCATCGCCGAGGGCGACGCCTACCTCGGCGCCAGCGACTCGATCGAGGTCACCGCCGGCCTCCTGCCCCAGGACGTCGAGCTCGACGCGCCGACGAGCCGGGTCGTCGGCGTCCCGTGGGAGCCCGTCGTGCGCTCCGACACCGACGGCACGCCCACCTTCACCTCCACCACTCCCGACGCGTGCCGGCCCACGACCGACGGCACCGCCGTCGACCTGCTCACGGCCGGCGCCGAGTGCAGCGTCACCGCCACGGTGGCCGGCGTCGAGCACGTGCGCGACGCCGGCACCAGCGACCCCGTCGTCTTCACCGTGGCCGCCCGGCCGGTCACGCTCACCGTCGCGGTCAGCGACCCGCACCGCTACCGCGACACCGTGACGATCACCGTCACCGCGACCGACACCGGCGGCGGCACGCCGCCGGCCGCCACGATCGCGGGCACCGGCACGATCCTCGTCGGCTCCGAGACGGCCACCACGGGCGGGCCGATGCACGTCACCTGGACGGGTGGCGTCGCCACCCGCGAGATCACCGCGCCCCGACCGGGGTCGGTACCGATCGCGGTGTCGATGCAGCCTACCCCGGCCTCGGCCTACGGGCTCGCGACGACGACGACCGCGGTCGAGGTCGGCCGCGCCGAGCAGACCGCGACCTTCGCCGAGCGCCCGGCGATCTCGGCCGACCGGCCCGGCACCGCCTACGTCGGCGACACCTGGGACCCCGCCGCCTCGCTCGCCCCCGCGTCCGTCAGCGGCGACGCCGCACGTGCCGTGGTGATCACCGCGGCGTCCTCGTCGTCCGCGGTCTGCACCGTCTCGGGCCGCACGGTCAGCTTCACCGGTGCGGGCCGGTGCGACCTGACCGCCTCGCACCCGGCCACCACCGAGTACGACGCCGCACCGACGGTCTCGACCCACGTCGACGTCTCGCGTCGTCCGGTCGAGATCGTCTACACGGTCACCCCCACCGTCGTCGCCGGCTCCGCGCCGAAGCACGGCGACACCGTCACCATCAGCGCCGTGGCCGTCGACGGCGTCGACGGCACCACCCGGATCGCCGGCACCGGCGCCATCGCCGTCACCCACACCTCGGTCACGACACCGGGCACCCCGGCCACCGTGACCCCCGGCAGCGGTGCGAGCGCCACCGCCGTCGCGCCGGCCCTGTGGGGCGTCACGCAGTCGTTCACCGGCGTCGGCAGCCAGGCCTACACCGCCAGGGCAAGCTTCACCGCCGGCGACACCGTGCGCTACGCGCCCTACACGACCGGCACCGAGACCGCCGTCGTGCCGGTGGCGCGCACGACGCAGTCGCTGGCCTGGGGCACCGGCGACGACGCCCCACCGACATCGTCCGACGCCGACGAGGCCTGGACGCCGGTCGTGCGGCGCGGGGAGACGGCGGCCGACGTCGTCGTCACCGCCGCACCGAGCACCGTGTGCACGGTCGTCGACGACGAGGTCCGCTTCGTCGGCGCCGGCAGCTGCGTGGTGACCGCGACCCAGGAGGGCGACGAGCACTACCTGCGGGCCGAGATCACCACGCCGGTGCGCGTCGACCTGCGCCAGGTCACCGTGGCCTTGGCGGTGAGCAAGGCGTCACCGGTCTACGGCGACAGCGTCGTCGTCACCGCCACGGTGACCGACGACCGCGACGCCACGCGTCGCCTCTCCGGCACGGGCACGCTGACGGCCAGCAAGGGCCTGCTGCCCGTCGCCGGCCTGCCGCTGACCTTCGTCGACGGCACGGCCACCGCGACCGTCGACGACCTGCCCGTCGTCACCGACTCGCTCCTGCGGGGCACCTTCGCGCCGGTCGACGACGAGGACGCGGTCTACGAGACCGCGCACGGAGACCGACTGCTGACCGTGACCCGGGCACCCCAGACGATCGTGCCGCCCACCGGCGTCGACACCAGCGTCCACGTCCGCGACACCGCGTCGGTCCTCGCGACCGGCGGCGGCTCCGGCAAGCCCGTGACGGGCTCGCTGCCTCCGGGCACGACCACCTGCTCGGTCGCCAACCCGACGGTCGCCGGGCAACCGGTCGTCGTGACCTTCCTCCGCGAGGGCTCGTGCCCGCTGCTGCTCGACCAGGAGGGCGGGACGAACCACCTCCCGGCCGAGCAGGACGACACCGTCGTCTTCGCGGTCTCGAAGCGACCGGTCCGCGTCGAGGTCACCACCGACCCCCCCGACGTCTTCTTCGGCACCGACGTCGCGGTCACCGTCAAGGTCCTCGACGCCGCCGACACCGCCGACCCGGGCGCGCCGGCCCCCGGCGTCGTCGCCGTCACCGTGCCCGGGGTCACCGGGGTCACCAGCACCTCCACGCCGACGGCCGGCACCACCGTCGTGCGCTACCGCGTGCCCCGCGCCGGGCGTCAGGCACTCGTGGTCCGGTTCACCCCGACCGACGGCGTGGCGTTCGAGGCGGTCGTCGAGGGCGGCCCGCAGTCCGACCAGCACGTCGACTCGCGACCGCTGCCCCAGACGGTGACGTTCGACGACACCACCCGGCCGTCGCCGGCCTACGCCACGAAGACCTGGACGCCGGAGCTCGACGGCACCGCCGGCGGTGGCGGCTTCACGCTCGAGCCGCGCGCCGCGGCCGACGGCGTCGTCCACTGCACCGTCACGGGCCCCGAGGTCCGGTTCACCACGCCGGGCGACTGCGTGCTCGACGCCTACCAGGACGCCGTCAGCGGCCAGTACGACCGTTCGCCCGCGCGGCGGATCACCGTCACCGTGACCGCGCTGCCCTACCGGATCACCCTCACGCAGCCGCCGTCGGGCGTCGTCGGGACGACGGTGCTCGTGAGCGGTTTCGCCCGCGACGTCGCTGCCGGCTCGCTGAAGCGGGTCGAGGGCAGCGGACGGCTGACGCTGCAGCGTCTCGCCGACCCCGACGACCCGACCTCGTGGACGCGGGTCGCCTCGCTCCCCGCCGACCCGACCGCGCCGGCCGTCACCTGGCCCGCCGGCGGCCCGCTGCTCACCTACATCCCGACCCGGGCTGGCACGTACCGCGTCGTGGCGACCTTCACCCCGGCCGACGCGCCGGCGCACTCCCTCGTCGGCACGACCGGTCCGACGCCCGCGACGTTCGAGGTCAGCCAGGGCCCGACGGTCGTCACGCCGCTCATCACCCGGGTGGTCACGCCGCCGCTCACCACGCCCGCGACGCCGATCGCGCCGCCCACGAGCACGACCGTGCTCGAGCAGTGGCGCATGGTCCCGACCGGCGGCGGCTCGGTGCACCCCGTCGTCACCGAGGTCGGCCCCGGCACCCTGCCGGCCGACACCTGCACCGTCAGCGGTCCGGCCGGTGCCCAGGTCGTCGACTTCGTCCGCATCGGCACCTGCGTCCTCCAGGTCTCGCAGGAAGGCGACGAGAGCTACGCCGACGACGACGCCGACCCCGTCACGATCACCGTCGGGGCGGCGTCCACGCGCGTGAGCATCGTCGGTCAGACGGTCGCTCAGGCCGTCGTCGGCGTCGAGCACCAGATCACGGTCACCGCCACCAGCGTCTCGAACGGTCGCCCGGTGCGCGGCCGGTTCGTGCTCACCACCGACACCGGCGTCGAGCTGCGGCAGCCGAGCGACCCCACCGCGACCGGCACCTCCGCCACGTTCGGCTTCGTGCCGCAGACCACCGGCGCGCTGCAGGTCCAGGTCCGCTTCGAGCCGGCCGACGCCGCCAACGTGCTGACGTCGTCGGTGCCCGTCTCGCTCGACGTGCTGCCCGGCACCCAACGGATGTCGGTCGCTCCGGTGCCGGCGTCCAACGCCTCCTACGTCGGCGACGGCCCCTGGGACCTCGCGGCCGTCATCGACCACGGCCCGCCCGGAGCGAAGCCGCGCGTCGTCGTCCTGCCCGACACGAGCGGCACGCCGGACTCCTCCGGCGTCGTCCCGGCCCGCTGCTCCTACGACGCGACGACCGGCAAGGTCTCGCTCCTGCGGGCCGGCACCTGCACCGTGCAGGTCTCCACCCCCGACGTCGACGGCTGGGTCTCGGCGCCGACCGTGACCCACTCGTTCCAGGTCAGGATCAACACCACCCGACTCGTGCTCACCCTGGTCCCGGCCGGCGGTCGAGAGAACGCGTTCGTCGACGAGGACTTCACCATCAGCGCGGAGGCCATCGGCAGCGACAGCGGGACCACGGACGTCGCCGTGCCCGGCACGATCGAGCTGGAGCTGGTCGACCCGGACGCGCCCGCCGACGCGCCGGCCATCTGGACCGCGACGCGCGACTCCGGTGCGGGTCGCATCGACCTACCGGCCAGCCTCGATCACGTCGGTAGCTACACGCTGCGCGGGTCGCTGGTGCCGAGCGACGGGCTCACCTGGGCGGCCAGCGACGGCGAGGCGACCGTCAGCGTCGTCCGCGAGCCCCAGGCGCTGGTGATCCCCGACGGCACGGTCCCGGCCTCGCTGCCCGTGCTCACCACGTGGCGGTCGCCGATCGTCTCGACCGGCGGCATCGCCGCCACCGTGACCACCCGGACCCCGGCGATCTGCCGCGTCGAGGGACGGGACGTGACGATGGTCGCCGACGGCGACTGCGAGCTGACATTCGCCGTGCCGGAGAGCCGGCTCTACGAGGAGACCGCAGAGGTACCGGCGCTGGTCGAAACTCGATCCCTGACGACGGACGTCAGCGTCTCTCGGCCCGAACCCGGTGTCGTCGGCGAGGACCACCGGATCACGGCCGTGGTGACCGCCCGGCGCCCCGACCTCCCACCGCGACTCGACGTGCGCGAGGCCGAGTCGCTTCCCCAGATGACCGGACACGTCGTCTTCTCGATCACCGGGCGCGCCGCGCCCATCGGCAGCGTGCCGGTCAGCGTGCCGGCCGGTGGCACCCGTCCCGTCAGCATCCAGTGGACCCCGGACGCGTCGACGTTCAACAACCGGGCGAAGAACGTCACCGCCGAGCTCGTCGTCGACGAGCCGGGCGACCTCGTCACGTGGACGTCTCCCGACGACGACGCGAGCTCACCGCTCGACATCGCGCGCGGCACGCCCGACCTCGACGTCACCGTCAGCCACGACGCGGGCGACCCGACCGACCAGGTGACGGTCACGGCGACGATGACCTTCACCGGCACCACGCTGCCCGCCACCATCGGCGGCACGGTCGCCTTCGAGACCACCCAGTACCGGCTCAACGAGTCGCGGCCGATCGTCGTGGCCACCGAGGGCGGCCGGACCCGGGCCACCGCCACGCTGGTCACCTCCAAGATCCCGGCAGGCGCCGCGGTGAGGCTCACCGCCAACTACTTGGGCAACGACGACGTGGCCGAGGCCTCGGCAGAGGTCGACCGCGGCATCCCCACCGTCACCCGTTCCGCCGCGGCCGTCCCGACCGGGTGGCAGCGCGGGCCGGTGACGTTCACGTACACGTGTGCCCCCGCGGGATCACCGATCATCGGGAGATGTCCGTCGGCGGTGACCGTCTCGGGCGACGGCGTGCGACGAAGCACCAGCTTCGCCGCGGTCGCAGAGGACGGCGGCACCGTGTTCGTCCAGACTCCCGCGGTCGACATCGACGCCACCGCGCCGACGCTGCAGATCCGCGACATCAAGCCCGGCGAGGTGCACCCCGGCCCGGCCCGCAG
This sequence comes from Nocardioides secundeburneus, assembly GCF_039939255.1. Taxonomy (NCBI): domain Bacteria; kingdom Bacillati; phylum Actinomycetota; class Actinomycetes; order Propionibacteriales; family Nocardioidaceae; genus Nocardioides; species Nocardioides secundeburneus. The sequence continues at coordinate 414,776 of NZ_JBDUUE010000006.1, forward strand.
CGCCGTCTGCGTGGCCGGCGACGCGACGTCCGGCCTCGCCGGCTGCACGATCACCACCACCCGCGTCGACCGCGAGGTGCGCCGGGTGGTCGCGCGCGCCACCGACAAGGCCGGCAACGTCTCGACCGCCTCGCTGACCTACCGCGAGCTGCAGGAGTGGGTCGTCGGCGCACCGCGCGACCGGGCCGGACGCTTCGCCGTCACCCCGGGCAAGCGCATCCGCGTCGAGACGATCACCCGCGGCGCCAAGCGCCGGCCCGCGCTCGTCGTCCGCGCGCCCGGCGGCGGCTGGAAGCGGGTCTCCACCATGGTCGCCACCCGCCAGCGCGACGGGTTCTACACCTGGTCGGCCACCTACACCCTGCCGAGGAAGTGGACGCCGAGCACGCGGGTCGGCATCCGCACCGGGTCGACGACCAAGGTGCTCGGGCTCGTCCGCCGCTGACCGGCCCGGCGTCCCGGGGCTGGGGTCGTGTGCCTGTCGCCGGCCCATGGACCGTGCTGGGGCACACGACCCACGCACCGCCCGGACGGCCGCACCAGCCAGCGACCAGACGAGGTCAGTACGTGGTGACGTGCACGTGGTCGTAGTGGTTGGCCGTCATCGAGCCGCGGTCGCTCATGCCGCGCCAGCCCTCGCCGGAGCGCTGCACCGACCAGATCTGCTGGGAGTAGATGAGGTAGCTGACGCCGAGCTCGCGGTAGTACTGGCGGACGAACTCGGCGACCTTCCAGCCCTCGTCGCCGGAGACCATGATGTCGACGGCGATGCCCTGCGAGTGCTCGCCGTCGCCGCGGAAGGTGCCGTAGACCATGATGTCGGGGAACTCGGCGCAGACGGCGTCGTGCACCTTCTTGATGTTCTCGCTGACGCCGGAGGGCACCGAGGTGCCGTTCGTGCAGTCGCCGCCGAGGGTGAAGGGCTCGTCCTCGGTGAGGTAGCCGGCGGTCACCCAGCGGGTCTCGGTCTCCTCCCAGACGATCTCGACGCGGCCGAACAGCTCGCGGCCGGTGACCAGCACCTGCTTGCCGGCCTGGACCTCGCCGGTCTTGCCGGCCTTCTCGCCGGGCTCGTCCCACAGGTTGAGGGCCTCGGTCGTCCAGAGCATGGTGTCGGACTTCTTCGCCGTGGTGACGGCCTTCTTGACCGCGGCCGGCTTCATCATCAGCTCGGACTTGGTGGGTGCCTTCGGCTTCGGGGCCGGCGCGGGGGTCTGGGCGTCGGCACCGGTGAGCCCGGCGCGGTCGCCGCCGAGCCCGCGAGAGACGGAGGGGCGGCGCTGGATGACGCCGGCCAGGCTCGCGGCCGTCGTGGCGGTCTCGCCCGCAACCGGGCCGGGAGCGGCCATCGAGGTCGTGGCGACATCGGCGCCGAGGACGCCGATGGTCACGGCTCCGGCGGTGGCCATGACGGCGAGGGGCCCGGCGATCACGGTCGCTCGAGGGCGGGAGAGGGCCTTCCACAGGCCGCGGGCATCGGTGTCCCGCTTGCGGCGATGATCGCCCACAGCGCTGATCCTTTGCGTGTCGAGGTCAGGACAGTGCCCGCCGGGTCGCGGCGGGCACGAGCGTCTACTGAAGCACAGCGGACGGCGCCCCGCTGAATCTCGACCGGACCTGTGGACAGTGCGGTCGGTCACGACGATCAAAACCCCCGGTCAGACGGCCGTGGCGGCCAGACGACGGAAAGTAAAAGGTTTCAGCCGCCCGTGGTCTCGCCGGCGTCCTCGCGCAGGTCGAGGGTGGTGCCGTCGGTGTCGTCGAGCCATCCCTCGGGCAGCACCACCCGGTCGCGTGGGCTGCCCTGGCGCCCGCGCGGCGCCCCGAGCTCGGACGTCGGGAAGGGCTCGGCGGGATCGAGGTCGGCGAGCAGGCGGTCGAGGTCGGCGAGGCTGGAGACCAGCCCGAGCGAGCGCCGCATCTGCCCGCCCGCCGCGAAGCCCTTGAGGTACCACGAGACGTGCTTGCGGAACTCGGTGCAGCCGCGCTCCTCGCCGAGGTGACCGCTGAGCAGCTCGGCGTGCCGGCGCATCATGACGGCGACCTCCCCGAGTGTGGGCAGCACCTGCGTGTCGCGACCGGCGAAGGCGTCGGCGAGGTCGCGGAACAGCCAGGGCCGGCCGAGGCAGCCGCGTCCGACGACGACGCCGGCGGCGCCGGTCTGCTCGACCATGCGCAGCGCGTCGGCGGCCTCCCAGATGTCGCCGTTGCCGAGCACCGGGATCCCGACGTGGTCGACGAGCGCACCGATCGCGTCCCAGTCGGCGCGGCCGCTGTAGGCCTGGGCGACGGTGCGCCCGTGCAGGGCGATGGCCGCGCAGCCGGACTCCTGGGCGATGCGACCGGCGTCGAGGTAGGTGAGGTGGTCGTCGTCGAGGCCCTTGCGCGTCTTCATGGTCACGGGGACGTCGTAGGGCGCGGCCGCGGCGACGGCGTGCTCGAGGATCTGCCCGAGCAGGTTGCGCTTCCAGGGCAGGGCGCCGCCACCGCCCTTGCGGGTCACCTTGGGCACCGGGCAGCCGAAGTTGAGGTCGACGTGGGCGACGCCGTACTCGCCGCAGAGGATCTCGGTGGCCTTGCCGACGTAGACCGGATCGGTGCCGTAGAGCTGGACCGATCGGGTGGTCTCGAGCTCGTCGAAGACCAGCATCGACAGGGTGTGCTGGTCGCGCTCGACGATGCCGCGGCTGGTGATCATCTCGCACACGTAGAGTCCCGCGCCCTGCTCGGCGCACAGACGACGGTAGGCGGCGTTGGTGATGCCGGCCATCGGGGCCAGCACCACGGGGGTCTCGACCACGAGGGAGCCGAGGCGCAGCGGTGCGGTCACTCCCCCATGATCGCGCGGCGGGGCGGCGAGACCGAAATCAACCGGTGCGGCGGGCCTTGGGCTTCTTCGCCCCGAGCACCGTCACGTCGCCGGTCCACGTGATCGGGACGACGCCCTCGGGCGGACGGAACATGACCTGCGTGAGCGTGGCGCCGGGGGCGACCAGGAAGATCAGGCACGACCGCGCCCGGTCGCCCGGCGCGAAGACGGCCGACAGCGTCGAGCCGGGGCAGGCCTCGAAGCCGCTGTCGACGCCGGTCGGTGCGACGAGGCGGTCCTGGCTGTCGACGACGTAGATCGGCAGCTGGCGACCGCCCAGGTCGGTGTCGCCGCCGTTGCCCACCACGGTGGAGACGAAGTAGACCGTCGAGGCCCGGGCCCGGGCGTCGAGGGTGAACTTCTTGAGCGAGCGCTGCGGCGTGGTCTGCCGCACCCGGTCGACCTGCACGCCGACGACGCCGACGACGTCCTGGCGCGGCTTCCAGGCCACGAGCGCCGGCTCGCCGAACCTCAGGGCCGTGCCGGGCGGGTCGAGCACGCGGCCGTCGGGCACCGGCAGGTAGTCGTCACCGGTCGCGGCCGCGGTCGCGCTCTCGGACGCCGTCGGCGTCCCGCTCGCGGTCGGGCTCGGGGCCGAGGTCGAGCCGGAGCCCGGGGCGCCGTCGGGCCCGTCGGGCCCGTCGTCCGACCCGCCGCCGCACGCTGCGAGCAGCAGCCCGGTGACGGCTGCCGCCACCGCTGCGCGCGGGCGTCGGGTCGTCACGGTTCGACCCTACGGCCTCAGCAGCCGACGAGTCGCTCGGCCAGGAACGCGGTCACGCCGGACAGCGGCACCCGCGACTGCGCCATGGTGTCGCGCTCGCGGATCGTGACGGCGTCGTCGTCGAGGGTGTCGAAGTCGACGGTGATGCAGAACGGGGTGCCGATCTCGTCCTGGCGGCGGTAGCGCTTGCCGATGGCGCCGGCGTCGTCGAAGTCGACGTTCCAGCCACGACGCAGCTCGGCGGCCAGGTCGCGGGCCTTCGGCGACAGGTCGGCGTTGCGGCTCAGCGGCAGGACGGCGGCCTTGACCGGTGCGAGGCGCGGGTCGAGGCGCAGCACGGTGCGCTTGTCGACGCCGCCCTTGGTGTTGGGCGCCTCGTCCTCGGCGTAGGCGTCGACCAGGAACGTCATCAGGCTGCGGCTCAGGCCGGCCGCGGGCTCGATGACGTAGGGGACGTAGCGCTCGTTGTTGGCCTGGTCGAAGTAGCTGAGGTCCTTGCCCGAGGCCTCGCCGTGGGTCTTGAGGTCGAAGTCGGTGCGGTTGGCGATGCCCTCGAGCTCGCCCCACTCGGAGCCGGCGAAGCGGAAGCGGTACTCGATGTCGACGGTGCGCTTGGAGTAGTGGCTGAGCTTCTCCTGCGCGTGCTCGTAGTGACGCAGGTTGTCCTTGTCGATGCCGAGCTCGACGTACCAGCGCGTGCGCTCGTCGATCCAGTACTGGTGCCACTCCTCGTCCTCGCCGGGCTTGACGAAGAACTCCATCTCCATCTGCTCGAACTCGCGGGTGCGGAAGATGAAGTTGCCGGGGGTGATCTCGTTGCGGAAGCTCTTGCCGATCTGGGCGATGCCGAACGGCGGCTTGGTGCGCGAGCTGGTGACCACGTTGGCGAAGTTGAGGAAGATGCCCTGCGCGGTCTCGGGGCGCAGGTAGTGCAGGCCCGACTCGTCCTCGACGACGCCGAGGTAGGTCTTGAGCAGGCCGGAGAACTGGCGCGGCTCGGTCCAGGCGCCGCGGGTGCCGCAGTTGCTGCAGGCGATCGTGGCGAGGTCGATGTCGTCGGGGTTGGTGTCGCCGCCCTTCTTCTCGGCCGCGGCCTCCTGGAGGTGGTCGGCGCGGAAGCGCTTGTGGCAGCTCTGGCACTCGGTGAGCGGGTCGGAGAAGGTCGCGACGTGACCGCTGGCCTCCCACGTCTGGCGCGGCAGGATGATGGAGGAGTCGAGGCCGACGACGTCGTCGCGCATCTGCACCATGGACTTCCACCACTGCTTCTTGATGTTGTCCTTCAGCTCGACGCCGAGCGGGCCGTAGTCCCAGGCGGAGCGGGTGCCGCCGTAGATCTCGCCGCACGGGTAGACGAAGCCTCGGCGCTTGGCGAGGGAGACGACGTTGTCGACGGCGGACGGGGGCGGCTTGGCCACGGGGTGCTCCTGGTGCTGGTGGGTGCGGTCGGCTGGCTGCCGATCGTCGGGTCGAGAGGGTTTCAGCCTATCGACCGCGTCGCCCGGATATTGAGGTCGGTGCCGGGGTCGGCCGACTCGTAGGCGCTCGGCTCGTCGAGCGCCCGGCTGAGCGTCGCGACGGCGTGCAGCTTGACGTCGTACGACGACAGCGCGCGGCGGTAGGCGCCGACGTGCTCCCAGGTCGTGGTCAGCAGCCACAGCTCAGGGTCGTCGACGTTGCGCCCCATCGTGCCGGCGACGTAGCCCGGCCGCGCCGCGAGCGCGTCGTGCGCGCGTTGGAGGTCGGCGCGGAACGCCTCGCCGTCGGTCTCCGGCACGCGGAACCTGTTCACCACGATCACCGTTCGACCCTAGTCTCGGGGCCATGACCACCGAGCTCCCGTACGACGACGAGGTCAGCTACCCCGACGCCCCGTGGCAGATGGTCGGCTCGATGTGGCTGTCGGTCTTCCGGCTGGGTCACGACGTCCGGCTGCCGGACGGCGCCCTGCGCCCCCGGGGTGTCTACGGCGCCGCGTTCGTCTCCTACGACGAGGGCAGCCCGCTCACCTACTCCGAGCTGCTCGTCGCCCGTGCCCTGGCGAAGGACGAGGGCCACGGCCGCAAGGTCACCATCACCGACATCTGGGTCGACTCCCCCGCCTCGGTCGCCGGCGGTCGCGAGCTGTGGGCGATCCCCAAGGGCCTGTGCGACTTCGACCTCGAGACCAGCCACCGGGGTCCGCTGTCGTCGACGGAGTGGTCGGCCTCGCTCAAGCGCCGTCCGATCGCCTCGGCGTCGTTCACCGACGTCTCGCGCGCGGCGCTGCGCACGCCGTTCAAGGGCACGACGCGGCAGCCCGAGCTGCCCGAGGGCGGCGGCGAGAAGGGCGCCGTCCTGAAGGGGACGTCGAAGGCGCTCCCGGCGCGAGCCCGCTGGGACTTCGACACCGTCGGGCCGCTCGGGTTCATGCGCGAGGCCCGACAGCTCGCCTCGTTCCGCATGGCCGACTTCCGGATGTCGTTCGGCTGAGGTCGTGGTCGAGGGACGTCCCGAGCCCGACCCGGCCTACGTCGCCCGGGTGGCGCCGTACGCCCTCGCCCTGCCCGACGCCTACGAGGAGGACGCCTGGCACGGCGTCCGGTGGCGGGTGCGCACCCGCACCTTCGCCCACGTGATGGTGATGACGGCCGACCGCGACACCTATGCCCTGGGCGTCACTGAACCGCGGGAGATGATCAGCTTCCGCGCGCAGGGCGAGGAGCTGCTGGCCCTCACGCACGCCGGGCCGCCGTTCTTCAAGCCGCCGTGGGCGCCGGGCGTCGTGGGTCTGCTGCTGGGCGACGACACCGACTGGGACGAGGTCGGGGAGCTGGTGGCCGAGAGCTACCGGGTGCTGGCGCCCGCGAGGCTGGTCCGGCTGCTCGACGAGCGCAGCCGAGGCACCGCTCAGTCGTAGATGACGGCGGCACCCTCGGCGCGCAGCCGGGTCAGGTCGTCGAGCATCTGCTGCAGCGCCTGCGGTGGGTGTCCCTGCCAGTCGTCGACCTCGCCGACGACGACGAGCGGCTCGCGGGTGCGGTAGGAGCGGGTCGGGTTGCCCGGGAACCGCTTGTCGGTCACGTTCGGGTCGTCCTCGAACGGCCCCTGCGGCTCGACCACGTAGACGTGCCCGCGGTCGAGCGCCGGGTCGATCCCGGCCAGTGCCGTCGCGAGCTGCGCGCCCCAGGCCGCCGTCGACTCCAGTGTGGTGAAGTAGACGTGGTTCATCACTCGCCCCTGCTCGAAGTTCGAGTGGTGCCCGGGCACCAGCGCGTCGCCGACCGCGAGCACCGCCTTCGTGCCGTGCAGGAACGGTCCCGCGACCTCGTGGCAGTTCTCGACCGTCACCGGACGCTCGCCGGCGGCCTCGCTCGTGTCCATGCCTCATCCTCACCCACCCGCTGACAGGATGACCGCGTGCGTCGTGCCGTGGCCCCCCTGCTCGCCGTGACGGTGGCCCTCGTGCTCGCCGACTCGGCGGTGGTCACGCTCGCGCTGCCCGACATCCTGCTGCACCTCGACGCCACCGTCACCGAGGTCGCCTGGGTGCTGATCGCCTACAACCTGGTGCTCGGTGTCGTTGCCGTCCCGACGGCGATGGGTCTGGTGAAGGTGCCGCCCCGGCTGTTCTCGGCCGTCGGCATCGCGGCCTTCGCGGGCGCCTCGGCGTGGTGCGCGTTCGCGGACTCGATCGAGGTGCTCATCATCGCCCGGTGCCTCCAGGCCCTCGGCGGCGCGTTCGCCCTGGTCGGCTGCCTCGAGCTGCTCGTGGCGGCCTACGGCGAGCGCCGCGGCGTCTCGACCTGGGTGATGGCGGGCGTGGTCGGCACCGCGGCCGGCCCGTTCGCGGGCGGGCTGCTGACCGACCTGATCTCGTGGCAGGCGATCTTCGTCGTCCAGGTGCCGTTCGCGGTGCTGGCCGTGCCGGCGGCGCTGGCTATCTGGACGGCGCGGCCCCTGGCCGGCGACCGCCACCGGCCCGACCTGCGGGCGAACCTCACCCTCGCCCTGCTCTCGGCGGCGCTCACCGCAGCGCTGTTCCTGCTCGTGCTGCTGCTGGTCGAGGGGTGGCGGCACTCCCCCGCGACCGCGGCGATCACCGTCTCGGTGGTGCCGGCAGCCGCCCTGCTGGCCAACCCGCTCGCCCGGTTGCTGCGGCCCACCCACGCGGCCGAGGTCGGAGCCGGCTGCCTGCTCGTGGCCGGCGGCCTGGTCGGGCTGGCCATCCCGCCGTCGTCCGACCTCGCCTGGACGATCGCCCCGCAGGCGCTCGTCGGCCTCGGCCTCGGGCTCACCGTCGACCAGCTCACCTACCGGGCGATGGAGCTGCGGCTGCCGCGCGCCAAGCACGCCGCATGGACGATCGGCTCACGCCACCTCGGCATCGTGGCCGGGCTGCTCGTGCTGACGCCGGTCTTCACCGCCGACCTGCTCGACGCCCAGGAGCCGGCCCAGGAGGCGATCACGGCCCTGGTCATCGACGCGCCCCTGCCGGCCGACGACAAGATCGCGCTGGCCAGGTCCCTCGGCCAGGAGCTGCAGGGCGAGCGCGGCCGGGTGCCCGACCTGTCCCCCGCCTTCGACCGCGTCGAGGTCGCGCCCGAGGACCGCCCGGCGCTCGGCGACCTCGAGGCCGCCCTCGACGAGCAGCTCGAGCGGGCCGCCACCCGCGCGTTCCGCGACTCGTTCCTCATCGGCGCCGGCATCGCGCTGCTGGCGCTGCTGACCGTGCTCGTGCCCCGCCGCCGCCAGGACCGGAGGCCGGCGTGAGCCCCGCCGCCCGGGCCCTCGGCCTGCCCGCCCTCGCCCTCGTGCTGGTCGCGGTCGTGCTCGGCGTCCAGCTCGCCCAGGACGGCGGCGACTTCGAGCCGGCCCGCACCGCCGACCCGTGCGCCCCGCGCGAGGTGACCTCGCAGTCCGACGGCATCGAGGGCCTCACCGAGCGTCTCGTGCTGCTCGGCATCGACGGCGCCGCCTGCCGTCTCGACGTCAGCCGCGAGGAGCTCACGCTCGAGATCGGCCAGGGCGCCGAGCCCACCGACGCCGAGGTCGACGCCCTGCGCGAGGGCCTGCACGCCGCCGTCCAACGGCTGGACGACGACGGCGACCTGCCTCCGATCTCCGACCTCACTGACGAGGCCCTCGACAACGCCGACCTCAACCGGTTCCTCGAGGCCGCCATCCGCGCCCTGCCCGACCGCGTCGTCGACGGTGCCCTGAAGACCGACGACGTGCTCGATCGCGCGATCGACGACCTCGACCTGCGTCGGCTGCTGAACGACCTCGACGACGCCGACGAGCTCAACCAGCAGGTCGCGGCCTCGGTCGAGCAGGCCGTCAAGGACGCGCTCCTCGACCGCCTCCGCAACCTGATCTGACCCGGCCACCGCTGATCGAGGTGCGAGGTCGCCCGCGACCTCGCCTCGAGATCACCCGCCCCCGCGCACCCAGGCCCATCGTCGGCGGGTCTCGAGGCTCCTCGCAGAGCTCGTCGCACCTCGACCAACGTCGATCGCACCTCGACCAGCGCGAGCCGGGCTCAGTCGTCGACGTCCTCGGACGCCTTCCGGGCCGACTCGCGGATCTCGAACACCTCGGTCGCGAACCCGCCGAGGGCGGTGGCGACGTCCTTGACCGCGGCGGTGATGATCGTGGCCACCTCGCCGACCGCGGTCGCGGCGGCCTCGGCGACGGACTGGACGGAGTCCTTGTTGATCTCGGCCTGCGACAGCTTGTCGGGGCTCACGGGGTCGCTCATGCCTCCAGTGTGCCGGGTCAGGCCGAGGCCGCGGACTTCTTCGGCGGCAGCGCCATCCGGCAGATCTTCTTGGCCACGCTGAACAGCTGCTTGCCGAGCGGGCCTGTGTTGTACTGCAGGCCGTAGCGCTCGCAGATCTCCTGCACCTCCTCGGCCACCTGCGGGTAGCGGCGGGCGGGCAGGTCGGGGAACAGGTGGTGCTCGATCTGGTGCGACAGGTTGCCCGTCATCAGGTGGAACAGCGGGCCGCCGGTGATGTTGGCCGAGCCGAGCAGCTGGCGGTAGTACCAGTGCCCGCGGCTCTCGTCCTCGCACTCCTCCTCGGTGAAGGTCGCGACGCCGGCCGGGAAGTGGCCGCAGAAGATGATGTTGAAGGCCCAGATGTTGCGGATCAGGTTGGCAGTGGCGTTGCCGGCGAAGGTCAGCGGGAAGAGCGGACCGGTGAGCGCCGGGAAGAGCACGTAGTCCTTCAGCGCCTGGCGCTTGACCTTGCGCATGATGCCGGCGTGGAGGGCCTTGTTCTCCTCGATCTTGCGGGTGCCGTTGACGATGTTCTCGACCTCGAGGTCGTGCATCGCCACGCCCCACTCGAAGAACACCATGAGCAGGAACGCGTAGAGCGGGTTGCCGAGGTAGTAGGGGTGCCACTTCTGGTCCTCGTCCATGCGGAGGATGCCGTAGCCGATGTCGCGGTCCTTGCCGAGCACGTTGGTGAACGTGTGGTGGATGTAGTTGTGGCTGTACTTCCACTGCTCGCCCGGGCACACGTTGTCCCAGTCGTACATGCGCGAGTTGAGGCCGGGGTCGCCCATCCAGTCGTACTGGCCGTGCATCACGTTGTGGCCGATCTCCATGTTCTCGATGATCTTGGAGACCGCGAGCGCGCCGACGGCGAGCGGCCAGGCGGGCGGCAGGTAGAACAGGGCGCGGCCGGCGACCTCGAAGCCACGCTGGATCTTGACGACCTTGCGGATGTAGGTGGCGTCCTCCTCTCCGAGGTCGTCGAGGATGCGCTGGCGGATGGCGTCCATCTCGGCGCCGAACGCGTCGAGCTGCTCGGCGGTGAGCTTGCGGGTGGCCTCGAGGTCGATCGACTCGAGCGCCTCGGTCACGGGGTCCATCGGGAGTGCGGACATGCTCGGTTCCTCTCTAGAGCTCGACGGCGCAGTCGCCCTCGGGGGCGGTCACGCAGATCTGGATGTCCTCGTCGGGCAGCGACGAGGTGGCACCGGTCAGCACGTTGCGGACGGTGCCCTCGGTCTTGCGGGTCGTGCAGGAGAAGCAGATGCCCATGCGGCAGCCGTACTCGGGCCTGAGGCCCAGCGCCTCGGCCTGCTCGAGGAGGGTGGCGCCGGTGTTCGCCGCCTCCTGCCCGGACGCCGTGTAGGTGACGTCGCCCTCGGCGCTGCCGACGCCGGCGGGCTTGGGAGCCTTGAACAGCTCTGTGCGCAGCCGCGGGTTGTCGTCGCCGTAGGCGGCCACGACCAGCTCCATCATCGGCGCCGGGCCGCAGGCCCAGGTGTCGGTGTCGGCGTAGGCCGGCACGAGGCGCCGCAGCTCGAAGTCGGAGAACACGTGGTCGCCGTGGCGCAGGTGCACGGTGACGTCGTTGTCGGCCGCGGCGATCTCGGCCAGCTCGGCGGCGAAGATCTGGTCGGCCTCGCTGCGGGCGTAGTGCAGGAAGGTGACCCTGCGACCGGCCCGGCCGTCGTAGCCGTCGCGCAGCAGCGTGCGCACGATCGACATCGCCGGGGTGATGCCCGAGCCGCCGGTGATGAAGAGCAGGTGGTTGTTGGTCGGCGTCGCCGGGCTCTCGGCCAGCGTGAAGTCGCCCTGCGCCTGGCTCAGGTGCACCACGAGACCGGGCTCGGCGGCGACCAGCCACTTCGAGACCTGGCCCTCGTCGTGCGCGCGGATCGTCAGCGTGATCTGCTCGCCCGGCACCGAGGCCGCGGAGGAGATCGTGAAGCAACGGGTCATCCGCCTGGCCGAGCCGGGCAGGTCGAGCCCGACCTGCACGTACTGCCCGGCGCGGTGACCGCGCCAGGTCGAGGTGGGCTGCAGGGTGACGGTGGCGACGGCGGGGCCGTCGCTGTCGGGGTTCTCGCGCTCGACCGAGACGACGCGGGCGCGGACCTCCTCGGCGGCCCACATCGGGTTCACCAGCTCGAGGTAGCGGTCGACCCCGTGCGGCGAGGCGAGGGCGGCGACGACCTTGGAGCGCAGGACGCGCTGCGCGAAGGACGCCGGCGGTGCGGTGGTGCTCATCGGAGCCTCCCAGACGAGTTCGGTGTACACCTGTACACCAAAAGTCTCGTCGGACCACCCGATACGGTCAAGCACGACGTCCCGTGAGGGTGGACACACGTCCACCGCCTAGACTGGGTCGGTGACCGGCACCACCGAGACGCGCGGCGAGCGCAAGCAGCGCACCCGCCGCGCGATCCTCGACGCGACGCTCGAGCTGTGCGACGACAGCAGCCTGGTCGCGCTCTCCCTGCGCCAGGTCGCCAAGCAGGTCGGCATCGTGCCCACCGCCTTCTACCGCCACTTCGACTCGATCGAGTCGCTAGGCCTGGCGCTGGTCGACGAGTCGTTCGTCTCGCTCCGCGCGCTGCTGCGCGACGTGCGGCGCCACGACCCGGCCTACCGCGACATCGTCGACCAGTCCGTCGACACGCTCGTCACCCACGTGCAGAAGGAGCGTCAGCACTTCCAGTTCATCGTGCGCGAGCGCGCGGCCGGTCCGCTCGCCGTCCGCGCCGCGATCCGCCACCAGGTCGAGCTGTGCGAGCGCGAGCTCGCCACCGACCTCGCGCGCCTGCCCGGCACCGAGACCTGGAGCAGCGAGGACCTCCAAGTGCTCTCGCACCTGATCGTCATGGCGATGGTCGCCACCGCCGAGGACATCGTCGAGAGCGCCGGACGACCCGACGCCGTCACGGCGGTGAACGAGCGCGCCCGCACCCAGCTGCGCATGGTGCTGATCGGCGCGTTCCAGTGGAAGTCGCGCGACTGAGCCCCGAGCACGGCGACGACGTCGCTACGGTCGAGCCGTGGCCCTCTCGATCCCCGACCGCGTGCTCGTCCTCGACTACGGCGAGGTGATCTCCCGGCCGCCGTCCCACCGCGCCCGGACGGCGCTCGCGGCCGTGGCCGACGTCCCGCTCGAGACGTTCGAGGCGGCCTACGAGCAGCACCGGCTCGAGCTCGACGCCGGCACGCTCTCCGTCGTCGGCTACTGGACGGCGATCGGGCGGCTCCTCGGCCGCTCCTGGTCGCTGCCGACGATCCAGCAGCTGTGGGCCCTCGACTTCACCAGCTGGCTCGACGTCGAGCCCGACGTCGTCGACCTGCTCGTCGAGCTGCACGACGGCGGCACGCGCCTGGCGCTGCTGTCGAACGCCGGCTTCGACTTCGGCGACCCGTTCCGCACCGCACCGTGGAGCACGCTCATGGAGAGGATCTACCTCAGCGCCGAGCTCGGCATCGTCAAGCCCGACCCGGCGATCTACCAGCACGTGCTCGACGACCTCGGCATCGATTCGTCGGACATGGTGTTCGTCGACAACTTGCTCGTCAACGTCGAGGGCGCCACGTCGCTCGGCATCACCGGGCACCACTTCACGGGCGTTCCCGGCTTTCGCGCCTTCCTGGAGGGCCTGGCTCAGTAGGGTCGCGGCATGGAGCACGAGGAGTACGCCGCCCATGACGCCGTCGGCCTGGCCGCGCTGGTCCGCGACGGCGAGGTGAGCGCCGCCGAGCTGATGAACGCCGCCCGCGCCCGCACCGACGCGGTCAACGAGACCCTCAACGCCGTCGTCGTCGACGTCGAGCCCCCGGTCACCGGTGAGCAGGGCGCCGACGGGCCGTTCGCCGGAGTGCCGTTCCTGGTCAAGGACCTCCACCAGGACGTCGCCGGCTACCCGACCTCGGGCGGCTCCCGGTCCCTGATGACGACGCCCGCGGGCGAGCACGCCGACGTCGTCCGGCGCTGGCTCGACGCTGGCCTGGCCGTGTTCGGCAAGACCAACAGCCCCGAGTTCGGCGCCAAGGGCATCACCGAGCCGGTGGCCTTCGGCGCGACGCGCAACCCGTGGCACACCGACCACACGCCCGGCGGCTCCTCGGGCGGCTCGGCGGCGGCGGTCGCGGCCGGCATCGTGCCGTGCGCGGGCGCGAGCGACGGCGGCGGCTCCATCCGCATCCCCGCCTCGGCGTGCGGGCTGTTCGGGCTGAAGCCGAGCCGGGGCCTGGTCAACGCCGGCCCGGCCCGCGGCGAGCCCCTCGGCGGCACCGCCACCGACGGCGTCGTCTCGCGCTCGGTGCGCGACACCGCGGCCATGCTCGACGTCCTCGCCGGCGCGGCGCCGTGGTCGCCCTACCTGCCCGCGACGCCGGCCACGTCGTACGCCGACGAGGTCGGCCAGGACCCCGGCACCCTGCGCATCGGGCTGTGCACGGCCAGCGCGATCAACCCCACCCCCGACCCCGAGGCGCTCGCTGCGGCCACCGCGGCCGGCGAGCTGCTCGAGAGCCTCGGCCACCACGTCGACGTGCTCGACCGCGCCCCCGTCGACGACGCCGCCCTCGCCCAGGACTTCCTCACCAGCTGGTTCGCCTACTGCGCCTTCTCGGTCGACGAGGCGAAGCGGGTCTCGGGCAGCGGCGACAGCGGCTTCGAGGACGACACCCTCACCATGGCCGCACTGGGCCGTGCGACCAGCCCGGTCGACCTCATCCGCTCCATCGAGAACCGGCACACGCACGTGCGCCGCCTCGCCGAGTTCCACGAGTCCTACGACCTGCTGCTCACCCCCACCACGGCGACTCCCCCGCCGCGCATCGGTGCGTTCGAGGCACCGGCGCCGATCAGGCTCGCCCAGCGCGCCCTGCTCACCGCCCGCGCGGCAAGCGTCCTGCGGCTCACCCCGATCGTCGACCAGATGATCACCCAGAACCTCGGCTGGGTGCCCTACACCCAGCTGGCCAACCTCACCGGCCGGCCCGCGATGTCGGTACCGCTGCACTGGACGCCGTCCGGCCTGCCGATCGGCACGCAGCTGGTCGGCCGGCTCGGCAGCGACGGGCTGCTGCTGCGCGTCGCCGCGCAGCTCGAGCAGGCCCGCCCGTGGGCCGACCGGCGACCGCCCGTCTGACCTGCTCCCGGCGCCCGGGCCGCACCGACAGAGACCTCCGCCCCGCCGGGAGCCGAGGCTCCCGCCGGGGCGGACGACGTGGTGCTGGAGCGGCCTGATCAGCCGCGGACCGTCAGCGCTTGCGTACCCGCACCGTCACCGTGGTCCGGCTCGGCCGGACGGCGTCCGAGCCGAGGTAGCGCACGGTGAAGGTACGGCGACCGACCGGCTGGTTCATCCGCACGCGGATGGTCGCGCGGCCCCGCACGACGGTGCCGGCGCCGACCTGGCGACCCGCGCGCATGATCGTGACCCGTCCGGTCGGGATCGCACCGGCCCGCACGGTGACCGCGAAGGTCGTGACTCGCCCGCGCCGCACCGAGGCCGGGGTGGCGCGCGCGACCAGGGTCGAGCTGACCTTGGGCCGGGCGGTCACCGTCAGCGTGGTGGTCGTGGACGCCGCCGCGACCTGCGGGCTGCCGAGGTAGTCGACCCGCAGCTGGTGCCGTCCGACGGCCAGGCCGGCGGGCAGCCTGACCCGGGCCGTGCCACCCGCGAGCGTCGCGGTGCCGAGCACCCGCGAGCCCTCGCTGACGCGGACCTCACCGGTCGCGGGCACGGGGCCGGCGACCGTGACGGTGACGACCGGCGCCGCGCCGGCGGTGACCGTGGGAGCCGAGGCCGTCACCGACGACGCGGCCGCGCCGACCGTCAGGGTGAACGGGGCCGAGCCGCCGCCGACCCAGCCGGCGCCGGCGTACGACGCGACGAGGTCGTGACGCCCGGGCGCGAGCCCGGCCGGCACGGTCACCGTGGCGACGCCGTCGACGACGTCGGCGGTGCCGAGCAGCGTCTCGCCCTCGCGGACCTCGACCGGGCCGGTGGCGACGTCGCCCGCCGCGGCCGGGGCGACCCGGACCGGCACCGTGACCGGCGCGGCGTGCGCGACGGTGGCGTCGGCGACGGTCACCGTCGACGCCGGGGCCGGGGTGGTGCGGAAGACGCCGGGCTCGGCCGTGGCACGACCGCCGCCGGGCGTGGTCGCCGTCGCGATCCAGCCGTACGTCGTCCGCGGGGCCAGGCCCGACCACGTCGTCGAGGCCGTGGCGCCGGACGCGACGGTCGCGGTGCCGACGGTCTCGAGCGGCACGAAGGCGGCGATGTCGTCGGTGGTGAACTGGGTCTTGCGCGAGGTGAGGTCGACCGGCAGGACCATGTTGTCCGCCTCTTCCTCGTAGCGGTTGTCCGGGTCGTAGTCGACGGCTCCGAAGTCGTCGAGGAACGGCGAGTAGGTGTCGACGATCATCTCGCCGCGGTCGACGTCGAACTGCAGCATCCGCAGGAAACTGGCCCCGAAGCGCAGCCGGTCGGTCGGCAGGTAGCCACCGATCTCGGTCAGCCCGAGCTCGTCGGCGGTGACGGTGTAGGCCTGGTAGTCGGCGAGCAGCTCGACGACGTCGTGGGTCACGGTCGCACCGACGCCGGTCTTGATGTTGGTGCCGACGCCGTGCTCGTGACCGGCGAGGACCAGGAACACGTTGGGGTTGGCCTCGACGACGAGCCGGTAGAGCAGCGAGCCGTCCGGGACCGAGAAGCCGGAGCCGCGGCCGTCACTGTTGGTCGACGGCTTCAGGTAGTCGTGGCTGAGCACGATGCCGTTGCGGTCGGGGTAGCGGCGGAAGATCGAGGTGGCCCAGTCGGCCTCCTCGCGCGTCACGCCGTACGACAGGCCGACGGCGACGAACTCGAGACCACCGGCGGAGAACAGGACGTAGTTGTTCTGGTTGTCCCCCTCCTTCCACGGCCCGCCGTACGACGCGGTGCCCCAGGTGTCGTCGGCCGCCTGGTAGCGCCCGGGACCGTAGTACTGGTTGTAGATCGCGCCGGCGCCCTCCTCGCGGCCGCGCTGGTTGTCGTGGTTGCCCGCAATCACCTGGTTGGGCACGCCGGCCGCGTCGAGGGTGCCCTGCAGCTCGCTGGAGACCTCGAACTCACCGGTGACCTGCGCCTGCATCTCCGGGGTGGTGGGGGCGTCGATGTTGTTCTCGATGATGTCGCCGGTGTGCGCGACGTAGGCGATCTTGTTCGACGTCTTGTGCTCGGCGATCCACTCGGTGGTGGCGCCGTACGCCGCCTTCCAGATCGCACGCTCGGCCTCGGTCTCCTGCTCGACCGCGCCCTCGGAGAGGTACTGCGTGTCGGTGAAGTGGACGAGCGAGAAGTCGTACTCCGACGGGTCGGCGAAGCCTTCCTGCGAGCCGGCGTCGATGTCGTCGGCGAACGGGTCCTCGCCGGTGACCAGCACGTGCACGGTGCCGCGGTCGACGTAGCGCGCCGGTGCGGTGACCGTGAGCACGGTGTCGTCCTCGAGACGGCCGCGCGAGCTGGCGAGCACGTCCCAGGTGCGGGCGTCGGCGTCCCAGGCGCGGAGGGCGACGACGCGCTCGGGGTCGACGGTGCCGCTCCAGCGCACGACCGGGGCGCGCGTCTCGCCGACGGCGAGGTCGAAGCGCTGGAAGACGACGTCGCGACCGGACGGCGAGGCGAGGTCGCCGTCGCCGAGCGGGGTGAGCGTGGAGGTGTCGACGCTCTGCTCGCCGGTGACCGCGAGCGTGGTCGGGACCTTCGCAGCGACGCCCTGGAAGCCGGTCTGCGGCACGACGACGTCGGCGGCGGTGAAGGTCGCGGTGACGTCGCCGCCGCCGGCCACGGCCACCTGGGCCGAGAGGTCGACGCTGCGGCCGACGCCGGTGGCTCCGGAGACGGGCGACAGGGCCGCGGGGGCGTCGGGGATGCCGGCGCTGGTGAAGGTGATCTCGCGGGTGGCGGCGTTGCCGAGCGAGTCGGTGGCCTGCACCGCGATGGTGTGCTGGCCGGCGGCCAGGCCGGGCCCGACCGGGTCACCGAGGGCGAGCGGGGCGCCGTCGAGGGTCGTGACCGGCGTACCGGCGACGCCCGCGAGGTCGTCGAGGTCGAGGTCGAACGCGACGGCGGAGGTGATCCGCTGACCGGTCGCCGGGACGCTCGAGGCGATGACCGGCGCGGTGTTGTCGGTCACGAGGGTGCGGGTCGCGGTCTGGCCGGTGCCCGACGTCGCGCTGACCGTGTGCTCGCCGTCGGCGAGCAGGGCGGTGCGGACGTCGGCCCGCAGACCCTGCGCGGGGGCGTCGACGGCGAACGTGAGGCCCACGCGCAGGGTGCCGGTGAAGCTGCTGCCGCAGCTGCCGTCACCGATGGTGATCGGCACGACGGCGCCCGAGACGTTGGTCGACCGGTGGGTGATCGTCGCCGTGCCCGCAGCCGGGGTGAGCGAGATGTCGGTGAGCGGGAAGTCGTCGTAGTTCTGTCCGCACTCCGTGGTGACCGCGCCCGCGACCACCTCGACGACGTTGATGCCCGGGAGCAACCACTCGTTGGGGATCGTCAGGTCGGCGGTCACGCCGACGTAGTCGCCGAGGTCCATGCGGTTGCCGTTGACCAGCACGTGGTTGACGTAGCGGGCCTCGGTGCCGTTGCCGCCGACGAACATCCGCAGGTGCGCGTCACCCGAGCCGAGCGTCGGCAGGGTGCGCGCGGTCGGAACGCCGTCGACGGTGAAGCGCAGCGTCGCCTCGGGCAGCGCGGTGGTGCTGCTGCCGCAGGTGCCGTCGCCCATCGCGTAGGTCGAGGCGTTGCCGACCGGGGTGACGGTGCCGCCGTCGACTGCGAGCGACAGGGCGCTCAGCGAGAAGTCGTCACGGTTCGCGCACAGGGTGGCACCGCTGCCGCTGTTGATGTCGCCGGTGACGATCCGGACGACGTTCTCGCCGGCCACGAGGTAGTGCCGCGGCACGGGGATGGTGACGGCCTCGCTGACCCAGTCGCCGCCGATGTCGATGTGGTGGCCGTTGACCTCGAGGTAGTTGTAGTAGCGCGCCTCGATCGAGTTCGTGCCGACCGTGAACCGGAACGACGCGGTGCCGGCCGCGAGGGTCGTGGCCGCCGGCGGCACGGCGCCGTCGACCAGCAGGTCGGCGATCGACCCCGAGCCGTCGACGGTGGTCGCGGCGGTCACGGTCTGCTGGCCGCGGACCAGGGTGCCGTCCGTCGGGGAGATCCGCGGCGCGCCCTCGGGGGCGTTGTTGACGCGGACGACGTGCGACGTCGTCTGGCCGGACGCGGTCGTCGCGGCGATCCGGTGGCGGCCGTTGGCGAGGGTGCGGGTGTCGAGCTCGGTGGTGAGCCCGGTCGTCGAGCCGGGCACGCCGGCGACGAAGAAGTGCAGCTCGGCGCGGGTCAGCAGCGAGGTGTTGGTGCCGCAGCTGCCGTCGCCCATGGAGTAGGTGAACTCGTTGTCCTCGCCGTCGGCGGTCTCGCCGAGCAGCTCGAGGCGGACCTCGGAGATCGCGAAGTCGTCGAAGTTGCGCCCGCAGGAGCTCTCGATCGCGCCGGTGAAGACCTCGATCGTGTTGTCCCCGGTGGTGAGCGCGTCGTTCGGGACCGGGATCGTGACCCGCTCGTTGACGGCGTCGGTGAGGTCGATGCGGTGGTCGCCGTTGACGACGACGTAGTTGCCGAAGCGGGTCTCGATGGAGTTGTCGCCGACCTCGAACGACAGCCGGGAGCTGCCGGTGGTCTCCGTCGCGTCGATCCGCGTGCCGTCGACCGTGAGCGCGGTGACGTCGTCACCGGCCGTGGTGGCGTCGGAGGCGACGGTGATCGTGCCCTCGACGTAGCGGCCGTCGGCCGGCGTCAGGGTCGGCGGCGTCGGGTCGCCCACGAGGGCGTCGGGCCCTGTCGGCGCGGTGGCCGGCAGCGTGGGGCCGGCGGTGGCCGGTCCGGGGACGCCGACGAGGCCGAGGCCCGCCAGCGAGGTCAGCGCCGTCAGGACCGCGAGGCGGCGACGGTGCGGACGCGGGGAGTGCGTCATGCGCGAGTGCTCCTTGGGGAGGGTGTGCAGGGAGGGTGTGCGGGAAGGGTGCGGTCAACCGAGCAGGGTGGTCACGGCGAGGGCCGTGACCGCGCAGCCGAGCAACGTGAGGCTGACGGCGGCGAGAGCGGGGGCCACGCGGGTGGCGAGGCCGAGGAGGCGGTGCGAGCCGGCGGCGCGGGTGAGCCAGGCCGAGCCGGCGAGTGCGGCGAGCCCGACGCCGTACAGCACGGAGGCGAGGCCGAGCCCGAACGCGACGACGAGCGCGAGCGCGAGTGCGGCGCGGCCGGTGTAGAGACCGGTCACCAGCACCAGGAAGGCCGATGGAGACGGCACGAGACCACCCGAGATGCCGAGGAGCACGGCGCCCGGACGTCGGCGCACGGGGGCGTGGGTGTGGGTCTCGGTGCGCTCGATGGTCTGGGTGCCGTGCCCGTGCCCATGGCCGTGCCCGTGCCCGTGCCCGTGCCCGTGGCCGTGGCCGTGCCCGTGGCCGTGCCCGCCGGCGTCGCGCAGGCGGCGGCGCAGCAGCCAGGCGCCGGTGGCGACGACCAGCAGGCCCGCGACCAGCTGCAGCGACGCCGTGAGCGCCTCGAGCCGCACCAGGTCGGACAGCGAGAGGAAGGTCCACGCGACCGCGACGACGAGGACCGACAGGGTGTGCATGACGGCGACGGAGCCGGCCATCCAGGCGGCGTCGCGACGGCGTCCGTCGCTGCCGACGAGGTACGCGGCGGCGAGGCTCTTGCCGTGGCCGGGCGCGACCGCGTGGGCCGCGCCGGCGACGTAGGAGACGAGCAGCGCGAACGGGACGAAGCCGGGCGAGGTGACGAGGTCGGGGAGGCGCTCCCCCATGGACGGGAGGCCGAGCATCGGGACGAGCGCGGGCGTCATCCGGCCGGCACCTCCGCGCGGCGGCCGCGACGGCGGACGTAGAACGCCCCGGCCGCACCCCCCACGACGACCAGGCCCGCGACCGAGCCCAGCTGCACGGCGGCGCTGCTGCCGGCCGCCGCTCCCGCCTCGGGCGAACCGGTCAGGGACCAGGTGTGCTCGGGGTTGTCGTCGTCGTACACCGCGCGCTGACCGCCGGGGCCGGTGGCCAGCGTGCGGTAGTCCGGGTGGAGGTCGGTCAGGGTGCGCACGGCGACCACTGCCTCGTCAGCGAGAGCACCGCACGCGAACGAGAGCACTGCTCCGTCGGCCGCGAGGTCGGTGACCGGCAGCAGCTCGCCGTCGCAGTCGGTGCCACCGGCGCGGACGTCGACCCGGTCGAGCAGGTACTCCGAGAGCCGCGGCGACGCGGCGAGCAGGTCGCCGTCGCCGTCCTCGTAGATCGTGGCGCCGTCGAGGTAGACGCGGTCCTGCGGCAGCAGGCCCAGGGCCAGGGCGAGCGCGGTGAGGTCGTCGGTGCCGCCGACCTGCCAGCGCAGCCGGACGTCGCCGTCGTCGACCGTCACCTCGACGGTCTGCGGGTCGCCGAAGGGGTGCGCCGACGCCAGCGGGGCGAGCACGAGGCCGAGCGCGGCGAACGCCAGGCACCCGACGACCACCGCCGGGAGGCGCCGCAGCACGGCGAGGTCGAGCAGGGACACGGTGCTCCGAGGGTCGATCCGATCGGCCCCACCGATCGTGGGCACCGCGGGACGACCCTCGTGGTGCCGGTCGAACGGTTGGCTCGTCCTCGGGGACCCGGCGCCGACGAGAAGGTGAAGAAACGGGGTCGCAGCGACGCACCCACCGTCGCGCCGGAGGCGCGCGGCTCAGACCGAGCGCGGCACGACCGGCCGGACGACGACCTCGGGGATGGTGGCGTCGGCGGGCAGGTCGAGCACGTGCAGGATCGTGTCGGCGACGGTGTCGACGCTGATCCAGCGCGACGCGTCGTAGGTGCGGCCCTCCTGCTGGTGCACCTTCTCCTGCATGGGCGTCGCCGTCCGGCTCGGGTAGACCGTCGAGACGCGGACGCCGTGCTCGGTCTCCTCGGCGCGCAACGAGTCGGCGAAGGCGCGCAGCCCGAACTTCGAGGCGGCGTAGGCCGACCAGCTCGCGCTCGCGGTCAGGCCGGCCGAGGAGTTCACGAACAGGTGCAGGCCCCGCGCGCGCCGCACGGCGGGCACCAGCTGGCGGGTGAGCACCATCGGCGAGACCAGGTTGACGTTGAGCTGGCTGCTCAGCGAGACCAGGTCGAGCTCGGCCACCGGCGCGAGCTCGACGACGCCGGCGCAGTGGATGACCGAGTCGAGACGCTCGGGCAGCGGCCCGAGGGGGTCGGGCACGAGGCCCGGCGCGACGAGGTCGACGACGAGCGTGCTCGCGCCCGGGTAGCGCCCGGCGAGCACGCCTGCGCGCTCGACCGAGCGCGCGACGAGCACGAGCGAGTCGCCGCGGGCGTGGAGCCGGTCGGCGAGGGCGGCGCCGATGCCGGAGCCGGCGCCGGTGAGGAGGTGGGTGCCCATCAGGCGGTGAACACGATCTTGCCGAACACGTCGCCGCCGGCCATGGCGGCGAACCCGTCGCGGGCCTCGGTCAGCGGCACCTCGCGGTCGATCAGCGGCCGGGTGCCGGTGGCGTCGAGCATCGTGACGAGCGAGGCGAGCTCGTCGCGCGTGCCCATCGTCGAGCCGACGACCGAGAGCTGCAGGAAGAAGATGCGGGTCAGCTCGGCGTCGTCGAGCTGCGGGCCGGACGTCGTGCCGCTGGTGACGATCGTGCCCCCGGGGCGCAGCGAGCGCACCGAGTGCGACCAGGTGGCACGCCCGACGGTCTCCATGACGGCGTCGACCTTGACCGGCAGGCGGGCGCCGGACTCGAATGCCTCGTGGGCGCCGATCTCGACCGCGCGGGCCCGCTTGGCCTCGTCGCGGCTCGTCGCGAGCACCTTGAGCCCGGCGGCGCGGCCCAGCATGATGCACGCCGTGGCGACCCCGCCGCCGGCGCCCTGCACGAGCACGGTGTCGCCGGCCTTGAGGCCACCGCGGGTGAAGAGCATGCGGTACGCCGTCAGCCACGCCGTCGGCAGGCACGCCGCCTCGGCGAACGAGAGCGAGGCCGGCTTGGGGACGACGTTGCGCCGCGGGACGACGACCTGCTCGGCCAGCGTGCCCTGGTGCCGCTCGGAGAGCAGCGACCGCCGCGGGTCGAGGGTCTCGTCGCCGGTCCACGACGGGTCGCTGATGACGGCGTGGACGACGACCTCGTTGCCGTCGTCGTCGAGCCCGGCGGCGTCGCAGCCGAGGATCATCGGCAGCTGCTCCTGCTTGAGGCCGACGCCGCGCAGCGACCACATGTCGTGGTGGTTGAGCGAGGCGGCCTTGACGGTCACCGTCGTCCAGCCGTCGGGGGCCTCGGGCTCCGGCCGCTCACCGAGCACCAGGCCGTCGAGGGGGTTGTCAGCGGAGAAGGACTCGGCGTAGACAGCGAACATGTCCTCGACCGTAGTGGTGCGTCACCTGCTCGTCATGAGGGAGGCCTAACGTGAGGGTCATGGACCACCCCACCGTCGTCGTCCTCTTCGGCGCCACCGGCGACCTCGCCAAGCGCAAGCTGCTGCCCGGACTGCTCCGCCTCGACGAGGCCGACCTGGTCCCGGAGATGCGCATCGTCGGCACCTCGCTCGAGGAGCTCGACCGCGAGGCCTTCGACAAGCTGGCCCGCGCGGCCTGCGAGGAGTTCGGCAAGGGCGAGATCACCGACGAGCGCTGGGCCCCGTTCAGCGAGCACCTGCACTACGTCTCGACGTCGGCCGGCCCGGCGGCGCTCGCCGCCGTGGTGGCCGAGCTCGAGGCCGAGCTCGGCCCGGTCGACGACGTCCGGCGGCTGCACTACCTGAGCGTGCCGCCCAAGGCCGCGCTCGACGTCATCCACGAGCTGGACGCGGCCGGTCTGGTGGAGCGGTCGCGGGTGATCATGGAGAAGCCGTTCGGCACCGACCTCGCCTCGGCGAAGCGGCTCAACCACGAGGTGCACCAGGTCTTCAGCGAGGACCAGGTCTTCCGCATCGACCACTTCCTCGGCAAGGAGGCGGCGCAGAACATCCTCGCGTTCCGCTTCGCCAACGGCCTGTTCGAGCCGATCTGGAACCGCAACTTCATCGACCACGTGCAGATCGACGTCCCCGAGACGCTGGGGCTCGAGGGCCGCACCAAGTTCTACGAGTCCACCGGCGCCTACCGCGACATGGTCGTCACCCACCTCATGCAGGTGCTGGCGTTCATGGCGATGGAGCCGCCGACGACCCTGGCGCCCGGGCCCATCGGCGAGGAGAAGCTCAAGGTCTTCCGCTCGATGCGCCCGATCGAGCCGCACAACGTCGTCCGGGGTCAGTACACCGGCTACCGCGGCAAGGAGGGGGTCAGCGACGACTCCGACACCGAGACCTTCATCGCGCTGAAGGTCGAGATCGACAACTGGCGCTGGGCCGGCGTGCCGTTCTACCTGCGCACGGGCAAGAAGCTGGCCGAGGGGGCGCGCATCATCTCGATCGCCTTCAAGGAGCCACCCCTGTCGATGTTCCCCGCCGGGTCGAACGCCGGCACCCAGGGCCCCGACCACCTGACCTTCGACCTCGCCGACCAGTCGCGCATGTCGCTGTCGTTCTACGGCAAGCGCCCCGGCACCGGCATGAAGCTGGAGAAGCTGTCGATGCAGTTCGCCACCAACGACACCACGAGCAAGGGCCTGGTGCTGGAGGCCTACGAGCGGCTCATCCACGACGCGATGCGCGGCGACCACACGCTCTTCACCTCGGCCCAGGGCATCGAGACGC
This sequence comes from Nocardioides secundeburneus, assembly GCF_039939255.1. Classification (NCBI taxonomy): domain Bacteria; kingdom Bacillati; phylum Actinomycetota; class Actinomycetes; order Propionibacteriales; family Nocardioidaceae; genus Nocardioides; species Nocardioides secundeburneus. Next base: position 438,924 of record NZ_JBDUUE010000006.1, read on the forward strand.
TGTGGGAGAAGTCCCAGCAGCTGCTCGACCACCCGGTGCCGGTGCGCGGCTACACGCCGGGCTCGTGGGGCCCCAACGCGATCCACCAGCTCGTCGCCCCGCACGCCTGGCGCCTGCCCTTCGAGCGCACCTGGCGCGACCCGAACGTCACCGGCGGCTGACGACCGCTCAGCCCGCCAACAGCGGCGCCAGCTCGCGGGCCACCGCCACCGAGCGGGCCGGATCGTCGGTGGCGTCGACGTCGAGCACGAAGACACCCCGCGTGGTCGCGACGTACACGGTGGCGACGTCGAGGCTGTCGCGCTGCACGAGGCGCGCCACGCCGCCGTCCCCGACCGGGACCTCCTCGATTGCCGCCCCCTGTCGCTCCGCACTGTCGGCGAGGGACTCGACCGGCGCCGTGCGATCCAGGGTGTAGACCAGGACGCCGACACCGTCGGGGCCGCCGTAGGTGCAGCGGAGACCGTCGCCCAGCTCGCCGCGCTGGGCCGTGACCCTCGTGTCGAGCACGGTGCCGACCTCCTCGCCGGTCAGGGCGTCGCACGGGTGCGCCTGCGGCTCGGCGTCGGGGACGTCGGAGGTGCCGCCGAGCAGGATCGTCAGCACCGCGATCGCGACGCGGCCCTCGTCGTCCGCCGTCGGACCGGTGCCGTAGACGGTGTAGCCGACGTCGCCGACGACCGCGACCAGCGACGTCGTCGTCAGGTCGTAGGAGGTGTCGGTGACGAGCAGCGCCTCGTCGGTGCCGGGCACCTCGACGTCCTCGGTGCTGACCTCGCCCTCGTCGGAGGTCGGGGTCGACAGCTCGACGATGTCGGCGGCCGTGGTCGCACCGCCGCCGGCCAGGATCATCACGCTCGGTGAGCCGTCGGCGGTGAAGGTGCACACCGAGCCGAACGGCTGCTGCTTCTCCACGTGCGTGACGTCGCCCTGCCCGGTCAGGCGCGCGACGTCGGCGTCGGTGAGGTCGCCGCAGGCGCTGATCGCCTCGGCGGTCGTGCGGCTCGGGCTGGGGTCGTCGGCGTCGTCCGGGCTGCCGCCGTCGCCGCAGCCGGCGAGGGCCAGCAGCAGGACCGGGAGGGCCACGACAGCGCGTCTCATGCCGGCACCGTGCCACCGTGGCCGGGCCGGCAAACGCGTCAGCGGCGCGCGACCCCGTCGGCGCGGGCGGCGGCCGCGACGGCGGTGGCCACCGCCGGCCCGACCCGCGGGTCGAACGGCGAGGGGATCACGTAGTCCTCGCGCAGCTCGTCGCCGACGAGATCGGCCAGCGCGGTGGCCGCGGCGACCTTCATGCCCTCGGTGATCGCGGTGGCGTGCACGTCGAAGGCGCCCCGGAAGATGCCCGGGAACGCGAGCACGTTGTTGATCTGGTTGGGGAAGTCCGAGCGACCGGTGGCCACGACCCGCGCGTACTTGTGCGCGACGTCGGGGTGCACCTCCGGGGTCGGGTTCGCCATCGCGAAGATGATGGCCTCGGGTGCCATGCGCGCGACGTCCTCCTCGGGGATCGTGCCGCCGGAGACGCCGAGGTAGACGTCGGCGCCGTCGAGGACGTCGGCGAGCGAGCCGCTGCGCCCGGCGCGGTCGGCGGTGATCTCGGCCAGCGCCTTCTTCACCGGCGTCAGGTCGCTGCGGCCCGAGTGGACGACGCCCTTGCGGTCGGTGACGGCGATGTCGGTGATGCCGGCCTCGATGAGGATCTTGGCGATCGCGACGCCGGCAGCACCGGCGCCGGAGATGACGACGCGCGTGGTGGCGGCGTCGCGGCCGGTGAGCTTCAACGCGTTCTCGAGCGCGGCGAGCGCGACGACGGCGGTGCCGTGCTGGTCGTCGTGGAAGACCGGGATGTCGAGGCGCTCCTTGAGCCGGTCCTCGATCTCGAAGCAGCGTGGGGCGGAGATGTCCTCGAGGTTGATGCCGCCGAAGCTCGGCGCGAGCCGCACGACGGTCTCGATGATCTCCTCGGTGTCGGTCGTGTCGAGGCAGATCGGGACGCCGTCGACCCCGCCGAACTGCTTGAACAGCACCGCCTTGCCCTCCATGACCGGCATGGCCGCGGCGGGCCCGATGTCGCCGAGGCCGAGCACCGCGGTGCCGTCGGTGACGACCGCGACCACGTTCGGCACCCAGGTGTAGTGCTGGGTCAGCGACGGGTCGGCGGCGATCGCCTCGCACACCAGGGCGACGCCGGGCGTGTAGGCCAGCGAGAGGTCGTCCTTGTCGGCGAGGGCGACGGTCGAGACCGTCTCCATCTTGCCCCCGACGTGCAGGTCGAAGACCGGGTCGCCGGCGCGCGGGTGGTCGGTCGACACGGGTCCGGGAGTCATCTCAGCCACGGTTCGCGATACTTCCACACCGCTCACCGGCCACTCCCGACGTCTCGGGACATCCCGGGAGATCCAGGTCACACCCGTCGGCGCAGCGCCCGCGGCCGTGGCCACACCCGGCACCACGCGACGGCCAGCACCTCGTCGTCCGGGACGGCGCCGTAGGCGCGGGAGTCGCCCAGCCCCTCGTCGGCGTTGTCGCTCAGCAGCCACCACCCGGTGTCAAGACGCCCGGCCACCCGCTTGACCGCCACCGTGCCGTCGCGCAACCGGGCCACGACGACCGCTCCGACACGCACCGCGGCGCTGTAGCGGACGAGCAGCCGGTCGCCGTCGCGCAGGCCCGGCAGCATCGAGCGGCCACGGACCACCACCATCCCCAGGGGTGCGGATCGAGGGGTCGCCACGCGGAGTAGTGTCGCAACTGCCCACCCGTCTCCTTGGACTGACCCGAGAGGAAACCCATGCTCTCCCGCTTCTTCGCGCCCACGATCGAGGCGCAGGCCCACTGCGACCTCCCCTGCGGCGTCTACGACCCGGCCCAGGCGCGCATCGAGGCCGAGTCGATCAAGGCCGTCATCGCCAAGCTCGCCGACAACGACGACCCCGACTTCCGCACCCGCGCGGTGCTGATCAAGGAGCAGCGCTCCGAGCTGGTCAAGCACCACCTGTGGGTGCTCTGGACCGACTACTTCAAGCCGCCGCACTTCGAGAAGTACCCGCAGCTGCACACGCTGGTCAACGAGGCCACCAAGCTCGCCGGCGCCACCGGCACCAAGGGCTCCATGGACGCCGAGGTCGCCGACCAGCTGCTCGCCAAGATCGACGAGATCGCCGAGATCTTCTGGGAGACCAAGAAGGGCTGATCCCGAGGCCACCCGCGGACGCCGCGCTCCCCGCCCACCGGGCCGGGGAGCGCGGCGTTCGTGCGTCTGGACGACGGCCCCGACCCACGCGGTGAGGTGGTCGGCACGACCCCACCCGGCCCCCGGTCGGGTGGCGGTAGGGTCGCCCCCGTCGGCCCACCAGTGAACGAAGGATCCTCACCGATGTCAGTCACCCAGCCCGACCAGCCCGTCGGACGAGCCGACGTCGAGCTCCGCCTGCCGGCCGACAGCGCCTACGCCTCCGTGCTGCGCACCACCACCGCCGGCCTCGCCGCGCGCCTCGACTTCACCATCGACGACATCGAGGACCTCCGCATCGCCGTCGGCGAGGCCAACGCCATGGTGCTCGAGCACGCCGACGAGGGCAGCGACCTCGTCGCCACGTTCCACCTCGCGCCGGGGCGCATGGTCGTCGGCATCGCCGTCGAGGCCGCCGGCAACCCGGTGCCCGACCTCGACAGCTTCGCCTGGCAGGTGCTCGACACCCTGGCCTCGTCGGCCGACATCTCCTCCGCGGGCGGCCGGTTCGCCGTCGAGATGACCATGACCTCGTCGGCGTTCGGCGACGGCGCCTGACATGGCAGAGCCCGACACTCGGGAGCAGGGCCCGGCCGCCGACGAGCGCCAGACCCGCATCGAGCAGACCCGGCGCCGCAGCGCCGAGCTGTTCGTCGCGATGCGCGCCGACCTCGCCTCCGAGGCCGCGCGCACCCACGCCCGCGACGCGCTGGTGCACCTCCACCTGCCGCTGGTCGAGCACTGCGCCCGCCGCTTCCGCAACCGCGGCGAGCCGTTCGAGGACCTCGTGCAGGTCGGCACCATCGGGCTGATCAAGTCGATCGACCGGTTCGACACCGACCGGGGCGTCGAGTTCTCCACCTACGCCACGCCCACGATCATCGGCGAGATCAAGCGCTACTTCCGCGACAAGGGCTGGGCCATCCGGGTGCCCCGGCGTCTGCAGGAGCTGCGCATGCAGATCGGCGCGGCGACGGCCGAGCTGACCCAGACCCTGGGCCGCTCCCCGACCCCGCGCGAGCTCGCCGAGTCGATCGGCTGCACGGTGGAGGAGATCGTCGAGGGCATCGAGTCGAGCAACGCCTACTCGACGCTCTCCCTCGACGCCACGAGCGACAACGACGACGACTCCTCGAGCATGCTCGACGCCATCGGCATCGACGACGAGGGCCTGGCCCACGTCGAGATCCGCGAGTCGCTCAAGCCGCTGCTCGAGCAGCTGCCGGCACGGGAGAAGCGGATCCTGCTGCTGCGGTTCTTCAAGAACATGACGCAGTCGCAGATCGCCGAGGAGATCGGGGTCTCGCAGATGCACGTCTCGCGCCTGCTGACCCGCACCCTCGCCCAGCTGCGCGAGTCCCTCGACTCGGCTGATCACTAGCGACGAGAGAACACACGAGACCCGCTCGAGGCTGCCTTCCCCCAGAGGCGGCCGAGCGGGTCACGGTGTGCGTGGCCCGGTCGTGCGATCCCCCCAGATCCGCGCGACCTCGGCCAACGACCACAACCGTACGCAGGCGCGACCCACGCTCAGCCCACGCGCCGAGAACACGACGGCCAGCATTCGGTAACAACGTGTCGCGCTTACCCCGGCTAGCGCTCGCCGAGCAGCGCCGCGACGCTCGCCGGTCGCAGCATCGCAACGATCGTGACGATGCCGACGACGGCCAGCCCGAGGGCCAGAGCGGCGTTCTCGCGCGCGTTCCAGGCGATGCCGAGCACGATCAGCTGGGTGATGAGCACCGGCCCCCGGGTCCACCCCTCGAGGCGCGTGAGGCCCCACGAGCAGAACAGCAGCCCGGCTCCGTAGACGGCGAAGAACACCGCGACGGAGATGGAGACCTCGACGCTGCCCGGCACCCGGTCGACGAGACCTGCGACGGCGAGCGCGAGCAGCACCAGGCCCTCGACGCCCACGACGACGGCCGCGAGGAGGAGGCCGCGCGGCAGCGGCGAGGAGACGGACGCATCAGGCACGTCGAGGAGGGTACTGTCGTTTCTGGCAATGGGGAGCCACCCACCTGGTCCGGTTGTGATGCAACCGACCGGGCGAAACACTTGAACGCAGCCGCGATAGTTGCAACAGTGGTCCGGCGTTCGTGAAATCCTTCACACACGAGGATTCACGGCTGCCCGCAGGCCTGAGCATCCCTGCCTGCACGTATCGACTTCGAAGGATCCACCTGCCATGGATTGGCGTCACCGTTCTGCGTGCCTCGACGAGGACCCGGAGCTGTTCTTCCCCATCGGCAACACCGGCCCGGCCATCCTCCAGATCGAGGAGTCCAAGCAGGTGTGCCGACGGTGCGACGTGCGCGAGCAGTGCCTCGCCTGGGCCCTCGAGGCCGGACAGGACCACGGGGTCTGGGGCGGCCTGAGCGAGGACGAGCGCCGCGCCCTCAAGCGCCGCAACGCCCGCGCCCGCGTCCGCACGGCCTGAGCCCGCCCCGCGACCCGGCTGTTCCAGCCCGTCCTAGCCCGTTCTAGCCCGCCGGTCCCGGCACGTCGATGACGACGCTGGTACCGCCACCGGCCCGCCCGAGCATCGTGAGCTGGCCGTCGAGCTCGCTCTCGACGAGGGTCCGCACGATCGAGAGCCCGAGGTTCGTCGAGCCGTCGAGGTCGAAGCCGGCCGGGAGTCCACGGCCGTCGTCCTCGACGACGACGCGCATGCGCCCGGCGTCGTGGGTCACCCGCACCACGATCGTGCCGTCGACCCCCGGGTCGGCGTCGTCGTAGCCGTGCTCGACGGCGTTCTGCAGCACCTCGGTGAGCACCATCGCCAGCGCGTTGGCCGCCTCGGAGGTGAGCACGCCCACGGTGCCCTCGCGGCGGACGGCGACCCGGCCGGTCAGCGCCCCGACCTCGGTGACCATCGCGCCGAGCCGGTCGGCGATCTCGTCGAAGTCGACAGTCTCCTCGACCGCCTGGCTGAGGGTCTCGTGCACGATCGCGATCGAGCCGACCCGGCGCACCGCCTCCTCGAGCGCGAGCTTGGCGGTGTCGTTGTCGATGCGCCGCGCCTGCAGGCGCAGCAGGGCCGCGACCGTCTGCAGGTTGTTCTTCACCCGGTGATGGATCTCGCGGATCGTGGCGTCCTTGGTGACCAGCTCGCGGTCGCGGCGGCGCAGGTCGGTCACGTCGCGCACGAGGATCAGCCCGCCGATGTGCTCGCCCGCCGGTCGCAACGGGATCGAGCGGACGATGATCGAGACCGCCTCGGGGCCGTCGCCGCCGATCTCGACGTCGCGGTGCGCGCGGCCGCCCAGGACGGCGCTCAGCGTCTCCTCGTCGGGGCGACGACGCGGCGGCACCAGCTCGCGCACCAGGTCGGGGAACGCGTGCCCGGCCAGGTCGCCGGAGAGCCCGAGCCGGCGGAAGACCGACTGGGCGTTGGGGCTGGCGTAGACCACCCCCGCGCCGGCGTCGACCCGCACGAAGCCGTCGCCGACGCGCGGCGAGTCGGCGTGGTCGCTGCGCTGCCCCGTCGAGGGGAAGTGCCCGGTCGCGATCATCTGGGTCAGGTCGGCCGCCGTCTGCAGGTAGGACAGCTCGAGACGGCTCGGGGTGCGCACCCCGAGGAGGTTGGTGTGCCGGCCGATCACGCCGATCACGCGCCCGGCCCGCACCACCGGGATCGTCTCCATGCGCACCGGCACCTCGTCACGCCACTCCGGGTCGCCCTCGCGCACGGTGCGTGCCTGGTCGAAGGCGGCGTCGATCAGCGGACGGCGTCCGCGCTCGACGAAGGTGCCGATGACGTCGTCGACGTAGGCGGTGGGCCCGGTGGTCGGGCGCATCTGCCCGGCCGCCCAGTAGCCCGTGCCGGCCCGGTCGGGCAGCCACAGCAGCAGGTCGGCGAAGCTCAGGTCGGCGATGATCTGCCAGTCGGCCTGGAGCAGCTGGAGCCAGGCGACGTCGGCCGGGCCGAGATCGGTGCGGGTCCGGACGATCTCGGTGAACGACGGCACGACGTCAGGTTAGGCCCGCTCCCCCGGTGACGAATCGGGGGTCGGTGGTGAGAGGATGCAACGCGTGTCCGGGGCCGATTGGAAGCAGGTGCATGCTGACGACTTCCGGGTCCCCCCACACCTCTCGCTGGCCGAGATGACCGAGGAGCTCACGGTCATGCTCGGCGACACCGACCCCGACCGGCGCGACGGCACCGCCTACCCGACCCTGGCCACCTGGGTCGAGCGCGGCGTCTACGACGACCTGCTCCCCGGCCTGGGCGACGGCATGGTCGCGGGCCTGTCCGTCGGTCTCGGCGAGCAGGGCACCGACTCGGTCTTCCGTCGGGCCTTCAGCGTGCTGGTGCTCGCCGAGTGCATCTCGCGCGACAACGCCCGGCCCCTCGTGCTCGGCGGCAAGGTGCTGCAGTGGGGCGACGCGATCGCCACCTGGCTGCTGCGCGAGCAGGACCTCCGCGGCTACGTGCCGGGCAAGGGCTGGGCCCACGCGATCGCGCACGGCGCCGACGCCCTGCGGGTGCTGGCCGCCTCGCCCCACCTCGGCAAGCCCGAGCTCACCGTCGTCCTCGACGTGATCGCCGACCGACTGCTGATGCCGGGCTCCGAGCCACTGATGCACGGCGAGCCCGACCGGCTCGTCAACGCCACCTTCGCGGTCCTGCGCCGCGGCTCGGTGCCGATGACGGTGCTCGAGCCGTGGGCCAACCGCATCGCCGCCGGCGCCTCGCCCTACTCGCGGGCGCGCGACAGCGACCCGTTCCTGCCCACCTCCGACGCGCAGTCCTTCCTCCGGGCGCTCTACCTGCGGCTCGCGCTCGGCAGCCGGCCGCCCACCGTGCGGGCCGACCTGATGCTGGTCCTCGTCGGCCTGCTCCGCGAGACCAACCCGTCCTTCCGCACCCCGTGAGGCTCCGCTCGGTAGGTTGCCGAGCATGAGCGAGACCACAGGCGATGTCACCGGCGAGATCACCGGCCAGATCACCGGCCACGCGGGCGAGCTCGCCGTCGCGGCCGCGCAGGCCCACGGCGTCGAGACGATGTTCACCCTCTCCGGCGCGCACGTCTTCCCGATGTACGACGGCGCGGTGCGCTCGGCCGACAGCGACCGGCCGGTGCGGCTGGTCGACGTCCGGCACGAGCAGACGGCGGCGTTCGCCGCCGAGGCCACGGGCAAGCTCACCCGGGTGCCCGGGCTCGCCGTCCTGACGGCCGGGCCCGGGGTCACCAACGGCGTCAGCGCGATCGCCCAGGCGCAGTTCGCCGGGTCGCCGATGGTCGTCGTCGGTGGCCGCGCGCCGCAGAACCGGTGGGGCACGGGCAGCCTGCAGGAGCTCGACCAGCCGCCCATCGTGGCCTCGATCGCCAAGCACGCCGCCACCCTGCCCACGGCCGCCGACGTGCTCGCCGGCATGGACGCCGCGTTCGGCACCGCCGGCTCCTCGCACCGCGGCCCGGTCTTCGTCGACGTGCCGATGGACGAGTTCTTCAACACCGCCACGTCACCCGCTCCCACCGGCGAACGGCCACGGGGCGCCGACCCGGACCCCGACGACGTCGCGCGCATCGCCGGCCTGCTCGCGGCGGCGACGAGGCCGACGCTGATCCTCGGCACCGACGTCTGGGCCGACGGCGCCGAGGAGGTCGCGCTGCGCCTGGTCGAGGCGGTCGGCCTGCCGACGATCACGAACGGCATGGGCCGCGGCGTGGTCCCCGGCGGTCACCCGCTGCTGGTCACCAAGGCCCGAAGCCAGGCGCTCAAGGAGCCCGACCTCGTCGTCGTCGTCGGCACCCCGCTCGACTTCCGTCTCGGTTACGGCGTCTTCGGCGACGCCCAGGTGGTGCACGTCGCCGACTCCCCCGGACAGCTCTCCAGCCACGCGGCGACGGCGGCGACGGCGTCCGGTGACCTCACGGCGTTCCTCGACGCCCTGCAGGTCGCCCTCGAGCGCGGCCCGAAGCCCGACTGGACGGCGTGGGTCTCGTCCCTGCAGACCGCCGTCGCGGCCGGCGTCGAGCGCGACCGCGCGCTGCTGACCGCCGAGGCCGACCCGATCCACCCCGCCCGCATCTACGGCGAGCTGGTGCCGAGGCTGGCCGACGACGCCGTGGTGATCGGCGACGGCGGCGACTTCGTCAGCTTCGCCGGCAAGTACGTCGAGCCGAAGCGGCCCGGCGGCTGGGTCGACCCGGGCCCCTACGGCTGCCTCGGTGCCGGGCTGGGCGCCGCCATCGCCGCCCGCATCGCGCGTCCGTCGGCCCAGGTGGTGCTGCTGCTCGGCGACGGCGCCGCCGGCTTCTCGCTGATGGACGTCGACACGCTCGTGCGGCACGGCCTGCCCGTGGTCATGGTGATGGGCAATAACTCCGCGTGGGGCCTGGAGAAGGGCCCGATGCAGATGCTCTACGGCTACGACGTCGCCGCCGACCTCGCCCCGCGCACGGCCTACCACGAGGTCGTCAAGGCCCTGGGCGGCGCGGGCGAGACCGTCACCGACCCGCGCCACATCGGGCCGGCGCTCGACCGGGCGTTCGCCTCCGGCGTGCCCTACCTGGTCAACGTGATCACCGACGTCGAGGCCGCCTACCCGCGCGCCACGTTCGGCATCTGATGCACGTGCGACTGGCCCGGCCGGCCGACCTCGAGCGCCTCGGTGAGATCACCGTCGCGGCCTACGCCGACTTCACCCACGGCCCCGACGACACCTACGTCGCCCGGCTGCGCGACACCGCGGCCCGGGCCGACCAGGCCGAGCTGTGGGTCGCCGTCCACGACGACGGTCGCCTGCTCGGCAGCGTCACCAACTGCCCCCCGGGCTCGCCGTGGCGCGAGATCGCGCGCGACGACGAGGGCGAGTTCCGGATGCTCGCCGTCGACCCGTCCGTGCGACGCACCGGCGCGGGCCGCGCCCTCGTCGAGCACGTCGAGGAGCGGTGGCGCGCCGCCGGGGCCACCGGGATCGCCCTGTCGAGCCTGGCCGACATGACGGCGGCGCACGCCCTCTACGCGCGCCTGGGCTTCACGCGCGACCCCACGCGCGACTGGTCGCCCCACGACGGCGTCGACCTGCTCGCCTTCACCAAGGCCCTGCGATGAGCACCCTCACCGCGACGCTGAGCTTCACCGTCACCGAGGCCGACACCGCCGTGGCGGTCGGCTCCGGCAGCCTGCCCGTGCTCGGCACCCCGCGCGTGCTGGCGTGGTGCGAGGCCGCCACCTGTGCCGCCCTCGAGCCGACCCTCGCCGACGGCGCCACCAGCGTCGGCACCCGGGTCGCGCTCGAGCACAGCGGCGCCTCCGCCGTCGGCCAGGAGGTCGAGGTGTCGGCGTCCACCACGTTCGTCGACGGACGCCTGCACCGCTTCACCGTCGCCGCCCGGCACGTGGGCGGCCGGGGTGCCGGCAAGGTCGTGGCCACGGGCGAGGTGACCCGGGTCGTGGTCGACGTCGAGCGGTTCCTCGCCCGGCTCTGATTTCGCCGTCGTGGCCCGACCTGGGAGACTGGGGTGTTCACGACTCCAGGAGGTCACCATGGGCAAGACCGGACGCAAGCGCCGCGCACGCCGCAAGAAGGGCGCGAACCACGGCAAGCGCCCCAACGCCTGAGCATCCTCAGGCCTGCGCAGACGACCCCCGGACCGCATCGCGGTACCGGGGGTCTTCTCGTGTCTCGTCCGCTCAGAAGCGGCGCGTGTAGCCGCGCTGGGGCACCTGGTCGACGAGACCGCGCCAGCGGTTGCCGCTCTGGTAGCGGGTGATGTCGAAGACCGCCGCCTGCAGCCGGATGCGCGGCGGCGAGCCGAGGCAGGTCTTGGGGATGCCGAGACGGATCTGGCCCTGACCGACCAGGAAGGTGCTGAACAGCCGGCAGGGCACGTACTGCGAGCGGATGTGGCCCTGGCCGTCCTCGTAGTAGGTGACCAGGAAGGCGCCGCGGCGGTTGTCGCCGTCCTTCTGGCTGTAGGCGAACGCCTGGTACTCGTAGCGCCGGTCGCCACGGGTGTCGATGATCAGCCGGATCACCTGCGCCTTGCGGGCCGTGAAGCGACCGGTCACGGTGGCCCAGTAGCAGGCGTCGCCGCGCTTGTTCCACACGCCGAGTCCGGCGACGTCGACGCCGCGTGGCCCGTCGTCACGGCGGTCGCCGTAGACCTGGCTGGGCCGGCCGTTCGCGCAGCCGCGCGCCCGCGCCTCGACGGGCTGCGCCACCCGGGCGCCGGCGGCCGGCAGGTCGTCGCGCGCCTCCGCCCGGCCGGGGAGGGCGAGCAGGGCGGCGACGAGGACGAGCACGAGGCCACGGAGCACGGCCGGCACGATACGCATGACCGCGGTGTACCCCGCGCGCCGAGGGTCTACTCCCGCGCGTCGACGGAGGTGGTGATCTGCACCTGCACCTCACGGATGCGCAGGCGCACCCGCTCGCGCAGGTCGTCGGGTGCCGTCTCGGAGCACGAGCGCGCGACCACGGACTTCACCGTGCGCTGGAGGTCGTACTTGACCAGGCACGGGTTGCAGGAGTCGAGGTGCACGCGGACCGCGGTGCAGTCGGCGTCGTCGAGCTCGTTGTCGATGAAGTAGACGATGCGCTCGAGGAAGTCGGCACAGTCCTGGTCGGCCTGGAGGTCGCCGTGCGAGTGGTCGTGGCTCATCAGGACTTCGCCTCCACGGTGGCGGCCGGCAGGAGGTCGTTGGTGCGCACGTAGTCGGCGAGCATGTCGCGCAGCTGACGGCGTCCGCGGTGAAGGCGCGACATCACGGTGCCGATCGGCGTCTCCATGATCTCGGCGATCTCCTTGTAGGCGAAGCCCTCGACGTCGGCGAGGTAGACCGCGAGCCGGAACTCCTCGGGCAGGCGCTGGAGGGCGTCCTTGACCTGCGAGTCGGGCAGGTGCTCGAGCGCCTCCATCTCGGCCGACTTCAGGCCCGACGAGCTGTGCGACTCGGCCCGCGCGAGCTGCCAGTCCTCGACGTCCTCGGACATCGACTGCTGCGGCTGGCGCTGCTTCTTGCGGTAGTTGTTGATGAAGGTGTTGGTGAGGATGCGGTACAGCCACGCCTTCAGGTTGGTGCCCGGCTTGAACTGGTGGAAGGCCGAGTAGGCCTTCGCGAAGGTCTCCTGGACGAGGTCCTCGGCGTCGGCGGGGTTGCGCGTCATGCGCATCGCCGCGCTGTAGAGCTGGTCGAGGAACGGCAGGGCGTCACGCTCGAAGCGCAGGGAGCGCTCGGCCTCGGTCTCGGTGTCGAGATCGACGGGCTCGGGCTCGACTGCGGCGTCGAGGTCTGGGAACTCAGTCATCGCGTCCCAGCGTACGTCGCTCGCGGGACGCTCCATCACGGCCATCACGACAGGTGGAACACGTCATCGCCCCGCCCCATTCCCCGCGACCTCGCGCACGATCCACTCCAACGTCGACTCGACCACGATCTCGAGCGCGTCGGACTGGCTGAGCCCGCCCCGCTTGGGGACGACGAACGAGTGGTCCGCGCTGGGGACGACGGCCATCTCGACGTCGACGGGAAACGCCTCGGGCCGCCCCATGGAGTCGCGCTCGCCCTGCACGACGAGCGTCGGCACGCTGGCCCCGCGCAGCTCGGGGAGCCGGGTCTTCTCGGGCCGGCCGGGAGGGTGGAGCGGGAAGGCCAGCGCCAGGCAGCCGACGGCGCCGAGGCTCCTGGCCGTGCGCGCCGCCGAGCGCGCGCCCGCCGACCGGCCGCCCACCACCAGGGGCGAGCGGGTGCGCAGCTTGTTGGCGCCGGCGACGAAGGCGGCGTCGAGCGTGGGCGGGGCGGTGGCGACCTTGCGGCCGGCGCGGCGCCAGGGCTGCTCGAAGCGCACGACCGTGACGTCGTTGCGCGGCAGCGCGAGAGCCAGCGCCTCGAGGTCGTGGGTCTCGATGCCGTTGCCGGCGCCGTGGCTCAGCAGCAGCGTGGCGATCGGTCGGCGGGCGCTGTCGGAGACCAGGCGCCCCTCGCCGTGGGGCGTGTCGACGAGCATCTCCCGACGGGTCACAGCAGCGTCCCCTGGGCGTCGTCCGGGTCGACGGGGTCGTCGTCGACCGGGAGCGGCTCGACGAGCCACGCGCCGTTGTTGCGCACGTTGCCGACGGCGGCGGAGACCGGGTAGGCCTCGAGGCGCCCGGGCGCGGCCGGCACCAGCAGCGCGAGGAGGTCGTCGGTGGGCGTGCGCGGGTCGAGCCAGGAGCCCCAGCGGTCGGGCTCGACCATGAGGGGCATGCGGTCGTGGATGCGGCCGACGTCGTCGGTGGCCTCGGTGGTGATCACGGTGCAGGTCCAGCGGAAGCGGTGTGGGTCGTCGTCGTCGCGGGCGGGGTCGCGCCAGACCTCGTAGAGGCCCGCCATGGCCAGGGTGCCGTGGTCCTTGGGCCGGATGAAGAAGGGCTGCTTGCGCGGCTTGCCCTTCGCCGTGACCTCGGCGGTCTCGTACCACTCGAAGTAGCCGTCGGCCGGCAGCAGGCAGCGGCGCTTGGCGAACGCACGCCGGTAGGCCGGCTTCTCGGCCACGGTCTCCATGCGGGCGTTGATCATCCGGCTACCGATCCCGGGGTCCTTGGCCCACGACGGCACCAGCCCCCACCGCAGGGTGCGCAGCTGCCGCTGCGGGTCGGTGGTGACCGGTTCCTCGCCGTCGCGCGCCGACGGCACGCGCTCGACGACGGCGTAGACGTCCTTGGTCGGCGCGACGTTGTAGTCGGGCTCGAGCTCGGCCTCGATGCGCGTCTCGACGACGTCGAACTCCTCCGCGAGGTCGTCGGGGCGTCGGCTCGACGCGTACCTGCCGCACATGACGACCAGCCTAGGGGTGTCCACGGACGATGCGCCGGGGACTAAGTTGTGGGCCATGAGTCTCAGCCGCCTCGTCGCCCGTCCCCTCATCGCCGTCGGCATCATCGCGCTGGCCCAGGGCAACCTGCGCAACCCGGCCGCCGCCGCGCCTGCCGCTGCCACGGTGACCGACAAGATCGTCCCGGCCGCGAAGAAGGCCGGTGTGCCGCTGCCCGACGACACCGAGACGCTGGTGCGCCTCAACGCCGCCACCCAGGTCCTCGGCGCGCTCGCCCTCGGCACCGGCCGTGCCCCGCGCCTGGGCGCCTCGCTCATCGCCGGCTCGCTCGCGCCGACCACGATCGCCGGTCACCCGTTCTGGAAGGAGACCGACCCGGGCGCCAAGAAGGTGCAGCAGATCCAGTTCTTCAAGAACCTCGCCCTCTTCGGCGCCCTGGTCATCGTCGCCGGCGACACCGACGGCAAGCCGGGCGTGGCCTGGCGCACCCGACGCGCCGCCAAGGACGCCCGTCGCGAGGCCAAGCACCTCGCCACGTCGGCGCGCCGCGAGGCCAAGCTGGTCAAGGCCAAGGTCTCCTGAGTGACTGACGGCGGCGCCCTGCCCGACCCCTGGCCGGCACCGCGCGTGCACGACCCGGTCGACGTCACCGTCTCGCTGCCGGGCAGCAAGTCGCTGGCCAACCGGGCGCTCGTGCTGGCCGCGGTCTCCGACGGCCCGTCCGTCGTGCGGCGGGCGCTGCGCTCGCGCGACACCCTGCTCATGGCCGCGGCGCTCGGCTCGCTCGGCTCCGACGTCGACACCGCCGACGCCGACTGGCCCGTCACCCCGGGGGCGTTCGACCGCGACGCCGACATCGACTGCGGCCTGGCCGGCACGGTGATGCGCTTCGTGCCGCCGGTCGCGGGCCTGTCCACCGGTGCGGTCGCCTTCGACGGCGACCCGCACATGCGTCAGCGCCCCATCGGCGAGGTGCTCACCGCGCTGAGCGCCCTCGGCGTCCGCGTCGACGACGACGGCCGCGGCGCCCTGCCGTTCACGGTCCGCGGCACCGGGTCGGTGCCCGGCGGCACCGTCACCATCGACGCGTCGGCGTCGTCGCAGTTCGTCTCGGCCCTCCTGCTCGCCGGGGCCCGCTTCGAGCAGGGCGTCGACGTCCGCCACGACGGCAAGCCGGTGCCCTCGCTGCCGCACATCGAGATGACGGTCGCGGTGCTGCGCGAGCGCGGCGTCGACGTCGACGACAGCGAGCCGAACCGCTGGACCGTGGCGCCCGGTCCCGTGAAGGCCGTCGACGTCACCATCGAGCCCGACCTGTCGAACGCCGCACCGTTCCTCGCCCTCGCCGCCGTCAGCGGCGGTCGCGTGACCGTGCGTGACTGGCCGGCCTCGACCACGCAGCCCGGCGACGAGCTGCGCTCGATCCTGTCGCTGATGGGCTGCACCGTCGAGACGGTCACCGGCGGTCCCGACGCCGGGCTCCGCGTCACCGGTCCCGAGCGGCTGCAGGGCGTCGACCTCGACCTGCACGACGTCGGCGAGCTCACCCCGGCCGTCGCGGCGCTCTGCGCGCTGGCCGAGGGCCCCTCGCACCTGCGCGGCATCGCCCACATCCGCGGCCACGAGACCGACCGCATCACCGCGCTCGCCACCGAGCTGAGCGCGCTCGGCGCCGGCGTCGTCGAGCACCCTGACGGCCTGTCGATCACCCCCGCTCCCCTCCACGGCGGCGTCTTCCACACCTACGCCGACCACCGCATGGCCCACGCCGGCGTGATCATCGGCGCGGGTGTCGACGGCGTCCTCGTCGAGGACGTCGCCACCACGAGCAAGACGTTCCCCGACTTCGCCGGCTTCTGGTCGTCGCTGGTCTGAGCGCGATGTCCAGGGGCTACTCCGACCACGACCCCGAGCACTACGAGCGACCCCGCCGGCGCACGCGCCCCCGCACCAAGGAGCGGCCGAGCTACGACGACGCCGTCGAGGGCGTGGTGGTCACCGTCGACCGCGGCCGCTTCACGCTGCTCCTCGACGGCGTCACCGTGCTCGCCGTCAAGGCGCGTCCGCTGGGCCGCAAGGGCGTGGTCGTCGGCGACCGGGTGCGCGTGGTCGGCGACACCTCCGGCGACGAGGGAGCACTCGCCCGCATCGTCGAGGTCGTCGCCCGGACGACGACGCTGCGACGCACGGCCGACGACGACGACCCGGTCGAGCGGGTCGTCGTCGCCAACGCCGAGCAGCTCGTCGTCGTCACCGCGCTCGCCGACCCCGACCCTCAGCCGCGCCTGCTCGACCGCGCCCTGGTGGCCGCCTACGACGCCGGCATGACGCCGTTGCTGTGCCTGACCAAGGCCGACCTCAAGGAGCCCGACGAGCTGCTCTCGACCTACCGGTCGCTGGGCGTGCCGTGGGTGGTCACCCGACGTGGTGGCGACCTCGCCGAGGTCCGCGAGCGGCTCGCCGGGCACACCAGCGTGCTCGTCGGCTCCAGCGGCGTCGGCAAGTCGACGCTCGTCAACGCCCTCGTGCCCGACGCGCTGCGCGAGGTCGGGCACGTCAACGCCGTGACCGGTCGCGGGCGGCACACGTCGACGTCGGCCTACCTGCTGCCGCTGCCCGAGCACGGGGGCGAGGGCGGCTGGATCATCGACACCCCCGGCATCCGCTCGTTCGGGCTCGCCCATGTGCGACCGGAAGACCTCATCGAGGCGTTCCCCGACCTCGACGAGATGACCGAGGAGTGCCCGCGCGGGTGCACCCACGGCGACGGCGAGCCGGAGTGCGGTCTCGACGAGGCCCTCGCCGCCGGCGCGGCCGATCCCGACCGGGTGGCCTCGTTCCGGCGGCTGCTGGCCGCACGCAGCGGCGCCGACTACTGAGCCGGCGTGGCGGCGGCGTCGGAGAAGCTCTCGGGCGGGTAGACCGCCTTGGCGCCGGCCTCGCCCGTCAGGACGGTGTAGACCAGCGTGACGACAGCCAGGAGGGCGACCACCCCGGCGGCACCCAGCCGGACCCGCGGAGAGCGCTGGTGCAGCCAGCCCGTCACGACGACCAGCGCCAAGGTGAAGACCGAGCCGACGATGCGGAAGACGTCGGCGTACTCCTCGTGCTTCTCGATCTGCTCGTTGCCCTGGAAGAACGACACGCTCTCCTTGAAGTTCTCCCCGCTCAGGTAGGAGGCCCAGATGGAGACGAAGCCGATGGCCGCGCCGACCAGCAGGGGCCAGCGCAGCCACGAGCGCCACGCCGGCACCAGGTAGGCGATCGCGCCGAGCGCCACCGCGGGCACGAGCACCACGGTGAGGTGGACCAGCAGCGCATGGGCCGGCAGGTCGTTGATGCGCAGGAGCAGGGGGGCGATCAGCATGGATGAACGTTAAACCAGATGCATGAGAATAGGGTGAGGGCCGTGCCGAGCAATCCAGTCGACTACACCGACGACCTGCGCCTGGCGCACGTCCTGGCCGACGACGCCGACGCCCTCACCACCGCGCGCTTCAAGGCGCTCGACCTGCACGTGATGAGCAAGCCCGACCTCACGCCGGTCACCGACGCCGACGAGGCCGTCGAGGAGGGCATCCGCCGCACGCTGTCGCGGGTGCGCAGTCGCGACGCGATCACCGGCGAGGAGCAGGGCTCGAGCGGTCACTCGCAGCGCCGCTGGATCGTCGACCCCATCGACGGCACCAAGAACTTCGTGCGCGGCGTGCCGGTCTGGGCCACGCTCATCTCGCTCGCGGTCGACGACGAGGTCGTGCTCGGCGTCGTCTCGGCTCCGCAGCTGCAGCGGCGGTGGTGGGCCTCGCAGGGCCACGGCGCCTGGACCGGGCGCTCCCTGCTCAAGGCCACCCGCATGCAGGTCTCCGACGTCCGGCGCCTCGACGACGCCTCGCTGTCGTACTCCTCGTTCACGGGCTGGGAGGAGCGCGGCCGGCTCGACGACTTCATGTCGCTGGCCCGCCGGTGCTGGCGCACCCGGGCCTACGGCGACTTCTGGTCGTACATGCTGCTCGCCGAGGGCGCGGTCGACATCGTGGCCGAGCCCGAGCTGCAGGTCTACGACATGGCCGCTCTCGACGTCATCGTCCGCGAGGCCGGCGGCCGGTTCACCGCCCTCGACGGCAGCGACGGACCGTGGGGCGGCAACGCGCTCGCCACCAACGGCCACCTGCACGACGCCGCCCTGTCGTTCGTGGGCGGCCTGCGCGACGACCACGAGGGCGACGCCGACTGGCCGACCTCGGGCCCCGGCTCGGTCAGCCACCTGAGCGACCACCGTCACCGCGACGACCGCGACGGCCCCGGCGACGACCGTGACAGCGACCAGCCGGACCGTTAGGTTCACCGCATGCGCATCGGCGAGATCCTCGAGGCCAAGCCCAGCAGCGACGTCGTCACCATCACGCCCGAGGCCGGCGTGCGCGAGCTCATCGCGCTGCTCGCCGAGCACAACATCGGCGCACTCATCGTCAGCGCCGACGGCGCGAGCCTCGACGGCATCGTGAGCGAGCGCGACGTCGTCCGGCACCTGCACCACGACGGCACCGTCATCAACAACACCGTCGCCGCGATCATGACCAGCGTCGTCGAGACCTGCACGCCCGACGACGACCTCGACGCGGTGATGAGCACGATGACCGCCAAGCGCTTCCGGCACATCCCCGTGGTGGCCGACGGCGCCCTGGTCGGCATCGTGTCGATCGGCGACGTCGTGAAGTACAAGATCGGCCAGCTGCAGTTCGAGCGCGACCAGCTCGACTCCTACGTGCACCAGCAGTAGCGGGTGGCCGCCCCGTCGCTCTCGCTGTCCACCGCGTCCGGGCGGTGGGTGCTGCTCGCCACGATCCTCGGCTCGGCCCTGGCCGGCATCGACGCCACCGTGGTGAACGTGGCCCTCCCGGCGCTGGGCAGCTCGCTCGACGCCGAGTTCTCGGCCCTGCAGTGGACCGTCTCCGCCTACGCGCTGACGCTCGCCTCCTTCATCCTGCTCGGCGGCACCCTCGGCGACCGTTTCGGACGACGCCGTGTCTTCGTGATCGGCGTGATCTGGTTCGCCGTCGCGTCGCTGGCCTGCGGCCTCGCCCAGGACGTCGGCACGCTCATCGCCGCGCGGGCCGTGCAGGGCGTCGGGGCCGCCCTGCTGACGCCGGGCAGCCTCGCCCTGCTGCAGGTGACCTTCCGCGCCGAGGACCGCGCCCGGGCGATCGGCGCGTGGTCGGGTCTCGGTGGCGTCGCCACCGCGATCGGCCCCCTGCTCGGCGGCTGGTTGGTCGACGTCGCGTCGTGGCGCTGGGTGTTCCTCATCAACCTCCCGCTCGCCGCGATCGTGGTGTGGATCGCTCTGCGTCACGTGCCCGAGACCCACGACGACGCCGCCGACGGCACCGACGTCGACTGGGTCGGCGGCCTGCTCGGCGCCGTCGCCCTGGCCGGGCTCACCTTCGCCCTCATCGAGTCGTCACGCGGCGCACCGTTCGTGGTCGGGGCGGTCGCCGTCGGCCTCGTCGGCGCGGCCGGGTTCGCCGTCCGCGAGCGCCGTGCGGCCTACCCCGTGCTCCCCCTCGACGCCTTCCGCTCGGCGCAGTTCAGCGCGGTCAACGGCGTCACGTTCCTCGTCTACGGCGGCATCGGTGTCGTGTTCTTCCTGCTGGTGGTGCAGCTGCAGGAGGTCTCGGGCTTCGGCCCCGTCGCGGCCGGGTCGTCCCTGCTCCCGGTGACGGCGTTGATGCTGCTGCTCTCGGCCCGCTCGGGCGCGGTGGCCGCCCGCATCGGCCCCCGGCTCCAGATGTCCCTCGGACCACTGGTGTGCGCCGGCGGACTCCTCCTGCTGGCCCGGGTCGGGGCCGGCGCCGACTACCTGACCGACGTGCTGCCCGGCGTCCTCGTGTTCGGGCTCGGGCTGTCGATCCTGGTGGCGCCGCTCACCGCCGCTGCGCTCGGTGCGGCGCCCGACGAGCACGCCGGCATGGCCTCCGGCGTCAACAACGCCGTGGCCCGCACCGGTGGCCTCGTGGCGGTCGCCGCGGTACCGGTGCTCGCCGGCGTGACGGACGGCGTGTCCGACGGATTCTCCCACGCGCTGTGGATCTCGGCCGGCGTCCTCGTCGTGAGCGCGGTCGTGGCCGCGGCCACCGTGCGCAACGACGTCCTCGACGCCGACGACCACGACGACCACGACGACAGCCCGGTCCAGCACGAGAGCCCCGACCTGCAGCAGCTGAGCCACTGCGGGGTCGGGGCCCCGCCCCTCGCGTCGGCCTGCGACGACGAGGGGCGTCCGGCCGGTCGGTGACCGGCCCCGTCGTCAGGGCATCAGGCCGCTCGGCACGTCCCGCCCGAAAGGCTTGCTCGGCGACGAGCGCGAGTCGGACGGGTCGGAGCCGGCCCGCACCTCGCGGCCGTCGGAGACCTTGCCCCGGTCGGTGTCCCAGTGCAGCGGGTCGCTCTTGCGCTTGCCGTGGCGCTTGTTGGCCGCGCCGGTGACCTCCTGCCGGTCGCCGAGACCGTCACCGTCGGTGTCCCTGAGCACCGGGCTCGTGGTGCGGAACCCCACGCCGAACAACCTGCCCTGCGCCCGCACTCGCACCCTGACCTTGGTGCCCCGGATCTCGGCGCGGTCGCGCAGGCCGTCGCCGTCGGTGTCGGCCTTGCACGGGTTCGTCCGCACGAGGCCGATCCTCTTCTTGCCGCCCTTGCGCGTGACGACCTGGCCGAGGCGCTTGCCGCTGCGCTCCGCGCCGTCGCGCAGCCCGTCGCGGTCGGTGTCGGCGCGCGTGGGCGAGGTACGACAGCCCCGGTACAGCCCGGGCATCGGACCGCGCACCTCGAGGCCGTCGTCGATGCCGTCCCCGTCGGTGTCGGCCCGACGCGGGTTCGTGCCGAGCGCCTGCTCCTGGGCCGTGGTCAGCCCGTCCCGGTCGGGGTCGAGCGTGCCGGGGTCGACGGCGTCGTCGGCGGGATCGCGGGGGTTCGTGCCCTGGTACACCTCGACCCCGTCGAAGGTGCCGCCGTCGTCGGTGTCGAGGTCGAGCGGGTCGGTGCCGAGCTGCTGCTCCTGGGCGTCGGTCAAGCCGTCGCCGTCGGAGTCGGCGGTCACCGTCTCGTCGGCGGGGTCGAGCGGGTCGTTGCCGGCGAACACCTCGACACCGTCGCTGACCCCACCGTCGTCGGTGTCGGGGTCGGTCGGGTCGGTCCTGGTGGTGTTGACCTCGGCGCCGTCGAGCAGCCCGTCGTCGTCGGTGTCCCGGTCGTTCGGGTCCGTGCCCGCCGCCTGCTCCTGCGCCGTCGTCAGGCCGTCGCTGTCGGCGTCGGCGCCCCGGTCGTCGTCGACGGGGTCGAGCGGGTTCGTGCCGAGGGCGACCTCGAGACCGTCGTTGATGCCGCCGTCGTCGGTGTCGGCGTCCAGCGGGTCGGTCCCGTAGGTCTTCACCTCGGCGCCGTCGAGCAGCCCGTCGCCGTCGGTGTCGGGGTCGGCCGGGTCGGTGCCGGCCGCCTGCTCCTCCGCCCCGTCGAGGCCGTCACCGTCGGGGTCGTCGAAGGCGCGGTCGTCGAGCGGGTCCAACGGGTCGAGACCGTAGCTGACCTCGAGACCGTCGGCGAGGCCGCCGTCGTCGGTGTCGGCGTCGAGCGGGTCGGTCTGGTGGGTGTTCACCTCGGCGCCGTCGCCCAGCCCGTCACCGTCGGTGTCGGCGTCCGCCGGGTCGGTGCCCAGCTCGGCCTCCTCGGCGTCGCTCAGCCCGTCGCCGTCGGCGTCGGAGGCCACCGGCTGGTCGTCCGAGGCGTCCAGCGGGTCGGTGCCGGCCGCGACCTCGTCGCCGTCGTCCACGCCACCCTCGTCGGTGTCAGCCACCAGCGGGTCGGTCTCGTGGGTCTTGACCTCGGCACCGTCGCTGAGCCCGTCGCCGTCGGTGTCGGGCTTCGTCGGGTCGGTGCCCAGCTGGGCCTCCTCGGCGTCGGTCAGCCCGTCGGCGTCGGCGTCGACCGCGGCCGGGACGTCGTCGGAGCCGTCGAGGGGGTCCGTGCCGTTGGCGACCTCGACGCCGTCGACCACACCGCCGTCGTCGGTGTCGGCGTCGAGCGGGTCGGTCTCGTGGGTCTTGACCTCAGCCCCGTCGCTGAGCCCGTCGCCGTCGGTGTCGGGCTTCGTCGGGTCGGTGCCCAGCTCGGCCTCCTCGGCGTCGCTCAGCCCGTCGCCGTCGGCGTCGCTGGACGCAGGGTCATCGTCGGCCGGGTCGTTCGGATTCGTCCCGGCGGCGATCTCGGCGCCGTCCGGGACGCCGCCGCCGTCGGTGTCGGCCTTCAGCGGGTCGGTGTCGTGGGTGTTGACCTCGGCACCGTCCCACAGGCCGTCGCCGTCGGTGTCCGGCTTCGTCGGGTCGGTGCCCAGCTCGGCCTCCTCGGCGTCGCTGAGGCCGTCGCCGTCGGTGTCGGCCACGGGCGGCTGGCCACACAGCACCCCACCCGTCGGCGCCTTCGCCGCCGCCGACATCGCACCGAGGTCGAGGCCGACCTCGGCCAGCGTCGAGCCCAGGCTGCTCACCTGCAGGTCGACGGAGACGACCGAGGCCAGGGTCGCGGTCGCCGAGGTGGCGTCCTTCGTCACCTGCGGCAGCGCGACCCTGACCACGAGGGCGGCCTTGACCAGGCCGAGGTCGATCGGCACCTCGAGGCCGCCCGGGCCGGGCTCGACCGTGAGCGACCGGCCGCCGACCTCCACGGTGACGAGCGGGGCGTCGTACGACGCCGCACCCTGCGTGCCGTCCGCGGTGGCGGTGAGCACGGCCGGGCTGGCGACGTCGACCACGGCGGCCCCGCCGAGCAGCGAGACGTTGCCGACGTCGGTGCGCGACGTCGACACGACCGCGTCGCCGTCGCCGGGACCGTCGACGAGACGCGTCGAGGTCGTCGACGTCGACGCGTCGACCGTCGCGGTGGCTCCGAGCCCACCGACGCCGAGCACCGTCAGGCCCGCCAGCCGCGTGCGCGACGAGCCGACCACCCGCTCACCGCCGGACACGGGCGGACAGCTCTCGTCGTCGGTGTAGGCAGCCGTCACCGCCCCCTGCAGCACGCCCACCGTGGCCAGCGGCGCCAGGTCGACGGGCAGCAGGGTCCGCGACGTCGCTCCGGACGGCGGGGCGGTCCGGGTGATCCGGTCGACCGGCAGGTCGGTGCCGCCGAGCGCCAGCTCGAGGTTCGCGCTGGTCGACGTCACGTCGGGGGTCGCCGTGGTGTCGGTGGTCGTCTGCGCGTGCCCGACGCCGACCCCGGCCAGGCTGCCGCCGAGCAGTGACGCGTCGAGCCGGACGATGTCGCCGTGGGCCCCACCGCCGAACGCACCCGGCGGCACGGCCGCGGAGGCCGGCGGCGCGGAGCCGAGGCCGGTGGTCATGGCGACCGCGATCACGAGGGACGTGACGGCGGCGGCCGGGCGCAGCAGGTTCAGGTGCGCAACACGCATGGACGATGCTCCTGGTACCGAGAGGCGGGCAGCTGGGGGGAACCACGCCGGGCGTGGCTATGGGGGGATCCGCTGACCGTTGCGTACCCCGCGCACGGCGGAGCATGAGCACCCGCACAGGTGACCGACGCGATTGTCAAGTCCTGGCGCGGGGATGCCCGAGGACGCCCGCCCACGGGGGTCAGTAGGGTCGGGTCCATGGACAAGCCCGAGATCGACTTTCCCGACTTCGACCCGCCCGCCGAGCTCGTGGTCACCGACCTGACGGTCGGTGACGGCGCCGAGGCGGCCGCCGGCCAGACCGTGTCGGTGCACTACGTCGGGGTCGCCCACTCCACCGGCGAGGAGTTCGACGCCTCCTACAACCGAGGCACGCCGCTGCAGTTCCGCCTGGGCGTGGGTCAGGTCATCTCCGGCTGGGACACCGGCGTGCAGGGCATGAAGGTCGGTGGACGCCGTCAGCTCGTCATCCCGCCGCACCTCGGCTACGGCGACCGCGGCGCCGGCGGCGTCATCAAGCCGGGCGAGACGCTGATCTTCGTCGTCGACCTCATCGGGGTCAGCTGATCGAGGTCAGCTGATCGGCGACCCGCACGCTCCGGTCGCGCCTCGCGACCGGAGCGTGGTCACCACGGGAAGTCGTCGGGGGTCGAGCCGTCGGCGACGCGGGCCGAGGCCGAGGCCACCTGCACGAGGTCGCCGTTCACCAGCGACCGGCCGCGCCGGGTCTCCGGCTGGCCGTTGACGCGCACGACGCCGCCGGCCAGGAGTGCCTTGGCGTCGGAGCCGGACTCGACGAGGTTGGCGAGCTTGAGGAACTGCCCGAGCTTGATGGACTCGTCGTCGATCTTCACGTTGACCACGTCACTCATGGCTCCAGTCTCCCGCCGCGCCCGGGGATGACAAAACCGGCGTGGCCACCGGGCAGGACCGGTGGCCGACCGCTCACGGGATGAGCACCGAGATCGCGTGGATGAGCAGGCCCACGAGACCACCGACGATCGTGCCATTGATGCGGATGAACTGCAGGTCACGACCGACGTGCAGCTCGATGCGCTCGGCGGCCTCCTTGCCGTCCCAGCGCTCGATCGTGTGGGTGATCACGGTAGTCAGGTCGCGGCCGTAGCGGTCGACGACGAACACCGCGGCATCGGCCGCCAGCCCGTCGAGCCGCGTGCGCAGCGCGTCGTCGTCGGCGAGCCGGGCCGCGAAGCCACGGGCCTCGGTCAGCAGGCGCGTGCGGACGGCGCCGTCGGGGTCGGCGAGCGAAGAGCTCAGCGCGCGTTGCAGCGCCTTCCACAGCGAGATGCCCGAGGTGACGACGGCCGGGTGGTCGAGCATCCGGTCCTTGAGGCGCTCGGCCCGGGCCTGCGTGCCGGGGTCGGTGAGCAGGTCGTCGGCGAGCCGCACCAGCAGCGAGTCGAAGGCGACCCGGGCCCGGTGGTCGGCGTCGTCGCGGATGTCGCGGACCCAGCGCACGATCTCGAGGTGGGCGCGTGCGGTGACCCGCTCGTTGAGGCTGTCGGGCGACCACCACGGCGCCCGCTCGCCGATGACGTCCTGCACCGTGCGCGGGTTGGCCTCCAGCCAGTCGTGCAGCTCCTGCAGCACGAGGTCGACGAGGCCGTGGTGCACGTCGTCGCGCACGGCCTCGGAGAGCAGACCGCCGAGCAACGGGGAGATCGGCTCCTCGTGGAAGCGCGGGACGAGGGCCTCGGTGACCAGGGCCTCGACGTGCTCGTCGCGGACCTTGCCGAGCGCAATGCGGACGACGTCGGCGACCTCGTCGACGACGCGCCGTGCGTTGGCCTCCTCGCCGAGCCAGTCGGCGAGCCGGCCGCTGACCCCGATCGAGCCGATCCGCTCGCGGATGATCGCCTCCTGCAGGAAGTTCTCGCCCACGAAGTCGCGGAGACCGCGCCCGAGGTCGTCCTTGCGGCGCGGGATCAGCGCCGTGTGCGGGATCGGCAGACCGAGCGGGTGCCGGAAGAGCGCCGTCACGGCGAACCAGTCGGCGATAGCGCCGACCATCGACGCCTCGGCCGCGGCATTGACAAAGCCGAGCCACCCGTCCTGCTCGAGCGTGGCCACGTAGACGACGGCGGCCAGCACCAGCAACGACGCGGCGACCGTGCGCATCTTGCGCAGGCCGCGGCGGCGCTCGGCGTCGGCACTGCTGTCGACCAGCGGCGAGGTGGGCGGGCTCGTGGGCGCCCCACCGGGCGGCCGGGGCGGAGGCGTCGTCACGGCGGCGAGTCTTGCGCATCGCAGCCGGTCGGGCCCTCCCCCGCGTGGATCCGCGGCTCGGAGGGCCGTCCGTGGAACACTCTCCCCCATGCCCGAGCCGTCCTCCCCGCCGCGCACCGTCATCACCTTCGGGACCTTCGACGTCTTCCACGTCGGTCACCTGCGAGTCATCGAGCGGGCCGCCGCGCTGGGCGACCGGCTCGTCGTGGGCGTCTCCGCCGACGCCCTCAACCTGCGCAAGAAGGGCCGCGAACCCGTGTTCAGCCAGGCCGAGCGCCTCGAGATCGTCGCCGCGCTCAAGCCGGTCGACGCCGTCTTCGTCGAGGAGAGCCTCGAGCTCAAGCGCGACTATATCCTCGAGCACGCCGCCGACGTGCTCGTGATGGGCGACGACTGGCAGGGCCGCTTCGACGAGTTCGCCGACGTCTGCGAGGTCGTGTATCTGCCTCGCACGCCGGCCATCTCCACCACGGCGCTCATCGAGAAGATCTCCAGCACCACCTGACCCACCCCCGCAGGTCCGACTCCTCTTCCCCGGAGCCTTCCCCTTGTCCTCACTCCCCCGTCCCCGTCCACGCCTGCTCGCCGCGGCCGCCGTCCTGGCGGGGGCGCTGCTGCTGCCCGCCGTACCGGCGACCTCCGGCGCCAGTGCCGTCGCGAGCGCGGTCGCGTCGTCCGCCGACGCAGAGCCGCAGATCGACGCCCCGCCCCTGCTCCGCGCGACCGAGGCCCTGCGCGGCCGGCCGGGCGACCTCGACCGCCCCGAGGCGACGCTGGCGCTGCGCGACCTGTTCCTGGCCCGGCCGGGCCTCGGCGACGACGGCGACAGCCTCGCCGAGAGCCTCCTGGCCCGGCCCACGCACCGCGCCCGCGACCCCTACGGCGACGGGTACACCGTGCCGTCGACCAAGACCTGCAGCCGGCACTTCTGCGTCCACCACGTCACCTCGACCACCGACGCACCGGCCCGGCCCTCGTGGCCGGCCACCACCCTGGCCGTGCTCGAGGACGTGTGGCGACACCACGTCGAGCGCCTCGGCTACCGGCCCCCGGCCCCCGACGGACGGCGCGGCGGCGACGCCCGCTTCGACGTCTACCTCAAGGACGTCGGCAGCCGCGGCGTCTACGGCTACTGCGCCCCCGAGCGCCGCGTGACCGGCAAGCCGAAGCAGGCCAGCGGCTTCTGCGTGCTCGACAACGACTTCGCCCGGTCCCAGTACGGCCGCGCGCCCCGGCAGTCGCTGCGGGTGACCGCCGCCCACGAGTTCTTCCACGCCGTCCAGTTCGCCTACGACTTCGCCGAGGACCCGTGGCTGCTCGAGTCGACCGCGACCTGGATGGAGGAGCGCTACGCCGACGACGTCGACGACAACCGTGCCTACCTGCGCTTCGGCCAGCTCGCCCGCCCCCGCGTGCCGCTCGACCGGTTCGAGCCCACCGGCTACGCCCACTACGGCAACTGGCCGTTCTGGGAGTACCTCGGCCAGCGCTTCGGGACCGACGTCGTGCGCCAGGTCTGGCGTCGTGCCGGCACCGGCGGCCTGCCCGACGACGACTCCGCACAGGCCCTGCGGCACGTCCTGGCGAAGCGCGGCGGGCTCCCCCGGGTCTTCGCCGACTACGCCTCGGGCAACACCGTGCCCGCGCGCACCTACCCCGAGGGCTCGGTCTACCCGGCGGCCCCGGTCGCCGTCCGGCGCCTCGGCGGCGCGCAGCGCCGGACCACCGTGGTCTCCCGGCTCGACCACCTCACCTCCCGCTCGGTGCGGCTCGTCCCCGACGCGTCGTTGCGACCCGGCACCCGGTTGACGATCACGGTGAAGGGCCCGGTCGCCCGGCGCTCCCCGGCCGTCGCCCTGCTCGTCGTCGGCGCCGACGGCACGGCCACCCGTCGTCCGATCGCGCTCAACCGCAACGGATGGGGCCGGGCCGTGCTCCGCCTCGACCCTGGCTCCGTGGCCTCGGCCACCGTCACGCTGGCCAACGCCTCGACGCGCTACCGCTGCGACCGCGGGACGACGTTCGCGTGCCGCGGCACGCCGGTCGACCAGCGCCAGCGCTTCGAGCTCAAGGCGTTCGTGCGCTGACCGATGGCCGCACGGCCGACGTCGTGAACCGACCCACCGAGCGCCAGCCCAGCCGCTCGTAGAGGGCCTGGCCGTCGGTGGTGGCGACCAGCAGGCCCTCGACGCCTCCGCGTCGCGCGGCGTGCTCGGCCAGCGCGGTCATGACGAGCGTGCCGAGGCCGCGGCGCCGGTGGGCGGCGTCGGTGCCGATGCGGTCGAAGACCACGTCGGTGCCGACGAGGCCCACCTGGCCCTGGGCCGCGATGCGGACGTCGCCCTCGCCCGCGACGGTGGCGAGCAGCCGGTCGCCGTCGTCGACGAGCCGTACGCACGGGTCGGGTGCGGTGCCGTCGTGCACCGGCGTGCGCACCATCAGCGCGTCGCGGGCGGCCAGCGCCACGAGTCCCGGCGGCACGACCGGCTCCGAGTCCGGCGCCGTCATCACCGAGACCCACAGGTCGCCGGCGGCGACCACCTCCGCCCCCACGGCGGCCAGCGTGGCGTCGTCCGGCTCGACCAGCAGCAGCTCGGCGCGGCGCTTGTCGTCGCCGACGTCGACGATGAGCACGCCGTCGGGGCGCTCGGCGACGCTCATCCGTCGCGACGCCGCCCAGCCCTCGGCCCAACGCCGGGTGAGCCCGGCGAGATCGGCGAGATCGGCGGGCTCGGTGCTCACCGGCGCGAGTAGTCGCGGAAGCCGCGCTTGGTCTTGCGCCCGAGGTAGCCGGCCGTGACCAGGTGCTCGAGCAGCGGCGCCGGCGCGAAGCCGGGCTCGCGGAACTCCTGGTAGAGCTCGCGCTGGATGGCGAGCGAGACGTCGTTGCCGACGACGTCGAGCAGCTCGAACGGACCCATCGGCAGCGCGCAGCCCTGCTTCATCGCGGTGTCGATGTCGTCGGCCGTGGCGTAGTGCGCCTCGAGCATCTTGACGGCGTCGTTGAGGTAGGGGAACAGCAGCGCGTTGACGATGAACCCGGCACGGTCGCCGCACGAGACGGCGACCTTGCCGACCCGGGCGCACAGCGCCCGGGTGGTCTCGGTGACGTCGTCGTCGGTCGAGACCGTCGAGACGACCTCGACGAGCTTCATGACGGTCGCCGGGTTGAAGAAGTGCATGCCGATGACGTCCTGCGGACGGTTGGTCACCCGCGCCATGGCGATGATCGGCAGCGACGAGGTGGTGGTGGCCAGGATCGCGCCGGGCTTGCAGATCTCGTCGAGGTTCTCGAACAGGGTGGTCTTGATCGCGAGGTCCTCGGCGATGGCCTCGACGACGAGATCGACCGACCCGAGGTCCTCGAGCGAGGTCGTGCCCGTGACCCTGGCCAGCGCCTCGGCCTTGGCCTCCTCGGTGCTGCGGCCGCGCTGGATCTGCTTGTCGAGGTTCTTGGCGATCGCGGTGACGACGCCGTCGACCTTGTCCTGGCTGCGGCCGACGTAGAGCACGTCGAAGCCGGCCTTGGCGAACACCTCGACGATGCCCGAGGCCATCGTGCCGGTGCCGACGACGCCGACCTGGCGCACGTCGTGCTTGAGCTGCGGCGCCTCGTCGGCCGACGGGGTGCGGTCGTCGGCCACCACGACCGGGCTGTCGGGCGCCTCGTAGGTGTAGAAGCCACGGCCGGTCTTGCGACCGAGCAGCCCCGCGGTGACCATCTGCTTGAGGATCGGCGTGGGCGCGTGCAGCCGGTCCCGACCCTGGCGGTACATCGTCTCGAGGATCTCGTAGGCGGTGTCGAGGCCGATCAGGTCGAGCAGTGCGAGCGGGCCCATCGGGTAGCCGCAGCCGAAGCGCATGCCGGCGTCGATGTCCTCGCGGGTGGCGTAACGGCCCTCGTACATCGAGGCCGCGTGGTTGAGGTAGCCGAAGAGCAGGGTGTTGGCGATGAAGCCGGCCTTGTCGCCGCACACGACGGGCGCCTTGCCGAGCGAGACGAGCAGCGCCTGCACGTCGTCGAGCACCGACGGCTCGGTGACGACGGTGCGCACGACCTCGACGAGGTCCTGCACGGGCGCGGGGTTGAAGAAGTGGACCCCGACGACGCGGCCCGGCGCCGGCGTCGCCGACGACAGCTCGGTGACCGAGAGCGAGGAGGTGTTGGTGGCCAGCACGGTCTCGGGGGCAACGATGCCGTCGAGCTCGCGGAAGATCGCCTTCTTGACCTCCATCGACTCCACGACCGCCTCGATCACCAGGTCGGCCCGGGCGAGGTCCTTCAGCTCGGTCGAGAAGGAGATCCGGGCCAGCAGGTCGGCCTGCTCGGCCTCGGTGAGCTTCTCGCGCCGCACCGCGCGCCCGGTGGAGTGCTCGAGGTGCTGGCGGCCGCGGGCGACGCCGTCGTCGTTCAGCTCGACCCCGACGACCGCGTAGCCGTTGCGGGCGAAGACCTCGGCGATGCCGGCTCCCATGGTGCCCAGACCGACGACGCCGATCGTGGTGAAGGTGCGGGACGCGGGCGCGGGCTCGGTGCTCGTCATGGCGGGATCATGGCACGCAGCACGCGCGACCGGGACCCATGTTCACTCGCCGGTAACTTAACTCACACGGGTCGGACGACAGGACGCTCCATGACGAGCCGCGGGCCGGCGTCGTCGAGGCCGAGCCGCCGCTCGCGGGCCCGCAGGTCGGCCTGGAAGGGCTCGAGCCGTTCGACCTCGGCGAAGCCCAGGCCCGCGTAGAACGGCCCGTTCCACGGCACGTCGCGGTAGGTGCACAGCGACATCCGGTCGAAGCCTGCCCACCTCGCCTCCTCCATGGCCGCGCGGACGAGCGCCGTCCCGATGCCCCGGCGGTGGTGCGACGGCAGCACCGAGAGCTGCTCGAGGTGGGCGTGCAGGTCGTACGGGACGACGTGGACGAACCCCACGAGGCGACGGTCCTCGGCGGCGACGAGCAGGAAGCCGTGCCCGTCGCGCTCGGCACCGCTCGGCGCGGGCGCGGTGAGGGCCGGCACGCCGCGACCGGCGAAGTGCTCGACGAACATCGGCCCGCCGGCGTCCTCGATCGCGGCGAGACGGCGCAGGTCGGAGGGCCGGGCCGGCCGGACGAGCGTCACCACGGGATCCACCAGAACTCCCCACCCGGTTTCAACAGCAGGACGAGGGGGCAATACGTTCGACGACGCCCGGGAAGCTACCCGGGCGTCTCGACGTGAAAGGACCCCCGAGATGCTCCACCTTGCCACACGCCGTCTCCTGCCCGCCGCCGGTGCCCTCGCCCTGGCCGCCTCGCTCACCGCGTGCGGGGGCGGTCCGGGCGACGACGCCCCCACCGACGCCTCGCAGGAGGAGTTCTGCTCGATGCTGCTCGACGAGCGCGGCTACCTCACCGGCACCGACCTCAACGTCGACGACGTCAACGCCTGGGCCGAGGACCTCGCCGAGGTCGGCACCCCGGAGGGCCTCGACGGCGACGCCCGTGAGGGCTTCGAGATCTTCGTCAACGAGCTCGCCGACGCCAGCGAGGACGACATCGAGGACAGCGCCGACGGCCCGAAGGTCAGCGACGACGACTACGACAAGGTCCAGGCGTTCGTCAACAGCGACACCGTCGCCCAGTGCGCGCCCGACCCCTCGGCCGAGGCGCCGAGCGACGCGCCCAGCTGATCGAGCGCTGAACCCCGGGGCCGCCGGCCCCGATCGACCACGCCCGTCGGGGGCGGCGCCACGGCGCCGCCCCCGACGCGTAGATTCACCCCTCGTGAGACTCGTCGTGGCCCGCTGTCAGGTCGACTACGCGGGACGGTTGACCGCCCACCTGCCGATGGCGACCCGGGTGCTGATGATCAAGGCCGACGGGTCGGTGCTCGTCCACTCCGACGGCGGCTCGTACAAGCCGCTCAACTGGATGAGCCCGCCGTGCACCTTCCGCGAGGGCACCACCGACGACGGCGTCGTCGAGTGGACCGTGACGAACCCCAAGACCGACGACACCCTGCGCATCCTGCTGGAGGAGGTCGTCCACGACTCCTCCCACGAGCTCGGCATCGACCCCGGCCTGCAGAAGGACGGCGTCGAGAAGCACCTCCAGGAGCTGTTGGCCGAGCACCCCGCCTCCCTCGCCGACGGCCTGACCCTCGTGCGCCGCGAGTTCCCGACGGCGATCGGCCCCGTCGACCTGATGTGTCGCGACGCCGCCGGGCTCAGCGTCGCCATCGAGATCAAGCGCCGGGGCGAGATCGACGGCGTCGAGCAGCTCACCCGCTACCTCGAGCTGCTCAACCGCGACCCGCTGCTGACCGGCAACGGCGCCGTCCGCGGGATCTTCGCCGCCCAGGAGATCAAGCCGCAGGCGCGCGTGCTGGCCACCGACCGAGGCATCGCCTGCGCCGTCGTCGACTACGACGCGCTGCGGGGCATCGACGACTCCGAGCACCGGCTCTTCTGAGCCGCGGGCACCTCGTGCGCATCTTCCACATCGCCACCGTCCCCGACTGGGAGGCCGCCCGCGCCTCGGGCGCCTACACGACGTCGACCCGAGGCCGCACGCTCGCCGAGGAGGGCTTCATCCACGCCAGCCGCGGCGACCAGTGGCAGGCGGTGCGACAGCGCTACTACGCCGACGTCACCGAGCCGCTCGTGCTGCTCGTGATCGACCCCGACCTGCTCACCTCGCCGGTCGTCGTCGAGCCCGCCGTGCCGGGTGGCGGCCAGACCTTCCCCCACGTCTACGGGCCGATCGACCCGGCCGCGGTCGTGCAGACGATCGCCCTCGACCCCGACGTCACGGCCGTCCCGACCCCGGTTCCGGCCACGACCCCGGCTCCGGACCCCGCCACGGCGGAGCCCGCCGAGTCGTTCAGCCGCGTCTACCTGCGCGAGATGTTCCGCAACGTGGCGATCGCCAGCGGCGTGCTCCTCGTCGTCGTGCTGTGCACGCTGGTCGGGCGGGCCGTCGAGCCCGAGTGGGGGCCGATCACGGGCGCGCTCGTGGGCTTCGTGGTCGGGGTCGTCGCGGTCCGTCTCGTGACCCGGCGGTCGCTACGGTGACGAGCATGAGTGCTCGTCGGGCCCTGGCCGCCGCCGCGGTCCTCGCCGGCTCCGTGCTGCTCGGCGCGTGCGGCGGCGACGTCCAGGACACCGCGTGCAGCGACTTCACCGCCATGTCGGCGTCAGACCGCCGCGACCTGCTGGTCGAGCTCGCCACCGACGCCGGCTCCGACAACGAGACGTTCCTCGACGCCAGCACCGACGACCAGGACGCCGCCGTCGACGTGCTCGTCACCGCGTGTGCCGACGCCGACGGCGACCCCACGATCGACGACGTGCTCGACCCGCTGATCGACTGAGCGACGTCCGCCCGGGGCGGGCCGCAGTATGAGCCCGATCACGTTCGACCGCCAGAGCCCTTGGCGTGGTTTGCCCCGGTCGCGAACGGGCTAGGTTCACCCGCGTGAACCTCTCCCAGACCCCCTCCCGTACCCGCCTGACGACCCTCGGCGCCTCCATCGCCGCGGTCGTCCTCTCCGTCTCGCTCTCCGCCTGCGGCGGTGACGAGCTCGACGAGAACACCACCTGCGACGAGCTGACCAGCATGTCGACCGACGAGGTCTTCGACGCCTTCAAGGAGGCTGCCGAGAACGAGGGCGGCGAGCAGGGCGACGCCGCCGTCGAGGCCATCGAGTCCGTGCCGGACGACCAGCGCGACACCTTCGCCGACACGCTGAAGGGCGCCTGCGACGGCGAGGACGGCGACACCAAGCTCGAGGACCTCAGCGCCTTCTGAGCCGACCGGCTACCCGACGACGTCGACGACGTCGTCGGCACACCCCCACGACAACGTGACACCAGCACCACCGTGCCCGTAGCAGTGCACCACCCGGCCGACCCGCTCGAGACGTACCGCGGGTCGGCCGGGCCGTAGTCCGACCTTGTGCCGCACGACGCGCGCCTCGGCGAGCTCCGGTACCAGCCGGCTCGCCCGGCGCAGCAGCTCCTGCGCGACCTCCGGCGACGGCGTCCGGCTCCACTCGCCCTCGTCGGCCGTGCCGCCGACGACGATCTCGTCGCGCCGCGGGACGACGTAGGTCGGGCCGCGCCCGTCGAGCGCCCAGCGGTCGAGCGCGACGCCGTCGACCACCACCACCTGGCCGGCGACCGGCACCACGCTGCGGTCGTCGCCGAGCAGGCGCGCACCGAGCCCGGAGCAGTTGACGACGAGGTCGCCGTGCGCGGGGAGCGCGCCGAGGTTGAGCCGCGTCAGGGTGCCGCCGAGCGCCTCGACGCCGGCGACGAGCCAGCGCAGGTAGTACGGCATGTCGACGACGGGCGCGGTGACCTCCCCCCGCTCGGCGTCGTGCCCGGGCAGCAGGCGGACCCCGTGGTCGCCGCCAGCGCTGGCGGCGATCTCGGCGAAGACGGCCTCCGAGCGCGCCGTCCAGCGCTCGACGAGGTCGACCGGCCCGGCGCGGTAGGGGTGCACGAGCGCGGCCGCGACGACCGAGGTGGTCTCGAGCGGCAGGTCGCGGGCGACGACGTCGACGCGGTGGCCGGCCTCGAGGAGCCGGACCGCGACGGTCAGGCCGACGACGCCGGCTCCCACGACGATGACCCGGCTCATGGCAGCGGGCCCCGTCTCAGGCGCCGGCGATGCGCGGCGCGGTGGCGTCGGTGCCCTCGCCGCCCTGCTCGCGCGCGACGTAGTCCTCGATGTCGTCGATGTCGTCGGCGTTGCGGTTGACCACGGCGAGCAGGTCGCTCATGGTGGCGACCTCCTCGACCTGCTCCTTGATGAACCACTGCATGAACTGCTCGGCGGCGAAGTCGGACTCCTCGCGGGCCGTGCGGAGCAGCTCGTTGATCTGCTCGGTGACCCGCTTCTCCTGCGCCAGCGCGAGCTCGACGGGGGCGACGACGCCCTCGAACGACGGCACGGGCGCCTCGACGCCGGGGATGACGACCTCGCGGTCGGTGTCGAGGAGGTACTGCACCATCATCATGGCGTGGTCGCGCTCCTCGAGCGCCTGGGCGTAGAACAGGGCAGCCATCTGCGGCATGGTCAGGGCGTCGTAGTGCACGGCGATGCCGACGTACTGGTTGTGCGCGGCGAGCTCGTTGCCGATCTGGGCGTTGAGCAGTGCGGCGAACCGGGAGGTGGACACGGGGGTGGCTCCTGTCGGTGGGGCAGCAGACCAGACGTGGGGTCAGGCGGCCTTGGCGAGCTTCTTCTTGGTGACCTTCGTGCCGTCGAGGCGGACGAGCACGCGGCGCTTCACCGTATAGCCCGCGGGCAGGGTGCCCTCCTTCAGCATCCGCAACGGGCAGCGGCCGCACTTCTTGCGCGACTCGCAGCACTTCAGCTTCGGCAGCTTGGCGACCTTGCCCTTGGCCTTGTCCTTGCCCACACAGCCAGGGTAGGCCACCGAGGCCAGCCTTACCTACGTGAGGTGGGCCTCAGTCGAGCTCGTGCGCGGCCCGGATGACGTCGACGATGCCGCCCATGATCTCGGTGAGGCCGAAGTCCTTGGGCGTGTAGACGGCGGCGACACCGGCCTCGACCAGGCGCCGGCCGTCGGAGTCGGGGATGATGCCGCCCACGATCACCGGCACGTCGTCGAGGCCGGCGGCCCGCAGGCCCTCGAGGACGGCGGGCACCAGCTCCATGTGGCTGCCGGAGAGGATCGAGAGCCCGACGCAGTGCACGTCCTCGGCGACCGCGGCGTTGACGATCTGCTCGGGCGTGAGGCGGATGCCCTGGTAGATCACCTCGAAGCCGGCGTCGCGTGCCCTCACGGCGACCTGCTCGGCGCCGTTGCTGTGGCCGTCGAGCCCGGGCTTGCCGACCAGCAGCCGCAGCCGCCCGCCGAGCTCGTCGCCGGTGGCCCGGACCCGCTCGCGCACCTCGGTGAGCTCGGCCCCGGCCTCGGCGACCCCGACGGCGCCGCTGACGCCGGTGGGGGCGCGGAACTCGCCGAACACCTCACGCAGGGTGGCGGCCCACTCCCCCGTGGTCGCGCCGGACCGCGCGGCCTCGAGGGTGGCACCCATCAGGTTCTCGTCGGTCTTGGCCACGGTGGCGAGGCGGGCGAGGGCGGCGGCGACGGCGTCGTCGTCGCGCTGCTCCTTCCACTCCTCCATCGAGGCCAGTGCCGCCGCCTCGGCCTGCGGGTCGGCGGCCATGATGGCCTCGTCGAGGTTGGCGGTGAGCGGCGACGGCTCGGTGGTCTCGTAGCGGTTGACGCCGACGATGACCTCCTCGCCGCTCTCGATGCGAGCCCGGCGGGCCGCATGGGCGCTGACGAGCTCCTGCTTCATGTAGCCCGACTCGACGGCGGCGATCGCACCGCCCATGGCCTGCACGCGGTCCATCTCGGCCTTGGCGCCCTCGACGAGGCTGGCCACCTTGGCCTCGATGACGTGGCTGCCGTCGAAGATGTCGTCGTACTCGAGCAGGTCGGACTCGAAGGCCAGCACCTGCTGCAGTCGCAGCGACCACTGCTGGTCCCACGGGCGCGGCAGGCCGAGCGCCTCGTTCCAGGCGGGCAGCTGCAGGGCGCGGGCACGGGCGTTCTTGCTGAGCGTGACGCCGAGCATCTCGAGCACGATGCGCTGCACGTTGTTCTCGGGCTGGGCCTCGGTGAGGCCGAGCGAGTTGACCTGGACGCCGTAGCGGAAGCGCCGCATCTTCGGGTCCTGGACGCCGTAGCGCTCGCGGGTGATCTCGTCCCACAGCTGGTTGAAGGCCCGCATCTTGCAGGTCTCCTCGACGAAGCGCACGCCGGCGTTGACGAAGAAGGAGATGCGCCCGACGACCTTCTCGAAGTCGGCCTCGTCGACCTGCCCGGAGCCCTTGACCTGGTCGAGCACGGCGATGGCGGTGCACAGTGCGTAGGCGAGCTCCTGCGTGGGCGTCGCCCCGGCCTCCTGCAGGTGGTAGCTGCAGATGTTGATCGGGTTCCACTTGGGGATCTGGTGGACCGTGTAGGCGATCATGTCGGCGATCAGCCGCAGGGAGTGCTCGGGCGGGAACACGTAGGTGCCCCGCGACAGGTACTCCTTGATGATGTCGTTCTGCGTGGTGCCCGCGAGCTGGTGGGCGACCTCCTCGGGCGACAGGTCGGGGTTCTGCTCCTCCGCCGTCACCTGGTACAGCGCGAGCATCCACATCGCGACGGCGTTGATCGTCATCGAGGTGTTCATCTCGGTGAGCGGGATCGACTCGAACAGCGTGCGCATCTCGCCGAGGTGCGGCACCGGGACGCCGACCTTGCCGACCTCGCCGCGCGACATCACCGAGTCGGGGTCGTAGCCGGTCTGGGTCGGCAGGTCGAAGGCGACCGACAGACCGGTCTGCCCCTTCGCCAGGTTGCCGCGGTAGAGCGCGTTGGACGCCTGCGCCGTCGAGTGGCCGGCGTAGGTGCGCATCACCCAGGGCTTGTCCTTCTGCGTCATGCAGCGCAGCCTAGGACCGTGGTTACCGACTGTTAACCTGTTCGCGAGTGAACTATCCGACAGTGCGAGCGGTTGCTCAGACGGCGGCGGCGTGCCGCTCGACCTCGACGACCCGGATCAGGTGGGTCATGTGGAGCAGGCGCCGGACGGCGCCGTTGCAGCCGCGCAGCGTCACGTGCTGGCCCTCGCGGGCCGCCTGACGCGAGGCGGCCGCGAGGACCTTGAGGGCGGTGACGTCGACCGAGTGGACGGCGGTCAGGTCGACCACGACGTCGTCGTGGACGGTGAGCCTCTGGTAGAGAGCGGTGCGGACCTCCCACGTGCTGCGCACGTCGAAGTCGCCAGCAAGCACGAGCACGGGTCCGTCGGTCACGATGTCCACGTCGGCCTCCTCGTTGAAACCGGTGTCGCTCCGGTACTCACTATGACGCGTCCAACTTCGCTCAGGTTGCATTCGATTCCCAGCGAGTTTCCGGAGAGTTCCGCGCATGCGCCGCGAGCACGCCGGTCGCGAGGCCGATGACGGCCGCTCCCACGGCGCCTTCGGGCGAGAAGATGTGGTCGACGTGCACCAGCCAGGCCCCGGCCGGCACGACCAGGGCCGCGGCCGTCGTCCACGACCGGGAGAGGACGCGGTCGACGACCAGCGCCACCCCGGCGACCAGCAGTGACCACGACCCGATCTCGCCGAGGTCGACCGCGGTGGCGAGCATGGCGCTGAAGTCGGCGCTGCGCTGGTAGCCCTCCCCCATGTCGCGCGTCACCCGCCCCGCGGCCACGCCGTAGATGACGTCGAGCGAGGTGTAGAAGAGCGCGAAGCCCGCGGCCCCGAGGCGCACCACCCACGCGACCGGGTCGTGCCGGCCACGCACCAGCGCCGCCAGGGCGAGGCCGAGGAGGGGGAAGAAGACCAGCCCGGCCACGTGGAGCACGTACCAGCGCTCGGCCGTCGCGGGCGTCAGCGTGTGCGGGTGGAACAACCCCGCCACCCCGAGCCCGAGGCCGGGGACCGACAGGAGGACCGGCATCCACCGCGTTGCCTTCATCTGGCTACTGTGCCCGCATGGTCAACCTCACCAGGATCTACACGCGCACGGGCGACGGCGGCGAGACGCGCCTGGGCGACCTGAGCGTGACCACCAAGAACGACCTGCGCCTGCACGCCTACGCCGACGTCGACGAGGCCAACACCCACCTCGCACTCGCGGTCACCGTCGGCGAGCTCGACGACGACGTGGTCGCCGTCCTGACCCACGTGCAGAACGACCTGTTCGACGTCGGCGCCGACCTGTGCACGCCGGTGGTGCCCGACCCGGAGTACCCGCCGCTGCGCATCACCCAGGACTACGTCGACCGGCTCGAGGGCTGGTGCGACCACTACAACGAGACGCTGCCCGGTCTGCGCTCGTTCATCCTCGGCGGCGGCACCGTCGGCGCGGCGCACCTGCACGTGTGCCGCACCGTCGTCCGGCGGGCCGAGCGGTCGGCGTGGGCGGCGCACGAGGTGCACGCCGAGACGATGAACCCGTTGGCGATCACCTACCTCAACCGGCTCTCCGACCTCGTCTTCATCCTGGCCCGCTACGCCAACCGCGAGCGCGGCGACGTGCTGTGGGTGCCGGGCGGCGAGCGGTAGCAGCACCCGCTCGCTGTCGGTGCCGCGTGCCACGATGGCGGAGTCATGAACGTCCTGCACCGGCTCACCCCGTCCGAGGTCGCGCGGCACTTCGGCCGCTCGACGCTCGAGCGCGCCCGCCCCTACGCCGAGGGCGACGCCGTCGACGGTCTCGAGATCTCCGAGCTGACCGACGAGGTCGTCACGGCCACCGCCGACGTGTGGGGCACCGAGCAGCGCCCCTACGCGGTCCGGGTACGCGCCTCGGCCTACCACGGCGTGCTGTCGGTGGCGAGCACCTGCTCGTGCCCGGTGCACCACCAGTGCAAGCACGGCGCGGCCGTCGCCGTCCGGCTCGGAGCGATGTTCCTGGCCCCGGTCGAGCGCACCTGGCACGACCGGCTCGGCGAGCTCGTCGACGACCTCGCCGCCCTCGCACCGCCCGAGACCGACCCGGTGCCCATCGCGCTGCAGCTCTCCTACGACGAGGGCCGCGCCCAGCGGCTGTACTACCAGGCCGGTCCGCTGCTGCGGCTGCGGCCGATGCGCCCGGGCAAGAAGAACAACTGGATCAAGTCCGGCATCAGCTGGTCGTCGGTGCCGCTGGCCCAGCAGCGCGAGCAGTTCGAGCCCGCCCAGCTCGAGGTGGTCCGGGCGCTCCACACGGCCCTCGAGCGGCACGGCGGCTACTGGTACGCCGGGCGCGAGCCCACCGTCGGCGACTTCGGCCCCGACGTCGTGCCCCTGCTGCTCGAGGCGCAGGCGAGCGGCATGCCACTGCTGACGCAGCACTTCTCCGCCCTGCACCTGGCCGGCAAGCCGGTCACGCTGGCCGCCGACGTCAGCCGCTCCGACGACGGCACCGAGGTCGTCGTCGGCCTCGACCACGAGGGCCGGCTGTGGCACGGCCGCGAGGTCGGCCTGTGGGGCGAGCCGGCCCACACCGCGCTGCTCGACCACGGCGACCAGACCTTCACCCTGGCCCGGTTGGCCCGGCGCCTGGCCCGGGGTCCGGTCCGCGCGCTCGGCGGCCCGCCGCTGCACCTGCCGCCCGAGGCGTCCGAGGCACTCCCCCGCGAGCTCGTCGCCCTGCGCCGCCTGCTCCCGGTCGGCTCCAGCGACGCCAGCGTCGACCTGCCCGAGGAGGTGCCGCCCCGGCTGCGGCTCACCGCCACCTGGCTCAGTGCCGACGCCGCCACGCTGGCCTGGCAGTGGGTCTACGGCGACGACGTCCACGACCTCGACGCCGAGCACGTCGGCCGCGACCGGCGCGCCGAGCGGGCCGTGCTCGCCCGTCTGCCCCAGCCGCCCGACCCGGCCCGGCGCGAGGTGAGCGGCGTCGACGTGCTGCACCTGTCGCTGCTCGAGCTGCCCGCCTGGCGGGCCTGCGACGACGTCGAGGTCGTGGAGGTCGACCCGCCCGAGTTCCGCGAGAGCGACGCCGTGCCGGTCATCGCCTTCGACGCGCCCCCGCCCGACCAGCAGGAGGGCGAGACCGACTGGCTCGACCTGTGGGTGAGCATCCGGGTCGACGGCGAGTCGGTGCCGCTGGCCTCCGTGCTGGCCGCCCTGACGCTCGATGAGGAGTACGTCGTCCTGCCGAGCGGGCTGTTCTTCCGCACCGACCGCCCCGAGTTCGCCCGGCTCCACTCGCTGGTGCGGGCCGCCGGCGAGCTGCGCGAGACCGACGACGACCGCATCAGCGTCGGGCGCCACGACCTCGGCCTGTGGGCCCAGCTCGACGAGCTCGGCGTCGTCGACGAGCAGGCCGCCGAGTGGGTCCGGCGGGCGCACGCGCTGCGCGACCTCGTCGACATCCCGCGGCCCGAGCCGGTCGGTGTGACCTCCACCCTGCGTGCCTACCAGCGCGACGGCTTCCACTGGCTGGCGTTCTTGTGGCAGCACCGGCTCGGCGGCGTCCTCGCCGACGACATGGGCCTCGGCAAGACGCTCCAGGTGCTCAGCCTGGTCGCGCACACCCGCTCGGCCACCGACCGGCCGTTCCTCGTCGTCGCGCCCACCAGCGTGGTGGCCGCCTGGGTCGGCGAGGCGGCCCGGCACACGCCCGGGCTCCGGGTCCGTCCGGTCACCTCCCTGGCCGCGCGCCGTGGCGAGAGCATCGCCGACGTCGCCGACGGTGCCGACGTCGTCGTCACCAGCTACACACTGCTGCGTCTCGAGGCCGAGGCCTACGCCGGCGTCGAGTGGGCCGGGCTCGTGCTCGACGAGGCCCAGCAGGTCAAGAACCACCAGAGCAAGGCCTACGCGGCCGTGCGCCTCGTCGAGGCACCGTTCCGCGTCGCGGTCACCGGCACGCCGTTCGAGAACCGCCTGCTCGAGCTCTGGGCACTGCTGTCGATCGTCGCCCCGGGCCTCTACCCGCGCCCCCGGTCGTTCGTCGAGCACGTCGTCCGACCGGTCGAGAAGCAGGGTGACGACGCGGCGCTGCGCCGCTTCACCCAGCGCATCAAGCCGTTCGTGCTCCGCCGCACCAAGGAGCACGTCGCCGCCGACCTGCCGCCGAAGCAGGAGCAGGTGCTCGAGGTCGAGCTGCACCCGCGCCACCGCAAGCTCTACGACACGCACCTGGCCCGCGAACGCCAGCGCATCCTCGGCCTCGTCGACGACTTCGACGGCAACCGGGTAGCGATCCTGGCCGCCCTCACCAAGCTCCGGCAGCTCGCGCTCGACCCCGCACTCGTCGACGCCGACCACGAGGGGGTCGGCTCGGCGAAGATCGACGTGCTGCTCGACCACCTCGCCGAGGTCACCGCCGAGGACCACCGCGCGCTGGTGTTCAGCACGTTCACCGGCTTCCTCCGGCGGGTGCGCGACCGTCTGGCCGACGTCGGCATCCCCGCCGTCTACCTCGACGGCTCGACCACCGACCGGCCCGGCGTCGTCCAGCGCTTCCG
Source organism: Nocardioides secundeburneus (assembly GCF_039939255.1). Taxonomy (NCBI): domain Bacteria; kingdom Bacillati; phylum Actinomycetota; class Actinomycetes; order Propionibacteriales; family Nocardioidaceae; genus Nocardioides; species Nocardioides secundeburneus. The sequence goes on from NZ_JBDUUE010000006.1 coordinate 480,623, forward strand.
CGACGGCGACGTCCCGGTGTTCCTGATCAGCCTGAAGGCCGGCGGCGTCGGCCTCACCCTCACCGAGGCCGACTACGTCTACGTGCTCGACCCGTGGTGGAACCCCGCCGCCGAAGCCCAGGCCGTCGACCGTGCCCACCGCATCGGCCAGACCCGGTCGGTCATGGTGTACCGCATGGTCTCGACCGACACCATCGAGGACAAGGTCATGGACCTCAAGGCCCGCAAGGCCGAGCTGTTCGCCAAGGTGATCGACGGCGAGGGCGCCACGGCGCAGAGCATCACGGCCGACGACATCAGGGCGCTGTTCGACTAGCGCGGACGGCGCTCGCGCCGGCCCGCGCTGGTGATGGTGATCGAGCGAGCCGTCGCCGGGGGCGAACTGGGAGAGCACCCCGGCGATCCGGCGTGTCGAGACCCTGGGCACGGCACCGTCGACGAGTGCCACGACCTAGCGTCGTAGGTCCATCCTGACGAAGTCGAGCACCGCCCGTGCGAACGCCTCCGGCTGATCGAGGTTGGCCACGTGCGAGGCGCCGGACAGCACCTGCACCCGGGCGTGCGGGCACGCCCGCAGGAAGGTCCGCACCCCGAGTCGGAACTGGTCGAAGCGCCCGTTGAGGAACAGCACCGGGCACGCGACGTCGTGCAGCATCGAGGCCCGGCAGTGCGTCATCACCTCGCGCCAGGCCGCCGGGGTCGGGGCGAAGTAGTAGCCGCCGGCGATCACCGGCTCGATCATCTCCGACGGGTAGACCCGGCGCAGCAGACGGTCGTTGAACCGGGTCATCCGGGCCGGGCCGATCCGCTCGGTCAGCGCCGCCACGCCGCGGTAGACCGCCGCGCCCGGGCCAACCGGCTCGGCCGTGCACCCCGCGAGCACGAGACCGGCCAACGACGCCGCGTGCCGGGCGGCGTGGGCCAGGGCGACGTAACCGCCGAGCGAGTGTCCGACCACGACCGTGGGTCCGGGCTCGGCGGCGACCGCGTCCTGCACGACCTCGACGCACCGCTCGAGCGTGAACTCCTCCCCAGCCCGGACGCCGTGGCCGGGCAGGTCGACCAGCACGACGTCGACCGCGGGCTCGAGCAGCGGCACCTGGGGCAGCCACTGGCTGCTGGCCAGGCGCGAGCCGTGCACCAGCACCACGCGCGTCCTCGTCCCGCCCATGGTCCGAGATTAGGGTGCGCGTACTCAGGCGCCGGCCTCGAGGCCGGGCGAGGGTGGTCCCATGACCATGTCGATCACGCCGCTCGCCGCCGACCGCTTCCAGGCCTTCAGCACCGAGCACGTCGTCCTGATGCTGGTCGCGGCCGCCGGGGGCGCGAGCGCCGTCGTCGTCGGACGACGCCTCGCCCGCGGCGACGCGGGCGTCGAGCGGCGGGTACGCCGCGGTGCGGCGATCGCCGTCCTGCTCTTCACGATTCCGTTGCAGACGCTGCAGCTGCTGCCGGGCGACTTCGACTTCGGCACCTCGCTCCCCCTGCAGGTGTGCGACCTGAGCTGGATGCTGGCCGCCCTCGCCCTCTGGACCCGGCACCCCGGGGCGACGGCGCTGCTCTACTTCTGGGGCACCACGCTGGTCACCCAGGCGATCGTCACGCCCTCGCTGCAGCAGGCGTTCCCCGACCCGCGGTGGTGGATGTTCTGGGGGATGCACTGCGCGAGCGTGTGGGCGATCTGCCTGCTCCTCGGGCTCGGGCACCGGCCCGACTGGCGCGGGTTCCGCTTCGCGGTGGTGGTCACGGTGGGCTGGGTGGTCACGATGATGGTGTTCAACGCCGCGACCGGGGCCAACTACGGCTACCTCAACCGCAAGCCGTCGGTGAGCTCACCGCTCGACCTGCTCGGCCCGTGGCCCACCCACGTCGTGCTCGAGGTCGTGATCATGACCGTCGTCTGGGCGCTGATCACGCTGCCGTGGGTGCTCCGGCGTGGGTCGTCGAGCGACGCGTCGCCGGCACCAGGGCTGCGGCAGGCAGCATGAGGAGCGCGACCACCTGGAGCGCGTCGAGCGTGCCGACGCGGTCGCCCAGGGCACCGAGCACCGGCGGCCCGGCGAGGAACGCCGCGTAGCCGATGGTCGACACCACGCTCACCCGGGCGGCGGCCCGCGCCGGGTCGTCGGCGGCGGCACTCATGCCGACCGGGAAGCCCAATGCCGCCCCGAGACCCCACACCAGGCAGCCGAGGCCGACCACCCATCCCGAGCCGTGGACGACGAGCAGCACCCCGCCGGCGACGAGGGCCGCGCAGCCCCACAGCGCCGGCGCTCGTCCCCAGCGGTCGAGCAACGCGGGCGCGAGCGTGCGCCCGGCGGTCATCGCGGTCACGAAGGCCGCGTAACCGGCCACACCGACCCAGTGGGCGGTGCCGTGCCCGTCGACCAGCGCGAGGGCGAGCCAGTCGTTGGCCGAGCCCTCGCCGACAGCGAAGGTCAGCACCAGCAGGCCGACCAGCACCGTGCGGGGCTCGAGCCATGCCCGCGCCGACCCGGCCGGCTCGTCGCTCGGCGCGGAGGGCAGGAAGCCGGCACTGGCGGGCACCACGACGACGACGCCGAGCACGGCGAGCACGCTCAGGTGCGCCGTCATCGGCACGCCGAGCGCGACGACCGCGACGCCGAGCAGCGCTCCGGCCACCGTGCCGAGGCTGAACCCGGCGTGGAACCTCGGCATGATCGTGCGGCCCTGGCGCCGCTCGACCTCGGCCGCCTCGACGTTCATGGCGACGTCCCACGCGCCGACGCCGGCCCCGTAGACCAGCAGACCGGCGGCGGTCACCGGCACCGACCCGAGCACCTCGGCGCCGACGCCGGCGACCACGAGACCGATCGCGTCGGCGACCACCCCGACCTGCACGACGCGGGCCGCACCGAAGCGGGCGACGAGGGCACCGGAGGTCGGCAGCGCCAGCAGCGACCCGATCGCGATGGCGAGCAGCAGCAGGCCGAGCCCGCCGTTGCCGAGATCGAGGTCGGCGCGGAGGTCCGGCACCCGCGAGACCAGACCGGCGTAGAGCAGACCGTTGGCCGCGAACGCCACACCGACGCGCCCGACCGAGGAGTCGACCACGGGTCAGCGGTTCCAGTCGGTGCCCGGCGGGCTCGCCTCGAGCCACGCCTGGAAGCCGGTGAGGGAAGCCGCGCTCATCGCGAGCTCGACCTCCTCGCCCGCGGGGGTCTCGCAGCGGATCACGAGGTGGTCGGGGTAGAGCGAGAGGCGCTCGGCGCCCAGCGGCTCACGCCGTTGGTCGTAGCTGAGCGTGTCGCGCGGCCAGGTGCGCTTGGGCCGGGGCGAGATCGAGAACACCCGGAACCACTCGAGGGTCTCGCCGGAGTAGCGACCGACCCCGAGAACCCAACCGCGCCCGTCCCCATGGGGACGGGCGCGGTGGCTGAGCTCGAAGGTGCCGCCGTGGCGGGCGATCACGCGACGGCGGACGACCAGGGCGAGACCGTAGAGCAGGACGAGCAGGAGGATGGCGCCGAGGATGTCGAGCAACCACTGCCACCATGCCATGTTGCCCGCTCGCTCCTCTGCCTCGGAGCGTTCACCCTAGCGGGGCGAGGTCACGCTCCGGACACAGGGTGGTGCCGGTTCAGCGAACCTTCTCGGCGGCGCGGATCCGGGCCTCGGCCCGGCGGATGCGCCGCTCCTCGTCGTCCTCGGCGAGGTCGCCCTCGGGCTGGCGATCGAGCTCGGCACGAGCGGCGTCGACGTCGATCTCCTCGGCCAGCACGGCCCGCTCGGACAGCACCGACACGCGGTCGGCCGCGACGGAGAGGAACCCTCCGTCGACGGCCGCCACGACGACGTCGCCGTCCTCGGCGGAGATCTCGACGACCGCGTCGGTCAGCAGCGACAGCAGCGGGGCGTGCCCGCGCAGGATGCCGACGTCGCCCTCGACCGTGCGGGCGATGACCATCGTGGCGCGACCGGACCACACGGTCCGGTCGGCCGCGACGAGCTCGACCTGCAGTGCTCCGTCGTTGTCAGCCATGTCAGAGGTTCTTCTGGATCTCGGCCCACTTGGCCTCGACGTCGTCGAGACCGCCGCACATGAAGAACGCCTGCTCGGCCACGTGGTCGTACTCACCGTCGGCGATCTTGTTGAACGCCTCGATGGTGTCGCTCACGGGGACCGTGGAGCCCTCGATGCCGGTGAACTGCTTGGCCACGTAGGTGTTCTGCGACAGGAAGCGCTGGATGCGGCGCGCCCGGCTGACGATGACCTTGTCCTCCTCGGACAGCTCGTCGACACCGAGGATCGCGATGATGTCCTGAAGCTCCTTGTTGCGCTGCAGGATCTGCTTGATCCGGATGGCGCAGTCGTAGTGCTCCTGGCCGATGTACTCGGCCGAGAGGATGCGCGACGTCGACGTCAGCGGGTCGACCGCCGGGTAGATGCCGAGCGAGGCGATCTCGCGCGAGAGCTCGGTGGTGGCGTCGAGGTGGGCGAACGTGGTCGCCGGCGCCGGGTCGGTGTAGTCGTCGGCCGGCACGTAGATCGCCTGCAGCGAGGTGATCGAGTGACCACGCGTCGAGGTGATGCGCTCCTGCAGGGTGCCCATCTCGTCGGCGAGGTTGGGCTGGTAGCCCACGGCGGACGGCATGCGGCCGAGCAGGGTCGAGACCTCGGAGCCGGCCTGGGTGAAGCGGAAGATGTTGTCGACGAACAGCAGCACGTCCTGGCCCTGCACGTCGCGGAAGTACTCCGCCATCGTCAGCGCCGACAGCGCGACGCGCAGGCGCGTGCCCGGCGGCTCGTCCATCTGGCCGAACACCAGGGCGACCTTGTCGAAGACCTCGGCCTCCTGCATCTCGACGATGAGGTCGTTGCCCTCGCGGGTGCGCTCACCGACGCCGGCGAACACCGACACACCGTCGTGGTCCTTGGCGACGCGGGCGATCATCTCCTGGATGAGCACGGTCTTGCCGACGCCGGCGCCGCCGAACAGGCCGATCTTGCCGCCCTGCACGTACGGCGTCAGCAGGTCGATGACCTTGATGCCGGTCTCGAACATCGTGGTCTTGGCCTCGAGCTGGTCGAAGGCCGGTGCCTTGCGGTGGATGCCCCAGCGCTCGGCGGGCTCGAAGGTCTCGCCCTCCTCGAGGTTCAGGACGTCCCCCGTGGCGTTGAAGACGCGGCCGAGGGTGATGTCACCCACCGGCACGGTGATCGGCTCGCCCGTGTCGGTCACGAGACCGCCACGCACCAGGCCGTCGGTCGGCTTCAGCGAGATGGCGCGGACCATGCCGTCACCGATGTGCTGGGCGACCTCGAGCGGCAGGACGGTCTCCTCACCACCGAGCGTCACGGTCGAGAGGAGCTTGTTGTAGATCTCCGGCATCGCGTCGACGGGGAACTCCACGTCGACGACGGGGCCGATGACTCGGGCGATGCGACCGGTTCCGGCCGCACCAGCCTCGGGGGACGTGTCAAGCGTTGCGGTCATGGTCACTCACTCCCTGCGTTCGCATCGGCGAGCGCGTTGACGCCACCGACGATCTCACTGATTTCCTGGGTGATACCGGCCTGGCGGGCCTGGTTGGCGATTCGGGTGTACTTCTTGATGAGCTCTTCGGCGTTGTCCGTCGCGGACTTCATCGCCTTCTGGCGTGCCGCCAGCTCGGAGGCCGCGGCCTGGAGGTGGGCGAAGTAGATCCGGCTCTGGACGTACTGCGGGAGCAGCCCGTCGAGCACCGCCTCGGGCGAGGGCTCGAACTCGTAGAGCGGCAGGACGTCACCCTTCTCGGGTGCCTCGGTGCCCTCGACGACCTCGAGCGGCAGGAGCCGCACCGCGGTGGGCTCCTGGGTGAGCATCGAGCGGAACCGCGTGTAGACCACGTGGACCTCGTCGACGCCCTGCCCGGCGGCCTCGTCCTGCTCCTCGAGGAAGGCCGCGATCAGCGTCTCGCCGATCTCGGCGGCGGCGTCGTAGGACGGCTGGTCGGAGAACCCGGTCCAGGTCTGGACGACGGCGCGCTGACGGAAGCGGAAGTAGGCCTCGCCCTTGCGGCCGCTGATGTACCAGTCGACCTCCTTGCCCTCCTCGCGGAGCCGCTCGGCGAGCCGCTCGGCCTCCTTGAGCACGCTCGAGGAGTAGGCACCGGCGAGACCACGGTCGCTGGTCACGACCAGGACCGCCGCCCGCTTCGGGTTCTCCTGCTCGGTGGTCAGCGGGTGGTCGACGTTGGAGAACGTCGCCACCGCCGACACCGCGCGGGTGAGCTCGCGGGCGTAGGGAGCCGCGGCCTGGGCCCGCTGCTGCGCCTTGATGATGCGGGACGCAGCGATGAGCTCCATGGCGCGGGTGATCTTCTTGGTCGACTCGACCGACTTGATCTTCGCGCGGTACTCACGCAGCGAAACTGCCATGGCTGAGCTCAGCCTCGCTTCTGCTTGACGATGGTCTCCTGCTCGAGGTCCTCGTCCTCGAGCGCCTCGGCGCTCTCGGTACCAGCCTTGATCGAGCCGCCGTCGGAGGTCTCGAACTGGTCGAGGAAGGACTCGTAGGCAGCCTCGAGGCCGGCCTCGTCCTCGAACTTCGCCGTCTCGCGGATGGCCGAGAGCAGGCCGTCGTGCGAGCGACGCAGGTAGTCGAGGAACTCCTGCTCGAAGCGCAGGACGTCGCCGACCGGCACCTTGTCGAGACGACCGGTGGTGCCGACCCACAGGGAGACCGTCATCTCCTCGAGCGGGTAGGGCGAGTAGGCCGGCTGCTTGAGCAGGGCCATCAGGCGCTGGCCGCGGTCGAGCTGCTGGCGCGAGGCGGCGTCGAGGTCGGAGGCGAACATGGCGAAGGCCTCCATCGCGCGGAACTGCGCGAGGTCGACCTTGAGCGAGCCGGTGACGGCCTTCATCGCCTTGGTCATGGCCGAGCCGCCCACGCGCGAGACCGAGACGCCGACGTCGATGGCCGGGCGCTGGTTGGCCGCGAACAGGTCGGACTGCAAGAAGATCTGGCCGTCGGTGATCGAGATGACGTTGGTCGGGATGAACGCCGAGACGTCGTTGGCCTTGGTCTCGATGATCGGCAGGCCGGTCATCGAGCCCGCGCCGAGCTCGTCGGACAGCTTGGCGCAGCGCTCGAGCAGCCGGCTGTGCAGGTAGAACACGTCGCCCGGGTACGCCTCGCGGCCCGGCGGACGGCGCAGCAACAGCGACACGGCGCGGTAGGCCTCGGCCTGCTTGGTGAGGTCGTCGAAGACGATGAGGACGTGCTTGCCGTCGTACATCCAGTGCTGGCCGATGGCCGAGCCGGTGTAGGGGGCGAGGTACTTGAAGCCGGCGCTGTCGGACGCCGGGGCGGCGACGATCGTGGTGTACTCCAGCGCGCCGGCCTCCTCGAGAGCACCGCGGACGGCGGCGATCGTCGAGCCCTTCTGACCGATGGCGACGTAGATGCAGCGGACCTGCTTGGTCGGGTCGCCCGACTCCCAGTTCTGCTTCTGGTTGATGATCGTGTCGATCGCGATCGTCGACTTGCCGGTGGCGCGGTCGCCGATGATGAGCTGGCGCTGGCCACGGCCGACGGGGGTCATCGCGTCGATGGCCTTGATGCCCGTGGCGAGCGGCTCGTGCACCGACTTGCGCTGCATGACGCCGGGCGCCTGGAGCTCGAGCGCGCGACGCTCGGACGACTCGATGTCGCCGAGGCCGTCGATCGGGGCACCGAGCGGGTTGACGACGCGGCCCATGAAGCCGTCGCCCACGGGGACCGAGAGGATCTCGCCGGTGCGGCGGACCGTCTGGCCCTCCTCGATCTTGTCGAAGTCGCCCAGGACGACGACGCCGATCTCGCGGGTGTCGAGGTTGAGCGCGAGGCCCAGGGTGCCGTCCTCGAACTCCAGCAGCTCGTTGGCCATGCACGACGGCAGGCCGCTGACGCGCGCGATGCCGTCGGCGGTCTGGGCGACCGTGCCGACCTCCTCCTTGGAGGCGGCGTCGGGCTGGTAGTCGGCGACGTACTTCTGCAGCGCGTCCCGGATCTCGTCCGGACGGATCGAGAGCTCCGTCATCGTTTCCTTCTCTCTACTCTGTCGTGTCGCGTACGTCGTACGTCGTCAGGTCTGGGGGTGGGTGTCAGCCGGCGATCTTGCGGCGGGCGTCGTCGAGCCGGCTCGAGACGGTGCCGTCGATGACGTCGTCACCGATCTCGACCCGGATGCCGCCGAGCAGCGTGGGGTCGACCAGCACGTTGAGGTGCACCGAGCGGCCGTACTGGCTCGAGAGCACCGCGGCGAGACGCTGGGTCTCGGCGTCGGTGAGGGCCCGGGCACTGCGCACGGTGGCCACGCCCTCGCCGTGCACCTCGGCGGCGGTCTTCTGGTAGGCAGCCAGCGCGGCCGAGACCGTGCGGTAGCTGCCCGAGAGCGCCTGCTTGCCGAGCGTGATGGTCGACGGCAGGGCCTTGCCGTCGAGCAGCTGCCCGACCAGCGCGGCCTTGTCGTCGGTGCTGCGGGCGGGGTCGGACAAAGCGTCGCGCAGCTCGGTGTTGTCCTTGACCGTCTGGGACCAGGCGAACAGCTCGTCGGCGAGCCGACCGGAGTCGGAGCCGGTGGCCTTGACCAGGGCGACGACGCTGAGGTGCTCGAGGACGTCGGCCAGGTCGCGGGTCGCGGTCCAGCGCCGCGAGACCGCGGCCTTGAGCACCGCGAGCGAGCCCTCGGCGACCTTGCCGCCGAAGACCTCGCCGACCAGGCCCTGCTTGGCCTCGGCCGGGACGGCGCCGTCGGTGGCGAAGCGCCGCAGCGCGCCCTCGGCGCGCAGGGTGGTCGCCACCGAGAAGAGGTCGTCGGCCACTCGGGCCGCGTCACCGACGCCGAGCTGGGTGTCCAGCTCGGCGGTGAGCGTGGCGAGCGCCTCGGCTGAGGCTCCGCGCAGGTCCATCGGTCTTCCTCTTCTCAGTTCTGGGCCGGCGTGCCGGCCTCGAGGTCGGCGAGGAAACGCTCGACGACCCGGCTCTGGCGCTCGTCGTCATCGAGGCTCTCGCCCACGATGCGGCCGGCGAGGGTGGTGGCGAGCGTGCCGACCTCGGTCCGGAGCGAGGTGACCGCCTGCTGGCGCTCGGCCTCGATCTGGGCCTTGCCGTGCTCGACGATCCGCGAGGCCTCGGCCTGGGCCTGCTCCCGCATCTCGGCGACGATCACCGCGCCCTGCTCGCGCGCCTCCTCACGGATGCGCGCGGCCTCGTGACGAGCGTCGGCCAGCTGCTGCTCGAGCTCGGCGAGCTTGGCGTCGGCCTCGGCCTGCTTGGTCTCGGCCGCGGCGAGGCCGCCCTCGATCGCCTTCGTGCGCTCGTTGAACGTCGCCTCGAAGTTCGGGTAGACGAACTTCTTGACGGCGAGGAAGAGCAGTCCGAAGACGACCAGGGACAGGACGATCTCGGCGAGGTGGGGCAGCAGCGGGTTCAGCTCGCCCTCACCGGCTGCGCGCGTCACGGCGGGCGCGATCAGTGACTGCATGACAGGTCCTTCCAGGTCCTACGCGGAGCCGGCTGCTAGAGGACGAACGCGAGGGCGATACCGATGATCGCGAGCGCCTCGGCGAGCGCGAAGCCCAGGATGGCGATCGACTGCAGGCGGCTCTGGGCCTCCGGCTGGCGAGCGACACCGCTGATGTAGGCGGCGAAGATCAGACCGATGCCGATACCCGGGCCGATGGCGGCCAGGCCGTAACCGATCATGTTGAGGTTGCCGTCCACGGCGATTTCCTTTCGGTTGGTGCTACTTCAAATGCGGGTCAGGGGGTGGTGCGGGTCCAGCAGGTGGGGCAGGTGGATCAGTGCTCGTCGGCGAGGGCGCCGGCGATGTACATGGCAGTCAGCAGGACGAAGACGTAGGCCTGCAGGAACTGGATCAGGACCTCGAGGAACGCCACGGCGATGAACAGCACCCAGGCGAGCAGGCCGACGCCGATGTAGGCCCCGCCCAGCTCGACGATCAGGTGCTCGCCGCCGAGGGCGAACAGGATGAGGAGCAGGTGGCCGGCGAACATGTTGCAGAACAGACGCAGTGCCAGCGTGACCGGTCGCACGAGGAGGTTGGAGAAGAACTCCAGCGGCACGATGAGCACCAGGATCGGGCCCGTGACGCCGCTCGGCAGGCACTGCAGCTTGAGGTAGCCGACGAGGCCGTGCTTGCGGATGCCGACACCGTTGTAGATGACCCAGGTCAGCGCGGCCAGGCCGTAGACCATGCCGGCGCGCGAGAAGGTCGGGAACTGCAGGAACGGGATCGTGGCGAAGAAGTTGTTGAACAGCACGAAGAAGAACAGCGTGAACAGGTAGGGCACGAACCGCTGGAAGTCGTGGCTGCCGATGATGTCGCGGCCGATCGAGTTGCGCACGAAGCCGTAGCCCTGCTCGCCGATGTACTGCAGCTTGCCCGGCACCATCGCGCGCTTGCGCGAGGCGAGGTAGAACAGCCCGAAGACGAGGACGGCGGCCAGCACCACCTGGATCATGGGCTTGGTGACGCCGAGCACCCACTCCTGGCCGAAGAGGTGGAACGACCCGAAGTCGCCACCGACCGGGGGCAGGTTGAAGTCGGCCGGGCCCGGTGCCTGGAACTCCTCGGCGCGAAGCTCGCCACTCATCTGGTCTTCCCCATCTCGTCGCTCAGTTCTTGTCCGCTGGCGCCCGGAAGCGCGCGAAGGTCATGTAGATCGCCAGGCCGGCGCCGAACAGGATGCCGACCACGACCATGAAGCTGGTGCCCCACCACCGGTCGAGCAGCCACCCCGCGCCGCCGTAGAGCAGCACCCCGGCCACCAGGTAGCCGAAGACCGCCCACGGGTCGCCACCGGACGAGACCTCCGGCGAGGTCTGCGGAGTGTCGTCGGACCGGCTCATCGCGGTCCGGACGATAGCAGTCGTGCGTGCTCATCGTTCACTCCCCTCCGCCGAACCGACGCCGACGGGCTCGGGCAGGTCGTAGGCCGGGATCCGGGCGCGCATCGCGTGCCTCACCAGACACACCGTCCAGGCCAGTGCCACGGCGATGACGCCGGCACCGAACCAGGACGGACTCAGCGAGCTCTCGATGTCGTCGGCGGCCCGGAGTGCGCCGAGCAGGAGCGCCAGTGCCGCGACCTGCAGCGTGTAGGTGAGCATGGCGACGATCAGCGAGGCCGCCGGCATCAGCCCCGCGACGAGGTCGACGACGGCGAACCCCGTGGCCAGCACCAGCACCGTGACGGCAGCCCCGGCCAGCGCTCCGACGAGCCCGGTCGACCCGCCGAGCACGACGCCGAGGACGGCGACGACCACGCCCGCGACGGCGCCGGCGGACACGGCCACGCCGAGCATGGCCACGCCGTAGGGGCGGGCCGTCCTGCTCGGGGCGGTGGTCTCGGTCGTCATCGTCGGCGGCCGTTCTGTCTGGTCGACGGGGGCATCGATCGGAGGCGGTCGGGGGCGGTGCGCGTGCCCTGAACGGGTGCTCTTCAGGTGTCGTTCAGGTGCTTGTGAATGCTATCACAAAGTCTCGGTGGCCCCCACGTCGAGGCTCGGCTCGGGGGCCGGGGCGTCGAGCGGCGGGCTGATGCCGGGCCCGTGCAGACGCGGCAGCAGGAAGGTCAGCAGCAGCGCGACGACCGCCAGACCGCCCACGACCAGCAGGCTCCACGCGTCGCTGACCAGGCTCACCAGCACCGTCGACGCGGCGATCGATCCGGCCCACATCCACAGGATCAGGACGGCACGGCGGTGGCTGTGCCCGATCTCGAGCAGCCGGTGGTGCAGGTGCAGCTTGTCGGGCGCGAACGGCGACTGCCCCGCCCGGGTGCGGCGGATGATGGCCAGGATCAGGTCGATGAGCGGCACGATGAGGATCAGGATCGGCAGGGCCACCGGCAGCAGCATCGGCAGCAGGCTGGCCCGGGCCCCCTCGGCCCCCATGGCGATGTCCTCGTCGGAGAACTGGGTGGTCACCGTGATGGCGGTCGCCGAGAGCATCAGGCCGATGAGCATCGACCCGCTGTCGCCCATGAAGATCCGGGCGGGGTGGAAGTTGTGGATCAAGAAGCCGGTGCACACCCCGGCCAGGGCCGCCGAGAGCAGCGCCCCGGTGGTCGCGAGCGTGACGCCGTTGAGGTCGGAGAGCATGTAGCAGTAGACGAAGAACGCCGCCGCGCTGATGCCGACGACGCCGGCGGCGAGGCCGTCGAGTCCGTCGACGAAGTTCACCGCGTTGACGGTCGTGATGACGATGAGCGCCGTCAGGATCGCGCCTTGACTCTCGTCGAGAGCGAACTGGCCGCCGCCCGGGGTGTAGAAGAACCGGAACTGGATGCCCGAGAGCACCAGCAGGCCGACGGCGAGCACCTGGCCGCCGAACTTCGTGAGCGCGTCGAGGTCGAAGATGTCGTCGAGCACCCCGACGCCGCAGATGAGCGCGCCGGCCGCGATGACGCCGCGGACGTCCTCGAAGGTGAACGAGGCGCTCAGCGACGTCGACAGGAACGGCAGCTGCTGGGCCACGACGTAGGCGGCCACGAGGCCGCCGAGCATCGCGATGCCGCCCAGGTAGGGCGTCGGCGTCTCGTGCACGTCACGGTCGCGCACGGCCGCGTAGGCCCGGGTGCGGACGGCGATCTCGCGGGCGACGACCGTGAGCAGGTAGGTGATCGCTCCCGCGACGAGGAAGACGACGAGGTACTCACGCATCGGTGAGGGTCGCCCCCAGGGGCTCGAGGACCTCGTTGAGCTGCTCGAGGCTGAGCGCGCCGTGCCGCAGCACCCGGCCCTGCGCGGTGGTGACGTCGACGATGGTCGAGGCCTCCCCCACCGGCGACTCGCCGGCGTCGACGATCACCGCGACCTTGTCGCCGAGCATCTCCTCGGCCTGGTCGGCGTCGGTGGCCGCGGGCATGCCGGTGAGGTTGGCCGAGCTGACGGCGAGCGGACCGGTGCGCTCGAGGATCTCGCGGGTCAGGTCGTGGTCGGGCATCCGGACCGCGACCGTGCCGCGGGTGTCGCCGAGGTCCCACATCAACGAGCCCTGTTGCTGGCACACGAGCGTGAGCGGCCCCGGCCAGAACTCCTCGACGAGCGCGCGGGCGAAGGCCGGCACCTCGCGGGCGAGGGCGTCGAGCGTCGTGGCGCTGCTGACCAGCACCGGCGGCGGCATCTCCCGGCCACGGCCCTTGGCGTCGAGCAGGTCGGCGACGGCGTCGGCGTCGAAGGCGTCGGCGGCGATGCCGTAGACGGTGTCGGTGGGCAGCACGACGAGGTTGCCGCGCTGGACGGCGAGGGTCGCGGCCTCGATGGCCGCCTCGCGCTCGTCGTCGGTCGACGTCGGGAAACGCTCGGAGCTCACCTGGGTCATCCTGCCAGCCCCGTGCTCAGCCGCGCCGTCAGGTAGCGCGGTCGTCCGGCCAGGTCGTGGTGGTCGCGGACGTCGGCCCACCCGCCCGCGGCGAGGAACACCCCTGGTGCGGACTCGCCCTGCACGTCGGCGTGCTCGGCGCCGACGACGCCGCCGCGGCGCAGCAGCAGCCGGGCCCGGCGCTCGAGCACCCGCATGGCGTCGAGGCCGTCGTCGCCGGAGAACAGCGCGAGGTGGGGGTCGTGGTCGCGCGCCTCGGCGGCCACGGACTCCCAGGCCTCGAGCGGGATGTACGGCGGGTTGCACACGACGACGTCGACCGAGCCGGCGAGGTCGTCGAAGGCGTCGTCCATCGAGCCGGCCCGCAGGTCGACGCCGGTGCCGGAGAGGTTGCGCTGGGCCCACGCCAGCGCGCCCTCGTCGAGCTCGACGGCGTGCACCTCGGCGTGCGGGACCTCGTGGGCCACGGCCTTGGCGATCGCGCCCGAGCCGGTGCAGAGGTCGACGACGACCGGCCGCTCGAGCCCGACGGCGGCCTCGACCGCCCAGCCGGCGAGCAGCTCGGTCTCGGGGCGGGGCACGAAGACCCCGGGCCCGACGGCGAGCTCGACGAACCGGAAGCCCGCCACGCCGGTGAGGTGCTGCAACGGCTCACGCGCGGCCCGGCGGGTCAGCAGGGCGTCGTAGGCAGCGATCTCGCGCTCGCCGACCTCCTCGACCAGCACCAGCCGCGAGCGGGGGACGTCGAGCACGTGCGCGAGCAGCACGGCGGCGTCGTGCTCGGGGCTGGCGACGCCGGCGGCCTCGAGACGTGCCGCGGCGGCCCCCAGGAGCGAACGCGGCCTCACTGCTCGAGCGCGGCGAGCCGGTCGGCGAGGTCGGCCTCGTTGCAGGAGTCGAGCACCGGGCGGAGGTCGCCGTCGAGCACCTGGTCGAGGTTGTAGGCCTTGTAGCCGGTGCGGTGGTCGGAGATGCGGTTCTCGGGGAAGTTGTAGGTGCGGATGCGCTCGGAGCGGTCGACGGTGCGGACCTGGCTGCGGCGGGCCTCGCCGGCGGCGGCGTCGGCCTCCTCCTGCGCCACGGCCAGCAACCGGGCCCGGAGGATGCGCATCGCCTGCTCCTTGTTCTGCAGCTGGCTCTTCTCGTTCTGGCAGCTCGCCACGATGCCGGTCGGCACGTGGGTGATGCGCACGGCCGAGTCGGTCGTGTTGACGCTCTGACCGCCCGGCCCGCTGCTGCGGTAGACGTCGATGCGCAGGTCGGAGTCGTGGATCTCGACGTCGACCTGCTCCGCCTCGGGCAGCACCAGGACGCCGGCGGCGCTGGTGTGCACGCGCCCCTGCGACTCGGTGACCGGCACCCGCTGCACCCGGTGGACGCCGCCCTCGAACTTGAGCAGGCCGAACGGCGCCGTGCCGGGCTCGGGCGTGCCCTTGGCCTTGACGGCCACGGTGACCGACTTGAACCCGCCGAGGTCGGACTCGGCGGCGTCGATGACCTCGACCGACCAGCCGGCGCGCTCGGCGAACCGCGAGTACATGCGCAGCAGATCGCCGGCGAACAGGGCCGACTCCTCGCCGCCCTCGCCCGACTTGATCTCCAGGATCGTGTCGTTGTCGTCGGCCGGGTCACGCGGCACCAGCAGGCGCCGCAGCCGCTCCTCGGCCTCGGGCAGGCGGGCCGCGATCGACTCGGCCTCCTCGGCGAAGGTGGGGTCCTCCGAGGCGAGCTCGCGCGCGGCCCCGAGGTCGTCACCGAGCGTCGACCAGTCGCGCCAGGCGTTGATGATCCCGCTCAGCTCGGCGTAGCGCCGGTTGAGCTTCTTGGCCAGCCGGGCGTCGGCGTGGGTCTCGGGCGCGGCGAGGCGTCCCTCGAGCTCACGGTGCTCGACGAGCAGGCTCTCGACGGCCTCGAACATGACGACTCCTCAGCTGGCAGCGGTTGGAAACAGCACGAGCGCCGGCCCCGCGGACGGGAACCGGCGCTCGTGGAGGCGCTACTTGGAGTCGGCCGCAGCCTTCTTCTTGTACCGGGCCTCGAAGCGGGCGACGCGGCCGCCGGTGTCGAGGATCTTCTGCTTGCCGGTGTAGAACGGGTGGCACTGCGAGCAGACGTCGGCGTGGATCCGGCCGGAGGTCGCGGTGCTGCGGGTGGTGAACGTCGCGCCGCAGGTGCAGGTGACCTCGGTGGCGACGTAGTCGGGGTGCGTGTCCTTCTTCATGGTGTCCTCTCATTCGTCCCGGGTCGCCGCACGGCGCGCAGCGTGAACCGGAACCGGTACATCGTAGTGAACCCCGCGGGGCCTCTCACAATTCCGAGGGGTGCCGCAGGCCCGGACGGGCGGTGTCGGCGCCGGTGTCGTCGCTCGTGCGCGTGCGTGCGGCTCGTTCGCCGTGCAGGCGCAGACGGACGTAGACGGTGGTGCCGACGCCCTCGGCCGACTCGAGGACGACGTCGCCGGCGTGCTTGTCGATGATGGTCTGCACGATGCGCAGGCCGAGTCCCGTACCGGCGATCTCGTTGGTCATCGCGTTGGAGGCCCGGAAGAACCGCGTGCCGAGCCGGTCGAGCTCGGCCCGCGGGATGCCGATGCCGTGGTCGCGGACGGCGACCTCGACCCGGTTCAGCACCCGCTTGACGGTGACCTCCACGGTGCCGTCGTCGTGGCTGAACTTCACCGCGTTGGTGAGCACGTTGAGGAACGCCCGGTAGAGCATCGCCCGGTCGCAGACGACGAGCAGCGCCTCGTCGGGGGCTTCGACGTCGACCGCGATCCCGCGTCGCGCCGCCGTCATGCGCACGTCGGTGACGGCGTCGGTGACCATCGCGGTCACGTCGGACGGCTCGAGCTCGGAGGGTCGGGTCTCGGCCCGCGACAGCGCCAGGAGGTCGTCGATGAGGGCCCGCAGCCGGACGACGTTGCGCCGGGTGGCCTCGAGCATGCGGGCGTGGCGCGGCTCGAGGCGACCCTCGAACTCGTCGGCGACCATCTCGAGGTAGCCGCTGATCGTGGTCAGCGGCGTGCGGAGCTCGTGCGAGACGTTGGAGACGAAGTCGTCCTTGGCGCTGTCGAGCACGTGCAGCTCGTCCTGGATGCGGCCCTCGACCGCGCGGGCGCGCAGGCCGGCGTCGGCGAGGTCGTTGAGCGCGCGGGCGATCGAGCGGACCTCCTGGGGGCCGCGCAGCGCTCCGGCTCGTCCCTCCGGGTCGTTCCTCAGCATGCGCTGCACGACCTGCTCGAGCTCGGCCAGCGGCTCGGCGACGTCGCGCGCCAGCCGCGACCGGGTGCGCGCCACGAGCAGGAGCGCCGCGACGAGCACGAGCAGGGCCGCGAGAGCGGTGAGCCGGAGGCGGAGCGAGGCCGCGTCGCGTGCGTCGGCGAGGTGCTGGGCCAGCTCGGCGCCGGTGCGACGCTCGGCACCCTGCACCTCGGCGGCCAGCTCGCGGCCGACGGCGGCGCGTTCGGGGTCGGGCGCACCGGGCGGCGCGGCGATGGTCGGTGCGGCGTAGCCGCGCACCCAGGCCTCGACCGCCGCCCGCTCGGCCGAGACCGTGACCTCGAGCACGGCGTCGCCGTCGACGATGTCGGCGAGCTCGAGCTCGGCCGCCAAGCGCATCGCGTCGGTCTCGGCGTAGCCGCTCTGCGCCGACGGCTCGCCGGTGAGGGCCCAGTCGTCGGCGGCCGCGGCCATGGCGGCCGTCGCGGCGGTGTAGCGGTCGTGGGCCCCGAGGGCGGGCTCGACCTCGTCGGAGAGCGGGTGGAGGGCGTGGTCGGCGAGCAGCACCCCGAGCACGCACACCACCGCCGCGGCGACGGCGAGTGCCGCCGGCTGCCACACGGCCGGCGACAGCAGGCGGGCGACCGGCCGACCGGGGACGCTGCGTTGCACCACGACCGCCACGCGCCTTTCGCCCTGGCGAGCGCTCCCCAACGGCGCCCGGCGCGCCAATCGTAGACGCGCGGGCCGGGTGAGGCGGCCGTTCGCCCAGGACGCCGAGACGGACGGGCAGCCGTCAGCCGCGTTGGAGCAGTGCCTCGACCCGCGCAGCGAGCTCGCGCGGGCTGAAGGGCTTGGTGATGTACTCGTCGGCGCCGGAGTCGAAGCCGGTCGAGACGTCGGACTCCTGGGCCCGGGCGGTGAGCAGGATGACGGGCAGGTCGCGCAGGTCGGGGTCGGCCCGGATCACCCGGATCGCATCGAGACCGGAGACGCCGGGCATCATGACGTCGAGCACGCACAGGTCGGGACGCTGCGCCCGGCACGCCTCGATGGCGGCCCCGCCGTCGCCGACCGCGACGATCTCGTGCCCCATCGTCGAGAGCTTGAACTCGACCAGCTCCCGGATGTCGACGTCGTCGTCGGCCACCACGATCCTCGCCATGTCACGCCTCCCGTCGGGCCGACGCCGCGGCCGACTTCTGCAGCCGGCTGAGCAGCTCGGCGTTGGTGTGGCTGCGGCGCACCTTGTCGAGCAGCGCCGCCAGGGTCGGCGTCCCGCCGGCCGACGACGACCGCCGGAGCCGGGCTACCGCGGCCGCCTCGCTCTCGCCGAGCAGGAGGTCCTCGCGCCGGGTGCCCGACGCGGCGGGGTCGACGGCGGGGAACAGGCGCTGTTCGGCGAGGTCGTGCCGCAGGCGCACGACTGCGTTGGCCGTGCCCTGGAACTCCTCGAGGATCGACTCGTCCATCGCCGAGCCGGTCTCGACGGTGGCGGTCGCGACGATCGTCAGCGACCCGCCGTTCTCGATCGTGCGCGCGGCACCGAAGAACCGCTTCGGCGGGAAGAGCGCGGCCGCGTCGACACCGCTCGGCAGCACGCGGCCCGACGCCGGCGTCGACATGGCGTAGGCGCGGCCGAGCCGGGTGAGCCCGTCGAGCAGCACGACGACGTCGTGCCCAAGCTCGACGAGTCGCTTGGCGCGCTCGATGGCGAGCTCGGCCATCGTGGTGTGGTCGGCGGCCGGACGGTCGAACGTCGAGGCGATGACCTCGCCCTTGACCGAGCGCTGGAAGTCGGTGACCTCCTCCGGACGCCCGTCGACGAGCACGACCATGAGGTGGCACTCGGGGTGGTTGGCCGAGAGCGACGCCGCCAGCGACTGCAGGAGCATGGTCTTGCCGGCGTCGGGCGGGGCGACCACGAGCGCGCGCTGGCCCTTGCCCAGCGGCGCGGTCAGGTCGACCACGCGGCCCGCGACGTCAATCGTGCCGGTCTCGAGGCGCAGTCGCTCCGACGGGTGCAGCGGCACCAGGTTGTCGAACTCGGCGCGGGTGCGCACGGTGTCGGGGTCCTGGCCGTTGACGCTGTCGATGCGCACCATCGGGTTGAACTTCTCGCGGCGCTCGCCCTCGCGCGGGTGCCGCACCTGACCGGTGATCGCGTCGCCGCGGCGCAGACCGAAGCGGCGCACCATCGACAACGACAGGTAGACGTCGTCGGAACCCGGCAGGTAGCCACCGGTGCGCACGAACGCGTAGTTGTCGAGGACGTCGAGGATGCCCGCGGCGGGCACGACGACGTCGTCCTCGAGGATCGTGGTGTCGGGCTCGTGGCGGTTGCCCTGGCGCTGCTGACCGCCCTGGTGCTGGTTGCCGCCCTGGTTCTGGCCGCCCTGCTTGGCCTGCTGGTTGCCCTGGTTGCCCTGGTTGCCCTGGTTGCCCTGCTGACTCCCCTGCTGGCCGCCCTGGCCGCCCTGGCCGCCCTGGTCGTCCTGGTTCTGCCGGTTGCGGTCGCGGCCGCGTCGTCGGCGGTTGCGCCCGGTGCGCGGCTCACCGTCCTGCTGACCGTCCTGCTGGGCGTCCTGCTGGGCGTCCTGTTGAGCGTCCTGCTGGCCGTCCTGCTGCGACTCGCGCTCAGGGTCCCGCTGCGGCGCCTTCTCCGCCTTCTCGACGGGCGGTTCCTCGGCGGCCGGCTTCTCGGCCGGCTTCTCGGCAGGCTTCTCGGCCTTGGCCCGGCTCCTCGACCGCTGCGGGGCCTCGGCCGGCGCCTCGGAGGGCAGGTCGAGCGCGGGCTGCTCGGGTGGGGCGGGCTGCTGCTCGGCCTTCTTCGCCGTCGAGGCGGCGTGCGCCGCCTGCACGCCCTTGATGGCGTCGACGAGCTGGGCCTTCTTCATCGAGCCGGCGCCCTCGATGCCGATGCCCTGGGCCATCGCCTTGAGGTCGGCGAGCAGCATGCCGTTGAGGCCGGCGGGGCGCTTGCGCGGCGCCTTCTCGGCTGCGGGGGTCTCCGTCACGTGGGGTCCTTGGGACGAGTCGAGTCGGGCGTCGACGCGGCCGCAGAGAGCCGGGTCGGGAGAGGTGCACCGCGTGGGGACCACGGGCGGACGCGCCTGACGGCGCGGCCACAGGCTAGCACCCGACGACGGCGGCGCCGGGCACGCCGACCCGCAGCGTGTGCGCGACCCAACCGGGCGGCGTCAGCGCGGTCAGGGCGGCGACGTCGGTGTCGGGTGTCGTCAGCACGAGCACGGTGGGGCCGGCGCCCGAGACGACGCCCGCGTGCCCGGCGTCGCGCAGCCTGCCCACCAGGGCCAGCGAGGCCGGCATCGCGGGCTCGCGGTAGTGCTGGTGCAGCAGGTCGCGGGTGGCGTCGAGCAGCCGGTCGGGCTGACCGGCGAGGGCGGCGACGAGGAGCGCGGCCCGGCCGCTGTTGGCGGCGGCGTCGGCGTGCGGCACGGTGGCCGGCAGCAGGCCGCGCGCGGCCTCGGTGGACAGGGCGTCGGGCGGCACGAACGCCACGGCACCGATGCCGGGCGCCACCGGCGACGTCGTCGACCAGAAGGTGCCTTCGTCGTGCGGTCCGGAGATCGTGAACCCGCCGAACAGGGCCGGCGCGACGTTGTCGGGGTGACCCTCCAGCCGGCAGGCCAGCGCGAACAGCGTGGCGTCGTCGAGCGGGTCGACCAGCAGCGCGCGGGCGAGCACCAGACCACCGACGATCGCCGCGGACGACGACCCGAGGCCACGCGCGTGCGGGATCCGGTTGAGGCAGCGCAGCCGCAGCCCGGCCGGCCGCTCGCCCGCGGCGTCGAACGCGGCGTGCATGGCCCGGACGACGAGGTGCGAGTCGTCGGTCGGGACGGCGTCGGCGCCCTCTCCCTCGACGACGACCTCGAGCCCGGACGGCAGCACCGCGGCCTCGAGCTCGTCGTGCAGGTCGAGCGCCAGCCCGAGGGTGTCGAAGCCCGGGCCGAGGTTGGCCGACGTGGCCGGCACGCGCACGCGCACCGGCCCGGCGACGAACGACATCAGGCGAGTCCGGCGGCCTCGGCGGCCGCGACCACCTCGGCGTCGACGACGGTGTCGACGAGCGGACCGACGCCCTCGAGCGCGGTGGCGGTGTCCTTGAGACCGTGCCCGGTGACCGTGACGACGACGGTGGCGCCCGCGTAGGACTCCCCCGCCGCGAGCTCCTGCAGCAGCCCGGCGATGCCGGCCGCGGACGCGGGCTCGACGAACACGCCGTCGCGGCGCGCCAGCTCGCGCTGGGCGGCGAGGATCTGCTCGTCGCTGACCGCGGCGAAGCGGCCCTCGGACTCCTTCGCGGCCTGCTCGGCCAGGTGCCACGAGGCCGGGTTGCCGATGCGGATCGCGGTGGCGCGGGTCTCGGGGTCGGGGAACGGCTCACCGGTGACCAGCGGGGCGGCGCCCTCGGCCTGGAAGCCGCGCATCACCGGGCGCTTGGTGGAGCGACCGAGGCCGGCGTACTGGGTGTAGCCGAGCCAGTAGGCCGAGATGTTGCCGGCGTTGCCGACCGGCAGCAGGTGGTAGTCGGGGGCGTCGCCCAGGAAGTCGACGATCTCGAACGCGGCGGTCTTCTGGCCCTCGAGCCGGACCGGGTTGACGCTGTTGACGAGCGCGACCGGGTAGTCGACCGCCAGCCCGCGCGCCATCGACAGGCAGTCGTCGAAGTTGCCGCGGACCATGATCACCTGGGCGCCGTGCAGGATCGCCTGGGCCATCTTGCCGGCGGCGATCTTGCCCTCGGGCACCAGCACGAGCGGCTTGAGCCCGGCCTTGGCGGCGTAGGCGGCCATCGAGGCCGAGGTGTTGCCGGTGGAGGCGCACACGACCGCCTCGGCGCCCTCGGCCGCGGCGACCGAGATCGCGGCGGTCATGCCGCGGTCCTTGAACGAGCCGGTGGGGTTGTCGCCCTCGACCTTGAGGTGCACGTCGGCGCCGGTGAGCCCCGAGAGCCACGCGGAGTGCACGAGGGGCGTGCCGCCCTCACGCAGGGTGACCGCGGGCGTGCCCTCGGGGATCTCGAGCAGGTCGCGGTACTCCTCGACGATGCCGCGCCACTGGTGCGTGCTCATTCCTCTGCTCCTTCGACGCGCATCACGGAGGTGACCTCGCGGACGGCGTCCATGCCGCGCAGGTGCTCGACGGTGGCGCTCAGCTGGGCGTCGGTGGCCCCGTGGGAGACGACGACGAGCTTCGCGTCGTCGTCGCGGCCCTCCTGGCGCACGGTCTGGATGGACACGCCGTGCTCGGCGAAGGCGAGCGCGACCGAGGCGAGCACGCCGGCGCGGTCGTCGACGTCGATGGCGACGTGGTAGCGGGTGCGGGTCTCGCCCATGGGCAGCACCGCCCGGTCGGCATAGGCCGACTCGCCGACGCCACGGGCGCCCGAGCCGAGGTTGCGCGCGACCGTGACGAGGTCGCCCATCACCGCGCTCGCCGTGGGCGCACCGCCCGCACCGGGGCCGTAGAACATCAGCTGGCCGGCGGCGTCGGACTCGACGAAGACCGCGTTGTAGGCCTCGCGCACGCTGGCCAGGGGGTGGCTGCGCGGGATCATCGCCGGGTGCACACGGACGGCGACGGCCTCCTCGACCACGCCGTCGCGCTCGTCGCTGCGCAGGTCGCAGATCGCAAGCAGCTTGACCACGCAGCCCATCTCGCGCGCCGAGGCGATGTCGGCGGCGGTGACCTCGCTGATGCCCTCGCGGTGCACGTCGGAGGCGGTGACGCGGGAGTGGAAGGCCAAGGAGGCGAGGATCGCGGCCTTGGCGGCGGCGTCGAAGCCCTCGACGTCGGCGGTCGGGTCGGCCTCGGCGTAGCCGAGCTCCTGCGCCTCGCCGAGCGCCTCGGCGAACCCGGCGCCCGAGGTGTCCATCTTGTCGAGGATGTAGTTGGTGGTGCCGTTGACGATGCCGAGCACCCGGGTGACCCGGTCGCCGGCGAGGCTCTCGCGCAGCGGCCGCAGGATCGGGATGGCCCCGGCGACGGCGGCCTCGTAGTAGAGGTCGCGTCCGGCCTTCTCGGCCGCCTCGAACAGGGTGGGCCCGTCCTCGGCGAGCAGCGCCTTGTTGGCCGTGACGACGCTCGCGCCGTGCTCGAGCGCGGAGAGGATGAGCGTGCGGGCCGGCTCGATGCCGCCGATCACCTCGACGACGAGGTCGACGTCGTCGCGCGCGACCAGGCCGGCGGCGTCGGTGGTCAGCAACCCCTCGGGCAGCTCGACGTCGCGCGGCGCGTCGATGCGGCGCACGGCGACGCCGGCCAGCTCGACCGGACGACCCACGCGCGCGGCGAGGTCACCGGCCTGCTCGTCGAGCAGTCGCACGACCTGCGAGCCGACGACGCCGCAGCCAAGGATCGCCACCTTCAAAGGCTGTCCGCCCTCGTTCATCAAGCACCTACGTCCGTAGCCAACAGATCGTCCTCAGTCTCTCGCCTCAGCAGCACCCGCGCCTCGCCGTCCCGCACCGCGATCACCGGCGGGCGCAGCGCGTGGTTGTAGTTGGAGGCCATCGAGCGGCAGTAGGCACCCGTGCCGGGCACGGCGACCAGGTCGCCCGGGGCGACGTCGCCGGGCAGGAACTCGTCGCGGACGACGACGTCGCCGGCCTCGCAGTGCTTGCCGACGACGCGGGCCAGCACCGGCGGCGCCTGCGACGTGCGGCTGGCCAGCGTGCACGAGTAGTCGGCGTCGTACAGGGCGGTGCGGATGTTGTCGCTCATGCCGCCGTCGACGCTCACGTAGGTGCGCACGGCGCCGCCGTCGAGGGCGACCTGCTTGACGGTGCCGACGGTGTAGACGGTGCACATCGCCGGGCCCACGATGGCCCGACCCGGCTCGATCGACAGCCGCGGGGTCTGCGGCAGGCCGAGGCCGCGGCACTCGTCGTCGACGATCTTGGTCATCTCGGTGGCCAGCTGCGCCGGGTCGGACGGGTCGTCCTGCGTGGTGTAGGCGATGCCGAACCCGCCGCCGAGGTCCATCTCGGGCATGGTCACGCCGAGCTCGTCGGCGACGCGCGCGTGCAGGCGCAGGATGCGGCGCGCGGCGACCTCGAAGCCGGAGGAGTCGAAGATCTGGCTGCCGATGTGGGAGTGCAGGCCGAGCAGCTCGAGACCCGGCGCCGCCTGCACCCGGCCGACGGCCGCGAAGGCGTCGCCGCTGGTGATCGAGAACCCGAACTTCTGGTCCTCGTGCGCGGTGGCGATGTACTCGTGCGTGTGCGCCTCGACGCCGGCGGTGACCCGCACCATCACGCCCTGTCGTGCCCCCAGCTCGGCGGTGATCGCCGCGAGCCGCTCGACCTCGACGAACGAGTCGACGACGATCCGCCCGACGCCGGCCGCGACCGCGCGCCGCAGCTCGGGGTGGGTCTTGTTGTTGCCGTGGTAGCCGATGCGCGCGGGGTCGACGCCGGCGCGCAGCGCGACGGTGAGCTCGCCGTTGCTGCACACGTCGAGGTGCAGGCCCTCCTCGGCCACCCACCGGGCGACGGACGTGCAGAGGAACGCCTTGCCGGCGTAGTAGACGTCGTAGTCGGCGAACGCGTCGCGGAACGCGCGGGCCCGACGCCGGAAGTCCTCCTCGTCGAGCACGTAGGCCGGGGTGTTGTGCTCGGCCACGAGGTCGGCGACCGCCAGCCCACCGACGACCAGGTCGCCGTCGACCTTGTGGGCCGTGGTCGACCACAGCGACGGCACCAGCGCGTTCGGGTCGGCCGGCTCGCGCAACCACGTCGGGCCGCGCAGGGCACCCGGCGCGTGCGCCCAGCCGGCCTCGTGGGTCGTGCTGCTCACATCCGCTCCGGGGCGGAGACGCCGAGCAGGTCGAGCCCGTTGGCGATCACGGTGCGGGAGGCGACGACCAGCGCCAGTCGGGCCCGGTTGACCGCTCCGACGGGCTCGTCGCCCTGCGGCAGCATGCGGCACTCCTTGGTGTCGTACCACTTGTTGAACACCGAGACGGTGTCCTCGAGGTAGCGCGCGATCCGGTGCGGCTCGCGCAGCTCGGCCGCGGAGGCGACCACCCGCGGGTACTCGGCCAGCGCCCGCAGCAGCGCGCCCTCGCGCTCGTGCGAGAGGAGCGAGCCGTCGAGCTCGTCGGGCAGCTCGATGCCGAACTTGGCGGCGTTGGCCACCAGCTGGCTCGTGCGGGCGTGGCCGTACTGCACGTAGTAGACGGGATTGTCGGCCGAGTTCCGAGTGATCTCGGCGACGTCGAGCGTCAGCGGCGAGTCGGCCGGGTAGCGCGCCAGCGAGTAGCGCAGCGCGTCGACGCCGACGGCCGCGACCAGGTCGTCGAGCGCGACGATCGTGCCGGCCCGCTTCGACAGCCGCAGCTCGGCGCCGTCCTGCAGGATCTTGACCAGCTGGCCGATCATCACGTCGAGCGTCTGCGTCGGGTCGTCGCCCACGCACGCCGCCATGGCCTTGAGCCGACCGACGTAGCCGTGGTGGTCGGCACCGAGCAGGTAGATGCAGTGGTCGAAGCCCCGCGACCGCTTGTCGAGGTAGTAGGCGGTGTCGGAGGCGAAGTAGGTCAGCTCGCCGTCGGACTTGATGAGCACGCGGTCCTTGTCGTCGCCGAAGTCGGTCGTGCGCATCCACAGCGCGCCGTCGAGCTCGTAGACGTGGCCGAGGTCCTTCAACCGCTGCAGGGTGTCGGGCACCGAGCCCGACTCGTGCAGCGCCACCTCGGAGGCCCACACGTCGAAGTGGGTGTTGAACGCGGCCAGCGACGCCTGCTGCTCGGCGAGCTGGACGGCGTAGCCCGCCGCCCGCACCGCGACCCGGCGCTCGTCGGCCGGAAGCTCGAAGATGCCCGGCTCGCGCTCGCCGACCGCCGTCGCCAGGTCGGCGATGTACTCCCCCGCGTAGCCGTCGGCCGGCGTCGGCTCGCCCAGCGCGGCGGCGATGATCGAGTCGGCGAAGTGGTTCATCTGCACGCCGCGGTCGTTGATGTAGAACTCGCGCGTCACCTCGGCGCCCGCCGCCGCCAGCACCCGGCCGATCGCGTCGCCCAGCACCGCCCACCGCGTGTGCCCGAGGTGCAGCGGACCGGTCGGGTTGGCCGAGATGAACTCGACGTTGATCTTCTGCCCGGCCAGCGTGTCGAGCCGCCCGTAGGCCGCACCCGCCGCGACGACGTCGGCCGCCACCTTGCCCTGGGCCCCCGCGGCCACCGTCACGTTGATGAAGCCCGGGCCCGCGACGTCGACCGCCGCGATGCCCTCGGACTCGCGCAGCCGCGCCGCCAGCAGGTCGGCCAGGTCGCGCGGCTTCACCCCGGCCCGCTTGGCCAGCTTGAGCGCCACGTTGGTCGCATAGTCGCCGTGCGACTTCTCGCGCGGTCGCTCCACCGTCACCTCGGCCGGGACGCCGTCGGCGAGGACGAGCGCGCCCTCGTCGACGAGCGACGTCAGGGCGTCGACGACAGTGGCGGAGAGCTGGGCCGGATTCACCGGGCCAGCGTATCGACGGCTACCGGTTCGCTTCCTCCCGGTTCTGCCGGGTAGTGTCACGTCACGCGTCGTGACGTTCCATCGACGACGCACTGCCTCCGTAGCTCAGGGGATAGAGCACCGGTTTCCGGTACCGGGTGCCGCAGGTTCGAATCCTGCCGGAGGCGCTCTGTTGGATTTGCTCGCTGCGCGAGCCGCGCCGAGCTGACGTCTTCTCTCCTCGCTCGCTCGAGGGCTCGCTTCGCGTCGCCCTCGATTCGCTCGTCGGTCAGACGTCAGCGCGCGGCCCGCTCCGCTTCGCGGCGGTTGTCCTCGGTCCGTGGTGGCGTCGTCGTGGCGCTCGGTGGCTGATCTGCGCGAGGCGACCATGGTCGCCTTCGTCAGCACTCCTCGATGACGGCCGTGGTGCGGGCCTCGTCGCCGTAGCGCTGCGCGGCGGCGGTGTCGGGGGTGACGACGGAGGCTCCGCCGATGTCGGCGATGCCGCCCTGGACGACGCAGCCGGTGATCCGCGACGGGCGCACCTGGGCGATGGCGTGGGCGATGCGGAAGAGCTGGGCCGGGCTGAGGTCGGTGTCGGTGTGCTCCATGACCGTCAGCACGCCCTTCTCGATGAACCCGCTGGTGCCGTGCTGGGCGCGGATGCGCTTCTGGATGCCCCGCAGGACCAGCTGCTGGTTGGCCGAGCGGTCGAAGTCGCCGCCGATGAGGGTCTTGCGGATGCGGGAGAACGCCATTGCGCTGTAGCCGTTGAGCTTGACCTTGCCGGCCGGGAAGCCGTCGTCCTTGAGGTTGACGTCGTCGAACTCGCGCGGGTTGTCGACGGTGATGCCGCCGATGTCGTCGACCATGTCCTCGAAGAAGGGGAACCGGGTCACGAAGATGTAGTCGGGCGCGATGCCGACGAGCTCGGCGACGGTGTCGCCGAGCAGCTGAGGCCCGCCGTAGGTCATCGCGGCGTTGATCCGGTCGCTGCCGTAGCCGGGGATCGTGACGTAGGAGTCGCGCGGGATGCCGATCGAGGTGGCCGCACCGGTCTCGGTGTTCATGCCGACCAGCTGCAGCGCGTCGCCGCGGACCCGGGTCATCTCCTCGCCGGGCCGGGCGTCGGAGCCGACGCCGAGGATCCACACGACGTCGTCGTCGGAGACCGCGACACCCTCGGCCTTGCGGTACTCGACGAGCACGGCCTGGGTGGCGGCGTTGCCGCTGTTGGGCACGGCCACGCCGAGGACGGCGAGCATCAGGGCCAGCACGCCGAGGCGGCGGAGTCGGGACGTGAGCGTCATGAGGCGTCTCCTCGCTGGACGTCGTAGGCGAAGACGCGCCATCCGTCGCCCTTGCCGTAGGTCAGGTAGAGGCTGCCGAAGACCCGCTCGCTGCGCGCGCCGGCCTCCCCGGTGCGGGTCATGTCGAGCTCGAAGACCGCCGTGACGGCGGCAGCCTTGCCGCCGTCGGAGAGGACGTCGATCTCGACCGTGCGCGCGTCGGCGCGGGGCGGCTGCACGGTGGTGGTGCCCACGCCCTCGTTGGACATCAGGGTCGTGTCGTCACGAGCCCGCTTCTGCGCCCCCTCGGTGAAGACCGAGTAGGCGTCGCCGAAGTCGGTGCGCGGGTACTCGCCGCCGAGGAAGGCGTGGTCGAACCACTCGTCGACCACGGCCGTGATCTTCCGCTGGAGCGTGGCCTGTTCCTTCCGCCCCAGACGGCCGCCGGTGACGGTACGGATGGACGACGTGGTCGACGTCACGCCGACATCGGCCGGGTCGACCGGGGGCGCGGGGGCCGAGCTGGGGTCGGCGTCGGGCTCGTCGTCGCTGCTGCAGCCAGCCGCGAGAGTCAGCGCGAGCAGCGCGGCGACGGCCGCCGTGGCGGCACGGGAGGGGCGAGGTGGCATGAGGGCGGTGGTGCTCCAGGTCCGGTCGGAGGGGGACGTGACTGTGGTGTCGACAACAGGGTGCCTGAAAGTCGACCCGGGGCCGCGCATTTGCTGGCCCGTGGGTCTAGCCTGGATGACGCCCGCTCATCGGACTCGCACCCCGTCAACCTGCTCTCACCCGGAAGAGGCGAACCCAGCCGTGCCGCAGTCGTCAGGCCCGTCCACCCACTCCACCGAACCCGGCTCCGACTTCGGAGCCAACGCCTGGCTCGTGGAGGAGATGCGGGAGGCGTACGACGCCGATCCCGGCAGTGTCGACGCGACGTGGGCCGCCTACTTCAAGAACGGCGGCGCGGGCAACGGCAACGGCAACGGCTCGTCGGCCCCGAAGGCGCCCGAGCCCCGCGCCGCGACGAAGACCGAGCCCAAGCCCGCGGCCAAGGCGGAACCGAAGGCCGAGCCGAAGTCCGCACCGAAGGCCGAGCCCCGCGAGGTCACCAAGGCCGCCGAGCCGGCGAAGGCGACCAGCAACCCGACGCCGAAGGAGGCGCCGAAGGCCGAGCCGAGCGCCGCCAGCGACGAGCCGACCTACACGGTGCTCCGCGGCGCCCCCGCCCGCACGGCGGCCAACATGGACGCCTCGCTCGCCGTGCCCACGGCCACGTCGGTGCGCGCCGTCCCGGTCAAGCTGCTGTGGGACAACCGCATCGTCATCAACTCCCACCTCGCCCGGGCGCGCGGCGGCAAGGTCTCCTTCACCCACCTGATCGGCTACGCGCTGGTCAAGGCCGTGAAGTCGATGCCGGAGATGAACAGCGGCTTCGAGGTCGTCGACGGCAAGCCCAACCTGATCACCCCCGCGCACATCAACCTCGGTCTCGCGATCGACGTCCCGAAGCCCGACGGCAGCCGTCAGCTGCTGGTGCCGTCGATCAAGGCCGCCGAGAACATGGACTTCGCGGCGTTCTGGACCGCCTACGAGGACGTCGTCCGCAAGGCGCGCAACAACAAGCTGACCGTCGACGACTTCAAGGGCACCTCGATCAGCCTGACCAACCCGGGCGGCATCGGCACCGTGCACTCGGTGCCGCGCCTCATGGCCGGGCAGGGCGCGATCATCGGCGTCGGCGCCATGGAGTACCCGGCCGAGTGGCAGGGCGCCTCCGACGAGGCCATCGCCCGCAACGCCATCAGCAAGGTCATGACCCTCACCTCGACCTACGACCACCGCGTCATCCAGGGCGCGCAGTCGGGCGAGTTCCTCAAGCGCGTGCACCAGCTCCTCCTCGGCGAGGACGGCTTCTACGACGAGATCTTCCGCTCGCTGCGCATCCCCTACGAGCCGATCCGCTGGAACAGCGACGTCGCCGCCTCGCACGACGACGAGATCGACAAGCAGGCCCGCATCCTCGAGCTCATCCACGCCTACCGGGTGCGCGGGCACCTCATGGCCGACACCGACCCGCTCGAGTACCGCCAGCGCAGCCACCCCGACCTGCAGATCGAGTCGCACGGCCTGACGCTGTGGGACCTCGACCGCGAGTTCCCCACGGGCTCGTTCGGTGGCGAGGGCCGGCGGTTCATGAAGCTGCGCCACATCCTCGGCATCCTGCGCGACTCCTACTGCCGCACCACCGGCATCGAGTACATGCACATCATGGATCCCGAGCAGCGCCGCTGGATCCAGGAGCGCGTCGAGCAGCCGCACAGCAAGCCGCCCCGTGAGGAGCAGCTGCGCATCCTGCTCAAGCTCAACCAGGCCGAGGCCTTCGAGACGTTCCTGCAGACCAAGTTCGTCGGCCAGAAGCGCTTCAGCCTCGAGGGCGGCGAGACCACGATCCCCGTCGTCGACGAGATCTGCGAGGCCGCCGCCGAGGCCGGGCTCGACGAGGTCACGATCGGCATGGCCCACCGTGGCCGGCTCAACGTGCTCGCCAACATCGTGCAGAAGAAGTACAGCCAGATCTTCCGCGAGTTCGAGGGCAACATCGACCCGCGCACGGTCCAGGGCTCCGGCGACGTGAAGTACCACCTCGGCGCCGAGGGCGAGTTCACCTCCGAGAAGGGCGCGCGGATCAACGTCTCCGTCGCCGCCAACCCCTCGCACCTCGAGGCCGTCGACCCGGTGCTCGAGGGCATCGCCCGCGCCAAGCAGGACGTCCTCGACCGTGGCCACGACTTCCCGGTCCTGCCGGTGCTCATCCACGGCGACGCGGCGTTTGCCGGACAGGGTGTCGTGGCCGAGACGCTCAACCTCAGCCAGCTGCGCGGCTACCGTACCGGCGGCACGATCCACGTCGTCGTCAACAACCAGGTCGGCTTCACCACCTCGCCCGGCTCGTCGCGCTCCTCGCTCTACTGCACCGACGTCGCCCGCATGGTCCAGGCGCCGATCTTCCACGTCAACGGCGACGACCCGGAGGCCTGCATCCGCGTCGCCCGGCTCGCCTACGAGTACCGCGCGGCGTTCAACAAGGACGTCGTCATCGACCTCGTCTGCTACCGCCGCCGCGGTCACAACGAGGGCGACGACCCGTCGTACACCCAGCCGCTCATGTACGACCTCATCGAGCAGAAGCGCTCGGTCCGCAAGCTCTACACCGAGTCCCTCATCGGTCGCGGCGACATCACGATCGAGGAGGCCGAGCAGGTGCTGGCCGACTACCAGCAGCAGCTCGAGCGGGTCTTCACCGAGGTCAAGGAGGCGACGTCCCAGCCCAAGGACTGGACGACCGTCCCCGACTACCCCGACAAGCCGGCCGCCGAGACCACGACGTCGATCAGCCAGGAGTACCTGAAGCGGATCTCCGACGCCTACGTCAGCCCGCCCGAGGGCTTCACCGTGCACCCGAAGGTGATGCCGCAGCTGCAGCGGCGCGCCAACGCGATCACCGACGGCCCCATCGACTGGGGCACCGGCGAGATCCTGGCGTTCGGCTCGCTGCTCATGGACGGTCGTCCCGTCCGCCTGGCCGGTCAGGACTCGCGCCGCGGCACGTTCGTGTCGCGCTTCGCCACCATCATCGACCGCACCAACGCCGACGAGTGGACGCCGCTGGCCTCGCTCAGCGACGACCAGGCGAAGTTCTACGTCTACGACTCGCTGCTCTCCGAGTACGCCGCGCTCGGCTTCGAGTACGGCTACTCCGTGGCCCGCCCCGAAGCGCTCACGCTCTGGGAGGCGCAGTTCGGCGACTTCGTCAACGGCGCCCAGACGGTCATCGACGAGTTCATCTCCTCCGGCGAGACCAAGTGGCGCCAGCAGTCGGGCGTCGTCCTGCTGCTGCCCCACGGCTACGAGGGCCAGGGCCCCGACCACTCCTCGGCCCGCATCGAGCGGTTCCTGCAGATGGCCGCCGACGAGGCCTTCGTGGTCGCCCAGCCCTCCACGCCGGCGTCCTACTTCCACCTGCTGCGCAAGCAGGCGCTCGGCGAGGCGCACCGCCCGCTGATCGTCTTCACGCCGAAGTCGATGCTCAAGCGCAAGGAGGCCGCCTCGCAGCCGGGCGACTTCACCGACGGCACCGCGTTCCGCCCGTTCATCTCCGACGCCGACGCCGACCAGGACAAGGTCGACACGCTGCTGCTGTGCTCGGGCCGCGTCACCTGGGACCTGATGGTCGAGCGCGCCAAGCGCGACGACGGCGACCGCTTCGCGATCGCCCGCGTCGAGCAGCTCTACCCGCGCCCGGAGGACGAGATCCGCACGGAGATCGCCCGCTACCCGCACCTGAAGTCGGTCCGGTGGGTGCAGGACGAGCCCGAGAACATGGGCCCCTGGTCGCACTACGCGATGAACACCTGGCCGCACGTCGACGCCCAGGTCGAGCCGATCACGCGCCCGCAGTCGTCGTCGCCGTCCGTCGGCACCGTGAAGCGGCACCTCGCCGAGCAGAAGGAGCTCATCGAGCGCGCCTTCGCCTGAGCAACCCGTCCCGCGCGCCGTCCGATCGACTCGGGCGGCGCGCGGTCGCGTTCGGGGCCTGCGAGACTGACCGGGTGTACTTCACCGACCGTGGCATCGAGGAGCTCGAGAAGCGTCGAGGTGACGAGGAGGTCACCCTGGCCTGGGTGGCCGAGCAGCTGCAGGGCTTCGTCGACAGCCACCCCGAGTTCGAGACCGCCGTCGAGCGGTTCGCGACCTGGCTCGCGCGGCTCGACGACCCGGACGACTGAGCCGCTCCACCACCGACGATTCCGGGCTCCCGCGCCGGTCGACACCCCCATGCTCGCTGACCACGTCGTCCTCGCCCTGCCCACCGCCGACCGCGTGCGCGCCCATGCCTTCTGGGGTGCCGGCGGACTCGGGCTCGAGACACCGGGCCCGCTCGCCGACGACGGTGTGCCCGAGCCGCTCCAGGTCGTGCTCAACCCCGGTCTCACCGTGATGCTCGTGCCGACCGGCGGATTCGGCTGGACCGCGGCCGGCCGCGCGGTGGCCGAGCCCGGCGTCGTCGAGTGTCAGCTCAGCATCAGTCTCGACTCCCCCGCCGCCGTCGACGCGTTCGTCGAGCGCGCCCGAGCCGCTGGTGCCGAGGTGGCCGCGGAGCCAACCGGCCAGCCCTGGGGCTACACGGCCACGCTGGCCGATCCCGACGGACACCTGCTGATGGCGCTGGCACCCTCCGGCTGACGTGCCGCTAGCCCCGGATCCGGTCGGAATCGGGGCTGGTGGGGCGTTCAGGGATGTCG
Organism: Nocardioides secundeburneus; assembly: GCF_039939255.1. Taxonomy (NCBI): domain Bacteria; kingdom Bacillati; phylum Actinomycetota; class Actinomycetes; order Propionibacteriales; family Nocardioidaceae; genus Nocardioides; species Nocardioides secundeburneus. Next base: position 513,235 of record NZ_JBDUUE010000006.1, read on the forward strand.
GCGGGTGTGGGTGCCGGGTGGTGGCCTGCGGTCGGCGGTCTTCTCGATGCCGGTTGGTGAGGTCCAGTGGTAGAGGCCGGGTTCGACCATCCGGTAGGCCCAGTCGCCGTGGGTCTTCGCGCGGTGGTGCCTGCGGCAGAGCAGGGCGAGGTTCCAGGTCGCGGTGATGCCACCTGACTCCCAGGCGACGATGTGGTCGAGGTCGACCCGACGCCGGGTGCAGTCGGGGAAGACGCAGCACCGGTCGCGGAGCGTGACGCGTTCGCGGATCGCGTCGCTGGGTCGGTAGGCCGGGGTCTCGGCGGATTCGGCGAGGTCGATCACCGGCTTCACCGTGACGTTCGTGCCGGCCGCCTGACACCATTCACGGACCTGCTGGACGAGGAGCGGGGTCTGGGTGTTGTCGAGCAGACCCGGCAGGTCAGGGTCGACCGCGTCGAGGTGGGCGTAGATCGTCACCCCACGCCCACCACCGCTGGTGTCGAGGTCCAACGACAACTGGTGGCGGGCCATCTCCCCCAGGGCCTGCGAACGCCGCACGTCCAACGTCTCGGTCGACCCGAGGTCGGCCAAGGCCTGGGCGCCATCGCGCAGCGCGTGCTCGAGATCGATCGCATCAGCGGTGTCCAACGTGGCGACGACGTCGACGGTGCCGTCGGTGGTCGCACCAGCCAGGTACACGGTGACCCGCCGGTCCTCGAGCGCCGCGAGGCGTCGGGCTTCGGCGTCGGCGGGGTCGTGCTCGGCCCGGGCCGCGTCGACGGTGCGGTCGAGCTGGGCGAACGAGCACCGGTCCGCGACCGGTGCGATGAACCGGTCGACGTGCCACGCCGCCGCTTCGGACAGGCTC
>NZ_JBDUUE010000007.1:0-420641 GCF_039939255.1 Nocardioides secundeburneus
CCAGACCGACTGCGACGACATCGCCCTCAGACTGAACACCAGGCCACGCAAGACCCTCGACTGGCAGACTCCGGCCAGGGTCCTCAACCAGAGGCTCGTTGCAGCAGCCGTTTGAGCCCGCCAGGATTCGGGTGGGTTCGTGGTCGAGATTGAATCGAACATATGTTCGAATCCGTGGTATCATGGCCCATGGCCACCTCGACCCGCACCAGCAGCGATCCGCTGCTCGTCGCGGTGCGTGGCCGTCGGGTCGCCGAGGCTGACGCACAGGTCGAGACGCTGAAGTCGGTGCTGGCGTGGGCTGAGCGGAACGAGGCCACGTCGGACGAGGTCGTCGTGCTGTTGCAGTCGGCGGAGCGGCCGTTGCACCTGGCCGGTCCGGGTGCGCCGGCGGTGCCGGAGTACGCAGCCCTCGACCTCGCGTTGTCGCTCGGGATGAGCACTGACGGCGGCCTGACCTACCTCGGTCGGGCACTCGAGCTGTGTCACCGGCTCCCGCGCTTGTACTTGCGGGTGGTCAAGCACGAGGTCGCGCTGTGGCGGGCGTTCAAGATCGCGGATGCGACCATGTCGCTGTCCGAGACCGCGGCGTGGCACGTCGACAAGGCCATCACACCCGTGGCGGAGCGGTGCTCGTTCGCCCAGCTCGACCGGACCGTCGACGCCGCCCGGGCCGAGCACGACCCCGCCGACGCTGAGGCCCGACGCCTCGCGGCGCTCGAGGACCGGCGGGTCACCGTGTACCTGGCTGGTGCGACCACCGCCGGCACCGTCGATGTCGTCGCCACGTTGGACACCGCTGATGCGGTCGATCTCGAGCACGCCCTGCGTGAAGGCGCACAACAGTTGGCTGACCTCGGCTCCACCGACACTCTCGACGTCCGACGGTCCCAGGCGCTCGGGGAGATGGCCCGCACCCAGTTGTCCCTTGACTTGGACACCAGCGGCGGTGGGCGTGGGGTCACGATCTACGCCCACCTCGACGCCACCCACCCCGACCTGCCCGGTCTGCTCGAGAACACCCAGACCCCGCTGCTCATCGAGCAGGTCCGCTCCTGGTGCGAGACCGCCGGCACCAAGGTCACCGTCAAGCCCGTCATCGACCTCGCCGAACCCGCCGCGACCCCCGCCTACCGACCCAGCGATGCGATCCGCGAACGCGTCACCCTCCGCGACCGGTGCTGCGTCTTCCCCGACTGCACCCGCCGTCGGGTCGACCTCGACCACATCCACGCCTGGGAGTCCGGTGGCATCACCGCGACCTGGAACCTCGCCCTGCTCTGCCGACGCCACCACCGCGCCAAGACCCACGGCCGATGGTCCTACCGGATGGTCGAACCCGGCCTCTACACCTGGACCAGCCCCACCGGCGTCGAGAAGACCGTCGACCGACGCCCACCACCCGGCACCCGAGCCCGACGACATCCCTGACCGCCCCACCAGCCCCGACTCCGAGCGGACCGGGGCTACTGGCGCGCCTCGGCGACCTCGAACTCCTCGACGGCGATCGCCAGCATCGCGTCCTGCTGGGTCGGCGGCGGGCCCGAGCCGCGGAAGGCCTCGAGCTCGGGACGCGCCGTCCAACGCTCGTGGATGTTGATCCGGCCGGGGTCGACGAGGTCGGGGGAGATGGCGAAGTCGAGGCAGCCGTCAGCGGCCCGGCCCGCGTTGACGACGGCGATGCAGTCGCGCAGGTAGGCCTCGCGTCCCTCGGGGGCGACCTGGACGTGTCCGGCGACGATGATCATGACGGTGCCGACCACCCCGGCGGGCGGGATTCATCGCCGGAGCCCGTGGGTACGGTCGCGGCCATGACGGACTCGATCCACCTGCCGGCGTTCTTCGTGAAGCAGAAGTTCGCGATGACGACCAACCGCTACGAGATCCGCGAGGCTCAGCCCGACGGCGTCGAGGGGCGCGTGATGGCCGTCGCGCAGCAGAAGCGCATGGCGTTCAAGGAGGAGGTCACCTTCTACGCCGACGAGTCGAAGTCGCGTGCGGTGTTCAGCTTCAAGGCCCGCCAGCGCGTCGACCTCAACGCCGGCTACGACGTCCGCGACGAGCACGGCACCCAGCTCGGCTTCTTCCGCAAGGACTTCGGCAAGAGCCTGCTCCGCTCGACCTTCCACCTCGAAGGACCCGGCTACGAGGGCACCGGGCGCGAGCGCAGCCAGGCGGTGGCCATCGTGCGGCGGATCGCCGACCTGCCGTTCCTGTCGATCCACTTCGACTTCACCGCGCCCGACGGACGGACCCTCATGCAGGTCGAGCGCCAGTTCAAGCTCCGCGACCGCTACACCGTGACCGTGCCGGAGCAGGCGATCGACTTCCGCGTCGCGGCCGCCGTCGCCGTCGGCCTCGACGCCCTGATGCAGCGGTAGGCATGCTCTACCCCGACGCCCGTGCCGCCGTCGACGCCGCTGCCGACGAGCCGCCGATCCACGCTGACGGCTACGACGTCCCGGCCGCCCGCGCCGCGGCGCGCGAGGCCGCCGCGCTGCAGCCGCGCGAGGACGTCGCCGAGACACGCGACCTCGACGTCGGGGGCGTGCCCTGCCGGCGCTACGTGCCGGTCGACGCCGCGCCCGGCGCCGTCGTGCACGTGCACGGCGGCGGCTTCGTCATGAACGACGTCGAGGTGCACGACGCCGCCGCCCGGCGCCTCGCCAACCGCGTCGGCCGCACGGTGCTGTCGGTCGACTACCGCCTCGCGCCCGAGCACCCCTACCCGGCCGCGGTGCACGACGTCGACGCCGTTGTCGCAGCGCTCGACGACGGCGACGGTCCGGTCTCGCTGCACGGCGACAGCGCGGGCGCGAACCTCGTGCTCGGCGCGGCGCTGCGGCACCCGGGCCGCTTCGCCGCCCTCGCCCTGGTCTACCCGTTCCTCGACCCGGCGGCGGCGAGCGCGTCGCACCGCACCGAGACGCAGGGCTTCGGGGCCGAGGAGGTCGCCTGGTACTGGCGCCAGTACGCCGGCGACGCCCCCGACCTCGGCGATCCCGACCTCGCCCCGCTCGCCTCCGACCGACTGGGCACCCTCCCGCCGACGTTCGTCGCCACCGCCGAGCACGACCCGTGCCGCGACGAGGGTGAGCTGCTCGCCGCCCGGGCCGCCGCGGCCGGCGCGCCCGTGGTCGCGACCCGGTGGCTCGGCCAGCCGCACGGCTTCTGGCGCCACGAGACCGTCTTCTCGGCCGCCGAGCCGCTCATGCAGCAGGTCGCCGGCTTCCTGCGCGCGCACTGAAGACCAGCCGATCAGCGGTCGAGGCCCCGCAGCAGCTCGAACCCGCCCTCGGCCACCTCGGCCGGCGTGAGGCCGTAGACCTCGCGCAGCACGCCGGGCACCAGGCCGCGGCCGCGGGACACGTCGCGCCGGCGTCCGCGCTCGTCGAACAGGTCCATCATCTCGCGGTAGGTGACCAGCCCCGATCGGGAGATGAGGTACTCGGCGAAGGCCTGCGCGCTGAGGTAGTCGAGCTCGGGGTCCTTGCCCCAGTCGTCGGCGGAGGTGAGTGCGACGCGGCGGTCGTCGATCGCCTCGACGAGCCGGTCGTCGGTCGCGACGGAGCGCGCGAGCAGCAGCGGTTGGTAGGCGACGTACTCGGCGATGCCCTCGGTCACCCACAGCGGGTTGGTCTCGCCGTACTCGGCGAGCAGCACGTGCACCAGCTCGTGGCGCAGCGTGCGGTCGTCGTCGACGAGCTGGGTGACGTACTCGGGGTTCGCCTTGACGACGGTGCCGGCCGGGCCCTCGACGTCGTCGCCCTCGCGGTCGGTGGCCAGCACGGTGAAGGTGACCGCGCCGGCGTCCTGGCCCGAGGCCCTGCTCAGCCGCACCGGACGCCCGTTCGTCGTCGCGTCGACGAGCAGGGCCTGGTCGTCGGGCTCGTCGAGCACCGCGGCCGTCTCGGCGAGCGCGTCGAGCGTCGAGTCGAGCAGCTCCTCGGCCCCGACGTCGGCGCCCTCGTCGGTGACCACGAGGACGTCGTCGCCGAGCGCGGCCTCGATCGGACCGCCGAACCACGGCCGCTCCTGCGGGGCGTCGTCCTCGTCGAAGCGCTCGCCGGCGACGAGCCAGCGGCCGTCGCGCTGCACGAACCGCATCGAGACCCGGTTCGAGACCGGCCGGGTGAACACCGTGCCGAGCTCGAGGTGCTCGTAGACGCGGGGGCTGAACCGAGCGTCGACGTCGGTCCCGACCCGGGTGCGGCTCCGGCTCACGTCGAGGCCGTAGTAGAGCTTGTCGATCGGGAGCTTCTGCAGGTTGTCGAAGAGCACGCGCTGCTTGCGTCGCAGCGCGGGATTGCCCGGGTCGAGCGTGGCCATGAACCGCCGGCGCTGACCACTCACCAGGGCCGCGGCGCGCACCTCGAGCAGGTCCTCGACGGCGTCGAGGTCCTCGTCGGTGATCGCCCGGGAGTCGCCAACCGGTCCGGCGCCGGTGCGGTCGCGCTCGACGTCGGGGTCGTCGTCGCCAGGCAGGAGCGAGCACGACGTCAGCGAACCCACGAGAGCCACGACCGCGAGTCGGCTCACGAACGGGGGCACGCCAGCAGGGTAAGTGCGGGTCCGGGGTCGTCGCGCCGTTCTGGAAGACTCGGCGCCATGCGCGTGCACCTCGGCAGCGACCATGCCGGCCTCGAGCTCAAGGACCACCTCGCCGCCTGGCTCACCGACCACGGCTACGAGCCCGTCGACCACGGGCCGTTCGTGCACGACGCCCTCGACGACTACCCGGTCTTCTGCCTGCGCGCGGCCGAGGCCGTCGCCCGCGAGCAGGCCGAGGGGCTCGACAGCCTCGGGGTCGTCATCGGCGGCTCGGGCAACGGCGAGCAGATCGCGGCCAACAAGGTCGACGGCGTCCGCTCGGCCCTCGCCTGGTCGGAGCAGACGGCGAGCCTGGCGCGCGAGCACAACGACGCCAACGTCGTCTCGGTAGGCGGGCGCATGCACTCGCTCGACGACATGACCCGCTTCGTGGAGATCTTCCTGACCACGCCGTTCAGCGGCGACGAGCGGCACGTGCGCCGCATCGGCCAGCTGTCGACCTACGAGACCGGCGGCGGGCTGCCGCCGCTGCCCGAGTCGGCCCGGGTGCCGCAGAACCCCGATGCCTGAGGGCCACACCCTCCACCGGCTGGCCCGCGACCTGACCTCGGCCTTCGGTGGCCGCGTCGTCGGCGTTAGCAGCCCGCAGGGCCGGTTCGCGGCCGAGGCGGCGCTGCTCGACGGCGCCGTGCTCGAGGGCGCCGAGGCCTGGGGCAAGCAGCTGTTCGTCCGCTTCGACGACGACCGCTTCGTGCACGTGCACCTCGGTCTCATCGGCACCTTCGACGTGCACGCCGACCTCGACGACGACGAGGTCCCGCTGCCGGTCGGGCAGGTGCGCCTGCGGCTCGTCACGGCCCGACCGCGGGCCGCCTACGCCGACCTGCGCGGCGCCATCACCTGTGCGCTGGTCACCGCCGAGCAGCGCGACGCCGTCGTCGCCAAGGCCGGCCCCGACCCGCTGCGCCCCGACGCCGACCCGATGCGCGCCTGGGCCCGCATCCAGCGCAGCAAGAAGCCCATCGGCGCGCTGCTCATGGACCAGTCCGTGCTCGCCGGCGTCGGCAACGTCTACCGCGCCGAGGTGCTGTTCCGACACCGGCTCCACCCCCAACGGCCGGGCAACACGCTGCGGGTGGGGCAGTGGCAGGCCGTCTGGGACGACCTCGTCGAGCTCATGGCCGAGGGCGTGGTCACCGGACGCATCGACACCGTGCGCCCTGAGCACACGCCCGAGGCGATGGGCCGCGAGCCCCGCAAGGACGACCACGGCGGCGAGGTCTACGTCTACCGGCGCACCGGCCAGCCGTGCCTGGTCTGCGGGCGCAAGGTCTCGGCCACCACCCTCGAGGGGCGCAACTTGTTCTGGTGCTCGCGGTGCCAGCCCGTCTTCCGCTCGCGGGCCGTAGGCTGACCACTCACCCCTTCGGGGGGCCGCCGCCGACCACGACCGCAAGGGCTCGCCATGACCACCGCCTCGCCCACGGCGCAGCGGCGTGCCCGCCCCTCGCCCGCGCGACGCGCGCTCACCCGGCTGCGGCGGCGCACCACGACGGCCGAGAACCGGCTGGCGCTCGCGCTCGTGCTGTTCTCGATCACCGTCGCGGTCCTGGTCAGCTACTTCCCGGAGCAGACGCCGTTCACCAGCCTCGTGCTGCCGATCGTGCTCGGCAGCATCCTGCTCGGCCCCCGCACGCTGCCGTGGTTCGTCATCTTCGACATGGGCCTGCTCACCTACTGCGTCGCGCAGCAGCAGGACCTCAGTGCCCGCACCGTCGGTGCCGCCGCCGTGCAGTTCCTCGTCGCGCTCATCGTGCTCCTCACCAGCTTCCACCGCGCCCGTCTCGGCGTCGCCGGCCTGCGGGGCGAGACGATGTTCGTCGACCTGCGTGACCGCATCCTCGACCAAGGCACCATCCCGCGCCTGCCCGAGGGCTGGGTCGTCGAGTCGGCGCTGCACTCGGCGGGCGGCACCGCGTTCGCGGGCGACTTCGTCGTCGCGGCCCGCAGCGCCGACGGTCGCACCGTCCAGGTCGTCGTCGTCGACGTCTCGGGCAAGGGCGAGGACGCCGGCACCCGGGCGCTGCTGCTGTCCGGCGCGTTCGGCGGCCTCCTCGGGGCGCTGCCCGCCGCGGGCTTCCTGCCCGCGGCCAACGACTACCTGCTGCGCCAGGACTGGGACGAGGGGTTCGCCACCGCGATCCACCTGTGGCTCGACCTGACCACCGGCGACTTCGAGGTCCGCACGGCCGGGCACCCGCCCGCCGTCCACCGGCAGGGGGCGACGGCGCGCTGGAGCGTGCTGCGCACCGAGGGGCCGGTCCTCGGGCTCGTCGCCGACGCCGAGTTCGGCGTCGAGCGCGGCCGCCTCGAGCCGGGCGACGACGTCCTGCTCTACACCGACGGCATGGTCGAGGAGCCGAGCCGGGACATCGACGACGGCATCGACCGGCTCATGGCGACCGTCGACGTGCTGCTCCTCGACCGCTCGCGCGGCCTCGCCGAGCGGTTGGCCGAGCGGATCGGCTCGCGCGACGACGACCGGGCCGTGCTCGCCGTCCACCGCCGCGGGTGACGAGCCACCGTTTGGTGACGGGCTGGGGCGGTGTGGGAGGATCGGGGCTGGTCTGCGGCCGGAGGCTGCAGGCTGCGCGGATGTAGCTCAATGGTAGAGCTTCAGTCTTCCAAACTGACTACGCGGGTTCGATTCCCGTCATCCGCTCCAAGCGGGACCTGCACGCCCTCCGGCGAGCAGCAACACCCGGCTTGGCGGGGCGTAGCGTAGTGGCTAGCGCGCCTGCTTTGGGAGCAGGAGATCGCAGGTTCGAGTCCTGTCGCCCCGACAGTCCATCAAACCGAGGAGAACACCTGTGAAGAGCGCCGTCGAGACCTTGAGCCCCACCCGGGTCAAGCTCACCGTCGAGGTGCCTTTCGAGGACCTGAAGCCCAGCCTCGACGCGGCCTACAGCTCGATCGCCAAGCAGATCAACGTGCCCGGCTTCCGCCGCGGCAAGGTCCCGCCGATGGTGATCGACCGCCAGGTCGGCCGCGAGGTCGTCGTCGACCAGGCCATCAACGACACCCTGCCGCGCGTCTACACCGAGGCGCTCCAGGCGAACGAGCTCACCCCGCTGGCCCAGCCCGAGATCGACGGCGTCGAGCGCACCGACGACGACGGCTTCAGCTTCACCGCCGAGGTCGACGTCAAGCCCGACTTCGAGGTGCCCGACTACGCCGGCATCACCGCCTCGGTCGACGACGTCGAGGTCACCGACGCCGACGTCGACGAGCAGGTCGACGCGCTGCGTGAGCGCTTCGCCACCCTGAGCGACGTCGAGCGCGCCGCCGCCGACGGCGACTTCGTCGTCCTCGACCTCAAGGCCGTGCAGGACGGCCAGGTCGTCGACGGCGCCGAGGTCTCCGACATGTCCTACAAGGTCGGCCGCGGCGGCATGATCGACGGCCTCGACGAGGCCCTCGTCGGCCTCTCCGCCGGCGAGGAGAAGACCTTCGAGACCGAGCTGGTGGGCGGCGACCTCGTCGGCCAGCAGGTCGAGGTCACCGTCGTCGTCAAGCAGGTCCAGGAGCAGGAGCTGCCCGAGCTCGACGACGAGTTCGCCCAGATGGCCTCCGAGTTCGACACGGTCGACGAGCTCGTCGCCGACGTCCGCGAGCGCCTCGGTAGGGGCAAGCGCCTCGAGCAGGCCGCCGAGGCCCGCGACGCCGTCCTCGAGGCGCTGCTGGAGAAGGTCGAGATCCCGCTGCCCGACTCCCTCGTCACCGAGGAGCTCAACTCGCGGCGCCAGAACATCGAGCAGCAGCTGGCCTACGCCGGCATCTCGATGGAGAAGTACCTCGAGGACGAGTCGCAGACGGTCGAGGAGTTCGAGGCCGACCTCGACCGCCGCGTGCGCGACGCGATCGCCGCCCAGTTCATCCTCGACGAGATCGCCCAGCGCGAGGAGTTCGGCCTCGACCAGCAGGAGCTCTCGCAGCACCTGGTTCGGCGCGCCCAGCAGTCCGGTCAGGACCCGCAGGAGTTCGCCAACCACATGTTCGAGCACAACCACATCCCCGACCTCGTGCAGGAGATCATGCGCGGCAAGGCGCTCGCGCTGATCGTCGAGGGCGCGGTCGTCACCGACGCCTCGGGCAACACCGTCGAGCTGAAGAACCTGCGCCCCGACGGCACGATCGGCGACGACGAGCCGGAGGAGCAGCTGGAGGTCGTCGAGCCGGCCTCGACCTCGACCTACACCGTGTCGACCGACGGCTCCACCGACGAGTCGGAGGCCGACGACAAGGCGTGAGCGATGCCTGACGGTCCGCGTCCGCTCGTCGAGCGCGAGACCGAGCTGCACCAGAGCACCACCCTGCTCGACCGGGCGATCGGCGGGCAGGGTGGTGCTTTCTGCATCCTCGGTGCCGCGGGCGTCGGCAAGACCGCCCTCGTGCGCCGCATCGCCAGCGACGCCGCGGCTCGTGGCGCGCTGTCGCTCGTCGCCACGGCCCACGAGCTCGAGACCCAGGCGCCCTTCGGCGTCGTCCGCCAGCTGCTCGACTCCGCCGTCGCGACGCTCGACGACGACGAGCGCGAACAGGTCACCGGCGGTCCCGCCCGTCTCGCGGCCGACCTGCTCACGCTCGCGGCGCCCGACCGGCCGGTGGAGCAGTCGGCGCTGTTCGCCAGCCTGTTCTGGCTCGTCGACGGTCTGGTCACCGTCTCGCGGTGCCCCCTCGTGCTCGTGGTCGACGACGCCCAGTGGGCCGACGAGGCCTCGCTGCTGTTCCTGCGCCACCTCCTGGCCCGGCTCGACGACCGCCCGGTGCTGGTCGTCGTCGCCGCGCGCGACGTCCACCCCGACCGGCGCAGCCCGGCGCTCGCCGCGCTCGTGGCCCGACGCGACGGCACCGTGGCCCGGCTCCGGCCCCTCTCCGACGACGGCGTGCACGCCCTGCTCGAGTCGGTGTGGGGCCCGGGGGTCAGCGCCGAGGTGACCGCGGCCTGTGCGGAGGTCACCGGCGGCAACCCGTTCCTGGTCTCGACCCTCGCCGACCTCGTCGGCGGCGCCGGGGTCGAGGCGATCCGCGAGGCGGTGCCCGGCTCGGTGGTCGACTCCGTGATGCAGCGCCTCAGCGCGCTCCCGCCGCTCGACCGCGACGTCGGGCGCTGGGTCGCCGTGCTCGACTCGGCGCCCGCGCGGCTCGTCACCGCGCTGACCGGGTCCGAGCGGGGCGACACGCTCGCCGCGAGCGACCGGCTGCGCGACGCCGGGCTGCTCGCCGACGGCGAGCGGCTCGAGTTCCGGCACGCACTGCTGCGCGCGGCGGTCTACTCCTCGATCCCGCCGGGTGCGCGCAGCGACCTCCACCGGCGGGCCGCGCGCGCGGTGGCCGCCGAGCCCGACGGCCTGCACCAGGCCGCCGGCCAGCTGCTGCGGGCCGACGGGGAGGGCGACCCGTGGGTCGTCGACCTGCTGGTCACCGCGGCCGCCGCGACCACCGACAGCGGTGCGCCGGAGGCCGCCGTCCGGCTGCTCGAGCGGGCCGTCGCCGAGCCGGCCCCGGCGGCCGAGGCCCCGGTGGTGCTGCTCCAGCTCGGCCTGGCGCAGCTGCGGGCCGGCGACGCCGCCTGCGTCGTCACCCTCGAGCGCGCCGAGCGGGCCGTGACCGACCCGGCCCAGCGCGCCCACTGCGCGCTCGCGCTCACCATCGCCTACAACTTCGCCGGCTTCTACCCGCGCTCGGCCGAGCTGCTCGCCCGCGTGCTCGACGGGCTCGGGCCCGAGCACGGCGACCTGGCGCTCGTCGTCGAGGCCGGACTCGTCTCGGCCGCGCTCCAGGTGCCCGAGCTCGTCGACGACGCCCGCCGGCGCCTCGACGCGCGCCGCGGACTCACCGGCGCCACCCCCGGCGAGCGGATGTTCCTCGCCCAGCAGGCCTCCTACGCCAACAGCACCGACGAGCCGCTGGCCCGCGTGCTCGAGCTGGTCCGCCTCGCGATCGGCCACGGGCTCACCTCCGAGCAGCACCCCGAGTCGCACGAGTGGGCCGTGACGCGCCTGCAGCTGGCCGCCACGGGGGAGTACGCCGAGGTGGTCGACCTGTGCGAGCAAGGCCTGGAGTTCTCCGCCGCCGCAGGCTCGGTGGTCGGCTTCGTCGCCGGCTCGCTCGTGCGCGGCATCGCGCTGCTGTGGGCCGGCGACCTGGCCGGGGCCGAGCTCGACCTGCGCGCCGTCCTCACCCACGCCGACCTCATCCCCGGCGGCACGCTCGTCGGTCCGCTGGCCAGCGCGTTCCTGGCCGAGGTGCTGCTCGAGCGTGGCGAGGTCGAGCAGGCCCGCTCGCTGCTGCTCGACGGCGTCGCCACCGACAGCTCGTTCAACGGCGGCATCCACGTGCTGCGGGCGCGTGGCCTGGTCGCCGCCGCCACCGGCGACCACGCCGGCGCGCTGCGCGAGCTCGACGAGTGCGGGCGCCGCCTCGCCGCCCTCCAGGTCGACTCGCCCACGTGGTGCTCCTGGCGCCCGGCCGCGGTGGCCAGCCACTGGGCGCTCGGCGACGTCGCCACCGCGCGCGCCGTGAGCGCCGACGACGTCGTCCACGCCACGCGCAAGGAGGCCGACGTCGCGCTCGGCATCGCCCTGCGGGTGGCCGGCGAGGTCTCCGTCGAGTCCCTCCCGCTGCTCACCCGCTCGGTCGACGTGCTCGCCGGCACCCAGGCCCGGCTCGAGCACGCCCGCTCGCAGGTCGCGCTCGGCGCCGCGCTGCGCCGGTCCGGACGCCGCGCCGAGGCCCGCGACCTGCTGCTCGCCGCGCGCGTCCAGGCCGCCCACAGCGGCGCCGACGCGCTACGGGCCCGGGCCGACGACGAGCTGGCCGCCGCCGGCGCGCGCCCGCGCCGCGTCCAGCTGTCCGGGGCCGGCGCCCTGACCGCGAGCGAGCGCCGCGTGTGCGCGCTCGCGGCGTCCGGCCTGCGCAACCGCGACGTCGCCCAGCGACTGTTCATCTCCACCAAGACCGTCGAGATCCATCTCTCGCGCGCCTACCGCAAGCTCGGCATCACCCGTCGCGACCAGCTCGGCGCGGCCCTCGCGCCGTCCGGCGGAACGGGGGAGCGGACCGACGCGTCCGACCCGGGTGATGATGACCGGAGCAGCGGGCGGCGACACTAGGCTGAGGACCATGGTGACCGACGGAGGCTCGGGAGGATCGGGCGACGCCGCCTGGCGCCCTCCGGCCGCGCCTGCGGCGCCGGCCGAGCACCTCGACGGCTACACGGACCTGGTCGAGGTGGGCCGCGGGGGCGACTCCGTCGTCTACCGGGCCCGCGAGATCGCCCTCGGGCGCGAGGTCGCGATCAAGGTGCTCAGCCTCGACACCGGCGGCGACCCCCAGCGCGCCGCCCGCTTCGCCCGCGAGATCGAGATCACCGTCCAGCTCGGGCGCCAGCACCCCAACATCGTCACCGTGCTCGCCACCGGCACCACGGCGTCGGGCCGACCGGCCGTCGTCATGGACTTCTTCGACGGCGGCACCCTCCACGACCGCCTCAAGGCGCACGGGCCGCTGCCCCCCGAGGAGGTCGGGCGCATCGGCGAGGTGCTCGCCGACGCGCTCTCGTTCGCCCACGAGCGCGGCGTCCTGCACCGCGACGTCAAACCGCAGAACGTGCTGGTGCTGCCCACCTCGTGGGTGCTCGCCGACTTCGGCATCGCCCGGCTCGTCGACGCCGAGCACACGTCGTCGGCCGAGACGTTCACCTACCGCCACGCCGCCCCGCAGATCCTCGACGGGCACCCGCCCACGCCGGCCGACGACGTCTGGTCGCTCGGCTCGACGCTCTTCACGCTCCTCGACGGGCGGCCCCCGTTCGCCAGCGACGACCCCGACGAGGACTCCGCGCTGGCCTACCTGCGCCGGGCCCGCACCGAGCCGCACCGCCCGCTCGACGTCCCCGGCGCCGAGCGCATCGCCCCCATCGTGGCGCGCTGCCTGAGCAAGGACGTCGCCGGTCGCTGGCCGAGCGCGGCCGACCTGCGCGACGCCCTCCACGGCCTGCGGGCCTCGGCCTGGGAGCCGGGCGGTGCCTCCGTGCTCTCGCCACCCACCCGCCCGCGCCCGACCCTCGCCAAGGCGCCCGAGCCCGACGTCGACCCCGCCCCCGCCCCGACGCCGACGCCGACACCGACGCCCACGCACACGCCGACCTCGAGGTACGCCCCGGCGACGCCGATCAGTCCCAGCCCGGTGGGTCACAGCCCGGCCCCGGCGCAGGCCGAGCCGGCACCCGTGGCTATCTCGGCGGTCACCCACGTCGTCCGCGCCACCGACGCCGAGCCGACCGGCCGCGGCCTGCCCGACGACACGGGCGCGGTCGGCGGCGGCCGGCCCGAGGCGCCCCCGGCGGCCGACGACGAGCGGCCGCCGCGACGGCGCCTGCCGGTGCTGCTCGGCGTGGGCGCGCTCGCGATCGGGCTCGTGCTCGGACTGCTCGGCGCCGTCCTGCGCAGCCGCGACGGCGACGACGAGCCGCAGCGCACGACCGTGACCCAGGCCGCGCAGCCGCCCCAGCAGGCGCAGCAGCCGCCGCCCGACGGCGGCGAGCTCACCGACCGTCCCGAGCCCGACCTGGCGCCCGTGCTGCAGTCGGTCAAGTACGACGGCGTCAACGTCACGGCCCTGTGGACCAACGTCGACGACGGCGAGGGCGAGTTCCGGCTGCTGTTCGTCAACGACACCGTGCCGGCCGGGATCCCGGTCGCCACCTGGCCGATCGGCACCCAGGGCGGCACGCCCCGCACGGTCGAGGTGAAGCAGCCGCTGCCCCTCGGCCGGGGCTGCTTCTACATGGTCTACTTCCAGCCCGGTGGCGCCTACGGCGTGAGCCCGAGGAACGCTCGCTGCGGCGAGATCACCGCGTTCGGGTTCGAGTAGCCCCGCGCGGGGCCGGCAGCAGCACCCGCGGGTCGAGCCACCACCACCAGCGCCGCCACAGGGGTGTCGCCCTGCGCACCCGGCGCCGGACGTCGCGCACCTGACGACGCAGCGACGCGCGGCCCCGGGGTGCGCCGTCGGCGCTGCTGCCGGAGACGGTGTCGGGCGGGCCGAACGCGCTGCGCTCGGCCAGCGTGGCGATGGCCGCCGACCGGGTGCCGAAGCGGGCGTCGACGCCCGCCGCGACGACGTCGGCGGGCTCGTGCGGCGCGGGGCGCAGGCCCGAGAGGCGCAGGGCGTCGACGACCTCGGCCCAGGCCCCGGCGGCACCGCGACGAGCGTGGCGCACCCGGCGCCCGAGACGCAGCAGCACGAGGAGCGCGAGGGCGGCGGCGAGGCCGCCGCCGACGACGAGCGGGAGCGAGGGCCCCGACGACCGGTCGCCGCTGGTCGGCACGGCCTCGGCGTCACCGGCACCGGCGGCGTCGGGGTCGGGGGTCTCGTCGGGCGTGCCGCTCGCCGACGCGCTCGGCACCGCACCGGTCTCGGCCTCCTCGGGCAGCAGCGGCTGCGTGGCCTCGACCGGGGTGGCGCGCGCGAACGTCTGGTCGTCGGGCGTCGGCGAGAACGGCACCCAGCCCAGGTCGTCGAAGTAGATCTCGGCCCACGCGAAGGCGTCGCGCCCGCGGACGATGCGGAAGTCGGCCTCGTCGTCGGGCTCCTCGCCGGGGCGGAACCCGACGACGACCCGGGTCGGCAGGCCGTTGGAGCGCGCGAGCACGGCGAAGGCGGCCGCGAACTGCTCCGAGGTGCCGACGCCGCCGCCGGGCACCTCGGGGCCGGCGAGCAGGAAGTCGCTCAGCCGCCACAGCGCCGAGCCGGAGCGGGCGTTGGGTGCCTGCTCGAGCTCGGTGCGCAGCACGTTCTCGATGCTCACGGCGAGCTGGTAGGGCCCGGTGGCGTCCGCGCCGAGGCGGCTGGCGAGGTCGGCGAGCGGCGGCGGCAGCGTCGGGAGCTCGGTGTAGCGCTCGAGGCCGTCCTCGGGCAGCCGGGCGGTCTCGAGGAGCTCGTCGGGCGGCCGGTCGTAGGAGCCGGTGACCTGGTAGCCGAGGCCGTCGGTGTCGTCGTCGGTGTAGAGGGTCGTGGTGCCCCCGTCGACCCGCGCCTCGGGCAGCGCGACCACCGTCGGCGTGCCGGGGGAGGGCAGCCAGCTGCCGCCGAGCCCGGCGAACTCCACCTGCACGGTGGCCGGGACGCCGTAGGGCCCGGTCTCGAGACCGGTGCGGCCGTCGCTGCGGATGTCCTCGAACCGGGTCGTGGCGGTCCACTGCCGGCCGTCGTAGCGGTCGAGGACGACGAGTCGCAGCGGCACCTCGTCGCCACGCACCCGCAACAGCTCGACGTCGGGGTTGTTGGCCCACGCGCCGAGCTGGGCGAGCGGGTTGACGGCGACGGCGTCGTCGGTCGGTGCCTCGACGAGGTCTCGCGGCTCGAACGCGGAGCCGACGGGCAAGGTGGCGACGGCGGCGAGCACCCCGACGCCGACGACCGAGACCGGTCCGGCCATCGCGAGACGCTGACGCACGGGCTCGCCGTGCTCGTCGAGGAAGACCCAGCCGAGCAGCGCGACCACGAGCACCAGCACGGCGACCAGGCCGGCCGGGTCGGCCCGGCCGGCGGTCAGCAGCATGCCGGCGACGTAGAGGGCCGCGCCGCCGGCGACCGGCTCGACCCGCAGTCGGCTGTCGACCCGCAGGCCGACCAGCAGCGACACGAGGGCGGTGAGCAGCAGCGGCCCCACCAGCAGGTCGGGTGCGGCGTCGTAGGGCTGGGGCGCGGTGAGCAGGCGCGGGACGACGTCGCGGATCGTCTGCTCGAGCGTCAGCTCGGCGCCGGTGGTGGCGAGGTAGGCCGCCATGACCGACAGCAGGGCGATCATCGCCGCGGAGAACCACGCCGACAGGCCGGCGCGCACCAGCGCCCGCAGCAGCAGGAGCGGTACGGCGGCGACCACGGCGAACAGCAGCGAGATCGTCCAGCGGTTCCAGGCGGTGGCGAGCACGAGCGCGCCGAGCAGCACCATGCCGATCGGCCAGGCCAGGCGCAGCGCCTTGCCGGCGGTCGACGGCGAGCCGCCGCTCATCCGAGCACCGCGGCGTCCCACGCCGAGGCCAGCGACGACGACGTCGCGCCCCGCAGCACCAGCGTGTCGGCCTCCTGGTGCGCGCCGACCAGCGGTGCCGGGTCGACGACGGCGAGCACCCGCGTGGGTGCCTCGCCGAGCACGAGTGCGAGATGCCGCAGGTCGGCGCCCGGCCCGGTGACGGCGGCCGCGACGTCGAGGTCGCGGGTGCGCAGCGCGACCTGGCCCAGCGAGCCGGTGAGGTCGATCTCGGCGAGCAGCCAGTCGAGCTCCTCGTGCTCGCGCATCGGACGCCGCGACACCGACGACGGCACGATCACCTCGCGCCGGTCGCTGACGACGTGCAGCCGCACGGGGCTGCCGTCGTCGAGGCCGCTGCGGCACAGCGCGGCGGCCAGCTCGACCGCCTCCTCGAACAGGTCGTCGTCGCCGAGGTAGGACGACGCCCGGTCGTCGAGGAGCACGCAGACGTGGGCCTGCGAGGGCTCGGCGTCCTCGCGCACCATGAGGGTGCCGGTGCGGGCGCTGGTCGCCCAGTGCAGGCGCCGGAGGTCGTCGCCCATCTGGTACTCGTGCAGGCCCACGAGGTCGGTGCCGCCGAGCACGTCGGTCTCGTCGGTGCCGGTGACCGCACGTCGGTGACCGGGCATCATGCCGGCCAGCGGCACCCGCCTCGGCAGCACGCGCACCTGGTCGATCGTGCCGGTCTCGACCGAGCGGGCGGCCATGCCGGTGAGCCCGGCGAGGCGGACCTGCACCGGGCCGACGTCGACGAGACCGCGGCGGGGCGTGGGGATCGGGTAGGTGACCGAGGCCTCGGGGTCGTCGGGGTCGATGCGGTCGGGCAGCGCGACCGGCACGAGCGCGTCGTGCACGCGGTCGGCGACGTCGAGACGCACCAGGCCGCGTCGCCGGCGTCCGCGCACCGTGAGCCGGCCCAGGCACGCTGACTGCCGGACGACGACGCGCGGCTCGACCTCGCGCTCGACGGTGATCGAGCGCGCCAGCAGCACGGCGGCGGTCTCGACGACGACGAGCAGCACCAGGCAGGCGCCGAGTGCGGCCACCAGCAGGTAGCCCCACAGGGCGCCGGAGACGAGCAGCGCCGCACCGAGCACGGCCACGGCGCGGCCCCGCCCGGTGAGCGTCGTCCAGACGACCATCTCGACCGTCCGGCTCAGCCGGCGTCGGGCTGCGGCGGCTGGACCGACTCGAGCACCTCGTGGACGACGGCCTCGCTGGTGTGGCCGGCGAGCACGGCGTCGCGGGCCAGCACGGTGCGGTGGGCCAGCACGGGCTCGGCGAGCCGCTGCACGTCGCTCGGGACGACGTAGTGGCGGCCGCGGGCGGCGGCGTAGACCTGCAGGCACCCCACGAGCGCCTTGAGGCCGCGGGTGCTGACGCCGACGCGGACCCGGGGGTCGCGGCGGATCGTCGTCCCGATCTCGCGCACGTAGCGCAGGATCGGGTCGGCGACGTGGAGCCGGCCGAGCTGGGCGGCGACCGCGGCGACCTCGTCGGGCGTGGTGGCGGTGGGGACGTCGTCGACCCGGCCGGCGTTGCTGCCTGGGCGGAGCACCTCGATCTCGTGCTCGGCGTCGGGGTAGCCGAGCGAGGTGCGCAGCAGGAACCGGTCGAGCTGGGCCTCGGGGAGGCGGTAGGTGCCCTCGAGGTCGATCGGGTTCTGGGTGGCGATCACGACGAACGGCCGGGGCACCGGGTGCCCGATGCCGTCGACGGTCACGGTGCGTTCCTGCATCACCTCGAGCAGCGCCGACTGGGTCTTGGCCGCGGCCCGGTTGATCTCGTCGGCGAGCACCACGTGGGCGAAGACCGGACCCTGCCGAAACCGGATCTGGCCGTCGCGGGGGTCGAACACGGTCGTGCCGGTGACGTCGCTGGGGAGCAGGTCGGGGGTGAACTGGATGCGCCCGACGCGCCCGCCCATCGCCTGGGCGATGGCTCGCGCGAGCGTCGTCTTGCCGGTGCCGGGCACGTCCTCGAGGAGCACGTGCCCGCCGGCGAAGACCGCCACGAGGGCGAGGTCGACCACGGCACGCTTGCCGTGGACGGCGGCCTCGACGGCGTCGCCGATGCGCTGGTGGAGCCGACCGAAGTCGGCGATCTCCTGCTCACCCGGCACGGCGGGTTCGACGAGAGCGGTCATGGGGCGGCTCCTCGGGACGACGGGGCGGTCGTCGTCGTGGTCGCGCTCCGCGGGGGAGCGGGTCGTGTCGGATCAGGGGATGTGACACGTGTAGGGATAGCAGTTCGGCGGCTGCTCCGGGTAGGGGCCCACCGGACCGGTGCCGTCGCCGGGGTCGCTCGGGTCGGGGCCCGGCTGGTACACGGTCTGGGTGGTGGTGAACGTGAAGGCCCGGCTGACGACCTCGCCGCGCGGGTTGGCGGCCTGGAAGCGCACCTCGTGCTGGAAGATGCCGTCGTCGGGCGCGATCGCGGGCCCGTTGGCGAAGCCAACGGTGACGCTGGTGGCGTTGCAGGCGACCTTCTGCTTCTCGCCGCCGTCGACGGTCCAGCTGCAGTCGCCGGCGAAGGCGGCCCAGTCGCGGGGCGGGCGCAGCCGCAGGTCGATGGCGCCGGTGCCGTCGTCGGCGGCGCCGACCTGCTTCGGGCTGGCGGGGTCGACGACCTGGCTGTTGGCGACCGGCAGGTAGGGCGGCGGCTGCGGCGGGGCGACGCCGCGGAAGATCCCCGGGGTGCCGTTGCCGAGCAGGCTGCTGGCGACGACGGTGGCCTCGTAGTCGCCGCCGACCTTGCAGTTCGGGTCGGTGGTGCGCAGGCAGGTCCAGGTGAAGTCGAGCTCGGTCGTGGTGCCCGTGACCCGGCCGCGCTTGACCCCGTCGGGTGTGGTGACGGAGACGTCGTAGCCGGTGATCGTCTCGCCGTTGGCCGCGGCGCCGGACCACGTGATGGTGACCTCGAAGACCTCCTCGTCCTTGTCGCCGAGGTAGGTCGCGGTGCCCTTCACCACGGGCGCGCCGGGGCGCGCCGTGGTGGTGACCGGGTTGCTGGTGGCCGAGACCGCCTGCTTGTCGCCGAGCACCGCGGTGACGGTGAAGGTGGTCGACTCACCAGGGGTGATCTGGAGCAGCGCCTGGCGGGCGCTGCCGGGCAGCTCGGGGAAGGCCTTGCCGTTGCTGGCCCGGACGACGAAGCCGTCGGCCTGCGGGAGCCCGGAGTGGCGCCAGGTGAGCAGCACCTGGCCCTCGCTCTGCGCGACCGCGTAGACGTCGCTCGGGGCGGAGACGGGCTGGCCGACGCCGGAGCTGGGGGCGGGGTCGGGGTTGGCGTTGGTGCCGGTGCCCTGGCAGCCCTTCTTGCCCTTCTTCTTGCCCTTGCCCTTCTCGGTCGGGGGCGGGGTGGCGCCTCCGGACGGCGGCGGCGAGGTCGGCGAGCCGGCGTTGTCGCCCGAGCCGTCGGACCCGCAGCGGGGGCCGCCGTCGTCGGGGCTGCTGCCGTTGCCGTTGCCACTGCCGGGGTTGGGGCCGTTGCCGTTGCCGTTGCCGCTACCGGGGTTGGGCGGGGTGCTGCCCGGGCTCGTGGTGGCCGGGGGGCTGGTGCTCGGGGGCGTGCTCGGCGGGGTGCTCGGCGGCTCGTCGTCGTCTCCGGGGTTCAGCAGGTCGTCGAGCAGACCGCCGACCGGGCCGCCCGACGAGCCGGACGGCTCGTTGCCGAGGCCGTTGGTCGGCAGCTCGTCGTCCTGGCGCACGATGGTGGAGCGGGTGCCGTCCTCGTGGACGACGAGGCCCTGGCCGGAGCCAGGGGTGTTGATGATCAGCTGGTCGTCGTCGAGCACGAGCTCGGGGTCGTCGCTGCCGGGGGTCGTGATGTCCTCGTCGGCGCGCTCGCCGTCGGTGCCGAGCCGGACGACGCGGCCCTCGCCACGGCACGGCACGTGCACCTGGCCGCGGAAGACCTCGGGGGTGCCGGGGTCGTCGCAGTCGAGGGCGGCCATCTCGACCTCGACGATCTGGTCGGGCATCAGCATCGTGAGGTAGCCGCTGCCCTGCGAGACGACCGGCACGAGGTCGGCCGGGGCCTTCTCGGGGGCGAGGAGGTCGCCGATCACCTTGGGGGCGTCGGCGCGGCGCTCGTCGTCGGTGCCCACCTGGGCGACCATGCCGGTGTCGGGACCGAAGACGGTGACCCCGCGGTCGTGGGCCACGAGCACCGAGCCCTCGCCGCTGCCCTCGACCTGCTCCTCGTCGTCGTCGTCGAAGGCGAGCTGCTCGTTCGACCAGGCGAGGCGGTGCAGGGTGCCGTCGTCCTCGAGGGCCCAGATGGTGCCGTCCTTGTCGGTGACGGCGTCGGCTAGGCCGGAGCGGGCCACCCAGATGGTGCCGATGGCGTCGGTGGTGACGGGGTCCATCGCGGCGATCGTGGACTGCTCGGGGTCGACGAGGAAGACGCCGTCGTCGTTGTAGATGGTGTCGACGCCGCCGCCGGCGGTGATGCGGCGTTGGCCCGAGACGAGGATGCTGGTGAGGTCGAAGGCGAGCAGCCGGCCCGAGGTGTGGTCGGCGACGTAGAGCTGGCCGTCGTGCTCGGCGGTGATCTGGATCGCGTCTCCGGGGTTGCCGACGAGCTGCTTGACCTCGAGCTGTCCGGTGGAGGGGTTGACCTGGAGGATCTGTCCGTTGGGCTCGTCGCTGAGCCAGGTGAGCCCGTCGGCCACCTCGACCGCGGTGCTGCTGATGCCCTGGCCGAAGAAGACGCCGGCGACGAGCGAGCCGCTGACGACGAGCACGGAGAGCTCGGCGGCACCACGCGAGCGGCCCTGCTGGTCGGGACTGCGCCGTCGCAGGGCGGGCACGAGCGCGCCGAGGCGCGCCTTCCAGCCGGTGCGTCCCGAGTCCTGCTCCGCCATCACTGCTCCTTCGTCGCCTGCTGCTGTCGTGTCACCACGGTCGGTCGGTCACTGCCCGGCCTGTGCATGGACGAGCTGGGCCACCCATGCGGTTCCCCCGTCGCACCACACCCCGCGCCCGGGACCGGTGAGCGGCTCGGTGGTCTTGGTCGGGATCGACACGCCCAGCGCGTCGCCGTCGGCCCACTCCGGAGTGAGGAGGAACCCACGACGCGTGCGGCGCGCGGTCTCGACCAGGCCCTCCGGACCACCCCGGGCCTTCGCCTGGGCGGTGTCGGCGGTCACGACCAGTCCGATGCGCTGGCTGTGGGCGCCGAGATCGCCCAGGAGACGGTCCCGCGCGGCACGGCGTGCTTCGTCGACTCCGACTCCAGCATCCCAGAGATGGGCGTTGTCGACCATGACGAGAGCCCAACCAGTCTCGGAAGATTCCGCCAACCACCGGGTGACGGCGTCGGCCGTGGCCCCGTAGTCGGCCTCGCGGATGACGGTCGGCGGCTGGTCGCTGCGCGAGACCAGGGCCTGGATGCCGTCGAGCGCGCCGGTGCGTCCGGAGCGGGCGCGACCGGCGATCAGCACGGGGCCGGCGAGCAGGTCGACCTCGAGGACGGCGACCGCGTCGGCGTCGACGGCGACCGCGGCCACCGAGCGCCGCGGGGCGGGCAGGGCGGCCTGGTCGAGCCGGGCCGGCATCGGCGGCACGGGGGCCGCGACCCGGCCCTGGGTGCGCGGGGCCAGCAGCCGGTTGACGACCTCGATGCGCTCGGCCTGCACCGGGGTGCCGGCGCCGCCGGTGGTCGCGACCTGCACGCTGCGCTTGCCCAGGAGGCCGGCGCCGGGCGCCGAGTCGGAGTCGAGGACGTTGCCCGGGACGCCGAGCATCAGGTAGTCGTCGCCGGTCGTCATCCGCAGGATCAGGCGGCGTCCGAACGAGGAGCCGAGTGACGTGGGCACGCCGGTGCGACCGGGTGCGGTGGCGATCACGTGGATGCCGACACGTCGTCCGTTCTGGAGCACGGTCTGCAGTCTCTCCACGTGCGCCGGGGCTACACCTCCTCCGGTCTCCAGGTTCTCGACGAGGGCCGGGAGGTTGTCGATGAGCACGTAGACGCGGGGCAGCGCGGCCCCCTGCCGGGCCAGGTCGTCGAGGTCGGCGCACCCGCGCGCGGCCAGGGCCTGGGCCCGCTCGTCCATGGTGCGGCGCAGCAGCCGGATCAGCCGCATGACCCGGCCGAGCTGGCTCTCGGTGACGATCGCCTCGACGGTCGGGACGCCGGAGATGGCGGCGAGCCCGCCACCGGCGAAGTCGATGCCGTAGATGTAGGGCGCGGCGCCGTAGCGGCCGAAGGTGTCGGCGATCGAGGCGCTCAGGGCCGCGGTGCGCAGCAGCTCGGTCTTGCCCGAGCCCGACGCGCCGTGCACCAGCAGGTGGCCGATGGTGGCGAAGTCGAGCGCGAGCTCGGGCTGGCGCTGGGCCTCTGGCTCGTCGATGCGGCCGATGACGACGTTGCCGCTCGTGCGGTCCTCGGCACCGGCGCGCAGGGCCTCGACGTCGAGGGGCAGCTCCGACGGCAGGGCCGGCAGCCACGGACGCTTGGGCGGGGTCGCGCCCGAGACGATGAACGACTCGTTGATCGTGTGCACGCAGCGCTCGAGGTCGGTGCGCGGGTTCAGCCGCTGCTCCGGCCCGGCCGCGCCGTCGTAGGAGGTCGCCGCGCTGAACGGGTGCACGAGCACCGGCACCTCCGAGCCGGCCATGGGCTCGCGGGCGCCGGTCCAGGCCGACTGCACGAGCTCGGCGGTGCCGTGGCCCGTGCGGCGGATCCAGGCCCGGCCCGGCGTCCGGCGGGAGATGCGGGCGGCCTCGGGGCTGTCGATGACGTCGCGGGAGTCGTCGGGGGAGGAGACGCGCAGAGAGATCCGCAGGTCGGCGTTGGCCTTGATGTTGCCGGTGACCACGCCCTGCGGGCGCTGGGTCGCGAGCAGCACGTGCATGCCGAGCGAGCGTCCGCGCTGGGCGATGTTGACCATGCCGTCGACGAACTCGGGCACCTCGGCAGTGAGGGCGGCGAACTCGTCGACGCAGATGAGCAGGCTCGGCGGGGCCACGTCGGGTCGCTCGCGCTCGAGCTGGACGAGGTCCTTGACGCCGTACTCGCCCAGCAGGTGCTCGCGGTAGTTGATCTCGGCGCCGATCGAGGTGAGCGCGCGCTGCACGAGCGCGGGCGTGAGGTCGGTGATGTAGCCGACCGTGTGCGGCAGGTCGGCGCACTCGCGGAAGGCCGCGCCGCCCTTGTAGTCGACGAGCAGGAAGTTCATCCGCGACGGCGGGTTGTTGAGCGCGAGCGAGCACAGCAGTGACTGCAGCAGCTCGGACTTGCCGGAGCCGGTGGTGCCGGCGACCAGGCCGTGCGGGCCGTCCTCGCGCAGGTCGATCGTGGTGACGCCGTCGATGCCCGAGCCGATCTGGGCGCGCAGGCCGGTGGAGGCCTGCCAGCGCCGGGTGACGGCGGTGACGTCGTCGAGGTCCTCGAAGTCGGCGCTGAGCTCGGGCAGGCGGACGACGGCGGGGATCGCCGTCGACGGCGGCAGGACGGCGGCCTCGTCGACGTAGGCGGTCATCAGGCGGGCGGCCCGCCAGGCCTGGTCGAGGGAGACGGCGTCGGGGGTCTCGATGTGGGCGATCCCCTGGCGGTCGGCGACGCCGACCTCACCGGTGGCGAGGTCGATGCGCAGCGACGTCGCGGCCGGCACCTCGGTGGCGAGGCGGCCGAGCCAGACGAGGTGGATGCGGCGCTCGGCGGCGACGGCGGCGACCGCCTCGACGGTGCGCCGGGCGATGCCGGCGTCCTCGTCGACGAAGACGATCGTGTGGCCGCGGCCGCCGTCCTCGGTGACCAGGTGGTCGAGCAGGGCGGTGGCCGCCCGGGCGCCGACGGCGACGGGTGGCTCGCCGCCGAGGCGGGCCGTCGCGTGGGGCAGCCAGCGCAGCCAGGCCTCGTGGCCGGCGCGGGCACGGCCGAAGCAGCCCGCGACGCTGACGTCGGTGGGCGAGTGGTCGAAGGCCAGGCGCAGCATCATCGAGCGCACGAGGGCGTCGACGGCGTGCGGCTCGCCGGTGATCGCGACGAGCGGGTGCTGGGTGAGGTCGGCGAGCACGGGCATGTCGTCGAGCCGCTCGCGCTCGGCGAACTCCTGCTGCACCTCGCGGCGGGTCGCGCGGTCGCCGCCGTCGCTGATCGCACCGGTCAGCAGCGCCGGGACGGTGCCGATGCCGAGGCGGGTGACCAGGAAGGCCTGGCGGTTCTCGGAGCGGGCCCACAGGTACGGGTCGCGGGCGGCGGCCCGCGTGCGCAGCGTCTCGGCGTCGGGGTAGTCGTCGTGGAACTGGGCGCGCTGGCGCACGGCCTGCTCGTCGATGCGGGTGAGGAAGTCGTCGACGTCCTGGCGCCAGTCGCGCAGGTCCTCTTGAAACTGCTTCTCGGCCGCGCGCTTCTGCTGGCGCCAGCCGAGGAAGCCGAGGATCGGCCAGGCGGTCATGTAGATGATCGCGTAGAGGCTGCGGGCGCGGGCGAACAGCGCGACGCCCATGACCATCGGCAGCATCAGCATGGCCCATGGCATCGGGGTGGGCTTGTTCTTCGTCGGCGGCGACGGCACCTCGAGGACGGTCTCGACGAGCGGGTCGCCGAAGCGCGGCGGGCGGAAGACCGAGACGACCGGGGCCTCGGTCGGCAGCTCGCCGGCGTCGACGACGAGCGTGCTGCGGCCCAGCTTGATCGGGGTGCCCCAGTCGATCTCGCGGCCGGTGACGACGCGCTCGCCGCCGACCAGGGTGCCGTTGGCCGAGCCCTCGTCGTAGACCACGGGCCGGGTGCCGAGCACGATGCGCGCGTGCCGCTGGCTCACCAGCGGGTCGGTGAGCCGCAGGGTGCACGAGGCGCCGCGGCCGAGGGTGAGGCTGCTGCCGCGCACGTGGAGGCGCTGGCCGCGGTCGGGCCCGTCGGTGACCCGCAGGACGGCGCGCGGCCGGGCCGAGCTGGAGACCCGGGTGAGCCAGGCCGGGGGAGCGGTGACGACGTCGAGCAGGTCGCCGGTGCGCAGCCCGCACTCGGAGACGAGCCGGTCGGCCGGCCACGGGTGGCCGCCGTCGACGGGCACGAGGAGCAGGTGGGGCTGGTCGGGCGCGACGTGGCTGCCGATCGCCCGCGCGAGGTCGGCGACCGTCGCCTCGCCGCGCGCCTGGACGGCGACGTCCACCGACGGGAGGCCGGTCTCGGCCGCGGTGCGCAGCGAGAGGGTCCAGCTCTGCATCAGGTGCTCCTGGGTGGTCTAGACATTTCGGGTCGAAATGAGAGACGGCCGCTGGGATACCCAGCGGCCGTCCAACGCAAGCACGGAACAGACGATGAGCGCGCGAAGCGCTCCACGCCTCTGACGGCGCCGCAGGCGCCGGGGCCGTCAGGCCGAGACGCTCTCCTGCTCCTGGGCCTGGTTGTTGATCAGGGTCGAGAACTCCTGCAGCGACTGGGTGACGCGCTGCAGCATGGTGACGTAGTCGCTGCTCCACGAGTCGCGGGTGCGGTCGGCGTCGGGGCCGATCCACTCGAAGCCCTGGATCACCTGGGTCATGCGACCGGTGAGTGCCTCGAGCTCCTGCGAGCCCTGGTTGATCTGCGTGGAAGCCTGGCGGCCGGCCTCGACATCCATACCCTTCATGGCCATGGAACTGCTCCTTCTCTGTGGTTGCTGATCTCGATGAGTTCTGCGGTGGGTGGTGGGTGCTAGTTGCTGCCGCCGGCGCCCATGCGGGACCGGACGTGTGCGGTGGCCTCGGCGGCCGTGATGACGCCGTTGCGGTCGACGTCGAGCTCGCGGTTGGGGCCGTAGGCCCGCTCGCCGCGGGAGAACAGGGCCTCGTCGCCCGAGTGCGGGCTGCCGGCGAGGATCGAGGTGTAGACGGACTCGAGGTCGCCGAGGCGGCCGCGGTAGGGCTCGAAGTAGCGCTCGACGTACTGCAGCTGCTCGGTCGGCGACATCCGGGCCAGCTCGCCGGTCGTCGTCCCGAGGCCGCGGGCGGTGGAGTCCATGAACTGGATGAGCCCGGTGGCCGACGAGCGCGGGTTGCGGACGTCGGAGGCGAACGAGCCACCGGTCTCGAAGCTCATCGCGGCCATGATGTGCTCGGGCCGGGCGCCGAGGCGCTGGCTCATGCCCTCGACCTGGCGCAGGAACTCGGGAGTGACGTTGGGGTTGCCGCGCACGCCGGTGATCTCGTGGTAGTCGTAGCCGGTGGGCGAGGTGTAGCCCTGGCCGGACTGGACGGGCAGCGGGTGCTCGGCGCGGTAGGCGTCGTAGGCGGCCTGGGTGTTCGGACCCCAGGCGCCGTCAGCCCCCTTGGTGTCGTATCCGGCGGCGGTCAGGCGCTCCTGGAGCTCGCGGACGCCCTCGCCGCGCGAGCCGCGGCCGTTGGTGCTGGCCAGCTGGTCGATCTTGGTGTCCGAGCCCCCGGCGCCGCGACTGGCGAGGGCGGCGCCGCCGAGGCCGAGCGCGGCCGCGCCACCGGCGATGCCGGCCGCCGCGCCGTAGGAGGTGCCCTCGCTGCTGGCCTCACCGGCGGGCTTGGCGTGTTCCATGCCGCCGGCGCTGCCGAGTGAGTCGGCACCGGGAGCCGCGCCGCCCAGGCCGCCGTCGGAGAGCGGGCCGCCGATGCTGGCGCCGCTGGAGGTTCCGCCGAAGTCGCTCGGGGTGCCGCCGGCGGGCACGCCGCCGCCGGAGGGGGCGCCGACGGAGCCGCCCGACGAGCCGCCCGACGAGCCGCCCGACGAGCCGCCCGACGAGCCGGTCTCGAGCGGGACGCCGCCGCCGATGCCACCGGAGCTGCCGATCGGCTTGAAGGCGTCGGGGGCGGCGGTGAGGTCGTGGCCCACGAGCGGGGGTTGGTTCCCGCCGATCGCCATGGTGCTGATGCCGGGCGAGAGCGAGCCGCCGCCGAGCGGCACGGCGGGGTCGGCGGGCTTGGCGCCGTCGGGGCCGTCGAGGTCGATGCCGGTGTCGATCATCAGGTGGCCGTTGTCGCCGATCGTGAGCCGGGGGCCCTCGCTGGTGGCGGTGCCGTTGCCGAGCGGCGCGCCGCCGCCGGTCTCGCTGCCGGTGCCGGGCGACGTCGGCGTGCTGGCGCCGGGGGCGCCGGTGATCGGGTCGCCGGTGTAGGGGGTGATCGGGGCCGGCAGCGACGGCGTCTCGTAGCTGGGCAGCGAGCCGAAGTCGACGGTGCCGCCGTTGCTGGCCTCGTCCTGGGCGTCGGCCTGGGAGCCGAGGACCTTGGCGAACAGCCCGAGCGCCATCGAGATCTTCTCGAGCCACGGCACGACGGTGGTCTCGAGGTAGGTGGCGTAGGCCAGGCTCGCGCCGCCGGAGAAGAACGAGGCGGCCTTGAGCAGGGCGATGAGGGCCTTGAGGTAGGTGATCACCTGGTCGGTGATCTCCTTGCCCTGCTCGAACTCCTGCCCGACCTCACGCAGCTCGTCGGTGTCGGCTCCGAGAAACGCCATGGTGCTGCTCCTTGGTCTGAGGCCTGCGGTCTGGAAGAGGTGGGAGCGGGTGGCCCGCTGGTGAGGAAGTTAGGCAGCGCGGTCGCCCCGGGTCGAGAGCAGGCCGGGTGGAAACTTCCGTGCTGTCGGGGCCGATGCGCGCTCGTCGGGGCGCCCGAACGGCTCGAGCCACCGACGCCGGGTGGCGTCGGTGGCTCGAGGAAGTGGTGCTACGCGGTGTCGTGCGGAATCAGGCGCTGGCGGCGTCCTGCTCGTCGGCCTTCGCGATCAGGTAGCCGGCCTGCGTCTCGATCTCCCGGCAGGCCGCGTTGGCGTTGGGGATGAAGCTGTTGCCGATGTCGTCGGCGATCTTGTCCTTGTCGGCGCCGACCCAGCTGGTCGCCTGGACGCGGGCGAGGAGCTTCTGGCACACGCCGCCGACCATGCCGGCGTGCTCGCCCATCTGGTTGGCGGTGTTGCGGGCCTCGTCGGTGTCCATGCCCTTCATGTTGCTGCCCATGGGGCCTCCTCGAGATGTGGTCCGGTTCGTCGGTGACGACTGGACGCTAGGCGCGTCGCGGAGGCGCGGGCTAGGAGACGACCGGTGGAAGTTTCCGGGCTGCGGCGGCCCGTTCGACCTGCTCGAGGTCGTCGACGGTCACGATGCGGACCTCGGCGGTGCGCCGTCCGATGGCGAAGCGGACGTTCTGCGCACGGCCGCGGCCGGCGTTGAACGGGTCGTCCTTCGGGCCGAAGGCCAACGAGGAGATGGTGCGGATGGCGTCGTCGACCCGCTGGGCGCGCTCGAGGTTCCAGGCGTAGCCGTGCCAGCCGAGCACGCGCTCGTAGATCTCGCGGTTGGACGGCGGGCGCGGGTAGTCGTCGGTGCCGGTGAGCCAGGGCTCGGCGAGGGCGAGGGCGACGTACCACTCGCGCGAGAGCGGCGGCAGCTTCGGCGCGGGGGCCGTGGCGGTGGCGTCGAGGTCGGCGTAGGGGTCGTCGTCGGGCTTGGGACGGGCGGCCGGCTCGGGCACGGAGGTGGCGACGTCGACCACGATGGCGAGGTCGTCGTAGGTGGTGGGCCCGGTCTGGCGCCCACGCATGACGACGAGCTGGTTCTCGCCCTCGTCGAGCAGCAGC
Organism: Nocardioides secundeburneus; assembly: GCF_039939255.1. Taxonomy (NCBI): domain Bacteria; kingdom Bacillati; phylum Actinomycetota; class Actinomycetes; order Propionibacteriales; family Nocardioidaceae; genus Nocardioides; species Nocardioides secundeburneus. The sequence goes on from NZ_JBDUUE010000007.1 coordinate 28,193, forward strand.
GACATGCCCTCGGTGATGGTGACGCGACGCGCCCCACCGGGGGCGTCGAAGAGGCTGGAGACCTGGGTCTCGCCCGAGCCGTGCCAGCGCAGCCGGGCGATCTCGTCGCCGACGACGAGCTCGCCGAGCAGCCGGCTGACGTGCGGCGCGCACCGGGGGAGCGCGATCGCGGTGACGCGCAGGGCGTCGCCGGGGTCGTCGTCGGGCACGGCGTGGTGGGGGGAGCGGCCGAAGAGCAGGGTCTCGCCGGTACCGAGGGTGACCGTGGGGAGTCCCGAACCGCGCAGGGTCACGCGCAGCACCGCACCACCGCCTGCCGGTGTCGCCCTGTCATCACGTGTCGAATCCAACCACAGCCGCTCCACACCCCAGTGACGTTCGGGCAGACCCGGGGGATCCACGAGGCGACCACCACGCGGCGGCGTGCACTGAGTGCACGGGTGTTCACTCACGCGTAGCATGAGGCGCATGACCCAGCCCGGCCCCGGCGTCCTCGACGCCCTGTCGCTGCTCGCCGAGGTCGCCGACGAGCTCGTCGTCAAGAGCGCGCGCGACACCCACCTGGCCTGGGCCGACCGCGCCCACGGCCTCACCAACCGCGCCACCCGGGGGGCCGGCACGGTGCCTGAGGTCGTGCACCGCGGCATCGCGGCCGCCGTCTACGAGGGCCTCGGCCTCGGGCTCCGGACGGCGTCCAAGGGGCTCGACAAGGCCGCCGAGGCCGGCCTCGGCCCACGCCTGGAGGCCGGACCGCGCGGCCGCCTCCTCTCCTCGGTGGTCAACGGCCTCATCGGCGACCGCCTGCTCGAGGAGCGCCCGCAGCTGGCCATCCCGACCGCCGTGCGCCTCGACGGCGCCGACGTCGAGCCCGAGCCCGACGAGCTCGCCCGGGCCTTCCCGGCCGCCACCGGCCGCGTGGTGCTGTTCGTGCACGGCTTGTGCGAGAACGAGTCGTCCTGGGACCTGCACCGCGACCGCACCGGGACCACCTACGGCGAGGCCCTCGCCGCCGACGGCTGGACGCCGGTCTTCCTGCGCATCAACACCGGCCTGTCGCTGCGGTCCAACGGCGTCGCCCTGACCGCGCTCGTCCAACGGCTGGTCGAGGCGTGGCCGGTGCCGGTCACCCGGGTCGCGCTCGTCGGGCACTCCCTCGGCGGGCTCGTCGTGCGGGCCGCCGGTGCGGTCGCGGCGTCCGCCCCCGACCACCCCGACTGGAACACCCTCGTCTCCGACGTCGTCACGCTCGGCACCCCGCACCTCGGCGCCCCGATCGCCTGGGGCGTGGGCCACGGCAGCCGGGGCCTGCAGCGCCTGCCCGAGACCGCGGCGTTCGGCCGGTTCCTCGACTGGCGCTCGGTCGGCGTCCACGACCTCGTCGCGGGCCTCGCCGACGACGTCCCGCCGCTGCCGCACGCCCGCTACCACCTGGTCGGCGCGACGCTCACCGAGAGCGAGCGGCACCCGGTCGGCGACGTCGTCGGCGACCTGCTCGTGCGACCGCGCTCGGCCTACGGGCGCGATCGGCGGGGGCGGGAGCTGTTCCCCGGCGCCGACACCGTGCACGTCGGGCGCACCGACCACTTCGGCCTGCTCAACCACCCCGTCGTCCTGCGCCACCTGCGCGCGTGGCTGGCATGAGCACGGCCCCGAGCGGGGCGTCGGGGGCCGCCGACCGCGAGCTGCGGGTCGAGACGACGACCACCGCGGCGCCCGCCGCGGTCTGGGCGGCGCTCGCCGACCTGTCGCGCATGCCGGCGTGGAGTCCGGAGCTGCTCGCGATGTGGCCGCTGCTGCGCGGCGGCCTGCGCGTCGGGCAGCAGTACGTCGGCGTCAACCGGCGCAAGGTCGTGGTCTGGCCGACCCGGTCCGTCGTCGCCGAGCTCGAGCCCGGGCGGCGCCTGGCGTGGGACACCCGCTCGAGCGGGGCCCGCTGGATCTGGGAGCTCGAGCCCACGGCCGACGGCGGCACCCGCGTCGTCCACCGCCGGCCCGTGCCGCGCCGTCTGACCCGGGCCAGCGGCCTGTTCGCCGGCGTCCTGCTCGGCGGCGCGGTCGCGCACGCCGACGAGCTCGAGGCCGGCATGGCGACGACCCTCGCCCGCCTCACCCGCGAGGTCGAGAACGGCGCCTGAGCACGCCGATTCGGCTCGTGGCGAACAGGGGCCGTCGTCCCGTGGAACTGTCCGTGGCGCGGGCTAGGGTCGGCGACGTGAACCAGTACTCAGACCACTCCATGGGTGGCGGCGCCGGGCTCAACGTGCTCGACGACCACATCTACCAGCGGCTGCTCCGCGAGCGCATCGTGTTCCTCGGCTCCGAGGTACGCGACCAGAACGCCAACGCGATCTGCGCCCAGCTCCTGCTGCTCTCGGCCGAGGACCCCGAGGCCGACATCTTTCTGCACATCAACTCGCCCGGTGGCTCGGTCGACGCCGGCATGGCGATCTACGACACCATGAACTACATCCCCAACGACGTCGCCACGGTCGGCATGGGGCTGGCGGCGTCGATGGGCCAGTTCCTGCTGTGCGCCGGCACCAAGGGCAAGCGCTACGCCCTGCCGCACGCGCGCATCATGATGCACCAGCCGTCGTCCGGCATGGGCGGCTCGGCCTCCGACATCAAGATCCAGGCGCAGCAGTCGCTGCACATCAAGAAGGTGCTGCTCGACCTGATCTCCGAGCACACCGGCCAGCCCGTCGAGCAGGTCATCGCCGACGCCGACCGCGACCGCTGGTTCACCGCCCAGCAGGCGCAGGAGTACGGCCTGGTCGACCAGGTCATCAAGAGCGCCCGCGAGGCCGCCGACGACGGGCGCCCCGCGCGCCAGAAGGACTGAGAGGCAACCCGAGATGACCTATCACATCCCCCAGTGGGAAGAGCGGACCTCCTACGGGTTCCGCCGCATCGACCCCTACACCAAGCTGTTCGAGGAGCGCATCATCTACCTCGGCACGCCGATCAGCGACGACATCGCCAACGCCGTCATCGCCCAGCTGCTGTGCCTGCAGTCGATGAACCCCGACCAGGACATCAGCATCTACATCAACAGCCCCGGCGGCTCGTTCACCGCGCTGACCGCGATCTACGACACCATCCGGTTCATCAAGCCCGACGTGCAGACGGTGTGCCTGGGCCAGGCCGCCTCGGCCGCGGCGATCCTGCTCGCCGCCGGCGCCAAGGGCAAGCGCCTCGCACTGCCCAACAGCCGCATCCTGATCCACCAGCCCTACACCGAGGGCACGTTCGGCCAGACCTCCGACATCGAGATCCAGGCCAACGAGATCCTGCGCATGCGCGAGCTGCTCGAGAAGATGATCAGCGACCACTCCGGGAAGTCCATCGAGGAGGTCAGCCGCGACATCGAGCGCGACAAGATCCTCACCGCCGAGCAGGCCGTCGAGTACGGCCTCATCGACAACGTGCTCGAGTCGTTGAAGACCCCCGCGCTCGCCTGAGCGCACACCTCGCCGACGGTTCGCCGTGTCCGTCCCCTGCCGGGGGTGGCACGGGGTACCGTCGGGGGGCTGCACCCCGCACGACATCCAGACCATCGTCTTGACCCCAGGAGGACCCCCCGTGGCACGCATCGGTGACGGAGGCGACCTGCTGAAGTGCTCCTTCTGCGGCAAGTCCCAGAAGCAGGTGAAGAAGCTCATCGCCGGTCCCGGCGTCTACATCTGCGACGAGTGCATCGACCTGTGCAACGAGATCATCGAGGAGGAGCTCAGCGAGGGCACCGAGGTCAGCCTCGACGAGCTGCCCAAGCCGAAGGAGATCTTCGACTTCCTCAACTCCTACGTCATCGGTCAGGAGCAGGCGAAGAAGTCCCTCGCGGTCGCGGTCTACAACCACTACAAGCGGGTGCAGGCCGGCCTCCAGCCCGGCGGCGGCTCCGGCAACGGCAAGCACGCCAAGGACGAGGTGGTCGAGGTCGCCAAGTCCAACATCCTCGTCATCGGGCCCACGGGCTGCGGCAAGACCTACCTGGCGCAGACGCTGGCCCGGATGCTCAACGTGCCGTTCGCCATCGCCGACGCCACCGCGCTCACCGAGGCCGGCTACGTCGGTGAAGACGTCGAGAACATCCTGCTCAAGCTCATCCAGGCCGCCGACTACGACGTCAAGAAGGCCGAGACGGGCATCATCTACATCGACGAGATAGACAAGGTGGCCCGCAAGGCCGAGAACCCCTCGATCACGCGCGACGTCTCCGGCGAGGGTGTGCAGCAGGCGCTGCTGAAGATCATCGAGGGCACCACCGCCTCGGTGCCGCCCCAGGGCGGGCGCAAGCACCCGCACCAGGAGTTCATCCAGATCGACACCACCAACATCCTGTTCGTGGTGGGTGGCGCTTTCGCCGGGCTCGAGCACATCATCGAGCAGCGGGTCGGCAAGAAGACGCTCGGCTTCACCGCCGAGGTCCGTGGCGCCGAGGAGAAGGCGCAGGACGACCTGCTCGCGCTCGTCCGTCCCGAAGACCTCACCAAGTTCGGTCTCATCCCCGAGTTCATCGGCCGCCTCCCGCTGATCGCCAGCGTCAACAAGCTCGACCAGGAAGCGCTGGTCCAGATCCTCACCGAGCCCCGCAACGCGCTCACCAAGCAGTACCGCAAGCTGTTCGAACTCGACGGCGTCGACCTCGAGTTCAGCGACGACGCCATCAAGGCCATCGCCGACAAGGCGCTCGAGCGCGGCACGGGCGCCCGCGGCCTGCGCGCCATCATCGAGGAGGTCCTCCTCCACGTGATGTTCGACGTGCCGTCGCGCGGCGACATCGCCAAGGTCGTCGTCACCGGCGAGGTCGTCGAGGGCGAGGCGGCCCCCACCCTGGTGCCCCGCGAGGCCGAGCCGAAGAAGAAGAAGTCGGCCTGAGCCTGCCGGCGATCCCTACGGCGTCAGGGCCACCGAGGCCGAGACCGCGACGCCCCATGCCTCGAGCCCGAGCTCGACGAGGTGCTGGCCGTCGCGGGGAGCCTCTAAGAACAGGGTCTTCACGATCATGTCCGGGGTCTCGACCGGGTCCGCGATGCCGGTGCCCTCGGCCGGCGTGACCTCGCTGCCGTCCTCGATGCTCGGGGTCAGCCGAGGCTGGGCCCTCGGCGGTGTCCGACCGTCGATCGTGAGGTCGGTGAGGAGCAGCTCGGTGTCGACCTCGACGTAGGTACGGCCCTCGTCGGCCCAGCCCAGACCGGGAAGGTAGGGCGTGATGGTCGGCCGGAGCCGGCAGCCGATGTCGACGTCGACGTCCGGGGCCGCCGTCCACCCCTCGGTGCAGTCGAGCTCGCCACCGGTGACGGCCGTGCCGTCGTAGTAGGCCTCGGCCACGCCGGCATCGCGCGAGCCGTCGGTCCCGAGCCGCTGCTCGAGCCCGTCGTAGTCGACCGAGACGACGACGTCGCCCTCGGAGCGGGTCGGCACGTAGGTCGTCACGGGCGCCGCCGCCTCGGCCCGGCCCTCGGCGTCGACCGTGTAGGGCGCGGGAAGGTCGTAGGACTCGTCGCCCACGTCGATCGACACCGCGACCGGGGCGTCGACCTTGCCGGAGGTGTTGACGACCGTCGGGTCGGCGCGCCCGAACGCCACCTGGACCGGCAGGTACCGCCAGCCACGGGGGGGCCGGTGCTCCTCGCCGTCGTCGGCGTCACCGGCCGAGACCTCGTCGACGGCCTCGGCCACGGTCACCTCGATCGCCCCGGCCGGCACCACGACCGTGGTGACCGAGCCCTCGAGGCCCGGCTGGGGGCGCCCGGTCACCTGCTCGGCGTCGTCCTCGCTGCAGGCCACCAGGGAGGCGGCGCACGCGAGCACGGTCAGGACGACGACGGCCAGGCGGTTCACCGGCCGGCCATCTCGTACTTGAGGTCGAGCACCTGGGCGAACTGGTCGACGATCAAGGCGGTCGCGGCACGCCCGGCCGCCAGGCAGAACGAGTGCTCGTCGAGCTGTCGGGCGGCGTCGTCGGCCCGCACCTCGAAGGTGCGCATCCCCAACGCCGACATCGACACCCCTGCGCTCTCGCCCCAGGCGTGGATGCCGGCGATGCGCGCCTCGTAGTCCTCGCTCCGACGTCGCAGCCGTTCGTGGGGAGGCCGCACGACCCGCCCCTCCTGGCGGCTGCGGAGCTCGTAGAAGGCGCGCATGCGGGCCCGGTAGAGCTGGGGCAGGAGCGACTCGAGCTCGGCGACGACGGCGTCGATCGGAGTGCGGGCGAAGTGGTCCGGCTCGCACCAGAACCGGACGTCGGTGCGCCCGCTCACCTCGCCGTGCACGTGGCCCTCGGGGCTGTGCGCCACTGCGTGCAGGTAGTGGATCGAGGTCGCGGTCACACCCAGCTCACCTGCGAGTCGTTGTCGTCGGGCCGGCCGATGAAGCGAGGGTTCTCGTCGGCGTCGGCCAGGGAGGGCGGCTCCGGGATGAAGTCGGTGCGGAAGTCCTGCAGCATCGCCAGAGCGTTGGTCATCGCGGTCTCGACACCCTTCTCCACCTGCACGATCCGCTCCTGCATGGTCGTGACGGCCTGCTTGGCCTCGCGGATGACGTCCTCGGGGGTGTCGGCCTCGTCTCCCTGCGAGTCGGGGTCGCTGCCCATCGCCTCGCCGATGCCGCTGCCGGCGCTGGCGATGGCGTCGACCGTGCCGACTGCCTTGTCGGCGACCTCGGTTCCCTTCTCGAAGGCCTCGGCCGTGGTGATGCCCGCCGCCGTGAGCGTGCCGGCGACCCCGACGAACGGCACGGCGACCGTCGCGGCGAGGCTGAGCACCTTGATCGCCATGTTCCAGTCGTCGGCGTTGCACTCGTAGCAGTTCTCCATGGCGTGCTGGGCCTGGGTGACGATGTTGTCGAGATTCTGCGGGACCTCGCTCCACACGTCGCGCAGGGCCTCGAGAGACCCCTTCAGCACCGCGATGGCGGTGTGGATGTTCTTCATCCTGAGCCGGAACGGCAGGACGTGGTTGTCCAGGAAGGCGTTGGCGGCCAGACCGTCCCACTCGTTGATGTAGCGCGCCGAGCTGTTGAGCGCCGCCAGGTTGGGGTTGGTCGCGGGGTCGTACTGTCCCGCCGGGTCGGAGAAGGCGTCGGCCGACACGGCGAACATGGCCAGCTCGCACCCCCGGATGGCGTCGTCCCACCCGTCGCCCTCGGGGATGAGGAAGTAGTCGCTGAACATCGAGGGCACGTCGGCGTACTTCTCGCGGACGCCAGCGGCGGCGCTCTCGTAGTCGCTGTCGGTCGCCGGCATCTGCGAGGCGTTGGCGCCGTCGCGGACGTTCTTCTCCGTCTCGACCTCGACCGCCGTCTCGTAGAGGTGCTCCGCCTTCGCGCGGAGGGCGGAATAGTCCCAGGCCATCAGCTCGTCCCCTCGCCGTTGACGATGTCGCGTCGGCGGTTGTCGAACTCGGTCTGCGCCTCGCCGTCGGTGAACTCGTAGTTGTTCGCGATGTAGACCAGCGCCTCGCCGACCTCGGCGTAGTTGCTCGCCGTGGTCGTCAGGATCTCCTTGAGCGCCGCGACGTAGGCGTTGACCGACGCTTGCGGGCCCACCGACGCGTCGGGCTGACTCCACGAGCCACCCCGGTAGAAGTTGTCGATGGTGGCCGGGAGCGCGTCTGCTCCGGCCTGGAGCTCGCCGACGAGCTGCACCCCGATCAGGTTCTTGCCGGCGTTCCACAGGTTCGCCAGGTCGACGCCCAGCTCGTATCCGTGGGAGGTCATCATGGTCCTTCCGTCCGAGATGTGAACGGGGGACTGGTTCCCGCCGCAGGGCGCGACGAAACGCCGGCCACCGGCGACCGGGAGGTCCAGGGGTGACGGGCAGGGCTGGACGGTCGGGTCAGTCGGTGGCGGCGAGGTCGGCGTCGATCGACAGCTCGGCGGCCTCGGTCGAGGTGTAGACGAGGTCGCCGGTGATGCGGCCCGCGGCCCGCAGGTCGGCCTCGGCCAGGCGGACGCCGTCGAGGACCGTCTGCGGCCCGGACAGCTCGACCCGGGTCAGCTCGGTCTTCATGCCGACCTTCGCCTTCGACTTCACGCCCCGGACGCCGGCGAGGGCGGCCGCCACGTGGTCGAGCAGGGCCCCGTCGGCCGCCGCGGCCGAGCCGAGCTCGGCCGCCGTGGGCCAGGCGGCCCGGTGGATCGAGCCCTCCTGCCACCACGACCAGACCTCCTCGGTCACGTAGGGCAGGAACGGCGCGAGCAGCCGCAGCTGGACCTGGAGCGCGAGCGCGAGGGTCTCGCGGGCCGAGTCGCGTGCCGTCGACGGCTCGTCGGCGTAGGCGCGCTCCTTGACCAGCTCGAGGTAGTCGTCGCAGAACTCCCAGAAGAACTTCTCGGTGACCTCGAGCGCGGTCGTGTAGTCGTAGGCGTCGAACGCGTCGGTGGCCCGGGTGATCACGCCGGCGAGCCGGCCGAGCAGGGCACAGTCGACGGCCTCGGTGACCCGGACCGGGTCGGTGCCGGCCGCGCCGACGTTGCCCAGCACGAACTTCGAGGCGTTGAGCACCTTCATCGCCAGCCGGCGTCCGACCTTCATCTGGGTCTCGTCGAACGGCGAGTCCATGCCCGGTCGGGCCATCGCGGCGCGCCAGCGGACGGCGTCGGTGCCGAACTTCTCGAGGATCTCGTTGGGCACGACGACGTTGCCCTTCGACTTCGACATCTTCTTGCGGTCGGGGTCGAGGATCCAGCCCGACAGCATGGCGTTGCCCCACGGCACCTGGCCCTGCTCGAAGTGCGCGCGGACGACGCGCGAGAACAGCCAGGTGCGGATGATGTCGTGGCCCTGGGTGCACAGGTCCATCGGGAAGACCCGCTCGAACAGGTCGGGGTCGGTCTCCCACCCGCCCGCGATCTGCGGCGTGAGGGACGACGTGGCCCAGGTGTCCATGACGTCGGGGTCGCCGATGAAGCCGCCCGGCTTGCCGCGCTGGTCGTCGGTGTAGCCGCGCGGGGCATCGGTCGAGGGGTCGACGGGCAGCTCGGCCTCGGTCGGCGTCAGGGGGTGGGCGTAGTCGGGCTCGCCCTCGGCGTCGAGCGGGTACCAGACCGGGAAGGGGATGCCGAAGTAGCGCTGGCGCGAGATCAGCCAGTCGCCGTTGAGGCCGCCGACCCAGTTCTCGTAGCGGCTGCGCATGTGTGCCGGGATCCAGTTGACCTGGCCGGCGGCGTCGACGAGCTCGCGGCGCAGCGGGACGTCGCGCCCGCCGTTGCGGACGTACCACTGGCGGGTCGCGACGATCTCGAGCGGCTTGTCGCCGTTCTCGTAGAAGTTGGTCATCCGCTTGGTCGGCTTGGGCTCGCCGTCGAGGTCGCCACTCTCGGTGAGCAGCGTGACCATCGCGGCCCGGGCCGAGAACGCGGTCTTGCCGGCGAGCTCGGCGTAGGCCGCCGCCGCCTTCTCGGACGAGAGCCACTCGGGTGTCTCGCGGGTGAGGCGGCCGTCGCGGCCGATGACGGTGCGGACCGGCAGGGCGAGCTCGCGCCACCAGGTGACGTCGGTGAGGTCGCCGAAGGTGCAGCACATGACCAGGCCGGAGCCCTTGTCCATCTCCGCGGCCGGGTGGGCGACGATCGGGATCTCGACGCCGAAGACCGGGCTCGTGGCGGTGGTGCCGAACAGCGGCTGGTAGCGCTCGTCGTCGGGGTGCGCGATGAGCGCGACGACGCTCGGGATCAGCTCGGGACGGGTGGTCTCGATGTAGAGGGGCGAGCCGTCGGGGGCGTGGAAGGAGACGCGGTGGTAGGCGCCGTCGTACTCCTGGGCCTTGAGCTCGGCCTGCGCGACCGCTGTCTGGAACGTGATGTCCCACAGGGTCGGCGCCTCCTGCAGGTAGGCCTCACCGCGGGCGAAGTTGCGCAGGAACGCGACCTGGCTGACCTTCTGGGCCTTGGCCCCGATGGTCGTGTAGTGCTGCTTCCAGTCGACCGAGAGGCCGAGCGTGCGCCACAGGCCCTCGAAGACCTGCTCGTCCTGCTCGACGAGCTCCTCGCACAGGGCGATGAAGTTGGGCCGGCTGATCGGCACCTGCTTCTTCGGGTCGGGCTTGGCCGGCGGCGTGAAGTCGGGGTCGTAGGCGACCGACGGGTCGCAGCGGACGCCGTAGTAGTTCTGCACGCGACGCTCGGTCGGCAGGCCGTTGTCGTCCCAGCCCATGGGGTAGAAGACGGACTTGCCGCGCATGCGCTGGTAGCGCGCGACGAGGTCGGTGTGGGTGTAGGAGAACACGTGACCGACGTGCAGGCTGCCGCTCACCGTGGGCGGCGGGGTGTCGATCGAGTAGACGTTCTCGCGCGGCTGGGTACGGTCGAAGGCGTAGGTGTCGTCGGCCTTCCACTGCTGCGACCACTTCGCCTCGAGCCCCTCGAGGGCCGGCTTCTCGGGTACGACGGGCGCGCTCGGCTGCGCGCTGGTCGTGTCCTCGGCCTGCTCGATGCTCTCGGTCATGGGTAAATCGTAGGGCGGTGACACCGGATGTGACGCACCGGTTACGGATACCGACCCGGCCGGACGGCCGGACGGGTCGTCTCGCCAACCCCGGTCAGCCGCCCACGCGACCGCCGAGGGCCCCGACGAGCGCAGCCTGGGCGGCCGGGCCCGGCACCCAGAAGCCCCCGGCGTAGGCGAACTCTCCGCTGCAGGCGTCGTCGGTCAGCGTCAGCCGGCCCCGGTCGCCGACCAGCACCAGCAACCGGGTGGGCCCGGTGTCGATGCAGTCGAAGGCCCGCGAGCGCGCGGCGGTCGTGCCGGCGACGACGTCGTCGACGACGGCGCCGAGGTCGACGCCCTCCAAGAACCCGCGCGTCTCGGCGTACTCCGCCGTCCCCTGCGGGTCGACGCCGTAGCAGACGGCGCCCGAGGTGACGTCGAGGTCGGCGAGGTCGCCGGTGAAGGTGTCCGGCTCGGCGACGAGCGTGCCGCTCTCGGCGCCCGGGCGAGGGCACTCCGCCACGGGGGTGGTCGTGGGCGACTCGCCGACGGCGTCCTCGACGGAGGCGATCACGTCCTCCACGGAGACCTGCCGGCCCCCGACGTCGACCGTCGCGCACGTCGTCATGGTGCTGCCCACGGTGCGGCTCGCGCCGTCGGGGTAGGAGACCACCAGCGCCCACGGCATCGGCGCGACCATGATGGAGGCGCACTCGGCCGGCAGCGGCATCTCGCGGGTGTCGCGGATCCGGGCGAGCAGCTCGTCGACGCCGTCGGTGACCGGCTCGGTGGGCAGCGTGAAGTCGACGTCACCCTGCATCGTCCGGAAGGCAGCCGGGCACAGCCGCGCCGACACGGCGCCGTCGGGCAGGTCCTTCACCGCCAGGCCGTTCGTGACGTCGATCGGCTCGGCGGGGCAGGCGGGCGGCTCGGCGACCTCGGGTGCGGGGTCGTCGGCGACGTCCTGCTGCGAGGAGTCGTCACCGCCCGAGAGCGCGAGCGGGACGGCGACGCCTGCGCCGACGACGGCGAGCACGGCGGCCGCGACCGCGATGCCCTGGCGCCGTCGGACGGCGCGCGCCCTGTCGGCGACCGCGGTGACGCGGGCGTCGGGGGCGACGTCGGGGCGGTCGGGGGCGGTCTGGTCGAGCAGCTCCTTGAGTCGCTCGTCCCGGCTGTCGTCGTGCTCGGTCATGCGGCATCTCCGAATCGGTCGGTGAGGGCGGGGGAGGAGCGCAGGGCCGTCATCGCTCGCGAGGCCTGGCTCTTGACGGTGCCGACGCTCACGCCCAGCGCGTCGGCGGTCTGCTGCTCGGTGAGGTCGTCGAAGTAGCGCAGCACCAGCACCGCCCGCTGGCCCCGGGGGAGCGCGGCGAGCGCCGTCAGCACGTCGTGGCGGACCTCGGCGCGGGCGGCCTCGTCGACGTCGCCGGCCCGTTCGGGCAGCTCGCCGGTCGGCAGCTCGCCCCGCCACCGGCGGCGCCACCAGTCGGTGTAGGTCGTCGCCAGGGCCCGGCGCACGTAGGCCTCGGCCGTCTCGTGCGAGCGCGACGACCCGTGACCGATGCGGTCCCAGCGGCGCCAGGTCTTCACCAGCGCCGCCTGGAGAAGGTCCTCGGCCTTGTGCCGGTCGCCCGTCAGCAGGAACGCGCTGCGCCACAGTGCCGTCGACCGGGCCGCGACGAAGTCGTCGAACGCCGCGCCGGCCGGACCGGTCGTCGGTTCACTCATGGTGGTCTCCATGCCTCACCCCTTCACCCGGTCACGACGAGCCGGGCGCGGCGGATGGTTGTCAGCGAGCGATCACCAGACGAGGACGGGCTGGATCACCTCGCCGGCCAGCACGTCGGAGACGGCGGCGTTGACCTGCGCGATCGGATAGCGGGTGAGGAGGTGGTCGACCTCGAAGCGACCCTCGGCGCGCAGCCGCAGCAGCCGCGGGAGGATCTCGAGCGGGTCGGCGTCACCGTGGACGGATGAGCGCACGACCTTGCCGTGCTGGCGCAGGTCGACCGCGTCGATCGCGTAGTCGTCGGTGCCGAGCCCGAGCGCGACCAGCGTTCCGCGCGGGCGCAGCGCGAGCTGGGCGTCGCGCACCGCGGCGGGCACCGCCGTGGTGTCGACGGCGTGGGCGGCGCCGCCGCCGGTGAGCTCGCGCACGCGGTCGGGCACGGACTGCTCGCCGAGGTAGGCCGGGTTGACCCGGACGGCGCCGAACCGCTCAGCGGCCGCGAGGCGGCGGTCGTCGAGGTCGACGGCGACGACGGTCCGGACGCCGGTCGCACGGGCCGCGACGACGGCCGCCAGCCCGACGGCACCGACGCCGACCACGACCATCGGCTCGTCGGGCGCGGGGCCGAGGACGTCGAGCACCGTGCCGGCGCCGGTCTGGAACGCGCAGCCGTAGGGCGCGACGAGCGTGAGGTCGAGCGACCAATCGACGACCACGCAGTTGTCGGCGTGGGCGAGGGCGTGCTGGGCCAGGCTGGACTGGCCGAGGAACGAGCCGAACAGCGGTGTCGTGCCGTCGACGTCGTCGTCGAGCAGGCGGTGGGTGGTCGAGCCGTCGGGGCGGACGCCGGTGTGGTTGAGCGCCAGCGCGTGGTCGCAGTACGCCACGGCGCCCTCGCGGCACGGCCCGCAGGCGCGGCACGAGCGGAAGCCGAGCAGCACGTGGTCGCCGACCTCGATGCCCGCGACGTCGGCGCCGACCTGCTCGACGACGCCGGCGCCCTCGTGGCCGAAGACGCGCGGGAACATCTCGGCCGGCAGGGTCTCGCGCGAGGAGATGTCGAGGTGGCACAGACCGGTCGCGACGATGCGAACCAGCACCTCGTCGGCGCGCGGCTCGTCGAGCTCGACCTCTCGGAGCACGAAGTCGTGGCCCTGCGCGGGCACGACCGCGGCCGTCGTCCTCATCGCGGCTCCCTGGTCACCATCCGCCCAACCTAGGAGTCGGTGGCGAGCGGTGGAAGACTGTGGGGGACATGGACGACGCAGCGAACGACGCAGTGAACGACGGCGACCTCGACGGGCACCTCGACGGGCCCCGCCTGGCCGAGACCTTCGAGGAGGTCGAGGACGCCCTGCTGTCGCGCTGGCCCGAGACGAGGCTCGAGCCCTCGCTCGACCGCATCCGGGCGTTCACCGAGCTGCTCGGCGACCCGCAGAACTCGTTCCGCGCGATCCACCTCACGGGCACCAACGGCAAGACCTCGACCTCGCGGATGATCGACACCCTCCTGCGCGCCCTCGAGCTGCGCACCGGGCGGTTCACGTCGCCGCACGTGCAGCGCATGACCGAGCGGATCAGCATCGACGGCGAGCCGCTCGACGACGACGCCTTCGTGCGTGCCTTCAACGACGTCGCCCCCTACACGCACCTCGTCGACGACGACCAGCCGCACCCGCTCAGCTTCTTCGAGACCGTGGTGGGCATGGCCTACGCGGCGTTCGCCGACGCCCCGGTCGACGTCGCCGTCGTCGAGGTCGGCATGGGCGGCTCGTGGGACGCCACCAACGTCGTCCACGCCGACGTCGCCGTGCTCACCCCGATCGCTGTCGACCACGCGCGCTACCTGGGTGACACGCCCGAGGTCATCGCCCGCGAGAAGGTCGGCATCATCAAGCCCGGCGCGGTCGCCGTCGTCGCCGTGCAGGAGCCCGACGTCGCGGCGGTGGTCGCCGAGCGCGCCGCCGAGGTCGGCGCGACCGTCGCCCGCGAGGGCCTCGAGTTCGGCGTCGTGGCCCGTCAGCCCGCCGTCGGCGGCCAGGTCGTCACGCTGCAGGGGCTCCGGGCCCGCTACGACGACGTGTTCCTGCCGCTCTACGGCGCCCACCAGGCGCAGAACGCCGTGCTGGCGCTCGCCGCCGTCGAGGCGTTCCTCGGCGGCGACCAGCCGCTCGGCGACGACGTCGTCCGCGCCGCGTTCGAGCAGGTCACCTCGCCCGGCCGGCTCGAGGTGGTGCGTCGCAGCCCCACGATCGTGCTCGACGCCGCCCACAACCCGCACGGCGCCGAGGCCGTCGCCGCGGCGCTGGAGGACTCCTTCCAGTTCTCGCCGCTCGTCGGGGTCATCGGCGTCATGGGCGACAAGGACGCCGAGGGCCTGCTCTCGGTGTTCGAGCCGCAGCTGGAGCACCTCGTCGTCACGCAGAACTCCACCGACCGGGCGATGCCGGCCGCCGAGCTGGCCCGGCTCGCCGTCGAGGTGTTCGGCGAGCACCGGGTGACCGTCGAGCCCCGGCTGGCCGACGCGCTCGACGTCGCCGCCACCCTCGCCGAGGCGGGGGAGGCCGTGAGCAGCTCGATGGGCGCGGGCGCCGTGCTCGTCACCGGCTCGGTCGTCACGGTCGGCGAGGCCCGGGCCCTGCTGGTCCGCTCCGACGGCGCGGCCGGATGAGCGAGCGCGACCGGTCGCCGCGGCGGGGCATGTGCGCCGCGACCATCACCCTCGAGGCGATCGTCCTCGGCCTCACCACGCCGGTGATGATCTCGATCGCCGACGTCGACCCCGCCGTCGCCCTGCCGGTGGGGCTCGGCCTCGCGATCGCCTGCGTGCTGGCGGCGGGCATGCTGCGCACCGAGCGCGGCTACGCACTCGGGTGGATCATCCAGGGACTCGCGATCTCGCTCGGCTTCCTGGTGCCCGTGATGTTCTTCCTGGGCGCTGTCTTCGCGCTGCTGTGGGGCACCGCCGACCTCCTGGGCCGCAAGATCGAGCGCGAGCGGGCCGAGGCCTTCGCGCGCTTCGACGCCGAGCAGGCCGCCGGCGGACCGCACGACGGATAACCCCCGCCGCTCCGGGCCGGGGCCGGGAGGATGACGGGCGTGAGCACCCCGCTGAGCCCGTCCGACCGCACGACCGTCCGCCGCGGTCGCGACCGCGCGATCACCGACCGCGGCGCCATGCACGCCCTGCTCGACGACGCCCTGGTCGCCCACGTCGGCGTGATCGTCGGCGACCACCCGGTCGTGCTGCCGGTGGCCTTCGCCGTCGACCTCGACGGGCCGGACGACGGTGGGTCGCTCTACATCCACGGCTCGGTGGCCGCCCGCTGGCTCGTCGGGGCGAGCACGTCGACCGTGTGCGTCGCGGTGACCGAGGTCGACGGCCTGGTGGCGGCGCGGTCGGGCTTCCACCACTCGATGAACTACCGCTCGGTCGTCGTCATCGGCGCCGCCCGCCTCGTCACGGACGACGACGAGAGGGCCCGCGCGCTCAGCCTCACCGTCGACCACATGGTCCCCGGTCGCTCGGCGACGCTGCGCGACCCCACGCGCAAGGAGCTCGCGGCCACGTCGGTGCTCGCCGTCCCACTGATCGAGGCGTCGATGAAGGTCCGGGCCGAGGGTGCGATCGACGAGCCCTCCGACGTCGAGGCCGGCGTCTGGGCCGGTGTCATCCCGATCCGCCGCACCGCCGACGCCCCGGTCACCAACGCCGACTCCCACAACGCCGTCCCCGACGACGTGCGGGCCCGCGCCGCCGACCTCGCCTGACCGCTACGGTCGGGCGGGTGGAGATCGTCCTGGTCGGCGTCGCGGCGCTGCACGTGCTGCTGATCGTCGCGCTCATCGCGCTGGTGGCGCTCGACCGCGTGCGGGTGCCCCAGGGAGGGATCTGGGTCGCGATCCTGCTGCTGGTGCCGGTGCTCGGTCCGGCGATGGTCTGGTGGCGCGGGCGGCACGCCCCCGTCGGGCGGTCCTAGTGGCCCGGATATCGTGCGCGGCATGACGCAGCGCACCCTCGTCCTCCTCAAGCCCGACACCGTCCGCCGCGGCCTGGTGGGCCAGGTGCTCTCCCGGTTCGAGGCCAAGGGCCTGACGATCGTGGCGCTCGAGCACCGTCTCATCGACGGCGAGATGGCCGACCGGCACTACGCCGAGCACGTCGAGCGCGACTTCTACCCGCCCCTGCGGGCGTTCGCGACCAGCGGCCCGCTCGTGGCGCTCGTCCTCGAGGGCGACGAGGCGATCGACGTCGTCCGGGCGATCAACGGCGCCACCGACGGTCGCAAGGCCGCCCCCGGCACCATCCGCGGCGACCTGTCGCTGTCGAACCGCGAGAACCTCGTGCACGCCTCCGACTCGCCCGAGTCGGCCGCCCGCGAGATCGCGCTCTGGTTCCCCGGGCTCGCCTGAGCCCGTCCGGCCGCCGCTGACCCGGCCGGCCGGACCACGACACGCCCCACGCACCTCCACCGTCACACGAGTCCCACTGCTTACGCTCGCTACCGGGTAGGTCGTCACCGTGCGCGCGGCGTGCCCACCTTCCCCGTCTTCCCCGAAGCTTCCCCGAGCTCGCGCACGGAGCGATGAGGCGCGCGCGCATGGCGAACAGCATCATCGGCCGCGACATGGCCGTGGATCTCGGCACCGCCAACACGCTGGTCTACGTCCGGCGCAAGGGCGTGGTGCTCGACGAGCCCAGCGTCGTCGCGATCAACGAGACGACCGGCGAGGTGCTCGCGGTCGGCCACGACGCCAAGAACATGGTCGGGCGCACGCCCGACAACATCACGACGCTGCGCCCGCTCAAGGACGGCGTCATCGCCGACTTCGAGGCGACCGAGCAGATGCTGCGGTGGTTCATCCAGCAGGCGCACCGGCGCCGCTACATGGCCAAGCCGCGCATGGTGATCTGCGTGCCGAGCGGCATCACCGCCGTCGAGCAGCGCGCGGTCAAGGAGGCCGGCTACCAGGCCGGCGCCCGACGGGTCTACATCGTCGAGGAGCCGATGGCCGCCGCCATCGGCGCCGGCCTGCCCGTGCACCAGGCCACCGGCAACATGGTCGTCGACGTCGGCGGCGGCACCACCGAGGTCGCGGTCATCTCGCTCGGCGGCATCGTCACCAGCCTGTCCATCCGCACCGCCGGCGACGAGCTCGACGCCGCCATCGTGAGCTGGATGAAGAAGGAGCACTCCCTGATGCTGGGCGAGCGCACCGCCGAGGAGGTCAAGATGACCCTCGGCTCGGCCTTCCCCTCCACCGACGAGCCCGTCGCCGAGGTGCGCGGCCGCGACCTCGTCAGCGGCCTGCCCCGCACCGTCGAGGTGAGCGCGGCCCAGATCCGCCAGGCCCTCGAGGAGCCGCTGCACGCGATCGTCGACGCCGTCCGCGTCACCCTCGACCAGACGCCGCCCGAGCTGGCCGGCGACATCATGGACCGCGGCATCGTGCTCACGGGCGGCGGCGCGCTCCTGCGCGGTCTCGACGAGCGCATCCGCCACGAGACCGGCATGCCGGTGCACGTCGCCGACAACCCCCTCGTCTCGGTGGCCCTCGGGGCCGGCCGGTGCGTCGAGGAGTTCGAGGCCCTCCAGGCCGTGCTCGTCGCCGAGCGGGGACGCCGGTGAGGCTCACCCGCCGCTACGGCCAGGCGCCCGGCGACACCGACCCGGGCCGTCCGCCGCGCTCGCTCGTCGTCGCCCTCGTGCTGGCCTGCGCCTCGCTCATGGTGCTCGACAGCGGGGGCGCCCTCGATCCCGCCCGCCGCGCCGTCGGCGAGGTCGTCGGACCGGCGCAGTCGGCCGCCGACGCGGCGGTGCGGCCCGTCGTCCGCCTCGGCGAGCGGTTCGAGGACAACGACCGGCTGCGCGGCGACCTCGCGGCGCTCGAGGCCGAGAACGCCGAGCTCCGCACGCAGGTGCGCACGGCGCCGTACGACGCCCAGCGCCTCGCCCAGCTCGAGGGCCTGACCTCGGCGGCGGAGGACCTCGGCCAGGCGATCGTGCCGGCCCGGGTGATCGGCATCGGCGGCTCCCAGTCGTTCTCCAGCACGGTCACCATCGACGCGGGGTCCGACGCCGGCATCGCCGCCGACCTGACGGTGCTCAACAACGACGGCCTGGTCGGGCGCGTGCTCCGCGTCACCGAGACCACCGCCACCGTGCTGCTCGTCATCGACCCCGACTCCACCGTCGGCGCCCGCATGGCGCAGGGCATGGAGCTCGGCTTCCTCCGGGGCAACGGCGTGCTCGGCGACGCCGGCCGCCTCGACCTCGAGCTCGTCGACCAGACGGTCGTGCCGCGCAAGGGCGCCACGGTGCTCACCTGGGGCAGCCGGCAGGGCACCAGCCCCTACGTCGCCGGCGTGCCCGTCGGCGAGGTCGTCTCGGTGTTCTCGAGCCTGCGCGACACCTCGCAGCGCGCCGTCATCGACCCCTACGTCGACTTCGCCTCGCTCGACACCGTCGGCGTCGTCGTGCCCTCGGGCACGCGCAGCGACCGCGCCGTCGTCGAGGCAGACGGGACCTTCCGATGAACAACCCGGCTCGCATCCTCTTCTGCGCCCTGGCCGTCGGGCTCGCCCTCGTGCTGCAGACCACGGTCTTCCCGCACCTCGCCTGGCGCGGGGTCGGCCCGGGCGTCGTGCTGCTCGTCGTCGTCGCGGGCGGGCTCGCCCGCGGGGCGCACTTCGGGCTCGTGCTGGGCTTCGGTGCCGGCCTGCTGGTCGACCTCGCACCGCCGTCCGACCACGTGGCCGGGCGCTGGGCGCTGGCCCTGATGGCGGTCGGCTACGTGGCCGGCCGGGTGCGCCAGGACGGCCCGGTGGGCGTGCCCGGGGGGCTCGCCGCCGTTGCCGCCTGCTCGTTCCTCGGCTCCTCCGTCTTCGCCCTCAGCGGCCTCCTGCTCGCCGACCGCGCGGCGAGCGTGCCCGAGCTTCTCGAGGTCGTGCTCGCCGGGGTCGTGTGGGACCTCGTGCTCGCCCCGTTCGTGATCCCCGTGGTCACCCGGGTGCTCGCCCGCCTCGAGCCCGAGGGGGCGGCCGTCCGATGACGCTGCTCGACCGGCTCGGCCCGGCACCCGCGCGCAGCCGGCTGCGGCTGATCGTCATCCAGGCCCTGGTGTTCTCGCTGTTCGCCACGCTGTTCGTGCGCCTGTACTACCTGCAGGTGGTCACCGGCGACACCTACCAGAACCGGGCCGCCGCGCAGTCGGTGCGCGAGATCGTCGTCCAGCCGACGCGCGGGCTGATCGTCGACGACCAGGGCCGCCCGCTCGTCGCCAACCGTCTGTCGTGGGTGGTCTCGCTCGACCGCACCACGCTCGCCAAGCTCGACCCGGCCGACCGCACCACGCTGCTCAGGCGGGTCGGCAAGGTCATCGACCTCAAGCCACGTCGCATCGAGAAGAAGCTGCTCACCTGCGGCGACGAGGGCTCCGAGCCCGGCGTGTGCTGGAACGGCTCGCCCTACCAGCCCGTGCCGGTCGCCCAGGACCTCACCCAGGCCCAGGCCCAGCGCCTGCAGGAGCAGCCCGAGGACTTCCCGGGCGTCGTCGTCGACCAGCAGAGCGTGCGTGCCTACCCGCAGCCGTTCGGCATCAACGCCGCCCACCTGCTCGGCTACCTCAGCCCGATCACCGAGGGCGAGCTCGACGCCGCCGAGAAGGGCGGCGACCGGTCGGTCAACGGTGCCTCGACCGTCGGCCGCGCCGGCATCGAGCAGGAGTACGACCAGTGGCTGCGCGGCATGCCCGGCTACCAGCAGGTGCGGGTCGACTCGATGGGCCAGCCGATCGACGACGAGGACGAGGTGCTCGCCCAGCCGGGCGACACGCTCGTCACCTCGATCGACGCCAAGGTCCAGAGCGTCGTCGAGCAGCAGCTGCACGAGGCGATCACGACCGCCCGGGCCACCCGCGACCCCGTCACCAACCGCAACTTCGAGGCCGACTCGGGCGCCGCCGTCGTCCTCGAGGCCGACACCGGCCGCGTCGTCGCCATGGCCAGCCAGCCGACCTACGACCCGTCGGTGTGGGTGGGCGGCATCAGCAAGAAGCAGCTCTCGGCGCTCTACAGCGAGGACGCCGGGACGCCGCTGCTCGGCCGCGCCACGCAGGGCCAGTTCGCCCCCGGCTCGACGTGGAAGCCGTTCATGACCGCGGCCGCGCTCACCAACGGCTACTCCGAGGACACCCGGCTGCCCTGCTCGTCGTCCTTCCAGGTCGGCAACCGCGCCTTCGGCAACCACGAGTCGGCCGCCTACGGCTCGCTCAGCTTCGCCCAGGCCCTCGAGGTCTCGTGCAACACGTTCTTCTACCGCATCGGCTTCGACTACTGGCAGCAGTACGGCTCCGACGCCGACGACGTGCGGGCCAAGGACCCGCTCGTCGAGGAGGCGAAGAGGTTCGGCTTCGGCCAGGAGACCGGCATCGACATCCCCGGCGAGTCGCCCGGCCGCATCGCCGACCGCCGCTGGAAGAAGGCCTACTACGACTCGATGAAGGACTACTACTGCGGCATCGCCGACAAGCCGCAGGACGACCCGGCCAACGAGGGCATCTCCGACTTCGTCTACAAGTTCGCCAGCGAGTTCTGCGTCGAGGGCTGGAAGTACAAGGTCACCGACGCGGTGAACTTCTCCATCGGCCAGGGCGACACCATCGTCACGCCCCTGCAGCTGGCCCGCGGCTACGCCGCCATCGCCAACGGCGGCACGCTCTACGCCCCGCGCGTGGCCCGCGCCGTCGTCGCGGCCGACGGCACCGTGGTGCGCCGCATCCCGCCGGAGGAGGTCGGCCGGGTCAAGCTGCCCGACGCCGTCTACGGCTACATCGACGAGGCCCTCCAGGGCGTCACCCGCACCGGCACGATGGCCTGGCGCATGGGCGGCTTCCCGCAGGACGAGGTGCCGATCCGCTCGAAGACCGGCTCGGCCGAGGTCTACGGCAAGCAGTCGACGTCGTGGGTCGCCTCCTACTCCGACGACTACGTGGTCGTGATGATGGTCAGCCAGGCCGGCACCGGCTCCGGCGCCTCCGGCCCGGGCATCCGCAAGATCTGGGAGGCGCTGTACGGCGTCCAGGGGGAGCAGGTGGTGCCCGACACCGCCGCCATCCCCGGCACGCAGCTGCCCGACCGGCTGCCGTCGTTCCGCGACGACGGCTCGATCCTGCCCCCGGCCGAGCGCGAGGACTGAGCCCATGGCACCCACCGGCCCCTCGTCGTCCACGCTCGTGCGCCTGCCCGGCGTCGACCGCCTGCTCGTGGGCGCTGTCGTCGCGCTCAGCGTGATCGGCACCCTGCTCGTCTGGTCGGCGACGTCGACCCGCGACGACCTCACCGGCGGCGACCCGCGGGCGTTCCTGCAGAAGCAGGTCGTCAACATCGCCATCGGCCTGGCGCTCCTGGCGGTGGTCGTGGTCACCGACCACCGGTGGGTGCGCATCGTCGCGCCGCTGGTCTACCTCGCCTCGATCGGCGGGCTCGTGCTGGTGCTCACCATGGGCACCGTCGTCAACGGGTCGCGGTCGTGGCTGATGCTCGGCTCGCTGTCGATCCAGCCGTCGGAGTTCGCCAAGCTTGCCGTCGTCATCGGCATGGCGCTCGTGGTCGCCGAGCGTTCCGAGTCGCGCCGGCTGCGCGGCGCCCGCGGCGCCACCGGGGCGGACGTCGCCCTGATGCTGCTCATCGCCGGCGTGCCGGCCGTGCTCATCCTCGCCCAGCCCGACCTCGGCACGATGCTCGTGCTCACGGCCACCGTGATGGGCGTGCTCGCCGCCACCGGCGCCGCCCGGCGCTGGCTGGTGCTGCTCGGCCTCGCCGGCGTGACGGGGGCCGTCGCGGCCGTCGCCGCCGGGCTGCTCGAGGACTACCAGGTCGACCGGTTCCTCGCATTCACCGACCCGACCCTCGACCCGCGCGGTGCCGGCTACAACGTCGAGCAGGCCCGCATCGCCGTCGGCAACGGCGGCCTGTTCGGCCAGGGTCTCTTCGACGGCTCGCAGACCCGCTCCGGCTTCGTGCCGGAGCAGCACACCGACTTCGTGTTCACCGTCGCCGGTGAGGAGCTCGGCCTCGTCGGGGCCAGCGTCCTCATCGCGCTGCTCGGGGTCGTGCTGTGGCGTGCGCTGGCGATCGCCGTCCGCGCCGACGACGTGTTCGGCCGCGTCGCCGCGGCCGGCATCGCCTGCTGGTTCGGTTTCCAGGCCTTCCAGAACATCGGGATGTGCCTGGGCATCATGCCCGTGACCGGCGTCCCGCTGCCGTTCGTGTCGTACGGCGGCAGCTCGATGTTCGCCTCCATGCTCGCCGTCGGGCTGCTGCTCAACATCTCCCGACGCTCCGCCGAGGCGCCGTCCGCGCGCCTGCAGCCGTCGCGTCGGGTGCTCGTACGAGCCTGACCCCGACCCGCCCGGATCCCGAACGAGTTGGTCCACCCGAGGGGGTTGCTGGCACGATGTCGGGGTGCTGACGGTCCGGGTCCTTCCTCGCCGGGGCGTCGCCCTGCGCGCGGCGGTCGCCACCGTCGAGGTCACCGCGGTGCTCGCGCTCGGCCACCTGTGGGCCGGCGGCGCGCTGCCGGCGCCGGCCTGGCTCGTCGTCATGGCCGCCGCCGTCTTCGGCGCCGGGCTGCTCGTCCTCCACGGACGCGTGCGACCCGTGCTCGCCGTCCCGGCCCTCATGGCGACGCAGGTGCTGCTGCACGCCTGGCTCACCGCGCTCACCATGAGCACCGACGGCGCTCCCGGCCACACGATGGATGCCGCCTCGATGGCCGGCCACGAGACCCTCGCCCACGGCGTGCTCGACGCCCGCATGCTCGCCGTCCACCTGGCCGGCGGGCTCGTCACCGCGCTCCTGTGGGAGCTGCGGGCCCGGGCGGCCGAGGTGCTCGTCTCGTGGTCGCGCACGCCGCTGCCGCCGTTGCCGTCGCGGCGGATCGCTCCCGCACCCGTCACCACGTCGCACCCGTCGGCGACGCCGGTCGTCACGGTCGCCCCCCGGCGCGGGCCACCGGCCGCGCTCGTCCTCGCCTGACCCTCCGTTCACGGACCCGTCGGGCGCTCCTGCCCGACCACACCCTTCACGAACGGAACCCACGCATGTCCACCCGACCCACCCTCGCGCGCCCCGCCAACCGTCTGGCCACCCGTCTGGCCGCCACCGCCGGCGCCGCCGGCCTCGTCGTCCTCTCGATCGCCGGCCCGGCCAGCGCGCACGTCACCGTCACGCCCTCCACCACCGCCGCCGGCTCCTACACGGTGCTGACCTTCAGCAACGGCCACGGCTGCGAGGGCTCGCCCACCACCAAGGTCACCATCCAGATCCCCGAGGGCATCAACGCCGCCACCCCGACGCGGCAGCCCTTCTACGACGTGACCAAGCAGATGGAGCAGCTGAACCCGCCCGTCACCGACAGCCACGGCAACGAGCTCACCGAGCGCGTCGGCACCGTGACCTACACGGCCAAGACCGCGCTGCCCGACGGCTACCGCGACGCCTTCGAGGTCCAGGTCCAGATCCCCGAGGACGTCGAGGGCGAGACCATGAACTTCCCGACCGTCCAGACCTGCGAGCAGGGCGAGACCGCCTGGACCGAGATCCCGCAGGAGGGCCAGTCGGCCGACGACCTCGAGAGCCCGGCCCCCTCGTTCGTGGTCACCAGCGCCGAGGGCGACGGCCACGGCGGCTCCGACGCGGCCACCGACGACGACGCCGAGGCGGCGCCGGTCTCGGGCGACGGCGAGAGCGCCGAGGAGGCGCCGGCCGACGCCGAGCAGGAGGCCGCTGCCTCCGACGGCGACGACAGCTCGAACGGCCTCGCCATCGCCGGCCTCGCCGCCGGCGTGATCGGCATCCTGGTCGGCGCCGCAGCGCTCGCGCGCAGCCGCAAGACCGCGTGACCCGAACCACCCGCAGCACCACCCGCGGCACCGTCCGCTGGGCCGCCGGCCTGCTGCTGGCCGCGCTCGTCGCCGTCCTCACGGTGACGGGCGCGGCCGCGCCGGCCTCGGCCCACGCCACCTTGGTGAGCACGGACCCCGCCGAGGGGTCGGTGCTGCCCGAGACGCCCGACGTCGTCACGTTCACCTTCGACGAGGGCGTCTCGCTGCCACCCGACGCCGTGCAGGTCTTCGACGCCGCCGGCGAGCCGGTCGAGGCCGGGTCGACCTCGCGCGACAAGGTGATCACCACCGACCTGCCCGACAGCCTCGACGACGGCAGCTACGTCGTCGTGTGGCGCGCCATCTCCGCCGACGGCCACCCGATCGCCGGCTCCCTCACGTTCGCCATCGGCGCCCCGAGCGCCGAGGTTGCCGCACCCCAGGTGCCCGACACCGACCCCACCGACGTCCGCCGCGCGCTCAGCATCGCCATGGCCCTCAACTACGTCGGCCTGCTGGTCGCGGCCGGGCTCGTGCTCTTCCTCGCCTGGACGACGCGCGGCGTGCGCGTCGACGACGCCGTCCGCGGCCGGCTGCTGCGCGTCGCGTGGGCGTCGTCCGGCGTCGCCCTCGTCACCGCGGTCGCCCTCGTGCCGCTCAGCGGCGCCTACCAGCAGGGGCTCTCGGTCACCCAGCTCGGCGAGTCGGCGGCGGTCGACCCCGCCATCGTCGCCGACGACCTCGTGGTGCTCGCCCTCCAGGCCGTCGGGCTCCTCGTCGCGCTCGTCGCGCTCCGGCGGTCCGGCCTGGCCTGGTGGGTGCCGGTCGGGGCCGCGGCCCTGGCCGCCCTCGCCCCGGCCTCGGTCGGTCACAGCCGCGCGATCGACCCCGTCTGGCTGATGGTCGTCACCGACGTCGTGCACCTCGCCGCCGGCGCCACGTGGCTCGGCGGCCTGGTCGGGCTCGTGCTCGTGCTGGGCTCCCTCAGCGGCCGCTCGCGCGACGCCGCGCTCGTGCTCACCCGGTTCAGCGCCGTCGCGGCCGCGACGGTGGGCCTGCTCGCGGTCACCGGCACGCTCATGGGCTGGCGCATCCTCGGCGGGTGGGCCCCGCTGTTCGAGACCACCTACGGCCGGCTGCTGCTGGTCAAGGTCGCGATCGCCGGCGTCGTCGTGCTCGTGGCCGGCTACAACCGGTTCCGGCTGCTGCCGAGCGCCACCGACGCCGAGACCGGCCACGACGAGCAGCGCCGCGCCGTGCTCGGCGTGCGGGGCGCCGTCCGGGCCGAGGGCGCGCTGCTCGTCTTCCTGCTCGGCGTGACCGGCTTCCTGACCAACCAGTCGCCGCGCGAGGCGGCCGTCGACCGGGCGCCCGAGGCGTCGCGCGTCGAGGTCGGCGTGCTCGTCGACGACGCCGGGCCCGCCGGCGAGCCGGCCAAGGTGCTGGCGACGCTGTCGCCGCAGACGACGGGCCCCAACACGGTGCTCGTGCAGGTGCAGGACCAGGCCGGCGAGCCGCTCGACGCCTTCGCCGAGCCGGTGGTCTCGATCGCGGCCGCCGACGACTCCGTCGACCTCGGCGAGCAACCCGTCGTCCCCGCGGGCGCCGGCACGTTCCGGGTCGAGACCGTCATCCCGGCCAGCGGCACCTGGGAGGTGCAGGTCAGCCTGCGCGCCTCCGAGTTCGACAACCCCGTCACCACGATGACGTTCCAGATCCCATGAGGCGAGGTCCCGTGAAGCGCCTGACCATGCTCGTCGTCGCCGCCGTCCTGACGACGTCGCTCGCGGCCTGCAGCGACGACCCGCCGCCGGTCGACGACGGCCGCACCGTGCTCGCCCCCGGCGACGGCACGCCGCACTCGCACACGACGTTCGTCGGCGACGGCACCACGGCCGACGCCGGCGGCTACCGCCTCACCGACCTGCGGTTCCCGACGGTCGCGCGCGCCCCGGCCGACCTGAGCTTCCGCATCGTCGACTCCAGCGGCGAACCGGTCGTCGACTACGCCGAGGAGCAGACCAAGCTGCTGCACCTCTACGTCGTGCGCGACGACCTCGCCGACTTCCGCCACCTGCACCCCACGCTCGGCCCCGACGGCACGTGGACGGCGCGCGTCGACCTCACCGACCCGGGCCAGTACCGGGTGATCGCGGAGTTCCTGCCGGTCGACGAGGAGCGCAACCCCGACGGCGACCACGTCATCCTCGGTCAGCGCGCGCTGCTGGCCGGCGAGGCGCCGGCGGTGCCCGAGGCCCCGAGCCGCGTCGCGACCGACGGTCTCGTGACCATCGAGGCGCCCGAGACCCTGCCGGCGGGGGAGGACACCCAGTTCGACTTCACCGTCTCCGACGGTGCGGGCGGCGTGCTCAACCTCGGCACCTACCTCGGCTCCTACGCCCACGTCACCGGCTTCGACACCGCGACCGGCGCCTTCGTGCACGCCCACCCGCTCGGTGCGCCGACGGTCACCGACGCCGGCAGCGAGCTCACCTTCCACACCGCGCTCGGCACCCCCGGCACCTACCGGTTCTTCGTGCAGGTGCGCGTCGACGGGTTCGTGCACACGGTGCCGCTGCAGACCACCGTGGCCTGACGCACAGATCGCCGGAAGACCGCCCGGGGGAGCCGCCGGTCCCACTAGGGTGATGGCCGCCTCCCCTCCGCGACAGGAGTTCCCCACGTGCGCGTCCTGCTCACCGGCCACCAGGGCTACCTGGGCACCGTCATGACCCCGGTGCTCACCGGCGCGGGTCACGAGGTCACGGGCCTCGACTCCGGCCTGTTCTCCGACGCCGTGCTCGGCCCGCGACCCGACGACCCGCCGACCCTCGCGGTCGACCTGCGCGACGTCACCGAGGCCGACCTCGCCGGCTTCGACGCCGTGGTGCACCTCGCGGCCCTGTCGAACGACCCGCTCGGCTCGCTCGCGCCCGAGCTGACCTACGACATCAACCACCACGCCGCGTCACGCCTGGCCCGCCTGGCCCGCGAGGCCGGCGTGCGCCGGTTCCTGTACGCCTCGACGTGCTCGGTCTACGGCGCCTCCGGCACCGACGACGTGCTCGGCGAGGACGCCCCGATGCGCCCGGTGACGCCGTACGCCGAGTCGAAGGTGCGGGTCGAGGACGACCTGGTCGACCTGGCCGACGACGACTTCACCCCGGTGATGCTGCGCAACGCGACGGCGTTCGGCTTCTCCCCGCGCCTGCGCAGCGACATCGTGCTCAACAACCTCACGGCCCACGCCGTGCTCAGCGACCGCATCCTGGTGATGTCCGACGGCACCCCGTGGCGCCCGCTGGTGCACGCCGCCGACATCGCCACGGCGTTCCTCGCCGCGCTCGAGGCGCCGCGCGACGCCGTCCACGCGCAGGCGTTCAACATCGGCTCCGACGCCAACAACGTGCGCGTCTCGCAGGTCGCCGAGGCCGTCGCCGAGGCCGTGCCGTCGGCCACCGTCGAGATCACCGGTGAGGCCGGCGGCGACCCGCGCTCGTACCGCGTCGACTTCGCCAAGGTCACCGCGGCGCTCCCCGACTGGCGGGCGGCCTGGTCGATCGCCGACGGGGCCGCCGAGCTGGTCGGGGCCTACCGGCGTCTCGGCCTGACCTCCGAGGCGTTCGAGCGCACCTTCACCCGCCTCGCGTGGCTGCGCGACCGCCAGGACCGCGGCGAGCTCGACCAGCAGATGCGGGTGCGGGCATGAGCCGACCCCGGCTGGGCTCGGCCACCACGTGCCGGCTGTGCGGCGCGCAGAGCCTGACGACGTTCGTCGACCTCGGCGCCTCGCCGCCGTGCGAGCTGTTCCTCACCGCCGAGGCGCTCGACCTGCCCGAGACGACCTACCCGCTGCACGCGCGGGTGTGCGAGGCGTGCCTGCTGGTGCAGCTGCCTCCGCTCATCGACCCCGACGAGACGTTCACCGAGTACGCCTACTTCTCCTCCTTCTCCTCCTCGTGGGTCGAGCACGCCCGGCGCTACGTCGACGCCGTCGTCGAGCGGGCCGCGCCGTCGTTCGTCGTCGAGGTCGCCAGCAACGACGGCTACCTGCTGCAGCACGTGGTCGCCCGGGGCGTCCGGGCGCTGGGCATCGAGCCGTCGGCCAACGTCGGTGAGGTCGCGCGCGAGAAGGGCATCGACACCCTGACGGCGTTCCTCGACCCGGGCACCGCGACCGCCGTCCGCGCCGAGCACGGGCCGGCCGACGTCGTCGTGGCCAACAACGTCTACGCCCACATCCCCGACCTGCTCGGCTTCACCGAGGCGCTGCGCACGCTCGTCTCCGACACCGGCTGGGTGGTGATCGAGGTGCAGCACCTGCTCACGCTGGTCGAGCACTGCCAGTTCGACACCATCTACCACGAGCACTTCCAGTACTACACGCTCCAGACCGCGCAGACGGCGCTGGCCACCGCCGGTCTCGACGTCGTCGACGTCGAGCTCGTGCCCACGCACGGCGGCTCGCTGCGGGTGTGGGCGCGGCCGTCGTCGGTCGGGGCGACGCCGTCGGCGCGGGTCGCGGAGGTGCTGGCCCAGGAGGCCGCCGCCGGCCTCGACACCGTCGCCGGCTACGCCGGCTTCGCGCAGCGGGTCTCGAAGGTGCGCGACGACCTCGTCCGCTTCCTCCTCGACGCCGCCCGCGACGGCCGGTCGGTCGTGGGCTACGGCGCCCCGGGCAAGGGCAACACGCTGCTCAACTACTGCGGCATCCGGCCCGACCTGCTCGCCTGGACCGTCGACCGCAACCCCTACAAGCACGGGCGGTTCACCCCCGGCACGCGCATCCCGATCCACGAGCCCGAGCGCATCGAGGCCGAGCGGCCCGACTACGTGCTGATCATGCCGTGGAACCTGCGCGACGAGATCGTCGAGCAGCTGGCCGGGGTCGGCGCATGGGGCGGCCGGCTCGTCGTCGCCGTCCCCGAGCTGGAGGTCATCGAGGTGGGTGCCCCGTGAAGGTCGTGCTGTTCTGCGGTGGCTACGGCATGCGCATGCGCACCTCCGCCGACGAGTCCGACGTGCCCAAGCCCATGCAGCTCGTCGGCCCACGGCCCCTGCTGTGGCACGTGATGCGCTACTACGCGCACTTCGGGCACACCGAGTTCGTGCTGTGCCTCGGCTACGGCGACCACCACGTGAAGAACTACTTCCTCGACTACCGCGAGACCGAGTCCAACGACTTCGTGCTGCGCGACGGCGAGGTCGCGCTCGCCGACACCGACATCGCCGACTGGACCATCCACTTCGTGCACACCGGCGTCGACTCGCCCATCGGCGAGCGGCTGCGGCGCGTGCGCCACCTCGTCGACGGCGACGAGATGTTCCTGGCCAACTACGCCGACGGCCTCACCGACGTCCGGCTCGACGAGATGGTCGAGACCTTCCGGGCGAGCGACGCGAAGGCCGCGCTCGTCGCGGTCGCCCCGGTCGCGCCGTTCCACGTCGTCGAGGCCGGCGACGACGACCGGGTCTCCTCCATCCGCCCGGTCACCGACCTCGACGTGCGCATCAACGGCGGCTACTTCGTGCTGCGGCCCGAGGTCATCGACCTCATCCCGCCCGGCGGCGACCTCGTGGGCGACGCGTGCACGGCCCTGGCCGCCACCGGTGGGCTGATGGCCCACCGCCACGACGGGTTCTGGAAGTCGGCCGACACGGTCAAGGAACGCAACGAGCTCGAGGCGGCCTACCGCTCGGGCGACCGGCCCTGGATGGTCTGGGAGTCCTGATGCTCGGGCTCGTGCCGGCGGGGGTCGCCGAGGTCGTCGTCCTGGGCGCCCACTGCGACGACGTCGCCATCGGCGCCGGGGCCACGCTGCTCACCCTCGCGCGCGCCGTGCCGGGCCTCCGCGTGCGGGCCCTCGTGCTCAGCGGCGGCGGCACCCCGCGCGAGGCCGAGGAGCGGGCCGCGCTCGCCGCGTTCTGCCCCGGCGCCGACCTCCGCGTCACCGTGCTCGACTTCCGCGACGGACGGCTGCCCGACCAGTGGAACCAGGCCAAGGACGAGCTCGAGGCCTTCCGGGCGACGTGCGAGCCCGACGTCGTGATCGCCCCGTCGGCGCACGACCACCACCAGGACCACCGCGGCCTCGCCCGGCTGGTCCCGACCGTCTTCCGCGACCACCTCGTGCTCGGCTACGAGATCCTCAAGGCCGAGGCCGACCTCGCCCAGCCGCTGGTCTCGGTCCCGGTCACCGACGAGGTGCTCACCGAGAAGTGCCGGCTGCTGCACGAGCACTACCCCTCGCAGCGCGCGCGCACCTGGTTCGACGACGAGGCGTTCCGCGGCCTGGCCCGGCTGCGCGGCGTCCAGTCCGGGCACCGCTACGCCGAGGCGTTCCACCCCGTGCGGCTCGTGCTCGACGTCGGGGCCGCGCGATGAGCACCGCGGGCGGCCCGCCGGCGGTGACCTTCGTGTGCTGCGCCTACCGCACCGAGGACACCGTGGCCGACACGATCGACTCGGTGCTCGCCCAGACCCGCGACGACTGGCAGCTCGTCGTGGTCGACAACGGCCCCTCCGACGAGATGGAGCGGATCGTGCGGCCCTACACCGACGACCCGCGCGTCACGCTGATCCGCCAGCCCAACGCGTTCGCCGCCGGTGGCGTCAACGCGGGGGCACGCGCCGCCGAGGGCCGCTACGTCGTCGTCCTGCACACCGACGACCTCGTCACCCCGCGGTTCATGGAGCGGCTGGTGCCGGTGCTCGACGAGCGGCCCGAGGTCGCCATGGTCTGCCCCGACGCGCTCTACCTGACCGGGCGCGGCCTGCGCCGTCCGACCTACCGCGAGCCCGTGCCCGAGGTCTACCGGCGCGGCGACCCGGTGACGCTCAAGGAGATGATCGAGGGCTGGGTGCCCTACTACGTGGGGCCCGTGCGCCGCGAGGTGTGGGAGGAGATCGGCGGCTTCCGCACCGACGCCCAGACCGTCGAGGACCTCGCGTTCTTCGTCGACGTGCTCGCCCTCGGCCACGAGATCCTCGTCGTCGAGGAGGTGCTCGCCTACTACCGCGAGGACGACGACTCCGACTCGCGGGGCCTGCGCGGCGTCGAGGTGATGGAGGAGTCGTTCGAGCGGGTGCTCACCGCCGCCGTCGCCGACTTCGGCACCCCGGACGACGAGGCGGCGCTGCGGGAGGTCGTGCCGCGCAGCCGGCACCTGCGGGCCAGCGTGCGGGCCTGGCGCCTGCTGCTCGAGGGCGACGTCGACGGCGCCTGCGAGGCCGCCGACCTCGCGGTCACCTACCGCGACGACCGCCGCACCCGCGCCGTCGCCCTGGTGATGCGGCGCTGGCCGCGCACGATGCTGGCGGCCTACAAGGCCCGCAAGGTCGCCGTCCGGCTCAGGCAGCGGGTCAGCCCGCGCGACCCGTACGACCTGCAGGGGCCACCGGCACGAGTGTCGGCGCGGGGCTGAGCAGCACCCACCGGCCACCACTCGCCTCGACCCGGGGGAGCGCCCGCCGCACCTCGTCGAGCAGGTGACCGACGAACAGCACGACCCGGTCGGGCTCGTGCGCCACGAGGTCGTCCGGGGAGACGATCGCGATGTCGGTGCCCGGCAGGCGACGTCCGTGCTTGGCGACGGTGACGTCGCCCACGGCGGCGAGCAGGCCGGCGTCGATCGCGCCGTGGCACAGCAAGGGGACCGAACGGCCGGCCGCGCCGTAGCCGAGCACGCGGCGTCCGGCGGCGCGCTCGGCGACGAGCCACGCGCGCAGGGCACCGGACGACGTGTCGGCGCCGCTCTGGAGGGCGACGAGCACCGCGGGGTCGGCGACGCCGGCCCGGCGCTCGGAGTCGATCAGCTCGAGCGCCTCGCGGTCGGGGCGCGGGTCGGGGGTCGCGACGACGACGAGCGTGCCGCCGTCGAGCGGGAAGAGCCGGGCGCGGTGCACGCCGTAGCCGTGGCGCCGCAGCGCGCCGTCGAGCGCCGGCAGCGAGTAGTAGGCGAAGTGGCCGTGGCGCAGCTCGGAGAACTGGCCGGCGGCCAGCACCGCGGCGAGGCCGTGCAGCTGCAGCACCAGGGCCCCACCGCCCTTCAGGAGGGCGGCCCGGCGGGCGAGGGCGGCGGCCTGGTCGGGCTCGTGGAGCAGCCCGTAGACGTCGACGACCACGTCGACCGGCCCGTCGGGGACCACCTCGAGGCCGCGGGTGCGCAACCGGTCGTCGAGGGGGATGCCGTGCGGGCTGCCGAGCTCGACGACCCGGGTGCCGGGGTCGAGCAGGCCGAGCGCGGTGGCGAGGTCGAGCGTGGCCTCGGCCTGCTCGGTCATCGCCCGGGGCTCGACCACGACGGTCTGCTCCTCGACGGTGCCGGGGTCCTCCATCAGCTGGGCCAGGTCGCACGCGCGGCACAGCCCGAGGCGCAGCGGGTGCCGTTCGTCGGCGTCGGGGGAGAGGCCGACGAGGGGGAACCGCTCGGCCGACGGCTGCTCGCCGAGGTCGAGGACGACGTCGACCCGCTCGGAGCGGCACAGGCGGCAGGTCACGTCGTCATGGTCGCAGGAGGTCAGGACACGCACAGGCAGAACGGATGACCGGCGGGGTCGAGGAAGACCCGGAACGTGGTGCCCGGCTGGTGGTCGTGCTTGGTCGCGCCGATGGCGAGCACCTCGGCCTCGGCGACGTCGAGGTCGGGCACCATGACGTCGAGGTGGGTCTGCTGCGGCCGCTCCTGGCCGGGCCAGGCGGGCGCGGCGTAGTCGGCCACCTGCTGGAAGCAGATGCACTGGTGCTCGTCGCGCACCTCGGCCCAGGTGCCGTCGTCGTCGACGCGGGGCGGCCAGCCGAGCAGGGTGCCGTAGAACTCCGCGAGCACGCGCGGCTCGGGGCAGTCGATGACCAGGGACGGGAAGCGAGCGATCGTCATGCCGACGACGCTAGAGCAGGTTCCGGACGTTCGCCGTCCTCGATGCGCCGGGCCTCGGTGGCCGGGGCGGAGAGTGTGTCCGGTTACCTGTAAAGTGAGCACTGACGGGCGTCCCGCCGTCATCTCCCGTTGCGTCCGCCTCCCGGCGGGACCGCGGCACCGACCGACCTGCGAAAGGCCGATCATCCTGCTCGCCCTCGTCCTGGCCCACGGCCTCGCGGCGGCCGTTGCTCCCGGACTGGTGCGACGGCTCGGCCGGCGCGCCTTCCTCGTGCTCGCCCTCGTGCCGCTCGCCGCGGTCGTGTGGGCCGTCGCGCAGTCCGCCACGGTGCTCGACGGCGGCGTCGTGGTGCAGTCGACCGAGTGGATCCCCTCGCTCGGGTTCACGCTCGACCTGACCCTCGACGCGCTGCGCTGGCTCATGGTGCTGGTCGTGGCCGGGGTCGGCGTCGTCGTCCTGGCCTACTGCGCGTGGTACTTCGACGACTCCGGCACGGGCCTGGTCGGCTTCTCGAGCAGCTTCATCGCCTTCGTCGGCGCGATGCTCGGCCTCGTCGTCTCCGACGACCTGCTGCTGCTGTTCGTCTTCTGGGAGCTCACCACGATCTCCTCGTTCCTGCTGATCGGCTTCGACCCGACCAACCGCGCCAGTCGCCGCGCCGCCGTCCAGGCGCTCATGGTCACCACGTTCGGCGGCCTGGCGATGCTCGTCGGCATGCTCCTCCTCGGCGCCGAGGCCGGCACGTTCTCGCTCGCCGCGATCGTGGCCGACCCGCCGTCCGGGACGGCGACGACGATCGCCGTCTGGCTCGTGCTCGTCGGTGCGCTCAGCAAGTCGGCGATCGTGCCGTTCCAGTTCTGGCTGCCGGGCGCGATGGCCGCGCCCACGCCGGTCAGCGCCTACCTGCACGCCGCCTCGATGGTGAAGGCCGGCCTGCTGCTCGTCGCGCTGCTCGTGCCGGCCTTCGCCGACACCCCCGGCTGGCGCCCGGTGCTGCTCACGCTCGGCGTCGTCACGATGCTCTGGGGTGGCTGGCGCGCGCTGCGTCAGATCGACATCAAGCTGCTCCTCGCCCACGGCACCGTCAGCCAGCTCGGCTTCCTGCTCGTGATGCTCTCCATCGGCAGCCGGACGGCGGCCCTGGCCGGCACGGCGCTCGTGCTCGCCCATGCGCTGTTCAAGTCCACGCTGTTCCTCAGCGTCGGCATCGTCGACAAGCTCACCGGCACCCGCGACCTCCACGTGCTCAGCGGCGTCGGACGACGCGTGCCGGCCGTCGCGGTCGCGGCCGGGCTGGCCGGCGCCTCGATGGCCGGGCTGCCGCCCCTGCTCGGCTTCCTGGGCAAGGAGACGATGTGGGCCGGCCTGCTCGAGCTCACCGAGGCCGACAACCCGGCCGGCATCGCCCCGTGGGCCGGCTGGCTCGTCGTCGTCGGCGTGCTGGTCGGGTCGTGCTTCACGGTGGCATACACCCTGCGCTTCCTGTGGGGGGCGTTCGCGACCAAGCCGGGCGTCGAGCCGAGCGACGTGAAGGCGCTCGACGTGCCGTTCGCCGCCGGCCCGGTGCTGCTCTCGGCGCTCGGGCTCGGGCTGGGCTTCGCCGGCGCCGCCGTCACCGACGCGATCACGCCCTACGCCGACCTGTTCCCCGACGCCGACCCGGAACACCCGCAGTACCTCGCGCTGTGGCACGGCCTCGAGCTGCCGCTGCTGCTCTCGGCCGCCACCGTCGTGGTCGGCCTCGCGCTGTTCGCCGTGCGCGACGTGCTGTGCGACCTGCAGCACCGCGTCGAGCTGCCGATCTCGGGTGCGCAGGTCTACCGCTGGATCCTGCGCGACGTCGACCGGCTCGCCGTCGAGGTCACCGGCACCGTGCAGCGCGGCTCGGCCTCGGCCTACCTGGCCATCATCCTGGTCGTCGTGCTCGCCGGGCCCGGCACCGCGATGGTGCTCGCCCTGGTCGACGGCCCCGAGCTGCGGGTCGTGGCGTGGGACGACGTCGGCCAGCTCGTGGTCGGGCTCGTGATGATCGCCGCGGCGGTCTTCACGGTGCGCTCGCGACGCCGGCTGCGGGCCTTCATCCTGGCCGGCGTCACCGGCTACGGCTGCGCGCTGCTCTTCGTGCTGCACGGCGCCCCCGACATCGCGCTCACGCAGATCCTCGTCGAGACCGTGACGCTCGTCGTCGTCGTGCTCGTGCTGCGCCGGCTGCCCGACTACTTCACCGACCGCCCCCTGCGCCCGGTGCGCTACCTGCGCATGGCGCTCGCCGCCGTGATCGGCGCCGGGGTGGCCGGCATCCTCGTCGTCGCCGGCAGCTCGCGCACGGCCGAGTCGATCTCCACCCGGTTCGCCCAGGCCGCCTACGACTTCGGCTACGGCAAGAACGTGGTCAACGTGACCCTGGTCGACATCCGCGCCTGGGACACGTTCGGCGAGATCTCGGTGCTCGTCGTCGCGGCCACCGGCGTGGCCAGCCTGGTCTTCCTCGACACCCGCAGCGGTGGCGTCCGGCGCCTGGCCGAGGCCGCGCACCCCGACGCCGGAGCGGGGACCGCGACGTCCGGCGGCCAGCCCCGCGGCGCCTGGCTGCCCGCGCCCGGCACGCTGAGCCCCGACCGCCGCTCGGTGGTGTTCGAGGTCGTCACGCGGCTGATCTTCCACAGCATCATCGTGTTCTCGGTCTACCTGCTCATCGCCGGCCACAACCTGCCCGGTGGTGGGTTCGCGGCCGGCATGGTGGCCGGGCTCGCGCTGATGGTCCGCTACCTGGCCGGCGGGCGCTACGAGCTCGCCGAGGCGCTGCCGGTCGACGCCGGCGTCGTGATCGGCACCGGGCTCTTCGTCGCGGCGCTGTCGGGCCTCGGCCCGATCGCGTTCGGCGGCGAGGTGCTGCAGACCGCCGACGTCTACGTCGACGTCCCGCTGCTGGGCGAGCTGCACCTGGTCTCCTCGGTCGGCTTCGACATCGGGGTCTACCTGGTCGTCACCGGTCTCGTGCTCGACCTGCTGCGCACCTTCGGGGCGCGGCTCGACCGGCAGATCCTGGCCGAGCAGAAGGACGACCAGCACCCGCAGGAGGTGAACGGCTGATGGACGTCAACCTGACCCTCGTGCTGGTGGCCGGCGCCCTCATCGGCTGCGGCGCCTACCTGCTCCTCGAGCGCAGCCTGACCCGGGTGCTCGTCGGCCTCGTGCTGCTCGGCAACGGCGTCAACGTCGCCATCCTGTCCACCAGCGGCCCCGCCGGCGAGGCGCCGTTCTACGGCACCGCCGACATCGACGACATGTCCGACCCGCTGCCCCAGGCGATGATCCTCACCGCCATCGTCATCACGCTCGGCACCGTCGCGTTCCTGCTCGCCATGGCCCACCGCAGCTGGCAGCTGACCGGCCACGACGACGTCCAGGACGACACCGAGGACACCCGCATCCGCCGGCTCGCCGTCGACGACGCGACGTCCGACAGCTTCGGCATGACCACCCGCGGCGAGGACGACGACGACCCCGAGGAGGACGGCCAGTGAACGGCTTGAGCTCTGCCCTCGTCCCCCTGCCGGTGCTGCTGCCGCTGCTCGGCTCCGGCGCGGCCCTGATGCTGTTCCGCTTCCCGCGGGCCCAGCGCCTGGTCAGCGTCGTCGTGCTGACCCTCGTCGTGGTGGTCGCCGCGGCCCTGCTCGTCATCGCCGACCAGGACGGCCCCCAGGTCGTCTGGCTGGGTGGCTGGGCCGAGCTCGGCGTGGCCCTCGTCGCCGACCGCCTGGCCGCGCTCATGCTGCTGGTCTCGGCGATCGTCACGCTCGCCGTCCTGCTCTACTCGCTGGGCCAGGGCATCTCCGACAGCAACCGCTCGGCGCCGGTCTCGATCTACCACCCGACGTTCCTCACGCTCGTCGCCGGCGTCAGCAACGCCTTCCTGGCCGGCGACCTGTTCAACCTGTTCGTCAGCTTCGAGATCCTGCTGTTCGCCAGCTACGTGCTGCTCACGCTCGGTGGCACCGAGGGCCGCATCCGCGCCGGCACGATCTACGTGGTCGTCAACGTGCTGTCCTCGATGCTGTTCCTCGTCACCATCGCCGCGGTCTACGCCGCGGTCGGCACGGTCAACCTGGCCCAGATCGCCGAGCGGATGGGCGAGCTGCCCTCCTCGACCCAGCTGATGCTGCACCTGCTGCTGCTGGTCACGTTCTCGATCAAGGCCGCGGTGTTCCCGCTGTCGCTGTGGCTGCCCGACAGCTACCCGACGGCGCCCGCCCCGGTCACGGCCGTCTTCGCCGGCCTGCTGACCAAGGTCGGCGTCTACGCGATCATCCGCACCGAGACCCTGCTGTTCCCCGGCGGCGAGCTGTCCACGCTGCTGATGGTGGTGGCCGGCGTCTCGATGCTCATCGGCATCCTCGGTGCGATCGCGCAGTCCGACATCAAGCGGCTGCTGTCGTTCACGCTGGTCAGCCACATCGGCTACATGATCTTCGGCATCGGCCTGGGCACCGCCGCGGGCACGGCCGGCGCGGTCTTCTACGTCGCCCACCACATCACCATCCAGACGGCGCTCTTCCTCGTCGTCGGCATGGTCGAGCGCCTCGGCGGCAGCACCGCCCTGCTCCGGCTCGGCGGCCTGGCCCGGCTGTTCCCGCTGCTCGGTGTGCTGTTCTTCGTGGCCGCGATGAACCTCGCCGGCATCCCGCCGCTGTCGGGCTTCCTCGGCAAGGTCGGGCTGTTCGAGGCCGGCATCGCCGACGGCGGCGGCGTCGCCTGGACCCTCGTCGGGATCGGCACGCTCACCAGCCTGCTCACCCTCTACGCCGTCGCGAAGACGTGGTCGCTGGCGTTCTGGCGCTCGCCGGCCGAGGCCCACGAGATGGCGCGCGAGCTGGCCCGGGCCGACGCCGACGAGCCCGAGCAGTACTCGCCGACGCTCGGGCGCCGCGGCCAGGTGCGCCTCGACACGACGTCGTTCAACGCCGCCGAGGTGCAGCAGGCCGGCGCGATCGTCGACGGCGACCACCCCGACCGCGACCTGCACCAGATCCTCGAGGAGGACGGCCGGCCCCAGCGCCTGCCGGTGCTCATGACGGCGTCGACCGCCGGCCTCGTGGCGGTGAGCGTGGCGATCACCGTCGTCGCGGGCCCGCTCTTCGCCTACACCGAGCGCGCCGCCGACGACCTCATGGACCGCACGACCTACATCACCGCCGTCGACGAGGCGGCGCGGTGAACGCCCGCCAGCGCGTGCAGCGCGCGCAGCGGGCGCACGAGCGTCGTCGGGCCAAGCGCCGCGTGCAGTGGCCGATGGTCCTGTGGATGACCCTGGTCTGGTGGGTCCTGTGGGGCACCTGGTCGGCCATGTCGCTCGTCGGCGGCCTCCTCGTCGCGGTCGCCGTCCAGCTCGCGTTCCCGCTGCCGCCGCTGCGCCTCGAGGTGCGGGTGCGGCCGGTCGGGGTCGTCGTCCTGGTGGCCCGGTTCCTCTACGACGTCGTCGTGGCGAGCCTCCAGGTCGCCGCCACCGTGCTCGTGCCGCGCCGCGACCTGCGCAACGCGCTGGTGCGCATCCCGCTGCGCAGCGAGTCCGACCTCGTGCTGGTGCTGGTCGCCGAGCTCGTCTCGCTCGTGCCCGGCAGCGTCGTCGTCGAGGTGCACCGCTCGTCGTTCACGCTCTACCTGCACGTGCTCGACGTGCGCTCGGTCGAGGAGGTCGAGCGCGTGCGCGAGCGGGTGTGGGCCCAGGAGGAGCGGCTGCTGCGGGCCCTGTCGCCGACCATCCGGCCCGAGGACCCCGTGCCCGACCTGACCGAGGAGGAGATCGGACCATGACCGCGATCCTGGTGCTGGCCGCGGCCGTGCTCGGTCTCGCGGCGCTGGCGGTCACGGCCCGCGTCGTGATGGGCCCGACCATGCTCGACCGCGCCATCTCGTTCGACGTGATCGTGGCGATCACCATCGCCGGCATCTCCGTCGACGCAGCCCTGCGTCGCACCGCGGAGAACCTGCCGCTGATGCTCGTGGCCACGCTGCTCGGCTTCGTCGGCTCGGTCTCCATCGCCCGGTTCTCGCCCGGCAGCGACGACGTCGAGCCGTCCGACGACGACGACGCCGACGAGCGGGAGGGCGCCTCGTGAGCGACATCCTCGACGTCGTCGGCGCGGTGCTCATCCTGGCCGGCTCGCTGTTCAGCCTGGTGGCCGCGATCGGCGTCCTGCGCCTGCCCGACCTGCTCACCCGCATGCACGCCGCCACCAAGCCCCAGGTGCTCGGTCTCCTGCTCGTGGCGCTCGGGCTCTCGCTCGTGCTGCGCGAGCCGGCCGCGGCCGCGCTCAGCGCGCTCGTCGTCCTGGGCCAGCTGACGACGGCGCCCGTCGCCGCGCACATGGTCGGCCGGGCCTCCTACCGCGGGGGACAGGTGCGCGACGACCTGCTCCTGGTCGACGAGCTCACCGGTGAGATCGACCCCGAGCTCGGACGCCGACCGCGCGCCGGCGAGGGCCCGGAGGCCGACCCGCCGAGGTGAGCGGCGGGGTCGTCCCGGCGCGTACGCTCGTTGTCGATGTCAACGACCGAGCCCTCCGCCACCGGCGACTACACCCACCGCCAGATCCTCACGATCATCTCCGGCCTCATGCTGGGGATGTTCCTCGGGGCCCTCGACCAGACGATCGTGAGCACCTCGATCCGCACGATCGCCGACGACCTGCAGGGCCTGTCGATGCAGGCCTGGGCGACGACGGCCTACCTGATCACCGCGACGATCACCACGCCGATCTACGGCAAGCTCGGCGACCTCTACGGCCGCAAGAAGCTGTTCATGACGGCGATCTCGATCTTCATCGTCGGCTCGGCGCTGTGCTCGCTCGCGTCGTCCATGACGACGCTGGCCCTCTTCCGCGCCGTCCAGGGCCTCGGCGCCGGCGGGCTGTTCACGCTCATCCTGGCGATCATCGGCGACATCGTGAGCCCACGCGAGCGCGCCAAGTACACCGGCTACTTCATGGCCGTCTTCGGCACCTCGAGCGTGCTCGGACCGCTCGTCGGCGGCTTCCTCGCCGGGCGCGACTCCCTGCTCGGGGTCACCGGCTGGCGCTGGGTGTTCCTGGTCAACGTGCCGATCGGCGTGTTCGCCCTCGCCGTCGTGCTGCGCACCCTGCACGTGCACGCACCCCGGCCGGCGGGCCGGGTCCGCATCGACTGGTGGGGCGCGGCCGCGCTCGTCGTCGCCCTCGTGCCGCTGCTCACCGTGGCCGAGCAGGGCCGCGACTGGGGCTGGACGTCGGGCCGCTCGCT
Source organism: Nocardioides secundeburneus (assembly GCF_039939255.1). Classification (NCBI taxonomy): domain Bacteria; kingdom Bacillati; phylum Actinomycetota; class Actinomycetes; order Propionibacteriales; family Nocardioidaceae; genus Nocardioides; species Nocardioides secundeburneus. The sequence continues at coordinate 68,399 of NZ_JBDUUE010000007.1, forward strand.
CGCCGCGTTCGTCATCGGCGCCGTGGGTCTCGTCGCGTTCGTCGGCATCGAGCGGGCGATGGGCGACGCCGCCCTCATCCCGCCCCGCCTGTTCCGCATCCGCGCCGCCGTCGTCACGCTCGGCGCCAGCGTGCTCGTGGGTGTCGCGATGTTCGGAGGCATCATGCTGCTGCCGCTCTACATGCAGATCGTGCACGGCGCCTCGCCCACCGAGTCGGGCTTCCTGATGCTGCCGATGGTGGCCGGCATGATGACGGCGTCCATCGGCTCGGGCCGGATCATCTCCCGCACCGGTCAGGTGCGCACGTTCCCGATCGTCGGCTCCGCACTCGTCACCGTCGCGCTGGTGCTGCTCAGCCTCACCACCGCCGACACCGCGCTCGCGCTGGTGATGCTGCCCATGTTCGTGCTCGGCCTCGGGCTCGGCAGCTGCATGCAGCCGCTGCTGCTGACGATGCAGAGCGCGGTCCCGCCGCAGGAGATCGGGGTCGCGACGTCGTCGGCGACGTTCTTCCGCCAGATCGGCGGCACGGTCGGCGTCGCGGTGTTCCTCTCGGTGCTCTTCGGCGGTGTCGGCACCAACATCCAGCAGGCGTTCGCCGACGACGCCGGCAACCCCGTGGTGGCCCAGGCCCTCGCCGACCCTGCCTTCCAGGAGAAGCTCGGCCGCATCGAGGACGACTCCTCGATCATCGAGACCCTGCCCGACGCGCTCGCTCACCCCATCAAGCAGGGCTTCGCCGACTCGATGGACCCGGTCTTCCTCATGGCCGCCGGGGCCGGCCTCCTCGCCTTCCTCGTGCTGCTGCTGATGCCGTCGGTCGAGCTGCGCCAGACCTCGGCCGCGGCCGCGGCGAGAGCAGCGGCCGCCCCCGAGGGCGACTGACGGTTCGTGGCTCGACGGGGGTCGCTCGTAGACTCGGACCCATGTCCGCCAGCGTCTTCCCCCGGCTCGAGCCCCTGCTGCCGACGGTGAGCAAGCCGATCCAGTACGTCGGCGGCGAGCTCAACTCCACCGTCAAGGAGTGGGACTGCGCCGCGTCGTCCGAGACCGGCGGCCCCACCGTGCGCTGGGCCCTGATGTACCCCGACGCCTACGAGGTCGGCCTGCCCAACCAGGGCGTGCAGATCCTCTACGAGGTGCTCAACGAGCGCGACTGGATCATCGCCGAGCGCACCTACGCCGTGTGGCCCGACATGGAGGCGGTGATGCGCGCCGGCGACGAGCACGGCCCGATCCCGCAGTTCACCGTCGACGGCCACCGCTCGGTGCGCGACTTCGACCTGTTCGGCCTGAGCTTCTCCACCGAGCTCGGCTACACGAACATGCTCAACGCGCTCGACCTCGCCGGCATCCCGATCCACGCGGTCGACCGGGGCGACCACGACCCCGTCGTCCTCGCCGGCGGCCACGCCGCGTTCAACCCCGAGCCCATCGCCGACTTCATCGACGCCGCCGTGCTCGGCGACGGCGAGGAGGTCGTGCTCGCGATCTCCGACCTCGTGCGTGAGTGGAAGTCCGAGGGTCGACCCGGCGGCCGCGAGCAGCTGCTGCACCGCCTCGCCGCCACCGGCAACATCTACGTGCCGCGGTTCTACGACGTCTCCTACGACGACGCCTCCGGCCAGATCGTGTCGGTGACGCCGACCAAGCCGGGCGTGCCGCACCGCGTCACCAAGCACACCCTCATGGACCTCGACGCCTGGCCCTACCCGGCCAAGCCGCTCGTGCCGCTCGCCGAGACCGTGCACGAGCGCTTCAGCGTCGAGATCTTCCGCGGCTGCACGCGCGGCTGCCGCTTCTGCCAGGCCGGCATGATCACCCGCCCGGTGCGCGAGCGCAGCCTGACCACGATCGGCGCCATGGTCGAGAACGGCATCCGCAAGTCGGGCTTCGAGGAGGTCGGCCTGCTCTCGCTCTCCAGCGCCGACCACACCGAGATCGGCGACCTCGCCACCGACCTCGCCGACCGCTACGAGGGCTCCAACGTCTCGCTGTCGCTGCCCTCGACCCGCGTCGACGCGTTCAACATCAGCCTGGCCAACGAGTTCTCGCGCAACGGACGCCGCTCCGGGCTCACCTTCGCCCCCGAGGGCGGCAGCGAGCGCATGCGCAAGGTGATCAACAAGATGGTCACCGAGGAGGACCTCATCCGCACCGTCGCCGCGGCCTACAGCCACGGCTGGCGCCAGGTGAAGCTCTACTTCATGGTGGGCCTGCCCACCGAGGAGCTCGAGGACGTCCTCCAGGTCGCCGAGCTGGCCAAGGCCGTGATCAAGAAAGGCCGCGAGGTCACCGGCAAGAACGACATCCGCTGCACCGTCTCCATCGGCGGGTTCGTGCCCAAGCCCCACACGCCGTTCCAGTGGGCCGCCCAGCTCGACGTCGAGACCACCGACGACCGCCTGCAGCAGCTGCGCGACGTCGTCCGCGCCGACAAGCGCTACGGCCGGGCCATCGGCTTCCGCTACCACGACGGCAAGCCCGGCATCATCGAAGGACTCCTCTCGCGCGGCGACCGCCGCGTCGGCCGCGTCATCGAGTCCGTGTGGCGCGACGGCGGCCGCTTCGACGGCTGGAGCGAGCACTTCTCCTACGAGCGCTGGACCACGGCCGCGGCCGCGGCCCTGGAGGGCACCGGCGTCGACCTCGCGTGGTTCACCACCCGCGAGCGGGGCTACGACGAGACCCTGCCCTGGGACCACCTCGACTCCGGCCTCGACAAGGACTGGCTGTGGGCCGACTGGGAGGACGCCCTCGCGGTCGCCGACGGATCCGCCGACGTCGAGGTCGAGGACTGCCGCTGGACGCCGTGCTACGACTGTGGCGTGTGCCCGGAGATGGGCACCGAGATCCAGATCGGGCCGACCGGTCAGCGGCTGCTGCCCCTATCGGTGGTCTGAGGCCGCGGCCTCGGGTCAGCCGCGGCCGAGCAGGGTGCCGCCGTTGACCTGGAGGATCTGCCCGGTGGTCCAGCCGGCGTCCTCGGCGGTGAGGTAGGCGACGGCGGAGGCGACCTCGTCGGGGGTGCCGGGCCGGTTCATCGGGATCGGGCCGACGCGCGATGCGTAGAGCTCGTCGGTCATCCGCGCCGACCAGAACTCGGTGTCGGGCACGAAGCCGGGCGCGACCACGTTGACCGTGATCTCCTCCGGCGCGAGCTGCGTGGCGAGGCCGAGGCCCCAGCCGTGCAGCGCTGCCTTGGCCGCGCCGTAGGGGCCGGCCCCGCGCAGGCCGGCGATCGACGACATCAGCACGATCCGCCCGCCCGGGCGGGCCATCCGCGGGAGCAGCGCCTCGGTGGTGAGCACCGCGGTGACCACGTTGCCCTCGAAGTCGGCCCGGAACCCCTCGGCCACCGCGGCCAGGCCGTCCCCGCCCGCGGCGTAGTTGCCGCCGGCGTTGTTGACCAGCACGTGCACCTGCTCGGGCGCCGCCTCGGCCAGCCGGGCCACGGCGTCGGGGTCGGTCAGGTCGGCGGAGTGGGTGCTGACCGCCTCGCGGCCCACGCTCGCGTTGATCGCCTCCGCGGTGTCGTCGAGGGGTTGCTGGCGCCTCCCCACGACCAGGACGTCGCAGCCGTCCGTCGCGAGGCGGGCCGCGATCGCCCTGCCGAGTCCGGTTCCGCCGCCGGTCACCACTGCGTTCCTGGTCATGGGTCGAGCGTAGGTCGATCCGCGTGATCAGCTCCGGGTGACTGCCGTGCGTGGTCGGGTTGGCCGCGCGCGGTAGCACGCCGCGTCTCGGCCTCAAGGACCAATCCCCACGGTGAGCCGTCACACGGTTTCGGGGATTGGTCCTTGACCCCGAGCCTCTCGCGGCGTGCTGGTCCGGCGCGTGCGGTGGCGCCTCCGCAAGCTCCGGCGCACCGCCCGCCACAGCGCGGCCCAGGGGAGGGAGCTAGGTCGGGTTCGTGGTCGACTTCGAGTCGAATGTGTGTTCGATTCTGTGGTATCATGGCTTATGGTCACCGCGACGAAGAGCAGCAGCGATCCGCTGCTGCTCGCGGTGCGTGGCCGGCGGCTCGCTGAGGCTGGAGCGCAGGTCGAGACGCTGAAGTCGGTCCTGGCGTGGGCCGAACGGAACGAAGCCACCTCGGACGAGGTCATCGTGCTGTTCCAGTCGGTCGAGCGGCCGTTGCACCTGGCCGGTCCGGGTGCTCCGGCGGTGCCGGAGTACGCCGCGCTCGACCTCGCCCTCTCGCTCGGGACGTCGACCGACGCCGGGCTGACCTACCTCGGTCGGGCACTCGAGCTCTGCCACCGGCTCCCGAAGCTCTACCTCCGCGTGGTCAAGCACGAGGTGCCGGTGTGGCGGGCGTTCAAGATCGCGGACGCGACCATGTCGCTGTCCGAGACCGCCACCTGGCACGTCGACAAGGCGATCACCCCGGTCGCGGACCGGTGCTCGTTCGCCCAGCTCGACCGCACCGTCGACGCCGCCCGGGCCGAGCACGACCCCGCCGATGCTGAGGCCCGACGTCTCGCCGCGCTCGAGGACCGGGGCGTCACCGTGTACCTCGCGGGTGCGACCACCGACGGCACCGTCGACGTCATCGCCACCCTCGACACCGCCGACGCGATCGACCTCGAACACGCCCTGCGCGACGGCGCCCAGACGTTGGCTGACCTCGGCTCCACCGAGACCCTCGACGTCCGACGGTCCCAAGCCCTGGGGGAGATGGCCCGCCATCAACTCAGTCTTGATCTCGACACCAGCGGTGGTGGGCGTGGGGTGACGATCTACGCCCACCTCGACGCGGTGAACCCGGACCTGCCCGGTCTGCTCGACAACACCCAGACCCCGCTCCTCGTCCAGCAGGTCCGCTCCTGGTGCGAGACCGCCGGCACGAAGGTCGTCGTGAAGCCGGTCATCGACCTCGCCGAACCAGCCGAGACCCCCGCCTACCGACCCTCCGATGCGATCCGCGAACGCGTCACCCTGCGAGACCGGTGCTGCGTCTTCCCCGACTGCACCCGGCGCCGGGTCGACCTCGACCACATCGTCCCGTTCGAGTCCGGCGGCATCACCGCCACCTGGAACCTCGCCCTCCTCTGCCGACGCCACCACCGCGCCAAGACCCACGGCCACTGGTCGTACCGCATGGTCGAACCCGGCCTCTACCACTGGACCAGCCCCACCGGCACCGAGAAGACCGTCGACCGACGGCCACCACCCGGCACCCACGCCCGCCGACATCCCTGACCGCCCCCACCAGCCCCGACTCCGACCGGACCGGGGCTACCGGCGCGTGATGGGATCGGTGTCGTGGATCGAGCAGGGATCATCGCGGCGTTCGCCGACGTCTTCGACGAGGCGCTGGTCTTCCACGGATACACGCCGCAGCTGCGCGACTACGACCTCTACGTCTACGTGCACGCGCCGACGGGCTCGGGGCGCGACCCGGTGCACATGCGTTACCGCTTCACGCACTGCGTCGTGGCCGAGGCGCGGACGGCGATCGCGCCCGAGATCTGGCGGAGGTCGCTCGACGAGCGGCTGCTCGACCACCGGGCCGCCCTCGAGGCCGACCTCGACGGCTACGTCTGGGGCGTCGAGTGGCAGGTGCTCTACCCGGGCCTGACGCTCCTCGACCGCTCCGACGACGCCGAGCGCTGGGCGGCGGAGGTCGGGATCACGTTCCACGAGGCGCAGGTCGCGACCAACGGTCACGACCTGCGCCTGGTGTTCTCCGACCTCGTGGTCGCCGAGGTCGAACCCCGGCACGTGCCGTTCCGGGTCTCCGACTAGCGGTCAGACGGTCGCGACCTCGACCTCGCGCGGGCGGAACGACTTGAGCCCGACCACCGCGGCCGCGCCGACGACGACGCCGGCGGCGAGCGCGACCAGGAAGCCGAGGACGCCGTCGACGGCGAAGAGCACGAAGATGCCGCCGTGCGGGGCGCGCACGCTGACGCCGAACGCCTCGGAGAGGCCGCCGGTGACGGCGCTGCCGAGCATGATCGCGGGGATGACCCGCAGCGGGTCGGCTGCGGCGAACGGGATGGCGCCCTCGGTGATGAACGAGGCGCCCAGCAGCCAGCCGGCCTTGCCGTTCTCGCGCTCGGGCACCGTGAACAGCTGCGGGCGGACGACGGTGGCGAGCGCGAGGGCGATCGGGGGGACCATGCCGGCGAGCATGACCGCGGCCATGATCTTCAGCTCGGGTGCGTCGCTGGCGAGCGAGGCACCGCCGACGCCGGCCGCGGCGAAGGAGTAGGCGACCTTGTTGAGCGGGCCGCCCATGTCGAAGGCCATCATCAGGCCGAGCACGACGCCGAGCAGGATCGCGTAGCTGCCGCTCATGTCGGACAGACCGTTGTTGAGCTGGTCCATCAGCCAGCCGATCGGCTTGCCGAACACGACGATCATCGCCAGGCCGGCGATGACCGAGGTGAGCAGCGGGATGACGAGCACGGGCATCAGGCCGCGCGCCCAGGCGGGCACCTTCCAGCCGGCGATCCAGTGCGCGACCAGGCCGGCGAGCACGCCGCCGACGATGGCGCCGAGGAAGCCGGTGGCCGGCAGGGCGACCGGGTCGGCCGCTGAGGTCTGCACGTTGAAGATGTTGGCCGCCAGGCCGCCGACGATGAAGCCGGGGGCGATGCCCGGACGGTCGGCGATCGCGTAGGCGATGTAGCCGGCCAGCGCCGGGATGAAGAACATGAACGCGGTCTTGCCGATGATGAAGAACAGCGCGCCGAGGTAGGCGGCGAGACCCGAGCCGAACAGTGCGTGGTCGAGGCCCAGGGCCGACGGGTCCGGCAGGTCGAACAGCGTGTTGTTGACGGCGATGTCGCCGTAGGGTCCGACGATCTCGTAGCCGCCGAGCAGGAAGCCGAGCGCGATCATCAGGCCGCCGGCGGCGACGAACGGGATCATGTACGACACGCCGGTCATCAGCACCCGGCGCGTGCGCCCGCCCCACGACTCGGCGGCGCCGGACGACGAGGTCTCACCGGCGGACGCCGTCCCCTCGACGCGCGGCGCACCGGGGTCGTCGGCGTAGCGCAGGGCCTCGGCGATCATGGCGTCGCCGTCGTCGATCGGACGCTTCACGCCCGACGACACGACGGGCTTGCCGGCGAAGCGCGAGCGGTCGCGCACGCCGACGTCGACGGCGAAGATCACGGCGTCGGCCGCGGCTATCGTCTCGGGCTTGAGCGGCGTCGAGCCGGCCGAGCCCTGGGTCTCGACGTCGATGGTGACGCCGGCGCGCTGCGCGGCGGCCTCGAGCGCCTCGGCCGCCATGTAGGTGTGCGCGATGCCGGTCGGGCACGCGGTGACCGCGACCAGGCGCCGGGCGGCGGCCGCGGGAGCCTTCTCGGCCTGGGCGGGCGCGGGAGCCTCCTCGGGCGCCACGACCCCGGCGACCAGCGCGACGACTTCGTCGGCCGTGTTGGCGGCGCGGAGCCCGTCGGTGAAGTCCGGGCGCACCAGCGCCCGGGCCAGCTTGGTGAGGATCTGCAGGTGGGTGTTGTCGCCGCCGGCGGGAGCGGCGATGAGGAAGGCGAGGTCGGCCGGGCCGTCCTTGGCGCCGAAATCGACGGGCGGGGCGAGCCGGGCGAAGACGAGCGTCGGCACCTCGACGCCGGTGGTACGGCAGTGGGGGATCGCGATGCCGTCCTTGAGGCCGGTGGCCGACTTGGCCTCCCGGGCGAAGGCGTCGTCGACGAGCTGCTCGACGTCGGTCGCGCGGCCGGCGTCGGCGACGACGGCGGCGAGCGCACGGATGGTGTCGTGCTTGTCGCTGCCGAGGTCGGCATCGAGGCGGACGAGCGCCGGGGTGATGAGGTCGGTCATGGCTCTCCCTGGATCATGCATGTTGGTATGTGTTGTTTTATGCCCGATCGTGTTGTTGTGTCAAGCGTCACCTGCCTCCCAGGGTTCCAGAGGTCATCAACTGAAGTGACTTACTAGTGTTAGGGTCGCGCCATGCCGACCAGCCGTCGCTCCGTCCTGGCCTCCGCCGCCGCAGCCCCGATCGCCAGCACCGTTGCGAGCACCGTGGGGCAGGCCCAGCGTCCCGCCGCGGCGGGGGCGCCGTCCATCGTCAAGCCCCTGCCGCCCGAGCGGTTCGTCGACTTCGGCACCAACGCCGAGATGCGCTGGGACTCCGTCGACCCGCGCCGCTACCTCACCCCGCAGGCCGACCTGTTCGTGCGCAACCACACCGCGACCCCGACCATCGACGCCGCCACCTACCGGCTGCGGGTCTTCGGCGACGGCCTGCGCGAGGCCCGCAGCGAGGCCGACGCCGTCAGCCTGAGCCTGCGCGACCTGCGGCGCCTGCCGCGCACCCGGCTCACCGCCGTCCACGAGTGCACCGGCAACGGTCGCAGCTTCTTCGCCTCCCAGCAGGGCCAGACCGTCAGCGGCACCGCCTGGAGGCTCGGCTCCGTCGGCACGGTCGAGTGGGAGGGCGTGCGGCTGCGCACCGTGCTGCGGCGCCTCGGCCTCGACCGCGACGCCGTCTCGATCATGGCCACCGGCCTCGACGACCCGTTCCGCAGCGGCACCACCGACTACGGTCGCGTCCGGCGTCCGTTCCCCGTCACCAAGGGGCTGGACGACGCCCTCCTGGCATGGGGGGCCAACGGCCAGCCCCTGCTGCCCGACCACGGCTTCCCGCTGCGGCTGGTGCTGCCGGGCTGGATCGGCATCGCGAGCATCAAGTGGCTCGGCTCGCTCGAGGTCGCCACACGCGAGCTCACCTCGCCGTGGAACACGACCTTCTACCGGATGACCGGCGGTGACTACCCGGCCGACTCGCCGCCGCTCACCGTCAACCCCGTGCGCTCGGCCTGGGAGCTGCCGCTGCCGGCCATCCTGGCCGCCGGCCGCACCCACACGCTCACCGGCCGCGCGTGGTCGGGCGCCGCGCCGATCGCCCGCGTCGACGTCAGCCTCGACGGCGGCGCCACCTGGCGGCGCGCCGACCTCGACGACCGCCACCCCCACGGGCACCACGGCCACCACCGGCGCGACCGTGGCGACCGCGGGCACGGCTGGACGCAGTTCTCCGTGCGCTGGCCGAAGCCGCGCCCCGGCTCCTACCAGCTGCTGGCCCGCGCCACCGACCGCGCCGGGCGCACCCAGCCCGACGTCAGCCCGCTCAACGCGCAGGGCTACTTCTTCGACGCCGTCGTGAAGCACCCGGTCACCGTCGTCTGAGGGTTCCTCGGCCGAGCGCCGATGAAGGACTGTCGGTGGGCGGTCCTAGACTCGAGAAGCACCCCCGATCGACCTGATCGGGGGCCGCTCGTGCTGCCCCACCTGCTCTACGGGAGTCCCTGTGTCCCTCGCCGCCCTGGCCCGCCTCGTGCTCGCCACCCCGGCCTACGCCGACCTCGCGACCCGGGCCCGCTCGCGCGAGGCCCGCACGCTCGACCTCACCGGGCCGGGCTCGCTCCGCTCGTTCGTGGCCGCCGCGCTGGTCGGGGCCGGCCGCTCCACGCTCGTCGTCACCGCGACCACGCGCGAGGCCGAGGAGCTCACGGCCGAGCTCGGCGACCTGGTCGGGCCCGAGGTCGTCGCGCACTACCCGAGCTGGGAGACGCTGCCGCACGAGCGGCTCAGCCCGCGCAGCGACACCGTCGGCAAGCGGTTGGCGGTCCTGCGCCGCCTCGCGCACCCCGGCACCGACGCCGCCAACGGCCCGCTGAAGGTCGTCGTCGCACCGGTCCGCTCGATCCTGCAGCCGCAGGTCAAGGGCCTGGCCGACCTCGAACCGGTCGAGCTCGCGCTCGGCGACTCCATGCCCCTCGACGACCTCGTCCGCCGGCTCGTCGACGCCGCCTACACGCGCGTCGACCTGGTCGAGAAGCGCGGCGAGTTCGCCGTGCGCGGCGGCATCGTCGACGTCTTCCCGCCCACCGAGGAGCACCCGCTGCGCGTCGAGCTGTGGGGCGACGACGTCGAGGAGATCCGCTCGTTCTCGGTCGCCGACCAGCGCACCCTCGACAAGGCCGAGCGCCTGTGGGCGCCGCCGTGCCGTGAGCTGCTGCTCACCGACGACGTGCGGGGCCGCGCCGCCGAGCTCGGCCGCGAACACCCGCAGCTGCTCGAGCTCACCGACAAGATCGCCCACGGCATCGCCGCCGAGGGCATGGAGTCGCTCGCGCCCGTGCTGGTCGACGAGATGGAGCTGCTCGTCGACCTCTTCGCCGCCGACGCCCACCTGCTCGTGCTCGACCCCGAGCGCGTGCGCACCCGCGCCCACGACCTCGTCGCCACCAGCGACGAGTTCCTCGGTGCCTCGTGGGCCGCCGCGGCGGGTGGGGGACAGGCCCCGATCGACCTCGGTGCGGCGTCCTACCGCTCGCTCGGCGACGTCCGCGAGCACGTGCTCGGGCGCGGGCAGTCGTGGTGGTCGCTCAGCCCGTTCGGCCTCGACCCGGGCGAGCTGGGTGACGTGGTCGAAACCGGCGACCGGCCCAGCGTCGCGCTCCCGGCCGTCCCCGTGCCGACCTACCACGGCGACGTCGCGAAGGCGCTCGCCGACCTCGACCGGTGGCGCGGCGACGGCTACCAGGTCGTCGCCGTCCACCCCGGCCACGGACCGGCCCAGCGCCTGGTCGAGCAGCTCGCCGAGCGCGACGTCCCGGCCCGCATCGTCGAGCAGGGCGACCTCGAGCTCGGCGTCGTCACCGTCACCTGCGGCGCGCTCTCGCACGGCTTCGTCGACGACGCCGCCCGCATCGCCGTCGTCACCGGGGAGGACGTCAGCGGCCAGCGCGGCGCGTCCACGCGCGACATGCGCAAGATGCCTGCCCGCCGCAAGAAGCAGATCGACCCGCTCGAGCTCAAGGCCGGCGACTACGTCGTCCACGAGCAGCACGGCGTCGGCCGCTTCGTCGAGATGAAGCAGCGCGACGTGCAGGGCGCGCGCCGCGAGTACCTCGTGCTCGAGTACGGCGCCACCAAGCGCGGCGCCCCGCCCGACCGCCTCTACGTGCCGGCCGACGCCCTCGACCAGGTCACCCGCTACGTCGGCGGCGAGCAGCCCAGCCTCGACCGCCTCGGCGGCGCCGACTGGACCAAGCGCAAGGCCCGCGCCCGCAAGGCGGTCAAGGAGATCGCGGCCGAGCTGATCAAGCTCTACGCCGCGCGCCAGGCCACCAAGGGCTACGCGTTCGGCCCCGACACCCCGTGGCAGCGCGAGCTGGAGGACGCCTTCCCGTTCACCGAGACCCCCGACCAGCTGAGCACGGTCGAGGAGGTCAAGTCCGACATGCGCCAGGTCGTGCCGATGGACCGCCTCATCTGTGGCGACGTCGGCTACGGCAAGACCGAGATCGCCGTCCGGGCGGCGTTCAAGGCCGTGCAGGACGGCAAGCAGGTCGCCGTCCTGGTGCCCACCACGCTGCTGGTCACCCAGCACCTGAGCACCTTCGCCGAGCGCATGAGCGGGTTCCCGGTCGTGATCAAGGGCCTCAGCCGGTTCCAGACCGACAAGGAGGCCAAGGAGGTCGCCGCCGGTCTCGCCGAGGGCTCGATCGACATCGTCGTCGGCACCCACCGCCTGCTCAACCCCGACATCAAGATGAAGGACCTCGGCCTCATCATCGTCGACGAGGAGCAGCGCTTCGGCGTCGAGCACAAGGAGCAGATGAAGCGGCTGCGCACCTCGGTCGACGTGCTCAGCATGAGCGCCACCCCGATCCCGCGCACGCTCGAGATGTCGATCACCGGCATCCGCGAGATGTCGACCATCACCACCCCGCCCGAGGAGCGCCACCCGGTGCTCACCTACGTCGGCGCCTACGAGGACCGTCAGGTCACCGCCGCCGTCCGCCGCGAGCTGCTGCGCGACGGCCAGGTGTTCTACATCCACAACCGGGTCAACTCCATCGAGAAGGCCGCCTCGAAGATCCGTGAGCTCGTGCCCGAGGCCCGGGTCGCCACCGCGCACGGGCAGATGAACGAGAAGCAGCTCGAGCAGGTGATGCTCGACTTCTGGGAGAAGCGCTTCGACGTGCTCGTGTGCACCACGCTCGTCGAGTCCGGTCTCGACGTCTCCAACGCCAACACCATGATCATCGAGCGCTCCGACACCCTCGGCCTCTCGCAGCTGCACCAGCTGCGCGGGCGGGTGGGCCGCAGCCGCGAGCGCGCCTACGCCTACTTCCTCTACCCGGGCGAGAAGCCGCTCACCGAGACCGCCCACGAGCGCCTCGCCACGCTGGCCCAGCACTCCGACCTCGGCGGCGGCATGGCCATCGCGATGAAGGACCTCGAGATCCGCGGCGCCGGCAACCTGCTCGGCGGCGAGCAGTCCGGCCACATCGCCGACGTCGGCTTCGACCTCTACGTGCGTCTCGTCGGCGAGGCCGTCGCCGAGTTCAAGGGCGACACCGAGCCCGAGCTCAACGAGGTCCGCATCGAGCTGCCGATCGAGGCCCACCTGCCGCACGACTACATCGAGAGCGAGCGGCTGCGGCTCGAGATGTACCGCCGCCTCGCCGAGGTCCGCACCGACGACGACGTCGACAAGATCGCCGAGGAGATGGTCGACCGCTACGGCGAGCCGCCCGTCGAGGTCGTCTCGCTGCAGCTCGTGGCCCGGTTCCGCGCGCGGGCCCGCCAGGCCGGCGTCGGCGAGGTCACCATCGCCGGTCGCAACGTGCGCTTCGCCCCGGTCTCGCTGCCCGAGTCGCGGCAGGTGCGCCTGCAGCGCATGTACCCCAAGTCGATCATCAAGGCCGCGGCCGACGCCGTCCTGGTCCCGAGGCCCGGCATCCCCGGCCGGACCGGCACCCCGCTCGAGGGCATCGCCCTGCTTGAATGGGCCCGCGGTGTCATCGACAGCGTCATCGACCCGCTGCCCGCCAGCCAGCCGACCCTGGAGCCCTCGTCGTGAAGCACCCCGTGCGCCGTGCCGCCCTGCTGACCCCCGTGCTCGTCGCGGGCATCGCCCTCAACGGCTGCGGTGTCGCCGACGAGCAGGCCCGGCCCGGCCTCGCCGCCGAGGTCGGTGGCACGGCGATCACCACGAGCGACGTCGACGACGAGACCCAGGGCATCTGCGACTTCCTCGACGCCGCCGAGGGCCAGCAGGCGGCTTTCCCGAAGTCCGCGGTGCGACGCCTGACGTTCGAGACCGCCGTGCGCCGCGTCGCGGCCGAGAAGGTGCTCGACGAGCTCGGCCTCGACCTGCCCTCCGACGTCGATACCCAGGCCTCCGCGGTCCGCCAGCAGCTCGCCGAGGCCGGCGACGCCGACGACGCCGAGCTGTTCGCCGACGGCGAGGTGGCGCGCCTCTACGTCGCGGCAGCGGCCGGCGTCATCGGTGCCGAGCTGCTCGACGACGGCACCTCGGCCGACGACGAGGCGGCCGCCGCCCGCGGTGTGCAGGCGCTGCAGGAGTGGCTCGTCGACAACGACGTCGACCTCAACCCCGCCTACGGCGTCGCCCTCGCCGACGACGGCACCTTCACCGCCGACGAGGGCCTGTCGATCCCGGTCAGCGACGCCGCCGTCGCCGCCCAGGCCGAGGCGGGGCTCGAGCTGCTCGGCGGCAACCAGGAGGAGGTCGCGGCAGCGGCCGAGGGCCTGCCGGCCGACCAGGTCTGCGGCCCCACGGCCTGACCCTCTCCCGAGAGGCGCGACCGTGTCCGACGAGCCGCTGCTCGAGTTCCGCGAGGTCATGCGCAGGCTGCGGGCCGAGTGCCCGTGGAAGGCCGGGCAGACCCACCGCAGCCTCGTGCGCTACCTCGTCGAGGAGCTGCACGAGACCGTCGACGCCATCGAGACCGGCACGCCCGGCGACCTCGCCGAGGAGCTCGGCGACCTGCTCCTGCAGGTCTACTTCCACGCCGCGATCGCCGAGGAGTCCGGCACCTTCACCCTCGACGACGTGGCGGCCGGCATCGTGGCCAAGATGCGGCGCCGCAACCCGCACGTCTTCGGCGACGCGGGGGCGCAGACGAGCGCGGCCGAGGTCAACGAGCTGTGGGAGCAGGTCAAGGCCACCGAGAAGTCGCGTGACGACGTCACCGACGGCATCGCCCCGACCCTGCCTGCGCTCCTCTACGCCGACAAGGTCGTCGACCGGCTGGGGCGCGCCGGACGCCCGGCCGAGCCGGGCGGTCACGGGGCCGGCGACGGTCTCGGCGACCGCCTCCTCGCCCTGGTGGTCGAGGCCCACGACGCCGGCGTCGACCCCGAGCAGGAGCTGCGCGACGCCGTCCGCCGCCTGCTGCGGGGCTGAGGGTCGAGCCGGCGCCGGCGTGGGTCAGCGGCGTCCGCGCGGCTTCTTCTTCAGCACGGTCACCGGCACGACCTTCGAGGCCGAGCCGAGCGCGTCGGCGGCACCGGCGTAGACCGCGCGGTAACGGTGCACACCGCGCGCGGGCCGCAGAGTCACGCGCGCCGCGCCGCCGCGCAGCCGCAGCGTGCGGACGACGCGACCGCGGTCGGTCAGCCGGACGACGCCGGTGGTGAACGACGGGCCGACGCGCACGGTCAGCGTGACCGGCTGGCCGCGGCGCACGGTGCGCTTGGTCGTCCGGAGGCCGGTCGTCGTGCCGATGGAGGCGGCGAAGACCCGCTTGAGCCCACCGAGGCGGTAGAGCTGCGACTCGCCGGTGGCGTCGGACAGGCCGTCGTTGTCGGTGACCGCGATCACGGCGCCGTCGGCCGCGATGCCGAGGCCCTCGAGCTTCTCCTGGGTCCAGCCCTTCTGGGCGCGCATCGCGGGCAGCAGGTCGACGGCGAGACGCTTGGCCAGGCGGGTCGGTCGCGACGGCGTGCCGGCGGGCACGTCGACGGTGTAGACGCGCTTGAAGGCCGCGCGCGTGCCGGCCAGCTTGTCGCGCTCGATGACGGCGAGGGTGTTGTCGTCGACCACGGCGATCTCCGACAGGCCGATCCAGTCGCCCGGGGTGCTCGTGGTGGCGAGCGGGTAGGTGAACCAGGTCCACCGGGCGGTGGCGACGTCGTAGCGGCCGATGCGCGCGACGTTGCCCTCGAGCGGCTCCACGGCGCCCGCGGCGACCGACGGGTCGACCCAGAGCGGCCGCTGGACGGCGACGAAGACCTGCTCCGAGGCGCCCGAGCCGCGCACGGCGACGCCCTCGAGGCCCCAGTTGCGGATGTGCGAGCTCACCTCGGTCGGCAGCGCCACCGTCTGCCGGACGACGCCCGCGGCGTCGGTCCGCACGAGCTGGTTGGCCGGGCCGGTGGCGCCCTCGGCCGCGAGCCAGAAGCCGCCGGCCGGTCGCGCGGAGATGCCCTCGATGTCGATCGCGGGACGGCTGCCGTCGGCGGCGCGCACGGTGGTGACGTCGGTGATCACGGCCGGGGTGCCGGTCACGTCGACCTCGTAGATGCGGCCGGTGGCGAAGGCGGAGTCGCTGGCGGCGTACATCGCGCCGGCGTCGCCTGGCTTGCCCGACAGCGCGCCGAGGGCGCCCCAGCCGATGGGCGTCGGCTCCCCGGGCAGCGTGGTCGAGACGACGGAGGGGAACCGCGGCGTCGACGAGCCGAGCCGGTAGATCCCGACCGAGGCCCGCACCTGGACGTCGCTCTCGTCGGTCTCGGAGGAGACGACGAGCAGGTTGCGCGAGGGGATCGGCAGCAGGCCCTCGGGGCCGTTGGTGGCCGGCAGCACCTGGCGGAAGGCCGGGCGGGTCGGGTCGGTCATGTCGTAGACGGCGACGAAGTTGCTGCGCTCGGAGCCGACGAACGCGGTCGGCACGCCACCGACGACGTCGAAGGCGAGGCCCTCGGGCTCGGCGCCCTTGTTGTCGGCACGGTCGTCGTTGAACAGCCCGTGCCGGATGGCGAGGTTCTCGAAGGTGTTGCCGGCGTCCCAGACGACGTCGCCGGTGGTGGCGTCGAAGACGGTCCACCCGCGGGTGCCGCCCTTCCAGTCGCCCTCGTTCGCGGTGGCGACGAGGCCGTCGCCGACCCACTGCACCGAGTCGGGCTCGCGCGGCAGGTCGATGGCGTCGTCGGCGTCGAAGACGCCGTTGTCGGTGGCGTCGACGCCGGAGACGATGGCGTTGCCGGCGGAGAAGACGTTCTCGACCGTGAGCGTGGGCAGGTCGACGACGACGACGCCGTTGTTCTCCTGCAGGGTCATCACGACCTGGTCGTCGTCGTTGATGTCGACGTACTCGGGCTCGGGGTCCTCGGGGGTGTCGAGCCCGGCCTCGACGAACGACGGCAGGGGGTCGCCGTCGGGCTCGACGAGCGGCACCTCGGTCGCCGTCCACGAGGTCGGGTCGGCGGGGGAGAGGTCGACGACCTGCAGCGAGCCGGCGGGCAGCTGCGGCAGGTCGCCCTCCTCGCCGCCCGGCGGGGTGGCCTCCTCGTCGCGCTGGTTCTCCATCGCGATGGCGGCGTAGTCGCCGTCGGGGCTGATGGCGATCGAGTCGGGCTGGCCGCCGAGGTCGATCGAGTGCAGCACCTGCCGGGTGGCGAGGCTGACGACGTCGACGCGGCCGGCCGGGTCCACGAAGTCGCCGCCGGACTCGTCGACCACGACGAGGACGACGTCGCCGACCGCGGCCACCGACGTCGGCTGGTCGTCGGCGTGGCCGAGCGCGGCGAGGTCGAGGGTGCCGGCGCCCACGGGAGCGGTGGGGTCGGTGATGTCGAGGAAGCCGATGCGCTGGCCGGCGGCGTCGGTGTAGACGACCGTGTTGCCGTCGGGGGTGACGGTGGAGATCTCCGCGACGGTCTCGTCGGCCGGGTCGACACCGGCCGGCACGTTCTGGAAGACCGGGTAGGTCGCCACGCGGTCGAACCACGGACCGGTCGCCGCCAGGCGCGACTGCGGGCCGATCGGACGGTTCGGGCGCTCGTCGGGACGGGCGGACGCCGGGCCGGTCTGCAGACCGGCGACGACGAGGGGGACGGTGCACAGCGCGACGAGCGCGGTGCGAGGACGGCGGAGCTGCACGGGGAGGCCTTCCGGCGGGACCGCGGTCGGGCTCCGCGGTCGGACCGGCCTACGCAAGCGGAGCCGGTCGACCGGGCGGTGGCCGGCGGATGAACGCGCCGGGTCCCGCGGAGGAACCACAGGGTCGGCCCCCGCCCGGGGCCGACCCTGTGGTGATCGGGGGTGGAGCCGCGGCTCAGCCGCCGTACAGGTCGGCCACGCCGCTGCGGTCGGTGGCCGACATGGTGAGGTCCTGCGAGGCGCCGTTGCACTGCGGGTAGTGCATGATCGACGCCGCGTCGTACGGCGTCAGCGGGCGCCAGTTGTTGTCCTCGAAGCAGGTGCCCGCCTCGGGTCGCGTGTGCTCGTGCCGGAAGCCGAGCACGTGGCCGAGCTCGTGGGCCATGATGTTGGCCGGGTCCCAGCCGGACGTCGTCAGCGAGTCGGCCACGAGCACGTTGCGCTCGTAGTCGGGGCTGCTCGGGAAGAACGCCCGGGCGATGTAGGAGCTGGTGTTGACCGGCTCGACCGGGAACAGCACGTCGTCGTTGCTGGTCACGCAGTCGGCGTCGGCGCTGGAGTCGTAGACGAAGTCGATGGCCGACGAGGCGGCCTCCCACTCGGCCGCGCCGTCGGCCATCGCGGCGACCACGGTGCTCTTCATCGAGCCGAAGTCGTCGCTCACGCAGTAGGTCAGGTTGCCGACCTCGCCGGCCGTCCAGACGTCGTCGGCGCCGCCGTCCTGGTTGACGATGAGGCCGTTGATCGGACCCTGCGCGTCCTCGCCGTGGGCGCTCTCGCCGTCGGCGGTGCTGACCATGCGGTTGTAGTAGGCGCGCAGCTCCTCGGCGTCGATCGGCTCGTCGCCGTTCACGATGTACTGGCCGTCGAAGTCGCGGTACGTGGCCTCGCGGAACTCCGCGTAGGTCGGTACGTCAGCCCCGGGCTTGACCGCGCCGGGGTCCGGAGCGCCCTGTGCAGCGGGCGAGGCGAGGAGCGCTGCACAGGCGGCTCCTCCGGCGATGGCGACGGTGATGGGTCGGGTGTGCTTCATGGTGCTTCTGGCTCCTTGGCTCGGCCGGACTCGAGCCTGTTCGGCTCCGGCCGTTCGGGGTTCCTTGGCGGTGGTGCGCCACCGGGAGGCAGGCCTGGTGGGCGACGCGACCGGGTGGTCTAGACAAGGTCTCCGGGACGCCGTGCGCACCGCTACCGGGGTAACCCTTGTGTTACCCGCGGGTCAGTTGCGGGCCGCGCCCGGGCGCGCGAGCGCTCGCGGGCGGAGCAGCGATAGCGTGGGTGCTCCTACCCCATATCGGCACCCAGGAGCATGTGACGTGGCATCGATCGAAGCCGTCGGAGCCCGCGAGATCCTCGACTCGCGCGGCAACCCCACCGTCGAGGTCGAGGTGGCCCTCGACGACGGGGCGTTCGCCCGGGCCGCGGTGCCCAGCGGCGCCTCCACGGGCGCGTTCGAGGCGGTCGAGCTGCGCGACGGCGGCGAGCGCTACCTCGGCAAGGGCGTGGCCAACGCCGTCGACGCCGTGATCTCGAAGATCGGTCCGGCCCTCGAGGGCATGACCGTCGACGACCAGCGCCTGATCGACCAGGCCATGCTCGACCTCGACGGCACCCCCAACAAGGCCGACCTCGGCGCCAACGCCATCCTCGGCGTCTCGCTCGCGGTCGCCCGCGCCGCCGCCGACTCCAGCGGCCTGCCGCTCTACCGCTACGTCGGTGGGCCCAACGCCCACGTGCTGCCGGTGCCGATGATGAACATCCTCAACGGTGGCTCGCACGCCGACTCCAACGTCGACGTCCAGGAGTTCATGATCGCGCCGATCGGTGCGCCGACGTTCCGCGAGGCGCTGCGCCAGGGCGCCGAGGTCTACCACACCCTCAAGACCGTGCTGAAGAAGAAGGGCCTCGCCACCGGGCTCGGCGACGAGGGCGGGTTCGCGCCCAGCCTCGACTCCAACCGCGCCGCCCTCGACCTCATCGCCGAGGCGATCGGCCAGGCCGGCTACGAGCTCGGCACGGACTTCGCGCTCGCGCTCGACGTCGCGGCCTCGGAGTTCCACGACAACGGCGCCTACGCCTTCGAGGGCGGCTCGAAGACGAGCGCCGAGATGACCGCCTACTACGCCGAGCTGTGCTCGGCCTACCCGATCGTCAGCATCGAGGACCCGCTCGACGAGGAGGACTGGGGCGGCTGGAAGACCATGACCGACCAGCTCGGCCAGCAGATCCAGATCGTCGGCGACGACCTGTTCGTCACCAACGTCGAGCGGCTGCAGCGCGGCATCGAGGGCGGCAACGCCAACGCCCTGCTGGTCAAGGTCAACCAGATCGGCTCGCTGACCGAGACCCTCGACTCCGTCGACCTCGCCCACCGCAACGGCTTCCGCTGCATGATGAGCCACCGCTCCGGCGAGACCGAGGACACCACGATCGCCGACCTCGCCGTCGCCACCAACTGCGGCCAGATCAAGACCGGTGCCCCGGCCCGCTCCGAGCGCGTCGCCAAGTACAACCAACTGCTGCGCATCGAGGAGGAGCTCGGCGACGCCGCGCGCTACGCCGGAGCTGCGGCCTTCCCGCGTTTCCTGCGCTGATCCGAGCCTCCCGCGAGGGAGGATGGTCCCCATGCCTACGCCGGGACCAGGACGTCGTCCGCCCGCCCGCGGTAAGGGAACCGCCGGGCGGGGCGGGCCTCGTCGCACGCCGGGCGCCGGCCGCCCGAGCCGCCGCACGTCGTCCACCGCGGCCACCTCGTCGGGCCCGGCCGCGGCGCGCGCCGGCGCGAGCCCGCGTCGTCCGCGGTTCACGAGCCGGGCGGCCGTGCTCGTCGTCATCCTCGCCGTGCTCGCGGTCTCCTACGCCTCGTCGCTGCGGGCCTACCTGCAGCAGCGCGACCACCTCGACGACCTCCAGTCGCGCATCGACGCCAGCCAGGCCGACATCGAGCGCATGGAAGGCGAGATCCAGCGGCAGCGCACGCCGGCCTACATCGAGCAGCAGGGCCGCGAGCAGGGCATGGTGTTCCCCGGCGAGAAGCCGTTCGTCGTGCTCGACGACGGCCGTCCGCTCGAGACCGACGCCGAGCTCAGCGACCCGGCCACGATCGACCCCGCCCAGCCCGAGGCCTGGTGGGACGACGCGTGGGCCACGATGGAGGTCGCCGGCCACCCCCAGCGCAAGGCCGGCCCCCGACCCGAGGACAAGCTCACCGACCTCGGCACCGACTGACCCGACTGACCCGGCTGCCACAATGGGTCGGTGATCGACCCCACCGACGAGGCCCGGATCCACGCGCAGCTCGGCCGTCCGCCGCGCGCCATCCACGGCGTCGGCCACCGGTGCCCGTGCGGCAACCCCGACGTCGTCACCACCGAGCCGCGGCTGCCCAACGGCGACCCGTTCCCCACGACCTTCTACCTCACCTGCCCGCGGGCGGCCTCGATGATCGGCACGCTCGAGGGCGGAGGCGTCATGAAGGAGATGCAGGCCCGCCTCGGCGACGACGCCGAGCTCGCCGCCGGCTACCGCGCCGCGCACGAGTCCTACCTGGAGTTCCGGGCCACGCTCGGCGACGTGCCCGAGATCGACGGCGTCTCCGCCGGCGGCATGCCCGACCGCGTCAAGTGCCTGCACGTGCTGGCCGGCCATGCCCTCGCGGCCGGGCCCGGGGTCAACCCGCTCGGCGACGAGGTGCTCGAGCGGCTGGGGGAGTGGTGGGCCTCCGGGCCGTGCGTCAGCCTCGACGACGACGCGGCCGATGGCTGAGACCGTCGCCGCGTTCGACTGCGGCACCAACACCGTCAAGCTGCTCGTCACCGGGCCCGACGGCGACCTCGTCCGCGAGATGCGCATGGTCCGGCTCGGCGAGGGCGTCGACCGCACCGGCCGGCTCTCCGACGAGGCGTTGGCCCGCACGTTCGCGGCGATCGACGAGTACGCCGTCCTGGTGCGCGAGCACGGCGCGACCCGGCTGCGGTTCTGCGCGACGTCGGCCAGCCGCGACGCCGTCAACGCCGACACCTTCCGCGCCGGGGTGCTCGAGCGGCTCGGTGTCGAGCCCGAGGTGGTCAGCGGCACCGAGGAGGCCGCGCTCGCCTTCGACGGCGCCGTCCGCCACCTGGCGTCGGCCCCGACGACCCCGGTGCTCGTCGTCGACGTCGGGGGTGGCTCGACCGAGCTGGTGCTGGGCGACGGCGCCCCGACCGCGGCCCACTCCATGGACATCGGCTCCGTGCGCCTCCACGAGCGGCACGTGCGGGCCGACCCGCCCGCACCGGACGAGGTCGCCGCGATCCTGGCCGACGTCGACACCGCCCTCGACGCGTGCCCCGTCGACCCGGCCCGGGCGGCCACGGTGGTCGGCGTGGCCGGCACGGTGACCACGATCGCGGCCGGCGTCCTCGGCCTCGACGACTACGACCGCGACGCCATCGACCAGGCCGTGCTCGCCGCCGACGACGTGCACGCCCTCGTCGAGCGCATCGTCGCGATGCCCCGGGCCGAGCGCCTGCGCCAGCCGTGGCTGCACCCCGGCCGGGCCGACGTCATCGACGCCGGCGCGCTGATCCTCGACCGCGTGCTGACCCGCAGCGGCGCCTCGTCGCTGGTGGTCTCGGAGTCCGACATCCTCGACGGCATCGCATGGTCGCTCCGCTAGGCGACCGGCTGGCCGCGCTCGACGAGCAGGTCACGCACTGCCGACGCTGCCCGCGCCTGGTGCGCTGGCGTGAGCAGGTCGCGCGCGACAAACGCGCTGCCTACGCCGACGAGGAGTACTGGGGCCGACCGGTGCCGAGCTTCGGCGTCGCAGAGCCGCAGGTGCTCGTCGTCGGGCTCGCGCCCGCGGCCCACGGCGCCAACCGCACCGGCCGGATGTTCACCGGCGACCGGTCGGGCGACTGGCTCTACGCCTCGATGCACCGCGTCGGGCTGGCGAACCAGCCGACCGCGACCCACCGCGGCGACGGGCTCGCGCTGCGGGCGACCCGGATCGTCGCCCCGGTGCACTGCGCCCCGCCCGACAACAAGCCGACCACCGAGGAGAAGCAGCGCTGCTCGCACTGGCTCGACCGCGAGCTCGCGCTCCTCGCTCCGTCGGTGCGGGTCGTGGTGGCCCTCGGCTCCATCGCCTGGGACGCCGCCCTGGGCGGCGTCCGGCGGGCCGGGTGGGAGGTGCCGCGGCCCAAGCCCCGCTTCGGCCACGGCGCCGAGGCGGTGCTGGCCGCGCCGCACGGCGACGTCGTCCTGCTCGGCAGCTACCACCCCAGCCAGCAGAACACCTTCACCGGCCGGCTCACCGAGCCGATGCTGGATGCGGTGCTCGGGCGCGCGGCTGGGATGATCGAGCCGTGACACTGCACGCCATCACCGTCCTCGGCCACGACCGGCCCGGCATCATCGCCGAGACGACCGACAAGCTCGCCGGGCTGGGCCTCAACCTCGAGGACTCCACCATGACGCTGCTGCGCGGCCACTTCGCGATGATGCTCGTCGGGGCGGGCGAGGCCACCGACGCCGAGATCACCGCCGCGCTGCAGCCGCTCACCGCCGACGGCACCCTGTCGGTCGCGGTGCGCGAGGTGCCGGTCGACGGCGACGGCCCGGCCGTCGCCGGAGTGCCGTGGGTGCTCACCGTGCACGGCGGCGACCGGCCCGGCATCGTCTCGGCCGTCGTGGCCGAGGTGGCGCGGGTCGGCGGCAACATCACCGACCTCACCACGCGTCTGGCCGGCGACCTCTACCTGCTCGTCGCCGAGATCGACCTGCCCGTCTCGGTCGACGAGGCCGCGCTCGAGGGCGCCATCAAGCAGGTCGCCACCACCCTCGGGGTCGGTGCGACACTGCGTCCGGTGGAAACCGACGAGCTGTGAGCACCCTGCTCGACAACCGCACCGCCGCCTGGACCGAGGCCGAGCTGGGCGTCCCCGGTCGCGTGCTCGACGTCGTCCGCGCTCCGGCGCCGGTGCTCTCGACGCCCGGCGGGGCCGTCGACCCCACGGCCGCGGACGTCGTCCAGCTGGCCGCCGACCTCGTCGCCACCATGCGCGTCAGCCCGGGCTGCGTGGGCCTCGCCGCGCCGCAGGTCGGCGTCGGCTCGACGGTCTTCGCCGTCGACGTCTCGGCCCATCCCAAGACCCGCGACCACCACGGCACGTTCGTGCTCTGCAACGCCGAAGTCGTGTCGTCGTCGCGCAACGAGAAGGCACGGGAGGGCTGCATGAGCGTGCCCGACCTCACCGGCGACGTGAAGCGCGCGTCGCGGCTGGTGGTCACCGGCCAGCTGCCCGGCACCGGCGAGCACGTCGAGCTGGTGACCAACGCCTTCGAGGCCCGCGCCCTGCAGCACGAGATGGACCACTGCGCGGGACTGTTGTTCCTCGACCGCGTCGCCGACGCCCACGCGGTCTACGCTCGCCAGACCTATCTGTGACGCCCCTGTATCCCAACCGGCAGAGGAAGCGGTCTTAAAAACCGCCCAGTGTGGGTTCGAACCCCACCGGGGGCACCCTGTCCGGGAAGACGCCCGAGCGACCCACCCCAGGAGGCGTCTGGCTCGTTCGGGCCATGCGGACCGGCCCGTTCGGGTCATCTTGCCCTGGTCGCCTGTTCATGACGGCCGTCACGCCTAGCGTCACGGCATCTCGTCATGGGGACGGGAATCTAGGTTGGGAGATCACCGTGAAGATCATCGAGAGCCGCCTCGCCGCGGCCATCGCCGGGGGCGCCGTGGTGGCCGTCCTCGGCGCGAGCGTGAGCTACGCCGCCGCGACCATCCGGTCCGCCGACATCGTGAACGAGACGATCCGCAGCGTCGACATCAAGAACGGCACCATCAAGAGCGACGACATCAAGGACGGCAGCCTCCAGGTCAACGACCTGACCAAGCAGGCACGCACCAAGCTGAAGGGACAGACCGGTGCACGAGGTCCGGCTGGACCCGCGGGCCCGGTCGGCCCCGCTGGACCGGCCGGCGACTCGGTCATCCAGCAGGTCACGGCGCTCGACGGCGCCTGGACCGCTCGTGCCGAGGACGCCGCCGGCGTGACCATGACGCCCGACGGCATCCGCTTCGGCCCCTTCGCCGACGGGGGCGGGTGCGACAACCCGGGCACCGACTTCGGACGCCTCGACTACGACGGCCTCAACGGTCGACCGCTCTCCAGCCTGAAGAGCCTCGTGTACCACGCGCGGTACACGGCCGACGACGACACCGGCGGTGTCGGCTCTCCCACCATGCGCGTCTTCTTCGACGACCCCACCTCCGCCGCCGAGTTCGACCGGCTGACGTTCTCGCCCAACACCCAGCCGGACGGCGACTTCGCCGAAGGCCCCATGCACGAGTGGATCGTCACCTCGGGCACGGTCCGGCTGAACGACGACGCCGGCAGCAACCCCGGCGCCGAGGCTCCGTGGTCGTCGTTCCTGGCCGAGCACGGCGACCAGCTGATCACCAACATCAACATCCTCAACGGGTGCCAGGACGGCGACAACCTGACCAGCCTGGTCCGCCGCATCGAGATCAACGGCACGACGTTCGCCTTCGGCGGCTGATGAATCAACGGCTGGCGGGCGGTCTGGCCACGGACCGCCCGCCGGGTCGTGCCTCCGGCGCTGCCGCGCCTACAGCCGGCGCTTCGGCGTCGTCACGCCGGCACACGTGGAGAGCGCCGAGCGGGTGGGTCGTACGGATGCGTAGTACCTGCCCTTCTTGAGCTTGCGTGCCGGTCGGGCGATCCTCCACGAGCCCCTGACGGCCCGAGCCGTGCCGACCTTCGCGGGCCGGCCGGGCTTGGTCCGGTAGAGGGTGACGACGCCGGAACGGCAGGCGGCGGCAGGGGAGCCGACCGTGCCCGTGAACACCCGCTTGGCGCCGGCCCTGCGCACCTTCAGCGTTGCCGCCCGGGGTGCACGGGGCGCGACGAGCGCCGTGCCGTCGCCCAGGGGCGTGTTGGTGTAGCGCAGCGCGGTGCGCGGCACCCGCACGATCACGTTCGAGGAGCGGTCGGTGAACCACACGGCCCCGTCGCGCGAGAAGGTGAGGGACGTCGGCCGGTAGCTGCCGATCTTCACCACCGAGCCGGTCCGCGACGGCGTCACCCAGCCGATGGCCTGGGTGCGCCCGACCGAGGTGAACCACATGGCGCCGTCGGGCCCGCGGCGCAGGCTGCGAGGCGCGACGGCGTCGCCGAGCTCGATCGTGCGGACGGCGCCGCTGGCGGCCGAGATCCAGCCGACGTTGCCGTCGCGCGGTGAGGTGAACATCGTCCCGCCGGTGTCGCGTGCGAACCAGACGTCGCCGCCGGCACCGGGTGCGATGGAGTACGGGTACGTCGCGTTCGACGGCAAGGGGTAGGTCACGCCGCCGTCGCCGAGCGGGTTGACCCGCACGAGCCGGTCGAGCTGACGGCACCACACCCGGCCGTCGGTGCCGGCGCCGAGAGCGTCGTCGCACTCGGGAGCGTTGGGGTGCCAGGAGGCCTGGTTGCCCTGGACCCGCACGATGCCGTCCTCGTCGTAGCTCATCGTCGCCCAGGCGACCCCGTCGGCCTGCACCCGGACCTCCTCGGCGTAGGGGTAGGTGAACTCCCACGTGAAGGCCGTCAGGGTGGCCACGTCGACGCGCGAGAGCTTCCAGCCGGAGTCCCAGGCCACCCACACGTCACCGTCGGGAGCGACGTCGAGGTCGTTGACCCGGGATCCCGAGGTCGTCTGCTCCGGCAGCGTCAGCTCGGTGATCGACCCGGACGGTGTGATGCGGCCGATCGTGTTGGTGTCCTCCTCGACGAACCACATGGTGCCGTCGGGGGCGGTGGTGATCCGTCTCAACCCGGCCGAGCTCGACGGCACGGGGAACACGCGGACGCCGCCGACCTGACGGGCGCTCGTCCTGCCGGGCGTCACGGTGCGGGTGGTCAGGCGGGACGTCGTCGCGGTGGCGACGACGTCGCCGTCGCCCGGGCGGACGCGGTCGTCGGCGGCGACCGCCGGTGCCGTCGAGGTGGCGACGGAGAGCGTCGCGCCGACGGTCGCGGCGACGAGGGCGGCGGCGAGATGGCGGCGCCGGGAGGACGGCATCGAGGTGGTCATGCTCACCTCGACGGTCGCGGAGCGCGTCGGGTTCCACCCATCATGTTGCCTTCAGGTCCACCTGAAGTGGCACGGTGGCACCATGAGCGACGACCAGCACCAGCACGAGCACGGGCGACAGGCCCACGGCGACGACCTCCGCGCGATGTTCACCCAGGAGTTCTGGGACGAGCGCTACGCGACCTCCGACCGCATCTGGTCGGGCAACCCGAACCGGTTCCTGGTCGAGGAGGTCGCCGGCCTCGAGCCCGGGACGGCCGTCGACGTCGGCTGCGGCGAGGGCGCGGACGCCGTCTGGCTGGCCGGTCGCGGCTGGCAGGTCACCGGGGTCGACGTGTCCGGCGTCGCGCTCGAGCGCGCGGCCGGCCACGCGGCCGGGGCCGGCGTCGCCGACCGCACGCAGTGGCTGCGGGCCGACGTCTTCGCCCGGGAGCCGATCCCGACCGGCGTCGACCTCGTCACCGCCGCCTACGTGCACGTGCCGCCCGACGACTTCGAGGCCGTCTACCGCCACCTCGCCGCCTCCGTCGCACCCGGCGGGCACCTCGTCGTCCTGGCCCACCACCCGGACGACGCGCACACCGGCCTGCGCAACAGCGAGCTGTCGCACCTGCTGTTCACCCCCGACGACGTCGTGCGCGTGCTCGACCCGGGGGAGTGGGAGGTCGTCTCGGCGCGGGTGCTCACTCGCGACCACGAGCACGAGGGGGTCAACCACGTCGTGAGCGACACCGTGGTGCGCGCGCGGCGCCGCGCCTGAAGACTCGCTGAGACGACTCCCTAGTGGGAACTATTCACCCGGGCGGTCGCGTTAATCACAGCGAGGAGCCGACTAGGATGGGCTTCTCACGGTGGGCCGTCAGGTAGACGGTCACCAGGCCTCCAAGGAGGAGACCATGCAGAGCAACAACCCGGTGTTCCGTCGCTCGGAAGAGTTCAACCGGGCTGGCGGCGCCTCGCAGACCCAGACCTACGCCGGCTACGGCCAGCCCGCCCAGTGGGGTACCGGCCAGCCCGGTGGCCCGCTCGGCTACGACGACCGGCGCCCGACCCAGGGCACCGGCCGCATGACGATCGACACCGTCGTGCAGAAGACGGCCGTCAGCGTCGGCATCGTGATCGTGGTCGCCATGGCGACCTGGATCCTCACCCCCGAGATCACCGTGGGTGCCGCCGGAGCCGACATGGGCCCGCTGTTCGCGGCCCTGGCCGTCGGCAGCCTCGGCGCCTTCGCCCTGTCGATGTTCATCTCGTTCAAGCGCGTCGTCAACCCGGCGCTGGTGATGGTCTTCGCCGCGCTCGAGGGCGTCGCGCTCGGCGCACTGAGCAAGCTGTTCAACAGCTTCTACGAGGGCAACATCGTCATGGGTGCCGTCATCGGCACCTTCGCCGCCTTCGGCGGCACGCTGGCCGCCTACAAGTTCTTCAACATCCAGGTCGGCCAGAAGTTCCGGATGTTCGTCATCGCCGCCGTCTTCGGCATGGTCGGGCTCAGCCTGATGGAGCTCGTCCTCGGCCTCTTCGGCGCCCAGATCGGCCTGTTCGGCGTCTCGGGCCTCGGCATGGTGACCGCAGTCGCCGGCCTCGTGCTCGGTGTGTTCATGCTCATCCTCGACTTCGACTTCGTCGAGCAGGGCATCCGCAACGGCCTCCCCGAGTCGGAGTCGTGGCGCGCCGCGTTCGCGATGACGGTCAGCCTGGTGTGGATCTACACCAACCTGCTCCGCATCCTGGCGTTCTTCAACCAGGACTGATCGACCCGTTCGACCTGTTCGTCCCGTTGGCCCCCGGTTCGCCGGGGGCCTTCGGCGTCCCCGGCCCCGATCGTGCGGGTCTCGGACTAGCCCGAGACCTCGGCGGGCTCCGGCCGCTCGCCCGCGGTCTGGGGACGGCGGCGGCGGTGGCGCAGCTCGACCCACAGCCCACGGACGCCGGTGCGGCTTCCGCCGACCTCGGTGCCGTCGAGCTCGGTGCCCGGCTCGTTGACGGCCTCGATGGCGGCGCGCGTGACGGGCATGACGCCCTCGCCGCGGTGGGTCTCGGGGCGGGCCTCGTCGTCGGGGGCGAGGCCGACGGCGGCGAGCACCGAGGGCAGCAGGATGCGCGCCAGGGCGCGGTAGCCGACGGCGGACGGGTGGAACTGGTCGGGGCCGAACAGGATGGCGGGCGCGGCGGCGAACTCGGGCCCGAGCACCGAGCCGAGGGAGACCGTGCGGCCGCCCTCCTTGATCACCGCGATGGTCTGCGCGGCCGCGAGCCGCCGCGACCAGGCGCGGGCGACCTGCTTGAGCGGTGGGGCGATGGGCTTGATGGTGCCGAGGTCGGGGCAGGTGCCGACGACGACCTCGACCCCCGCGGCGCGCAGCCGGCGGACCCCCTCGGACAGGTGCTGCACCGACTCGTTCGGGGCGACGACGTGGGTGACGTCGTTGCCGCCGATGAGGATGACGGCGACGTCGGGCTCGATGAGCAGGGCGCGGTCGATCTGGGTGCGCAGGTCAGCCGAGACGGCGCCGACCACGCAGAACGCGCGGAGGTAGACCCGGCGGTCGCCCTGCTCGGAGGCGCCGCTGGCCAGCAGCGAGCCGGGCGTCTCCTCCACCCGGTCGACGCCGTAGCCGGCCGCGCTGGAGTCGCCGAGGAGCGCGATCTTCACCGCGGGTCCGGGCCGTGAGCGGCCGTACCAGCCGGTCGCGTCGGGCACCGGGTCGGGCAGCGGGTCGCCGATCGTCTTGCGGGCGAGCTTGGCCTCGGCCGTCAGGACGCCGTAGATGCCGGCCCCGAGCAGCGACAGGCCACCGCCCCCGAAGGCAGCGGCGGCCGCGAGCTTGCGTGCTGCCGCGGCCTTCCCCATGCGCCGATCCTACGAAGTGGATCCGCGGGCTCTAGATTGCGGGGTATGGAGTACGTGAACTCTCTCTTGGACCTGATCGGCAACACCCCGCTGCTCCGGCTCTCGCGCACCCTCGACCTCGCCCGTGACCCGGGCCGGCCCGACGACGGTCCGCTCGTGCTCGCGAAGGTGGAGTACCTCAACCCCGGCGGCTCGGTGAAGGACCGCATCGCCACCCGCATGATCGAGGCCGCCGAGGCCTCCGGTGCGCTGCAGCCCGGCGGCACCATCGTCGAGCCGACGTCGGGCAACACCGGCGTGGGGCTGGCGATGGTGGCGCAGTCGAAGGGCTACAAGTGCATCTTCGTCTGCCCCGACAAGGTCAGCGAGGACAAGCGCAACGTGCTCAAGGCCTACGGCGCCGAGGTCGTCGTCTGCCCGACGGCGGTCGCGCCCGAGCACCCGGACTCCTACTACAACGTCTCCGACCGACTCGCCTCGCAGCCGGGGGCGTGGAAGCCCGACCAGTACTCCAACCCGCACAACCCGCGCTCGCACTACGAGGAGACCGGTCCCGAGATCTGGCGGCAGACGGAGGGCCGGATCACCCACTTCGTCACCGGCATGGGCACCGGCGGCACCATCAGCGGCATCGGTCGCTACCTCAAGGAGCAGAACCCCGACGTCAAGGTCATCGGCGCCGACCCCTCGGGCTCGGTCTACTCCGGCGGCACCGGTCGGCCCTACCTCGTCGAGGGCGTCGGCGAGGACTTCTGGCCCGACACCTACGACCGCTCGGTCGCCGACCGGGTGATCGAGGTGAGCGACGCCGACTCGTTCGCCTTCACCCGCCGCCTGGCCCGCGAGGAGGCGCTGCTGGTCGGCGGCTCGTCCGGCATGGCCGCCTTCGCGGCCCGTCAGCTGGCCCGCGAGATCGCCGGCACGCCCGAGGGCGAGGGTGCGGTCATCGTCGTCCTGCTGCCCGACTCGGGACGTGGCTACCTGACGAAGGTGTTCAACGACGACTGGCTCAGCCAGTACGGCTTCGCGACCGGTGCGCCGCCCGCGGCCCGCACGGTGGGCCAGGTGCTGCGCGGCAAGTCCGGCCGCCTGCCCGACCTCGTGCACACGCACCCGAGCGAGACCGTCGCCGAGGCGATCGCGATCCTGCAGGAGTACGGCGTCTCGCAGATGCCCGTCGTCAAGGCCGAGCCGCCCATCGTGGCCGCCGAGGTCGCCGGCTCGGTCTCCGACCGCAGCCTGCTCGACGCCCTGTTCGCCGGCACCGCCAAGCTCACCGACCCGGTCGAGGACCACATGTCGGCCGCGCTGCCCAGCATCGGCTCGACCGAGGACGCCTCGGCGGCGGTGTCGTTGCTGGAGTCCGGCGACGCCGTCCTGGTGCACGAGGACGGCAAGCCGGTCGGCGTGCTGACCCGACAGGACCTCCTCGCCTTCCTGTCCAGGTAGGCGGCCGGTGGTACTGCGCCCCCCCCGAAGGGTGAGCCTGGTCGACCGGGGCCGTGATGGGGTCGAGGACCTGGTCGTCGTGGGGCGGCTCCGTGGTGCCCGAGGAGGCCGGCCTATCCCGTGTGGGACTTCATCGACGAACGTCGAAGCGACATCCTGTTCAACACCTACCAGCACGCCAGCCTCGTGTTCCAGGCGGTGGTGCTGGCCACGGTCGTCGCGGTCCTCCTGGCGGTGCTGGTCGTGCGCGTGCCGGCCCTCGCCGGAGCGGCGAACATCATCAGCGCGATCGGCCTGACGCTCCCGGCGTTCGCGCTCATCGGGCTGCTGCTGCCGCTGACGTCGATCGGCGTCGTCACCGGGTTCGTCGCGGTGACCTTCTACGCCGTGCTGCCGATCCTGCGCAACGCCGTGGTCGGCCTCCAGGGCGTCGACGAGACCCTGCTCGAGTCGTCGCGGGGCATGGGCATGAGCGAGCTGGCCTCGCTGTGGCGGGTGCGCATCCCGCTCGCCTGGCCGGTGATCCTGGCCGGCATCCGCACGTCGACGCAGATGTCGATGGGCATCGCCGCCATCGCGGCCTACGTCAAGGGGCCCGGGCTCGGCGACTACATCTTCCAGGGCCTCGCCCGCATCGGCGGTGCCAACGCCGTCAACTACGCCGTGGTCGGGACGGTGGGCATCGTGCTCGTCGCACTGGTCGCCGACGGGCTCCTGCTGCTGCTGGGGCGCGTCTCGATCTCGAAGGGAATCCGTGTCTGACATGACCACCGACCTCAACAAGGCGACCGAGCCGGTCGCCGGCGAGTCCCCGGCCGAGATCAGCGGCGCCGAGATCGTCCTCGACGACGTCGTCAAGAAGTACCCCGGCCAGAAGGTGCCGGCGGTCAACTCGCTGTCGCTGACCATCCCGGCCGGCGAGATCGTCATGTTCATCGGGCCCTCGGGCTGCGGCAAGACCACCTCGCTGAAGATGATCAACCGGCTCATCGAGCCGACGTCCGGCACGATCAAGATCGACGGCCAGGACATCAAGGGCCAGAGCGAGAACGAGCTGCGCCGCAAGATCGGCTACGTCATCCAGGGCGGCAGCCTGTTCCCGCACATGACGGTCGCCAAGAACATCGCCATCGTGCCGAAGATGCTCGGCTGGGACGCCGACCGGATCGACCAGCGCATCGACGACCTGCTCGACCTGGTCAGCCTCGACCCGGGCAAGTACCGCGACCGCTACCCCCGTGAGCTCTCCGGCGGCCAGCAGCAGCGCGTCGGCGTCGCCCGCGGTCTGGCCGCCGACCCGCCGGTGATCCTCATGGACGAGCCGTTCGGCGCCGTCGACCCGATCACCCGGCAACGCCTGCAGGACGAGATGCTCAGCATCCAGCGTGAGCTGCGCAAGACGATCGTGTGCGTCACCCACGACATCGACGAGGCCATCAAGCTCGGCGACCGGATCCTGATCCTCAAGGAGGGCGCGCACGTCGCCCAATACGACACCCCGGAGGCGATCCTGGGCGCACCGGCCGACGAGTTCGTCGAGGACTTCGTCGGCGCGGGTTCCTCGCTCAAGCAGCTCAGCCTCGTCCGGGTGGCCGAGGTCGAGCTGCGCAAGCCGACGACGGCGAAGGTCGGCGACTCCGTCGCCGAGGTGAAGCAGCGCGCCGAGTCGAACGGCGACCGGTCGGTCATCGTGCTCGACGACCGCGGTCGGCCCGTCGGCTGGCCGTGGCTGCGTCAGCTCAAGGGCGACCGGGTCGTCGAGCCCACCGAGGACCTCGTCAACCTCGACCACCGCGCCACCCTCAACGACGCCCTCGACACGATGCTCAGCTCGAGCCACGGCGGCGCCGTCGTCACGGGCGATCGCGACCAGTACCTCGGTGTGGTGTTCTTCGAGGCCGTCACCGAGCACATCCGGTTGCTCGAGGAGCAGGCGCGTGGCTGACCTCGCGACCCAGGCCCGCGCCGAGGAGGAGTCCCTCCTCGAGCCCGAGGGCCCCCCGCCGACCGCCGGTGCGCGGAGCCGGATGGATCGCAGCACCCTCGTGATGCTGGTGCTGCCGCCGGTCCTGGTGGCAGTCGCGTTCCTCGGCTACGTGTGGTGGCGCCAGACCGCCGACCTCGACGGCGTCGAGCTCGAGCAGCTGAAGTGGGCCACGACCTGGTCGCAGATCTGGGCCCACGTGAAGCTCACGCTGGTCGCCTCGGCGCTCGTCGTCGCCATCGCCGTGCCACTCGGCATCCTGCTCACCCGCGGCCGGGCGCGCGCCCTGTCGCCGCTCGTCGTCGGCATCGCCAACATCGGCCAGGCCGCCCCGGCCATCGGGATGTTCGTGCTGCTCGCCATGTGGCGCGGCTTCGGCTTCTGGACGGCGATCTTCGCCCTCGTGCTCTATGGCGTGCTGCCGGTGCTGCGCAACACGATCACCGGCCTGCAGGGCGTCGACCCCACACTGGTCGAGGCCGGTCGTGGCCTGGGCATGTCCGGAGGCGCCGTCCTGCTGCGGGTCGAGCTGCCGCTGGCGCTGCCGGTCATCATGTCCGGCGTCCGCACCGCACTGGTGCTGGTCGTCGGCACGGCCACGATCGCGACCTTCATCAACGGCGGCGGCCTCGGCGCGATCATCGACTCCGGCATCACCCTGTACCGCTTCCGCGTGATGGTGGCCGGCGCCGTGCTCGTCGCCCTGCTCGCCCTCCTCATCGAGTGGCTCGGCCGCGTGCTCGAGCAGCTCACCCGACCGAAGGGACTCTGATGCGCACGCCACGCGCAGTGCTGGCCGCGGGCGCGACGCTCCTCCTGGCGGCCTCGATCACCGGGTGCGGCCTCCGCACGGCCGGCGGCAACGTGCCCGAGGCCGACCTCGCCGGCTCGCTCGCCGACATGGACCTCGAGGGCCTCGACGGTGCCGAGATCGCCGTCGGCTCGAAGAACTTCAACGAGAACGTGCTGCTCGGCAAGATGACGCTGATCCTCCTGCAGGCCGCCGGTGCCGAGGTCACCGACCTCACCAACATCCCGGGCAGCGCGGCGGCTCGCCAGGCGCACCTGCAGGGCGACATCGACGCCATGTGGGAGTACACCGGCACCGGGTGGCTGCAGTACCTCCAGCAGCCGAAGCCGATCCCCGGCAAGGAGGAGCAGTACGAGGCCGTCAAGGAGCTGGACCTGGAGGAGAACGACCTCGCCTGGCTGCCGCCCGCCCCGATGAACAACACCTACGCCTTCGCCATCACCCGGGCCTCGGTCGAGAAGTACGGCATCACGAAGCTCTCGGAGATCAACAAGGTGCCGGTCGGCGAGCGCACCTTCTGCATCGAGAGCGAGTTCCGCAACCGCGCCGACGGCATGCCCGGCATGGTGAAGACGTACGACCTCGACGTGCCCGGCGGCAACCTGCAGACCTACGCCACCGGCGCGATCTACGACGCCACCGCCAAGGGGGAGTGCGTCTTCGGCGAGGTCTTCACCACCGACGGTCGCATCAAGGCCCTCGACCTGACACCCCTCGAGGACGACAAGAAGTACTTCCCGAACTACAACGTCTCGCTGGTGCTGCGCGAGTCGGTGAAGGAGGAGTACCCGGAGATCGAGGAGCTGATGGCCCCGGTCACCGAGAAGCTCACCGACGACGTGCTGGTCGACCTCAACGCCCGCATCGACGTCGACGGCCAGGAGGCGGCCGAGGTGGCCGAGGACTGGCTCAGCGAGGAGGGCTTCATCCCCTGAGGGTCGCGAAAACGACAGGAGGACCCGTTCAAGGCGTATCCCCCCAGATCCGCCGAACAGGTCCTACCGATGTCGATCGGCTCCGCGCACCCGATCCGGTCTCCCGGCCGGGCCTTCGTTTGCCGACATCCAGAACACTACGCCCGGCCGATCCACACGACGTCCACGCAGGAGACACGGATCGGTGACACCTGGGCGTCGGAACGGTGACGAGGGCCGCCGTCCTGTCGCACCTCGATCCCGTACTACGGTCGGACGGTGACTGCGCCACCGGCCGAGGTGCTCGACCTGTTCGCGGTACCCGACGCCGCCGAGCCCCTCCCCGGGGGTGCCGGGTCGAGCTACCGGGCCGGCGACCTGGTGCTCTCGCCGGGGCGCCAGGCGCAGGTGGCCGAGTGGCTGAACCCGGTGCTCGCGCGGCTGTCGGTACGCCTCGACGAGGCCCCGCGGCGTCGTCGGCGCGACCTCCGGGTGGCGCTGCCGGTGCCGGCGCGCGACGGCTCCTGGGTCGTCGACGGGTGGGGCGCCACCCGCTACGAGGACGGCGCCACGACGTGCCGCGACCTCGACGTGACGCTGGCCGCGGCACGCGTCCTGCACGCCCGGCTGGCCTCCGCCGTGCCGGTCCGCCCCGCCGGGCTCGACCACCGCACCGACCGGTGGGCCCGGGCCGAGCGACTCGTGTTCGGCCCGGCCGCCGACCTGGCGGCCGCGGCCGCCGGCACCCCGGTGGCGGGCGTCGTCCGGCGGGCCGAGGCGCTGCTCGACGCGTGCGACCTCGGTGCCGACCAGCTGGTGCACGCCGATCTCGCCGGCAACGTGCTCCTCGACGGGTACGGCGCACCGGTGGTCATCGACGTCTCGCCGGCGTGGCGCCCGCCGCTGTGGGCCGAGGCGGTCGCCGTCCTCGACTCGGTGCTCCGGCTCGACGCGCCGCGCGACGAGCTCGTCCGGTGGTCGACCGGCGCCCGCCGCCAGGCCATGCTGCGCGCGGTCGTCTGGCGCGCGCTGGTCGACCAGGCCGAGGCGGTCTACGACGACGTGCTCGACGTCGTGGCCTCGACGTAGAACCATCGGCCGGCGCGTCTCGCGAACGTGCTGCGTTCGTGCAGTCGGCCGGGCTCGCCGAGTCGCTCGAACGACGCCGTGAACTCGACCTCGTCGCCGTCGGCGTCGTGGACGACGAGCCCGGTCCAGCGCACGTCCGAGTCGGGGGTCACCGAGAGCGGGCGGGTGCGCGGGTGCCAGGTGCGCCAGACGTAGTCGCCGTCACGGACGGCGTAGGCCGCGTAGCGCGAGCGCATCAGCTCCTCCGGCGTCGCGGCCTGCGCGGCACCGCGGTGCAGCCGGCCACAGCAGGCGTCGTAGGCCGATCCCGTGCCGCAGGGGCAGGGCGTGGTGAGTGCCGTCATCGGGTCACCACCCGCCAGACCCGGTGCTCGCCCGGCAGGCCCTTGAGCTCGACCTGCCCCATCTCGACCAGCCGGACGGCGGCGTCGTCGTCGAGCGCGTCGTGCACGGCGGCGGTGGCCAGCACCTCACCGCCGGTGGCGAGCGCG
The DNA here is from genome assembly GCF_039939255.1 of Nocardioides secundeburneus. NCBI lineage: Bacteria > Bacillati > Actinomycetota > Actinomycetes > Propionibacteriales > Nocardioidaceae > Nocardioides > Nocardioides secundeburneus. The sequence continues at coordinate 103,985 of NZ_JBDUUE010000007.1, forward strand.
CCGACGCGGGCCGCCATGGCGACGTTGCGGCCGAAGTAGTCGCCGTCCTTGGTGATCGCCTCGCCGGTGTGGATGCCGATGCGCACCCGCAGGGGAGCGACGACCCGCAGCAGCGGGTCGAGGGTGCGCCGGAGGTCCTTCTGGATGCCGACCGACGCGCGGCACGCGGCCTCGGCGTCGCGGAAGGCGATCATGAACCCGTCGCCGATGCTCTTCACCACCTGGCCGCGGTAGCGCTCGACGCGACCACGCACGAGGGCCTCGTGCGCGGCGAGCACCCGCACCCAGGTGTCGTCGCCGAGACGCTCGTTGAGCGGGGTGGAGTCCTCGATGTCGGAGAAGACGAGCGTCACCCGCCCGTCGACGTCGGCCATGCTGACGATCTCCTGCCGCTCGGACGCCGCCCACGACTGCAGGTCGTCGATCGAGCTGGCGACCAAGCCGGTGAGCCCGGACTCGCGCACCTTCGACGCCGTCTGGACGACGCGGCGCACCGCGCGCTCGGCCGCGGTCGACGGCGGCCGCGGGCGGAGCGCGGCCGAGAGGTCGGCCTCGAGCTGGTCGATGCGGGCGGCCTGCTCCTCGATGCGCCGCTGCTGGCGGCGGGTCACGACGACGAGCACCCCGACGGCGACGAGGAGCACGACGGCGATCGTCAGCAGCGCCCAGACCACGGCGGAACTCTACGCGCGCACCGCGACGCCGTACTCCTGCTCCAGCCGCGCCAGCTCGTCGCCGGCGTGGACCGCGATGCGCTGCAGGCTCGGCACGGAGTCGCGGCACCCGGTGAAGCCGATGTTGAACTCGCCGGCGTAGGAGACCGCGGTGATGTTGAGCGCCTGGCCGTTGAACAGCAGGCTCACCGGGAAGATCTCCTCCATGGGCGAGCCGTCGAGGTAACGGGTCTCGGCCGGGCCGGGCACGTTGGAGATCACGAGGTTGGACGCCGGGCGTCCACGGCCGCCGACGCCGAGCACGGCCTGGGCGATGAACGGGGCCATCAGCACCCCGGTGTAGGCGTCCATCGCGCCCTGCCCGACGGAGGGCAGCCGGTCCTTGCCGAGTCGCGTGGAGGCCTTGATGGCCTCGACCCTCTTGCGGGGCGAGTGGGTGTCGGTGCCCAGGCGCGCGTAGAGGAACGTGACGGCGTTGCCCACCCGGGCACCTTCGTGGGCGCGCACCGAGACCGGCACGTTGGCCGTCAACGACTCGGTGGGCAGTGCGTCGAGCTCGAGGAGGTACTGGCGCAGCGCGCCGCCGCTGACGGCGAGGAAGACGTCGTTGAGGCTGCCGTCGGCGGCCTTGGCCAGCGGGCGGAGGCGTTCGATCGAGTAGTGCTGGGTCGCGAAGCGGCGCGGGGTGTGGATGCGGCCGTTGAAGATCGACTTCGGGGCGCGGAACGGCGCCGCGCGGTCGGGGTCGGTGCGGCCCGTCAGCGTCTCGGCGTAGGTGCGACCGAGCGAGCCGGCGATCGAGACCGCGCTGCGGGCCCCGTCGGTGAGGCCGGAGACGAGACCGCCGGGCGGCGCGACCTCGACCTCGGTGCGCCTCGCCTTCGGGGGCAGGCCGGACTGGTCGGGCCCGTGGGCGCCCACGGCCCACGGCGGCAGCATGTCGCGGGCGTCGGGGTCGACCGAGAGCATCCGGCTCAGCAGCCGGACGCCGCCGACGCCGTCGACCTGTGAGTGGTGGGCCTTCATGTACAGCGCCCACCGGGGGCCGCCGTCGTCGCCCGGGTCGGGCTCGAGGCCCTCGATGACGTGGCACTCCCACAGCGGGTAGCGCCGGTCCATCTTCGCGGAGTGGAGCCGTGAGACGAGCACGCCGAGCTCGCGTTGGCTGCCCGGCGCGGGCAGGGCCGAGTGGCGCAGGTGGTAGTCGAGGTCGATGTCGGCGTCGGGGAGCTCGACCCAGCTGGGCACCGGCAGCGACCGGTACAGGTAGTTGTACGGCCCCTGGAACCGGCGCACCGAGCGCCACCGGGCGACCAGGTCGGCGACGAACGTCGGGCGGTCGTGGGGCACCCGGAAGGTGGCGAGCATGCCCACCTGCATCGGGGTGCGGGAGGTCTCGGCGAACAGCCACGCCGAGTCGTTGGTCTTCAGCAGCTTGCGTGCCATGCGGTGCAGGTCCCCCATGAGTCCCGGGCCGGTCGGCCCGCCCGACGACTGTAGTGGCGCCGGTCACCAGGCAGGGCCGTTCGAGGGAAGTCGCGGGACGCACAGGAGCCGGTGACGCGGGGTGCGTCACCGGCTCCTGCGTGCTTCACGGAGGCGTCAGCGACGCACGGTGATCTTCTGGACGACGCTCGCGGCCGTGGCGTTCGCGTTGCCGGCGAAGACGACGCGCACGGTCTTCGTGCCCGGCTGCGGGAAGCGCGGCAGCCGCAGCTCGACGATGCCGTCGCGACCGACGGTGCCGCGGGCGACCACCGAGCCGGCGCGCACGACCGTCACCCGCCCGGAGACCGGGGTGCCCGGCGTCCGCACCCGGATGCGGAGCACGGCCCGGGTCTGGGCGGCCGTGCCCTTGGTGCGCACGATCGTCGGGCTCTGGCGCACGACCGCCACCGACGAGGCCGCCTTGGCGACGCGGACCTGCCGGCCCGCCGACGACGACGGCGCCGCGAGCGAGTCGCCGGTGTAGGCGGCCGCGATCGACGTCACGCCCGCCGTGTCGAACGGGCCGAGGTCGGCGACCGCGGTGCCGTCGGCACCGAGCCGGGCGACGACGTACGTCTTGGCGTTGCCGATCACGACCGTCCCGGACGGCTGGTGGCCGACCTGGTTGGGCGCGGTGACCGCGACCCTGACCCGGACCTTCCCGGTGCCCACCGCGACCTGCGCCGGCGTCACCGTGAGGTCGACCGTCGACGGGGCCGCGGTGACCGCGACCGTCGAGGCGCTCGACGTGGCCGTGGCGGCGACGTCGTCGCCGGCGTAGGTCGCCGTGATGCTCTTCGAGCCGGTGCTGGCGAACGGGCCGAGGTCGACCGTGGCCTTGCCGGTGGCGTCGAGCGGTGCGGTCGCGCTGACCGCGTTCGCCCCGGTGCCGGCGGTGACCGTGACCTCGCCCGAGGGCGTGAGGCCGAAGTCGTTGTCGGAGGTCACCGTGACGGTGGCCTCGACGGTGCCGTTGCCGGCCACGACGCTCGTCGGGGCGACGGCGAGAGCCACGGTCGACGGGGCCGGGGCGGCCTCGTAGCCGACCCGCGCGATCCACTTGCGGTAACGGCGGTCGGCGTCGTCGGCGGGGTTGTAGCCGCCCTCGACGTTGCCGGCCGTGTCGGTGGCGTACCAGTAGATCTTCGCGCCGGCGTCGACGGTCAGCAGCTCGCCGTCCTCGCGGACGCCGCGCGGGGCGTAGACCTTCGTCGCCGGGTTGGTCTCCGAGGGGCGGGTGCCGTCGAGGGTGTAGCGGATCTCGGCGGACTCGTCGGCGGAGAACGCGACGTTGACCTTGCCCGCCGTCGAGCTCTCGGTGACCGTGACCGTCGACGTCGGGGCCACGACGTCGCTGTCGAGGTCGCGAGCGACCCGCATCAGCTCGACGAGGCCGTTGGCGTACTCCATCGTCTCGGCGTGGGCCGAGGCGCCGTTGGGGCCGGTGGTGCTCTCGAAGGGCGGCTGGAACGTGGTGCCGACCTCGAAGTTCCAGGCGTAGAGGTGGTGCTTGTACCAGTTCATGTCGCCCGAGTTGCCGGCCGCGGAGTAGAGGACGTCGGAGGTGACGCCGGTGCGGGCGGGCGTGACGGACATACCGCGGTGACGCTTGATCGCGGTGAGGATCCGCGACGAGGCCTGCCAGAAGTAGTTCTCCTCCTCGAGCGTCGGGCGCGGGGCCGAGACGCGACCGGGCAGCTTGTAGGCGCCCGGCGACCACATGAAGTAGTTGCCGGAGGAGTGCATGTTCATCGAGAACTTCATGTTCGGCTTGGCGGCGACCCAGTCGACGTTCTTCGACTCCGACTCCGACAGCTCGCCCGGGCCGGCGAACGTGTCGCTGGTGCACGACGCCGACGCGCCGTCGTAGCCGTCGAAGAGGCTGTACTCGTCGTAGTTGCGGTTGACGTCGACACCCCAGCTGTTGCGGGCGGTGACGTCGAAGTTGCCGGTGGGCTCGCAGTAGCGCTTCATGTTGCGGCGCTGCGAGGCGAAGTCGTAGAAGGAGTAGTGGCCACCGTCGGGGTTGACCGACGGCATGATCCACACCTCGAGGTTGTCGACGAGGTCCTTGGTCGGTGCGTGCGTGCCGTAGTTGCGCAGCAGCCGCTCGGCCGCCTCGATCGTGACCAGCGGCGGCACCCACTCGCGGGCGTGCTCCTGGGCGTAGGCGAAGACGCCCGGCTTGGTGCCCTCGGGGGAGGTGCCGATGCGCAGCGCGTAGACCGTCTGCGGCTCGTGCGAGACGTAGTCGGGGGCGTTGAGGTTGTCGTCGAGCTGGATCAGCCGGGTGGGCTGCACGACGCCGCCACCGGCGTTGCCGCGGTAGGTGTAGGCGGTGACCAGCGTCGAGGCGCGCGGGTGGGCGTTGATCGCCGCGACCACCTGGGCGGCGGTGCTGGTGCGCGCGCCCGTGGCGTCGCTGGCCGAGACGACCTGGATGGTGCGGCCCGCGACCGAGACGGAGAGGTCGGCGTTGGCCGCGCCCGGGTCGAGCACCTGGACGACGAGGTCGTCGCCGCCCTCGTGGCCCCAGGCCTTCGAGTCGAGACCGACGCGCTGGTCGTTGCTGACCGCGGTGGCGGGCACCAGACGACCGGTGACGCCCGCGGGCAGCGCGCGGAGGGTGGCCCCGTCGGCCTGCGAGACGCCCACGACGGGGATGGTCACGGTCGCGGCGATGTTGCCGGGGCCGGTGGCCGCGCCGCCGAGGTTGTTGACGACGACGACGGCGCTCGCGCCGGCGGCCTGGGCGTTGGTGGCCTTGTCCTGGAACGTGCACTCGCCGCGGGTGACCACGGCGATCGCGCCGGCCGGGAAGCCGCTGATCGGTCCGCAGCCCATGGCGGGCGTGGCGTTCGGGAAGGCCTCGTTGGGCCCGGCGACGACGTCGGCCAGCTGGGTGGACGTCGCGGGGAACCCGCCGGCCGGGACGGCGCCCACGGTGCCGGTGCGCGGCACGTAGGTGAACTCGCCGGCCGGGCCGGAAGTCGTCCGGACGACGAGGCGGTTGCCCGGCGGGTCGAGGAGGGCCTGGGAGAGGCGGCGGTAGCCGTTGGTCTGGTTGGGCAGCTCGACGAGCTCGGCCATCGACGGGTACTGCTGGGCGAGCATCTTGATGCGGTCGTAGAGCTGCGTCGGGTCGTGGTAGGAGCCGATGAAGTCCTGCTGGTAGCCGGGGCCCTTGAACGGGTCGTCGTCCTCGGGGGTCGGCAGCCAGTCGCGGACGGTGGCCTCGGCGACGTCGCCGCTGGCGCTGGTGATGCGCACCTTGTCGGGTCGCACGGCCACGGCCGGGTCGCCCGCGGTGGCCACCGCGGCAGCGCCGCGGTGGTAGAGGTACACGCCGGCGTCGACGAAGCGGGTGATGTTCTGGGTGCCGCCGGAGCCCATCGCGGTGCCGGGGCCGCTGTCGCGCTCGACCGTGAGGGCGGTGGTCTCGGTCTGGCCGTTGGCCCACTTGGCCTCGACCGAGAGGAAGCCGACGCCGAAGGCGGTGTAGTAGTCGGCGCGGATGATGCGGACGTCGGAGACGTCGGGGTTGGTGGCCCGCTGGGCCATCCGTCGGTTGTCCTGGCGCGCCTGCGCGATCGTGGCGGTGCGCTCGGTGACCGCGCGGCGGGCGTCGTCCTGGGTCCAGACGACCTCGCCGACGGTGAAGCCGAGCTCCTGGAGCGTGGCGATCTCGCCCGGCGTCACGACGGCCTTCACGTCGAGGTGGTCACCGTGCTGCTCGACGCCGTGGTCGAGGTCGACGCCGGTGCCGACGAGCCGGTCGAGCTCGTCGCGGTCGGCGACCTCGACCTTGACCACGACCGGCTCCTCGTCGGCGGTGCGCTCGAGCACGGGCAGGGCGGGTGCGTCGGCGGTGTCGGGGTCGGCCACGGCCGGGCCGGCCATCGGGACGACGGCGGCGGCGAGGCCGGGCAGCAGGACGGCGGCGGCGGTCGCCGCCACCCATCTGCGCGCGGGTCGGGGGCGGGAGGACGACATGGGTCTCCTTGGCTGGCCCGGGTCGGCGACGGGCGGGGACGCCGATCACGCGTCCGCTCCGACGGTGGAACGACGCGTACGACCCAGGGGTGGATGAGGATGGTCAGACAATCAGCCGTTCCCCCGGTCGTCAAGCAGTTCGGGGAAACTCGGTGAGACAACTGTTTACGCCGGTCACGACGGTCGCTGCCAGCACCGGACTCGGCCCGTGTCCATGGGGGACAGCACCCGTCCTGTGCCCGGGCGAGCCCGGATCGGACTAGACCGGTCGTGGCGTTGTCGCGCGTGAGTAGCGTGGAGGACGTGACCTCTGCTCCTTCGGTGTCCACGCTCGGCGAGCTCCGCGCGTCCGGACACGTCCACAAGCCGCTGCGCACCGAGATCCGCGACAACCTGCTCGCCAAGCTCGCGGCCGGCGACGACCCGTGGCCGGGCCTGCACGGCTTCGAGTCCACGGTCGTGCCGCAGCTCGAGCGTGCGCTCATCGCCGGCCACGACGTCGTCCTGCTCGGCGAGCGCGGGCAGGGCAAGACCCGTCTGCTGCGCACCATGATCGGCCTGCTCGACGAGTGGACGCCGGTGATCTCCGGCTCCGAGCTCGGCGAGCACCCCTACGACCCCGTCACCATCGGCTCCCAGCACGCCGTGGCCACCTACGGCGACGACCTGCGCGTCTCGTGGCGTCACCGCGACGAGCGCTACGCCGAGAAGCTGGCCACCCCCGACACCTCCGTGGCCGACCTCATCGGCGACGTCGACCCGATGAAGGTGGCCGAAGGACGCTCGCTGGGCGACCCCGAGACCATCCACTTCGGCCTCATCCCGCGCGCGCACCGCGGCATCGTGGCGATCAACGAGCTGCCCGACCTCGCCGAGCGCATCCAGGTCGCGATGCTCAACGTGATGGAGGAGCGCGACATCCAGATCCGCGGCTACGTGCTGCGCCTGCCGCTCGACGTCCTCGTCGTCGCGTCGGCCAACCCGGAGGACTACACCAACCGCGGGCGGATCATCACCCCGCTCAAGGACCGTTTCGGCGCCGAGATCCGCACCCACTACCCCCTCGAGCTCGACGCCGAGGTCGCCGTCATCCGCCAGGAGGCCGACCTCGTCGCCGACGTGCCCGACTACCTCGTCGAGGTGCTGGCCCGCTTCACGCGCCAGCTGCGCGAGTCCTCCGCGGTCGACCAGCGCTCCGGCGTCTCGGCCCGCTTCGCCATCGCCGGCGCCGAGACCATCGCCGCCGCCGCGCTGCACCGCGCCACGCGACAGGGGGAGGACGAGCCCGTCGCCCGCGTCGTCGACCTCGAGACCGCCGTCGACGTGCTCGGCGGCAAGATCGAGTTCGAGTCCGGCGAGGAGGGCCGCGAGCAGGAGACCCTCACCCACCTGCTGCGCACCGCGATCGCCGAGACCGTGCGCGCCCACTTCCGCGGCCTCGACTTCGGCCTCCTCGTCGACCGCATCGAGGCCGGCGCTATGGTGACCACCGGCGAGCAGGTCACGGCGCGCGACTTCCTCACCGGCCTGCCGGTGCTGGGCGAGTCCGAGCTCTACGACGACATCTGCGAGCGCCTCGGCGCCACCAACGACGGCCAGCGCGCCGGGGCCATCGAGCTGGCTCTCGAGGGGCTCTACCTCGCCCGCAAGGTCGGCAAGGACTCCGACGGCGCCGAGACCGTCTACGGCTAGGTCGCACGCCGGCCCTCGGGCGGACGAGGCAGGCCTCTGGTCAGGAGCACCGTCGTAGGCTCGATGACGTGCCCCGCACCCGATCCCGGTTCCGCAAGTACGACGGTGGCGACCCCCTCGCCCCGCCGGTCGACCTCGCCGAGGCTCTCGACGCGATCGGCGACGACGTCATGGCCGGCTACAGCCCCGAGCGCGCCATGCGCGAGTTCCTCCGGCGTGGTGGCCGCGACCAGCGCGGCCTCGACGACCTCGCGCGCCAGGTCGCCGAGCGCCGCCGCGACCTGCTGCAGAAGCACGACCTCGACGGCACCCTGCGCCAGGTCAAGGAGCTGCTCGACCGGGCCGTGCTCGAGGAGCGCAAGCAGCTCGCGCGCGACGCGATGATGGACGACGCCGACCGGGCATTCCGCGAGATGCGCATGGAGAACGTCTCGCCGTCGCCGGCCGCCGCGGTCAGCGAGCTGTCCGACTACGACTGGCAGAGCCCCGAGGCCCGCGCGGCCTACGAGGAGATCAAGGACCTCCTCGGCCGCGAGCTCCTCGACCAGCGCTTCCAGGGCATGAAGCAGGCGCTCGAGGGCGCCACCGAGGCCGACCGGGCCGCGATCAACGACATGCTCGCCGACCTCAACGAGCTGCTCGCCAAGCACGCCGCGGGCGACGACACCCAGCAGGACTTCGACGACTTCATGGCCCAGCACGGGGACTTCTTCCCCGAGCGGCCCGAGACGATCGACGAGCTCCTCGACGCCCTCGCGCAACGCGCGGCCGCCGCGCAGCGGATGCTCAACTCGATGACGCCCGAGCAGCGCCAGGAGCTCATGGAGCTGAGCGCGCAGGCCTTCGGCTCGCCCGAGCTCATGGAGCAGCTCGGCCAGCTCGACGCCAACCTCCAGGCGCTGCGTCCCGGCGAGGACTGGGGCGGTTCCGAGCGCTTCGACGGCGAGCAGGGTCTCGGCCTCGGCGACGGCACCGGCGTCCTGCAGGACCTCGCCGACCTCGACGACCTCGCCGAGCAGCTCTCGCAGTCGGGCCCGCGCGCGCAGCTCGACGACGTCGACCTCGACAAGCTCGCCCGCCAGCTCGGCGACGAGGCCGCCGTCGACGCGCGCACCCTGCAGCAGCTGGAGAAGGCGCTGCGTGACAGCGGCACCCTCGAGCGCGGCACCGACGGCCAGCTGCGCCTGACGCCGAAGGCGATGCGCCAGCTCGGCAAGGCGCTGCTGCGCGACGTCGCCCAGCGCATGTCGGGCCGGCAGGGCCAGCGCGACATGCTCCGGGCCGGCGCGGCGGGGGAGCGGTCGGGCGCCACGCGCGCCTGGGCCTACGGCGACACCGAGCCGTGGGACGTGCCCCGCACGGTGCTCAACGGCGTCGTCCGGCGCGCGGGCGATGCCGCTGGCCCGCGGATGACGATCGACGACGTCGAGGTGCAGGAGACCGAGGCGCGCACCCAGGCCTGCGTCGCCCTGCTGGTCGACACCTCGTTCTCGATGGCGATGGACGGGCGCTGGGTGCCGATGAAGCGCACCGCACTGGCGCTGCACACGCTGATCAAGAGCCGGTTCCGGGGCGACCACCTGCAGCTGATCGGCTTCGGCCGGCACGCCGAGGTGATGGAGATCGAGCAGCTCACCGCGCTCGACGCGATGTGGGACAAGGGCACCAACCTCCACCACGCGCTGCTGCTGGCCAACCGGCACTTCCGCAAGCACCCGGGTGCCCAGCCGGTGCTGCTGATCGTCACCGACGGTGAGCCGACCTCGCACCTCGAGAGCTCCGGCGAGGTCTACTTCTCCTACCCGCCCCACCCGGTCACGATCGCGCTCGCCGTCCGCGAGCTCGACGCGTCGCGGCGCCTCGGCGCCCAGACGACGTTCTTCCGCCTCGGCGACGACCCCGGTCTCGCCCGGTTCATCGAGCAGATGGCCCGGCGCGTCGACGGCCGCATGGTCAGCCCCGAGCTCGACGACCTCGGCGCCGCCGTCGTCGGCTCCTACCTCGGCTCGCGGGACGCCGGGCGGCCGGGCGGGGACGGCGGCTACGGCGGCTTCGGCGGGATGAGTGGGCTGCGGTCGGCCTACGGGGACTGGATGGGTGGCCGCGGGTCCTGGGTCGGCGACGACTGAGGCGCTCTCGTGGGTGACTGAGGTGCGTGGTCGGGTTGGCCGCGCGCGGTAGCACGCCGCGTCTCGGCCTCAAGGACCAATCCCTACGCCTTGCTGTTCCGCGGATCTGGGGATTGGTCCTTGACCCCGAGCCTCTCGCGGCGTGCTGGTCCGGCGCGTGCGGTGGCGCCTCCGCAAGTTCCGGCGCACCGCCCGCCAAGCGCGGCCAGTTCCTGGGGGATGGGTTGAAGGGTGGTCGAGATTGACTCGAACATGCGTTCGAATTTGTGGTATCATGGCCTATGGCCACCGCGACCCGCACCGGCAGCGATCCGCTGCTGCTTGCCGTGCGTGGCCGTCGGCTCGCTGAGGCTGACGCGCAGGTCGAGACGCTGAAGTCCGTGCTGGCCTGGGCCGAACGGAACGAGGCTTCTAGCGACGAGGTCGTCGTGTTGCTGCAGTCGGTGGAGCGTCCGTTGCACCTGGCCGGGCCGGGTGCGCCCGCGGTGCCGGAGTACGCCGCGCTCGACCTCGCCCTCTCGCTCGGGACGAGCACCGACGCCGGGCTGACCTACCTCGGTCGGGCGCTCGAGCTGTGTCACCGGCTCCCGCGGCTCTACCTCCGCGTGGTCAAGCACGAGGTTGCCCTGTGGCGGGCGTTCAAGATCGCCGATGCCACCATGACGCTGTCCGAAGCGGCGGCCTGGCACGTCGACCGGTTCATCGCACCGGTCGCGGACCGGTGCTCGTTCGCCCAGCTCGACCGCACCGTCGACGCGGCCCGGGCCGAGCACGACCCCGCCGACGCCGAGGCCCGACGTCTCGCCGCGCTCGAGGACCGGCGCGTCACCGTGTACCTGGCCGGGGCGACCACCGACGGCACCGTCGACGTCGTCGCCACGTTGGACACCGCGGACGCGGTCGATCTCGAATACGCTCTGCGCGACCGTGCCCAGACCCTCGCCGACCTCGGGTCGACCGAGACCCTCGACGTCCGACGCTCCCAGGCCCTCGGAGAGATGGCCCGTACCCAGCTCGCCCTCGACCTCGACACCAGCGGTGGTGGTCGTGGGGTCACGATCTACGCCCACCTCGACGCCGCCAACCCTGATCTGCCGGGGCTGCTCGACAACACCCAGACCCCGCTGCTGGTCGACCAGGTCCGCTCGTGGTGCGAAGCCGCCGGCACGAAGGTCACGGTGAAGCCGGTGATCGACCTCGCCGAATCCGTCGAGACCTCCGCCTACCGACCCAGTGACGCGATCCGTGAACGCGTCACGTTGCGGGACCGGTGCTGCGTGTTCCCCGACTGCACCCGCCGCCGGGTCGACCTCGACCACATCGTCCCGTTCGAGTCCGGCGGCATCACCGCCACCTGGAACCTCGCGCTGCTCTGCCGACGCCACCACCGCGCCAAGACCCACGGCCAGTGGGCCTACCGGATGGTCGAACCCGGCCTCTACACCTGGACCAGCCCCACCGGCGTCGAGTCAGTCGTCGACCGACGCCCACCACCCGGCACCCGAGCACGCCGACATCCCTGAGCGCCCCACCAGCCCCGCGCACGACGTGAGCGGGGCTACCGGCGCGCACCGGCCAGCACTCCCGCCAGCTCCTCGACGCCGTCGACGAGGCGGGGCCCGGGGCGCGCCCACATGGCGTCGGCGTCGACGGCGTGCACGAGCACGTCGTCGGGCAGCAGGCCCGCGGCGACGAGCGCGTCGGCCTGGGCCTGCGCCCCGGCGCGGTCGTAGCCGCACGGTGCGACGACGACGACGTCGGGCCGCGCCGCGTGGACGGCGTCCCACGGCACGCGGGTCGACCTGTGGCCTGCGGTCCCGAGCACGCACGTGCCGCCGGCGAGCTCGACCATCTCCGGGATCCAGTGACCGGGTGCGTAGGGCGGGTCGGTCCACTCCAGGACGACGACGCGGGGCCGCGGCCCGTCAGCCGTCACGGACCCGACGGCGTCGAGCCGGGCGCGCAGCGACGCGACCAACGCGGTCGCCTCGGCGGACCGCCCGACGGCGGAGCCGAGCACCTCGATGGAGGCCAGCACCTCGGCCACCGTGTGCGGGTCGAAGGTCAGCACGTCGGCCGAGCACCCCAGGTAGGCCAGCGCGTCGTCGACGACGGTCACGTCGACGGCACACACCGCGCAGAGGTCCTGCGTGACGACGAGGTCGGCGTCGAGGTCGCCGAGCGCGCCCGCGTCGAGACGGTAGAGGTCCTCGCCCCGCGCGACGGCGGCGGCGACGAACGCGTCGATCTCGGCCGGCGCCAGCCCGGGCGGCATCGCCGTGCTCGACACGACCCGCCGCTCGCGCGCCGCCGGCGGGTGGTCGCACTCGAAGGTGACCCCGACGACCTCCGGCCCGGCGCCGATGGCGAACAGGATCTCGGTCGTCGACGGCAGCAGGGACACGATGCGCACCCCCTCAGTCTCCCCCCTCGTGCGTCACTAGGATCGCCCGAGTGCCCGACCCGTCGTTGACCGTGCTGGCCCTGCTCGCACTCGCGGCGGTGATGGCGGGCTACGTCGACGCGGTGGTCGGCGGTGGGGGGCTCATCCAGCTCCCGGCGCTGCTGATCGGGCTCCCGGCGGCGAGCCCGATCGAGATCCTGGCCACCAACAAGGCCGGCTCCATCTGCGGGACGACGGTCAGCTCCATCACCTACTACCGCCGGGTGCGGCCAGACCCACGCACGTTCCTGCCGCTGATGGTCCTGGCGTTCGCCGGATCGGCGAGCGGCGCCGTGGTGGCGAGTCTGATCCCGCGCAGCGCGTTCGACCCGATCGTGCTCGTCGCGCTCGTGCTCGTGGGAGCCTACGTGCTGCTCAAGCCCGACCTCGGGGACGCGACCGACCTCAAGTTCAGCGGCCACCGGCACACCTCGATCGCCGGCCTCACCGGGTTCACGGTCGGGTTCTACGACGGCGCGCTCGGTCCCGGCACCGGCAGCTTCTTCGTGTTCGCGCTCGTGGGCCTGATGGGCTACTCGTTCCTCGAGGCGAGCGCGAAGGCGCGGCTGGCCAACTGGGCCACGAACCTCGCCGCGCTGTGCGTCTTCGTGCCCCAGGGCGCCGTCCTGTGGCACGTGGGCCTCGTCATGGGCGCCGCGAACATCGTCGGCGGCTACCTCGGCGCCCGGACGGCGGTGGCCAGGGGCGCCGGCTTCGTGCGGGTGTTCTTCATCGTCGTCGTCAGCGCGTTCGTGGTCCGCATCGGCGGGGGCGTGCTCGGACTCTGGTGAGATGGGCCCATGAGCATCCCTGTCGAGGTCGATCGCCTCGCCGACGCCCTGGCCGACGTCGACGACGGCTACCTGCTCACCACGGGCGACCAGCGGGTGAAGGCCGTCAGCGTGCGGCCCGTCCTCACCGACGGCGTGCTGGTCGTCCGGGCGCCCGGACGCGGCAGCCTTGCCAACGTCGCGGCCAACGAGGTCGTCACCCTGCTCTACCCACCTCGGCAGGCGCCGGGGTTCAGCCTGCTCGTCGACGGCACCGCCGTGGTCGACGGTGACGACGTGCTGGTCACCCCGACCAGCGCCGTGCTGCACAAGCCGGCGTCGTCGTGAGCGGCCCAGGCCCCTGGACGCCGTCCTGGCTGACCGCGTTCGTCGACCTCGCCCCCGACCACTTCGAGCGCGGGGTGGTGTTCTGGGCGGAGGTGACCGGTTCGCGCGTCTCCCCGAGCCGCGGTCACCACGACGAGTTCGTCACCCTCGTGCCGCGGGACGGCGACGCGTACCTGCGGGTGCAGCGCCTCGGGTCGCCGACGTCGGGCCACCACCTCGACCTGCACGTGCCCGACCCCCGCGGCGCAGCCGCCCGCGCGGTCGGTCTCGGCGCTGCCGAGGTCGCCGGCCCGGGCGCCGACGTCGTCGTCCTCCGGTCGCCCGCCGGGCTGGTGTTCTGTCTCGTCGCCGCCCACGAGACCAGGCTGTCGTCGCCGGTCCGGTGGCCCGGCGGGCGTTCGCAGGTCAACCAGGTGGCCCTCGACATCGGTCCGTCGTCCTTCGACCGGGAGCGGGACTTCTGGGAGGAGCTGACCGGGTTCACCCCGTCGGACACCGGCAGCCCCGAGCTGAAGCGCCTCGACGGCGGGGGACCGCTCCGCGTGCTCCTCCAGCGGCTCGGCGACGACCGCGAGCCCGGCTACCACCTCGACCTCGCCGCCGACGACCGGGCCGCCGAGACCGAGCGGCACGTCTCGCTCGGGGCCACCGTCGAGGGTGTCCACTCCCGGTGGACCGTGCTCGCCGACCCGGCCGGCACGCGCTACTGCATCACCGACCGGGTGCCGCGCTAGCGTCGGGCGGATGAGCGACTCACCGGCCGGACGCCTCGACCCGCGGTTCGTGGACGACGAGGTGACGATGCTGCGCGCCTACCTCGACTACCAGCGTGAGACCTTCCGGTGGAAGACCCGAGGTCTGACCAAGGAGCAGCTCGGCCGGTTGCACCCGCCGTCGGCCCTCACGCTCGCCGGCCTGGTCAAGCACGCGGCACTCGTCGAGGACTGGTGGTTCGGCGTGTGCCTGCGAGGCACCGAGACGGTGGCGCCGTTCACCGACGTCGACTTCGACGTCGATCCCGAGTGGGAGTTCCGCACGGCTCTCGACGACGAGCCGGAGTACCTGCACGGTCTGCTCGACTCCCTGATCGCCGCCTCCGACGCCTTCGTCGTCGAGGCGCTCGCCGGAGGCGACGGCGCCGACGCCCTGTCAGTCGGACGTCACTCGCGCACGGGCGAGCAGATCAGCCTGCGCTGGATCCTCCTGCACATGATCGAGGAGTACGCCCGGCACAACGGTCACGCCGACCTCATCCGCGAATCAGTGGACGGCTTGACCGGCGAATAGGTGTAAGCGCTCAGGCGTCGGGGTCGGCGAACCCGGGGAGCATCTCGACCAGGATGGCCTGGAACGGCGCCTCGGCCTCCAGCTGGCTCAGCACGCCGATGCCGCCCACCCACGTGCGGTGGATCAGCATGTACGACGGCGGCAGGTTGAGCTTCACCGCGATCGTGTAGGCGGGCTCGCGCGGGTTGTTGATGCGCTGGAACTGCTCGCGCATCCACTCGCGCGAGAAGCGGAAACGCTCGACCGAGGCGGGCTCGACGAACGGCGAGAGGTAGTCCATCAGCAGCTCGGCGTCGATCTTGATCCGCTCGCGCACGAAGCCCTCGGCGCGCAGCCCGTCGAGCACGCGGTCGGCGTCGCCCGAGGCGCAGGCGCGCATCAGTCGGCCCATCGCTGCGGGCAGCTCACGCTCGGGCAGTCGCGCGACAGCGCCGTAGTCGAGCACGCCGAGGCGGCCGAGGCCGCCGTCGTCGGCGGGGATCACGCGGAAGTTGCCGGGGTGCGGGTCGGCGTGCAGCATGCCGGTGCGCGCCGGACCGGAGAACAGGAAGCGCACGAAGAGCTCGCCGTAGTGGTCACGCTCGGCCTGCGTGCCCTCGGCGATCACCTGGGCCAGCGACGAGGTGGACTCCATCCACTCCGTGACGATGACGGTGGGCCCGACGGCGACCACGGGGGGCACGACGATGTGCGGATCGCCGTCGAACGCCTCGGCGAAGGTGCTCTGGGCCTCGGCCTCGAGCGCGTAGTCGAGCTCCTCGACGGCGCGGGCCTGCATCTCGTCGATGAGCGGCTTGACGTCGATGCCCGGGAACAGCGGGCCGACCGTGCGCCCGAGGCGGGCGATCTGACGCAGGTCGGAGCGCAGCGCGTCGCCCGCGCCGGGGTACTGCACCTTGACGGCGACGTCGCGCCCGTCGTGCCACCGGCCCTTGTGCACCTGGCCGATCGACGCCGAGGCGGTGGGCCCGCCGTCGAGCCAGACGAGCTTGTCCTGCCAGTCGGCGCCGAGGTCGGCGGCCAGGATCTCGCGCACCGTGCTCGTCGGCATCGGGGGAGCGGAGTCCTGCAGCTTGGTCAGCTGCTCGCGGTAGGGCCCGGCGACCTCCTCGGGCAGGGCGGCCTCGAGCACCGAGAGCGCCTGACCGAACTTCATCGCCCCGCCCTTGAGCTCACCGAGCGTGCGGAAGAGCTGCTCGGCCGTGCGCTGCTGGATGTCGGAGAGCACCGCCTCGGCCGGCGCGCCCCCGATCCGGCGTCCGAGGCCGAGGGTCTTGCGGCCGGCGTAGCCGAGAGGCAGCGCGGCGAGACGCGCGGTGCGCGCCGCTGCCTTGCGAGGGAGGTCGGCCATGGATCCATCCTCTCAGTCGGTCGGTGCCGAGCGGGTGACCCGAGAGGAGGGGAATTCCTCCAGCGCCGGCCTCAGGCGTCGGCGGGGAAGCGCACGCCGGTGTTGGCGTGGCACCGGTAGCCGTGCGGGTTCTTGGCGAGGTACTGCTGGTGGGCGTCCTCGGCGTAGTAGTAGGGGACGTCGGCCGCGGGCCGGATCTCGGTGGTGATGTCGCCGAGTCGGCGCCGGGCGAGCTCGTCGCCGTAGATCTTGGTCAGCTCGCGGGCGGTCTGCTCCTGCTCGGGCGTCGTCCAGTAGATCGCCGAGCGGTACTGGGTGCCGACGTCGTTGCCCTGGCGCATGCCCTGCGTGGGGTCGTGCACCTCGAAGAACGTCTTGACGAGGTCGGCGTAGGAGACGACCGCGGGGTCGAAGACGATGCGCACGGCCTCGGTGTGCCCGGTACGGCCCGTGCAGACCTCCTCGTAGGAAGGGTGCGGGGTGTGCCCGCCCGCGTAGCCGACCGAGGTCGACCAGACCCCGGGCTTCTGCCAGTAGATCTCCTCGGCGCCCCAGAAGCAGCCGAGGCCGAACACGGCGACCTCGAGTCCGTCGGGGACGTCGTCGGTGACGACGGGCGCGTCGAGCACGCGGTGCTGGGCGGCGCGGTGGAACGGGTCCTGCTCACGGCCGGGCAGCGCGTGCTCGGCGTCGACGAGGGAGGTCTTGGCCCTGGAGAACATGCCTCCATCGTCCCAGGGGACGCAAGCGGTTCGGCGCCTGCGCGGGGCTGGAGGGGTCCGGTAGCACGGTGGAGTCATGGCGGCCCTGGCCCGATCGGGCCAGGGTCGTGCCCGACACGTCCTCCCTCAGGGTGAATTCAGCAGGTTCTTCGGTTGCAGTCCTATTGATCGCGGCGGTGGGTACGGACCCGCGCGACGCTCCCCGCCGGCACCATCCGCGCCGGTCAGGAGGGACGTCCTGCTCTCCCTGAACCACCGCGGCGGACCCCGCCGCATCCCCCCACCCTCCTGAGAACCCCGGAGCACCGTGACCGTGATGCCCCCTCCCGCGCCCTGCGGTTCCGTGCGCCACCCGGCCCTTCTCAGGCCCTCCGTCCTGACAGGGGCACCAGCGTGAGCGTCCTCCCTCGCGTCCTCCGCCGGCGGCGGGTCCTGCCGCGCCACACCGTCCGCGTCGTCGTCTCGGCGGCGCTCGTCGCCGCGCTCGTGCCGGTGCTGACGCCCGGCACGCCGGCCGAGGCCGACGTCGCCCCGGCCGCCGGCGACCCGCGCACGGGCGTGGTCGGTGCCCGCACCGGCACCATCACGATGTCGAACGGACTCGTGCAGACGATCTCGACGGTCGACGGCACCGCCGCGACGACCATCCAGGACGCCGCCGGCACCGTCAGCTCGAGCGGTGTGCAGGCCTACTCGCCTCCGTTGCCGACGACGACGCCCGCGTTCCGGATGGTCACGACGCTCCCGGACAGCTGCACGGCCGGGGCGACCTGTACCGGGCTCGGCACGATGACGATCAGCTTCAGCCAGCCCGTCACCGACCCCGTCATCCACGTCTCCGGCCTCGGCAGCCAGGCCGGCGTCCAGGGCTCGACGACCCAGGCCACGCGCGGGCGCAACCGGCTCACGCTGGCGTCGTCCACCCCGGCCGGCGCGACCCTCGGGGCCATCCGTCCCGGCTCGAGCAACCTGCGCATCCTCAACGGCAACACCATCGATGCGATCACCGCCAACCTGAGCACCCAGTGCGACACCGCGGGCACGAACCCGGCGACCGCGGCCAACGCCGGTTGCGGCAGCGTCAACGTGAGCGGCACCGTGACCAGCCTGACGTTCTCGTTGTCGCAGGTCAGCGTGGCTCTCGGCGGCTCGACGGTGCTGCCGTTCGACGACGCGTTCAACATCGTGGCCTCGGTCAGCGAGGACCAGGGCGACGCGCCGACCACCTACGAGGGCACCGTCGCCGCCTCCAACACCGTGGGCGACCTCAAGCTCGGGGCCACGATCGACGCCGACAACACCGGCGCCGTCAACCCCACCACCAGCGCCAACTCGGTCGCCGCGGGTGCCGACAACACCGGGCTCAACGGCGACGGTGCCGACGAGGACGCCTTCGATCCCCAGCCACCCAACATCCCGGCGTCCGCGATCGGCGTCACCAACGGCTACACGGTCACGGTGCCGATCTCCGGGGCCAGCAAGTCCGGTGCCGTGTGCGGCTGGATGGACTTCAACCGCAGCAACGCCTTCGAGCTCGCCGAGCGCGCCTGCACGACGTTCGCGGCGGGTGCCTCCAGCGTGCCCCTGACCTGGACCGTGCCGAGCGGCACGGCCGGCGGGACGACGTACGCCCGCTTCCGCGCGGCCTACGGCACGGCGGCGATCGCGGCCAACGGTCGCACCGACTCCGGCGAGACCGAGGACTACCGGGTCAACATCGGCCAGTCGCCGCTGAACTGCTCGAGCATCTACGTGCTGCAGGGTGCCGCCCCCCGGGCGGTCTACTCGATCGTGCCGTCGACGGGCGTGCTCACCGCGGCCGGCGTCGCCTTCGGCAGCCAGCCCGGCGTCGCCGACACCGCCAACCTCAACGCCCTCGCCATCAGCGACAACGGCAACGTGATCTACGGCGTCGTGAACTCGCAGGCCGACGCCAACGTGCGTCGCGTCTACTCCTACGACCGCACCACCGCCGCCGTCACGCTCCTCGGCTCGATCACCATCCCGACCGCCACGATCGGCACCATCACCCACGGCGCGGTCAACCCGCGCACGGGCATCTACTACTTCGGCGGCTACGGCGGCACCACGTTCAACCTGTTCGGGTTCAACCCGCTGACCGGCTCGGCCCTCGGCCAGGTCGCCACCGGCGTCACCGCACAGCCGACCGGCACCCTGCCGGGCAACGGCGACATCGCCTTCGACAACCAGAACGGGCTGTTCCTGGTCAACGCCAGCCTCACCCAGGCGCTCCTGTTCTCGGTCAACGAGACCATCCCGACCGCCGCCGGCACCCCGATCACGCTGACGGCGAAGCTGATCGCCACGATCAACGACGCGTCCTCGACCGGCGGCCTCGCCAACGGCATCGCCTTCGGCGGCCAGGGCGACCGCCGCCTCTACCTCACCAACGACAACACGATCCGTACGGTCAACCCGTCGACGGGGGCCATCGAGGCCACCCAGACCGCCAACCTCGGCGGGGCCACGACCGGCGGCGCGGTGGACGCCGCCTCGTGCTCGTCCCCGAACACGCTCAAGGGCCAGGTGAGCTTCCCCAACGGCCGCGCGAGCTCCGGCGACCAGGCCACGGTCGCGATCACCGGCGGGGGCATCACCTCGGCCACGCCGGGCTCGACCGGCACGACGGCCGGCACCGACACCGGCCTGCAGGACACCGCGGCCGAGACCGCGGGCACGCTGCTCGGTCTCGACGGCCAGAGCTACACCTTCACCCAGACCGGCATCTCGACCAACCAGTACGCCGTCACCTACAGCTGCACCAACCTCAACACCGGGGCCACCCTGGCCTCGGGCTCGGGCAACGTCGCGACCTTCACGATGCCCACGGGGGCCGGCACCGACGGCACGGCGGTCTACTGCCTGTTCACCAACGTGCCCCTCGTCCCGGCGATCACCCTGACCAAGACCGCGGGCACCCCCACCGGCCAGACGGCCGGGTCGACGGTGCCCTACTCGTTCGTCGTCACCAACACCGGCAACGTGGCGCTCTCCTCGGTCACCGTGACCGACCCGAAGGTCGGCACCGTCACCTGCCCCGCCGGCACCCTGGCTCCGGGCGCGAGCCGCACCTGCACCGCGACCTACACGCTCACCCAGGCCGACGTGAACGCCGGATCGGTGGTCAACAACGCCTCCGCCACCGGTGTCTCGTCCGTCGCCGGACTCCCGAACGCGACCGCGACGGCCACGAACACCCTGCCCATCACGCGCAACCCGGCCATCGCCCTGGTCAAGAACGCCACGCCGAACCCGGGCGCCGACACCCGGCTCAACGCCGGTGACACCGTCACCTACACCTTCGTGGTCACCAACACCGGCAACGTCACCCTGACCGGCGTCGGGGTCACCGACGCCAAGGTCGGCGCGGTCACCTGCCCGGCCACCACGCTCGCGCCCGGCGCCTCGACCACCTGCACGGCGGCGGCCTACCCGGTCACCCAAGCCGACGTGAACGCCGGCACCATCAACAACACCGCGACGACGTCGGGGACGCCGCCCACCGGGCCCGCGGTCACCGCGACCGCGTCGCGCAGCATCCCCACCAGCACCTTGAAGGCGATCACCCTCGTCAAGAGCAACGCCGCGCCGGTCGACGTCAACGCCAACGGTCGCGTCGACGCCGGCGACCGGATCACCTACAGCTTCCTGGTCACCAACACCGGCGACGTCACGCTCACCGCGGTCGGCGTGACCGACCCGAAGGTCACCGGCACCAGCTGCCCGGTCACCACCCTCGCGCCCAACGCCTCGACCACCTGCACCTCGGCGCCCTACACGATCACCCAGACCGACGCCGACTCCGGCTCGGTCGTCAACACCGCCACGGCGAGCGGCACCCCGCCGACGGGCGCGGCCACGACGGCGCAGAGCACCAACACCGTCGCGACGAGCGCGGCCAACACGATCGCCCTCACCAAGACCGCGGGCACGCCGGTCGACGTCAACACCAACGGTCGCGTCGACGCCGGCGACACGATCACCTACACGTTCGTGGTCACCAACACCGGCCCGCAGACGCTCACCGGCGTGGCGATCACCGACGCCAAGGTCGGCGCGATCACCTGCCCGACCACGACCCTCGCCCCCGGCGCCGGCGTGACCTGCACGAAGTCGTACACGATCACCCAGGCCGACGTGAACACCGGCGCGGTCGCCAACAGCGCGGTCGCGGCCGGCACGTCGCCAGGCGGCGTGCGGGTCAGCTCGACGCCGGCGACGACGTCGACCCCGACCAGCACGGTGCGCACGATCACGCTGACCAAGTCGGTCGGCAGCGTCACCGACGTCAACACGAACGGCCGCACCGACGCCGGCGACACCATCGCCTACACGTTCCTGGTCACCAACACCGGCGCCCAGACGCTGACCGGCGTCGTGATCAACGACCCGAAGGTCACCGGCGCCTCCTGCCCGGTCACGACCCTGCAGCCGGGCGGCACCACCACCTGCACGGCCACCTACACCGTCACCCAGGCCGACGTGAACGCCGGCGCGGTCAACAACACCGCCACGGCGTCGGGCACGCCGCCGACGGGCGCGGCCATCACCTCGAACAACAGCAGCACCTCGACGCCGACGTCGACGCTGTCGACGATCTCGCTCACCAAGACCGCCGGCACGCCGGTCGACGTCAACAACAACGGCCGCACCGACGCCGGCGACACCATCACCTACAGCTTCCTGATCACCAACACCGGCGCCCAGACCCTCACCGCGGTCGCGGTCGCCGACGCCAAGGTCGGTCCGGTCACCTGCCCGAGCACCACGCTGGCTCCCGGCGCGAGCGTCACCTGCACGAAGGCCTACACGGTCACCCAGGCCGACGTCGACGGCGGCAGCGTGGCCAACACCGCGACCGCGAACGGGCGCAACCCGGCCAACGCCCTCGTGACGTCGTCGCCCTCGAGCACGACCACGCCCACCTCGACCGCCGCGACCCTCACCCTCGTGAAGTCGGCCGGCACGCCGGTCGACGTCAACGGCAACGGCCGGGTCGACGCCGGCGACACCATCCCGTACAGCTTCCTGGTCACCAACACCGGAGCGGTCACGCTCAGCGCGGTGACGATCAACGACGCCAAGGTCGGCGCGGTCACCTGCCCGAGCACCACGCTCGCCCCCGGGGCGAGCGTGACCTGCACGAAGTCGTACCCGATCACCCAGGCCGACGTGAACGCCGAGTCGGTCGTCAACACCGCGACCGCCACCGGCACCCGGCCGACCGGCGGCACCGTGACCTCCGCGCCGTCCAGCACCACGACGCCGACCTCGACGCTGCGGGGCATCGCGCTCGACAAGGTCGCGGCGACGCCCACCGACGTCAACAACAACGGTCGCGTCGACGCCGGTGACACCATCGCCTACTCGTTCCTGGTCACCAACACCGGCGCGCAGACGCTCACCGCCGTGGGCATCAACGACGCCAAGCTCGCACCGGTGACGTGCGCGGTGACGACGGTCGCGCCGGGAGCGACCATCACCTGCACGAAGACCTACACGATCACGCAGGCCGACGTGAACGCCGGCGCCGTGCTCAACACCGCCACGGCGCAGGGCGCGCCGCCCACCGGTGCTGTGATCACGTCGGCGCCCGACTCGACGTCGACGACGACGTCGACGGTCACCACCATCACGCTGACCAAGTCGGCCGCCGCGCCGATCGACGTCAACAGCAACGGGCGCACCGACGCCGGCGACACCATCGCCTACAGCTTCCTGATCACCAACACCGGCTCGCAGACGCTGACGTCGGTCGGCGTCACCGACGCCAAGGTCGGGCCCGTGACCTGCACGCCGACCACCCTCGCGCCCGGTGCGAGCGTGACCTGCACGAAGACGTACACGATCACGCAGGCCGACGTGAACACCGGCGCGGTCGACAACACCGCGACCGCCCAGGGCACGACGCCCGGGGGAGGGGTCATCACCTCGGCGCCGTCGACCACGTCGACGCCGACGTCGACGCTGCGCGGGGTCTCGCTGGCCAAGTCGGCCGGCACGCCGGTCGACGTGAACACCAACGGCCGGGTCGACGTCGGCGACACCATCGCCTACAGCTTCGTGGTCACCAACACCGGAGCCCAGACACTCACGTCGGTCGGCGTCACCGACGCCAAGGTCGGACCCGTGACCTGCACGCCGACCACCCTCGCACCCGGCGCGAGCGTCACCTGCACGGCCGCGCCGTACGCGATCACGCAGGCCGACGTCAACGCCGGCGCCGTGGTCAACACCGCCACCGCGCAGGGCACCCCGCCGACCGGCGGGCCCATTACGTCGAACACGAGCGGCACCTCGACGCCGACCAACACGACGACGACGATCACCCTGACCAAGAGCGCCGCGACGCCCGTCGACGTCAACACCAACGGCCGGGTCGACGCCGGCGACACCATCGCCTACAGCTTCCTCATCACCAACACCGGCGCCCAGACACTCACGTCGGTCGGCGTCACCGACGCCAAGGTCGGACCCGTGACCTGCACCCCGACCACCCTCGCGGCGGGCGCGAGCGTCACGTGCACGAAGACCTACACGATCACCCAGGCCGACGTGAACGCCGGCTCAGTGCCCAACACCGCGACGGCGCAGGGCACCACGCCCACCGGTGCCGTCATCGGCTCGGCGCCGTCCTCGACGACGACGCCGACCTCGACCATCCGCTCGCTCACGCTCCTCAAGACCGCGGCCGCCCCGGTCGACGTGAACACCAACGGCCGGGTCGACGCCGGCGACACCATCGCCTACTCCTTCCTGGTCACCAACACCGGCGCGCAGACCCTGACCGCCGTGGGCATCACCGACGCGAAGGTCGGCCCGGTCACCTGCAGCCCGACGACGCTGGCACCGGCCGCCCAGGTCACCTGCACGAAGACGTACACGATCACGCAGGCCGACGTGAACGCCGGCGCCGTGGTCAACACCGCGACCGCACAGGGCACGCCGCCCACCGGCAGCCCGATCAGCTCGAACACCAGCGGCACCTCGACCCCGACCAACACCACGAGCACGATCACGCTCGTCAAGAGCGCGGCGACGCCGGTCGACGTGAACGCCAACGGCCGGGTCGACGCCGGTGACACGATCGCCTACTCCTTCGTGGTCACCAACACCGGTGCGCAGACGCTGACCGGCGTCGCGGTCAACGACCCGAAGGTCGGCCCCGTCACCTGCTCGACGACCACCCTGGCGCCGAACGCGAGCGTCACGTGCACGCAGACCTACACGATCACCCAGGCCGACGTGAACACCGGCAGCATCGTCAACACCGCCACCGCATCGGGCACCAACCCCGGCGGTGGCACCGTGACGTCGTCCCCGTCGTCCACCACGACGCCGACGTCGGTGCTCCGCTCGCTGTCGCTGACCAAGACGGCGGCGACGCCGGTCGACGTGAACACCAACGGCCGGGTCGACGCCGGCGACACGATCGCCTACTCGTTCCTGGTCACGAACACCGGTGCGCAGACGCTCACTGCGGTGGGGGTGACCGACGCGAAGGTCGGCGCGGTCACCTGTGCCCCGACCACGCTGGCGCCCGGCGCGAGCGTCACCTGCACGGCGGCCCCGTACACGATCGCGCAGGCCGACGTGAACGCCGGCGCCGTGGTCAACACCGCCACCGCGCAGGGCACCCCGCCCACCGGCGGTCCGATCAGCTCGAACACCAGCGGCACCTCGACCCCGACCAGCACCACGAGCACGATCACGCTCGTCAAGAGCGCGGCGACGCCGGTCGACGTGAACGCCAACGGCCGGGTCGACGCCAACGACACTGTCACCTACAGCTTCGTGGTCACCAACACCGGTGCGCAGACGCTGACCGGTGTCGCGGTGAACGACCCGAAGGTCGGCCCCGTCACCTGCTCGACGACCACCCTGGCGCCGAACGCGAGCGTCACGTGCACGCAGACCTACACGATCACCCAGGCCGACGTGAACACCGGCAGCATCGTCAACACCGCCACGGCGTCCGGCACGAACCCGGGCGGCACGACGGTCACCTCCGCGCCGTCCACGGTGACGACGCCGACCTCGACCGTGCGCACGCTGTCGCTGACCAAGACGGCCGGCGCCCCGGTCGACGTGAACTCCAACGGCCGGGTCGACGCCGGCGACCGCATCACCTACAGCTTCCTGGTCACGAACACCGGTGCGCAGACGCTCACCGCGGTGGGGGTGACCGACGCCAAGGTGGGCGCGGTCACCTGTGCCCCGACCACGCTGGCGCCGGGCGCGAGCGTCACGTGCACGGCCGCTCCCTACGTGATCACGCAGGCCGACGTGAACGCCGGTGCCGTGGTCAACACCGCCGTCGCGCAGGGCACGCCGCCGACCGGCGGGCCGATCAGCTCGAACACCAGCGGCACCTCGACGCCGACCAACACGACGAGCACGATCACGCTGGTCAAGGGCGCCGGCGCCCCGGTCGACGTGAACACCAACGGCCGCACCGACGCCGGCGACACGATCGCCTACTCGTTCGTGGTCACCAACACCGGCGCGCAGACCCTGACCTCGATCACCGTGAACGACCCGAAGGTCGGCCCCGTCACCTGCCCGAGCACCACGCTGGCCCCCGGTGCGAGCGTCACGTGCACGAAGACCTACACGATCACCCAGGCCGACGTGAACACCGGCTCGGTGGTCAACACCGCCAACGCCACCGGCGTCAACCCGGGCGGGGCCACGGTCACCTCGCCGAACGCGTCGACGACGACGCCCACCTCGACGCTGCGGACGCTCTCGCTCGCCAAGAGCGCGGCCGCCCCGGTCGACGTCAACACCAACGGACGCATCGACGCCGGCGACCGCATCACCTACTCGTTCCTGGTCACCAACACCGGCGCCCAGACACTCACCGCCGTCGGCGTCACCGACCCCAAGGTGGGCGCCGTCACGTGCGTCCCGACCACCCTGCAGCCGGGTGCGAGCGTGACCTGCACGGCCCCGGCCTACACGATCACCCAGGCCGACGCCGACGCCGGCGCCGTCGTCAACACCGCCGTCGCCCAGGGCACCCCGCCCACCGGTGGCCCGATCAGCTCGAACACCAGCGGCACCTCGACGCCGACGTCGACGGTCGTCGGCCTCACCTTCGACAAGCAGTCGGCCGCGCCGACCGACGTCAACACCAACGGCCAGATCGACGCCGGTGACACGATCGTCTACACGTTCGTCGTCTCCAACGCCGGTGCGCGCACGATCTCGAACCTCGCGATCAACGACCCGAAGCTGGCCCCGGTCACCTGCCCGACCACGACGCTGGCGCCCGGTGCGAGCGTCACCTGCACGAAGACCTACACGATCGTCCAGGTCGACGTCGACGCCGGCGCGGTCAACAACACCGCCAACGCCACGGGCACCCTGCCCGGCGGGGCGACCGTCACCTCGCCGTCCGACTCGACGACGACGCCGACGAGTTCCGCCAGCGGCCTGTCGCTGACCAAGACGGCGACCGGCACCACCGACCCGAACGGCAACGGCCTCGTCGACGCCGGCGACGTCGTCACCTACACCTTCGTGGCCAGCAACTCCGGCGCCGTCACGCTCACCGGCGTGACCATCAACGACCCGAAGGTCGGCCCGGTCACGTGCTCGACGACCACGCTGCTCCCGGGCGCGAGCGTCACCTGCACGAAGACCTACACGATCACCCAGGCCGACGTCGACAACGGCGCGGTCGTCAACACCGCGCGGGCGAGCGGTACCCCGCCGACCGGGCCCGCGGTGCTCTCCAACGTGGCGACGTCGACGGTGGACACCGCCGACCAGCCGTCGCTGGTCATCACCAAGACCGCCGGCACGCCCACCGACCCGAACACCAACGGGCGCATCGACGCCGGCGACACGATCACCTACAGCTTCACCGCGCAGAACACCGGCACGGTCACGCTGAGCCTGGTCGGCATCAACGACCCGAAGGTCGGCACCGTGACCTGCGCGACCACCACGCTGGCGCCGAACGCGACCACCACCTGCTCGGCGACCTACACGATCACCCAGGCCGACGTGAACTCCGGGTCGGTGCTCAACAACGCCACCGGTCGCGCGACCACGCCGAGCGGCGCCACGCTGTCGAGCGACCCGGTCGGCACCTCGACCACGACGTCCAACGTGCAGACCATCGGCCTCGTGAAGTCGGCCGGTGCCCCCGCCGACGTCAACGGCAACGGCCGCACCGACGCCGGCGACACCATCGCCTACACGTTCCTGGTCTCCAACACCGGCGCGGTCACGCTGACCGGCGTCGGGGTGACCGACCTCAAGGTGGGTGCCGTCTCGTGCCCGGCGACCACGCTGCAGCCCGGCGCCACCCTGACCTGCACGGCCTCCTACACGGTCACCCAGGCCGACGTGAACCTCGGCAGGGTCGACAACAGCGCCACCTCGAGCGGCACCGCTCCCGGCGGGGCCACGGTGACGAGCGCCCCGTCGTCGACGTCGACGCCGACCTCGACGCTGCGGGCGGTCACGCTCGCCAAGTCGGCGGCCGCGCCGGTCGACGTCAACACCAACGGCCGCGTCGACGCCGGCGACACCATCCTCTACTCGTTCGTGATCACGAACACCGGTGCGCAGACGCTCACCTCCGTCGGCGTCACCGACACCAAGATCGGCGCCGTCACCTGCCCGACCACCACGCTGACGCCCGGTGCCTCGGTCACCTGCACCAAGGTCTACGCGATCACCCAGCCCGACGTCGACGGCGGCTCGGTCAACAACACCGCCACCGCCTCGGGCACCCCGCCGTCCGGGCCGGCGATCACCTCGTTGCCCGACAACACCGCCACGCCGACCTCGACGGTCCGCTCGGTCTCGCTGGACAAGCAGGCCGGTACGCCCGTCGACGTGAACACCAACCAGCGCATCGACGCCGGCGACACGATCCCCTACACGTTCGTGGTCACCAACACCGGCGCCCAGACGCTGACCGGCATCCAGATCGCCGACAGCCGCACCGGGGGAGCGACGTGCTCGACCGCACCGCTGCTGCCCGGCACCTCGACGTCGTGCACGGCGAGCTACACGATCACGCAGGCCGACGTCGAGGCCGGCACGGTCGTCAACACCGCGACCGCGAGCGGTCTGCCGCCCACGGGCACGCGCATCTCCTCCACGCCGTCCTCCACGACGACGCCGACGTCGACGACCCGCTCCATCCTGCTGGACAAGCAGTCCGCGACCCCGGTCGACGTCAACACCAACGGCCGCGTCGACGCCGGCGACACGATCCTCTACACCTTCGTGGTCACCAACACCGGCGCCGGCGCGCTCACCGGGGTCGCGGTGAGCGACCCGAAGATCGGCCCCGTCACCTGCAGCCCGACGACGCTGGCGCCCAACACGAGCGTCACGTGCACGAAGACCTACACGATCACCCAGGCCGACGTGAACGCCGGCACGGTCGACAACACCGCCACCGCGTCGGGCACGCCCAGCACCGGACCGGCGGTCACCTCGTCGCCCGACTCGACGTCGACGCCCACCAGCCAGGTCGCCGCGTTCGTCTTCGACAAGCAGTCGGCCGCGCCGGTCGACGTCAACGGCAACGGCCGCGTCGACGCCGGCGACACGATCGCCTACAGCTTCGTGGTCTCGAACACCGGCGCCGTGAGCCTGACCGGCGTCACGATCGACGACCCGAAGATCGGGCCCGTGACCTGTGGCAGCACCACGGTGCAGCCGGGCACCAGCCTCACCTGCGCCAAGACGTACACGATCACCCAGGCCGACGTGAACGCCGGCTCCGTGGTCAACACCGCGACGGCGGCCGTGACGACGCCCGACGGCACGACGCTCACCTCGGCGCCCGACTCGACGACGACGGCGACCTCGACGGCGACGACGATCGGCCTGACCAAGCAGGCCGCGACGCCGGTCGACGTCAACACCAACGGCCGCGTCGACGTCGGCGACACGATCGCCTACACGTTCGTGGTCACCAACACCGGTGCGGTCACGCTGACCGGCGTCGGGGTGAACGACCCGAAGGTCGGCCCGGTGACCTGCTCACCGACGACGCTCGCCGCGGGCGCCTCGGTCACCTGCACGAAGACCTACGCCATCACGCAGGCCGACGTCGACGCCGGCGCGGTCGTCAACGTGGCCACCGCGTCGGGCACGCCGCCGACCGGCCCCGCCATCACCTCGCCGACGGCGACCACCACCACGCCGACCTCGACGGCACGCTCGCTGTCCTTCGACAAGCAGGCCGCCGCCCCGGTCGACGCCAACGGCAACGGCCGCACCGACGCCGGCGACACCATCGCCTACTCGTTCGTGATCACCAACACCGGCGCACAGACCCTCACCGCGGTCGGGGTGACCGACGCCAAGATCGGGCCGGTCACCTGCTCGCCGACCACGCTGGCGCCCGGCGCCACCGTCACCTGCACGAAGACCTACGCGATCACCCAGACCGACGTGAACTCCGGTGCGGTCAACAACACCGCCACCGCCACCGGCACGCCGCCGACGGGCCCGGCCATCACCTCGGCGCCCGACTCGACCTCGACCCCCACCTCGACGCTGCGCGCGATCTCCCTGCTCAAGCAGGCCGCCGCGCCGGTCGACGTCAACACCAACGGCCGGGTCGACGCCGGCGACACGATCGCCTACACCTTCATCGTCACCAACAACGGCGCGCAGACGCTCAACGCGATCACGATCAACGACGCCAAGGCCGGCCCGGTCACCTGCCCGACGACCCCGCTGCTCCCGGGCACGAGCCTGTCGTGCACGAAGACCTACACGATCACGCAGGCCGACGTCGACGGCGGCTCGGTCGTGAACACCGCCACCGCCACGGGCACCCCGACCACCGGCCCGGCCGTGACCTCGGCCCCGTCGTCCACGACGACGCCGACCACCGCCACCGCCACGATGACGGTCGACAAGCAGGCCGCTGCGCCGGTCGACGTCAACAGCAACGGCCGGGTCGACGCCGGCGACACGATCGCCTACCGCTTCGTGGTCGTGAACACCGGCGCGGTCACCCTGACCCTCGTCGGCATCAACGACCCGGAGGTCGCCGCGACCGTCTGCCCGACCACCACGCTCGCGCCGGGCGAGACCGAGACCTGCACGGCGAGCTACACCGTCACCCAGGCCGACGTCGACGCCGGCTCGGTCGTCAACACCGCCACCGCCACCGGCACCCCGCCGAACGGCCCGGCCGTCACCTCCGACCCCGACTCGACCTCGACGCCCACGACCGCCGTCTCGACGCTCGCCCTGGTCAAGACCGCCGGCACCGGCATCGACGTCGACTCCGACGGCCGCCTCGACGCCGGCGACCAGATCCCGTACTCGTTC
This sequence comes from Nocardioides secundeburneus, assembly GCF_039939255.1. Lineage (NCBI taxonomy): Bacteria > Bacillati > Actinomycetota > Actinomycetes > Propionibacteriales > Nocardioidaceae > Nocardioides > Nocardioides secundeburneus. The sequence goes on from NZ_JBDUUE010000007.1 coordinate 134,223, forward strand.
GCCGTCACCAACACCGGCTCGGTCACGTTGACCGGCCTGGTGATCAACGACGCCCGGGTCGGCGCCGTGGCCTGCCCGGGCACGACGCTCGCGCCAGGCCAGACGATCACGTGCACGGCCACCTACACGATTACGCAGGCCGACGTCGACGCCGCGCCCGTGGTGAACACCGCCACCGCCACGGCCACCTCACCGAGCGGGCCGGTGACCTCGGCCCCGAGCTCGGCGACGACGCAGCTGACCGTGCAGCGCTCGATCGCGATCGACAAGACCGCCGGCACCCCGGTCGACGTCAACGGCAACGGCCGCGTCGACGCCGGCGACACGATCCCGTACTCGTTCGTGGTCACGAACACCGGCACCGTCACCCTCACCGGCGTCGTCGTCAACGACTCCAAGACCGGCCCGGTCACCTGCACGCCGAGCACGGTGCAGCAGGAGGCGTCGGTCACCTGCACGGTGAGCTACACGATCACCCAGGCCGACGTGAACGCCGGCTCGGTGGTCAACACCGCCACGGCGACCGGTACGCCGCCGACCGGTGGCCCGGTGACGTCGCCTCCCGACACCACCACGACGGCGACCAACACCACCAACACCCTCACGATCCTCAAGCAGGTCGCGAGCCAGACTGACACGAACGGCAACGGCCTGCTCGACACCGGCGACCAGCTCGGCTACCGCTTCATCGTCACCAACACCGGCTCGCAGACGCTGACCGGCATCGTGGTCAACGACGCCAAGGTCGCCGGCGTGAACTGCCCGACGACGACGCTCCCGCCCGGGGCCTCGGTCACCTGCACCGCGACCTACACCGTGACGCTCGCCGACACGAACTCGGGCTCTGTCGCCAACACCGCCACCGCGACCGGCACCCCACCGGCCGGGGCCCCGATCACCTCGGCGCCGAGCACGACCACGACGCCCACCGGCCGCACGGCCTCGTTGCTGCTCGACAAGCAGGCCGGCACCGTGATCGACGGCAACGGCAACGGCCGGGTCGACGCCGGCGACACCATCCCGTTCCGGTTCGTGGTCACCAACACCGGGACCACGACCCTCACCGGGGTCGGCATCACCGACGCCACGGTCGGCGCGGTCGCGTGCCCGACCACGGTGCTGAACCCGAACCAGACGACGACCTGCACTGCCACCTATCGCATCACGCAGGCCGACGTGAACGCCGGCGCCGTCAACAACACCGCCACGGCCCAGGGCCTGCCTCCGGTCGGCCCGCAGATCGGATCACTGCCCGACTCGACGTCGACCTCGACGTCGACCGCGTCGGCGCTGACGATCCAGAAGACGGCTGGTCCGGTCAACAACGTCAACGGCAACGGCCGCGTCGACGCCGGCGACACCATCCCCTACACCTTCGTGGTCACCAACACCGGCGACACCACGCTCACCGGCGTCGTCGTCAACGACCCCAAGGTCGGCACCGTGTCGTGCCCCCAGACCACGCTGGCCCCCGGTGCCTCCGTGACCTGCACCGCGCTTTACACGATCACCCAGGCCGACGTCGACCTCGGCAGCGTCGTCAACTCGGCCACGGCGACCGGCACCCCACCGAGCGGCCCGCCGGTCACCTCGCTCGCCTCGTCGACCACCACGACCACGTCGACCATCCGTCGCCTCGCCGTCGACAAGGTCGCGGGCACGCCCGTCGACGTCAACGGCAACGGCCGGGTCGACGCCGGCGACACCATCCCGTACACCTTCCGGGTCGACAACCAGGGCGCCCAGACCCTGACCCAGGTCGCGATCACCGACCCGAAGGTCGCGCCGATCACCTGCCCGCAGACCACCCTGGCCCCCGACGCCTTCACCGTCTGCACCGCGAGCTACACGATCACGCAGGCCGACGTCGACGCCGGTGCGGTGAACAACACCGCCACCGCCACCGGTCGCGGCCCGGGCAACCAGCTCGTGACCTCGCCGCCCGACTCGACCACGACCCCGACCTCGGCCGTCGCCTCGCTCGTCATCGACAAGTCGGCCGCAGCCCCGGTCGACGCCAACGGCAACGGCCGCCTCGACGCCGGCGACACGATCGCCTACACCTTCGTGGTCACCAACAACGGCGCCGTGTCGATGAGCGAGGTCCGCGTCAACGACCCCAAGGTCGGCGCGGTCACCTGCCCGGCCACGAGCCTGCTGCCCGGTGCCGCCCTGACCTGCACCCGCGTCTACGTGATCACGCTCGCCGACGTGAACGCCGGGTCGGTGCAGAACTCGGCCACCGCCAGCGGCATCCCGCCGACGGGGCCGGAGTTCACCTCGACCCCGGACACGACGAGCACCCCGCTCGAGGTGCCCGCGACGCTGACCCTCGACAAGCAGGCCGGCGTGCCGGTCGACGTCGACGTCGACGGTCGCATCGAGGCCGGCGACACCATCCCCTACGCGTTCGTGGTCACCAACACCGGCGCCACGACCGTGACCGGCCTCACGATCGACGACGCCACCATCGGCACCGCCGTCACCTGCCCGACCACGACGCTGACGCCCGGGGCGACCACGCGGTGCACCGCGGCCTACACGATCACGCAGGCCGACGTCGACGCCGGCAGCGTCGAGAACACCGCGACCGCCCGCGGCACGGGGGCCAACGGGCAGGGAGCCGTCTCGGCGCCCGACTCGACGTCGACCCCCACGTCGACCGACACGTCCCTGGTGCTCGACAAGACCGCCGCGACGCCGACCGACGTCAACGGCAACGGTCTGACCGACGTCGGTGACACGATCGAGTACTCCTTCGAGGTCACCAACACCGGAGTGCAGACGCTGACCGGCATCAGCATCGACGACCCGCTCGTCGGCGCCCAGGCCTGCGGGGCCACGCTGGCCCCCGGAGCCACGGTCACCTGCAGCGCCACCTACACCGTCACCCAGGCCGACCTCGACGCCGGCGCGGTCGTCAACACCGCGACCGCCTCCGGCACGACACCGGGCGGCGACCCGGTCACCTCGGCGCCGGACAGCACGACGACACCGACTAGCCCGATCGAGCTGGTCGTGGTCGATAAGTCGGCCGGTGCCCCCACCGACAACGACGGTGACGGCTCGCCCGAGGCCGGCGACACGATCACCTACACGTTCGTGGTCACCAACACCGGCAACGTGCCGCTCACCGACGTCGACGTCGACGACCCGTCGCTCGACGACGTCACCTGCCCGACGATCGTGCTCGCTCCCGGAGCGGACCTCACCTGCCAGGCGAGCTACACGATCACCCAGGCCGACGTCGACGGCGGAGCCGTGCTCAACACCGCCACGGCGCTCGCCACGCCGCCCAGCGGTGAGGAGATCGAGTCGCTGCCCGACTCGACCGCGGTCCCGCTCGGGTCCGTCGCCTCGATCGACCTCGACGAGAGCGCCGCGGCGCCCTTCGACGCCAACGGCAACGGGGTCATCGACGCCGGTGACACCATCGCCTACAGCTTCGTGGTCACCAACACCGGCACCGTGACGCTCACCGGCGTGACCGTGACCGACGGGCTGGCCGACACCACGATCGTGTGCCCGTCCACGACCCTGGCGCCCGGTGCCTCGTTCACCTGCACGGCCACGCACACGATCACGCAGGCCGAGATCGACGCCGGCCAGGTCGTCAACCCGAGCACCGTCGTCGGTACCCCGCCGGTCGGCCCGGTGGTCACCGACGACGACACCGAGACGACGCCGCTGAACGCGACGCCGAGCATCAGCCTCGACGAGAGCGCCGCGGCGCCGTTCGACGCCAACGGCAACGGGATCATCGACGCCGGCGACACGATCGTCTACAGCTTCCTGGTCACCAACACCGGTGGCGTGACGTTGACGAACGTGACCGTGACCGACGGCCTCGCCGACACCACGGTCGTCTGCCCGGTCACCACGCTGGCGCCCGGTGCCTCGACCACCTGCACTGCGACCCACACGATCACGCAGGCCGAGATCGACGCCGGCCAGGTCGTCAACCCGAGCACCGTCGTCGGCACCCCGCCGGTCGGCCCGGTGGTCACCGACGACGACACCGAGACCACGCCACTCGCCGCCACGCCGTCGATCAGCCTCGACGAGACGGCGGCTGACCCGGTCGACGCGAACGGCAACGGTCGGATCGACGCCGGCGACACGATCACCTACAGCTTCCTGGTCACCAACACCGGTGGCGTGACGCTGACCAACGTGACGGTCACCGACGGGCTGGCCGACACCACGGTCGTCTGCCCGACCACCACGCTGCTGCCCGGCGCCTCGACGACCTGCACCGCGACCCACACGATCACGCAGGCCGAGATCAACGCCGGCCAGGTCGTGAACCCGAGCACCGTCGTCGGCACCCCGCCGACCGGTCCGGTCGTCACCGACGACGACTCGGTGACCACGCCGCTGGCCGCCACCGCGAGCATCGCGCTCGACGAGACCGCCGCGGCCCCGTTCGACGCGAACGGCAACGGTCGGATCGACGCCGGCGACACGATCGCCTACTCGTTCCTGGTCACCAACACCGGCACGGTCACGCTCACCGGCGTCACCGTCACCGACGGGCTCGCCGACACCACGATCGTCTGCCCGGCCACCACGCTGGCCCCCGGTGCGTTCTTCACCTGCACGGCCACGCACACGATCACGCAGGCCGAGATCGACGCCGGCCAGGTCGTCAACCCGAGCACCGTCGTCGGCACCCCGCCGACCGGGCCGGTCGTCACGGCGTCCGACACCGAGACGACGCCGCTCACCGCCGCCCCGGCGATCACGCTCGACGAGACCGCCGCGGCTCCGTTCGACGCGAACGGCAACGGTCGCATCGACGCCGGCGACACGATCGCCTACTCGTTCCTGGTCACCAACACGGGCACGGTGACGCTGGCCGGCGTGACCGTCACCGACGGGCTGGCCGACACCACGGTCGTCTGCCCGGCCACGACGCTCGCACCCGGTGCGTCCTTCACCTGCACGGCCACGCACACGATCACGCAGGCCGAGATCGACGCCGGCCAGGTCGTCAACCCGAGCACCGTCGTCGGCACCGCGCCCGACGGCGCCACGGTCACGGCCTCCGACACCGAGGTCACCCCGCTCACGGCCACGCCGAGCATCAGCCTCGACGAGTCGGCGGCCGCCCCCGTCGACGCGAACGGCAACGGACGGATCGACGCCGGCGACACCATCACCTACTCGTTCCTGGTCACCAACACCGGCGGCGTCACGCTGACCAACGTGACGGTCACCGACGGGCTGGCTGACACCACGGTCGTCTGCCCGGCCACGACGCTGGCTCCGGGTGCGTCGTTCACCTGCACCGCGACGCACGTGGTCACGCAGGCCGAGATCGACGCCGGCCAGGTCGTCAACCCGAGCACCGTCGTCGGCACCCCGCCGACCGGGCCGGTGGTCACCGACGACGACACCGAGACGACGCCGCTCGTGTTTACCCCGTCGATCGACCTCGTCGAGTCGGCCGCGCCTCCGGTCGACGCGAACGGCAACGGCCGCATCGACGCCGGCGACACGATCGCCTACAGCTACGTCGTCACGAACACCGGCGGCGTCACGCTGACCGGCGTCACCGTCACCGACGGGCTGGCCGACACCACGATCGTGTGCCCGACCACCACCCTGGCGCCCGGGCAGTCGATCACTTGCACGTCCACCCACACGATCACCCAGGCCGAGATCAACGCCGGTCAGGTCGTCAACCCGAGCGCGGTCACCGGCAACCCGCCCACGGGCGCCCCGGTCACCGACACCGACTCGGTCACCACCCCGCTGGCCCAGGCCGCGAGCATCGACCTCGTCGAGTCCGCGGCGGCCCCCGTCGACGCCAACGGCAACGGCATCGTCGACGCCGGCGACACGATCACCTACTCGTTCGTGGTCACCAACACCGGCACGACGACGCTGACCGGCGTGACCGTGACCGACGGTCTCGGCGACACGACCATCGCCTGCCCGGGCACCACGCTGGCGCCCGGTGCGTCGTTCACCTGCACGGCCACGCACACGATCATTCAGGCCGAGATCGACGCCGGCTCGGTCACCAACCCGAGCTCGGTGACCGGCAACCCGCCGACCGGGGCGCCGGTGACCGACACCGACACGGTCACGACGCCGCTCACCGCGACACCGAGCATCAGCCTCGACGAGAGTGCCGCGGCGCCGTTCGACGCCAACGGCAACGGCGTGATCGACGCCGGTGACACCATCGCCTACTCGTTCTTGGTCACCAACACCGGTGGCGTGACGCTGACCAACGTGACGGTCACCGACGGTCTGGCCGACACCACGATCGTCTGCCCGGCCACCACGCTGGCCCCCGGTGCCTCGTTCACCTGCACCGCGACGCACACGATCACGCAGGTCGAGATCGACGCCGGTCAGGTCGTCAACCCGAGCTCCGTCGTCGGCACCCCGCCGACCGGCGCGGTCGTCACCGACGACGACACCGAGACGACGCCGCTGGTCTCGACGCCGAGCATCAGCCTCGACGAGACCGCCGCGCCGCCGTTCGACGCCAACGGCAACGGCGTGATCGACGCCGGCGACACGATCACCTACAGCTTCGTGGTCACCAACACCGGTGGTGTCACGCTCACGAACGTGACCGTGACCGGCGGACTGCCCGGCACGGTGGTCTGCCCGACCACGATCCTGGCGCCCGGTGGCTCCACGACCTGCACCGTCACCTACACGCTCACGCAGGCCGACATCGACGCCGGCGTCGTCACCAACCCGTCGTCGGTCACCGGCACCCCGCCGACCGGCCCGGCCGTCACCGACACCGACTCCGTGTCCACGCCGCTCGACGCCTCGCCGTCGATCGACCTGGTCGAGTCGGCCGGCGTCCCGGTCGACGCCAACGGCAACGGCGTCATCGACGCCGGCGACACCATCGCCTACACCTTCGTCGTGACCAACACCGGCTCGACGACGCTGACCGGCGTGACCGTGACCGACGGCCTGGCCGACACGACCATCACCTGCCCGACTTCCACGTTGGCGCCCGGACAGTCGATGACCTGCACGGCCACGCACACCATCACGCAGGCCGAGATCGAAGCCGGCTCGGTCACCAACCCGAGCTCGGTGACGGGCAACCCGCCGACCGGTGCGCCGGTCACCGACACCGACACGGTCTCGACGCCGCTCACCGCGACGCCGAGCATCAGCCTGGTCGAGTCGGCGGCGCCGCCGTTCGACGCCAACGGCAACGGCGTGATCGACGCCGGCGACACGATCACCTACTCGTTCCTGGTCACCAACACCGGCGGCGTGACGCTCACGAACGTGACCGTCACCGACGGGCTGCCCGGCACGGTGGTCTGCCCGACCACGACGCTGGCGCCCGGTGCGTCGATGACGTGCACGGTCGTCTACACGCTGACCCCGGCCGACATCGCGGCCGGCTCGGTGACCAACCCGTCCACGGTCGCCGGCACCCCGCCGTCCGGGCCCGACGTGACCGACACCGACTCCGTCGTCACGCCGATCCCGACCGCGGCCGCGATCGACCTGGTCGAGACGGCCGGCCCGATCGTCGACGCCAACGGCAACGGGGTCGTCGACGCCGGCGACACCATCACCTACAGCTTCGTGGTGACCAACACCGGCGGGGTCACGCTCACGAACGTGACGGTGACCGACGGTCTGCCCGGCACGGTGGTCTGCCCGACCACGACGCTGGCGCCCGGCGAGTCGACGACCTGCACGGTCGTCTACACGCTGACGCCGGCCGACATCGCGGCCGGCTCGGTCACCAACCCGTCCACGGTGGTCGGCACCCCGCCGACCGGGCCCGACGTGACCGACACCGACTCGGTCATCACGCCCGTGCCCGGCACCGGGACGTCGTCCCTGACCGTCGACAAGCAGGCGGGCGACCCGGTCGACGCCAACGGCAACGGTCGCGTCGACGCCGGCGACACCATCGATTACACGTTCGTGGTCAGCAACACCGGCTCGCTGCCCATCACCGGCGTCGTGGTCGACGACCCGCTGGTCGCGGTCACCTGCCCGAGTGCGGTCGTCGCCGCCGGCGCCACGCTCACCTGCAGCGCGACCTACACCATCACCGCCGGCGACGTCGCGGCCGGCGCGGTGCGCAACACCGCCACGGTCCGCGGCACCGACCCGGGCGGCACGCCGGTCGTCTCGGTGCCCGACTCGACGGTCACCCCGGTCCCGGCCCCGCCCGCGGGCCAGGCCGACCTGGCGCTCGACAAGAACGTGCGCCGGATCATCGACATCGACAACAGCGGGTCGACCGACGTCGGCGACCAGGTCGTCTACGAGTTCGTCGTCACCAACACCGGCGACGCCCCGGCCCGCGACGTGCGGATCGACGACCCGATGCTCGACGAGGCCGGGCTCACGGTCCGGTGCCCGGGCGGCGGGGTCCTGCAGCCCGGCGCCACGATCACCTGCGTGGCCGATCCGTACACCATCACCGCGGCCGACATCCGCGCCGGCAGCATCACCAACGACGCCACGGTCGTCGCGACCGACCCGGGCGGCGACGTCGTCGAGGGCAACGAGGACACCGTCGTCATCGACTTCGGCGACACCACGCCGCCCACCACCCCGCCGACGAACCCGCCCACCCAGGGCGGCGACGGCGGCGACGGCGGCACCGACGGCAACGGTGGCGGCATCCCGCTCCCGGGCACGGGCGCCGAGATCGAGCTGTGGCAGCTGCTGCTGGGGCTGTCGGTCCTCGTCGGCGGCCTGGTCCTCATGGCCCGCAGCCGCCGCCGGGAGGACGCGTGAACCGGGGGAGCCACTAGGCTCGGCTGGTGACTGAGCAGACCCGGCCCGAGACCTCCAAGGGCGGCTTCGAGACGCGTGCGATCCACGCCGGCTACGAGCCCGACCCCACCACCGGTGCGGTGATCCCGCCGATCTACGCGACCTCGACCTACAAGCAGGACGGCGTCGGCGGCCTGCGCGGCGGCTACGAGTACAGCCGCTCGGCCAACCCGACCCGCACCGCCCTCGAGGGCGCCCTGGCCGCCGTCGAGGAGGGCGAGCGCGGCTTCAGCTTCGCCTCCGGGCTCGCGGCCGAGGACACCCTCGTGCGCTCGACCGTGCGCCCCGGCGACCACGTCGTCCTGCCGAACGACGCCTACGGCGGCACGTTCCGGCTCTTCGACAAGGTCGAGCAGGCGTGGGGCATCGAGCACACGCCGGCCGACCTGACCGACGTCGACGCCGTGCGCGCCGCCATCCGGCGCGGCCAGACCAAGCTGGTCTGGCTCGAGACGCCGACCAACCCGCTGCTCAACGTCGGCGACATCGAGGCCCTGGCCGCCGTCGCCCACGACGCGGGCGCGCTGCTCGTCGTCGACAACACCTTCGCCTCGCCCTACCTGCAGCAGCCGCTCACGCTCGGCGCCGACGTCGTCGTGCACTCCACGACCAAGTACGTCGGCGGCCACTCCGACGTCGTCGGTGGCGCGCTCGTCGTCCGCGACCTCGACCTCGCCGAGCAGGTCGCCTTCCACCAGAACGCCATCGGCGCGGTCGCCGGCCCGTTCGACTGCTTCCTCACCCACCGCGGCCTCAAGACCCTCGGCGTGCGCATGGACCGCCACTGCGACAACGCCGAGGCCGTCGTCGAGTTCCTCACCGGGCACCGCGCCGTCACGCAGGTCATCTACCCCGGCCTGCCCGAGCACCCCGGCCACGCCGTCGCGAGCCGGCAGATGAGGCGGTTCGGCGGCATGGTCGCCTTCCGGGTCGAGGGCGGCGAGGCGCAGGCGCTCGCGGTGTGCGAGAGGGCGTCGGTCTTCACGCTGGGCGAGTCGCTGGGCGGCGTCGAGTCGCTCATCGAGCATCCCGGCCGCATGACGCACGCCAGCGTCGCCGGCACCGAGCTCGAGGTGCCCGCCGACCTGGTGCGTCTCTCGGTGGGCATCGAGACCGCCGACGACCTGATCGCCGACCTCGACCGTGCCCTCTCCTCGTAACGACGACCGGGTGCTCTGCGTCGACGTCGGGTCGACCTTCACCAAGGCGACCCTGGTCGACCTGACGACGTCGGCCATCGTCGGGTTCGCCGAGCACCCCACGACGATCGGCACCGACGTGCTCGACGGGGTCGACGCCTGCGTCGCCGCGCTCGGCGCCGAGGGCGTGCCGGTGCTGGCCTGCTCGAGCGCCGGGGGCGGGCTGCGGATCGCCGTCGTCGGCAACGAGGCCCTGGTCACCGCCGAGGCCGGACGACGGGTGGCCCTGTCGAGCGGCGGCAAGGTCGTCGCGGTGGTGGCGGCGGCGTCCGGGGCGATCGGCCTCGACGACCTCGCCGAGCCCGACGTCGTGCTGCTCACCGGCGGCACCGACGGCGGCAACGCCGAGGTGATCGTGGCCGCGGCCCGCCACCTCGTGGCCTGCGGGTGGCGCGGCCCGGTCGTCGTGGCCGGCAACGCCGACGCGGTCGACGACGTCGTCGAGGTGCTGCGCGGGCTGCCCGTCGTCGTGGCGGCCAACGTGGTGCCGCAGATCGGCGTCCTGCGCCCCGACGGCGCCCGCGCCGCGATCCGCGAGATGTTCCTGGCCCACGTGATCGGCGGCAAGGCCCTCAGCCGTCGTGACGGCGGCGCGACGTTCGTCGAGCTCGTGCGTGGCGCGACGCCCGACGTCGTCCTCACCGGGGTCGAGGTGCTCGCGGCCGCCACCGGCTCCGACGTCGTCGTGGTCGACGTCGGCGGCGCCACCACCGACGTGCACTCGGTCGTCGACCTCGACCCCGAGGACGGCGCGCTCGCCCGCGACGTCGTCGCCCCCACCGCCGTCACCCGCACCGTCGAGGGCGACCTCGGCATGCGGTGGTCGGCGGGCACCACCGTCGAGGCGGGGGAGCGCGACGACCTCGCCGCCGCGGCACGCGTGCGCAGCGACGACCCGGCCTTCCTGCCGACCGACGACGCCGGGCGCGACGACGACGAGGCGATCGCCGGCGTCGCCGTCGGCGCGGCGCTGCGACGTCACGCCGGCCGGTCGCGGGTCGTCGTCGGCCCCGACGGGCGCGTGGTCGAGCGCACCGGCACCGACCTGCGCGAGGTCGGCCTCGTCGTCGCGTCCGGCGGCGTGCTGCGTCACGGCCGGCCGGGGGTCGAGCACCGGGTGCTCGCCGGCAGCCTGGGCGCCGACGTCGAGGGCGGGTGGCAGCTGCCCGAACGGGCCCGTGTCGTCGTCGACCGCGACTACGTGCTGGCCGCCGTCGGCCTGCTCACGCACGAACACCCGGAGGTGGCCTCCCGGCTGGCGACCACGTTGCTTAGGGTGACGAGGTGACGGACGACCCCCACCAGCCCAGCACGCCCGTCGACGAACCCGAGCAGCGGCGCCGACGCCTGCGTCGTCGCCAGGAGATCGAGGACTCCGAGCGCGAGGAGAGACTGCTCGCCCGCATCACCGCCCAGTGGGCCCAGCTGCGCGACGAGCGGCTCGCCGAGCCCCCGCGCGCCGCCGCCTCGGCCGTGCCCTCGGCCGACGACTACCGCGGCATGGTGCCCTACGGCGTCGAGCTCTCCGCCCAGTGGGCGTGGCGGTTCGTCGTCATCGCGGTGGCCGGCACGATGATCGTGCTGTCGATCAACGCGCTGCGCGAGATCACCGTGCCGCTCGCCGTGGCGCTGCTCATCACCGCCCTGGTCAGCCCGCTCGTCCGGGCGCTGACCCGCCTCGGGCTGCCCCGCGGTCTCTCCTCCCTCCTCACGGTCCTGGTCACCCTCGGCGCCGTCGCGGGCCTGCTCACCCTCGCCGGGCAGCAGATCGCCTCCGGCGCCGACGACCTCGCCACCTCGGCCGCGGCCGGACTCGGCGACATCCGCGACTGGCTCAAGGACGGCCCGCTCCACGCCAGCGACAACCAGATCGACGACGGCATCAAGAAGACCCAGGAGGCGTTGCTCGACGCCGTCAACGAGGGCGACGTCGCCGGCCGGGTCACCGAGGTCGGCGCGACGATCAGCCACGTCTTCGCCGGCCTGTTCATCGTCTTGTTCTCCACCTACTTCTTCCTCGCCGACGGTGAGCGCATCTGGTCGTGGCTCGTGCGCATCACCCCGCGCGCCGCCCGGGCGCGCGTCGACAGCTCGGGCCGCGTCGCCTGGACGTCGCTCACCCAGTTCGTGCGTGCGACCGTGATCGTGGCCGCGGTCGACGCCGCCGGCGTGATGATCGGCGCGGCCGTTCTCGGCGTGCCGTTCGTCTTCCCGATCGGCGTGCTGGTCTTCCTCGGCGCGTTCGTCCCGCTCGTCGGCGCCTTCGTCGCCGGCGGTGTGGCGGTGCTCGTGGCGCTGGTCGCCGAGGGCCCGGTGATCGCGCTCATCATGCTGGCGGTCATCGTCGTCGTGCAGCAGCTGGAGTCGCACGTGCTCCAGCCGTTCCTGATGGGGCGGTGGGTCTCGATCCACCCGCTCGGCGTCATCCTCGCGATCGCCACCGGCATCGTGCTGGCCGGCATCACCGGTGCGCTCATCGCGGTGCCTTTCGCCGCCGTCGTCAACGCCGTCGTCACCCACCTGTCCGGCTACACCGAGCCCGGCAAGTCACCCCAGCAGGAGCTTGCCGAGGACTACGCCGAGCAGGGCGTCGTCCACCCCGAGGACAAGCTCGCCGTGACGTACGCCGACGCCGACCCCGGGGTCGGCGACGACCCCGGCCGCGACCCCGACGAGGCCGACACCTCCCGCGGGGACGACCGGTGACGGTCTCCCTGGCCGACATCGAGGAGGCGCGCCGCCTCCTCGCCGGCGTCACGATCGAGACCCCGATGGAGGAGTCGCGCTGGCTCTCCTCGGTGGTCGGCGGTCCGGTGTGGCTCAAGTGCGAGAACCTCCAGCGCACCGGCTCGTTCAAGGCCCGCGGCGCCTACGTGCGCATCTCCCGCCTCACGCCCGAGGAGCGCTCCCGCGGTGTGGTGGCGGCCTCGGCCGGCAACCACGCCCAAGGCGTGGCGCTCGCGGCCCAGACGCTCGGCATCCGGGCCACGGTCTTCATGCCCGAGGGTGCCCCGATCCCCAAGGAGAAGGCCACGCGCGGCTACGGCGCCGACGTCGTGTTCGTGCCCGGCTACCTCGAGGACTGCCTGCGCGAGGCACGGCGGTTCGCCGACGAGACCGGCGCGGTGCTCATCCACCCCTTCGACCACGGCGACATCATGGCCGGCCAGGGCACGGTGGGCCTCGAGGTGCTCGAGCAGGTGCCCGCTGTCGAGACCGTCGTCGTGCCCACCGGCGGGGGAGGCCTGCTCGCCGGCGTCGCGCTCGCGGTCAAGGCGCTGCGGCCCTCGGTCACGGTGATCGGGGTGCAGGCCAAGGGCGCCGCGGCCTACCCCAGCTCGTTGCAGACCGGGGCGCCGGTGGCCCTGACGTCGATGAAGACCATGGCCGACGGCATCGCGGTCGGCCTGCCCGGCGACCTGACCTTCGCCGCCGTGCGCGAGCACGTCGACGAGATCGTCACCGTCACCGAGGAGGAGATGTCGCGCGCCCTGCTCGCCCTCGTCGAGCGGGCCAAGGTCGTCGTCGAGCCGGCCGGGGCGGCCGCCGTCGCCGCGCTGATGTCCCACCCGACCGCCTACCGCACCCCGGCCGTCGCCGTGCTGTCCGGCGGCAACATCGACCCGATCCTGCTCGGCAAGGTCATCCAGCACGGCATGGCCGCCGCCGGCCGCTACCTCAACCTGCACGTCAACATCCCCGACGTGCCCGGCGGCCTCGCCCGCCTGCTCGGCGAGGTCGGCGAGATGGGCGCCAACGTGCTCGAGGTCGCCCACGAGCGCATCTCGCCGTCGCTGCACCTCGACGAGGTCGACGTGCACCTGCAGCTCGAGACCCGCGGCGAGCCGCACGCCGCCCTCGTCACCGCCCGGCTGCGCGAGCGGGGCTACCGGGTGCTGGAGTGAGCCGGGCCCGACGTCAGTCGGTGTAGGGCGTCGCGTCGACCACGACGACCTGCAGGGTCTTGCCGGTCGGCGCCTCGAACGCGACGGTGTCGCCCTTCTTCGCGCCGAGCAGGGCCTCGCCGAGCGGGGCCTGGGGCGAGTAGACGTCGACGTCGACGTAGTCCTCGTTCTCGCGGGCACCCAGCAGGAACGTCTCGGCCTCGTCGTCGTCGTCGCCCTCGAACTTGTAGGTGACGACCTTGCCGACCGCGACGACGCCGTCGTCGGCGGGCTCGTCGGAGACGGCCTTGAGGAGCAGCTCCTCGAGGGCGCGGATGTTGCCCTCGTTCTTGCCCTGCTCCTCGCGGGCGGCGTGGTAGCCGCCGTTCTCCTTCAGGTCACCCTCGTCGCGGGCCTCGCTGATGCGGGTCACGATCTCGTCGCGGACCGGACCCTTGAGGTTCTCCAGCTCGGCCCGCAGCTTGCTGAGGGCACCGGCGGTCAGCCAGATGGTGTCCTGCTCGGTCGACTGGGTCATGACTTGCTCCTAGCGGTGTGGTGCTGGGGGTACGAAACACGCGAGCCGCCCGAATCGCCCGGGCGGCCGAAAGAACGAGACTAGCAAGAGGCCGCTCAGCGAGGCCGGTTCTGCCCGGGCGCGGTGCAGCCGACGAGCTCGACCGACGTGGCCCGGCTGGCGGTCGCGATCGACTGCTCGACGCGCGACGAGCCGGCCGGGACGGCGAAGGCGAGGTTGCCGACGAGCGTGTGGTCGGCGGCGTAGGCCTTGAGGGTGCAGGTGGCCTCGTCGACGTCGTCGTCGAGGTCGACGCTGAACGTCGCGACCGCCGTCCGGTCGTCGACGACGTCGTAGGTGAGGTTGCCCGAGGAGACCGGGGGAGAGGCCAGTGAGGGCAGGAACGCGACGAAGAACGCCACGGCGCCGAGGGCCAGCGCGCCGCCCAGGGCGACCAGGGCCCAGCGGTGCCAGCCCGGTCGGGTGCCGTATCGGGCGGCCAGGTCGGTGCTGCTCACGACCCGATCCTAGGATGGACGCCATGTCGCAGGACCCGAAGCCCCGTGCGGGCTACCGCTTGATGCACGTGCACGCGCACCCCGACGACGAGTCGAGCAAGGGCGCGGCGTCCACGGCGATGTACGTCGCCGAGGGTGTCGACGTCCACGTCGTCACCTGCACCGGCGGCGAGCGGGGCTCGATCCTCAACCCGAAGATGGAGCGGCCCGACGTCCTGGAGAACATCACCGAGATCCGCCGCCAGGAGATGGAGCGTGCCCGCGACATCCTCGGCGTGCGGCAGGACTGGCTCGGCTTCGTCGACTCCGGCTGGCCGGAGGGCGACCCCAAGCCGCCGCTGCCCGAGGGGTGCTTCGCCCTGGTGCCGCTCGAGGAGTCCGTCGGCCGACTGGTGGCGCTCATCCGCGAGTTCCGCCCGCACGTCATGACCACCTACGACGAGCGCGGGGGATACCCGCACCCCGACCACATCCGCTGCCACGAGGTCAGCGTGGCGGCCTTCGCGGCCGCTGCCGATCCCGAGCAGTACCCCGAGGCCGGGGAGCCGTGGCAGGTGCTGAAGCTCTACTACCACCACTCGTTCAACAAGGCCCGCATCCAGGCCATCCACGACGCGATGCTCGCCCACGGCCTCGAGTCGCCCTGGACCGAGCGGCTCGAGAACTGGGTCGACGAGCCCGAGTGGGAGGCACGCGTGACCACCCGGGTGCCGTGCTCCGACTACTTCGGGGTGCGCGACCAGGCGCTGCTGGCCCACGCCACGCAGATCGACCCCGACGGGTTCTGGTTCGCCATCCCGCGCGAGCTGCAGGCGACCATCTGGCCCACGGAGGACTTCGAGCTGGTCACCAGCCACGTCGGTCCCACGGTGGCCGACGGCGTCGTGGAGGACGACCTCTTCGCCGGTGTCACCCTCGGTGAGACGATGGGGGCATGACCACGCTCCAGCTCGTGCTCGCGGCCGCCCCCGACGACGAGGACGTCGTCGCCGGGTGGGGCGCCTTCGGACTCTTCGGCCTCGGCATCCTCGCCGTCGTCCTGCTCGGCTTCAGCCTGGTCAAGCGGCTCAAGAACGTCGAGAAGGCTGCGGCCTCGGGGCTCTACGACCCGAGCGACCCGCCGCGACGGCAGCGTCCGCCGCGCGGGCTGGCCGCCGTCCGGCAGCAGCGCGAGCAGGGCGAGTCCGACGCGGCCCCGTCCGACGAGCGCGACGCCTGACCCGTCGTCCAGAACGTTGACAGCAACACTGTCATCCTTGCCGTACCTGCAGTACGTTCGCCTGTGTGACGGTCCACACCACTGACGCCTATGACTACGTCGTCGTCGGGGCCGGCAGCGCCGGCGCCGTGCTCGCCGCTCGCCTGAGCGAGGACCCCGGCACCACGGTCCTGCTCGTCGAGGCGGGCCCCGCGCCCGAGGTCGACGAGGTGATGATCCCGGCCGCGTTCGTCGGTCTGGTGAAGACCAAGTGGGACTGGAACTACGCGACCACCGAGCAGAAGCAGCTGCACGGCCGGCGGACCTCGTGGCCGCGGATGAAGGCCCTCGGCGGGTGCTCGGCGGTCAACGCGATGATCTACATCCGCGGCAACGCCGCCGACTACGACGGCTGGCGCGACCAGTACGGCGCCGCCGGGTGGGGCTACGACGACGTCCTGCCCTACTTCAAGCGCGCCGAGGGCAACCGCCGCCTCGGCGACACCTTCCACGGCACCGACGGCCCGCTCGTCGTCGAGGACCGCCGCTTCACCCACGAGCTGTCGTCGTCGTGGGTCGAGAGCGCGGTCGCTGCCGGGTTCAAGCGCACCGACGACTTCAACGGCGCCGAGCAGGAGGGTGCCGGGCCCTACCAGGTGACCTGCAACGGCGGGCAGCGCTGGTCGACCTACGACGCCTACCTCAAGCCCGCTCTCGGCCGCGACAACCTGACCGTCGCCACCGGGGCGCTCGCGGCGCGCATCGAGATCGAGGGCTCGAGCGGCCAGAGCCGCGCCACCGGCCTCACCTTCCGCCAGCACGGCCGCGAGCACACGGTGCGCGCGAGACGCGAGGTGCTGCTCAGCGGTGGTGCGATCAACAGCCCGCAGCTGCTGATGCTCAGCGGCGTCGGGCCGACGGCGCACCTCGCCGAGCACGGCATCACCGGCAAGGTCGAGCTCGCCGGCGTCGGCCAGGGCATGCAGGACCACCCCTACACGCCGATGCTCTGGCACACCAAGGACACCACCGACCTCGCCGACCTCAACACGCTCGGCAACTTCCTTCGCTGGAAGACGCGCAAGCAGGGCCCGCTCACCTCCAACGTCGCCGAGACCGGGGCGTTCTGGCGCTCGCGCGAGGGCCTGCCGGCACCCGACCTCCAGGCGCACGTGCTGCCCACCGGCCTGTACGGCGACGGCATGGTCGAGCCGCGCACGCGCATGGTCACCGTGCTGTCCACCCTGGTCGGCACGGCGAGCCGCGGCCACGTGCGGCTCCGCTCGGCCGACCCGACCTGGCACCCCGAGATCGAGGCGGCCTACTACGACGACCAGACCGACCTCGACGCGATGGTCGCCGGCTGCCGGCGCATCGCCGAGGTGACCCAGCAGGGGGCGATCGCCGACCTCATCGACCGCCCCTTCGAGCTCACCGCCACGCCGTCCGACGACGACCTGGTCGAGCACGTGCGCCGCTACACGCAGACCACGTTCCACCCCACCTCCACCTGCGCGATGGGCACCGGCGACGACGCCGTCGTCGACCCCGAGCTGCGGGTGCGCGGCGTCGAGGGCCTGCGGGTCGTCGACGCCTCCGTCATGCCGGCCGTGCCGCGCGGCAACACCAACGCCCCGACCATCATGGTCGCCGAGAAGGCGGCCGACCTCATCAGGAGTGCGCAGTGACGATCGCCGACGACCAGACCGACCGGACCGACCAGACCGCGCCGGCGCCCAGGTTCGACTCCCTCAACCCGATCACCGGCGACGTCGTGGCGAGCCACCCGGTGCACTCCGAGGCCGACGTCGTCGCCGCCGTCCGGGCCGCGAAGGACGAGGCCGTGTGGTGGGCGGCCCTGTCGTTCGACGAGCGCGCCGAGCACCTGCAGCGCTGGAAGGGCGTCATCACCCGGCGCCTGGCCCAGTTGGCCGAGGTGATGCGCCAGGAGACCGGCAAGCCCACCGGCGACGCGCTGCTCGAGGCCGCGCTCGCCATCGACCACCTCGACTGGGCGGCCAAGCACGCCGGCAAGACCCTCGGACGCCGCAAGGTGTCGTCGGGGCTGCTGATGGCCAACCAGGCCGCGACCGTCGCCTACAAGCCGCTCGGCGTCGTCGGCGTCATCGGGCCGTGGAACTACCCGGTCTTCACGCCGATGGGCTCCATCGCCTACGCCCTCGCGGCCGGCAACGCCGTGGTGTTCAAGCCGTCGGAGTACACCCCCGGCGTCGGCGAGTGGCTGGCGCGCACGTTCCACGAGGCCGTCGGCCGCCCGGTGCTCACCGTCGTCACCGGCCTGGGCGACACCGGCGCCGCCCTGTGCCGCGCCGGCGTCGACAAGGTCGCGTTCACCGGCTCCACCGCCACCGGCAAGCGGGTCATGGCCGCGTGCGCCGAGACCCTCACGCCGGTCGTCATCGAGGCCGGCGGCAAGGACGCCGTCATCGTCGACCACGACGCCGACGTCGCGGCCGCCGCCGACGCCGTGCTGTGGGGCGCGGTCGCCAACGCCGGCCAGACCTGCACCGGCGTCGAGCGCGTCTACGTGCACGAGCGGGTCTACGACGAGTTCGTGCGCGAGCTCGTCGCGCAGGCCGAGCAGCTCGAGGCCCACGACGGGCCCGACTCCCCGCTCGGCCCGATCACGATGCCGAAGCAGATGGACGTCATCCGCGCCCACATCGACGACGCCATCGCCCGCGGGGGCCGGGCGCTGGTCGGCGGCGCCGACGCCGTGGGCGAGCGGTTCGTGCAGCCGACCATCCTCGTCGACGTGCCCGAGGACTCCCTCGCCGTCTGCGAGGAGACGTTCGGGCCCACGGTCACGGTGGCGCGCGTCGGCACGGTCGAGGAGGCGATCCGGCGCACCAACGCGACGTCGTACGGCCTCGGCTCCACGGTGTTCTCGAAGGCGCGCGGCATGGAGATCGCCGAGCGCATCCGTTCGGGCATGACGGCGATCAACGGCGTGATCACGTTCGCCGGCGTGCCGTCTCTGCCGTTCGGCGGCGTCGGCGACTCCGGTTTCGGCCGCATCCACGGCGAGGACGGCCTCAAGGAGTTCACCTACGCCAAGGCGATCGCGCGGCAGCGGTTCAAGCCGGTGATGCCGCTGACCTCGTTCAAGCGCACCACCCAGCACGAGCAGCAGCTCGTGCAGGTGCTGACGATGCTGCACGGGCGCGGCACCGTGCTGCCCAAGCTCGGCAAGCCGGTGCGCAAGAAGGGCTGAGCCGATCGGCGTCGCCGTCAGGGGCCGGTGGCGTCGCACACGCGGTCCTGCAGCGTGCGCGGGTCGCCGGCCGGGACGAAGGTCAGCCGGCCACCGTCGGCGTCGACGTAGTCGAGGGTGTCGTCGTCGGGCCCGTCGAGCGTGGCGGTGCCCCGGCCGCTGATGTCGTCGGGCGTGTTCTGCGCGATCGCGCTGAACTGCTGCTCGACCGGCAGGTCCCAGACCCGGCCGCCCGCCTCGACGGCCGCGACCCAGCACGCGTCGACCTCGAGCGTGACGTCGAAGACCTGCGGCTCCGGGGCCCGGACGACGGGCTCGCGCTCGCGCACGCCGGCATCCGGGGCGTCGTCCCCGGTGCCGGCGACGACGAGGCCGCCGCCGACGCCGACGGCGACCGCTGCGGCCATGACCAGGGCGACGAGGACGACGCGGGAGCGGGACATGCGGGCTCCGACGCGGACGGCGCGGCGGGGGTTCCGGCTAGGTGGGCGCTACTGGGCCGCCTCGGCCTCGGCGACCTTCTGGCGCACCATGTCCATGTCGAGCGAACGGACCTTGCCGATGAGCGTCTCGAGCGCCGCGGGCGGCAGCGCGCCCGGCTGCGAGAAGACCAGGATGCCGTCGCGGAACGCCATCAGCGTCGGGATCGAGCGGATGCCGGCCTCGGCCGACAGCTCGCGCTGTTCCTCGGTGTTGATGGAGCCGAAGGTGATGTCGGAGTGGACCTCGGAGGCCGCCTCGTAGGTGGGGGCGAACTGCTGGCACGGCCCGCACCAGCTGGCCCAGAAGTCGACGAGGAGGATGTCGTCGCCCTCGACGTGCTCGGCGAAGTTGTCGTTGGTCAGCTCGATCGTGGCCATGGCCACGAGCCTACGGGCTCAGCGCCAGTCGCTCGTCGAGGAGCCGATGACCGGCGGAGGGTCAGCGGCACGGCGCGACGGCCCGGCTCAGGTCGGCGAGCGGGACGGCGAGCTCGTCGTCCGGGCCGTGCGCGCCGGGGTGCTCGTCGCGGTAGCGCTGGCGCACCAGTCGCAGCGCCTCCTCGCCGGTGAGGCCGCACAGCGGCTCGGCGTCAGGGGTCTCGTCGGCGGCGCGGTCCGGTGCGGGGCGGGCCGTGGTCTCGGTTGCGGTGGCGGCCGGGGGGATCGGCTGCGTCGCGGGCGTCCCACCGCCGACGAGGGCGGCGGCGCCGATCGTCGTCGCCGCGACCGCGATCGCGGCCACGCCGTGCCTCGCGCGTCGGCGACGGCGTCGGACGGCGACCCGCGCCGCGACGAGGCGGTCGGCCTCGGCGGGGACGGCCAGGGCGGCGGTGAGGCGCTCGTAGGCGGCCTCGATCTGCGTGGTGTCGGTCATCGGTTCGGCTCCTGCTCGCGCTGTCGGGCGTGGTGGCGCAGGCGCTCGGTGCCGCGGGAGAGGTGGCTGCGCGCCGTCCCCTCCGAGCAGCCCAGGCGCTCGGCGATGGTGCGGGTGTCGAGGTCCTCGACGAAGCGCAGCGCCAGGGCGGTGCGCTGCTGGGGCGAGAGGGTGGCGAGGGCCTCGACCAGCCACGGGTCGACGTCGCCGACGAGCACGGGCTCGACGGCGGCGTCCGGCGTCTCGTCGACCGGGCGCTCCCGGCGCCGCCGACGAATCCGGTCGACGTTCAGCCGGACCATCACCTGGCGGGCGTAGGGCCGCGCGTCGTCGATGCGCCGCCACCGCTCGGCGACGCGCACGAGCGTCTCCTGGGTGAGGTCCCAGGCGTCGTGCGGGTTGCCGGTCAGGGCGTGCGCGAGTCCGAGCAGCCGCTGCTGCTCGGCGACCACGAACTCCTCGTAGGTCATCTCCACCTCCGCCCTTCTAGACGCGGGGAGGTGGCGTTGTGTTGAGGGGCTAGCGCAGTGCGTAGGTCGCCATCGACACGCCGACGTAGTGCGCGGCGAACGCGAGCACGGTGAAGGTGTGGAAGACCTCGTGGAAGCCGAACCACCGCGGCCACGGGTTGGGCCGCTTGAAGCCGTAGACGACGCCACCGAAGGTGTAGAGCAGGCCGCCGGTGCAGATGAGCACGAACACCGCGATGCCGATGCCGAGCCCGAGGTCGATGGCGCCGTCGTAGAGCGCCGGGATGAAGAACACCGCCGCCCAGCCGAGCGCGATGTAGATGGGCACGTAGAGCCAGCGCGGCGCGTCGGTCCAGAAGATCCGGAACCCCACGCCGAGCAGCGCCCCGCCCCAGACCGCCGAGAGCAGCAGCGTGCGTGAGGTGCCCTCGAGCAGGATGATGCTGAACGGGGTGTACGACCCGGCGATGAGCAGGAAGATGTTGGCGTGGTCGAAGCGCCGCAGGAACGCCCACGTGCGCGGCGACCAGGTGCCGGTGTGGTAGATCGCCGAGACGCCGAACAGCAGCAGCGCCGAGGCGGTGAACAGCGCCGCACCGATCTTGGTGGCGGTGGTCGGGGCGAGGCAGATCAGCACGATGCCGCCGGCCAGCGCGAGCGGCGCGGTGCCGAGGTGCAGCCACCCGCGCAGTCTCGGCTTGACCGCGGCGATGGCCTGCTCGGCCCTGTCGCCGATCGTCTCGAGACCGTGCCGGACCGCCCCGTTGGCGTGCTGCAGCGCGTCGTTCATGCCCTTGAGGGTATCGACCGAACCTGTGCGGCGCGGGCCGACCTCGATGAGAGGTGTCTCATCGACGTCGGCCCGTGTGCGCGAGGTGCTCAGGCGCTGCCGGGGACCGGGTAGCCCTCCGAGGGCTGGACGATGACGAAGCCGCGACCCTGGAACGAGACCTGGACCGCCTCGCCCGAGCCGCGGCCGATCAGCGCGCCCGCCGACATCGTCGACTTCAGCGTGGTCTGGAGGTCGGCCGACCAGGCGACGATGGCGTCGGTGTCGGCGAACGTCGGCGCCTCGGCGGCGTTGAGGACGACGGGCTCGCCGTCGGTGACGATGGCGACCCAGCCGGTGCCGCGGATGGTGGTGTTGAACAGGCCGCCGGCGAGCATGCTCGCGCCCTTGACCCGCTCGACGTCCCACTGCAGCGAGGCGGAGAAGGCCAGGATGCTCTTCGCGCTGGCCGAGATGCCGGAGCTGTTGAGCTGCAGGATGTGCACGTTCTTGTTGGTGTCGGCGATGAAGACGTCGCCCTGGCCCTCGACGCGCATGAGCGAGAGGCCCTCGCTGGTCAGGGCCCGCTTGAGGACCTTCCCGACGCCGCCGGCGCTCTGGTAGGCGAAGGTGACGTTGCCCTGGTAGGCGACCATCGAGCCCTGCTGGGCCATGAACGGCTCGGTCACGCGGACCCGGAGCATCTTGGCGTTCTGCAGCTGCGGGCCGCTGCCCTGCACCTCGGCGAACCGGCCGTCGATGAGGTCGCCGGAGATGCCGGCGAACATGTCGCCACCCATCTGGCCGCCCATCTGGCCACCGTGCTGCTGGTAGCCCTGCTGGGCCGGCTGGGCCTGCCGGGCCTGCTGGGCGTGCTGCGGGGGAGCGGCGTCCATGGGCGAGGTGGACTGCTTGCCCTGGTCGGAGACGTGCTCGGTCCACTGGGAGCCGTCCCAGTAGCGCAGCTCGTGACGGCCGGTCGGGTCGGGGTGCCAGTCAGCGTTCATCGGTCTGTGTCGCTCTTCTCGGGTCTCGGGGAGTCTCGGAACGAGACGGGGGCGGCCGGTCTCAGGTGCCGACCGAACCTCTTCCGGTGTCCTACCATCGGGAGGTGGCCGACTGGAAGCGGGGAATCCGGCAGGTGCTCTACCCGGCCTACGAGGCCCGGATGCTGCGCCGCATGCCGAGCAGCCTGCCCAAGCACGTCGGCGTCATGCTCGACGGCAACCGGCGCTGGGCCAGGGCGGTCGGGCAGGACACCTCGCACGGTCACCGCGCCGGCGCGGCCAACATCGAGCCGCTGCTCGGGTGGTGCGACGAGGTCGGCATCGAGGTGGTCACCCTCTGGCTCCTCAGCACCGACAACCTCAACCGCCCGGCCCCCGAGCTCGAGCCGCTGCTCACGATCATCGCCGACGCCGTCGACTCGCTGGCCGACCAGCGGCGGTGGCGCCTGCACCCGGTCGGGGCCCTCGACCTGCTGCCCGACGACGTCGCCCGCCGGCTCAAGGCGGCCGCCGAGGCCACCGCCGACGTCGACGGCATGCTCGTCAACGTCGCCGTCCCCTACGGCGGACGCCGCGAGATCGCCGACGCGGTCCGCTCGTTGCTGCACGAGCACGCCGCCCGCGGCACCACGCTCGAGCAGCTCGCCGAGATCATCGACGTCGAGCACATCGCCGACCACCTGTACACCAAGGGCCAGCCCGACCCCGACCTCGTCATCCGCACGTCGGGCGAGCAGCGCCTCGGCGGGTTCCTGCTCTGGCAGAGCGCGAAGTCGGAGTTCTACTTCTGCGAGGCCTACTGGCCCGACTTCCGCCGCGTCGACTTCCTGCGCGCCATCCGGGCCTACGCCCAGCGCGAACGGAGATACGGGAGTTAACCCGCCCGTCATCGCGCGTTCGGGCGTGTCGCCACGGATCCGCGGCGCGGAGTCGTAGCGTCGTAGCCAGTGACGAGTGGGGAAGCTCGTCGCCATCGGGAGGCCCGAGCGTGAGCGATCACGACCTTTGCACCACGACCGGCAGCACTGCCGGCCGCGTGGTGGGAGGACGCCGGCACATCGGTGTTCGGGCACCTCTCCGGTCCATCGCTGAGTGAGGACCGGGCGGATGTGCGCGCGCGGTCACGAACAGGGGACGACCGTGGCTGACACCCAGAACCGCACCTACGTGCTCGACACCAGCGTGCTGCTCGCCGACCCGGCGGCGATGCGGCGCTTCGAGGAGCACGAGGTCGTGCTGCCCGTCGTGGTGATCACCGAGCTCGAGGCCAAGCGTCATCACCCCGAGCTGGGCTACTTCGCCCGCTCGGCGCTGCGCATGCTCGACGACCTGCGCGTCACCCACGGACGCCTCGACGAGCCGGTGCCGGTGGGCGACCACGGCGGCACGATCCGCGTCGAGCTCAACCACACCGACCCGACGGCGCTGCCCTCCGGCTTCCGCCTCGGCGACAACGACACCCGCATCCTCGCCGTCGCCCGCAACCTCGCCGACGAGGGCCGCGACGTCACGCTGGTCTCCAAGGACCTGCCGATGCGGATCAAGGCCTCCGCGGTCGGCCTCGACGCCCAGGAGTACCGCGGCGAGACCATCAACGACTCCGACACCGGCTTCTCCGGTATGGCCGAGCTCGACGTCGAGGCCGCCGTCCTCGACGAGCTGTACGACGACGGCACCGTCGACCTCGAGTCGGCGCGCGACTTCCCCTGCCACCAGGGCCTGGTGCTGCTCTCCGACCGCGGGACGGCGCTCGGCCGGGTCGGGCCCGACAAGCAGGTCCACCTGGTGCGTGGCGACCGCGAGGCGTTCGGCATCCACGGCCGCAGCGCCGAGCAGCGGGTCGCGCTCGAGATGCTGCTCGACCCCGAGGTCGGCATCGTCTCGCTCGGCGGCCGGGCCGGCACCGGCAAGTCGGCGCTCGCGCTGTGCGCGGGCCTGGAGGCGGTGCTCGAGCGCGGCCAGCACAAGAAGGTCGTGGTGTTCCGCCCGCTGTTCGCGGTGGGCGGGCAGGAGCTCGGCTACCTGCCGGGCTCGGAGTCGGAGAAGATGTCGCCGTGGGGCCAGGCGGTCTTCGACACCCTCGGCGCCATCACCTCCGCCGACGTCATCGACGAGATCCTCGCGCGCGGCATGCTCGAGGTGCTGCCGCTCACCCACATCCGCGGTCGCTCGCTGCACGACGCGTTCGTCATCGTCGACGAGGCCCAGTCGCTCGAGCGCAACGTGCTGCTCACCGTGCTCTCGCGCATCGGCGCCAACTCGAAGGTCGTGCTGACCCATGACGTCGCCCAGCGCGACAACCTGCGGGTCGGGCGGCACGACGGCGTCGTCGCCGTGATCGAGAAGCTCAAGGGGCACCCGCTGTTCGCGCACGTGACCCTGACCCGGTCCGAGCGCTCGCCCATCGCGGCGCTGGTCACCGAGATGCTGGAGAACGCGACGGTGTGACCTGAGCCGGGTTCCGCCGGGTCCCGCGTGGCGGGTGTGTCTCGTGTGACTGACGAGGCGCGCCCGCCCCGAGATCGCCCACATTCGTCCACCGGATCGCGCGGTTCGGTTTGCACGACTTTCAACCACCGGGCATGGTGGAGCGAGATCTTCCGCGGTCCCCTTGCGGGCCCAGCCGATCGCCGAGACCGACTGTCGTCCAGCACCTGGGTACTGAAATCTTGTCCAAGCACGTGAAGCACGTCCCGAAGCACCGCGGCGCCCCCAAGCGTCCTGCCGTGCCCGACGCCGTCACCGTCGCCCCGCGCAAGGTCGTCGGCACCACCGTCCTCCTCGGCTCCGTCGCCGTCGTGAGCACCGGCGCCACCATCGGTGGCGGCATGCTCACCGGCTCGGCGGGCTCCTCCGCCCAGGCGGTCGACACCGTCAACCCGGTCGGCGAGGTCGCCGCCGCCGACGACGTGCCGATCCGTCGGCCGGCCGACGCCGAGCTGACCAGCGCCGAGGTCATCGAGCGCGCCCCCGAGCTGTCCCGCTCGGCCGATCGCCGCGAGCCGGCCGACCCGGCCAAGGAGGCCGCCCTGTCGGCCGAGTCCGCGGCCGTCGTCGAGTCCGGCGCGCAGGACCTCTCCGACGCCGACCCC
Organism: Nocardioides secundeburneus; assembly: GCF_039939255.1. Taxonomy (NCBI): domain Bacteria; kingdom Bacillati; phylum Actinomycetota; class Actinomycetes; order Propionibacteriales; family Nocardioidaceae; genus Nocardioides; species Nocardioides secundeburneus. The sequence goes on from NZ_JBDUUE010000007.1 coordinate 160,261, forward strand.
CGCGACATCGCCCGGGCGCTGTTGTCCGAGTTCGGCTTCAGCAGCGACCAGTTCGGCTGCCTCGACTCGCTCTACATGCGCGAGTCCGGCTGGAACCCCTACGCCGACAACCCCTCGTCGTCCGCCTACGGCATCCCGCAGGCCCTGCCGGGCTCGAAGATGTCGTCCGCCGGCGCCGACTGGGCGACCAACCCGGTCACCCAGATCCGCTGGGGCCTCGGCTACATCCGCGACCGCTACGGCAGCCCCTGCAGCGCCTGGGGCCACTCCGAGAGCGTCGGCTGGTACTAGTTCCAATGGCGCGAGCGTGTCGCGCCGCGAGGTCGGTCTGTGCCCGTGTCGGTAGGGCGGCGACGCGCCAGGCTGCCGCGCTCGGGTCCGCCTGGGTGATCCGGCTGGGCTGTGGTCGGCTCGGGCTGCGGCGGGCCCGCGCATCCGGCCGGCCCGCGCCGACGTGTGTGCTCGGCCGCGCGAGCGTGTCGCGCCGCCAGGTCTCGTGAACTTTCGGGTGCAGGGTCGTGTGCCTGAGACCGGTCCCCAGGTCGTCGTCGTACACGCGAGCCCGTGTGTGTTGCCCAGGCGCCTGACGACGCGAGGTCAGCGGGCCACGAACACCGTGACGTGGCCGGCGTACTCGCGCGGCCAGCCGTCGTCGGGCGGTGACCAGTCGAGGTCCTCCTCGGAGGAGTGCAGATAGGCCAGGGCCGAGGCGCGGTCGTGCAGGATCGCGCGGGTGTGGAGGTCGTCGCGGGTGACGTCGTCGAAGTGACGGCGCAGCGCCGCGTCGCCGTTCTCGCTGGAGAAGTGGGTGGCGACGACGTCGCCGCCGGCCTCGCGGCGCAGGTCGGCGATGTGCTCGATGCCGTTGGTGACGGCGACGAACGTGCCGCCCGGGCGCAGCACGCGGCGGACCTCGGCCAGCCCGCGGTGCAGGTCGCGCACGTGGTACAGCATCCACAGCGCGGCGACGGCGTCGAAGGAGTCGTCGGCGAACGGGAGGTCGTGGGCGTCGGCGACGCGGGCCGCGACCCCGCGGCTCGCCGCCAGCTCGACCATCCGCGCCGAGGCGTCGACGGCGACCACGTCGGCGCGGGGGAGCGCGGCGGCCACGCGCGCCGCGAACGCCCCGGTGCCGCAGCCGATCTCCAGCACGGCGTCGGGCCGTGTGTCGACCAGCGCGAAGAGCGCCTCGGTCGACGGCTCGCGGCCGTCGGCGGTGGGGTGCCAGACGGCCTGGCGGATCGCCAGGCGCTCCTCGGTGAAGTACTCGTCGGACAGCTCGGGTCGGGTCACGGGCTCGGCCACGCTCACGGCCTCGTCATCCGCTCGACGTCGAGCGCGGCGTCGAGGTCGGCCTCGCTCAGCTCGCCGCGCTCGACGTAGCCGAGGGCGAGCACCGTCTCGCGGATCGTGCTTCCCTCGGCCAGCGCCTGCTTCGCGATCGCCGCCGCCGCCTCGTAGCCGAGGTGCTTGTTCAGCGGCGTGACGACGGACGGCGACGACTCGGCGTAGCGGCGCATGCGTTCGGCGTCGGCGGTGATGCCGTCGACGCAACGGTCGGCCAGCAGCGTCGTCGACGTCGACAGCAGCCGCACCGACTCGAGCACGTTGCGGGCCATGACCGGCATGGCCACGTTGAGCTCGAACGAGCCCGACGCCCCGGCGGCGGTGACCGCCGCGTCGTTGCCGACGACCTGGAAGCAGACCATGAGCGTGGCCTCCGGCAGCACCGGGTTGACCTTGCCGGGCATGATGCTCGAGCCCGGCTGCAGGTCGGGCAGGTGGATCTCGGCGAGCCCGGTGGTGGGGCCCGACGACATCCAGCGCAGGTCGTTGCAGATCTTCGTCAGGCCGACGGCGATCGTGCGCAGCACGCCGCTGAGCTCGACGAGCGAGTCGCGGGTCCCCTGCGCCTCGAAGTGGTTGCGGGCCTCGGTGAACGGCTCGCCCGTGGCCTCGCCGAGCACCTCGATGACCCTTGCTGCGAAGCCGGGCGGGGTGTTGATGCCGGTGCCCACCGCGGTGCCGCCCAGCGGGAGCTCGCGCACGCGCGGCAGCACCGCCTCGAGCCGCTCGACGGCGTAGTCCAGCGTGGCGGCGTAGCCGGAGAACTCCTGGCCGAGCATGACCGGGGTGGCGTCCATCAGGTGCGTGCGACCGGACTTCACGAGCCCGCCGAACTCCTCGGCCTTGGTCGCCAGCGAGTCGCGCAGGGTGGTGAGGGCCGGCACGAGGTCGCCCACCACGGCGAGGGTGACGGCGACGTGGATCGCCGTCGGGAAGGTGTCGTTGCTCGACTGGCTGGCGTTGACGTGGTCGTTGGGGTGCGCCTCGACACCGGCCCGGGCGGCCAGCGAGGCGATCACCTCGTTGGCGTTCATGTTGCTGCTCGTGCCGGATCCGGTCTGGAAGACGTCGATCGGGAAGGCGTCGTCGTGGTCGCCGGCCGCGACCTCCCGCGCCGCGGCTGCGACACCGTCGGCGAGCCCGTCGTCGAGCACGCCGAGCTCGCCGTTGACGACGGCGGCCGCCGCCTTCACGTGTCCCAGCGCGTGCACCAGCGCCGGCTCGATCGGGGTCCCGCTGATCGGGAAGTTCTCGACGGCGCGCTGGGTCTGGGCCCGCCACAACGCGTCGGCCGGCACCTCCACCTCACCCATGGAGTCGTGCTCGGTCCGTGTCTTCACGCCTCCAACCTAACGGCCGGACCTTGACCAAATGGTAGCCATCGGGTTACCTATTGCCGGTGGACCCCTTCTCCGCCCTCGCCGACCCCGTGCGTCGCGACCTGCTGCGCGCGCTCAGCGATGGCCCGGCCCGCGTCGTCGACCTGGCGGCGGCGCGCCCCATCAGCCGCCCGGCCGTCAGCAAGCACCTGCGGCTGCTCGTCGAGGCCGGCCTCGCGACCGCCGAGGAGCGGGGACGCGAACGCCACTACGCCCTCGTCCCCGCCGGCCTGCTGCCCGTGCAGGCACTGCTCGACGAGCTCCGGCCGGCGCCCGCCCCACGGTTCGGCGCGGCCGACCTCGACGGGCTCGACCTCGAGGTCCGGCGCACCGCCCCCGACCGACGTACGACCCCCACCACCGAGTCCCAGGAGGACACCGCATGAACCTCGGCACCCGCGCCGGCCACGACCTGGTCCTCACCCGGACCTACCGGGCCCCCATCGACGACGTCTGGGCGGCCTGCACCGACCCCGAGCGCATGGAGCGCTGGATCGGCACCTGGAGCGGCGACCCGGCCACCGGCCAGGTGGTCTTCCGCATGACGGCCGAGGGCGACGACGTCCCCGACGAGGTCTACCTCGTCGAGACCTGCGAGCCGCCGCGCCGCTTCGTCGTCCGCAGCCGCGACGGCCACCCGTTCAGTCCCGACGGCTCGGGCCCGTTGGTGCAGTGGCAGCACACGCTCGAGCTCGTCGAGGCCGACGGCGTCACGACGCTCACGTTCACCCAGGTCGTGCCCGAGGGGCAGGTCGGCGCCGACATGGTCGCCAGCGTCGGCCCGGGGTGGGACTACTACCTCGACCGTTTGACGGCGTGCCTCGACGGTGGCGATCCCGCCGCGGTGGTCTTCGAGCCCTACCTCGAGCGCGGCGACCACTACCGGTCCCTGTTCGGCTGACGCGCGGACGACTCCTAGGCTGGGCCCATGGGCCAGTGGCTGGAGGACCTCAGCACCCTGCAGGTGCTGCTGCTGGTGGCGGGCCTGGTGATCGGCGGCTCGATCGCCGCGGCGCTCGTCGGCGCGCTGTTCGTCCGCGTCGGCATGCGACGTCCGTGGGTGGTCGACCGGGCCGGCCGCCTGGCGTTCCGGCTCATCGAGCTGGTCAAGCGGCCACTCACGATCGTCGTCCTCGACGAGGTCGCCGCCGTCATCCAGACCGGCCACTACACCAAGAACATCTCCGACGCGCTGCTCGAGAACCACGACGAGCTCAAGGCCCTGGTGGCCGAGAAGGTGCGCGCCGACCCCAACGCCCGCATCGTGAGCAGGCTGCCCGGCTACGACACGATCGTCTCCGAGGCCTCCGAGACCGTGATGCGCGTGCTGATCGACATGCTCAGCGACCCGCGCATGGACGAGCTGGTCTCCGACCTGCTGCGCAACAACCTCGAGCAGATCAAGATCGCGGTGCGCGAGCGCGCGCACGAGAACGTCGTCACCAAGCCGGCCGACCCGATACCGGCGACGGCGCCCGTCGACCTGTCGCGGCGCCGCTAGCTGCCGGCCGCGACCCGGCCCCGGTAGAGCCAGTACTGCTCGTCGCGGTCGTTCAGCCGGACGTCGAGTGCGTCGGCGCCGACGTCGTCGAAGACCGCGCCGAGGGCGGTGGCGAGCTCGGGTGCCTCGGCGGCCGACCAGACCACGAGGGCGCCGCCCGATCGCAGCATGGCGCGCACCTGCTCGAGGAACGGCTGCTCGTAGAGGGTGGCGTTGGTCTCGTGCACCAGGTAGCCGGGTCCGTTGTCGACGTCGAGCAGCACGAGGTCGTAGGTGTGGGGGCGGGCCTCGGCGACGGCGATCGCGATGTCGGCCACCACGACCTTCACGCGCTCGTCGGCCAGCAGCGCCGGTCCGTGGGCGATCGTGCCGTCGCGCATCCAGTCGACGAGCGCCTGCTCGAGCTCGACGACGGCGCAGGTCTCGACGCGGGAGTCGGCGAGCACCTCGTGCATCGTGAAGCCCAGGCCCAGGCCGCCGACGCACACGGCACGCGGCTCCTCGACCACGGCCAGCGCCGCGCCGGCCAGTGCCCGCTCGGTCGAGACCTCCACGGTGTCCATCACGAAGACCCCGTTGGCGCGCAGCTCGAGCGCGGTGGGGGCGCCGGCGGCGTCGTCGAGGTCGTCGCCCCCGGGACGGCGCTCGCGCAGCACCAGCTCGCCGCGCTCGGTCTCGGCCCGCGCCAGCTCGACGTAGTTCACGAGCCCAGCCTGACACCGACGTCCTCGCAGCGTTAACGCAGCCCGAACACGACTCTCATCTTCCTTTCAACCAGCACCCCTAGGTTCGTTGAACGATCAACCACCGGCTCCTCGGTCCGGTGCCGAACCGATCGACCGTCCCCGCACCCCACTCAGATCACCAACCCGCTCGGAGGCTGGCCATGAAGAAGGTCCTGCTCGGAAGTCATCCCACCACCACCGCCCACGACGCGGGCCTGCTGCTCCTGCGGCTCGTCCTCGGCGTCGTGATGATCGCCCACGGCTGGCAGAAGCTGGTGACCAACGGCTTCGACGCCACGGCCAGCGGCTTCGAGATGATGGGCATCCCGCTGCACGACGCCGCCGCGGCGTTCGCGATCGCCATCGAGCTCGGCGGCGGCGTGCTCGTCGTCCTCGGTGCGCTGACGCCGCTGGTCGGCGTCCTGTGGGCGGCCAACATGGCGGGTGCGTTCTACTACGTGCACCGCGACGCCTTCTTCGCCTCGGACGGCGGCTACGAGCTCGTGCTCGTGCTCGGCGCCATGGGCCTCGCCCTGGCCGCCACGGGTGCCGGCCGCCTCTCGCTCGACCGGTTCATCGCCGGGACGCCGGTCGCGGTCGCGGCCGACACCCCGGCTCGCGAGGCCTCGCTCAGCCGTTGACGATCTCGCCGGCGTGGGCCGCGACCCAGGTCATCAGGGGCGACATGGCCCCGACCAGGTCGCGGCCCAGTGGCGTCAGGCGGTAGTCGACCCGCGGCGGCACCTCCGGGTAGGCCGTGCGGACGACGAGACCGTCGGCCTCGAACGTCTTGAGGGTCGCGGCGAGCATCTTCTCGCTGATGCCGTCGACCTCGCGGCGCAGCTCGCCCCAGCGCAGCGTGCCGTCGGCCAGGGCTGCCAGCACCAGCACGCCCCACTTGCTGGTCACGTGGTCGAGCACGGTGCGAGCCGGACAGTGCCGGGTGAAGATGCCGTCGCTCTGCACCCGCATGGCCTGGAGACTCACCGTCATGCCACCAACTTACCAAAAGGTGGGTACCTCCTGATGGGAAGCATCGGATGTACCCGGTCGTTGGAGCCGACATGACCATCCTCGTCACCGCCGCCTCCGGCCAGCTCGGCCGCCTCGTCCTCGACTCGCTGCTCGCCCGCGGCGTCGACCCGACCACCGTCCGCGCCGGAGCGCGGACGCCGTCCGCCCTCGACGCCTACGCCGCACAGGGCGTCGACGTCGTCCGGCTCGACTACTCCGACCCCGCCTCGGTCGAGGACGCCGTCGCCGGCGTCGACCGCGTGCTGCTGATCTCGGGCAGCGAGGTCGGTCAGCGGGTCGAGCAGCACCGCACCGTCGTCGACGCGGCCGCGGCCGCGGCCGTGAGCCAGCTCGTCTACACGAGCGCCCCGAAGGCCGACACCGCCGACTTCGTGCTCGCCCCCGAGCACAAGGCGACCGAGGAGATCATCGTCGCCTCAGGCGCCCCGGCCACGATCCTGCGCAACAACTGGTACCACGAGAACTACGCGCAGACCCTCGCCACCGCCCGCGAGACCGGGGTGCTCGCCACCAATGCCGGCAGCGGCCGGGTGGCGAGTGCCGCGCGCGCCGACTACGCGGAGGCGGCCGCCGTCGTGCTCACGACCGACGGCCATCTGGGCCGCGTCTACGAGCTCGGTGGCGACGAGCCGTGGGACTTCGCCGTCCTGGCCACCACGCTCGGCGAGGTCGTCGGCCGCGACGTCACGCTGCGGCAGCTCTCCGCCGACGAGCACCGGGCGCTGCTCGAGTCGGTGGGCCTCGACGCCGGCACCGCCGGCTTCGTCGTGGCGATGGAGGACGGCATCAGCCGCGGCGTCCTGGGAGACCCCGACGGCTCGCTCTCACGCCTGATCGGCCGGCCCACCACGCCGCTCGTCGACGGCCTGCGCGCGCTGGTGTGACAGCGATGCGTGCCGCAGCGCAGCTCTGATCCGCTCCTCCCGGCGGGCGCGCCGGGTCGCGGGGCGCGTCCGCAACCAGGCGACCAGCACGACGATCGCGAGGCCCGAGCCGCCGTAGAAGCCGTAGGTGAGCACGATCGAGCTCTTCGGCACCGAGGGACGTAGCCCCTGGGCGGCCGCACGCTCCTGAGCGGGGGTGACCCGGACGGGGTGCGTGCCGCCGGAGCTCGACCCCGGGCACGAGTGCACGTAGGCCTCCGCCTGCTCGCCCGCGGGCGTCGTCCACCGGACCAGGTAGCGAGACCACGAGGCGTTGCCGGTGCGACCGCAGCGCTCGCCGGTGTCGGTGCGGTCGATGATCTCTGCGTCGACGGCCCGGTCGCGGAAGAGCAACCGGTCGAGGTCGAGCCCGCCGGTCGACACCCCGACGGCGACCACGGCGAGGCACACACCGGTCGCCGCGGCCAGCAGCACCGCCGTCCCGCGGGCGACCGACCGCCACACCTCGGGTCCGTCCTCGGGCAGGTCTCGGTAGCGCACGTCAGCATGGACGAGCCGGGTCGCTCGGAGGTTCCCGACCGGGACCCGTGCGGGTGGACCGGACCGACGTCCGAGCCCGCACCGTGGAGGCATGAGCCAGTCGCAGAGCCAGTCGCAGGACCAGTCGCAGGACGGCGAGGGCCAGGTGTCCGAGGTGCAGGCCATGCCTGCCGACGACGCCGACGCCGAGATCAGCGACAGCCAGGGCGTGGCCGGCAACCCCGAGGCGCCGAGCGCCGATGAGCTCGGCGCGGTCGGCCCCAACGCCAACCCGCACGCCGACGAGCCGACCCACTAGGCCTACTCGGCCGAGCGCACCCGGATGCCGCTGATCGGCACGGTGACCGTGCCGGACGGGTCGGTGAAGAAGTCGTTGCCCTTGTCGTCGACCACGATGAAGGCCGGGAAGTCCTCGACCTCGATCTTCCACACGGCTTCCATGCCGAGCTCGGGGTACTCGATGACCTCCTGGCTCTTGATGCAGTCCTGGGCGAGCCGAGCGGCCGGGCCGCCGATCGAGCCGAGGTAGAAGCCGCCGTGGGTGCCGCACGCCTCGGTGACCTGCTTCGAGCGGTTGCCCTTGGCGAGCATGACCATCGAGCCGCCCGCAGCCTGGAACGACTCGACGTAGGAGTCCATGCGCCCGGCCGTCGTGGGGCCGAACGAGCCCGAGGCCATGCCCTCGGGGGTCTTCGCGGGGCCGGCGTAGTAGACCGGGTGGTTCTTGAGGTAGTCCGGCATCTCCTCGCCGGCGTCGAGGCGCTCCTGGATCTTGGCGTGGGCGATGTCGCGCGCCACGACGAGCGGGCCGGTGAGCGAGAGCCGGGTCTTGACCGGGTAGCTGGAGAGCTGGGCGAGGATCTCGCTCATCGGCCGGTTGAGGTCGACCTCGACCACCTCGCCGCCGGCGATGTCGTCGGCGACGCCGGCATCGGGCATGTACTGCGCGGGGTCGGTCTCGAGCTGCTCGAGGAAGACGCCCTCGGAGGTGATCTTGCCGAGCGCCTGCCGGTCGGCCGAGCACGAGACGGCGATGGCCACCGGGCACGAGGCGCCGTGGCGGGGGAGCCGGACGACGCGGACGTCGTGGCAGAAGTACTTGCCGCCGAACTGCGCGCCGATGCCGAACGACTGCGTGAGCTCGAAGACCTGCTCCTCGAGCTCGAGGTCGCGGAAGCCGTGCGCCGACATCGACCCCTCGGTGGGCAGGTTGTCGAGGTAGTGGGCGCTGGCGTACTTGGCGGTCTTGAGCGCGAACTCGGCGCTGGTGCCGCCGATGACGACGGCGAGGTGGTACGGCGGGCAGGCGGCGGTGCCGAGCGAGCGGATCTTCTCGTCGAGGAAGCTCAGCATGCGCTTCGGGTTGAGGATCGCCTTCGTCTCCTGGAACAGGAACGACTTGTTGGCCGACCCACCACCCTTGGCCATGAAGAGGAACTTGTACTCGGGCTTGCCGGACGCCGGGTCGGGCGTCGCGTACAGCTCGATCTGCGCCGGCAGGTTGGTGCCGGTGTTCTTCTCCTCGTACGTCGTCAGCGGGGCGAGCTGGGAGTAGCGCAGGTTGAGCTGCGTGTAGGCGTCGAAGACGCCGCGGCTGATCGCCTCGCCGTCGTCGAGGCCGGTGAGCACGCCCTCGGACTTCTTGCCCATGACGATCGCGGTGCCGGTGTCCTGGCACATCGGCAGGACGCCGCCGGCGGAGATGTTGACGTTCTTGAGCAGGTCGAGCGCGACGAAGCGGTCGTTGCCCGAGGCCTCGGGGTCGTCGATGATCCTGCGCAGCTGGGCGAGGTGCGCCGGGCGCAGGAAGTGGCTGATGTCGTGCATCGCCTCCGCGGTGAGCCGCTGGATCGCCTCCGGCTCGACCTGCAGGAACGTGCGTCCGCCGGCCTCGAACGTCGAGACCCCCTCGGTGGTGACCAGCCGGTACGGCGTGTCGTCGGGGCCGGTGGGCAGCAGGTCGGAGTAACGGAACTCGGCTTCGCTCACGACGGCCATCGTAGGACCGCGCCCGCCGCGTAACCTGCCCAGGGTGAGCGACGCCGAGCCGACTCCCGACCTGCGCATCTCCGACGACGAGCGGCACGCGGTCGCCGAGCGGTTGCGCGACGCGGCGGGGGAGGGGCGCATCGACCTCGACGAGCTCGAGGAGCGGCTCGAGGCCACCTATGCCGCGCGCACCTACGCCGACCTGGTCCCGATCACGGCCGACCTGCCGGTCCCGAGGACGTCGTCCGCGCCCGTCGTCCGGGGCGCGTCGGTGACGCCGGGCGCCACCGTCGCGCGGTCGCGCCACCTGGCGATGATGGGCGGCTTCGACCGCAAGGGGGCGTGGACCGTGCCGGCCAGCATGACGGTCACGGCGTTCATGGGCGGCGCCGACCTCGACCTGCGCGAGGCCTCGTTCGGAGCGCAGGAGTGCGTGATGACCGTCAACGCCTTCATGGGCGGCGCGACGGTGACCGTCGGTCCCGGCGTCGACGTGATCGTCGAGGGCACCGGCATCATGGGCGGCTTCGGCTGGTGGGACGACGAGTCGGTCGCGCCCGACCTCGCCCCCGACTCGCCGGTGCTGCGCATCAGGGGCGTCGCGTTCTGGGGCGGCGTCTCGGTCGAGCGCAAGGAGCGGCGCGACGGCGGGGACGGGCTGCCGCCCGGGCGCAAGGGTCCGCACGCCCTGCACTGAGACGCCGGACCGGCCCGACCGCGGTGCGGTCGAGCCGGTCGGGAGGGACGGCTAGCCGGCCGCCGCGGGCTGCTCGGCGGCGTCGGCCATGGCGTGCCCGGGGATGCGGCCGGCCTTCTGGTGGTCGACGGTGAGGTTCTCGCCGGTCTGCGGGTCGAACAGGTGGATCTTGGCGGTGTTGACCCAGATCTCGGCCTCGTCGCCCTCGGCGATGCTGCTGGCGCCGTCGAGGGAGACGACGAGCTGGGTGCGCAGCGAGTCGCCGTCGAGGTCCTTCTCGAGCTGGAGCAGCTGCTCCTCCACCTCGGGCGGCGCCTCGAACGGCAGGTAGGCGTAGGCCTCGTTGCCGAGCCACTCGACCACGTCGACCTTCGCGCGGAACGTCGAGCCCGAGGTGTCCCTGTCGACGACGGAGGCGTCCTCGAAGTGCTCGGGCCGGATGCCGGCGATGAGCAGGCCCTTGCCGGCCGCCTTCTCGGCCTTGGCCGCCGGGATCTCGACCGAGCCGAACGGCAGCTTGACCGAGGTGCCCTCGACCGTGGCCGGCAGGAAGTTCATCGGCGGGCTGCCGATGAAGCCGGCCACGAACAGGTTGCCGGGGTTCTCGTAGAGCTCACGGGGCGAGGCGAGCTGCTGCAGCACGCCCCGCTTGAGGACGGCGACCCGGTCGCCCAGCGTCATCGCCTCGGTCTGGTCGTGGGTGACGTAGACGGTGGTGATGCCCAGGCGCTTCTGCAGCCGCGAGATCTCGGTGCGCATCTGACCGCGGAGCTTGGCGTCGAGGTTGGACAGCGGCTCGTCGAACAAGAACGCGTCGGCCTCGCGGACGATCGCCCGCCCCATCGCCACGCGCTGACGCTGGCCACCCGACAGGTTGCCGGGCTTGCGCTCGAGGTGCTCGTCGAGCTCGAGAGTCTTCGACGCCTCGCGCACCTTCTTGTCGATCTCGGCCTCGGGGGCCTTGGCGAGCCGCAGCGGGAACGCGATGTTCTCGTAGACGGTCAGGTGCGGGTAGAGCGCGTAGTTCTGGAACACCATCGCCAGGTTGCGATCGCGCGGCGCGAGGTCGTTGACCCGGCGGTCGCCGATCATCATGTCGCCGTCGGTGATGTCCTCCAGGCCCACGATCATCCGCAGCAGCGTGGACTTCCCGCAGCCCGACGGGCCCACCAGGATCATGAACTCGCCGTCCTGGACGTCGATGCTGACGTCGTTGACGGCCGGGAAGCCGTCGCCGTACTTCTTGACGATGTTCCTCATGTCGATGCCGGCCATGAGCAGTTCACCCCTTCACTGCGCCGGAGGTGAGACCGGCGACGATCTTGCGCTGGAAAATGAGGACGATGATGATGATCGGGATCGTCGCAATGACGGCACCGGCCGCCAGCAGCGATGCCGGTCGGTTGAACGGGTCGGCACCGACGAAGAACGACAGCGACGCCGGGATCGGCCGGGCGGTCTCGGTCGAGGTCAGCGTGATGCCGAAGACGAAGTCGTTCCAGGCGAAGAAGAACGTCAGGATCGCCGCGGTGAACACGCCGGGTGCGGCGAGCGGCACGATCACCTTGCGGAACGCCTGCCATGACGTGGCCCCGTCGACCTGGGCGGCCTGCTCCATCTCCCACGGGATCTCGCGGAAGAACGCCGAGAGCGTCCAGATCGCCAGCGGCAGCGTGAACGACATGTAGGGGATGATGAGGCCGGGCCAGGTGTCGTAGAGGCCGATGGCGCGCCACATGTCGAACAGCGGGCTGATCAGCGACACCACCGGGAACATCGCGATGGCGAGCGCCGTGGTGAGCACGAGCTTCTTGCCCTTGAAGTCGAGCCGAGCGATGGCGTAGGCCGCCAGCGTCGCCAGGATCACCGAGAGCGTGGTGGCGATGAGGCTGATGCCGATCGAGTTGAAGATGGCCCGACGGAACTGCGTGTTCTCCCACGCGGCGCGGTAGTTGTCGAAGCCGGCGAAGCCGGCGCCGCCCTGCGGGAAGAAGCCGGGGGAGCCGTTGGTGACCGCGGTGGCGTCCTTGAACGACAGCGAGATGATCCACACCACGGGCAGCAGGCACCAGGCCAGCACGAGTGCGACGCCGACGATGAGTCCGATCTTCTGCTTCATCGCGCGATCACCCCTCTCCTCGCGCCCGCGCGAGGTCGACGCGGAACAGCTTGACGATCAGGAAGGCCACCAGGAGCACCGAGAGGAACAGCACCACGGACAGGGCCGAGCCCATGCCGAGCTGGAACTGCTCGATGGTCTGGCGGTAGACCAGGAACGAGATCGACTCGGTGCCCAGGGCGCCGTTGGTCATCACGAAGATGTTGTCGAAGATGCGGTAGGCGTCGAGCGCGCGGAACAGCACCGCCACCATGATCGCGGCCCGCATGTTGGGCAGGATCACCTTGGTCAGACGCTGGGTCCAGGTGGCGCCGTCGACCTTGGCGGCCTCGATCATGTCCTCCGAGACCTGCGCCAGGCCGGCCAGCAGCAGCAGCGACATGAACGGCGTGGTCTTCCAGATCTCGCTGACCATGATGGCGATGACCGCCGGCGTGCCCTCGCCGAACCAGTTGAAGTCGTCGCCGATGAAGGGCAGCCAGCCGTTGATGAAGCCGTTGTTGGCGCTGAACGCGAACTGCCAGGCGAAGCCCGACACGACGGTGATGATGCCGTAGGGGATGAGGATCGAGGTGCGGATGACGCCGCGGGCGAAGATCACCCGGTGCATCACCATCGCGAACGCGAAGCCGATCACCAGCTCGATGGCGACCGTGACCACCATGTACAGCACGGTGATGCCGATCGACTTCCACAGCAGCGGGTCGGTGAGGCCGGTGACGTAGTTGCTCAGGCCCACGAACTCCCGGTCTTCGGGAGAGGTGAGCGAGTAGTTGTAGAACGACAGGTAGAGCGCGCGGACGATCGGGAACGCCGTGACGGCGAGCATCACGATCACCGCGGGCAGCACCAGCTTCTGGCCGAGGCGTTGCTCGGCCTTGGCGCGGTCGCTCTCGACGGGCTTGTGGCTGCGCGGCTCGACCGGCTTGGTCGCGGTGGCGCTCACAGGAGAGCCTTCCCGTCGAGCACGTCGCGGATGTACTTCGCGGCGTCGGCCGGGGTGTCCTGGTTGACGCTGGTCGGCGGGTGGAACGACTTCTGCGTCGCCCCCGAGATCAGGTTGTAGTAGGCGCTCTTCGGCCGGGGTGCACCCGCCTCGAGGCTCTGCTGGAACAGCTCGAGGACGGTCGGGTCGAACGCCTCGGTCAGGCCGGAGGAGTCGTAGACCGACTGGCGCGCCGGCATCAGGCCGTCGTTGACGGCGAGCTGCTCCTGCGCCTCGGGGGAGGACACGCACTGCGCGGCCTCGAAGGCCCAGTCCTTGTTCTCGGTGAACTCGCCGACGGCGATGTCGATGCCGCCCACGGGCGGGCGCGACTCCTGGTCGGGCACCGTGCGCGGGTAGCGCGCCCAGCCGAGGTCGTCGAACTGCTCCTTCGTGAAGCCGTTCTCGTCGGTGGGCTCGTAGTTCTTGTAGACGAAGGTCCAGTTGGTCATGAACTCGCCCGCGTAGTTGGGGTCGAACATGAACGGCAGGCTGGTGCCCTCCTGCGACACGGTGAGGTCGGGCTGCGCGGCCGCCGAGTCGGCGAGCTTCTGGATCACCGCGGCGGCGGCGCGACCGGCGTCGCTGTCGATGTCGACCTTGGCGTCCTTGCCGGCCTCGGTGTCGCTGACGACGTCGCCGCCGGCACCGGCCACGAGCGAGTTGATCCACACGAAGTAGGCCTCGTAGCGGTTGGCCTGCACGCCGACCGTGCCGTTGTTGGCGGCGGCGGCGTCGATGACCTGGTCCCAGGTCCAGGTGTCGGACTGGCTGGTGTCGAGGCCGGCGGCCTCGGCCAGCGACTTGCGGTACCAGAGCAGCTGCGTGTTGGCCCACTGCGGCGCGGCGTAGACGCCGTCGTCCCAGGTGACCGTGTCGGCCGGCCCGGACAGCACGTCGTCGTCGGTGACCTCGGCGGCGAGGTCGTCGGGCCACTTCGCGATCCAGCCGGCGTTGGCGAACTCGGCCACGAAGACCGGGTCGAGGCTCATCAGGTTGGTCTCGCTGTCGGACGCCGCCAGCCGGCGCGCGAGCTGCGTGCGCTGGTCGGTCGCGCCGGTGGGCAGCAGGTTGATCTGGATGTCGTAGGGCTTGCCCTCGCTGCAGTCGGCCGCGAGCTTGGTCAGCGTGTCCTGGCCGTCCGGGTTGATGTACCAGTTGAGCGTCGGCTTGCCGTCGCTCCCGCACGCGCTCAGCAGCGTGCCGCCCAGCACCAGCGACACGGCGGCTGCGGCGAGCCTCCGGCGCCGGTGTCCACGGAGTCTGTCGGGACTCATCCGCACCCCTCCCGTTGTGTGATGGTCTCAACACCCTGTCGGTGATGACCGGTGATGTCCAGACCACTCTTAGGGGTGGCGGTACCCGGCAAAGCCGCAGGTCGGAGGGGACTGGACACGGCCCATAGGGTGATCCGCGTCACTTCACGACGGATCGTCCGGCACGTACCTGCCGGTGAAGGGAGCTGTATCAAGCATGGCCACAGTGACGTTCGAGAAGACCCAACGGTGGTACTCCGGTGCCCCCGAACCCGCCGTCCGGGGCATCGACCTCGAGATCGGCGACGGAGAGCTGATGGTGCTGGTCGGGCCATCGGGCTGCGGCAAGTCCACCACCTTGCGCATGCTGGCCGGCCTCGAGCCGGTCGACGACGGTCGGATCCTCATCGGCGACCGCGACGTCACCGACGTCCCGCCCAAGGACCGCGACATCGCCATGGTGTTCCAGAACTACGCGCTCTACCCGCACATGACGGTCGCCGAGAACATGGGCTTCGCGCTCAAGATGGCGAAGGTCCCCGCCGACGAGCGCGAGCGGCGCGTGGCGGAGGCGGCGACGATGCTCGGGCTCACCGACTACCTCGACCGCAAGCCCAAGGCGCTCTCCGGCGGCCAGCGCCAGCGGGTCGCCATGGGGCGGGCGATCGTGCGCAGCCCGCAGGTGTTCTGCATGGACGAGCCCCTGTCCAACCTCGACGCCAAGATGCGCGTGCAGACCCGGGCCGACATCGCCCGGCTGCAGGCCGACCTGGGCGTCACGACCGTCTACGTCACCCACGACCAGGTCGAGGCGATGACGATGGGCGACCGCGTCGCGGTGATGAAGGACGGCGTCCTGCAGCAGGTCGACACCCCGCTCGACCTGTACGACAAGCCGGTGAACCTGTTCGTCGCCGGCTTCATCGGCTCGCCCCAGATGAACCTCATCGAGGCGGTCGCCACCGACGCACAGGCCCGCATCGGCGACTACGTCGTGCCGGTCGACCCGGTGGCCGCCCAGCGCATGAAGGGCGACATCACCATCGGCGTCCGGCCCGAGGCCTGGCGCCTCGTCGGTCCCTCCGACGGCGGCCTGCCCGTGCGGGTCACCGTGGTGGAGGAGCTCGGCGCCGACTCCTACGTGCACGGCACCTGCGGCGTCGAGGGCACCCCGCACGACGTCATCGTCCGGGTCGGCGGCCGGGGTGCCGTCGCCAAGGGCGAGACCGTGCACGTGACCACCGACCCCGCGCAGGTGCACGTGTTCGAGACCGAGTCCGGCGCCCGGCTCAGCCAGTAGCCGGCGACGCCGGCCCGGCAGAGACGCGCCGGGTCGGCGTCAGCGGGCGGTGGCCCGCTCGGCGTTGCGGGTGATGGCCTGGGCGAACGTCTCGTGGAGGGCGGGCGGCAGGTCGTGTCCCATGCCGTCGACGAGCAGCAGGTCGGCGCCCGGCACGGCGTTGGCCGTGGCCCGTCCACCCGAGACGTGCACCATCTTGTCGGCCAGGCCGTGGACGACGACGGTCGGCACGCGCAGGCCGCGCAGCCGGGGCGTGCGGTCGGCGGTGGTGACGATCGCGGCCATCTGCCGGGTGAGCCCGGCCACGCTCACGCCGCGGTCGTAGGTGTCGGCGGCGCGCTCCTCGATGTGCTCCTGCGGCGTCGGGTAGCCGGGCGAGCCGATGAGGCGCCAGGTGGCGACGCTCGAGCGGATGTAGCCCTCACGGCCCCTGCTGCTGGCCAGGAGGTTGCGGAACAGGACCGGGTGCTGCCAGCCGACCGTGCGTCGTCCGGTGGTCGACATGATGCTGGCCAGCGAGCTCACCCGCTGCGGCTGCTGCAGCGCCATCGACTGCGCGATCATGCCGCCCATCGACACGCCGGCCACGTGCGCCGCCTCGAGCCCGAGGTGGTCGAGCAGGCCGAAGGCGTCGCGGGCCATGTCGTCGAGCGAGTAGGGCGAGCGCGTCGGCAGGCCTGCGAACCCGCGCACCAGGAGGCGGCGGGTGACCCGGCCGGTCGCGCGGCTCGAGCGGCCGACGTCGCGGTTGTCGAAGCGGATCACGTAGAAGCCCCGGCGGGCCAGCATCTCGCACAGGTCGGTGTCCCACCAGGTCATCGGGCAGCCGAGCCCCATCACCAGCAGCAACGGCTCGTCGGCCGGGTCGCCGAAGGTCTGGTAGCACAGCTCGATGTCGCCGGAGACGGGCGCGAACAGCTCGTCGGACACCGTCACCGGTGGGGCGGGCTTGGGTCGTGTCGGCACGCCCTCCATCCAAGCACGGCCCCGGAGGAGGGTGATGTCCCCCGAGGCATGCCCACGGGGCAGTAGCGTGCGTCACATGAGTGACAGCCCGCTCGCCTCCTTCCTCCTCCCGGAGGGCTTCGCGCGCCCGTCGCTGACCGCGGTGCTCCGCGAGTCCAGCGTCGTCACCGAGGCTGGCCGCTACGCCGTCCGGGCCGGCGAGGAACGGCGCATCCGTCGGGCACGCCCCTACACGGGTCGTTCCGCGGGGCGGGCGGTCGAGCCGGTGATCCTCGTGCCGGGCTTCATGGCCGGAGACGGCTCGCTCGCGCTGATGGCCCGCACCCTGCGCACGCGCGGCTTCCGCACCTACCGCTCGCACATCCACGCCAACGTCGGCTGCACGCTCAACGCCGCCGCGCAGCTCGAGTCGCGACTCGAGGCCATCGCGACCCGGCGCGGTTCCCGCGTGCAGGTCGTCGGGCACAGCCTCGGCGGCATGATCGCCCGCGGCGTCGCCGTGCGTCGTCCCGACCTCGTCTCCGGCATCGTCACCCTCGGCAGCCCGATGCTCGCCCCCGCCGCCCACCACGCGACGCTCACCTGGAGCGTCGAGGGCCTGGTGCGGTTGAGCCGGGCCGGCGTCCCCGGCCTGATGTCGGAGGAGTGCGTCGGCGGCACGTGCGCGCGCCAGAGCTTCGAGGAGAGCCGCCAGCCGCTGGCCGGCGACGTCGGCTTCACCGCGATCTACAGCAAGCGCGACGGCATCGTCGACTGGCGGGCCTGCATCGACCCGCTCGCCGTCGCGGTCGAGGTGACGACGTCGCACTGCGGCATGGCCTTCGACCCGCTCGTCGTCGACCACGTCGCCGCCGCCCTGCGTCGCCAGATCGACGCCGGTCAGGTGCAGCTCAAGTCGGCCTGACCGCGGGGGCCGTGCCAGGTCGATCGACCTACGAGCCGCCGAAGTCGATGGCGGAGAACGGGCCGAGCTTCTCGAGGCGGTGCTCGGCGGTGATCGAGCGGATCGTGCCCGAGCGCGAGCGCATGACCAGCGAGTGGGTGCTGACGCTGCCGGCGTTGTAGCGCACGCCCCGCATCAGCTCACCGTCGGTGATGCCGGTGGCGACGAAGAAGCAGTCGTCGCCGGTGACGAGCTCGTCGGTGGTTAGCACGTGCTCCGGGTCGAGGTCGTGACCGGCGTCGACGGCCCGCTGCCGCTCGGCGTCGTCCTGCGGCCAGAGCCGGCCCTGGATGACGCCGCCGGTGCACTTCATCGCGCACGCGGCGATGATGCCCTCGGGGGTGCCGCCGATGCCGAGCAGCAGGTCGATGCCGGTGTCGGGGCGCGCGGCCATGATCGCGCCGGCGACGTCGCCGTCGACGATGAGCTTGATCCGGGCCCCGGTGGCGCGGATCTCGTCGGCCAGCTGCTCGTGGCGCGGCCGGTCGAGCAGCACGACGGTGACGTCCTGCGGCTTCTTGCCCTTGGCCTTGGCGACCTGGTGGATGTTCTCGGCGACCGGGTAGCGCAGGTCGACGACCTCGGCCGCCTCGGGGCCGGTGACCAGCTTCTCCATGTAGAACACCGCCGACGGGTCGTACATCGACCCCCGCGGCGCGACGGCGAGCACCGCGACCGCGTTGGACATGCCCTTCGCGGTCAGCGTGGTGCCGTCGATCGGGTCGACCGCGACGTCGCACTCGGGCCCGGTGCCGTCGCCGACCTGCTCGCCGTTGTAGAGCATGGGCGCGTTGTCCTTCTCGCCCTCGCCGATCACCACGGTGCCGCGCATGCCGATGGTGGAGATCATCACCCGCATGGCGTTGACGGCGACGCCGTCGGCGCCGTTCTTGTCACCGCGCCCGACCCACCGCCCGGCCGCCATGGCCGCGGCCTCGGTGACCCGCACGAGCTCGAGAGCCAGGTTGCGGTCGGGCGAGCTGGGGGCGGGCTCGAAGTGCGGCGGCACGGCGGCGGGGCTCATGTCGCGGATGCTATCCCCCGGAGCGGCCCTCCTCGCCCGCCGCCGGGCCCGTCCTGGGACGATGGGGGCGTGAGTGAGCAGGGCGGGCGCTACCAGCGCTCCTTCGAGGGGCTGATCGGCGCCATCATCGTCACCGTGCTCGGCGTCGTGGCGTTCGTCGTCTTCCGCGGGTTCTTCTCCGACCCGCCGGAGCAGGACGTCCCGGACGTCGACCTCGCCGCGGAGGTGCTGAACCTCCAGCAGAACGGGGCCGACCTGGTCTACCCGGCGACGCTGCCCGAGGGGTGGAAGGCCACCCGGGTCGAGCCGACGCCCGCCACCCGCGACCAGGGTCCGCGCTACGACATCAACCTGTTCACCCGCGACGACGAGTTCGTCGGCATCCGTCAGGCCGACCAGGACGCCGCGGCCATGCTCGCCGACGCCGGCGTCGACGACGTGCGCACCGCCGACCCGCTGACCGGCGTGGGCGACCTCGCGCCGACCTGGGACGGGTGGAGCGACCCCGACGGCGACCACGCCTTCACGGCCTCGCTCGGCGAGGAGACCGTGCTGGTCTACGGCGCCGTCGACCCCGACGAGCTCGCCGACGTCGTGGCGCGACTCACGACTGCTCCGCTCCCGACGGCTTCTCCGTCATGACCGCGTCGAGGCGCTGACGGGCGCCGTCGAGCCACTGCTGGCAGGTCGCGGCGAGCGCCTCGCCGCGCTCCCAGAGCGCGAGGGACTCCTCGAGCGTCGTGCCACCGGCCTCGAGCCGGCGGACGACGTCGACGAGCTCTTCGCGGGCCTCCTCGTAGGAGGGTGCCTCGGCGCTGCTGTCGGTGGTCTTGCTCATGTGGGTTCCTCCGTGGTCGAGGTGACGTCGGCGTGCACGCGGCCGTCGGCCACCCGCACGCTGACGGCGGCGCCGGCGTCGAGGCCGGCGACCGAGGTGACGACGTGGCCGTCGGCGTCTTGCAGGACGGCGTAGCCGCGCTCGAGGGTGGCGAGCGGCGACAGCGCCCGGGCGCGGGCGCGGTGGTGGCCGAGGTCGTCGGCGGCCCGGGCGAGCTGGTGACCGAGCGAGCGACGGGCCCGCTCGCGCAGGGCGACGAGGTCGACGACGTGGCGGTCGACCAGGGTGCGTGGGTCGGCGAGCGCCGGTCGGGAGCGCAGCGCGTCGAGACCGGCCTGCTCGCGGCCGAGCGAGGCGAGCACGAGGGAGCGCAGCCGCTCGCGGGCCGAGGCGACGGCGTAGGCCTCGGCGGCGACGTCGGGGACGACGAGCTTGGCGGCGTCGGTGGGGGTGGAGGCGCGCACGTCGGCGACGAGGTCGAGCAGCGGTTGGTCCTGCTCGTGGCCGATCGCCGAGACGACCGGGGTGCGGGCGGCGGCGACCGCACGCACGAGCCCCTCGTCGCTGAAGGGCAGGAGGTCCTCGACCGATCCGCCGCCGCGGGCGATGACGATGACGTCGACCTCGGGGTCGCGGTCGAGCCGCCCGAGGGCCTCCATCACCTCGCCGGCGGCCCGGGTGCCCTGCATGGTGGCCGCGGCGACGGTGAACTCGACCGCCGGCCAGCGGCGGCGGGCGTTGTCGAGCACGTCGCGCTCGGCGGCCGACGACGGCGCCGTGACGAGCCCGACGCGACCCGGGAGGAACGGCAGCCGGCGTTTCAGCTCGCGGTCGAACAGGCCCTCGGCGGCCAGCACCTGGCGGCGCCGCTCGATGCGCGCGAGCAGCTCGCCGAGCCCGACCATGCGGATGTCGCGGGCCTGCAGCGACAGGGTGCCCCGGGTGGCGTAGAACGAGGGCTTGGCGTGCACGACCACGCTCGCGCCCTCGACGAGCGGCGGGTTGAGGGAGTCGATGAGCGCGCGGGGCGCGGTGACCGAGACCGAGATGTCGGCCAGGGAGTCGCGCAGCGTGAGGAACACCGTGGCCAGGCCCGGACGCCGGCTCAGCTGGGCGATCTGGCCCTCGACCCAGATCGCGCCGAGCCGGTCGACCCAGCCGGCGATGGCGGTCGCCACCTGCCGGACGGGGGCCGGCTGCTCGGCGGAGGTGTCCAGGGCCATGCGGCGAGGCTAGTGGTGGGCACCGACAGGGCTACCAGCGCTGCTCCAGCAGACGGGTCGCCTCGGCCAGGGTGAGGCCGAGCCGACGCGCGGTGGCGGCGTACTCGTCGGCCATGGCGGTGGCGTCGCCCGGCGCCGTTGTGGCCGCGATCGATGTCCCGCGCCGGCCCTCGGT
This sequence comes from Nocardioides secundeburneus, assembly GCF_039939255.1. Taxonomy (NCBI): domain Bacteria; kingdom Bacillati; phylum Actinomycetota; class Actinomycetes; order Propionibacteriales; family Nocardioidaceae; genus Nocardioides; species Nocardioides secundeburneus. Next base: position 181,187 of record NZ_JBDUUE010000007.1, read on the forward strand.
GACGACGACGCCGTCGGCCTCGAGCTCGGTGTAGACCCGCTGCACGGTGCGCACGCCGATGCCGAGGTCGACCGCGAGCTGGCGCACGGAGGGCAGCCTCGTGCCGGCCGGCAGGTCGCCGGTCGCCGCGCGGCTCGCGACCTGGGCGCGCAGCTGCTCGTAGAGCGGCGTGGGGGAGTCCGGGTCGAGCGGGTGGATGGTCACGCCTGCGAGAGTAGGACGATGGACTACTGCTTGGTGGTGGGGGAGTCGTTGGTCGACGTCGTCGGCGACGTCGAGCACCCGGGCGGCTCGGCGGCCAACGTCGCCGTCGCGCTCGCCCGGCTCGGCCGGCCCGTCCGGTTCGCGACGTCGTACGCCGACGACGCCCGCGGGCGGGTGGTCGCCGAGCACCTGGCGGCGTCCGGGGTCGAGCTGGCCACCGACCCGCACGTGCTCGACCGGACGTCGGCCGCGATCGCCACGATCGGGCCCGACGGCTCGGCGTCCTACGAGTTCGACCTCGACTGGCGCTTCGGGCCGGTCGAGGTCGCCGAGCCACCGGCGTTCGTGCACGTGTGCTCGATCGCCGCCGTCCTCGCGCCGGGGGCCGACGACGTCCTGGCCCTGCTCGACCGCCTCGCGCCCGGGCCCGTGGTGACCTACGACGTCAACGCCCGGCCGGCGATCACCGGCACCGGGCCCGGCGTGGTCGCCCGCGTCGAGGCCGTGACCCGCCGCGCGACGATCGTGAAGGCCAGCGACGAGGACCTCGCCGCGCTCTGGCCAGACCTCCCCCTCACCGACGCCGCCGCCCACCTGCGCTCCCTCGGGCCCGAGGCCGTCGTCGTCACCCGGGGCGCCGAGGGGGCCGAGTGGCACGGCGCCGACGGCGTCGTCGTGGGCCGGGCCGTGCCGACGACGGTCGTCGACACCATCGGCGCCGGCGACACGTTCTCGGCCGCGATCGTCGACGCGCTCTGGGACGGTCTCGACCCGGCGGCCACCGTCGCGCACGCCGCCCGGGCCGCCGCGGTCACCGTCTCGCGGGCGGGCCCGAACCCGCCGACCCGCGCCGAGCTGGGGTAGTCCCTGACGTTCTCGTCGCCTTCCGGCCCGAGAAACGACCATTTCGTCCGGGACTATCGCGGCGGCGGGCTACGGCGACAGCCAGGAGTGCACGAGCGGGACGACGCTCGCACCCTCGCCGGACGCCGACGCGACCCGCTTCATCGAGCCGGCCCTGATGTCGCCGACGGCGAAGACGCCCGGCATCGTGGTGGCCAGGTTGGCGGGCGGGCGGCCGTCGGACCACGACGCCGGGGGCACGTCGCGACCGGTGAGCACGAAGCCGTGCGCGTCGCGAGCCACGCCGGAGGGCAGCCAGTCGCAGTGCGGGTCGGCGCCGAGCAGCAGGAAGAGCCCGGTGACCTCACGTCGGGCGACCTCGCCGGTGGTCACGTCGCGCACGTCCAGCCACTCGAGCCGGCCCTCGCCGCCGCCGTCGACGACCTGGCAGCAGGTCTCGACGGTGATGCGCGGGTTGAAGGCGATCTCGTTGATCAGGTACTGCGACATCGTCTCCTCGAGCCCGGGGCGCCGCACCATGATGGTCACCGAGCGGGCGAACCGGGACAGGTGGATGGCGGCCTGGCCGGCGGAGTTGCCACCGCCGACGACCACGACGTCGCCGTCCTGGGACTCGCGGGCCGCCGACATCGCCGAGCCGTAGGTGACGCCCATGCCGACGAGGTCGTCGATGCCGTCGCAGCCGAGCTTGCGGTAGGCGACCCCGGTGGCGACGACGACCGAGCGCGCGTGCACGTCGCCGCCCTGCGTGCGCAGCAGGTGGTGCCCGCCGTCGTGGCAGCGGTCGAGTGCGTCGACCTCCCAGCCGGTGTAGAACTGCACGCCGAACCTGATGGCCTGGTTGCGTGCCCGCTGCGCCAGGCGCATGCCGGAGATGCCGCGCGGGAAGCCCAGGTAGTTGCGGATCATGGACGACGTGCCGGCCTGGCCGCCGATCGCCTCGGCCTCGAGGACGACGGTCGACAGGCCCTCGCTGCCGCCGTAGACCGCGGCGGCGAGCCCGGCGGGGCCGGCCCCCACGATGACGAGGTCGACGACCTCGTCGACGTCGATGTCGCTGGGGGCGCCGTAGACCTGGGTGGCGACGTCGCGCACGGAGGTCGGGGCGTAGACCGGGCGCCCGATGGTGCGCATGACCGGCCAGGTGACCTCGCCCCCGGTCTGCGCGTGCTCGTCGAGGACCTCGCGGCCCTCGGGGGACTCGGGCGGATAGACCCGGGTGGGCATGCCCATGCGCTCGGTGAACTCGCGGATCGCGTTGGTGAGCGGGGTGTTGGGCGGGGAGACGATGCGCACCGACTCGACCTCGGGCATCGCGACGGTGGAGCCCCAGTCGGAGAGCAGCTCGGTGATCGCGCCGTGGAACTCCTCGTCGCGGACGCCGCGCGGCATCAGCAGGTAGGCGTCGTACTTGCCCTTGGCCAGCCCGGGGCGCAGCTCGGCGGCCTGGGCCAGGAAGTGCTCCCACGGGGCGGCGATCACGCGGCGCGCCGTCGGCACCTTCTTGCGCCAGTGGTGGAAGGCCATGAGCGGGTGCTCGTCGGGGAGCTGTCCGTCTTGCACGAACAGCGCCACGGTCGAGCCCTCGGCCTTGACCTGCAGGATGACCTCGATCGCCTCGGCCGCGGAGTGGGCGGTGCGGAGGTCGTAGTCGCGGGCGTAGCGCCCGAACTCGTCGAGCAGGAACTCGGAGTGCTCGGCGGAGACGAGGAGGATGACGGGATCGGCCACCCCCCGAATCTAGTCCGGACGCGTCGCGACCGGGTGTCGCTGACACAATCGGCGGGTGCGACTGCGGATCGACCTCTCCTACGACGGGACGTCGTTCAAGGGCTGGGCGGCCCAGCCGGGCCTGCGCACGGTGCAGGGCGTGCTGACGGCGGCCCTGGCCACGGTGCTGCGCCGCGACGACGTCGCCGTGGTCTGCGCGGGCCGCACCGACTCCGGCGTCCACGCGCGCGGCCAGGTGGTGCACACCGACGTGCCCGACGGGCCCGATGGTGAGGTGCTGCCCGATCGCCTCGCCCGTCGGCTCAACGGCGTCCTCGACCCCGACGTGCGGGTGCGCCGCGTGACGATCGCACCCGACGGCTTCGACGCCCGCTTCGGTGCCCTGTGGCGGCGCTACGCCTACCGCGTAGCCGACCGTGCCGACCTGCTCGACCCGCTGACCCGCGCCCACGTGCTCGCCTGGCCGCGTGAGCTCGACCTCGACGCGATGAATGCGGCGTGCGACCTGCTGGTCGGGCGGCACGACTTCGCCTCGTTCTGCAAGCAGCGCGAAGGTGCGACCACGATCCGCACGCTGCTCGAGCTGTCGTGGGCGCGCGACGAGGCCGGCGTCGCCGTGGCGACCGTGCGGGCCGACGCGTTCTGCCACAGCATGGTCCGCGCGATCGTCGGCTGCCTCCTCGCGATCGGCGAGGGACGACGCCCGCCGGCCTGGGCGGGGGAGGTCCTGCGGGCCGAGACCCGCGACCCCGCGGTCGCGGTCGTCCACGCGCACGGCCTCACGCTCGAGGAGGTCGCCTACCCGGCCGACGACGAGCTGGCCGCGCGCGCCGTCCAGACGATGGCGAGGCGGGTGCGCAGCGATGCCTGACGAGCACTACTTCACCGCCGACCCGTCGGTGCCGTTCAAGCGTGCCGCCGTCGAGACCGAGGTGTGGGGCCGGGCGATGTCGCTCGAGTCGGGTTCGGGCGTCTTCGCGCAGGGCCGGCTCGACGTCGGCACCGCGGTGCTGTTCCGCGAGACCGAGCCGCCGGCGCCGTCGGTGCGCCGCGTGCTCGACCTCGGCTGCGGCTACGGGGTGATCGGCCTGGCGCTCGCCCTCGCGCTGCCCGAGGCGCAGGTGGCGGCGGTCGACGTCAACGAGCGCGCGCTGCTGCTCGCCCGCGACAACGCCGCCACGTTGGGGGTGGCCGACCGGTTCGAGGCCGTGCTGCCCGACGACGTCGACCCCGGCGCCACCTACGACGAGATCTGGTCGAACCCACCGATCCGCATCGGCAAGCAGGCCTTGCACGAGCTGCTGTTGCGCTGGCTGCCCACGCTCGCGCCCGGCGGCCGCGCGGTGATGGTGGTGGGCAAGAACCTCGGCGCCGACTCGCTGCAGCGCTGGCTCGACGAGCAGGGCTGGCCGACGACGCGGCTGGCCAGCGCGAAGGGCTTCCGGATCCTGGAGGTCCGACGCGGCTGAGCGACGTACGGTCGAGCCATGGCCGACCGGCGCGACGTGCACCCGCACCACCTGTTGCGCGCGCTGCTCGACGACCGCCTCGTGCGGCAGGTGCTGGCCGAGCTCGGCGTCGAGGCCGACCGGGTGCGACTGACCCTCGACCAACGGTGGCTGGCGGCGTCCGACACGATCGAGGTCGAGGAGGTCGAGACGCTCGGCATCGACCTCGCCACGGTGCTCGCCGTCGTCAACCCGCCGTTCGACGACCCGCCCGACTGGGCCGGACGCCGCCTCACCGACGCCACGCGTGAGCTGCTGGTGCGCGCGCTCGGCGTCCGACGGGTCGACTCCGGGCGCGGGGTGACGTCGGGCCACCTGCTCGTCGCGGTGCTGTCGACCAAGGAGCCGATCGTCGCCGGCACGGTGCGCGAGCACGGGTTGAGCGAGCGCGCGGCACGGCGGGTCGTCGACGCCTGGAGCCGCCGCGCCTAGTCAGGGCTACTGCAGGGCGAGGGTGGTCAGCCGGCTGCGGTCGTCGGTGTCGGCCGAGCCGATGACGTACAGGGTGTCGCCGTCGGGGGTGAGCGCGATCGTCGTCGGGGCCTCGACCTCGGCGACGGTGGTGACCTCGTGGGTCACGGTGTCGACGGCCAGCACCGCGTCGTCGTCGGTGACCGGCACGTAGGCGGTGGCGCCGTCGGCGGCGAAGGCGACGATCGAGCCGGGACGGCCGTCGACGGCGATCTCGTCGACCTCCTCGCCCGTGGTCAGGTCGAGGACCGCGATGCGACCCCGCTCGGGCTCGGGGATCCAGCCGAGGTCGGTGCCGGGCTGCTGACGCACGCGTCCGATCGTCGTGCCGCCGAGGTCGAACGACGCACCGACGGAGTCGGTGCCGTCGAGGCGGTCGAGCACCTCGATCGACGTCCCGGTGGTGACGAAGACCCGGCTGCCGTCGGCGCTGACCTGCAGTCCGTTGGGCTCGGCGCCGTCGAGGTCGACCAGCTCGCCGGTGCCGGACGCCGCGTCGATGCGCAGCACGGCGCCGGCGTCGTCGACGGGGGCGTAGGCGGTGGTGCCGTCGGGCGTGAACTGGGCGAGCCCGACCGGGGCGTCGGCCTCGATCGCCCCGACGACCTCGTCGGTCGCGGTGTCGATGACGAGCATGCGGCCGGCTTCGGTGTCGGCGACCGCGATGCCCACGTAGAGGCGGGTGCCGTCGGGCGAGACCCGGGGGAGCGCGGGCGTGCCGCCGAGGTCGATGTAGTCGCGGACCTCGCCGTCGACGACCGAGGCGACCTCGCCGCTGCCCTCGCAGGTGACGAAGACGGTGGTGCCGTCGGGTGTGGGCGCCGCGCCCGACGGGGCGTCGCAGACCGGGACCTCGGTCACCTCGGAGGTGGCGGCGTCGATGATCGAGACCAGGTCGGCGTCGGTGCTGGCGACGACGAGGGGCCCGGCGGCCCCGGTGGGCAGCTCGACGCGACGGGCGCCCGCGGCGAGGTCGATCGTGCCCACCGGCGTGGCCGTCGCCGGACCGGACGGCGTGCGCTCGTCGTCGGCCCGGTCGTCGTCGTCCGGCCCACCGCCGAGCACGAGGAGGCCGACGACGACCGCACCGACGGCCACGAGGGCCACCAGCAGCACGAGCAGCTTCCGTCCGACGCCTCGTCCGCTCGAAGTCGCCGGGAGGGGCGGTGACGGGTCGTCGACGCGCGTCGGGGCGCTGAGGGCCTGGGTCGGCATCGCGGCACGCTCCGCCTGCGGCGACGGCGACGGCGACGGCGGGTGCGGCTGCGGGGCGGGCGTGGCGGAGAGGATGCGTTCGATCTCGCCGGCCACCTGGGCCGTGGTCGGGCGGACGGCGGGGTCGCTGGCGAGCATCGCGGCCACCACGTCGGTGCACGCGCCGGCCCGGGACGACGCGGGAGCCTCCTCGCGCGCCAGGCGAGCAAGGATCCAGCCGACCTCGGGCTGGCCGGTGCCGAGGAACGGCGCGTGACCCTCGACCGCGGCGAAGAACGTGGCGCCGAGCGACCAGACGTCGCTCGCCGGACTGGTGCCCTCCCCGCGCGCCGCCTCCGGCGGCAGGAACGCGATCGTGCCGATCATCTGGCCGGCCCGGGTGATCGCGACGTCGTCGACGCCGCGGGCGATGCCGAAGTCGGCCAGGTGGCCACGTGCGTCGCGGTCGAGCAGCAGGTTGGCGGGCTTGACGTCACGGTGGGTCACCCCGGCCGCGTGCGCGGCCGCCAGCGCGCCGGCGACGTCGGCGACCACCCGGGCCACGACCGGCCACGGCACCTGGCGCTCGCGGGCGATGCGGTCGGCGAGCGACTCGCCCTCGACGAACTGCAGGATCAGGTAGGGCCGGCCCTCGACCCGCACGAGGTCGAACAGCGTCACGATCGCCGGGTGGTTGAGCCGGGCCACGGTGCGCGCCTCGCGGACCATGCGCTCCATCAGCTCGCCGTCGAGGTCGGCATCACCCCCGAGCCGGAGCCGCTTCACCGCGACCTGCCGCCCGAGCTCGAGGTCCTCGGCCAGCCAGACGTCGCCCATGCCGCCCGAGCCGAGCGGGCGCAGCCGCTGGTAGCGCCCGGCCAGGAGGTCGTCGTCCATGCTCGGGAGGATAGGACGTCGCGGGGCCCGCCTCACCGCGTCGCGGACGGTCTGCCCGATCGGGCTGACCCGGCCGATCGAGCACCGATGGGGCCGCAACGCAAGGCCCACCCGAGCCGGGCGGTCGACCGCCCCGGCTGCCAGGCTGTGGTCATGGGCAACCCACGGTGGAGCGCAGCGGCAGCGATCGTCCTGGTCGGCATGGCGCTGAGCGCGTGTGGCGGGTCCGACGACGGGGGAGGCGACGACGGCGCCCCGTCGACGGCGGCGACCGACCTCGCCGGCGGTGTGGACGACGCCACGTCGGGCGACACCGACCTCGACGGCGAGGCCGACGCCGGCGCCGAGCTCACCCCGGAGGCGTTCTGCGGCTTCCTGGCCGAGACCGCACCGGACGTCGTCGGGCTCCAGCCGGCCGAGTTCGCGGCGGCACAGTTCGGCACCCAGCTGGTCGCCTTCTACGCCGACGAGGGCCTGCTCACCGACATCGACGGCGCCGACATGGACGCCCTCGCCGCGGAGGGCTGCCCCGAGGCCGCCGCCGACCTGCTGCCGGCCCTCGGCGCATCGAGCTTCGCCGACCCCTACGCGAGCTGAGTGCTCACACGAACGCGTTGATGCCCGTCTCGGCCCGCCCGATCAGCAGCTTCTGCACCTGCGAGGTGCCCTCGTACAGCGTCATCACCCGCGCGTCGCGGAGGTACTTGGCGGCGGGGTACTCGTCGATGTAGCCGGCGCCGCCGTGGATCTGGATGGCGAGGTTGGCCGCGCGGACGGCGGCCTCGGAGGCGAACAGCTTGGCCTTCGAGGCCGCGACGCCGAACGGCTCGTGGCGATCGACGAGGTCGGCCACGCGCCACACGAGCAGGCGCGCGGCGTCGGCGTCGAGGGAGATGTCGGCGATCATGTCCTGCACCAGCTGGAAGCCGGCGATGGGCCGGCCGAACTGGGTGCGGTCCTTCGCGTAGGCCACCGAGGTCTCGAGGCAGCCCTGCACGATGCCGACGCAGCCGGCGGCGACGGCGAGGCGGCCCTTGTCGAGGGTCGACATCGCGACCTTGAAGCCGCGACCCTCGCCGTCGGGGCCGCCGAGCATCGCCGACGACGGCACGCGGACGTCGTCGAGGAACAGCTCGGCGGTGGCCTGCCCGCGCAGGCCGAGCTTGCCCTTGATCTCGCGCGCCTCGAAGCCGGGGGAGTCGGTCGGCACGAGGAACGCCGAGACGCCTCGGGCACCGGAGTCGGGCGCGCCGGTGCGGGCGAAGACGAGGGCGACCGATGCCCACGTGCCGTTGGTGATGAACAGCTTCTGGCCGCTGAGCAACCAGTCGTCGCCGTCGCGGACGGCGCGCGTGGTCAGGTTGCCGGCGTCGGAGCCCGTGTCGGGCTCGGTGAGGCCGAAGCACCCGAGCTTCTCGGCCGCGGCCAGCACCGGCAGCCACTCCTGCTTCTGCTCCTCGGTGCCGTGGAACAGGATCGACTTGCCGACCAGGCCGCTGCTCACCGACACGATGCCGCGCAGCGCCGAGTCGGCCCGGCCGAGCTCCTCCATCGCCAGCGCGTAGGTGACGTAGTCGCCGCCCACGCCGCCGTACTCCTCGGGGATGGTCAGGCCGAAGAACCCCAGCTCGGCCATCTTCGGCACGATGTCGAGGTCGACGGACTCGTCGCGGTCCCACTGCGTGCGGAACGGCAGTGCCTCACGGTCGAGGAAGTCGCGGGCGGCCTGGCGGAACGCGGTCTGCTCGTCGTCGAGGCGGAGGTCCATGGCCCGACACTCTCACGTGCCGGGCGCCCGGACCCCCGCCCGAACGGTCAGGTCACTCGCAGCCGACACCGTCGCCGTCGGAGTCGAGGCCGTAGATGTCGTCGCCGACCACGTACACCGGGCCGTCGACGTAGGCCGGGCCGTTGCCGCTGCCGCCGGCGCAGTCGACGTCGCTGGCGATCGGCACGCACGCACCGCTGTAGTTGGGGTCGCACCGCTGCTCGGTGTGGGTACGGGTGCCCTTGAGCACGATCCGGGCGACGGGACGGCGGACGATCTTGGTGCGGACCTTCTTCTTCGACACCTGGTGGCCGTCGTCGTAGGTGATGCGCCACACGACCAGCTTCACGCCGGTGCGGCCCTTGCGGGACACCTTGGTCGTGCCGCGGGGCAGGTCGTTCGTGCGGACGACGCGGGTCCGGAAGGGCATGGTCCAGCGCTTCTTCACGGTCTTGTGGACGACGGCGCGCTCGGCGGGTGCGGCGCTCGAGGTGGCCGCGGCGCGGTCGCCGGCGGGGACGCGCGCGGACGCCGTCCCGACGGGGGCGAGGAGAGCGAGGACCAGGGCGACCAGGGCGACGACGGCGGCGCCGGCGAGGCGGGTGCGGTGGGGGTGGGGGTAGGTGTTCACCGCGGCACCGTAGGTGGGTGTCTTAGCACCGCGCAGCGAAAAACCCGAGGGGTGACCGATCGGACTACTCGGACTGGCCCGATCGGGTGGCAGCCAACCCTGCTGCGAGCAGCGGCTCGACCGCCTCGCCGATGCGGTCGAAGCCGTCACCGACGGTCTGCCCGGCCAGGTGGCGGTGGTGGATGCCCTCGAGGATGACCGCGATCTTGAGGTAGGCCAGCCCGAGGTGGAACGACAGGTCGCCCAGGGGCCGGCCGCTCGCGGACTCGTAGGTGGCGAGCTGGGTGTCGCGGTCGGGGTAGCCCGGCGCGCTGCTGGCGTCGGAGACCGCGGCGCCGCCGACGAGCGAGCCGAGCTCGTCGTAGACGAGCAGCAGCGCGACGTCGGTGAGCGGGTCGCCCAGGGTCGCCATCTCCCAGTCGACGACGGCCTTGACCGGCGCCGGGTCGTCGGCCACGCAGAGGAGGTTGTCGAGCCGGTAGTCGCCGTGGACGATGCCCGGCGCACCGTCGGGCGGCACGGACGACGAGAGCCGCGCGAGCAGCCTGACGGCGTCGGGCAGCGGCCGGGTGGCCGAGCCTTCGAGCTGCCGGCCCCACCGGCGCACCTGGCGCTCCAGGAACCCGGCCGGGCGGCCGAGGTCGCCCAGCCCGACGTCGTCGGGCGCGACGGCGTGCAGGCGGGCCAGCACCTCGACCATCGATCGGGCCAGGGCGGTCGTGGCGTCGGCGCCGATCGGCTCGAGCTGGGCCGAGGTGCGGTAGGCGACGCCGTCGACCTTGCCCATCACGTAGAACTCGGCACCGAGCACCGTGGTGTCGCGACAGTGGGCGTAGGTCGGCGGCACCGGGACGTCGGAGCCGGCGAGCGCCGACATCACCGTGAACTCGCGGCCCATGTCGTGGGCCGTGGCCTGCACGTGCCCCAGCGGCGGACGGCGCACGATGCGGGTCGACGTGCCGTCGGAGACCTCGTAGGTCAGGTTCGACTTGCCGCCCGCGATGAGGTGGCCGACCAGGTCGGGGCGGAGGTCGCCCGGTCGTTCGAGGTCGTACCACCTGTGGAAGTCGGCGAGGTCGAGCCCCGGCAGGTCGGTCACGAGAGGCCGTCGACCTTCGCCTGCAGGCGACGCATGCCGCCGAGCCACCGGTCGGTGTCGGCGGCCCGGGCCGCGTAGTAGCCGCCGACCTCGGGGTGCGGGAGCACCAGGAAGCGGTCGTCGTCGAGCGACGACACCCAGGCGTCGGCGACCGCGTCGGGCGTGAGCGCCTCGTCGTGCGAGAGCAGGTCCTTGAGGGGGCCGGCCTGGTCGAGCATCGCGGTCTGCACGCCCTGTGGGCAGATGGCCTGGACGGCGACCCCCCGGTCGCCGTAGGTGATCGAGAGCCACTCGGCGAAGCCGACGGCCGCGTGCTTGGTCGTGCTGTAGGCGGCCGCCCCGATCATGGTCAGCAGGCCGGCCGCGGACGCCGTCACCACGAACCGGCCGCCGCCCGTCTCGACCCAGCCGGGCACGAGCGTGCGCGCGGCGCGCACGTGGCCCATCACGTTGACGTCGAGCATCTGCGCCCACTGCTCGTCGGGCAACTGCAGGCTGTCGGCGAGCGTGTGGTCGATGCCGGCGTTGGCGCAGTAGACGTCGATGCGACCGAGGACGTGGGCGGCCGTGGCGACGAGGTCGTCGACGCCGGACGCCGACGAGCAGTCGCCCGGCACCGCGACGGCCCCGATCTCGTCGGCGGTGGCCGCGAGCCGGTCGGCGTCGACGTCGTTGACGACGACGCGGGCGCCCTCGGCGACGAGTCGCGCGGCGAGCGCGCGCCCGATGCCGCCGGCGGCGCCGGTGACGACCGCGCCCTTGCCCTCCAGTGCCGGGTGACCCATCAGTGCGGCCCCATCAGTGCTGGCCCATCAGGGAGATGCCGCCGTCGGCGACGACCGTCTGCCCGGTCAACCACGACGCCTCGTCGGAGAGCAGGAACGCGACGAGCGAGCCGATGTCGTCGGTCTCGCCGAGGCGCTTGAGCGGGTAGCTGGCCGCGGCCTCCTCCTCGCGCCCGACGTAGAGGGCCTCGGCGAACCGGGTCTTGACGACCGCGGGGGCGACGGCGTTGACCCGGATGCCGGGGCCGAGCTCCTGCGCGAGCGACTCGGTGAGCGAGATCAGCGCGGCCTTGCTGGCGCCGTAGAAGGCGATGAACGGCGCCGGCTGCACGCCGCTGAGCGACGACACGTTGACGACGGCGCCGCCGTGCTGCTTCATCCAGGCCCGGTGGGCCTCCTGCACCCAACCGAGAGCGGCGACGACGTTGACGTCCATGATCTTGTGGGCGGCGTCGAGGTCGAGCTCGGTGAGCAGCCCGAAGGCCGGGTTGATGCCGGTGTTGTTGACCAGGAGGTCGAGGCTGCCGAAGGTCTCGACGGCCGCGGCCACGGCCTCGCGGCGGTGCTCGGCGTCGCCCGCGTTGCCCGGCACGCCGAGCGCGTGCGCGGCGCCGCCGAGCTGCTCGACCGCCTCGGCCAGCGCCTCGGGCTTGCGCGCGGTGATCACCACGCGCGCGCCCTCGTCGACCAGCCGTTGCGCGACCCCGAGCCCGATGCCGCGGCTGGCCCCGGTGACGATCGCGGTCTTGCCGGCGAGGCCCCGCAGCCCGGTCATGCCACGTCGAGCGGGTCGATGGCGGCGTAGGTCGCCAGCTTCTCGTCGAGCGTGCGCAGGTGGTGCCCGGCGTCGCCGAGCAGGTGGTCGAGCACGGTGAGGTGGGCGGTGTAGGCCCCCACGTTGTACTCGGCCGTCATGCCGATGCCGCCGTGCAGCTGGATCGTCTCCTGGCCGATGTGCCGCCCGGCCCGGCTGACCTGCAGACCAGCTCGGGCGGCGGCGTCGGCGACGGCGTCCGGGGTGCCGCCGTCGACGACCATCGTGGCCCAGTCGACGAGGCTGTGGGTCAGCTCCTGGCTGGTGTACATGTCGGCCGCGCGGAACGTGAGCGCCTGGAAGTTGTTGAGCGTGACACCGAACTGCTTGCGGCTCTTGAGGTACTCGACCGTGGCGGCGAGCTGGGTCTGCATCGCGCCGAGCGCCTCGTTGACGGCCATGATGCGGGTGATGTCCTGCACCGTCGCGATGCTCGCCGTGACGTCGGCCGCCGACGCCCCGAGAGGCGTGGACGGCGTGGCGTCGAAGGTGATGCGCGCGGCGCGGCCGCCGTCGGGCAACGCGTAGCCCTCGCGCTCGAGCGAGGAGACCTCGGTGACGACGAACAGCCCGGTGCCGCCGTCGGGCAGGGCCGCGCTCACCACGAGCACGTCGGCCCGCGCACCGTGCAGCACGGCGTCCTTGACGCCGGTGAGGTTGTTATCGGCGTCGGCCGTGACGTCGTGCGCCGACGCTGACGAGAGCCGGCCCGGCTCGTCGTGGGCGAAGGTCAGCAGCGACTCGCCCGAGGAGAGGGCGCCGAGGATCTCGGCGCGCTGCTCGGGCGTGCCGACGGCGGAGACGAGGCCGCCGGCGTAGACCACGGAGGCGAGGTAGGGCTCGGGTGCGAGCACGCGACCGATCTCGCGGCACACGATCGCGATCTCGACCGGGCCGGCGCCGACGCCGCCGTCGTCCTCGGCGAACGGGAGACCGAGCAGGCCCATCTCGGCCATCTGGGTCCACACCTTCTCGTCGAAGCCCGGGTCGCCCTTGGCGGTCTGACGGCGGTGCTCGTAGTCGCTGTAGGCCTTGCCGATGAGGCCCTTCACGGCGTCGCGGAGGGCGGTCTGCTCGTCGTCGTAGCTGAAGTCCATGTCAGTTCTCCCTCACAGTCCCAGGATGCCGCGGCTGATGATCTGGCGTTGCACCTCGTTGGACCCGCCGTAGATCGAGGCCTTGCGCAGGTTGAGGTAGGTCGGCACCGAGCGGCGGTACCAGTCGAGCGTGGCGTCTCCCTCGCCGGCACCGAGGACGGCGACGGCGCCGAGGTCGACGACGAGCTCGCTCACCGCCTGCTGCAGCTCGGTGCCCTTCAGCTTGAGCACGGACGACGCCGGGTGCGGCTCGCCGCCGGCCGAGTGGGCCGCCACCCGCAGTGCGGTGAGCTCGAGGGCCAGCAGCTCGTTCTCGAGCTCGACGACGCGGGCGCGCAGCAGGGGGTCGGCGGCCAGGCGCTCGGCCCCGAGCTCCTTGGCCCGGGCCAGCACGCGCTTGGTGGCGCCGACCGGCGCGACGCCGACCCGCTCGTTGCCGAGCAGGAACTTGGCGATCGTCCAGCCCTGGCCCTCCTCGCCGACCAGGTTGGCCCCGGGCACGCGGACGTCGGAGAACCAGACCTCGTTGACCTCGTGCCCGCCGTCGATGAGCTCGATCGGGCGCACCTCCAGGCCCTCGGAGCGCATGTCGATGAGCAGCATCGAGATGCCGGCCTGCTTCTTCACGTCGGGGTTGGTGCGCACGAGCGTGAAGATCCAGTCGCCGTACTGGCCGAGCGTCGTCCAGGTCTTCTGGCCGTTGACGACCCAGTCGTCGCCGTCGCGCACCGCGGTGGTGCGCAGGCTCGCGAGGTCGGAGCCGGCGTCGGGCTCGGAGAAGCCCTGGCTCCAGAAGATGTCGATGTTGGCGGTCTTGGGCAGGAACTCCGCCTTCTGCTCCTCGGAGCCGAACTGGGCGATGACCGGGCCGATCATGCTGGCGTTGAACGCCAGCGGCACGGGCACGCACGCGGCCTGCATCTCCTCGTGCCAGATGTGGCGCTTGAGCTCGCTCCAGCCACGGCCGCCCCACTCCTCGGGCCAGTGCGGGACGGCGAGCCCGCCCGCGTTGAGCTCGCGCATGCTCTGCACGATCTGGTCCTTGGAGAGCTCGCGCCCCTCGGCCACCGTCTGCCGGATCTCCTCGGAGACCTGGGTGGTGAAGTAGGTGCGCATCTCCTCCCGGAACTTCTGGTCCTCCTCGGACAGGGCGAGCTGCATGCGGATCCTCCTGGGCGCGACGGTGCGGGACGGGTGGTGACGCCCATCTAACTCGCCAGTAGCAAAGGCGCGCTACCGGGCCCCGCGACCGGGCTCAGCCGCAGGACGACCCAGGGTCGAGGTCGAGGACGCCGATGACGCCCCGGTGGTCGGAGGCCCGGCGCGGCGGCGTCGTCCAGGCGGCCCGCGGGCGGAGGTGGGCGACGTAGAGGTAGTCGATGCGGTTGTCGCCCTGCCAGTTGGTCGGGCCGCCCGTGGTCGGCACGTCGCGCCAGACGTCGCGCAGGTGGCTCCGCAGGATCCGGTCCTCGCGGGAGCCGGGGCCGGCGTTGATGTCGCCGCCCAGGAGCGTGGCGCACGTCGGCACCCCGATGGCGGTCTTCACGCTCCAGGCCTGGTTGACGGTGCCGGCGCCGGGGTTGAGGTGGGTGGCCCAGACGTCGAGGGTGAGGCCCCGGGCCGCGATGCGGACCTGCATGACCCCGCGCCGCTGGCTCTGCCGTGGCCAGGGCAGCTCGAGCTGGCGGATGCTGCGGATCTCGTGGCGGGTGAGCACGGCGTTGCCGCGCATGCCCTCGGGCATCGGGCTGTTGGGGTCGAAGGCGTAGCTCATGCCGAGCTTCCGGGCGAGCCACCGGGCCTGGTGCAGGCCCCCGCGCCGCGTCCGGTTGTCGATCTCGTTGAGGACGACGACGTCGGCGCGGGTCCGCCGGACCTGGTGCAGCACCCGCCGCATGCCGTAGGAGCCGTAGCGGATGTTGAACGTGAGCACCCGCAGGCGCACCGGAGCCCGGCGCTCGACCGGGGCTGGCGTCGGCGTCGCCGTCGTCGACGACGTCGTCACGGAGGGTTCCGGGCGCGGGCCGGCGGTGGCGGCGCTCCGTGCTGCCCCGAGGCCACCGAGCAGGAGGGCGACGACGACGGCGATCGTGAGCGACCGCGCGGTCCTGAAGATCATGACCGGTGGTCTATCGGGGCCCGGTGAGCCGGGGGTGAGCCCCGGATGAGGGTTCGATGAGCCCGAGGCGTCGAGTGCGGCGTCAGTCGGTGAACAACCGGAGGGCCATGAGTGGACAGGACCGGACGGCGTGGCGGGCCCGGCTGTCGAGCGCTGCGGGCACGGCGGGGTCGCGCTCGCCGGAGCGGGCCACCGGGTAGCCCCACTCGTCGGGGTCGAGCAGCTCGGGGAGCAGCTCGGCGCAGGCGCCGTGCCCGTCGCACCGGGTCCAGTCGACGTGCAGGCGGGTCACGGGAGGCACCTCCCGGCGAGGTGGGCGGACACCTCGTCGGCGAACGTGTGCAGGGCGCTGGCCACCATGCGCACGGTCCCGTCGGGGTGGGCGCAGGCGCCGCGACCGGCGGCGAGGGCCGAGAGCCGGGCGACCTCGGCCGGCAGCCGTGGGTCGGGCGGACCCGCGGCCAGGCGGGCCACGGTGTCGGCCACCCGTGGCAGGGCGTTGACGCACGGCCCGCACTGGCGAGCGCTCTGGCCCGCGAGGTAGTGGGTGATGCGCGCCGTCGCCTCGAGCGGGCACGTGCCCGGTCCGAGCACGTGCACCACGCCGGCCCCGAGCGTGAGGTCGGCGAGCGGCGTGGGGAGCCGGGCGGCGGGCAGCCACGTGCCGTGGTACCCGCCGACCAGCACGGCCCGGACCGGTCCCGGCCGGGCGCGGTCGACGACGTCGGACAGCAGCGCGTGGCGCGGCGCCTCGACGACGCCGGGCAGGGCGACGTCGCCGCTGACCGAGAACAGCCGGCTCGTGGCCGACTGCGGACCGAGACGCACGGCGAGCGCGACCGAGGCCAGCGTCTCGGCGTTGAGCACCAGCGTCGGTCGGCCGTCGACGCCGCGTGACGTCACTCGCACCGACGGGTCGCGCGGCACGGCGGGCAGGCCGGAGAGGCCTCGGACCAGCGCGGTCTCCTGGCCGGCGACGAACCCGCCGTCCACGACCTGCACCTCGACTCCGTGGTGCGCCGCGACGGGTCGCAGCGGGCCGGCGTCGACGTGGACGCCGACCGCGACGACCCGGCGGGTCGCGCCGAGCGCCCCGCCGACCAGCACCAGGCCCTCGACGACGAGGTGCGGCGCCCGCGCCAGGAGCAGGGCGTCCTTGTGGGAGAGCGGCTCGCCCTCCATCGCGTTGGCGACGACGACGGCGTCCCGGGCGCCGGCGACGCTGCGCACCTTCGTCGCGGTCGGGAAGCCGGCGCCGCCGCGCCCGGTGAGACCGGCCGCCTCGACCACCGCGAGCAGGTCGTGGACGCCCAGCCGCGGCAGGGACGCGGCCGGCGGGGTGCCGAGCATCGACACGGTCGTCGCGCTCATGACGTCACCCGCTCGACCCGCGCGCGGCCACGACCGGCGAACGACGGCGCCACTCGCCAGGCCACGGCCGCGACCACCGCGGCGAGACAGAGCCCGGCGAAGGTGTTCAGGGTCAGCGTGCCGGAGTCGGTCCCGGTCCCCACGGCGTGCAGCCAGGCGCTCGGCCAGAGGGCGTAGGTGCTCAGGTGCACGGCTCGGAAGACCCGGGGTCCGACGCGATGACGAGCCAGGCTCACGACGGTGACGACGAGCAGCACGTCGACGGCCACCGTCCCGAGGCCCAGCCAGACCGGTCGGTAGGCGCCGACGAACGGCACCAGGAGGTCGACCAGCCTCAGCTGGGCGTAGGAGTCGAGCAGGAGCGACCCGACGTGCACGACGACCAGCCCGACGGCCGTCAGGGCGGCGGTGCGGTGCAGGTCGACGACGCCGAACCGCCCCAGCGACCCGAGCGGACGACCGGAACGGGCGAGCACGCCGAGCACGATCGACGTGGTCAGCAGGGCCAGGGCCACGATGGCGGTGCCGCGGCCGAGCGCCCACAGGGCGAGGTCCATGTTCATGCGACATACCGTCCGGTCTCGGCCGGCCAGTCGCCGAGCAGCCGCACCTGTCGTCGTCGGTCGACCAGACGCACCGGGAGACCCAGCTCCCGCGCCCACGCCGGGCCGCTCGGGCCTATGACCACGACCGCCGTCGCGACGGCGTTCGCCTCCGCGCACGTCGGGGCGGCGACACTGACGGTGCGCCAGATGGTCGGCGCGGAGCGACCTGTCGCCGGGTCGACCACGTGGTGATGGGTGCGACCCCCGCTGCGCCATGTTCGCCGCACCGTGCTCGACGTCGCCACGGCCCACCCGGCGTCGACGGTCACCTGGGTCTCGGGGTCGCCCGGCGCGTCCGCGACGCGCAGCTGCCAGCCGCCGAGGGGTTCCTGCCCGGCGGTCGCGACGTCGCCACCGAGGCTCACGAGTGCCCCGCAGCCGAGCCCGTCGGCCACGAGCGAGGCGGCCCGGTCGGCGGCCACGGCCTTGGCGGTGGCGCCGAGGTCGAGGCGGACGTCGTCCGGGAGCGTCAGCCGGTCGTCGTCGAGGCGGAGCGTCCGCCAGCCCGGCGCCGGGACGGCGATGCGGGCCGCGGCGTCCTCGATCTCGGTGATGGTGCGGTCGTAGCCGAGGTCGACGAGCGCGCGGCCGACGGTCGGGTCGACGGCGCCGCCGGTGGTCGCGGCGGCGACGAGGGCGGAGCGCAGCAGGTCGGCGAGCATCGGCGAGACCTGCGTCGTCCCGGGGCCGAGTCGGCTGATCTCGGAGTCGGCGCGGAACCGGTTCGCGGCGTCGTCGACCTCGGCCAGCAGCGAGCGCACCCGGGCGACGGCCTCGTCGAGCAGCCGGACGTCGGTCACGCACACGCGGGCGCGGGTCGACCAGAGCGACCACTCGTGCGCGGCGTGCATCACGACCCGCCCGAGGTGGCGTGCGGCGCCGTCGAGCCCGAGCCGGCCGACAGGCCCGACGACCGGTGTGACGAGCCGGACGAACCCGTGCTCGAGCTGGTCGTGCTGGTCACCGAGGGCGGCGTGGTCGAGGCGTCAGCGGCGGCGTGGGCGCCGACCAGCCCGACGACGCCGAGGGTGGCGGTGAGGGCACCGGCGACGAGTCCGGCCCGCCAGCGGGCGACCCGTCGGACCTGGGTGTCGGGTGAGGTGGACATCGGCGGCTCCTGAGGTGTGCTCCGGTGATGGTCCCGACGCTCCTCGTGGCGGCTGTGAGGTTGCTGTGCGCCGGTCACGAGCCGGCTGGGAGGTAATCACCGTGCGCCGGGCGGTGGTCGTGGCGGACAATGACCCCTCGTGGGACACGTGGACGTGAGTGGAGTGCGGTACGAGCTGCCCGACGGGAGGGTGCTGCTCGACGACGTCTCGTTCCGGGTGGGCGAGGGAGCCAAGGTCGCCCTGGTCGGTGCCAACGGCGCAGGCAAGACGACCCTGCTGCGCATCGTGACCGGCGACCTCGTGCCGCACGCGGGCGCCGTCACGCGTACCGGCGGGCTCGGGGTGATGCGGCAGGACGTCAAGGCCGGCCTCGGCGACGACGCCACCGTCGCAGACCTGCTGCTGAGCGTCAGCCCGGCGCGCGTCCGCGACGCGCACGCCCAGGTCGAGGCGTGCGAGCTCGCCCTCATGGAGTCCGACGACGAGAAGGCCCAGATGCGCTACGCCGAGGCGTTGCACGACTACGCCGACGCCGGCGGCTACGACCTCGAGGTCACCTGGGACGTGTGCACCACGAAGGCCCTCGCGGTCTCCTACGACCGCGCCAAGTATCGCGAGCTGCGCACCCTGAGCGGCGGTGAGCAGAAGCGGCTGGTGCTCGAGTACCTGCTGGCCGGCCCCGACGAGGTGCTGCTGCTCGACGAGCCCGACAACTACCTCGACGTGCCGGGCAAGGTGTGGCTCGAGGGCCGCATCCGCGCCTCCGACAAGACGATCCTCTACATCAGCCACGACCGCGAGCTGCTCGACAACACCGCGACCCGCGTCGTCACCGTCGAGCTGGGTGCGGGCGGCGGCGGCAACCTGGTCTGGACCCACCCGGGCGGCTTCGCCAGCTACCACGAGGCCCGCAAGGACCGCTTCGCGCGCTTCGAGGAGATGCGCCGTCGCTGGGACGAGGAGCACGCCAAGATCAAGGCGCTCGTGCTGCGCCTCAAGGTCAAGTCGGAGTACAACGACGGCATGTCCAGCCAATATCGGGCTGCGCAGACCCGGTTGCGCAAGTTCGAGGAGGCCGGCCCCCCGACCGAGCAGCCCCGCGAGCAGCAGGTCTCGATGCGCCTCAAGGGCGGGCGCACGGGCAAGCGCGCCGTCGTGTGCACCGACCTCGAGCTCTCTGCCGGTGGACAGGACCTGATGCGGCCCTTCGACCTCGAGGTCTGGTACGGCGAGCGCGTCGCCGTCCTCGGCTCGAACGGCTCCGGCAAGTCGCACTTCCTGCGCCTGCTCGCCGCCGGGGGCAGCGACCCCGACGTCGAGCACCAGCCGGTCGGCGACGTCGAGATCGAGCCCGTCGTCCACCGCGGGAAGGCCAAGCTCGGGGCGCGCGTGCGGCCCGGTTGGTTCGTGCAGACCCACGAGCACCCGGAGCTGGTCGGGCGCACGCTGGTCGAGATTCTGCACCGCGGCGACGGCGACCCCAACGGACTGGGCCGTACGGGCATGGGCCGCGAGCAGGCGGCCCGGGTGCTCGACCGCTACGAGCTCAGCGCCCAGGCCGAGCAGCGCTTCGAGTCGCTGAGCGGCGGTCAGCAGGCGCGCTTCCAGATCCTGCTGCTCGAGCTCAGCGGCGCCACGCTGCTGCTGCTCGACGAGCCGACCGACAACCTCGACGTCCAGAGCGCCGAGGCGCTCGAGGAGGGTCTCGAGGCCTTCGAGGGCACGGTGCTCGCCGTCACTCACGACCGGTGGTTCGCCCGCGGCTTTGACCGGTTCCTGGTCTACGGTGCCGACGGCGAGGTCTACGAGTCCGACGGACCCGTCTGGGACGAGGGACGGGTGGCGCGCGCCCGATGACCGGCTCGCGGCTCGACGTCCGGGTGCTCGACGTCTTCGACGACGACCTCCTCGCCCGCTGGCACGCGGTCTACGCCGGCGCGCGCGAGGACGCCGTCGGCGTCGAGGAGGCGCAGGTCTTCGACCTGCCCGAGACGACGGTGCAGTGGCGCGAGCCGACCTCCGACCGGGCCCGGACGGCGCTCGTCGGGTTCGTCGACGACGAGGTCGTGGCCGCGGGTGTCGTCTCGCTGCCCCTGCTGGACAACCTGTCCGCCGGATACGTCGAGGTGGCCGTCGCGCCGGCGCACCAGCGGCGCGGGCACGGCAGCACGATGCTCGCGGCCTGCGAGGAGCGCGCGACCCGCGCGGGCCGGACGATCCTCGACTCCGAGGGCTGGTGGCGCTACGAGCACGGCACCTCCGGCCTCGACGCCGGTGGCGCGGCGTGCGTGCGCTTCGCCGAACGGCACGGCTACCGGCTCGGCCTGAGCGACGTCCAACGCTGGCTCGACGTGCCGGTCGACGACGCCCTGCTCGACCGGCTCGCGGCCTCGGCGGCTCCGCACCACGAGGCCTACGAGCTCCGGTCGTGGGTCGGGCCGGTGGCCGACGACCTCGCGCCGTCGTGGGCCGAGCTCGACGGCAGCCTGATGACCGAGGCCCCGGTCGGCGACATCGAGCGCGAGGCCATGGCCGCCGACGTCGCCCGGATGCGCGAGGAGGAGGCGAGCATCGCCAAGCAGGACCGCTGGACCTACCACTCCGTCGCTCTCGCGGACGGCGTCGTCGTCGCCTACACGCTCATCGTGCAGGGCAACCGCAGCCGGACCGCCTACCAGTGGGGCACCCTCGTGCACCGCGACCACCGCGGCCACCGCCTCGGGCTGGCACTCAAGGTCGCCAACCAGCGGCTGCTGCAGCGCGAGCGCCCGGACGCCACGCGGGTCGCGACCTGGAACGCCGAGGTGAACGACCACATGATCGCGGTCAACGACGCGCTCGGGTACCGGCCGGTCTCGCGGATGGGGGAGTTCCAGAAGAGGGTGTGAGTGGTTGGTCTCGACCTTGTTGCTCGCCGTCTTGATGCTTCATGTGTGGGGCTGGGTTGGCCGCGCGCGGTAGCACGCCGCGTCTCGGCGTCAAGGACCAATCCCTACGGTGAGCCGTCACACGGTTTCGGGGATTGGTCCTTGACCCCGAGCCTCGTGCGGCGTGCTGGTCCGGCGCGTGCGGTGGCGCCTCCGCAGGCTCCGGCGCACCGCCCGCCAAAGCGCGGCCAGGGGAGGGAGCTGGCTTCGGTTCGTGATCGAGATTGACTCGAACATGCGTTCGAATCCGTGGTATCATGGCCTACGGCCACCGCGACCCGCACCAGCAGCGATCCGCTGCTGCACGCGGTGCGTGGGCGTCGGGTCGCTGAGGCTGACGCACAGGTCGAGACGCTGAAGTCGGTGCTGGCGTGGGCTGAGCGGAACGAGGCCACGTCGGACGAGGTCGTCGTGCTGTTGCAGTCGGCGGAGCGGCCGTTGCACCTGGCCGGTCCGGGGGCGCCGGCGGTGCCGGAGTACGCCGCACTCGACCTCGCCCTGTCACTCGGGATGTCGACCGACGCCGGCCTGACCTACCTCGGTCGGGCACTCGAGCTGTGTCACCGGCTCCCGCGCTTGTACTTGCGGGTGGTCAAGCACGAGGTCGCGCTGTGGCGGGCGTTCAAGATCGCGGATGCGACCATGTCGCTGTCCGAGACCGCGGCGTGGCACGTCGACAAGGCCATCACACCCGTGGCGGAGCGGTCCTCGTTCGCTCAGCTCGACCGGACCGTCGACGCCGCCCGCGCCGAGCACGACCCCGCCGACGCCGAAGCCCGACGCCTCGCCGCACTGGAAGGCCGGCGGGTGAACGTCTACCTCGCCGGTGCGACCACCGACGGAACCGTCGATGTCGTCGCCACGCTCGACACCGCTGATGCGATCGACCTCGAACACGCGCTGCGCGATGGCGCCCAGGCCTTGGCCGACCTCGGGTCGACCGAGACGTTGGACGTGCGGCGTTCGCAGGCCCTGGGGGAGATGGCCCGCCACCAGTTGTCGTTGGACCTCGACACCAGCGGCACGGGTCGTGGGGTGACTATCTACGCCCACCTCGACGCGGTCGACCCTGACCTGCCCGGGTTGCTCGACAACACCCAGACCCCGCTCCTCGTCCAGCAGGTCCGTGAATGGTGTCAGGCGGCCGGCACGAACGTCACGGTGAAGCCGGTGATCGACCTCGCCGAACCCGCCGAGACCCCGGCCTACCGACCCAGCGACGCGATCCGCGAACGCGTCACGCTCCGCGACCGGTGCTGCGTCTTCCCCGACTGCAGCCGGCGTCGGGTCGACCTCGACCACATCGTCCCGTTCGAGTCCGGCGGCGTCACCGCGACCTGGAACCTCGCCCTGCTCTGCCGCAGGCACCATCGAGCGAAGACCCACGGCCACTGGTCCTACCGCATGGTCGAACTCGGCCTCTACGCCTGGACCTCACCGACCGGCATCGAGAAGACCGTCGACCGCAGGCCACCACCCGGCACCCACGCCCGACGACATCCCTGACCGCCCCGACCAGCCCCGCGCACGACGTGAGCGGGGCTACCGGCACGCCCGAGGGTGCGCTCAGAGGTGGTCGGGCACGATCAGCGCGTCGGGGTCGGCGCGGGGCGGGACGCACTCCAGTGCCAGCTTCACGAGGGCGACCCGTGCCTTGAGCACGACCTTGCCGCGCAGCCCGCCGAGGTCGGCCGCGCCGGTCTCGAGGACGGCGGCCTCGATCTCGGCGTCGGTGAACGTCGGGCGGGTGCCCGGCTCGACCGCGACGTCGGGCAGCGCGACGAACGTCGGCAGCACCTGGGTGCCGAGGCCGTCGAGGAGCACGTAGCGCTGGTGCTGGGTGAGCGCCGTCCAGGCCTCGTCGGCGGTGCGGCGGCCCTTGCGGACGTCCTTGTCCTTCGCGGCCAGGACCTGCTGGGCAGCGCCCTGGAGGGCCAACGTCATCTCGCGCTCGGTGAATCGCACGGGGTCCAGTCTCCCAACCCGTCGAGAACCTCCCGGACCGGGCCGTCGTCGTGCCGGCGGACACGACGGCCGACGGCCACCGGTCGCAGGACCGGTGGCCGTCGGTGTGCGCCCTCCCAGACGCTGGACCTCACTCGGGGGAGGCCCGTCCGACGGTGGCTACGAGGTGGAGCCGCCGTCGGAGTCGAGGGTGAGCTGGACGGTGCTCTGGCGACCGTCGCGCTCGTAGGTGATGGTGACCTTGTCGCCGGGGCGGTAGGACCGCACCGTGGCCACCAGGGAGTCGGAACCGGTGATGAGGGTGTCGTCGACCTTGGTGATGACGTCGCCGTCGCGCAGGCCGGCCTGGCCGGCGGCCGAGTCGGTGCCCACCTGCGAGATCTGGGCGCCGTCGACGACGAGGGCGCCGTTGCTGTTCGCGACGTTCTGCACCGAGACCCCGATGCGGGCGTGCGTGGGCGTCTCACCGTTCTTCATCTGCTGCACGATCGGCATCACCTCGTCGATGGGGATCGCGAAGCCGAGGCCGATCGAGCCGGCCTCGCCGCTGCCGTTCGACGTCGACTGGATCGAGGAGTTGATGCCGATGACGTGACCGTCGAGGTCGACGAGGGGGCCGCCGGAGTTGCCGGGGTTGATCGCCGCGTCGGTCTGGATCGCCGGGTACACCGTGGCGTTGCCCTGGCTGTCGGAGCCGACGCCGACCGGACGGTTGAGCGCGCTCACGATGCCGGAGGTGACGGTGGCGTCGAGGCCGAACGGCGAGCCGATCGCCACGACCTCCTCGCCGACGTCGACCGCGCTGGAGTCACCGATGGTGGCCGGGGTCAGGCCGCTGACGCCCTCGGCCTGGACGAGCGCGGTGTCGGTGAGCGGGTCGGTGCCGACGATCTTGGCCTGGGCGTGGCTGCCGTCGGAGAACGAGGCGGTGATCATGCCGCCCTCGCCCGCGACCTCGACCACGTGATTGTTGGTGAGGATCAGGCCGTCGGAGCTCAGGATGATGCCCGAGCCCGACCCCGCCTCCTGGCTGCCGGCGACGTCGAGCTTGACGACGGACGGCAGCACCTCGGCGGCGACCTGCTCGACGCTGCCGTCGGCGGCCGGGGTGCCGGTCGAGTCCTTGACCACCTGGCTCGTGGTCACGGCCTGCCCGGGGCCACCGCCCGAGGCGGAGTCCCCGCCGTTCATGGCGTCGTAGGCGGCGGCGCCGCCCAGTCCGGCGCCACCTCCCACGACCAGGGCCGCGGCGACGACGGCGGCCGCGAAGCCCTTGCGTCCCCGGCGCGGCGGCATCGCGTGCGACGGCGCGTGCGACGGCGGGGGCGGCACGGGCATCGCCTGGGTGAACTGTCCCGGCGGCGGCGGGGCGTCGCGGTAGTCCTGGTAGTCCTGGAAGGACCGGAAGTTCGGGTACTGCGAGTCCTGCGGGTCCTGGCGCGGCTGGTCCGGCGGCGGCGGGAGGGGCGTGTCGTTCATGTCAACGACATTGCTCGCCGGTCCTATGACGTTGCTGAGACTTGGCTAGCAGGGTGAGAAGAACGCGACGGTCGGTCGTGACCTGCGTCACGCCCCGTCGGGCAGGTGCCACCGGGTGAACGGCGTCGTCCGGTCGCCGCACAGGACGCCGACGAGCACCGGCGCCACCCCCGGGGTGCGGGTCAGAGGGCGCGCGAGGTGGTCGCGCGGCCAGGCGACCGGGTGCAGGTCGCTCTGGAACGCCGGCATCATCAGCCGCGTCGTCCACTGGTACCAGCGCACGTGCGCGGCCCGCCGGCGCGCGTACGTGGCCAGCGCACGAGGCAGGTCGGCGTCACCGGCGAGCGCGTGCCCGAGCGTCCACGCGTCGGCGAGCGCGAGCGACGTCCCGACCCCCAGCTGGGGGCTCATCGCGTGGGCACTGTCGCCGACGAGCACCGCGCCGCACCGGCCCTCGACGCGGAAGGGCGAGCGGACGACGACGTCGCGGTAGGACGCCGGCAGCAGCTCGGTCACGCGGTCGAGCAACCCGGTGTGCGGGCCGGCGTAGGGCGCGGCGACGGCGCGCCAGGCGTCGAGGTCGCCGGCGCGGACCTGCAGGTCGCGGGTGTGGACCGACCAGAAGAGCGAGGCGGACGAACGGCCGGTCGGCAGCACCCCGAGGTAGGTGCTGGTGTCGGCACCGAGGCCCTGGAAGAGCGTGTCGGTCGACGAGCCGTCGGGGTCCTCCACGACCGCCCACAGGGCGCCGTAGGCGTAGGGCCGGTCGCGGCTCGTCACGTTCATGCTGCGTCGGACGGCGGAGCGGCTGCCGTCGGCGCCGACGACGAGGTCGAAGGAGCCGAGGTCGCCGTGGGCCGTCTCGACCGCGATGCCGGACGGCGTGGGCCGCACCCCGGTCACGGGCACCCCGAGCCGTAGTGGCACGCCGCGCCGGCGCACCTCGGAGAGCAGCAGGGCGAACAGGTCGCCGCGCCGGACGCCGAGCGCCGGCTTCGAGCCCGGGAGTGCGTCGTAGCCGAGGTCGACGATCGTGCGCCCGCGGGCGGTCATGTGCACCCGACGCACGGGGCGCGAGACGGCCCGTAGCGGCGTGAGCAGGTCGAGCCGGTCGAGCACCTGCTGCCCGAGCTCCTGCAGCCACAGACCGGCGCCGACCGGTCGGGGGTCGTCGGCCTGCTCGACGACGGTGACGTCGATGCCGGCGTCGGCGAGGAGGCAGGCGAGCGTCGCGCCGCTGGTGCCGAGACCGACGATCGCGATGCGCATCCGCCCATCCTTGTCGGTGGCGGGTGGCAGGGTCGAGCGCATGGCGCGCTACTGGATCAACTCGATCAGCCTCGATCACGTCCTGCTCGGCGTCGAGGGCGGGTTCACCCAGGCCGGCCACGGGCGCGACACCCGGCTGCGGCGGCTCTCGCGGGGCGACGGCATGGTGTTCTACAGCCCGCGCACGGCGTTGAGCACCGGCCGGAGGCTCCAGCAGTTCACCGCGCTCGGCGTCGTCGTCGACGACGAGCCCTACCAGGTCGAGGTGCGCGAGGGCCTGCTGCACTGGCGCCGTCGCATGACGTTCGAGCAGGTCGCGCCGGTGCCGGTGAGGCCGCTGCTGCCGGTGCTCGGCTTCGTCGACGACGAGGAGCACTGGGGCCTGCCGTTCCGGCGCGGGCTGTTCGAGGTGCCGGCCGGCGACTTCAACGCCGTGGCGGGCGCCCTGCGCGACGGCGCCGCCGACGACGCACCGGTGATCGGGGCGCGCGCCTGAGGTGAGCGACGACACGTGCCCGCGCTGCGAGGCTGTCCACTAGCCGTTCACCTGATCTCGGAAGACTCCTCCGTCGTGACCGACCCGCACGACCACGACCCGCTCCGGCGGGCCCACCTCGCCCCGCCGCCGCGCACGCTCGTCGACGTGTTCCGCGAGACCGTCGCGCAGGCGGCCGACGAGCCCGCCGTCGACGCCGGCACCGGCGTGCTGACCTACGCCGAGCTCGAGGAGGCCGCCGACGGGCTGGCCGCCGAGCTGGCGGGCCTCGGCATCGGCCCGGGCGACAAGGTCGGCGTCCGGGTGCCCTCGGGCACCACCGACCTCTACGTCGCGATCATCGGCATCCTGCTGGCCGGGGCGGCCTACGTGCCGGTCGACGCCGACGACCCCGACGAGCGGGCCCGGTTGGTGTTCGGCGAGGCCGACGTCGCCGCCGTCGTCGGGCCCGACCTCGCGGTCACGGTGCGCCGCCGCGACGAGGCGCGCGCGGTCGCCGACCCCAGCCTCGACGACGACGCCTGGGTCATCTTCACCTCCGGCTCCACGGGCAAGCCCAAGGGCGTCGCGGTCAGCCACCGCTCGGCCGCGGCCTTCGTCGACGCCGAGGCGCGGATGTTCCTGCAGGAGCAGCCGCTCGGCCCCGGCGACCGGGTGATGGCCGGGCTCTCGGTCGCCTTCGACGCCAGCTGCGAGGAGATGTGGCTGGCCTGGCGCTACGGCGCCTGCCTGGTGCCGGCCCCGCGAGCGCTGGTGCGTAGCGGCATCGACGTCGGCCCCTGGCTGGTCGCCAACGAGGTCACCGTGGTGTCTACCGTGCCCACCCTCGTCGCGCTCTGGCCGGCCGAGGCCCTGGCCGCCGTCCGGCTGCTGATCATGGGCGGCGAGGCTTGCCCGCCCGAGCTGGTGACCCGCCTCGTGGCGCCGGGGCGCGAGGTCTGGAACACCTACGGCCCCACCGAGGCCACCGTCGTCGCGTGCGGCGCCCTGCTCACCGGTGAGGGCCCCGTGCGCATCGGCCTGCCCCTCGACGGCTGGGACCTCGCGGTCGTCGACGCCGAGGGCCGGCCGGTCCCGGCCGGCGCGAGCGGCGAGCTGATCATCGGCGGCGTCGGGCTGGCCCGCTACCTCGACCAGGCCAAGGACGCCGAGAAGTACGCCTCGATGCCCACCCTCGGCTGGCCGCGCGCCTACCGCAGCGGCGACCTCGTGGTGAACGACCCCGAGGGCCTGCTGTTCGGCGGCCGGGCCGACGACCAGGTCAAGCTCGGCGGACGCCGCATCGAGCTCGGCGAGATCGACAGCGCGCTGCTGCAGCTCACGGGCGTCGTCGGCGCGGCGGCCGCCGTCCGGCGCACGGCGTCCGGCACCAGCCTGCTGGTCGGCTACGTCACCGTCGACGACTCGTTCGACCAGACGGCCTCGTTGGCCGACCTGCGGACCTCGATGCCGGCTGCGCTCGTGCCCCGCCTCGCCGTGGTCGACACGTTGCCGACCCGCACCTCCGGCAAGGTCGACCGCGACGCGCTGCCGTGGCCGCTGCCCACCAGCACCGACGCCCTCGCCGGTCTCACCGACACCGAGCAGTGGGTCGCCGGGCTCTGGCTCGACGTCCTCGGCGCGGCCGTCGAGTCCGGCGACGCCGACTTCTTCGACCTCGGCGGGGGCAGCCTCACCGCGGCGCAGATGGTCTCGCGCTTGCGCGAGCGTCAGCCCGAGGTCGTCGTCGGCGACCTCTACGAGCACTCCACGCTGACCACCCTGGCCACCTACCTCGACTCGATGTCGGCCTCGTCGGCGACCACCGACCGTCTGGTGCGCCCGACCCCGCTCAAGACCCAGACCGGCCAGGTCGTCGCGACCGTGCTGCTGCGCAGCCTCGCCGCCCCGCGCTGGGTGTTCTGGGTCGGTCTCGCCTGCCTGGTGCTCGGCGGCCTCGACGGGCTCGGGTGGCTGCCCGACCCGCCGGTCGTGCTGCTGCTGGTGCTCGGCCTGGTCTTCGTCACTCCGCCGGGCCGCATGCTGGTCGCGGCCGGCGCCGCTCGCCTGCTGCTGCGTCCGGTGAGCCCGGGCGACCACCCGCGGGGTGGCAAGGCCCACCTGCGGCTGTGGCTGGCCGGCCACATCGGCGACGCCGTCGGCGCCACGGCCCTCAGCGGCGCGCCGTTCATGACGTGGTACGCGCGGCTGCTCGGGGCGAGGGTCGGCCGCGACGTCGACCTGCACTCCCTGCCCCCGGTCACCGGCCTGCTGCGCCTCGGCAGGGGGTGCTCCGTCGAGCCCGAGGTCGACCTCAGCGGCTACTGGGTCGACGGCGACGTCCTCCACGTCGGTGAGGTCCGGGTCGGCGCGCGGGCCCGCATCGGCGCGCGCAGCATGCTCCTGCCCGGCGCCGTCGTCGGCGCCGACGCCGAGGTCGCCCCCGGCTCGGCGGTGTTCGACGAGGTGCCGGCGGGGGAGTACTGGTCGGGATCGCCCGCCGTCCGCGTCTCCGACGACGCCCGCGGGCCCTGGTCCGACCGGCCCTCGGGCAGCCGCCTGTGGGTGGCCGCCTACGCCGCGGCCGCCCTGCTGCTCGCGCTCCTGCCGGTCGCGGCGGTCGTCGTCGGTGCGCTGCCGCCGCTGCTGCTGGCCGACCGGCCGGCCGACGTCGGCGACCTCGTCGCCCTGCTGTGGTGGCTGCCGCTGTCGACGGTGCTCGGGCTCCTCGTCCTCGCCCTGCTGGTGTGGGGCCTGGTGCGACTCGCCGGGCGGGTCGTCGTCGCCGGCGTGCACCCCGTCCGCGGACACCGCGCGCTCGCGGTCTGGACGACGATGCGGGTGCTCGACGAGGCGCGACAGTGGCTCTTCCCGCTCTACTCCTCGAGCCTCACGCCCTTCTGGCTGCGCGCGCTCGGCGCCCGCGTCGGCAAGGACGTCGAGGCCTCGACGGTGCTGATGATCCCCTCGCTCACGCAGGTCAACGACGAGTCGTTCCTCGCCGACGACACCCTCATCGGCGGCTACGAGCTCGGCGGCGGCTGGCTGCGCGTCGAGCGGGTGAAGATCGGCAAGCGCGCCTTCGTCGGCAACTCCGGCATGGCCGCGCCCGGCCGCAAGGTGCCCAAGGCCTCCCTGGTCGCCGTCCTGTCGGCGGCCCCGCACCGCAGCGCGGTGCACAAGGGCGAGTCCTACCTCGGCAGCCCACCGGCCCCGTTGCGGCGCACGGCCGGCAACGACGCCGACCACCGCACCTACGACCCGCCCACGCGGCTGCGCGTCTACCGCGCGCTCGTCGAGGCCTGCCGCCTCCTGCCCCAGATGGTCTCCCTCGCCATCGCCGGACTGGTCGCCATCGCGCTCGTCGCCGTGCTCGACGGTCCGGGGGTGGTCGTCGCGCTGGTGCTGGCCGGGCCCCTCCTGGTCGTCGGCGGCCTCGTCGCCGCGCTGGTCACGGTGCTCGCCAAGTGGCTCCTCATCGGCCGCCTGCGGCCGGGCAGCCACCCGCTGTGGAGCGGCTTCGTGTGGCGCAACGAGCTCGCCGACACCTTCGTGGAGGTCGTCGCGGCCCCGTGGTTCGCGCACGCCGTCAGCGGCACCCCGGTGCTCAACGCCTGGTTCCGGATGCTCGGTGCGTCGATCGGTCGTGGCGTGTGGTGCGAGACCTACTGGCTGCCCGAGGCCGACCTCGTCGTCCTGGGCGACGGCGCCACCGTCAACCAGGGCAGCGTGGTGCAGACCCACCTGTTCCACGACCGCCGGTTCGCCCAGGACGTCGTCACCCTCGAGCGGGGCGCGACCCTCGGCCCGAACAGCGTCATCCTCCCGGCGGCGACACTCGGACGGCACGCTACGGTCGGCCCCGTGTCCCTGGTGATGAGAGGCGAGTCGGTGCCCGACAAGACCCGGTGGATCGGCAACCCGATCGGCCCCTGGGCGGGCGACGCGTGAGCAACGGCCTCCCCACCGCCGACCCCTACCTGCCCGGACACGGCGACCCGTCCTGGAGTGCCCGGCACTACGACCTCGACCTCGGCTACGACCTCGCCCGCAACCACCTGCGCGGGCAGGCCACGATCCGGGCCACCGCGACCGACGACCTGTCGCGCATCGTGCTCGACCTCGCGCACCTGCGGGTCACCAAGGTGCTGCTCGACGGCAAGGCCCCCGCGCGTTACGCCGCGCGCGGCCACCGGCTGGTCGTCACGCCCAAGACCCAGGTGGCCGCCGGGCGCGACTTCGAGCTGCGCATCACCTACGCCGGCAACCCCCAGCCGATCGTCGACAAGCACCACGACGACGCCGGTTGGGAGGAGCTCACCGACGGCGTCATCGTCGCGGGCCAGCCCCACGGTGCGCCCACCTGGTTCCCGTGCAACGACCGGCCCGACGACAAGGCGTCCTACACCATCGCCGTCGCGGTGCCGCACGACTACACGGTCGTCGCCAACGGCACCCTGGCGAAGAAGCAGCGCTCGGCCAGCGTCACCACGTGGCGCTACGAGCAGGAGCTGCCCATGGCCACCTACCTGGCCACGGTGCAGATCGGGCGCTACGACGTCCGTGAGCTCGCGAGCGAGCCGCCGCTGCTGGCCGCCGTCCCGGCCGACGCCGACCCCGGCTTCGACGCCTCCTTCGGCCGCAACGGCGAGATGCTCGAGGTCTTCAGCCGGCTCTTCGGGCCCTACCCGTTCCCGACCTACTCGGTCGTCGTCACCGACGACGACCTCGAGATCCCGCTCGAGTCGCAGAGCCTGTCGACCTTCGGTCGCAACTTCCTCGACGGCGAGTGGGACTCCGTGCGCCTCGTCGCCCACGAGCTCGCGCACCAGTGGTTCGGCAACGCGGTCACGCTCCGGCGGTGGCAGGACATCTGGCTGCACGAGGGCTTCGCCTGCTACAGCGAGTGGCTGTGGTCGGAGGAGTCCGGCGGCGAGTCGGCCGACCACTGGGCCGAGCTCCACCACGAGCGGCTCAGCGGTCTCGACCAGGACCTCGTGCTCGCCGACCCCGGCCCGGCCCTGATGTTCGACGACCGCGTCTACAAGCGCGGGGCGCTGACCCTGCACGCCCTGCGTCGCACCGTCGGTGACGAGCCGTTCTTCGACCTGCTGCGCGCGTGGGTCGCCGAGCACACGGGTGGCTCCGTCGTCACCGCCGACTTCGTCGCGATGGCCGTCGAGCGCACCGGCGCCGACCTCACCGACCTGTTCGTCGAGTGGTTGCACCGGACGCCGCTGCCCGACCTCCCGCGGGCCTGACGCGACCGCTTGACGCGACCGCTTGACTGAGGTCATGAGCGACTTCAACGACCAGGTCATCGCCGAGTTCCGCGCCAACGGCGGCCGGGTCGGTGGGCCGTTCGAGGGGGCACCCTTGCTCCTGCTGCACAGCACGGGCGCGAAGTCCGGCGCCGAGCGCGTGCACCCGATGATGTACCGCGCCGACGGCGAGCGTTGGCTGGTGTTCGCCTCGAAGGCCGGCGCCCCCGACAACCCCGCGTGGTGGCACAACCTGCAGGCCCACCCCGAGGCGAGGATCGAGGTCGGCGACGGCTCCGGTGTCGAGACGGTCGAGGTGGTCGCCCACGACCTCGACGGCGACGAGCGTGACCGGGCCTACGCCGCACAGGCCGCCGAGTACCCGGGCTTCGCCGACTACCAGGCCAAGACCGACCGGGTCATCCCCGTCGTCGCGCTCACCCGCCGCTGACTCGACCGACGACGGGCACGCTGTAGCGCGGAAACGACGAAGCCCCGGTGCCGAGGCACCGGGGCTCTGACGTTCGAGCGTGGACTAGGCCCAGCGCTCGGCGGCCGGCGTGAACGTGAGCTCACGGTCGCCGGTGTAGATCTGCTTCGGGCGCGCGATCTTCTGCTCCTTGTCCTGCACCAGCTCGAGCCACTGCGCGAGCCAGCCCGGCGTGCGGCCGATGGCGAAGAGCACCGTGAACATCTCGGGCGGGAACTGGAAGGCCTCGTAGATGAGGCCGGAGTAGAAGTCGACGTTGGGGTAGAGCTTGCGCTTGACGAAGTACTCGTCCTCGAGCGCGATCTTCTCCAGCTCGAGGGCGATGTCGAGGAGCGGGTTGGTGCCCGTGACCTCGAAGACGTCCATCGCGGCCTTCTTGATGATCCGCGCGCGGGGGTCGTAATTCTTGTAGACCCGGTGGCCGAAGCCCATGAGGCGCTCGTTGCCGTCCTTCACGCCCTTGATGAAGTCGGGGATGTTCTCCTTCGACCCGATCTTCTTCAGCGACTTCAGGACGGCCTCGTTGGCGCCACCGTGCAGCGGGCCGTAGAGCGCGCCGACGCCGGCCGCGACGGCCGAGTAGGGGTCGACCTGCGACGAGCCGACCGAGCGGACGGCGTTGGCCGAGCAGTTCTGCTCGTGGTCGGCGTGCAGGATGAACAGCACGTCGAGGGCCTTGACGAGTCGCTCGTCGGCCTCGTACTTCTGCTCGCTCATCTTGAACAGCATCGAGAGGAAGTTGGCGGTGTAGCCGAGGTCGTTGTCGGGGTAGACGAACGGCTTGCCCTGGGCGTTGCGGAACGACCACGCGCCGAGCGTCGGCATCTTGGCGATCATGCGCACGATCTGCATGTGCCGGTTGTCGGCGTCCTTGATGTCGGCGGCCTCGGGGTAGAACGTCGACAGGGCGCCGACCGACGCCATGAGCATGCCCATGGGGTGCGCGTCGTAGCGGAAGCCCTGCATGAACTCCTTGACGTTCTCGTGCACGAAGGTGTGGAAGGTGATCTCGTGCACCCAGGCGTCGTACTCGGCCTTGGTCGGCAGCGCGCCGTGGATGAGCAGGTAGGCCACCTCGAGGAAGTTCGAGCTCTCGGCGAGCTGCTCGATCGGGTAGCCCCGGTACTCGAGGATGCCCTTGTCGCCATCGATGTAGGTGACGGAGGAGCGGCAGGAAGCGGTGTTGACGAAACCCGGGTCGTAGACGGCGAGCCCGGGGGACTCCTCGTCGGTGCGGATCTTCCCGAGGTCGGCGGCCTTGATGGTGCCGTCGTTGATCGGGACGTCGTACTCCGTGCCGGTGCGGTTGTCGCGGACGGTGAGAGAGTCGGTCACGCCAAACAACTTAGTCTGCCCTCTTGATCGGTGGTATCCGGGTGCCCGCTGGTGGGACGACGGGTGGCACGACGAGACGACGCCGACGACCCGAGCCCCGGCCGGGGCGCTGTGAATTTGGCCCCCGCGCGAGCCGACGCCTAATCTTGGGGGTCGCGTCCCTGCCGCTCTGCCCCTGACCCGGGCCGGGCAGTCCCGGACCCCGTCCCCCGGCGAGAGCCGGCAGGCGGAGAGCCGGGCCGAGTTCGTCAAGAGACGCGGTGCTCCACCACCGCCCGGAGCGCATCCGGTGCGGATCCTACGAACGAGAGAAAGTGCGGTCATGGGTACCTACGCCCCCAAGCCCGGCGACATCACGCGCACGTGGCACATCATCGACGCCGAGGACATCGTCCTCGGCCGCCTCGCCGTCGCGTGCGCGACGCTCCTGCGCGGCAAGCACAAGGCGACCTTCGCCCCGAACGTCGACGGCGGCGACTTCGTCATCGTCATCAACGCCGAGAAGGTCGCGCTGGCCGGCAACAAGGCCCAGACCAAGAAGGTCTACCGCCACTCCGGCTACCCCGGTGGTCTCACCGAGACCGCGATCGGCGACGTGCTCGCCAAGGACGCCCGCAAGGTCATCGAGAAGGCCGTGTGGGGCATGCTGCCCAAGAACAAGCTCAGCCGTCAGCAGCTGACCAAGCTCAAGGTCTACGCCGGCGCCGAGCACCCGCACGCCGCTCAGAAGGCCGTGCCCCACGAGATCAAGCAGATCTCCCAGTAATCACGATCTTCCACCGAGACTGAGCAGGTAAGCACCCATGTCTGAGAACACTCCTTCTGTCGACGAGGTCGAGGAGACCTTCGACACCGACGAGCAGGGCGTGGCCTACACGTCCGAGTCGGCCCCGTCCGCCGACACCCCGGCCCGCCCGGCCACCATCGCCCCCGCCGCGGCCACCGGTCGCCGCAAGGAGGCCGTGGCCCGCGTCCGCATCGTGCCCGGCACCGGCGTGTGGCGCGTCAACGGCCGCGCCCTCGACAGCTACTTCCCGAACAAGCTGCACCAGCAGGTCGTCAACGAGCCCTTCGCCGCGCTGCAGCTCGAGGGCCGCTTCGACGTCATCGCCCGCATCCACGGTGGCGGCATCACCGGCCAGGCCGGCGCGTTGCGCCTCGGCGTGGCCCGCTGCCTCAACGAGATCGACGTCGAGACCAACCGCCCGACGCTGAAGAAGGCCGGGCTGCTCACGCGCGACGCCCGCGTCATCGAGCGCAAGAAGGCCGGTCTCAAGAAGGCCCGCAAGGCGCCGCAGTTCAGCAAGCGCTGATCCAGCTGCACCGTCCGATGGTCGGCGGCCCGCACCGGGCCGCCGACCATCGGCGTATCCGGGCACGTCCGCTTCACCACCGGGAGGTTTGATGCCCCGCATCTTCGGCACCGACGGCGTCCGCGGCCTCGCCAACGGCACGCTCACGGCCGAGCTCGCGCTCGACCTCGGCGTCGCGGCCGCGCGCGTGCTGGTCGACCACGGCGAGTACTCCCGCCAGCGACCGCTCGCCGTCGTGGGTCGCGACACCCGCATCTCCGGGCAGTTCCTCGAGCACGCCGTCGTCGCCGGCCTCGCGGCCTCCGGCGTCGACGTCTACCGCCTGCGGGTGCTGCCCACGCCGGGCGTCGCCTACTTCACCGACGCCCTCGACGCCGACATCGGCGTCGTCATCAGTGCGAGCCACAACGCCATGCCCGACAACGGGATCAAGTTCCTCGCCCGCGGCGGCGTCAAGCTCGACGACGCCCTCGAGCGCGAGATCGAGGAGCACGTCGGCGAGGACTGGCAGCGACCGACCGGCGCCGACGTCGGCCGGGTGCGCCCCTACCAGCCGACGGTCGAGGAGTACGCCGCCCACCTCGTGCGCACCCTCGACGGACCGCTCGACGAGCGTCTCCCCGACCGCACCTCCGGCCCGTTGCGCGTCGTCCTCGACTGCGCGCACGGCGCGGCCAGCGAGGTCGGCCCGCGGGCGTTCCTCGACGCCGGCGTCGAGGTCGTGACCATCGGGGCCGAGCCCGACGGCCTCAACATCAACGACGGCTACGGCTCCACGCACCTCGAGCGGCTCCAGCGCGCCGTCGTCGACCACGGCGCCCACGCCGGCTTCGCCGTCGACGGCGACGCCGACCGCTGCCTCGCCGTCGACGCCACCGGCGCGGTCGTCGACGGCGATCAGATCCTGGCCGTCCTCGCCCTCGCGATGCGCGACGCCGGCCGGCTCGTCGACGACACCGTCGTCGCGACGGTGATGAGCAACCTCGGCTTCGTGCAGGCCCTCACCGCCGCCGGCATCACCGTGCGCCAGACCGCCGTGGGCGACCGCTACGTGCTCGAGGACATGCGCGCCGGGGGCTACAACCTCGGCGGCGAGCAGTCCGGCCACGTGATCATGCGCGACCACGCCACCACCGGCGACGGCCTGCTGACCGCCCTCCACGTGCTGCAGCGCATGGTCACCACCGGCCGGTCGCTGCGCGACCTCGCCTCGGTGATGACCCGTCTGCCGCAGGTGCTCGTCAACGTGCCCGACGTCGACAAGGACCGCTGCGACGACCCGGGCCTGCTCGAGGCCGTCGAGGCCGAGAAGGCGCTGCTCGGCACGACCGGCCGGGTGCTGCTGCGCCCCTCGGGCACCGAGGCCCTGGTCCGGGTCATGGTCGAGGCCCCCACGTCGCAGCTCGCCCACGACGTCGCCGACCGGCTGGCCGGCGTCGTCCGCACCCGGCTCGCGCTCTGAACCGTCCCCGTGCCGTCTCGGCCACCTCGGCCACCTCGAGAGGAACCCGCATGTCCCTGATCCAGCTCACCCGTCGCGTCGGCCTGGTCGCCGCGGCCGCCAGCCTGACCGTCGTCCTCGCCGCGTGCGGCGACGACGAGGACACCGAGGCCACCGACCCGTCGTCCGACACCCCGGCCGAGACCTCGGACAGCAGCGCCGACGGACCGACGCCGGTCGCGCCGTGGGCGCCGATCATCGAGACCGACGACGCCGACAGCGTCACGGGCCTCGACTTCACCGACACCCCCGAGCCCGGCACCGAGCTCGAGGTGGCCACGGTGACCGAGGGCGACGGCCCCGAGGTCGAGGTCGGGCAGACGCTGAGCGTCAACTACTTCGGCTCGGTCTACCAGGGCGAGCAGCCCTTCGACGAGAGCTACAGCCGAGGGACGCCGGTGGAGTTCCCCATCGGCGTCGGCCAGCTGATCCCCGGGTGGGACCAGGGCATCCCCGGGGTGAAGGTGGGCAGCCGGATCATCATGTCGATCCCGTCCGACCTCGGCTACGGCGACGCGGGCTCGCCGCCCACGATCCCCGGCGGCGCGACCCTGTTCTTCGTCATCGACGTGCTCGACGCGAGCTGACCGGACCTACGCCGTCCAGGCGACCCGGGTCACGACGACCCGGGCCCGCTTGCCCAGCCGGAGTTCGAGCCTGCGGGCCGGCCCGACCGGCAGCAGCAGCGTCCTGCTGACCGTCTTTCCTCTGCGCACCTGGACGGTCCGGGTGCCCCTGCCCGCCGAGACGCCGAGGCGCGTGCTGCCGGAGGCCTTCGAGACCGTCACCTCGACGATCACCTGCCGGGCCGCGGGGGAGAGCCGGAGCGAGGCAGCCTTGCGTCCCTTGAAGGTCGCGGAGAGCAGCCGGGCCGGCGCCGGGTAGGTGCACGCCGGAGTGCCCACCGCGATGCCGCGCAGCCCCACGGTGGTCGTCGTCGACGACAGGACGACGCCGGGGACGACCGAGCACGCGAACCCGCCGGAGATGCGGCCGGCCTGGAGCACGACGACGCGGTGGCCCGGTGCGAAGCGCGTCGCCCCCCGGGCCAGGAGTCGGCCGCCGAGCCGCGCCTCGCCGGTGACGACGAGGCGGCTGGGGGCGACGGTGCCACTGCCGGAGGCCGGCAGGGTCGGACGGTAGGCGCCGCTGCCGCGGTAGTCGCCCTTGACCGTGAGCACGCCGACCGGCATCACCGACGCCGCGCCGACGGCGTAGTCGCCGGTGATCGTGCCGGTGCCGGTGATGCGGGCGTCGGCGGTGAGCGTGCTGACCGGCAGGTCCCAGGTGGTGGGTCCGGCGTGCAGCACCTCGCCCGACCCGCTGAGGGCGAACCACTTGACCTCGGCCGGGGCGCTGGAGCCACCGCCGACGCGCAGCCGCCCGCCGGGGTCGAGGACCACCTGACCGGGACTGGTGCAGCAGCCGCCTGCGCTCAGCGAGGCGCCGCCCTGCACGGTCAGCTGCCCGCCGTCGAGCACCGTGAGCCGAGTGCGGCTGTCGACCCGCAGCGTGGACGTCGGCACCACCGTCAGCGGCCCGCCGCGCAGGTACAGCGCGCCGTGCTGCCCGGCGACGGCGGGGTCCCACGCGGCCAGGCGCGACGTCGTCCCGGCGACGGTGGACGCGGTCACCCCGGGGTCGAGGGTCAGTCTGCCGCGGAGCGCGGCTCCCGCGAGCTGCAACCGGCCCTCGCCGGCCAGGCGGCCGGTCCCGGAGGTGGTGGCGGACGGTCCGAGCCGCAACGTGGTTCCCTGCGAGAGCACCAGCACGCCGCCGGGACTGAGGAACTTCATCGTGCCGTCGGGCGCGAGTGGGGCGTCGGGCCGGAAGTTGCCGCCGTCGGTCTCGGCGACCTCGAGCACCCCACCGCCTTGCAGGACGACGCCGCCGGAGGTCTGGTTGACGGCGTTGCTGCCCACCCGCACGGGCCCGCCGACCAGCCGGAGGGTGACGCCCGGGTCGACGTCGACCCCGCCGGCGTGGTCGAGGCCGAGCTGCTCGAGCCGCGTGGTCTGGCCGGTGGTGCCGGTGACGTCGAGCCGTCCGTCGACCGTGATGGTCGACGTCGGGTCGGTGCAGCAACGGTTGGCGAGCAGGTAGGCGCCGCCGTCGAGGCCGAGCGTGCCGCTGGGGGTGACCCGCACGTTGCTGTCGAACATGAGCTGGACCCACGGCCCGGTGCCCGCGGCGGCGCCGGGCAGCACGTCGACGGCGCTGCTCACCGTCAGCGTGCGCGTGCCGCCGCCGAAGCGCAGGGGCGACCCGCTCGGCGAGATGACCGACGCGTCGGTACCACTCGGCGCGGCGACGACGAGGTCGACGTCGATCGTGCCGCCCGTCCAGTCGAGCTCGTCGACGGTGAGGGTGCCCGGACCGCCCACCACCAACCCGCTGGTGGTGGGGGAGCCGACGGTGAGCGAGGTCAGCGTGAGGGTCGGGACGTCGGTGATGTTGCGCGCCACCGGTCCGACCACCACCACGCTGTCGTCGGTGCCGGGGACGCCCGCCGGCGACCAGTTCGCAGCCTCATGCCACGACGTGCTCGACGCGCCGGTCCAGGTGTAGGTCGTCGCGGCTCGCGCCGGAGCCGGCGTCGCGACCGCGGCCAGTGCGGGCACGACGAGGGTCAGGGCGAGCAGGACACGCAGGCGCGGGGTCGCGGGCACAGTCACCGCCACAGCCTCCGCCGCCGGCGCCTCGATCGCGTCAGGGTCGGACCCCTACGTTTGCCGACCGCTGGTGCTCAGAGCTTGCGCAGGCGCACGTAGCGCACCGAGTGGTCGCGGTCCTTGCGGAGCACGAGGGTCGCGCGTGAGCGGGTCGGCAGCACGTTCTGGGTGAGGTTGGGCCCGTTGATCGCGTCCCAGATGCGGCCCGCCTCGGCGACCGCCTCGTCGCGGGAGAGAGCGGCGTACTTGGCGAAGTAGGACTCGGGGTCGCGGAACGCGGTCTCGCGCAGGCGCAGGAACCGCTCGACGTACCAGTCGCGGACGTGGCTCGTGCCGGCATCGACGTAGACGGAGAAGTCGAAGAAGTCGCTGACCGCCAGACCGGTGCGGCCGTCGTCGCGGGTGCGGGCCGGCTGGAGGACGTTGAGGCCCTCGACGATGACGATGTCGGGCCGCTTGACCACGACCTTCTCGTCGCGCACGACGTCGTAGACGAGGTGGGAGTAGATCGGTGCCTCGACCTCGTCCTTGCCCGACTTGATGTCGACGACGAAGCGCAGCAGGGCGCGGCGGTCGTAGGACTCCGGGAACCCCTTGCGCTGCAGGAGGCCGCGGCGCTCGAGCTCGGCGTTGGGGTAGAGGAAGCCGTCGGTGGTGACCAGCGCGACGTTGGGGTGCTCGGGCCAGTGGGCCAGCATCTGCTGGAGCACGCGCGCCGTCGTCGACTTGCCCACCGCGACCGAGCCGGCCAGCCCGATGACGAACGGCGTGCGCGGGGGAGTGGGCTGGTGCAGGAAGGTCTCCTGCTCGCGGTGCAGCCGCCCGGCCGACTCGACGTAGAGGCTGAGCAGGCGCGAGAGCGGGAGGTAGACCTCCTCGACCTCCTCGATCGAGAGCTGGTCGCCGAGACCGCGCAGCGCCCGCACCTCGTCGGCGCGCAGCGGGTTCTCGACCTCGTGCGCGAGCGCCGCCCAGGCGGCCCGGTCGAGCTCGATGTAGGGCGAGGTCTCGCGGCCGGCCTCGCGCGCCAGCTCGTCAGGGCGCGATGAGCCGCCGCCATGAGACATGGCCGCGATTGTTGCAGCCCGTCCCGCGGACGTGGTGACGGGTCCGTCGCGAGAGACGACGAGTACGTGGGGGTGATGCCGCCCGGGCCCGGCTGCTCTACAACCGTGCCATGGACGCCACCGCCACGCCCGCCGCCACGACGCCGCAGACCGACAACGCCTCGGTCGGGCTCCGGGTGGGCGGGCTCCTGCTCGACACCCTGGTCGTCGGCGTGCCGCTCGCGATCGTCATCGGCCTGCTGCTCGGCGAGGCCGAGGCCGGCAGCGACCGGGTGAGCCTCGAGCTCGGCGCCGGACCGACGCTGCTCCTCGTCGTGGCGGTGCTCGTCTACTTCTTACTCGCCGAGTCGATCGGCGGGCAGACCCTGGGCAAGAAGGTCGTCGGCACGAAGGTCGTCGCCGCCGACGGCGGCCGGGCGGGTACCGGCGCGATCGCCGTCCGGACGGCGCTGCGGATCGTCGACGGCTTCGCCTTCTACCTCGTCGGGTTCGTCGTGGCACTGGCCAGCAAGGACAACCGGCGCGTGGGCGACATGGTCGCCCGCACCCGGGTCGTGCGCTCCCGCTGAGCCCGCACCGCCGTGCGGCCGCGCGCGCCGTAGAGTGAGCGCCCATGTGCGGGATCGTCGGGTACGTGGGGCCGAAGCAGGCCCAGGACGTCGTCGTCGAGGGGCTGCGGCGCCTGGAGTACCGCGGCTACGACTCGGCGGGAGTGGCCCTGGTCGCCGACGGCGAGGCGGGCGGGGTGCTGGTCGACGCCAAGAAGGCCGGCAAGCTGGCCAACCTCGAGAAGGCGATCGCCGACGACCCGCTGCCGCCGTCGCACACGGGCATCGGGCACACCCGCTGGGCCACCCACGGTGCACCCAACGACGTCAACGCGCACCCGCACCTCGGCCGCGAGCGCCGCGTCGCGCTCGTGCACAACGGGATCATCGAGAACTTCGCCGAGCTGCGCGCCCGGCTCGAGGCCGACGACCACGTGCTGGTCTCCGAGACCGACACCGAGGTCGTCTCGCACCTGCTCGAGCTGCAGGTCGCCTCCGGCGTCGACCTGACGACGGCGATGCAGCGCGTGTGCCAGCGGCTCGAGGGCGCCTTCACGCTCGTCGCCGTCGACGCCCACGACGCCGACCGGGTCGTCGCCGCCCGCCGCAACAGCCCGCTCGTCGTCGGCCTGGGCGAGGGCGAGAACTTCCTCGGCTCCGACGTCGCGGCCTTCATCGAGCACACCCGCGAGGCGATGGAGCTCGGCCAGGACACCGTCGTCACCATCACCCGCGACGGCGTCGCCGTCACCGACTTCGCCGGCGTGGCGGTCGAGGGCACGCGCTACCACGTCGACTGGGACCTCTCGGCCGCCGAGAAGGACGGCCACGACTGGTTCATGCGCAAGGAGATCTTCGAGCAGCCGCACGCCGTGGCCGACTCGCTGCTCGGACGCCGGGCCCAGAACGGCCTGCTGCAGCTCGACGAGATGCGGCTCTCCGACGACGAGATCCGCGACATCGACAAGATGATCATCATCGCGGCCGGCACGTCGTTCTACGCCGGCATGGTCGCGAAGTACGCCATCGAGCACTGGACCCGCATCCCGGTCGAGGTCGAGCTGTCCAGCGAGTTCCGCTACCGCGACCCGATCCTCGACTACTCCACGCTCGTGGTTGCCATCAGCCAGTCGGGCGAGACCGCCGACACGCTGCAGGCCATCCGGCACGCCCGCACCCAGCGCTCGAAGGTGCTGGCCATCTGCAACACCAACGGCTCGACGATCCCGCGCGAGTCCGACGCCGTCATCTACACCCACGCCGGCCCCGAGATCGGCGTGGCCTCCACCAAGGGCTTCCTCACCCAGCTCGTCGCCTGCTACCTGCTCGCGCTCTACGTCGCTCAGGTCAAGGGCACCCGGTACGGCGACGAGATCGAGCAGGTGATGGAGCAGCTCGAGGCCATCCCCGACCAGATCCAGACCGTGCTCGACGGAGCCCAGCAGGTCTACGACCTCGCCCGCGCCCACGTCGGGTCGCGCTCGGTGCTGTTCCTCGGTCGCCACGCCGGCTACCCGGTCGCGCTCGAGGGGGCCCTCAAGCTCAAGGAGATCGCCTACCTGCACGCCGAGGGCTTCGCGGCCGGCGAGCTGAAGCACGGCCCGATCGCCCTGGTCGAGGAGGGGCTGCCGGTGCTGTGCGTCGTCCCGCCCCGCGGTCGCGACCAGCTGCACGAGAAGATGATCAGCGGCATCCAGGAGGTCCGTGCCCGCGGTGCGCGCACGATCTGCCTCGTCGAGGAGGGCGACACCAAGATCGAGCCCTACGCCGACGTCCTCATCCGCCTGCCGCGGGTGCCCGTGCTGCTGCAGCCGCTCGTCGCGACCGTGCCGCTGCAGCTGTTCGCCTGCGAGCTCGCCACCGCGCTCGGCCACGACGTCGACCAGCCCCGCAACCTGGCCAAGTCCGTCACGGTCGAGTAGGGCTCGTCCGTGGCGGTGATCGGGGTCGGCATCGACGTGTGCGACCTGGAGCGGTTCGCGGCGTCGATGGAGCGGACGCCGGGACTCCGCGCGCGCCTGTTCACCCCGGCCGAGGCCGTGCGCCCGCCGGCGTCGCTGGCGGCGCGGTTCGCGGCCAAGGAGGCGCTGGCCAAGGCGCTCGGGGCGCCGGGCAACCTGGCCTGGCACGACGCCGAGGTGTACTCCGAGGAGTCGGGACGGCCGCGGCTCGAGCTGCGCGGCACGGTGCGGGCGCGCGCCGACGAGCTGGGCGTCGTCCACGTGCACGTGTCGCTGTCGCACGACGCCGGCATCGCCTCGGCCGTCGTCGTGCTCGAATCGTGACCCGGCGCCGCCAGCCGTAACGCGCGAGCGCGCACGGGCGACGCCGACCCGAAACATCCCGTACCTACGTTCGCCGTCTCGGGCCACAGGGACGAACGACGAAGGGACGTGCGTGAGCACACGCAAGCAGCTGGCGGCCGCCATCGCAGGATCGGTCGCCCTGGCGACCATGGCGGTCGTCACCACACCGGCACCCACGCGGGCCGAGACCACGGGAAGCGCCGCCCGCGCCGAGGGCACCGGCGGCTTCCTGGCGCCGTACTACACCGAGGCCGACCTCACCGGCGACGACCAGGTCACCGAGGCCGACCTCGACGTGCTCGTGGCGGCCATCGGCACGACGGCGAGCGACAGCGGCTGGGGGGCGGTCGCGGCCGCCGACCTCGACGGTGACGACGCCATCACGCTCACCGACGTCGCCGCGCTCGCGCAGCGCGTCATGTACGACGACGGCGAGTTCGAGCTGATCGAGGCCTCGGCGGTCGACATGCAGAAGGCGATGAACGCCGGCGTGCTCACCTCGGTCGAGCTGACCCAGGCCTACCTCGACCGCATCGCGGCCTACGACGGCCTCGTCGACGAGGCGCACGTCCGCGCGCTCAACTCGATCATCACCACCGGTGGTCAGAAGGCGCTCGACGCCGCCGCCGAGAGCGACCGGTTGCGGGCGGCCAACGGCGGACCGCGGAGCATGCTCGACGGCATCCCGATCATC
The DNA here is from genome assembly GCF_039939255.1 of Nocardioides secundeburneus. Lineage (NCBI taxonomy): Bacteria > Bacillati > Actinomycetota > Actinomycetes > Propionibacteriales > Nocardioidaceae > Nocardioides > Nocardioides secundeburneus. The sequence goes on from NZ_JBDUUE010000007.1 coordinate 224,756, forward strand.
CTCAAGGACAACTACGACACGCTCGACATGCCCACCAGCGCCGGCCACGGCAGCTGGGAGACCAACCAGACCGAGACCGACGCGTTCATGGTCGCGGGCCTGCGCGACTCCGGCGCGGTGATCATGGCCAAGGCGACCCTCGACGAGTGGGCCTTCGGCTTCGCCTCGGAGTACACGACCAACCAGCCGGCGGGCACCAGCAAGCTCGTCGCCAGCCCCTACAACCTCGCCCGGACGGCGGGCGGCTCGTCCGGCGGTACCGGCGCCTCGATCTCGGCCAACCTCGGCGCGATCGGGTTCGGCACCGACACCGGTGGCTCGATCCGGGTGCCGTCGTCGTACAACCAGCTCGTCGGCATCCGCCCGACGGTCGGCCTCGCGAGCCGCGACGGCATCGTGCCGCTCGCGCTCAGCCAGGACACCGGTGGCCCGATGGCCCGCTCGGTCACCGACGCCGCCATCGCGCTGGACGCCGTGGTCGGCGTCGACGCCGCCGACACGGTGACCGCCGAGCAGGCCGGCCAGGTTCCGGAGTCGTACACCTCGTTCCTCGACCCGGGCGCCCTCGAGGGCAAGAAGTTCGGATACCTGACGTCGATGGTCCCGACGAATGCCACGACACTGCGTCTGTTCAACCAGGCCGTCGCCGACCTGACGGCCCAGGGCGCCACCGTCGAGCCGATCACGACGACCGAGCTGAACACGACGCTCAACGAGGCGAGCGGCAGCACCAACGAGTTCAAGCACGACCTCAACGGCTACATCGCCACCCACCTCGACGACGACATCGCCACGCGCGACCTCGCCACGATCATCGCGTCGGGTCGCCTCGTGCCGAGCCGCACGGGCACCTACACCTCGCGCAACGCGATCACCGAGCAGCAGTACGCCACGTGGATGGGCACGCACACGGCGGCGATCGCCAACGGCGAGACGGTGCTGACCTCCATGCTCGACACCCGGGGCTGGGACGCGCTGATCTACCCGTCGGGCAACGGCTACGGCACCCACAGCACCAACATGCGGCTGAGCCCCAACACGGGCATGCCGGCCGTCACCGTGCCCATGGGCCAGGCCAACGCCTCCGAGGCCATCCCGGGCGCCGGCGTCAACCTCGAGCTCGTCGGTCGCAACTACTCCGAGGGCGAGCTGCTCGGCATCGCCTACGCCTACGAGCAGGCGACCCGCCACCGCACCACCCCGGCGCTCTACCCGGCACTCGACCCGGCGCCGGCGCCCAAGGGCGCCGTCGTGGAGCGCGCCGCGGGCTACACCGTCACGGTGTCCGACCCCGACGTCGAGATCGGCGACGAGGTCACCGTGACCGTCGCCGCCGACGCCGCGGACGACGTCTTCACCTATGGTCTCGACCTGTCCTTCGACGCCGCCGTGCTCGACTACGTCGGCGCCACCGGCACCGACGCCATGCCCTTCGGGTCGGTCGAGCCCGGCGACGGCACGGTGCGCGTCGTCGGCTCCGAGCTCGGCACGTCCCCGTCGACGTCGGGCCCGGCCACGCTGGCCACGCTGACCTTCACCGCGAAGGCCCAGGGCAGTGGCGCCGTCTCGGCCGACGTCCTCGACCTCGTCGACACCGACCTCGAGACCACCACGGTCGACGGCGTCGGCACGGCGACCGTCGGCGTCGACCTGCTGGCCGCGCCGGTCGCGACCTCGCCGGCCGCGACCACCGGTGTCAGCCGTGTGGGGCAGGTCCTCTCCGCGGTCGCACCGACGTGGGACCTCGATGGCGTGACCACCGCCTACCGTTGGCTGCGCGACGGCAAGCCGATCCCCGGTGGGGTCGGCTCGACCTACCGGGTGATCCCGGCCGACGTGCGCGCCACGCTGACGCTGCAGGCGACCGGCACCCTCGCCGACCACGCTCCGGCGACGTCGACGTCGGTCGGTCGCCCCGTCCTGCCGGCCGTGACGACGACCCGCATCGTCGGACCGGCCAGGCCGAAGGCCGGCAAGCGGCCCCGCACCACGGTCCGGGTCGCGGCCCCCGGCGTCGTCCCGACCGGCGCGGTGAAGGTGACCTACGCCGGCCAGAGCGTCGGCGCCTCGGCGTTCCGGCTCGCCGGCGGCACGGTCTCGCTGACGCTGCCGGCCCGCAAGGCGGGCCGCTACCGGCTCGTCGTCACCTACGTGCCGACCGCGGCCTACGGTGCGAGCCGGGCGACGCGGACGGTCGTCGTCAAGCGCTGAGTCATCGGGTCCCGACAGGCTCGACCGCGGGAGCGGTCGAGCCTGTCGGGACTCCTCTCGCTACCGTCGGAGACATGCGCCAGGCCCACACCGTCGAGCAGGTCCGCGCGGCCGAGACCGCCCTCATGGCCACGCTGCCCGACGGCGTGCTGATGCAGCGCGCCGCGACCGGACTGGCCCACGCGGTGCTCGACCTGCTGACCCCCGGCACCTACGGACGGCGCGTCGTGCTGCTCGTCGGCAGCGGCGACAACGGCGGCGACGCCCTCTTCGCCGGCGCCGTGCTCGCGCGCCGCGGCCTCGCGGTCACCGCCTGGTTGCTGGCCGACCGCGTGCACGACGACGGCCTCGCCGCTCTTCGCCGCGCCGGTGGTCGCACCACCACCACACCACCGGCCACCCGGCCCGACCTCGTCGTCGACGGCATCGTCGGCATCGGCGGGCGGGCCGGCCTGCGCCCCGACGCCGTCGCCGCCCTCGAGGCGCTGCGGGGCGTCCCGCTCGTCGCGGTCGACACCCCGAGCGGGGTCGACGTCGACACCGGCGAGCTCCCCGACGACGGCCACCACGTGCGCGCCGACGTGACCGTCACCTTCGGCACCCACCAGGTCGCCCACCTCGTGGACCCCGCCGCGCGCGCGGCCGGCGTCGTCCACCTCGTCGACATCGGGCTCGGGCCGCACCTGTCCGCTCCGGCGGTCGAGGCGCTCCGGGCCGACGACGTCGCCGCACTGCTGCCGCGCCCGGCCCCCGACGCCCAGAAGTACAGCCGCGGCGTCGTCGGCGTCCGGGCCGGCTCCGAGCGCTACCCGGGAGCCGGGCTGCTCTCGGTCGCCGGCGCGAGCTGCGGGCTCGCGGGCATGGTGCGCTACGTCGGCGACGACGCCGTGCTCGCCCTCGTGCACCGCAACCACCCGGAGGTCGTCGGCGACGGCCGGGTGCAGGCCTGGGTCGTCGGCTCCGGCAGCGGCGACGGCGCCGCCGGCACCCTGGCCGCGGCCCTCGACGACGGCGTCCCGACCGTCGTCGACGCCGACGCGCTCGCCCACGCCCCGCGCGACCGCGACGACGCGATCCTCACCCCGCACGCCGGCGAGCTCGCCGCGATGCTCGACGCCGACCGTGCCGACGTCGAGGCTCGCCCGCTCGCGCACGCCCGACGGGCCGCCGACGCCTTCGGCTGCACCGTGCTGCTCAAGGGACGCCGCTCGCTCGTCGTCCACCCCGACGGCCGGGTGCGCGCCAACACGACCGGCACGTCGTGGCTGGCCACGGCGGGCGCCGGCGACGTGCTCGGCGGGGTCGTCGGCGCCCTGGCCGCCGCCGGTCTCGACCCCTTCGACGCCGCCGCGGTCGGCGCCTGGTTGCACGGGGCCGCCGCGACCCACGCCGCCCGGCGCGGACCGATCACCGCCGGCGACGTGGCCGAGGCGCTGCCGACGGTGCTCGGCGACGTGCTGCGACAATCGGCTTCGTGAGCGGACTGACCCGGGCGGAGATCGTCGTCGACCTCGACGCGATCCGCCACAACGTCCGCCTGTTGCGCGAGCTGGTCGGGGTGCCGATGATCACCGTGGTCAAGGCCGATGCCTACGGCCACGGCCTGCTGCCCGTGGCCCGGGCCGCGCGCGAGGCCGGCGCCGAGTGGCTGGCCGTCGCCACGCTCGACGAGGTGCGGTCGCTGCGCGCCGACGGCGACGAGGGCCGCCTGCTCACCTGGCTCACCGTGCCCGACGAGCAGTATGACGACGCGATCCGCGCCGACGTCGACCTCACGGCCTACACCGTCGCCGAGCTCGACGAGATCGCCGCGGCCGCCGCGTACGTGGGTGCGCCGGCGCGCGTGCAGCTCAAGGTCGACACCGGACTCCATCGCGGCGGTGCCTCGCGCGCCGACTGGCGCCCGTTCCTCGAGCGTGCCCGCGCCGGTGAGGTCGCCGGCACGTGGCGGATCACCGGCATCTGGTCGCACCTCGCCTGCGCCGACGAGCCCGACCACCCCGCCAACGACGCCCAGCAGGCCGCGTTCGACGACGCCGTCGCGATGGGCCACGACGTCGGGCTGCGCCCCGAGCTGCGTCACCTCGCCAACTCCGCCGCCGCCATCCTGCGACCTCAGGCCCGCTACGACGCCGTGCGCGTCGGGCTCGCCACCTACGGCCTCGACCCCGCCCCCGCCGTCGACCACGGCACCGACCTGCGCCCGGCCATGACCGTGCGCGCCGAGCTCGCCCTGGTCAAGCAGCTCGAGGCCGGCGACGCCGTCTCCTACGGCCACACCTGGACGGCGCCGGCACGCACCACCGTCGGGCTCGTGCCGGCCGGCTACGCCGAGGGCGTGCCGGTCGCCGGCAGCAACCGGCTCGAGGTCGCCGTGGGCGGTGTGCGCCGTCCGGTGCGCGGGCGGGTCTGCATGGACCAGGTGCTCGTCGACCTCGGCGGCGACACGCCGCCCGAGGGCACGGAGGTGGTGCTCTTCGGCCCGCCCGGCGACGGGCGCGCCACCGCCCAGGACTGGGCGCAGGCGTGCGGCACCATCAACTACGAGATCGTCACCCGGATCGGAGGACGGATGTCCCGCCGCTACACAGGAGTCCGCCCGTGAGCCGCCGACGCCGCCTGCTCGGCGCCCTCGGCGGCGCCGTCGGCCTCGCCGCGGCCGGCACCGCCGTCAACCTCCTGCGCCAGCAGCGCTCGGTCTCCGTCGACGCCGGCGAGTCGGTGCCGCTGGGCAGCCTGCGCACGCCGGGACGCACCGTCGTCGCCGACGACGGCCTGCCCCTGCACGTCGAGGTCGACGACGTCGAGGAGCGTTCGGGCCGCCGCCACGGCGTCACGCCGCCGGTCACGGTCGTGTTCATCCACGGCTACTGCCTCAACCTCGACACCTGGCACTTCCAGCGTGCCGCCTACCGCGGGCTCGTGCGCACCGTCTACTACGACCAGCGCTCCCACGGCCGCTCCGGACGCTCCGACCGCGAGCACGCCACCATCGAGCAGCTCGGCCACGATCTGCGCGCGATCATCGACCAGGTCGTGCCCGACGGGCCCGTCGTCCTCGTCGGGCACTCGATGGGCGGCATGACGATCGTCGCGCTCGCCGAGGCCTACCCCGAGCTCATCGGCACCAAGGTCATCGGCGTCGGCCTCATCTCCACCACGGCCGGTGGCCTCGACCCGAGCCGCATCCTGATCCCGCTGCTGCCCGCGCGCCTGACCAACCGGGCCACGCTGCGCGCCGTCCGGACGCTCGCCCACGGCCACGCCGCCGTCGACCAGGTGCGCCGGGTCGGTCGCTACATCGCCAACGCCGCCACCAGCCGCTTCGCCTTCGGCGGCGACGTGCCGCACTCCTACGTCTCGTTCGTCGACGACATGCTCTCCGCCACGCCGTTCGAGGTCGTCGCCGACTTCTTCCCGAGCTTCGACAGCCTCGACAAGTTCGACTTCGTCGAGGGGCTCGACGAGGTGCCGGTCTCGATCATCTGCGGCACCGCCGACAAGCTGACCTCGATCGGCCACTCCCGCAAGCTGCACGTGCGCATCCCCGGCTCGCGCCTGCTCGAGTGCGACGGCGCCGGCCACATGGTCCCCTTCGAGCGGCACGACCAGGTCAACGCCGAGCTCGACCAGCTGATCACCGCGGCCACCACCCGCGCCGCCACCCGGTGAGCGCCTCGCTGTCGGTCCGCCGCGTCGGACCCGAGTCCGCGGCCGTCGTCCTGGCGATCGTGCAGGAGGCCTTCGGCAGCCGTCCGCCACTCGACCCGCCGGCCGACGCGATGAGCGAGACCGTGGCCTCCATCGCCACCCGGCTCGCCCTGGGTGGCGGCCTCGTCGCGCGTGTCGACGGCGAGCCGGTCGGCGCGCTGTTGCTCGACGCCGTCGGCGACGCCGTCTACCTGCGCCGCTTCGGCGTGCTGCCGGCGGCGCAGGGCCACGGCGTCGCGGGCGCGATGATCCAGGCCGCGACCGAGGCGGCGCTCGCGATGGGCCGCTATGCCTGGCTGCGTGTCGTCGCCCGCGAGGAGCTGCCGCGCACGATCGCGTTCTGGGCCCGGCGTGGCTTCGTGCAGACCGATCGCCGCTCGCCCTACGTCGAGCTCGTGCGGCCGGTGCCCGCCGTCCACGAGGTGCCGACGGCCGAGGACATGCGGGCCCTCGGCGCGCGCATCGCCCAGGAGCTGCGCGCCGGCGACCTCGTCGTCCTCACCGGCGACCTCGGCGCCGGCAAGACCACGTTCACCCAGGGCCTCGGGCAGGCCCTCGGCGTCGAGGGCTCGGTGACGTCGCCGACCTTCGTCATCGCCCGCGAGCACGCCTCGACCCATGGCGGTCCCGAGCTCGTGCACGTCGACGCCTACCGCCTCGGCGGCGCCGCCGAGCTCGACGACCTCGACCTCGACACCACCCTCGACGCCGCCGTCACCGTCGTCGAGTGGGGCGAGGGGGTCGCCGAGGACCTCGCCGAGTCGCGCCTCCAGGTCCGCATCACCCGCTCGGCCACCCCGCCGTCCGGCCCCGACGACGAGGTCGACCCGCGCCTGGTCGAGATCCTCCGCCTCGGCCCCCGCTGGGCCAGGGCCTGACCGACAGTCGTGGACGTTCCGCACCGGCGTCGTCGGTGTGCAGAACGTCCACGACTATCCTCGGCGGGTGCTGCTCGCCTTCGACACCGCCTCGCCCCAGGTCACCGTCGCCCTCCTCGACGACGACGGCGCGGTGGTCGCCGAGCGGGTCTCGGAGGAGACGATGCGCCACGGCGAGCAGCTCGCGCCGCTGGTCGAGGCGGTGCTCTCCGACGCCGGCGCGACGCGCCGCGACCTCACGGCCGTGGCCGTCGGGGCCGGGCCGGGGCCGTTCACCGGCCTGCGGGTCGGGCTGGTCACGGCGCGCACGTTCGGCTTCGTGCTCGACGTCCCGGTCTACGGGGTGTGCAGCCTCGACGCGCTGGCGCTCGAGGCCGTCGAGACCGGCGCCGTCTCGACGCCGTTCGTCGTCGCCACCGACGCCCGTCGCAAGGAGGTCTACCTGGCCACCTACGACGCCGACGGGCAGCGACTGGAGGGCCCCGCGGTCGACAAGCCGGCCGACGTCGCTACCGACGTCCCGGTGGTGGGGGAGGGAGCGGTGCTCTACCCCGAGGCGTTCCCGCAGCGTGTCGGGCCGGTCCGTCCGAGCGCCGGCTGGCTGGGCCGTGCCGTCGTCGAGGAGCGGGTCGAGCTGCTCGACCCCGAGCCGCTCTACCTGCGTCGTCCCGACGCCGAGGTGCCGGGCCCGCGCAAGCCGGTGTCGTGATCCGCGAGGCCGGCCCCGACGACGCCGACGCGCTCGCCCGGCTCGAGGAGGAGAACCTCGGCGTCGACGCGTGGTCGTCGACGCTGGTCGCCGCCGGTGTGAGCGGCGAGGTGCCCACGGTGACCTGGTTCGTCGCCGAGCCGGACGACGCCGCCGGCGGTCCGGCCGGCTACGCGGTCGTCAGCCTGGCGGGCGAGGTGGCCGAGCTGCAGCGCATCGCCGTGACCCCGGCACGGCGCCGCACGGGCCTGGCCCGGGCGCTGGTCGACGTGGTGGTCGCCGCGGCGCGGGCCGGCGGGGCCGAGCGCGTGCTGCTCGAGGTGCGCGAGCACAACGAAGCCGCGCTGGCGTTGTACGCCGAGCGCGGCTTCGTCGAGATCGCCCGCCGCCGCCGCTACTACCGCGACGGCGAGACGGCCGTGGTCATGAGCCTCGGGCTCACCTGAGGTCGGACGAACTCAGTCGAGCACCTCGGGGGCGCCCTCGTCGTCGGTCCAGTCGCTGCCGTCGTCGAACAGGTCGCGCTCGCGACCGTCGCGGCGCTCGTCGCGTCCGCGGCCACGCCCGCCGGCGCCGACGCCACCGGCACCGACGCCACCGCGTCCGCCGGCCGCACCGCGCGCACCGGCGCCGCCCCGGCCGCCGGCGCCACCGCGACCACCGGCGCCACCACGACCTGCGCCGGCCGCACCCACGCCACCACGGCCGACGCCGCCACCGGCGCCGCGGGTGACCGGGGAGCCCGTGCCGACGGCGCCGCCGCGCCCGAGAGCGCCCGAGGGACCGGCGGCGCGCCCGCCGGACCCGATCGGTCGCGGGGCCGGTGCGCTGCCACCGGGGACGATGCTGCGACCGCCCGGTGCACCGGGCGCACCCGAGCCGCCGAGCAGGCCACCGGCGGCGAGGGGGCCGGGGTTCACGCCGTTCGGGGACGGTGGCGCGCCGACCGGACCGGGACCGCTGCCGCCGGGGCCGGGCACGTAGCCGCCGGGGCCCTGGGGGCTGGTCGGGGCGGACGGGCCCTCCGGCCGGACCGGGACCGGGGTCTCGGGGTAGTCCCACGGGGGCGTGCCCGGTGGCGCCCCGGGAGGCAGACCGGGCGGGAGGCCCGGCGGCGTGCCCGGCGGGAGGCCCGGGGGAGTCGGCGTCGGCGGGGTCGGCGGGGTGGGGGTGCCCGGCGGGACCGGCGGCGGCATGTTGACGGGCGTCGGCGGCCGGCCGGGGCCGCCGGGGGCACCCGGCCCACCCGGCCCACCCGGGCCACCCGGACCGCCGGGACCGTTCGGCCGCTGGGGGTCGGGGATGCCGTGGATCTTCTTCATCACCGGGATCGTGCGCCGGAAGACCTCCTCGAGGTCGTCGGCCCGCTCGCGCGAGATCCTCTCGCGACGGTCGATCTCGAGCTGGTAGTCGGCCATCGTCGGCTGCTTGCCCTCGGGCTTGACGTCACCGTTCTCGTCGGTCTTCGTCGGACGCGGTGTCGGGTCGGGGCGCTCGGGGATCTCCGTACCGTCAAGGGAGTGCAGCTTCTTGACGGCCTCCCTCAGGATCGGGTGGACCTCGTCGAGCGCGTCGGCACCCTCCTTCAGCCGCTGCGCGTCGTCGCGCATGTCGGCGACGGCCTTGGCGAGGTTCTTCTTGAACGTCACCCCCACGCGACCGGTCAGCTGCATGTCGCGGGTCGAGGCGACGGCCAGGGCGCCGGCGAGCTCGTCGAGGAGCTTCTTGGTGTTGCGCCAGGTCTCGGCCGACTTCTCGACGGCCTCCGGGTCGGCGCCGACCATCGCGGCACGGAACCGCGTCTCCTGGGGGCCCGGTGCGCCGGTCATGACGGCTCCTCTCCGTTGTCGCGACCGGGAGTGCCACCCGGCGGCGTGGGCTCGAGGTCGTACTCCTCGAGCAGGTGCTGGCTGGTGAGCTCGATCTCCTCGTCCTCGATCACCATGTCGCGGTGGTAGTTGCGCACCCAGTCGCTGGTGCCGGTCAGGGTGGTGACCATCGAGGAGAGCGAGCGGACGAAGTAGTCGTGGGCCAGCGCCGTGTGGTGGCCCATCGACTCGGCCGTCCACGAGCCGCCGAAGGCGGACTCGCGGATCTCCCCGAAGTCCATCTCGTCGAGTGCGTCGGCGGAGCCGAGCAGGTGCGCGACGGTCTTGCGGATGATCTCCTCGTCGATGTTCAGGTTCTCCAGGAAGTCCTGGATGCCGTCGGCGAAGGGGATCAGGTTGAGCGGAGGGGTTGGCATCTCGTCTGTGCTCCTCGTCGGTGTTGCCCGGTGCAAGGACCGCCTACCCGGACGAGCCGGACCCAAACCCCCGGCCCCGTCCGTCGCCCGCCACCCTAGGCTGGGAGCCTCCAGACCTCTCGGAACAGGATCGCCATGAGTCGACGCACCCGCAGCGCCTCCGTCATCGCGCTGGTCGTCGCCACTGCCGTCCTGGCCGCGTGCTCGGGCACCTCCGACCCCGAGGCCGGGAGCGGTCCCGCGTCGTCGGCGTCCGAGCCGACGTCCGAGCCGACGTCGAATCCCACCTCCGAGCCCACGTCAGAACCGACGTCAGAACCGACGTCCGAGACGACCGGCCCGGCGCCGGCCGAGGGCCTCGAGCTCGTCTACGAGGACTACCGGCTCCGCGTCCCCGTCGGCTTCGAGCCCGACATGGACGGTCCGTTCTCGGTCGCGGCCACCGGCGGCAAGGGCGGCGGGACGACGATCACCCTGTTCGCGTTCCCGACCCAGCCGACCCCGCGATTCACCATGCGCGAGCTGCAGGACTACCTCCGGCAGTCGTCCTCCGACCCGATGACGAGGCGTGCGCCCGTCGTCGTCGACGGGGTGCGCATGGCCGCGGCCAACTTCAGCGAGTTCGGCGACCTGTACTGGGCCGACAAGCTCGCCGCCCAGGTCGGCGCCAACGTCGTGTCGATCACCTTCGCCTGGGACAAGGCCACCACCCGCGAGTACCAGGAGCAGGTCATGGCCTCGGTGCTGGCCACGGTCGAGTGGCCGACCTGACCCACCCCGGTCCCCGGCCGGCGTCCTAGCGGCCGACGAGGCCGAACGGCGACTCGAAGTCCGAGCCCTTCACCGGGCCGGCGACGACGGTCGGCTGGTCGTCGCCGATCGTCAGGGTCTGGATCGACCACTCCTGGGCGCCGAAGTCGAAGAACTGGGCGGCGAACGTGTCGTCGTCGATCCAGGAGTACCTGGTCGGGCCGCCGTCGCCCGGCGGGTCGAACCGGGCGACCTCGTCGCCGGTGGCCGTGTCGACGACCGCGATCCAGGCCGGCCCGAAGCCGTCGGTCTGCGCCGGCTCGGCAAGCAGGTAGCGGCCCGACGGCGAGAACTCGGTGTAGCGCAGCTCGCACGACTCGATCGTGTTCTCGGCGGTCTCGGGGTCGTAGACGGCCGAGCACTCCTTGAAGTCCTCCAGCCGGGAGATGACGGCGAGCCGGCCGGCGTCGTCGACGTCGTAGACCAGCTGGGTGCCGGGCAGGGCCACGTCGTCGATGCCGTGGGAGTCGATGGAGCGGGCGTCGCTGGTGACCATGTCGTTGGTCAGCACGACCCGGCAGCCGGAGCCACCCGCCTCGGGGTCCTCGCAGTCGGGCCCGCCGACGACGGTGCGGATCGACCAGCCCTGGACGTCGTCGGACAGGGTCCGCTCGCCGTCGGCCCAGATCGTCTGCAGGAGCCCGTCGGGGGTCACGTAGGCGGCCAGGTCGCCGGCCTGGTTGGCGACGAGGGCGGTGCCGCCGGCGGCGTCGCGCGTCTCGACGACCGCGCCGTCCTCGATGAGGTCGATGCTCAGGTTGCCCTCGTTGTCGCGGTCGCCCGCGACGATGCGGTCGCCGAGCTGCACGACGTTGTCGTAGGTCGCCCGGGGCAGCTCGTAGACCGAGCCGTCGGGCCGGTGCCACGTCGCGCCCTCGAGGTACGACGGCCCGGACGCCGCCGGCGCCGGGTCGACCGTCGCCGGGTCGGTGGCGCTCGGGGTGCTCGTCGCGACGGGGACGTCGTCGGGGGAGCTGTCGCCGAGGCCGTTGCCCGCGGCGACCGCCACGGGCACGATGACGGCGGCCGCGGCGAGGATGCCGCCGGCGACGGCGAGCCGTCGGTTGCGCTGGATGGTCATGGCCTTGCCTCTCACGGAGTCGAGGGACAGCGGCGCCGCGTTGAGGTCGCGGACGCGACGGTCGAACTCGCTGCTCATCGCTCCCTCCCAGGGCTCGTCGCCGTGCTCGTCACGGGTCTGGTCGTGGTGCTGGTCGTTCATCGGACCTCCTCGGCTCCGCCACCGGGGTGGAGGGACGTTGGGACGCGGGTGCGCAGCGCGGCGACCGCGCGGCTGCACTGGGACTTGACGGTGCCGACCGAGATGCCGAGCACGTCGGCTGTCTCGGCCTCGCTCAGCTGCTCGTAGTACCGCAGGACGACGACGGCGCGGGCCTTCGGCGGCAGCGACTGGACGACGTCCCACAGGGCCGTGCCCTGCCCGTCGTCGTAGGTGTCCTCGTAGGGCGTGTCGTGGAAGCCCTCGGGTGTCAGGTCGGTCGCGTGCTCGCGCTTCTTCCACGGCCGGCGCCACAGCGAGTTGTTCTCGTTCACCATGATCCGGCGCACGTAGGCGTCGACCGAGTCGCGGTCGCGGACCTTGTCCCACGCCAGGTAGAGCTTGGCGAGCGAGGTCTGCAGGACGTCCTCGGCGGTGTGCCGGTCGCCGGTGAGCAGGTACGCCGTGCGCAGCAGGCTCGGCTGGCGCGCCGCGAGGTAGGAGGTGAACTCCTCGTCGCGGCGGGCCTGCCGGTCGTGCCGGTCGCCCGTGCTCATGTCGTCAGTCTCGGCTCTGTTGCGGCTGTGGAGCTGCATCGGGGGCCTCCTTCGTTCACGTCACCAAGACGCACGTTCTCGCCGAGAGGTTGCAGCGGGCTGGCGGACGTCTTGCACGCGACGTCCCTCGACCCGTCCCTCGACCCCGCCCCTCCTACCGGCGTCACCACCGATGCGGTTGCATGGAGCCCACCGCCGTCCGGCATCACCGGGCAGATCGAGCACAGGAGCACGCATGCCGCAGCAGGTCCAGGCCGTCGTCGCCAAGGCCAAGGGAGAGCCCGTCGAGCTGGTCACGATCACCGTGCCCGACCCCGGCCCGGGGGAGGCCGTCGTCCAGGTCCAGGCGTGCGGGGTGTGCCACACCGACCTGCACTACCGCGAGGGCGGGATCAACGACGACTTCCCGTTCCTGCTCGGTCACGAGGCCGCCGGCGTCGTCGAGGCGGTCGGTCCCGACGTGACGTCGGTGCAGCCGGGCGACTTCGTGATCCTCAACTGGCGCGCGGTGTGCGGCGACTGCCGCGCGTGCAACCGCGGCGAGCCGCAGTACTGCTTCGCGACGTTCAACGCCACGCAGAAGATGACGCTGGAGGACGGCACCGAGCTGTCGCCCGCGCTGGGCATCGGCGCGTTCGCCGAGAAGACGCTGGTCGCGGCCGGGCAGTGCACGAAGGTCGACCCCGACGCCCGCCCGGCGGCCGTGGGCCTGCTCGGCTGCGGGGTCATGGCCGGCATCGGCGCGGCCATCAACACCGGCCAGGTCGGACGCGGCCGCAGCATCGCCGTCATCGGCTGCGGCGGCGTGGGCGTCGCCGCGGTGGCCGGCGCCGCGCTCGCCGGCGCGAGCCCGATCATCGCCGTCGACATCGACAAGCAGAAGCTCGAGGCGGCCCGCAAGCTCGGCGCCACCCACCTCGTCGACTCCAGCGAGACCGACCCGGTCGAGGCCATCAAGTCGATCTGCGCCCAGACCTACCCGGGCGCCGAGGGCGCCGACGTCGTCGTCGAGGCGGTCGGGAGGCCCGAGACGTGGAAGCAGGCGTTCTACGCCCGCGACCTCGCCGGCACCGTCGTCCTGGTCGGCGTCCCGACGCCGGACATGACCGTGCCCGAGATCCCGCTCATCGACGTCTTCGGTCGCGGCGGGGCGCTCAAGTCGAGCTGGTACGGCGACTGCCTGCCCTCGCGCGACTTCCCGATGCTCGTCGACCTCTACCGCCAGGGCCGGCTCGACCTCGACGCCTTCGTCACCGAGGAGATCGGCATCGGCGACATCGAGGCCGCGTTCGAGAAGATGCACGGCGGCAACGTGCTGCGCTCGGTCGTGGTCCTGTGAGCGCCTCCTCGGCGGTCAGGGTCGACCACGCCGTCTCGTCGGGCACGTTCACGCTCGACGGCGAGACGTTCGACGTCGACAACAACATCTGGGTGATCGGCGACGACACCGAGTGCGTCGTCGTCGACGCACCCCACTCGGTCGACGACATCCTCGCGGTGGTGGGGGAGCGCAAGGTCAAGGCCATCGTGCTCACCCACGCCCACGACGACCACTGCCGCGTCGCCCCGGCGCTGCGCGAGGCCGTGGCCGCGCCGATCCTCCTGCACCCCGACGAGCGACCCCTGTGGGAGCTGACCCACACCGACTACCTGTGGGACGTCGACCTGTCCGACGGCCTTACGGTCGACGTCGGCGGGACGACGCTGCAGGTGCTGCACACGCCCGGCCACGCACCGGGCGCCGTCTGCCTCTACGCGGCCGACCTCGGCTGCGTGTTCACCGGCGACACGCTGTTCAACGGCGGACCGGGCGCCACCGGTCGCTCGTTCAGCGACGCCGACGTCATCGTCGACTCGATCCGCGAGCGGCTGTTCGCGCTGCCCGGCGACACCGTCGTGCACACCGGGCACGGCGACGACACGACCATCGCCGCCGAGAAGGAGAGCCTCGGCGCCTAGCGGGGTCAGGGCGCGGCGTCGACCTTCTCCTCGCGCACCTCGTCGGCGTGCCCCGGCCACCACGCGGCGTGGCCGAGCATGGCGGTGAGGGCCGGGGTGAAGAACATCGACATCACGAACGCCGCGACCAGGATGCCGAAGGCGAGCGCGAAGCCCATCGACTGGAAGAACGCGTTGCCGCCGAGCATCAGGGAGGCGAACGTGCCGGCCAGGATGACGCCGGCGGCGGCGATGGTCGGGCCGGCGTGCTTGATCGCCTCGGCCGCCGCGGCGCGGGGCTCGCGTCCGGCCCGCGCCTCCTCGCGCAGGCGGGCCACCATGAGGATGTTGTAGTCGGTGCCCAGCGCGGTGACGAACAGGTAGATGTAGATCGGCAGCAGGAAGATGAGGCCGTTCTCGCCCACCGCGTGCTGGAAGACCAGCACCGTCGTGCCGAGGGTGGCGGCGAAGCCGAGGCCGACGGCGGCCATGAGGTACCACGGCGCGACGAGGCTGCGCAGCAGCAGCGCGAGGATCAGCATGATCACGATCGCGGCCACCGGGAAGACCACCTTGTAGTCGCGCGCCATCGCCTTCTGGAGGTCGGCGAACACCGACGGGGTGCCGCCGACGTACGCCTCGGTGCCCGCGGGCGCGGCCGAGTGGGCGACGTCGCGGATCGGGCCGTCGACGTCCTTCAGGGCGGTGTCGGAGGTCGGGTCGGAGTCGAGGACCAGGCTGATCTGGGCGACGGTGCCGTCGTCGGAGACCTGTGGCGGGTACACCTGGTCGACGCCCTCGGCCTTGCCGAGGGCCTCGGCGTAGGTCTTCAACGCGGCCGGGTCGAGCCGCCCGTCGTCGGACTTCACCAGCACCGGCACCGGCTCGCTCGCGCCGGCGGAGAAGTGCTCCTGGAAGGTCTTGAGCCCCTCGGTCGACTCGACGTCGTCGGGGAGGCTGGAGTTGAAGTCGAACGAGGCGTTGAACTGCAGCGCGAAGAGGGCCAGCACCACCATGACCAGGCCCGACACACCCGCGAACACGCCCGGACGGCGTCCGACCGACTGACCGGCCCGTCCGAACCGGGCGGCCTCGGGCTCCTTGCGCCACGCCTTCGACGGCCAGAACAGGGCCCGGCCGAGCAGCGTGATGACGGCCGGCACCAGGGTGAGCGCGGCCAGCAGCGTGACGGCGACGGCGATCGCGAGCGCGGGCCCGATGGCGCGGAAGATGCCGAGCGAGCTGAGCAGCAGCGCCGAGAACGCCACGATCACGGCTCCGCCGGCCGAGGCGATGGCCTCGCCGGCGCGCTCGAGGGCGTCGACGACGGCGTCCTTCGTCTCCTCGCCCCTGCGCAGAGCCTCGCGGTAGCGGAACAGGAAGAACAGGATGTAGTCGGTGCCGATGCCGTAGAGGACGACGACCATGATCGTCTCGATCGAGGAGTCGGCCCTGAGGTCGAAGATCTCGTTGGCCCAGGCGATGAGACCGGTGGCGATCGGCGAGACGACGAGCACCGTGGCCACCGGCAGCAGGCAGATGACGACGCTGCGGAAGATGATGGCGAGCAGGCCCACGATGAGCACGATCGTGGCGACGCCGACGATCAGCAGCGTCGTCTCGGCGGAGTCCTGCGAGTCGAGGCCCTGGGGCACCGAGCCGGTGGTCAGCGCGGTGAGGTCGGTGCCCGCGAGGAGGTCGTCGAGGTCGGTGCGCAGCTGCTCGGCGTCGTCGAAGGCCTGCGGGTCGAAGCCGGTGGCGCCCTCGGCGAGCCCGACGACGCCGATCTGGGCGACGCCGTCCTGCGACACGTTGGGGCTGCCGTCGGGACCGGTGGTCACGACCTGCTGCACGAACGTCTTCGCGCCGAGCTCGGGGCCGAGCCGCTTCGCGACGTCGGCGATCGTCGTCTGGTCGTCGGCGGTCAGCGTGCCGCCGTCGGTGCGCTCGAAGACGATCAGCGCCGCCGGCGTGGTGGCGCCGGGGAAGGAAGCGGACTGAAGGTCGATCGCCTTGACCGACTCGTAGTGGTCCGGGAGGAACTCCGATTGCTCCTGGGTGGTCTCGAGGGTCGGGGCGAAGGAGACCACCACGACGGCGGCGGCGATCCAGGCCAGGACGACGAACCACGGACGGCGGGAGGCGATGCGACCGAGGAGGGCGAACACGGGTCAGCACGCTAGTCACACCCTTGCGGGTATATCCAGTGACTTCTCGATGACGTTGGGTGGCTGGACGGTCGCCGTCTCGCGAGCGGCCACGATCGACTCCACGTCCGCCGACGAAATGGCTCGATGAACCAGCTCCGCTCCGACTACTGGGCCGCACTCGAGTCCCGAGACCGGGCCGCCGCCTTGACGATCGTCAAGGCCGAGCACGAGGCCGGGCGCACCGCGACCGAGCTGATCGACGAGCTCGTCGTCCCGGCGCAGGCGCGCATCGGCGAGCTGTGGCTCTCCGGGCTGTGGAGCGTGGAGCAGGAGCACGAGGCGACCGCCATCAACGAGGGCCTGGTGCACTGGCTCGGCTCGTTCGCGCCCGAGCCCGACCCCGACCGCCCGACCGTCGTGGTGGCCTGCGTCGAGACCGAGCGGCACTCGCTGCCGGCCCTGGTCATCGCCGAGGGACTCGGGTGGGCCGGCTTCCGGGTGAGCTACCTCGGCGGCGACCCCGACCCCGACCACCTGGTGCGCGAGGTGCTGCTCACCCGCCCGCACGCAGTGCTGTTCAGCGCCTCGCTGACGTCGTCGCTGGCGCCGCAGAAGCGGGTCTTCGCCGAGCTGCGGTCGATGGGCATCCCGGTCGTCGTCGGCGGCAGCGCGTTCGGGGGAGACCCCGCCCGTGCCGCGGCCCTCGGGGCGACGGCCTACGCCGCCGACCTCGCCGAGGCCATCGACGTGCTCGAGCAGCTGCCCGGCCGGCTCGAGCAGGTGCCCGTCCCCGACCGCACCCCCGGCGACGTCGAGGGCGAGTGGCTCGTGGAGCAGCGGCACGTGCTCGTCGAGGGGGTCGTCGCCCGGCTGCTCGACCGGATGGGCCACGCCGATCGTCGCCTCCAACCTGTCTGGTGGCCCGACCTGGTCGGGCACGTCGACCACGTCGTCGGCTGTCTCGCGGCCTCCGTCGTCACCGGCGACGAGACGATCGTGATCGAGGTGCGCGACTGGCTCACGCAGGTCGTCGAGGCCCGCGGGGGCGAGCGCGCCGTCGTGGGCGACGTGTGGTCGCTGCTCGCCGTCCCGCTGCGCGGGCACCCCTTGTCGCGGCTGCACCTGGCGGCCGGGGCGCCGGCCGCGGCGGAGTCGTCTCAGAAGGGCTCGACCAGCAGCGCGGTGCCCTGACCCGACACCCGGGTGAGCACGATGGTCGCCTCGGCGTCGCCCTGCAGGGCGAGGCGCTTGCGCAGCTGCTCCGGCACGACGTCGACGCCGCGCTTCTTGATCGTGAGCCGTCCGACGCCGCGTTCGCGCAGGGCCGCGCGCAGCTGCTTCTCGCGGTAGGGCAGGTGCTCCAGCACCCGGTAGCCGCGGGCGAACGGCGTGCGGAACGAGGCGTCGGCGGTGACGTAGGCGATGTGCTCGTCGACGAGCCCTCCCTCGACGCCGGCGGCGACCGCCGTCACCAGCCCGGCGCGGACGACGGCGCCGTCGGGCTCGTAGAGGTAGGCGCCGACGCCACGGACGCCGACCGCCGCCGGCCCCGGGTCGTCGTCGTCGGTGAGGGTGGCGAGCCCGGTCGCGCCGATCACGGTGGCGCGGCGGGCGGTGGTGGCGAGCCGGCCCGACCAGAGCGCGGCCTCCTTCACCTCGCCCCGGTCGCTGACCCACTCGGCCTCGACGCCGCCGGGCACGAGCGCGTGCGGGATGCCGGGGGCGACCTTGACGCACGAGTCGCGCGCCAGCAGCGTCTCGACGAACGACCACGGCGGCGTCCAGTCCTCGGCGCGGAAGGTGCGACCGGCGCCGGTGCGGCGCGCCGGGTCGGCGTAGGCGACGTCGAACGGGCTGGTGTCGACCCGCGTCGCGTCGGCCACCTGGACGGCGCCCGGCAGGCCGAGCGCGGCGAGGTTGGCCTCGGCGACCGCCACCCGCACGGGGTCGAGGTCGACGCCGGCGCAGGTGATGCCGGCCTCGGCGACGGCGACGAGGTCGCCGCCGATGCCGCACCCGAGGTCGACGTGGGTGCGGGCCTCGAACGCCGTCAGGCGCGCGGCGCGGTGCCGCGCGACGCTGAGACGCGTGGCCTGCTCGAGGCCGTCGGGCGTGAAGTACATCCGCGCCGCGCTCGGGCCGAGCTTCGGCTCGGCGCGCCGGCGCAGCTCGACCTGGGTGAGCGCTGCGGCGACCCGGTCGGGGGAGTCCTGCCGCCGCAGCTCGGCCTGCACGCGCAGCGGCTCGGGCTCGACCGCCGCGAGCTCGCCGGCCCGTGCCAGCAGCTGCTGGCCGTCGTCGGTGAGCAGCCATTGGAAGGCGTCGAGGTCCACCCGTCGAGTCTCGCAGGGGTGCTCCTGGCACTCGCACCTGGGGAGTGCTAGTTTCGGTGCTGGCACTCTCGCCCCGAGGGTGCCAGCGCTTGCGACGTACGACCCCCGCGACGGCGTACACCCGCAGGCCCCCTGTCAGCCCGAGCACAACACCGAAAGTGGAGGTTGATCCGAAGTGTCGGTCAACATCAAGCCTCTCGAGGACCGCATCGTCGTCAAGGCCCTCGAGGCCGAGCAGACCACGGCCTCCGGCCTGGTCATCCCGGACACCGCCAAGGAGAAGCCGCAGGAGGGTGAGGTCATCGCCCTCGGCCCCGGCCGCGTCGACGACAACGGCAACCGTGTCCCGCTCGACGTCGCCGTCGGCGACAAGGTCATCTACAGCAAGTACGGCGGCACCGAGGTCAAGTACGCCGGCGAGGAGTACCTCATCCTCTCCGCCCGCGACGTCCTCGCCGTCGTCTCCTGATCCTCAGCGATCACTCCGGGTCGTGTGCCTCTGGCCGGTCTCCTGACCGGCCGCGGGCACACGACCCGTTCTGTTCCACCCACCGTTCTGCCTAGGAGCTAGTTCCTCATGCCCAAGATCCTGGAGTTCGACGAGAACGCCCGCCGCGCGCTCGAGCGTGGCGTCGACGCCCTCGCCAACGCCGTCAAGGTCACCCTCGGTCCCAAGGGCCGCTACGTCGTCCTCGACAAGAAGTGGGGCGCGCCGACCATCACCAACGACGGCGTCACCGTCGCCCGTGAGGTCGAGCTCGACGACCCGTTCGAGAACCTCGGCGCCCAGCTGACCAAGGAGGTGGCCACCAAGACCAACGACGTCGCCGGCGACGGCACCACCACCGCCACCGTGCTCGCCCAGGCGATGGTCCACGAGGGCCTGCGCGCCGTCGCGGCCGGCGTCAACCCGATGGGCCTCAAGCGCGGCATGGACCTCGCCGCCCAGGCCGTCAGCGACGCCCTCCTCGAGTCGGCCCGCGAGGTCGAGACCCGCGACGACATGGCCTCGGTCGCCACCATCTCGAGCCGCGACAGCCACATCGGCGACCTGCTCGCCGACGCCTTCGACAAGGTCGGCAAGGACGGCGTGATCACGGTCGAGGAGTCCAACACCATGGGCACCGAGCTCGAGTTCACCGAGGGCATGCAGTTCGACAAGGGCTACATCAGCCAGTACTTCGTCAGCGACCCCGAGCGCATGGAGGCCGTCCTCGACGACCCCTACATCCTCCTGCACCAGGGCAAGATCAGCTCGGTCGCCGAGGTCCTGCCGCTGCTCGAGAAGGTCATCCAGTCCGGCAAGTCGCTGTTCATCCTCGCCGAGGACGTCGACGGCGAGGCGCTCTCGACGCTGGTGGTGAACAAGATCCGCGGCACGTTCAACGCCGTCGCGGTCAAGAGCCCCGCCTTCGGCGACCGCCGCAAGGCGATGATGCAGGACATCGCGACCCTCACCGGCGCGCAGGTCGTCGCCCCTGAGGTCGGGCTCAAGCTCGACCAGGTCGGCCTCGACGTCCTCGGCACCGCCCGCCGCATCGTCGTCACCAAGGACAACACCACGATCGTCGACGGCGCCGGCGACGCCGCCGAGGTCGAGGCCCGGGTCGGCCAGATCAAGACCGAGATCGAGTCGACCGACTCCGACTGGGACCGCGAGAAGCTCCAGGAGCGCCTCGCCAAGCTCGCCGGCGGCGTCTGCGTGATCAAGGTCGGCGCGGCCACCGAGGTCGAGCTCAAGGAGAAGAAGCACCGCATCGAGGACGCCGTCTCCGCCACGCGCGCCGCGATCGAGGAGGGCATCGTCCCCGGCGGTGGCTCCGCGATCATCCACGCCGTCTCCGTGCTTGCTGACGACCTCGGCCTCACCGGCGACGAGGCGATCGGCGTCCGCGTCGTCCGCAAGGCCGCCGACGAGCCGCTGCGCTGGATCGCCGAGAACGGTGGCGAGAACGGCTACGTCGTCACCACCAAGGTGCGCGAGCTCGGCCTCGGCCAGGGCTACAACGCCGCCACCGGCGAGTACGGCGACCTCGTCGCCCAGGGCGTCCTCGACCCGGTCAAGGTCACCCGCTCGGCGCTCATCAACGCGACCTCCATCGCCGCGATGCTGCTGACCACCGAGACGCTCGTCGTCGACAAGCCCGAGGACGAGGACGACGACGCCGCGGGCGGCCACGGTCACGGCCACGGCCACTGATTGATGGCGCGAGCGGAGCTCGCGCGTGGCGCGCCGCCTGGAGCGACCGCGCCGCCCCACGTCCGGGGCACGCCCTGCGCTCGCAGGGCTCGCTCCGGGCGACCCCGGCCGCGAGCCGGCGCGCCCGCGCGGCGCGCCGTGCAGGTGGCTGAGGTGAGCTGAACGAGGTCACGAGGGCCCGGTGCTTCGGCACCGGGCCCTCGTGCGTGCCCGGGTGTGCGGAGTTGCCGATACGGGCGCGCGGGGCGCAGGGGGCGTGCCAGGCTGAGCCGGGTCGGGTCCGAGAGCCGGGGAGGGTGCATGGACGACGGGGACGAGGCGCGCCCACCGCGACTGCTCGTCGCCCTGCTGGCCTTCCTGCTGCTCGTCGTCCTGGCCACGGCCGGGGTGCTCGTCCACGACCGCACGAGCGAGGCGGCGGAGGTCGGGGCCGAACGACCGGCCGACATCGGCCTCGCCGGGTGGCAGGACGACGACGCGGGGCGCGCCGTCGTGGCGGCGCGTCGGGCGGCGACGCGCTACTTCAGCCTCGACCACCGGCACGTGCGTCGCGACCTGCGCCGCATGCGCGCGCTCGGCACCGCCGGGTTCGTCGAGCGCTTCGACGCCCAGTCCGAGGCCGTCGCGCGCCGGGTGCGCCGCGATCGCCTGCAGCTGGTGCCGGCGCTGCCCGACGACGGCACCGCCACCGAGTACCTCGACCCGGCGCGAGCACGGGTCCTGGTCGCCGTCGACGTCACGATCCGCAGCAGCGCCGGCGAGCGGACGACGCGCTACCGCACCCGGGTCGCCCTCGACCGGGTCGACGGCGACTGGCTGGTCGCCGCCCTCGACGAGGTGGCCTAGGCGATGGCGTTGCTCGGCGACCGACGCGTCTCGGTGCTCCTCGCGCTGGTGCTGGCCGGCTCGGCCCTGTGCGTCGGGCTCGCCCTCACCCGCCCGACCCCGGCCGGGGCCGGCGACCCACCGGCGGCGGTCGGCGGGCTCGGCGACCCGCCCTACGAGCCGGCCGCCCTGCGAGGCCCCGGGCGCGCGGCGCTCGAGGCCGCCGTCGTGGCGGTGCCCCTGACGCTGCGCTACGACCACCGCGACCTCGACGTCGCGCTCGAGGCCGCGACCGACCGCATGACGCGGCGCTACGCCCGGACCTTCACCCGGGTCTTCGACGAGCGGGTGCGTCCGTTCGCCCGCCGCCGGGCCGCCGTGGCCGAGGCCGTCGTGCGCGGGGCCGGCGTCGTCCGCGCCCCGGACGACGAGCACGTCACGTGCCTGGTCTACGTCGACCAGCTCCTCCTCGAGGCCAAGGGGCGGGCCGACGACGCCGAGCCCGAGGTGCTCGGCCGCAACCGGGCCTACGTCGAGCTCGTGCTGGTCGACGGCGAGTGGCTCGTCGACGACCTCCGGCCCCTGTGACGGCCCCGTCGTAGCGGCGACGAAACGCCGGTGACGTCGTCGCGCAACCCGGCCCCGTCACGCTGAGGCATGGTGTGGCGAGTGCGTGCGACGCTGCCGGATCGTCCCGGCACGCTGGCCGTGCTCGCGCACGAGTGCGGCAAGGCCGGCGTCAACATCCTGGCCCTGCAGGTCTTCCCGGACGACGAGCAGGTCACCGACGAGCTCGACGTGCGCACGCCCGAGGGCTGGGGCCCCGACGACGTCGTCGACCTCCTGCACCGCGCCGCCGCCACCGACGTCCTCGTGCTGCCGTGCACCGAGGAGGCCCGGCTCGACCAGCCGACGCGCTACGTCGAGGCGGCGCGCGCCGTCCTGGCCGACCCGGCGTCGTTCCCGCACGTCGTGGCCCGGCTCTTCGACGCCGACGTGCGGCCCGGTGACGCGCCCGAGGACGTGATGGAGCTGCAGGTCGACGACGTCCAGGTGCAGGTGCGCCGGGTCTCGCCCTTCACCGCGGTCGAGCGCGCCCGGGGCGCCGCGGTGGCCGCCCTCGTCGGCGACGTGCTCGACCGCGAGCGCCGGGCGTCGGTGCCGCGCGGTGCCGCGGCCATGGGGCGGGGTGTCGACCCGGCCTACGTCGTCGACGGCGGCCGCGTCACGACGCTGGCCGACGGCGTCGCGATCGGCTTCGCCCGGGTGACGCCGACCGGCGAGCCGGGCCTGTCGGCGATCGAGATCGAGGTCGACCGCGCCCACCAGCGCCGTGGCATCGGCACCCGGCTGCTCGGCACCGCGGCTCGCCTGGCCCGCGGTGCCGGCGCCGAGCAGGTGGTGCTGACGACGGCGCACGACAACCGCGCGGTCCTCCCGATGGTCCTCGCCGCCGGGCTGCGTGGGCGCATCCGGATGTCCGGCGACGTGCTCACGGTGCGCATCGTCGTGAGCGGGCTGCGGCCGCTCAAGGGGTGACCCCGGAGGCTTGCGTAGACTCGGGGGGTGGAGGTTCCAGAGAAGTTCGCCGCCCTCGGTCTCACCTACGACGACGTCCTGCTGCTGCCGGGTCATTCCGACCTCGCCCCCGACGAGATCGACACGACGACGCGCCTGACGCGCGAGATCAGCATCAAGGTGCCGATCATCAGCGCTGCGATGGACACCGTCACCGAGTCGCGCATGGCCATCGCCATGGCCCGCCAGGGCGGCCTCGGCGTGCTGCACCGTAACCTGTCGATCGACGACCAGGCCTACCAGGTCGACCTCGTCAAGCGCACCCAGACGGGCATCATCTCCAACCCGGTCACCATCGGCCCCGACGCCACGTTGGAGGAGCTCGACCGCATCTGCGGCGAGTACCGCGTCTCCGGCCTGCCCGTCGTCGACACCGACAACCGGCTCCTCGGCATCTGCACCAACCGCGACCTGCGGTTCACGCCGGTCGCCGAGTGGGCCACCACCAAGGTCGACGAGGTGATGACCCCGATGCCGCTGGTCACCGGGCCGGTCGGCATCTCGCGCGACGACGCCACGCTCCTGCTGCGCCAGCACAAGCGTGAGCGGCTGCCGCTCGTCGACGACCAGGGCCGCCTCGCGGGCCTCATCACCGTCAAGGACTTCGTCAAGGGCGAGCAGTTCCCGCTCGCCTCCAACGACGGCCACGGCCGGCTCATGGTCGGTGCCGCCATCGGCTACTTCGGCGATGCCTGGCTGCGCGCCACCACCCTCATCGAGGCCGGCGTCGACGTGCTCGTCGCCGACACCGCCCACGGCAACGTGCGGATGCTCCTCGACATGGTCCAGCGGCTCAAGTCCGACCCGGCCACGAAGCACGTCCAGGTCATCGGCGGCAACGTCGGCACCCGCGAGGGCGCGCAGGCGTTCGTCGACGCCGGCGCCGACGCGGTCAAGGTCGGCGTCGGGCCGGGCTCCATCTGCACCACCCGCGTGGTCACCGGTGTCGGCGTCCCGCAGGTCACCGCCGTCTACGAGGCCTCGCTCGCCTGCAAGCCGGCCGGCGTCCCGGTCATCGCCGACGGCGGCATGAAGCACTCCGGCGAGATCGCCAAGGCGCTCGTGGCCGGTGCCGACGCCGTGATGGTGGGCTCGCTGCTCGCCGGCTGCGACGAGTCGCCCGGCGACCTCGTGTTCGTCAACGGCAAGCAGTACAAGGCCTACCGCGGCATGGGCTCGCTGGGTGCGATGTCGAGTCGCGGCAAGAAGTCCTACTCCAAGGACCGCTACTTCCAGGCCGAGGTGACCAGCGACGACCAGATCGTGCCCGAGGGCATCGAGGGTCAGGTCGCCTACCGCGGCCCGCTCGCCAACGTGGCGCACCAGCTCATCGGCGGGCTCAACCAGTCGATGTTCTACGTCGGCGCCCGCACCGTGCCGCAGCTGCAGGACAAGGGCCGGTTCGTGCGGATCACCTCGGCCTCGCTCAAGGAGAACCACCCCCACGACGTCCAGATGACCGTCGAGGCGCCCAACTACTCGGGTCGCTGAGAACCCGGGGGGTGCCGGACGGCGTACGGCCCGCCCCGCCCCGAGCCGGTGACGGCCGGCGGCCGGTGGGTCTGCGAAACTACGGCCATGACCGAGATCCAGATCGGCCAGGCCAAGCGGGCCCGCCGCGCCTACTCCTTCGACGACATCGCGATCGTGCCCTCGC
Source organism: Nocardioides secundeburneus (assembly GCF_039939255.1). Lineage (NCBI taxonomy): Bacteria > Bacillati > Actinomycetota > Actinomycetes > Propionibacteriales > Nocardioidaceae > Nocardioides > Nocardioides secundeburneus. The sequence goes on from NZ_JBDUUE010000007.1 coordinate 249,777, forward strand.
GGCGCACGCGTGACCCCGAGGAGGTCAGCGTCGACTGGCAGATCGACGCCTACCGCTTCGACCTGCCCGTGCTCGCCGCCCCGATGGACTCGGTCATGTCGCCGGCCACCGCCATCGCCCTCGGGGGCCACGGCGGCCTCGGCGTGCTCAACCTCGAGGGCCTCTGGACCCGCTACGACGACCCGAGCGACCTGCTCGCCGAGGTCGCCGGGCTCGAGGGCACCGACGCAGTCCGCCGCATGCAGGAGATCTACGCCGAGCCGGTCAAGGCCGAGCTGATCTCCGAGCGCGTGCGCGAGGTCCGCGACGCCGGCGTCACCGTCGCCGGCGCGCTGTCGCCGCAGCGCACCAAGGAGTTCGCCAAGACCGTGGTCGACGCCGGCGTCGACATGTTCGTCATCCGGGGCACCACGGTCTCGGCCGAGCACGTCTCGAGCCAGGCCGAGCCGCTCAACCTCAAGGAGTTCATCTACGAGCTCGACGTGCCGGTCATCGTCGGTGGCTGCGCCACGCACCAGGCGGCGCTGCACCTCATGCGCACCGGTGCCGCCGGCGTCCTGGTCGGCTTCGGCGGGGGAGCGGCCCACACCACGCGCACCGTGCTCGGTGTCGCCGTCCCGATGGCGAGTGCCGTGGCCGACGTCGCCGCGGCCCGCCGCGACTACCTCGACGAGTCCGGCGGGCGCTACGTCCACGTCATCGCCGACGGCTCCATCGGCAAGTCGGGCGACCTCGCCAAGGCCGTCGCCTGCGGCGCCGACGCCGTCATGGTCGGCTCGCCGTTCGCCCGCGCCACCGACGCGCCCGGCCACGGCTTCCACTGGGGCACCGAGGCCACCCACGAGGTGCTGCCGCGCGGCCAGCGGGTCAAGCTCGACCAGGTCGGCACTCTCGAGGAGATCCTGTTCGGTCCCTCCCGCGTGGCCGACGGCACCATGAACCTCATCGGGGCACTGCGCCGCTCGATGGCGACGACCGGCTACACCGACCTCAAGGAGTTCCAGCGCGTCGAGGTCGTGCTGGGGTAGCAGGGCGGGCGCGTGAGGGTTACCCCTTGCGTCTGGCGGTGACTCTTCCCCCACCTAGGTAGTCGACTTTAGGTTCGCCTTCCGGGTCCTCGGGGGACCCTGGCGAGGGTGGGGCATGGGGCCGACCTGGGCGTGGTCCCTCGGGGGCCGCAGCCTCTCGGAAAGAAGACCCGCCCATGATCAGACCCGCCCGCCGATCGCGCGCGATCGGACCCGTCGGACTCACCCTGACCGCCCTCGTGGTGGCCGGGACGGCCGTCGCCGCGCCGTCCGCCCAGGACGACGCCCCGCTCACCTCGGCCCAGCAGCAGGCGCTCGACGCCGGCTTCCAGGTCGCGCCGAAGTCGTCCGGGGCGAAGGCCCGCGCGGCGTCGTCCACCGGGGCGAACCCGTTCCTGGCCAACCTGCCGGACGTGGCGGGCGTCGACTTCGCCGCCTGGAAGGCCACGCTGACCGCGGCGGGCGAGGCCCGCTCCGCCACGACGTCCTACCGCGAGGCGCGGGCGCAGGCCAACGCCGTCACGCCGGCCGCCAACACCGTCGTCGTCCACGACGAGCAGGAGCCGGCCGGCACCGCCGGGTCCAACGACTCCCTCGCCAACGCCGAGCGCATCAGCGCCTTCGGCACGGCGAAGGGCAAGTCCAACGTCGTGCGGATCATCGGCGAGCAGGCCCAGCTGCCCACGCCGACCCCGCAGGCCCTCGAGCCGGCCGCCGAGGACAACGGCTCCATCCCGCTGGCTGCCGACACCGGCATCTCCGGGGTCAGCGCCGTGACGACCACCGGCCAGCTCGGCGACGGGCCGCACGGCTCGGCCGGCACCGGTAGCAACGACTTCGACGTCTACGCCGTCGACCTCACCGCCGGTCTCTCCCTGGTCGCCGACACCTCGGGCCAGGCCACCGACACGATCCTCGCGCTCTACGACGCCGCCGGCGAGCTCGTCGCCGCCGACGACGACGGCGGCGCCGGCCTGGCGAGCCTGCTCTCCTACGACGCCGCGACCACCGGCACGCACTACCTGCTCGTCGCCGGCTACTCCGCGGCCGGCCCGCTGCCCGCCGACCCTGCCGACAGCGGCTCCGGCGCCGGCGGGGCCGACGAGGGCCCCTACGACCTCGCCATCACCCAGTCGCAGCTCGACCGCGACGCGTACGCCGTCAAGCTGCGTCCGGGCGACGTCGTCGGCGGCGTCGCCAACGGCCAGGCCGACGAGCTCACGGTCTACCGCCCCGACGGCAGCCAGGCCGTCGGTGCACCCGGCACCGACGCGTCGTCGCTCTACGCACCCGAGTCGCCCCTGCCCGGCGGTGGCAACACCACCTTCGGTTACGTGGCCGAGGAGGCCGGCTGGTACGTCATCGACGTCGCCGGGCTCACCGGCGCCTACAGCGTGCAGATCGAGGGCTACCGCCCCGGCGCGCAGCTCGACCGGAACAAGAACCAGACCGTGCTGCTCGACTTCGAGGGCGGCCGGGTCAACACCGGTCTGTGGGGCGGCCCCGGCGTCCGCGAGCTGTCGCCGTTCTCGGCGTTCCTCGGCAAGTGGGGCATCACCCGCGACCGCGAGCGCGCGCTGATCAACCGGATCACCACCGTCGTGCGCGCCAACCTCGAGGAGGTCGGCGACGGCGGGCTCAACGACCCGCGCGTCACCGTGGTCAACTCGCGCACCCACCCCGAGCTGCGCGGCAAGGAGAACGTCTCGCGCGTGGTCGTCGGCGGCACGATCGACCAGTCGGGCATCTCGACGATCGGCATCGCGCAGTACATCGACCCGGGCAACTACGGCCACGAGGACACCGCGCTCGTGCTGCTCGACGTGCTCAGCGACCCGACCGGCCCGGCCTCGCTCAACACCTACCTCACGGCCGCCAGCGACCGGGAGAAGTTCGTGGCCAACGGCGTCGGCAACGTCACCGCCCACGAGATCGGGCACATGATCGGCAGCTACCACACCGACAACGCCTCCGAGACCGTCAACCTGATGGACTCCGGCGGCGCCAACTTCCAGAACCTGTTCGGCGTCGGCCCCGACGGCATCGGCGGCACCGCCGACGACCCCAACGTGCGGTTCGTGGAGGACACCTACTCCCCGGTCGAGGGCTTCACCGGCACCGAGGACACCCAGAACGTCACCGCCTGGGCCTACCCCCCTCGCTGATCGGCGGGGCACCCCCACCCCCGCGCGCGATGCCCCCGGTTCCGTCCACGTTCCGGGGGCATCGCCCTGCCCCGGCGCCGATCTCTGCCAGACTGCCGCCATGACGTCGCGCTGCGTGCTCCCGCCTCCGGTCGCCTGACCGGAGCACCACCCGCTCCGGAGAAGACTCCTCGTCCCTCTTCTTCGAAGGCACCGTCATGTCCCTCGCTCGTCCCGGCCTGCGCGCCCGCGCCGGCCTGTTCCAGATCTGTCTCGCCGGCGCCCTGTGGGGCACGGGCGGGCTGGCCGTCGAGGTCGTCCGCGACCACGCCCCGCTCTCGCCGCTCACCATCAGCGCCTACCGCACCGGCATCGCCGCGTTGGTGCTGCTCGTCGCGGCCCTGCTGTTGCGCCGGCTCGGCGACGTCCGGCGGCTGCTGCGCGAGCGGCCCGGCCTCACCTGTCTCGTCGGCCTGTGCACCGCGGCCTACCAGGCGCTGTACTTCGCCTCGGTGGTGGCGGTCGGGGTCACCGTGTCGACCGTCGTGAGCCTCGGACTCGCGCCCCTGCTGCTCGCCGGGCGGGACGCCGTCCGACGCCGGGCGCTGCCGTCGCCCCGCGAGGCCCTGCCGGTGGTGGCCGCCTTGGTCGGACTCGTGCTGGTCAGCGGCACCGCCGGCCACGGCGACACCGGACCCGAGCCCGTGCTCGGCGTCGTGCTCGCCATCGCCTCCGGGACGGCGTACGCCGCGGCGACCGCGTGGGGCGAGGGACTGGCGCGCAGCACCGACCCCGTCGTCCTGACGACGGCCACGACGTCGGTCGGCGCCCTCGGTCTGGTGCCCGTGGCGCTGCTCGGCGGCGGGCCCTACGTCACGGCCGACCCCGAGGCCGTCGCCACCCTGCTCTACCTCGGCGTGCTCACGTTCGCGCTCGCCTACGCCCTGCTCTACGCCGGCCTGCGGACGACGAGCAGCAGCGCGGCCGTCGTCGCGACGCTCGTCGAGCCGGTGACGGCCGGGCTGGTCGCGGTGGCCTTCCTGGGCGAGCGCCTCGGCGCGCCCGGCGTGGTGGGCATGGTGCTCGTGCTGGTCGCGATCGCGACCCTCAACGCTCCACCAGCTCCGGCTGCCGGCCCTGTGCGTGCACGGCCTCGCGGATGGACGCGCGGGCGGCGAGCAGGCGCGCGCGACTGAGCGGTGACGTTCGGCCGTCGGCGAGCGCCCGCGAGATCCGCTGCACGCGGACCGGCCCGCCGTCGCCGTACACGTTCCACGCCGTCGGCACGTAGGCGGCGTTGGTGACCGCGTAGCGGCCGTCGGGTCGCTCGCCGAACGTGAACCGCACGGTCACGCCCTCGTAGGTCTCGGTGCGGTACGCCTCCTGCTGGGCGACCATGTTGCCGAGACCGTAGGCGACCCACGTCCCGTTGACCCGGGTGATCGGCTGCACCACGTGCGCGTGCTCGCCGAGCACGAGGTCGACGTCGGGGGAACGGGTGAGCCGCTCGACGAGGGCGACCTGCTCGGCGGTCGGGTCGTGGTCGTACTCGGCCCCGCCGTGCACGTGCACGACGACGACGTCGGCGCCGGCCCGACGGGCGGCGCGGGCCTGGCGCAGCAGGTTGTCGGCGTCCCACGTCGAGACCGACCACGGCCGCCCCTCGGGCACCGGGAACCCGTTGAGGCCGTAGGTGCCGGCCACCAGGCCGACGCGCACCCCCTGGGCGGTGTCGAGCACGACGGGACGACGCCGCTCGGCCGGGCTGCGGAACGTGCCGACGTGGGCGATGCCGGCCCGCTCCAACAGGCCGGCCGTGTGTCGCAGGCCTTCCCAGCCCTGGTCGACGGCGTGGTTCGACGCCGTCGTGCAGGCGTCGAAGCCCATGGTGGCCAGCCACGGCGCGACCTCGGGCGGGGCCGCGAAGACGGGGTAGCTCTGCAAGGGCTGTCCGGGCCGGGCGAACGGGACCTCCTCGTGGCAGATGGCGAGGTCGGCCTCGGCGATGATCGGCCGCAGGTCGGCGAACATGGGGTCGAAGTCGTAGGGGCCGCGTCCGGTGCGGGCGGCGTCGTCGGCGGCGCTCTGCCACACGGTGTTGTGCCACAGCAGGTCGCCGCCCATGACGATGCTGACCTCGCGCGGCGGCCGTGGTGGGGCCGGCGGCTCCGGAACCGGATCAGGCTCGGCGACCGGGGTGGCGGCCGGCTCGACGACGACGGCGAGGGCGGCGTCGGGTGCCGGGTCGGCGACGGTCGGACCGGGCACGGTGGCGGCGGCCGTGGCAGCGCAGGAGAGGAGCGCTGCGGCGCCGAGTCGTCGCAGGGTCACGGGTGGGAGACGCGGCCGGACGCGTTTCGGTTGTCAGCCGCGGCTCCGGATCCTGCTCGCCGCGCGGGCGGTGAGGTCAGGCCGACCAGCGCACCGAGTCGTAGACCAGGTCGGCCATGGGGTGCACGCCGTGCAGGTCGTGACGCTCGTCGAGCAGGTGCGTGACGCCGGCGGTGAACCGGGCCATCGAGATCGCGCGCCGGGTGGCGACGTCGTCGGTGGCGGCGTGGTGGTCGGTCATGGGGGCTCCCGATGCAAAGGCGACTAAATTGGTATAGATAGTACCTCAGGCGTGACGGGCGAGGTAGGTCTCGAACCGCGCGGCGTGGGCAGGGGAGGTCCGCCGCATCCAGGCCGGCTCGTCGCGGTGCCCGCCGTCGGTCACGGTGAAGAGCAGCAGCAGGTCGCCGGCGTCGGCCCGGAGGGCCTCGAGCACGCGCACGCAGGTCTCGAACAGGCCCGTCGTCCACGACTCGCGATCGGTCTCGTCGAGACCGGCTGCGGCGCGCCGCGACAGGTCGTCGAACATCGCCGCGGCCGGGCTGTTCCCCTCCATCGCCCACTCGGCCGGTGAGAAGGTCCGGTAGTCGAGCTCGTCGGGGTCGTCGTCCCGGCTCGCCGCCAGGTGGCTGTGGGTGTCGAACGCCTCGCACACGGTCATGGCGTCGTCGTCGCTGTAGAGCGCCATGGCCCGCAGGTCGTCGCCGTGCCGCGCGCGGACCGCGGCGAGCGCGGTGCGGGCCGCAGCGAGGATGTCGTCGTGGAGGACGGCGGGGTCGGTCACCCCGACCGCCTACCCCGACCGCCGCACCGCGAACCCGCCGAGCCCGTCCGCCCTACTTCTTCTTCACCCGGATCCGCGCGCTGGTCGAGCCGGCGGCGGTGAACGGGTCGCCGCCGTAGGTGACGACGGCCTTGAGGGTGCCGGCCTTCTTGATCTTGGCGAGGGCGATCGTGACCTTGCCGCCGCGGAGAGTGCCGGCGTAGGACCTGCCGGCGACCTTGACGGTCACCCGGCCGGACGGCGTGAGGGCCGTGGCCCGGACCTGCACCGTGACCTTCGGCCTGGTCCTGCCGGCGATTACCTTCGTGGGTGCCACCGTGGCGGAGACGGTCGGCCTCGCCTTGGCGACGACGACGCGGGCCGCGGCGCTGGTGCTCGGCCTGATGGTGCCGGTGCCGAGGTAGCGCGCGGTGACGGTGCGCGCGCCCACCGTCGGGAACGGACCGACGGTCGTGGTGGCGCGGCCACCGGCGAGCGTGACGGTGCGCTGCGCCACGCCGTTGACGAGCACCCGCACCTGACCGGTCGGGTTGCTGCCGGCGGCGACGCGGAGCGACACCGTGGCCTTGCCGCTGCGGACCGCGACCGACGCGGGCGAGACCGTGACGGTCGTGCTCGACGTCGCGGCGATCGTCACCGGCACCTCGACGACGGTGCCGGTCGTGGCCCCGGTGACCCCGACGACGGCCGGCCCGGCCGGCAGGCCGGCCGGCACGGTGGCCCGGACGGTGGCGGCACCGTCGGTGACGGCGACCGTGCCGAGCGACGCGGAGCCGAGCTCGATCGCGACGGTCTCGTCGACCACGTCGCCCGGCGCCGAGAACGACAGGCCGCTCAGGTCGAGCGCCAGTGCCTCGCCGGCGAGGTAGGACGCCCGACGTCCACCCGGGAACGTGACGCCGACGGCGTGCTGGGCGGTGTCGACCGCGGTGGGCTCGGGGGAGTCGAGGTGGGCGAGCACCGCGGCGAGGCCGGTGGTCGTGGTGGTCACGCGCTGGGTGCCGGTCGCGAACGCGGGGATGCGATCGCCGGCGGCGAGCGTGGCCGGCACCGCGGCGGTGTAGGTCGCGGCCGGAGCGAGCGCGACGCCGTCGATGCGGACGCCGCTGACGCGCGAGCCCTCGGCGGCGGCCGGGTCGTAGGTGTAGGTGAGTCCGGACGACGAGCCCAGCACCACGGCGGTGCGGCCGGCGCGCCACTGCTGCTCGAGAGCCGCGGTCACCTGCTGGCCCGTGAGACGCATCGTGGTCAGGACGTCGCTCGAGGGGAGGGCCGCGGCCGCCGCGCGGTAGCCGACGTCGGTGCCGAGATCGCCGGCCAGCGTGCCCGGGTCGACGAACGACAGGTCGGTGTCGGTCGCGTCGCGCTGCGCCTCGGCGACGAGGTTGGCGAGGGTCGACTCGGCTGTCGGGTCGACGGTGCCGCCCGCGAGCCGGGAGCGGCCGGCGGCGGCGTCGAGGCGGCCGACGGCGACGTCGGGCAGGGCCTGGATGTCACGGAAGTCGACGGTGTCGAAGCCGCCGCGGTGCTCGAGCCCGACGAAGCCGGTCGCCGTCGGGGTGCCGGTGCGGTCGAGGGTGTTCACGACGACGTCGTTGAGCAGCACCCGCATGCGCTTCGGCGTCAGCTCGATCTCGAAGGTGTTCCACTGGCCGATCGGGCGGAGGGCGCCGCTGACGGCGACGGCCGTGGCGGCCTTGGTGGCGCCGTTCGTGACGATGTTGCCGGTGCCGTCGCCGATCATCACCTGGTGTCCGCCGGAGGCGGGGGTGGTGCGGGCGGTCGAGCCCAGGTAGACGCTGGAGTCGTCGTTGAGGTCGTTGCGCCGCCAGTCGAGGCGGACCGTGGCGACGTCGTTGGCCTGCTGCGTGGTGAACCAGGTGACGCCCGAACCCCGGGTGCTCCTGATCGAGCAGTCGGTCTGTCGTCCGAAGCCGCCGCCGCCGGACTTGCGCCACCCGTCGAAGGTCGCGAACGTGCCGTCGAACAGGCTCGTCCACCCGGGCGTCGTCGGCGTGGGGAGGCAGGTGTCGGGCGCGGTGCCGCCGACCTGGATCGCGTCGAAGTTGAGCCGGCAGAAGTCGGTTCCGCGGTCACAGTTGACCGCGATGGTGTTGGCGCCGGCGTTGAGCGTCACGTCGGCGCGGGCGAACCGCCAGGTCTCCCAGTCGGCGAAGCTGGTCATGTCGTACTGCACGACCTGGCGGTTGCCGCCGTTGGTGAGCAGGCCCATCGAGCGGGTCTTGTTCTCCTCGGTGCTGAGCGGCCCGGCGGCGTAGCGGATCCAGACGGGATAGCTGCCGGCCTCGGGCACGGTGACGGTCATCGTCGACGTCATGCCGGTCTCGCGGAACGTATAGGAGCCGGTGCCGGAGAAGTTGCCGTGGTCGCCCGAGTTCTGGGCCGGGCCGCCCGAGAGGGCGCCGTCCTCGACCTCGGCCCAGGCGACGGGCACGTCTCCCGGGGCGGCGGACGACGGCGCCGGGGCGACGGCGAGGAGGGCGAGCCCGGGGGCCAGGACGGCGGCGGCCGCGGCGCGCGCGACCCACTGCTTCACGGTCATGCAGGTGAACGTATGACCACGATCACACAAGGTCAAGAATCGAGTGCATAAATATGAATCAGACAGTGAATCTGTTCACATATAAGAACTATCTCCGATGGCGCGAACGAATGCGCACAGTGGGAGCGGTCATGACGGATGTCGGCCGGTACGCGTCGGTCACGCCCGGGGCCGAGACCAGCACGCTCAGTCGCTGACCTACGCGTAGCCGCCCCGGATGGTAGGACTGCCGGACCGCGCCTCGGATCGGTCGACCGTCGGCATACCACTGATAGCTCATGCGAGCGACCGCCGGTTCCCAGCGCCCGCTGGTGACCGATAGGCGCCGTCCGACCCGCGGGTTGCCGGTCACGACCGGGCGCACGGGAGTGGCCCGCGGCGGGAGCCTCAGGACGACGTCGACGCCTCGGTACTCGACACCGCGCCGAACGTCGAGCAGGCGTACGGCCGGCAGGAGCGGGGCGCGCGGGTGGAACACGACGGCGTAGCAACCGGGCTCGAGGCCTCCCACGGCGTACTCGCCGTCGTAAGCGTGACGCGCCGTCCACACCCGCTTGACCTCGACCCACCTGCTGCCGTCCCAGCGGGCGAAGACCACGGGAAACGTTCGCAGGATCTCGTCGGGGCGCTCGTCGACGGCATGGCCCCGGATGACAGCGCGCTTCTCGACGACGGCGTCGATGCCGCGCACCGTCTGGCCGTATCCGACGACTACGTCGCGGGCGCGCTCGAGCGTCGCAGCCCGGGGCCAGTGGCTCTCCTAGTACTCGTTGTTCCCATTGGGCTCGGTCGGCAGGAAACCGAACCGCAATCGGTACGTGCCGGGTGGGAGGTCAACGAGGCTGTAGTTGCCGCCGTCACTCGCCAAGGGCACGGTCAGCTGCTCCAGCACCCAGGCGGTGCCGGCACGTCGATAGGCGTAGACGCCGGTTAGGGCCGGCAGGCCGTACTGGTTCACGATGCGGCCGCGGATGAATCCCGACTTCGTCAGGCTCACGTTGATCGTGCGGGTTTCGCCGGGCCCGAGGACGATGTCGGTGGCGTCCGCGAACGACGCCGCTTCGCTCCACCACTCCGTGGTGTGGTCAGCAGCTTGGACGCCGATGCGGTAGCTGCCCCGTGCGAAGGGCAGCTCGAACGAGCCGTCGGACCTTGTGGTGATCTCGTTGTAGTGGCCAGTCTCGGAGGACGGGGCGAACATGATCTTCGACTCGCCCAGGGGCGCACCGAGGTCGTCGGTGACTCGGCCGCGGATCTAGCTCGTGGGTTCGAGCGTGGCATCGATGCCTGTCACCGTTCCCGACGGCGGGAGATTGACCGGCGTAGCGGACTCGAGATCGAGCGCCGCGTCGTAGAACTCTCCGACGACATCGCCTCCGTACGGCGCCACGAACTGCACGATTGCCTGACTGGTGCCCGTGATCGAGGTTCGGTAGGTGCCGTCAGCGGCAGTGGCGGTGCCCTCGTCGAAGTCTGTCTCGCGCTCGACCGGCGCCAGCCTGACCAGGACGCCGGCAACGGGGCGGCCCTGGGTGTCCGTCACGGTGCCGGTCACGTACGAGGTCGTCACGCCAGTAGTCCGTGCCTCCGAGCGCCCACCGAGAGCCAGTGTGCCGGACACGGTGAGCAGCAGGCTCAGGGCCACGAGAAGGCATCGGTAGCCGGTCGTCACGCGAGCATCCTGCCAGCGTGCAGGCGGCCGTGCGGCCGGATCACGGCATGACGCCGTGCGTTAGCGCACGGTGCCGGGCTTCTTGCGGTCCTTGAGCTTCTGCGCGGCGGCCTTGATCTTGGCCTGGTTCTCGGGCTTCTTCGCCTCGGCGACGGCCTTGCTCACGACGCCGGCGGACATCAGCTTCTTCATCATGCTCATGCCGCGACCGTAGCCGCCGTCGATGAGGCGTTTCTAAGAGCCGTGGGTCACCCAGGCGCCCTGCCGCAGCACCCGGACGACGCGCAGGTCGGCGTCGAGCGCGACGAGGTCGGCCCGGCGTCCGGGCTCGAGGGCGCCGACGTCGGTCAGACCCAGCGCCTCGGCGGGGGTGAGCGTGGCCGCGCGGACGACGTCGACGAGGTCGAGGCCGCACACCCGGACGGCGTGACGCACCGCCTCGGCCATGGTCAGCGTCGAGCCGGCGACGGCGCCGTTGTCGAGCCGGGCGACGCCGTCGCGCACGCGGACCGCGAGGGTGCCGAGGCGGAAGTCGCCGTCACCGGCTCCGGCGGCGGCCATCGCGTCGGTGACCAGGACCGTGTGGCGGGGCTTGGCGTGCGCGGCCATCCGCAGGGCCGACGGGTGCAGGTGCACGCCGTCGGCGACGAGCTCGACGTAGGCGTCGGGGTGCTCGAGCAGGGCGCCGGCGGGGCCGGGCTCGCGGTGGTGGAGCCCGCGCATGGCGTTGAACAGGTGGGTGCCGACGCTGGCGCCGGCGTCGAGCGCGGCACGGGTCACGTCGTAGGTCGCGTCGGTGTGGCCGACGGCCGCGACGACGCCGGCCCCGCGCAGCCGGCGGACGGCGTCGAGGCCGCCGTCGAGCTCGGGGGCGAGGGTGACCATGCGCAGGTGCCCGCGCCCGGCGTCGACGAGTGCGTCGACCTCTCGTGGTGTGGGCGTGGTCAGCAGGCCGGGGTCGTGGGCGCCGGCGCGCCGGGGGCTGAGCCACGGGCCCTCGAGGTGCACGCCGGCGAGCCCGCCGTCGTCGACGACGAGCGCGAGCTCGCCGAGCGCCCCGGCGAGGCGGTCGGTGGTGTCGGTGACCAGGCTGGCCACCATGGACGTCGTCCCGTGGGCCTGGTGGGCGCGGACGACGGTCGCGGCGGCGTCGGCGGTGCCCTCGTCGAACGAGGCGCCACCGCCGCCGTGCACGTGGGTGTCGACGAAGCCCGGCACCAGCGTCGCGTCGGGCAGGTCGACGTCCGGCGGGCGTGGGGGAGCGCCCTCGCCGACGTCGACGACACGGTCGCGGTGGACGTGCACCCACCCCGGCGCGAGGAGTCGCGCCGGGGTGAGCACCCGAGCTGCAGAGACGATCACCTGCGCATCACTGGTCGATCGTCGCAGAGGCCTTGTCGGCGTCGTCCTCCTCCTCGCGACCGGGGGTGCGCAGGTTCCACCTGCGGATCACGAAGCGGAACGAGACGTAGTAGACGACGGCGTAGCCGAGCCCGACGACGACGAGCAGCAACGGCTTCGTGGCGATGTTGTAGTTGAGGACGTAGTCGAACAGGCCGGCCGAGAAGCCGAACCCGTCCTTGATGCCGAGGGCGTTGGTCAGGGCCAGCGAGGTGCCGGTGAGCACGGCGTGCATGAGGTAGAGCGGCCAGGCCACGAACATGAACGCGAACTCGAGCGGCTCGGTGACGCCGGTGAGGAACGAGGTGAGGGCGGCCGAGAGCATGATGCCGCCGACGGCCTTCTTGTAGGCCGGCTTCGCCTCGTGCCAGATGGCGAGGGCGGCCGCCGGGAGCGCGAACATCATGATCGGGAAGAACCCGGTCATGAAGGCCCCGGCGTTCGGGTCGCCGTTGAGGAACATGCTGATGTCGCCGTGGTAGGTCTCGCCGTTGGCGGCGGTGTAGTCGCCGAGGAGGAACCACGGGCCGGAGTTGAGCACGTGGTGCAGACCGAGCGGGATGAGCAGCCGGTTGAGGGTGCCGTAGACGAAGCCGCCGATGACGTCGTTGTCGTAGACCCACTCGCCGACGTTGGTCAGTCCGCGGTCGAAGTAGGTGTAGACCAGGCTCATCAGCACCGAGATCGCGATCATCGCGAACGCGGTGACGATCGGCACGAACCGGCGTCCGCCGAAGAAGGCGAGATAGGGCGGCAGCTTGATCCGGTGGTACTTCTGCCACAGGAAGGCCGCGACCAGCCCGGACACGATGCCGCCCAGCACGCCGTAGTTGACCAGCTCCTGGGTGCCGTCGCCGTTGACCGGCAGACCGATGATCGGCGACATCGCGTCGCCCACGCCCTTGAAGACCAGGTAGCCGACGACGGCGGCCAGGGCGGTCGAGCCGTCGGCCTTCTTGGCCATGCCGATCGCGACACCGAGCGCGAACAGCAGCGGCAGGTTGTCGAAGATGGCGCCGCCCGCCGCGCCGATGACGGCGGAGATGTTCTCCAGGCCGAGGCCGTCGGCGCCGAGCAGGTCGGGCTGGCCGAGCCGGAGCAGCAGCGCCGCCACCGGCAGCGCCGCGATCGGCAGCATCAGGCTGCGGCCGAACTTCTGCAAGGGCGCGAGGTTGAGCCGCGACGGCTTCTTCTCGAGCCCGACAGGGGTCTCGGCGGTGGTCATGACGGATCTCCTTCTGCGGTGCTGCGGTCCGACCCGAGCTGGTCGCGGCCGAGAGACATGTGGATCTGGTAGCGGTCGCCGCGGTAGCGCGACACGACGTGCTCGAGCGGCACGCCGTCGGCCAGCGAGACGCGACGGAAGACGAGCAGGGCGGTGCCGACCGGGGCGTCGAGCCGCTGGGCGGTGGGCGCGTCGGCGACCTCGCCCCACAGCGTCTGCTCGGCGGAGTCGATGCCGAGGCCGTAGGTGTCGGTGAAGATCTCGTAGAGCGAGCCGCCGAGGTCGAGCCGGTCGAGGCCGGGCAGGGGGTCGGCCGGGTACCAGCCGTTCTCGAGCGCGATCGGGTGGCCGTCGGCGAGCCGGACGCGGTCGATGCGCCACGCGCGGGCGTCGGCGGCGAGGTCGAGGGCCTTGGCGACGTCGACGGGCGGGACGTCGGAGGCGACGCCGAGCAGCACCGTGGACGGGGTGAGGCCGCGACGTCGCATGTCCTGGCTGAACGAGGCCAGGTGCAGCCGGCTCTCGAGTCGCGGGCGGCTCACGAAGGTGCCCTTGCCATGCGTCTTGTGGAGCAGGCCGTCGACGACGAGGGCGTCGATCGCCTTGCGCACGGTGGAGCGCGAGACGTCGAAGCGCGTCATCAGCTCGCGCTCGGAGGGGATGGCCGCGTCGGGCTCGAGCTCGTGCGCGGCCATCTCGGCCAGCACGTCGCGCAGCTGGACGTGCTTGGGCGACGGTCCGTCGGTGATCGACCTCGGCTGGGCCCTCGACTCCACTGGTCCTCCACTGGTAGGGTCTGGTACGTACCAGTTGATCCTCACCCTGATGGCTACCGCTGTCAAGGCTCGGACCCGAGGAGATTGATGACCGCCCAGACCCTGGCGCCGGGCACGCAGATGGCCCGCGAGATGGCCGAGCAGCCCGACGCCGTGCGGCGCACGCTGGCCGCGCTGCGCCCGCAGCGCGCCGACGTCGCGCACCTGTTCGAGGGCCGCTCTCGCGTGCTGCTCGTGGCCCGCGGCTCGAGCGACAACGCCGCCGTCTACGGCAGCTACCTGCTCGAGACCCGCGTCGGCATCGTCGCCGGGCTCGCCTCGGCCAGCGTCGCCACGCACTACGCCGCCTCGCTCGACCTGTCCGACACGCTCGTGGTGAGCGTGTCGCAGTCCGGGTCGACGGCCGAGATCGTCGAGACCCAGGCCTGGGCGCGGGCCTGCGGAGCCGCCACCGTCGCGATCACCAACGTCGCCGGCTCGCCGCTGGCGTGCGACGCCGACGTCGCGCTGGTCACGCAGGCCGGGCCCGAGCTCGCCGTCCCGGCGACCAAGACCTACGTGGGCCAGCTGGTGGCCATGGCGGTGCTGGCCACCGCGCTCGCCCCCGACCCCGCGATCCTCGACGCCGACCTCGACCGGGTCGCCGACGAGATCGAGCGGCTGCTCGCGGCGCGCGCCGGCGTCGGCGACGCCGTCGAGGCGCTGCAGGCGGCCTCCTACGCCGTCGTGGCCGGCCGCGGGCTGATGCTCGGCACCGCGCTCGAGACCGCGCTGAAGCTCGAGGAGACCTGCCTGCGGCCCGTGCGCGGCTACTCCTACGCCGACCTGCGCCACGGACCGATCTCGGTGGTCACCTCGGGCACCGCGGCCGTGCTGGTCGCGGCTCCCGACGGGCCGCTCGCGGGCGCGATGGTCGACCTGGCGCTCGACCTGCGCGAGCGCGGCGCCGTGGTCGTCGGCATCGGCGGCTCGGCGGCGTTCCCGACGGCGTGCGACGTGCACGTGGCGGGGCCCGACCTGCCCGAGGCCGTCGCACCGCTGGCCACCGTCGTGGCCGCCCAGCTGGTCGTCGAGGAGCTCGCGCAGGCCCTCGGCCTCGACCCCGACGCCCCGCGGGGACTGTCCAAGGTCACCTCGACCGACCGAGACTCGTGAACCGGCCCAGCCCACACCAGGAGAACACCATGAGCGGCAACAGCAAGGCAGAGCAGATCCTCGCCGGCCTCGGCGGCGCCGACAACATCGTCGAGATCGAGCCGTGCATCACCCGGCTGCGCACCGAGGTCAACGACGCCTCGCTCGTCGACGAGTTGGCACTCAAGGCCGCGGGGGCCCACGGGGTCATCGCCGCGGGCACCGTCGTGCAGGTCGTCGTCGGACCCGAGGCCGACACCCTCGCCGACGACATCGAGGACCTGATGTGACCACGACCATCGACGTCCTCGCGCCCTGCCCCGGCCGCCTGCTGCCGATCGAGAAGACCCCCGACCCGGTGTTCGCGGGCGAGATGCTCGGCCCCGGCGTCGCCATCGACCCCGAGCCCGGCCCCACCACGGTCGTCGCACCCATCGCCGGCACGCTCGTGGCCGTCCACCCGCACGCGTTCGTCGTCCTCGGCCCCGACGGCGTCGGTGTGCTGACCCATCTGGGCATCAACACCGTCAAGCTCGAGGGCGCGCCGTTCGAGGTGCTGGCCGCCAAGGGCGACGCGGTCGAGGCCGGCACGCCGGTCGTGCGGTGGGACCCGTCCACGGTCTCCGGCGACAGCATCTCCACCGTGGTGCCGGTCGTGGTGATGGACCGCAAGCCCGGCACCGTCGTGATCTCCGAGGCCGACGACGTCGTGACCGGAGACGTGATCTTCTCGCTCCCGCCGCTGGCGTAGCGGGTCGTCGAGGTCAGACGCGGACGGCGACCCGTCCGGCGTCGACCTCCCAGCGCTGGTCGAGGCGCACGGTGTCGAGCAGGCGACGGTCGTGCGAGACGAGCAGCAGGGCGCCGTCGTAGGTCTCCAGAGCCTGCTCGAGCTGCTCGATCGCCGGCAGGTCGAGGTGGTTGGTCGGCTCGTCGAGCACCAGCAGGTTGACGCCGCGTGCCTGCAGCAGCGCCATCGCCGCGCGGGTGCGCTCGCCGGGGGAGAGGCGTCCGACGAGGCTGGCCACCTGGTCGGCCTTGAGGCCGAACTTGGCCAGCAGCGTGCGCACGTCGGCCTGCGTCCACTCGGGGACGACGGCCTCGAACGCCGCGCCGAGCGGCAGGTCGTCGTCGAGCCCGGTGCGCGCCTGGTCGATGACGCCGACGGCGACGCTGGCGCCGAGCGAGGCGCGGCCGCCGTCCGGCTGGTCGTCGCCCAGCAGCAGCCGGAGCAGCGTGGTCTTGCCGGCGCCGTTGGGACCGGTGATGCCGATGCGGTCGCCCGCCGAGACCTGCAGCGAGACCGGGCCGAGCTCGAAGTCGCCGAGACGGCGCGTGACCGCGTCGAGCGTCGCGACGACCGAGCTCGAGCGTGGCGCGGCGGCGATGTCGAACTGCAGCACCCACTCCTTGCGGGGCTCCTCGACCTCGTCGAGCCGGGCGATGCGCGACTCCATCTGACGCACCTTCTGCGCCTGCTTCTCCGACGACTCGGTCTGCGCGCGCTTGCGGATCTTGTCGTTGTCGGGCGACTTCTTCATCGCGTTGCGGGTGCCCTGGCTGCTCCACTCGCGCTGCGTACGGGCGCGGGCGACGAGGTCGGCGCGCGTGGCGGCGTACTCGTCGTAGGCCTCGCGCGCGTGGCGTCGCTGCACCGCCCGCTCCTCGAGGAAGGCGTCGTAGCCGCCGTCGTAGACGGTGACCTGGTGCTGGGCGAGGTCGAGCTCGACGATGCGCGTGACGCACCGGGCCAGGAACTCGCGGTCGTGCGAGACCAGGACGACGCCGCCGCGCAGGCCCTGCACGAACGACTCGAGCCGCTCCAGGCCCTCGAGGTCGAGGTCGTTGGTCGGCTCGTCGAGCAGGACGACGTCGAAGCGGCTCAGCAGCAGGGCGGCGAGGGCCACCCGGGCGGCCTGGCCGCCCGACAGGCTCGTCATCAGCGCGTCGGCCGAGATGCCGCTCGCGGTGAGCCCGAGGTCGGCGAGCACCGGCCCGATGCGGTCGTCGAGGTCGGCCGCGCCGCTGGCCATCCAGCGGTCGAAGGCGACCGCGTAGGCGTCGTCGGCCCCCGGTGCGTCGGAGCCGAGCGCGGCCGCCGTCCGCTCCATCGCCTCGGTCGCGTCGTGGGCGCCGGTGCGGCGGGCGACGTACTGCGCGACCGTCTCGCCGGGGTGCCGCTCGTGCTCCTGCGGGAGCCAGCCGACGAACGCGTCGGCCGGGGCCGTGGCGACCGAGCCCGCCAGGGGGGAGTCGGTGCCGGCGAGCAGGCGCAGCAGCGTCGACTTGCCCGCGCCGTTGGCCCCCACCACGCCCACGACGTCACCCGGGGCGACGGTGAGGTCGAGCCCCTCGAACAGCACGCGGTGCCCGTGCCCGCCGGAGAGGTCCTTCGCGACGAGCGTGGCGGTCATGGTGACGAGGGTAGGGGTCGGGCGACACTGGGCCGCGGGCCACTCAACCGAGCCGGGGTCTGCTGCGTAGGGACGGGTGACGGGGTGCCGAGCCGGAGGGAACCATGACCCGACCACCATCGAGACGCGACCGCGAGTTCGAGGAGTTCGTGCTCGCCGCGTGGCCGCGACTGCGGCGGGCCGCCTACCTGCTCTCGCACGACTCCCACGAGGCCGAGGACCTGGTCCAGACGGCGCTCGCCCGCAGCTACGCACGGTGGTCGTCGGTCCGCCACGACGGCGCCTACAGCTACGTGCACCGGGCGCTCGTCAACGCCTACATCGACACCACGCGCCGGCGCCGTCCGGTGCCCACCGGCGCCGACCTCGACGGCGTCCTCGTCGAGGCGCCACGCGTGGAGGACCGCAGCGAGCTGGTCGACCTGCTGGCCCCGCTCACCCCGCGCGAGCGCGCGATCGTCGTGTGGCGCTACTACCTCGACACCCCCGAGAAGGACGTCGCGCACCGGCTGGGCGTGAGCCCGGGCACCGTGCGCAGCACCGCGTCGCGAGCGCTGGCGCGGCTCCGTGACGCCGACGCCGAGCGAGAGGAGACCCAGCCATGACCCGACCCGACCTCGACCACGACCTGGCCGCCCTGGTCGACGCGCACGACTCCGCCGCCCAGCCGGTCGGTCCTCCCGACCTCGTGGCGCTGCGCGCTGCCGGACGACGCCGGCTGGCCGTGCGACGGGCGGCCACCGTCGTCGCCGCGGCGGTCGTCGTCGCGGTCGTCGCGGTCGCCACGAGCCTCGTCACGGGTGACGACGCCGCTCGCCCCGACGACCCGGTCGCGACCCAGCCGACGGCATCCACCCCGCCACCGGTCACCGAGACGTCCGACAGCGAGCCGCCGCCGTCCCGTGCCCCCGACCGCCTCGAGCAGGGCGATCTGACGACGCCGCAGGGACGGGTCGGCGGCGAGTGGGAGGCCGCACCGCCCCTCGGCGAGGTGCTCGTGGTGGGTCGCTCCGGGGCCTACGACGAGGTGTTCTACGCGATCGCCTCCGACGGGCCCACGATGCTGGCGCGCGGGCTGCGCGACGGCGACCGGATCCTGCGCACGTCGGTCGTCTTCGGCACCGTCGACGCCGAGGGCACCGACGCGATCCTGCTCTACGGCGGCGACGTGCTCGGCCTGCCCGGCGACCCGGTCGACACGACGGGTGGGCGCTACCTCGTGCTGGGCCTGGTCAGCGGCGACGTCGACGTGACCGTGACGCCGCAGGGCGGGGCCCGTCGTCCGGTCACCGGGCGCAGCGCGGCGCTGGCGCCGGGCTTCACCGCGTTCTACGACTCCGGCGCGTGGCAGGACGGGTGGGACCCGGTCCAGCTGGCGCCGTTGCGGGTGCAGACGTCGGCCGGGGCCAGTGCGTTCGTGCGCACCGACAGCTTCGTCTACTAGATGGCGTCCGGCAGCGCACTAGCGTGGGCGCATGCCGATCAAGCTCGAGAACGTCGGGATCGCCGTGCGCGACCTCGAGGAGACCATCGCGTTCTTCACCGACCTCGGCCTCACCGTGCTCGGGCGCGACGAGGTGAGCGGCGAGTGGACCGACACCGCCGTCGGGCTCGACGGCAACCACGCCCGGATCGCGATGCTGCAGACCCCCGACGGCCAGGGCACCCTCGAGCTCTTCGAGTACGTCCACCCCGACGCGGTCGAGACCGAGCCGACGATGCCGAACGAGATCGGCATGCACCGGGTGGCGTTCTCGGTCGACGACCTCGACGAGGCGCTCGCGATCGCGGCCCGGCACGGCTGCCACCCGCTGCGTGGCGTCGCGACCTACGAGGACGCCTACAAGCTCACCTACGTCCGCGGACCCAGCGGCATCATCGTCATGCTGGCCGAGGCCCTGCAGCAGGGCTGACGCTCACCCCTTCGGGGCACCACACGGCCGCGCGGTCCGTGCCACCGTGGGGGAGGCGCCTGGCCCGTGGGGGGCCGGCGCCGAGGTGGCTCCGGGGAGGGAGAGCAGCCTGGAGCCACCGCCCCCTCCCTCGTGCGGTCGTGAGGACAACCGCCGCGGGTACCTGCGCGTCGCACGGGCATGAGATCTCGCGCGTTCGTGCTGCCCGCCGCGACGGCGCTCGTCCTGCTGTCCGGGTGCGGCGACTCCGACGTCACCGTCGAGCCGGCGTCCGAGGCGCCGACGACCGCGGTGGCCGACGTCGCGGTGGCCGACATCCAGGAGCAGAAGCCGTCCGGCCCCTATGACCTGGTGCCGCGCAGCGTCCGCGCGTGGCCGCACGACGGCGGCACCCGGGTCGTCGTGGCGTTCGACGGCGAGGGCGGCCCGGGCTGGGTCGCCCGCTACGTTGACCAGGCCGTGCTCGAGGGCAGCGGCGACGTCGTCGACCTCGACGGCGACTCGATCCTGCGCCTCGACGTCACCGGGACGCCGACCCTGCCCTTCGACGACGTCCGGCGCACCCGCACGAAGGTCGGCGGCGACGTCGTCGACCTGCACACGGTGGGTGCGTGGGAGGGCGTGGCGCAGGTGTTCGTCGGGCTCGACGGCCGGCCCACGTTCGAGGTCTCGTCGCGCCGGACGCCGTCGCGGATCGTCATCGACCTCCGGTAGCGCTCAGCGTGCCTGTGCCGCGGCGGCCGCGGCCCGCTCGAGCCATCGCGGGACGTCGCCGTACCGCTGGCCCGGGATGAGCTCGCCGGCGGCGCTGCACTCGATCAGCTGGGCCATCCGGCGGGCGCGCGTGGCCTCCTGCTTGGCCGAGCGCACCCACACCGCGCAGACCTTGCGGTAGGACGCCGTCGCGGCGTCCCAGAACGCGGTGGCCGCCGGTGAGGCGGCGAGCTGCTCGGCGTAGGTGTCGGGCAGGCCGGCCCAGGGTTGCTCGTGGCTGTAGGGCGCCTCCTCGTGCTTGCGCCGCTCCCAGATCGCCAACCCGCTCGGCTGCATCCGCCCCTCGGCGCGCAGCTTCTCGACGAGGTCGAGGTTGACCCGGCTCCAGTGCGAGGTCTTCTTGCGCGGCGTCCAGCGCTGCCGACGCGTCTCGTCGTCGATGCGCTGCGCGACCGAGTCGATCCAGCCCCAGCACAGCGCCTCGACGACGGCCTCCTCCCACGTCAGTCCGCGATCGGCGGCACCCTTCTTCCTCAGGCCCATCCACAGCACGGTCTCGGTGTCGTGGTGCTGCGCCAGCCAGGCCGCCCACTCCTCGGGGCTGTCGAAGAACCGCGCCGGCCGCTCGGGCGTGCCGCCCAGGTGGCCCGGCATCGCGTCCGTCGGGTCGGTCTGGTCGTCGGTCATGGGCTGATCCTGCTGGTGATGCGAGTGATCCACAACCCCTGTGGTTGAGCGGGATTCTCGGTCGGTTTGTGTCGGTGGTGGGTGCTTGGATGGACTCATGTCAGAGCACTCCGAGGTCGCTCGGTCGGGTCACCCGATCGAGGAGTTCCTGTGCGGGGTGCTCGACGAGCTGACAGGTCTGGCCGAGGTCGCGACGTGGTCGCTCGACGAGGCCACGATGACCCGGCTGGTGGGCCTGGCGGCACGAGTCGTCGCGGGGGTGGCCGAGGTCGAGGCGCGGGTGATCGGACAAGCCGTCGCGGCTGGTCTGCCCGACCGGGCCTCGTGCCGAGACATCCCACGGTGGCTGCAGCAGCAGACACACGTCACCCGCCGGGCCGCGAACGCCAAGGTCGACCTCGCGAGGGCGTTGCGTGAGCTGGAGTCGACCCGGGCCGCGATGGCCCGCGGCGCGGTGCATGCCGAGCAGGCGGTCGCGATCGCGGGCCAGGTCGTCCGGCTCAGTAATGAGCGCGTCAGTACCCATGATCAGCAGCGCGCCGAGTGCTTCCTGCTCACCGAGGCCGCTGATCATGACGCGACCGCGCTGGGGCGGTTGGGTCGGGAGATCTACGTCCACCTCGACCCCGAGTCCGCCGACGAACGCGAGTCGAAGGCGCTCGAGCGGCTCGAGGCCGAAGCACGCGCGGGCACGCGGTTCACGATGCGTGACGACGGCGCCGGCATGACCCATGGCCGGTTCACGATCCCGACCGCGCAGGCCTCGATGCTCCGCAAGCACCTCCACGCCCTCGCCGCCCCGAAGGCCGTCCGCGCCGAGCACGGTCCCGGGTCCTACGACGTCACGGTGCCGTCGGCGCGGAAGCTCGGCCAGGCGTTCTGTGAGTGGATCGAACGGATCCCCGCCACTGCGCTGCCGAAGGTCGGTGGGTTGAACGCGACCGTGGTCGTGATCGGGGACTACGACGCCCTCCAGGGTCGGGTGAAGGCAGCGTGCCTCGATACCGGGGTCCGGGTCTCACACACCGAGTTCCTGCGTCTGGCGTGCGAGGCCGGGATCATCCCGATGTGGATGAACGCCTCCGGTGAGGTCCTCGCCGTCGGACGCCGGCACCGGTTCCACACCCCGACTCAACGCCTGGCCAAGATCACCGAACAACGCAGGTGCGAACACGCCGGGTGCGACGTCCCGGCCTACCTGTGCCACCTCCACCACCGACAACCCTGGGCCGACGGCGGCACCACCGACCTCCGCACCGCCGAGGTCCTCTGCCCCTTCCACCACCACCAGGCCCACACCCGACGAACCCGCAACCACACGATGCGCACGTGACCGGATAGCCCAGTTCGCCGCAATTGCCCACTCACCCAACCCCGACGAACCCCCGCTCGACCACCGCGCCGAGGTCGAGCCCACCCGGTAGCGTCCCGAACGCGCCACCCCAGTCACGCCCGAGCCGGGACGCGCAGAACGCGTCGGCGACGGCCGCGGGGGCGTGCTGCACGAGGAGCGATCCCTGCAGCACGAGCGCGAGCTGCTCGACGACGCGGCGGGCCCGCAGCTCGAGGTCGGAGACGTCCGAGAGCTCCTTCTTGACCAGCGCGACGGCGTCGTCGAGGCGGTGGTCGGCGCCGGCGGCGAGCTCGACCTCGGTGAAGAACGCCTCGACCGACTCGGGGGAGCGGGCCATGGCGCGCAGGGCGTCGAGGGCGGCGACGTTGCCGGAGCCCTCCCAGATCGAGAGCAGGGGCAGCTCGCGGTAGATGCGGGCGAGGCCGGCGTCCTCGACGTAGCCGTTGCCGCCGAGGCACTCTATGGCCTCGCCGGCGACGGCGGGGCCGCGCTTGCACACCCAGTACTTCGACACGGCGAGGGCGAGACGGCGGAAGGCGGTCTCGTCGGCGTCGCCGCGGACGGCGCGGTCGGTGGCGCCGGCGAGGCGCATCGCGACGGTCGTGGCGGCCTCGGACTCGACGACGAGGTCGGCCAGCACGTTCTGCATCAGTGGTTGGTCGACAAGGTGTCGTCCGAAAGCGGAACGGTGCCGGGCGTGGTTCACGGCGTTCACCGTCGCGAGGCGCATGCCGGACGCCGTGCCCAGCGTGCAGTCGAGGCGGGTCATGTTGACCATCTCGACGATGGTGCGGACCCCGCGCCCCTCCTCGCCGACGAGCCACGCCACCGCGCCGTCGTACTCGATCTCGGACGAGGCGTTGGACCGGTTGCCGAGCTTGTCTTTCAACCTCATCAGGAGCATGGGGTTGAGCGAGCCGTCGGGCAGCACCCGCGGCACCAGGAAGCACGACAGCCCGCCGGGCGCCTGGGCGAGCGCGAGGAACAGGTCGGACATCGGGGCCGAGGTGAACCACTTGTGCCCGGTGAGCCGCCACGTCCCGTCGGTCTGCGGCACGGCCTGCGTGGCGTTGGTGCGGACGTCGGAGCCGCCCTGCTTCTCGGTCATCGACATGCCCGCGATCAGCCCGGCCTTGGATGACGGCACCGACAGCCCGGGGGAGTAGGTGCGCGAGGTGAGCAGCGGCTCGTATGCCGCGGCGAGGTCGGGCGCGGCCCGCAGCGCCGGGACGACGGCGTAGGTCATCGAGATCGGGCAGCCGTGACCGGCGTCGACGTTCCACGCCAGGAACTTCGCGGCCCGCGCGACGTGCGCGCCCGGGCGGTCGTCGGCCCACGGTGCGGCGTGCAGACCGTGCTCGACCGCCGTGGTCATCAGCGCGTGGTAGGCCGGCACGTACTCGACCTCGTCGATGCGGTGGCCGAACCGGTCGTGGGTGTGCAGCACCGGTGGCACCCGCTCGGCCAGCCGGCCCCACTCCTGCGCCTCCTCCGAGCCGGCGAGCCGGCCCAGCGCATGCAGCTCGTCGAGCGCCCACCCCGCGCCCTCGCGCTCGACGGCGGCGAGCAGGGCGGCGTCGTCGGCGGTGTCGTGGCCGACGAGCGGCGGGACCTGGTTGGTGACCTCGTGGGTGGCCGTCATGGCAGGGCTCCTATCGATCGGACGACGAACGCGGTGAGCTCGGGCACGGTGCGCCGTGACGCGGCACCGGCGTGCAGGGGGACGACGAGCGCCTCGGCCATGGCGCCGACGACGGCGGCCGCCGAGACCTGGGCGTCCTGCGCGGGCAGGTGGCCGGCGGTGACGGCGTCGTCGATCAGGGCCGCGAAGATGTCGCGGTAGGCGCGCCGGTAGGTGAGGCGCTCGGCCTCGACCTGGGGGTCGACCGGCTCGGCGATGAGGGCGTAGGCCATGCGCGGCGCCCGGAGCGCCCGGCGCGCGAAGGTCGACACGCACGCCTCGACCCGCTCGGCGACCGTGCCGGGCGCGGCGGCAGCCGCTGCGACGGCGTCGACCTCGCGCTGCGTGGCGACGCGGAACACCTCGGTGAACAGCGCGGCCTTGTCCGGGAAGTGGCGGTAGACCGTGCCGGTGGCGACGCCGGCTCCCGCGGCGACGAGCGCGACCGAGCAGCCCGCGTAGCCGCGCTCGGCGACGAGCGCCTGCGTCGCCTCGACGATCGAGGCGCGGGTCGCGTCGAGCCGCTCCTGGACGGCGGGGGTGCGGCGGTAGGGCACCCAAGTATTGAACCTCGGTTCACTACTTGAGGCAAGGCGCAGGGGCGCCAGCGCGTTCCCCGACCGGTGCCGGCGCGCTTCGCTATCGTCGGCCTGTCCGCGACGTGAGAGGCCCGCATGGTGTCGACCCGACGTGCCGGTGCGCTCTCGTCCTGGCAGCTGCTCCTGCGCGCGTTGGCCTACCACCGCGGCCAGAGCATCGCGGTCGTCGTCCTGACGGCGCTGATCACCGCCGGCGCCGTCCTCGCCCCCTGGTACGTGCGCATGGTCGTCGACAGCGCGACCGCCCGTTCGTTCGCCGTGGGCGAGCCGAGCACGACGATCTCGCTCAGTCGCGCCGGCGACCCCGTCGACGGGTCGCTCGACGACGTCGTCCCCGACGACCTGGCCGCGCTGCTCAGCGACCCGATCAGCGGGCTCGACACAGCCGTCGAGTGGACGTCGCCCCTGTGGATCAAGCCGATCGCCGGCGGCCTCGTCTCGCGCGACGACATCTGCGAGCGGCTCGAGCTCGTCGCCGGCACCTGTTTCGGGTCGGCGACGAGCGACGCGGTCGGTGTGGTCACGGTGGCCATCTCCGAGGCCGACGCGGAGATGTACGAGCTCGAGGTCGGCGACGTCCTGCCCGAGGTCGCCTCCACGTTCCCGGGCGGGGCCTTCGAGGTGGTCGGCATCTACCGGCCCGTCGACGCCGACGACCCCTACTGGTTCGGCAACCCGCCGACCGGCCGCTCGGGAGTCATCGGGCCCGACCTGAACATCCCGGTCTCCGACCTGTTCGTCGTCGCCCCGGGTGCGGTCACCGGCGACGACGGTCGCGGCGTCCAGTACTCCGTCGACCTGCGGGTCGACCCCGACGGGCTCACCTCGCTCGACCTGCCCGTCCTGAGCGACGGACTCGCCGAGCTGCGCACCGCGGCGACCGAGGCCCGGATCAGCGTCAACACCGGCGTCGACGACACGCTCGACGAGCTCGACCGGTCCGGACGCGCGGCCGCCACGACCATGGTGGTCACCGCCGCGCAGGTGGGCGTGCTCGGGCTGATCGTGCTGGCCATGATGGTCGGCGTCGTGCTGGCCCGACGACGCCCCGAGCTCGGCCTGGCGCGCCTGCGCGGTCGAGGTGGCCCGTCGTTGGTGGCAGGCCTGGCCGCCCAGTGGGCCGTGCTCGTCGTCGCCGGCGCCGTCGCGGGTGCCGGGCTCGCGCTCGGCGCCGCCGCGCTGGCGCGGCAGTGGTGGCTGCCCGAGCACCCCTCGCTCGCGCCGCCGGTCGGCGTCGTGCCCGCCTGGGCCGCGGCGGTGGTCGTGGCGGTGGTCCTGCTGGTCGTGATGGCCCGACCCGTGGTGCGCGAGCCCGTGCCGGCGCTGCTGCGCACCACCGGCCCCCGGGTGGCGAGCGCCAGTCGGTCGAGCCTGCTCCTCGACACCGTCCTGATCACCGCGGCGATCTGCGGCGTCGCGGTCGGCCTCCAGGCGGGCGAGGAGGAGTCGGCACTGATCCTGCTCGCGCCGTCGCTGCTCGCCGTGGCCGCCAGCGTGCTCGTGGTGCGCCTGCTCACCTGGGTCGCGCGGCGTCTCACCCAGCGGTGGCTCGCCCGCGGCCGACCGGCGCCGGCACTGGCCGCCGTCCTGCTCGCGCGCGGTCGCGGCAACCGGCTGCTCCTCGCCGTGCTGTGCGTCTCCGCCGCGTTCCTCGTGTTCAGCACGCAGCTCTCCGCCGTCGGCGGGGCCAACCGTGAGCACCGCGCGCAGGTCGAGGCCGGCGCGGCCGCCGTCGGCGCCACCACGGCGTCGCCCGGGGCCGTGGTCGCCGCCCTCGACGAGATCGACCCCGACCGCGAGAGCGCGACCCTCGTGGTCACCACCTCGCCCGAGAACGCCGACGCGCTCGGCGGTCTCTTCGTCGAGCCCGAGGCCTTCACGCGGCTCGCCTACGGCGCGCTCGACGCGGCCCCGGCCTCGGCGTGGGCGGACGTCGTCGCGCCCGACGTCCGACCGCCCACGATGACCGGCCGCACCCTGCAGGTCACGGTCGAGCCCTACGAGCTCGACGTCGACGAGCCCGACACCCGGCTCGAGCTCGAGGTCGACTACCTGCACCCCGACGGCTTCCTCACCACCGCCCGGCTCGGCGCCCTGCCCGCCGTGTCGGACCAGCCGCGCACCCTCGAGGCACCGGTCGACTGCGCCACCGCGTGCGACGTCGTGCGCTGGCGTCTCGACCCCGACGGGCCCGTGGCCGGCGACGTCAGCCTCGTCGACATCGGGGTCACCGACGGCGTCGACGGCGCCGGCACCGTCTCCGAGCTCGATCTCGGTCCCACCGACACCTGGCCGCGCGAGAACGACGCCGCCGAGTCGACCACGGCCACGACCGGCGTGGGCACGCTGACGTTGGGTGGCGAGACCGGCGGACTGCCGTTCACCGTCCAGCACGCCTCGCTGCCCGGCGTCCTACCCGTCGTGCTCGCCCGCCAGCACCCGGTCTCGGCCGAGTACGCCGCCCCGACCGTGGTCAGCCCCGGGGGTCGCCTGCTGCCGGTGCGGGTGGTCGCCACGGCGTCCGAGGCCGTGCCCCGGGCGCTGCGCAACGTCGTCGTGGCCGACGTCGCCGCCGTCGTCCGGGCCGGCGAGCTCAACGCCTCCGGCCGCACGGCCGTCCAGGTCTGGTACGGCGACGGCACCGACGCGGCCGACCGGCGCGCGCTCGGCGAGCAGCTCGCAGAGCGAGGAGTCCCCGTGCGACCCGTCGACACCGTCGCCGACCGCGAGTCGCTCTACTCCGGCTCGGCCGAGGCGCTCACCAGCCGGATCCTGCCGGCGGCGGGCAGCCTCGCGGTGCTGCTCGGCCTGCTCGCCGTGCTGGTCTCGGTCGCGGCCGGGTGGCGCTCGGCGTCGCGCGACCTGGCGGCCCTGCGCATGGCCGGGGTCGGACGCCGCGCGCTGCGTCGGGCGGCCTGCGGGCTCTACCTCGTCATGGTCGTGGCCGGCATCGCCGTCGGCGCCGGGTGCGGCCTCGCCGGCTTCGCCCTCGCCATCGGGCAGACGCCGCTCTTCGCGGTGCCCGAGCCCGAGATCCCGCTCGACCTCGACCCCGACGTCCTGACCGCGGTCGTCGGGCTGGCGCTCCTGGTCGCGGTGCTGGGCTCGACGGCGGTCGCGGCCGGGCGCTGGCTGGTCGCCCGCAGCACGCTCGACCGGGTGCGGGACGGTGGCGCATGAGCACGCCGCCGACGACGTCCAGGACCGGCCTGAGCCTGGTCACGGTCGGGCTCGTGCAGATCTACCGCACTGAGGGCCACGACGTCGCCGCGCTGTCCGGGGTCACGCTCTCGGTCGGGGCGGGGGAGTTCGTCGGCCTGCTGGGGCCGTCGGGCTCGGGCAAGTCGACGCTGCTCTCGCTCTGCTCGGGGCTGCTACGACCCAGCGCCGGCCAGCTGCTCGTCGACGGACGCAACCTCGCTCTGCTCACCGCACCCGAGCTCGACGTGCTGCGGGCCACCGAGCTCGGCATCCTGCTCCAGGGCGCCTCGCGCAACCTGGTGCCCTACCTCAGCTGCGCCGAGAACGTCGCCTTCGCCCAGGGCGCCGCCCGCCGGCACGGCCGAGACGACGCCACCCTGCCCGACCCCCGCGAGGTGCTCGACCTGGTCGGGCTGCCCGACGCCGACCGGCCGCTCGCCGGGCTCCCGGCCGGGCACCTGCAGCTGGTCGCCATCGCCGCCGCGATCGCCCACGCACCCGGGCTGGTGCTGGCCGACGAGCCGACGAGCCAGCTCGACGACGCCGCCCGCGACGTCGTCCTCGAGGCCCTCACCCGGGTCAACCGTGAGCTCGGCACGACCGTCGTCGTCGTCACGCACGACCCCGAGGTGGCGGCCCGGATCCCGCGCACGGTGACGATACGCAACGGCCGGATCGGGGCGGAAGGACGCTCCGGCGAGGACTTCGCCGTCGTGACCGCCGACGGGTCGCTGCCGCTGCCGCCCGACGTGCTGCGCACCGTGCCGCCGGGCACCCTGCTCCGGGTGGTCGAGACGCCGCGTGGCATCGAGCTGGTGCGGGTCGAGGAGGGCGAGGCATGACGTTGCAGCTCGATGACGTCGAGGTGCGCTACGGCGACCACGTCGCGGTGCACCCGGTCTCGATGACCCTGCCCGCCGGAGCGCTGGTCGCGGTGACCGGCCCCTCCGGTGCCGGCAAGACCTCGCTGCTGTGGGCGACCTGCCGGGCGGTCACCCGCGGCAACGGCGAGGTGACGGTCGACGGACGCGCGATCGGCACGCACGACGACGCCCTCGACGCCGGGGTCGTGCTGATCCCGCAGGGCAACGGCCTCGCGCGGGTGCTGACGGCCACGGAGAACATCCTGCTGCCGCTCATGGCGCGCCGCGGCCGACCGGCCGAGGAGGCCACGGCCCGCGAGACGGCCGCGGGCGCGCTGGCCGCGGTCGGCATGGCCGAGAGCCACGCCCACCTCGTCGAGGAGCTCTCGGGCGGGCAGCAGCAGCGCGTCGCCGTCGCCCGTGGCCTGGCCCAGCGCGCGAGCGTGCTGCTCGCCGACGAGCCGACCAGCGAGCTCGACGCCACCAACCGCGACGTGGTGCTCGCGCTGCTGCGCGCCGAGGCCGACCGCGGCGCGGTCGTCGTCCTGGCCACCAACGACCTCGACGCCGTGCGGGTCTGCGACGCGCACGCCACGCTCCACGAGGGACGGCTCACGTGGGAGCGCGGTCTCGAACGGGCGGGCCCGCGGCACCGCGCGTGAGGCGTCAGGCGCAGGGTTGCGGGCTGCCCTGCTGCGCGGTGCCCTGGCAGGTGCCGAGACGTTGCAGCGTCTGCCGGAACGACTCGACGAGAGCGGGGTCGGGCGCCTGGGCACGGTGCACGGGCGCCAGGAGGTTCTTGGTCATCCCCGGGTCGTCGTAGAACTCGGTGAACACGATGTCGCCGCCGTTGCCGTACCACTCGACGTAGGCGCGATCGCCCTGACGGACCGAGCGCCACGACCGCAGGTTCGAGGCGAGCGGACCCGACTCGCGACGCGACAACCCGCTGTTCTCGTTGTAGAACTCGCCGTAGGTGAACTCGCGACGGTGGTCGGACAGGAGCGAGTGGCCGTCGAGCTGGTGCCCCGGGACGACGTCGAGCACGTCGTAGAACGTCGCCGGGACGTCGATCAGGGCGACCGGCCGGTCGTCGACGGCGGGCTCGCGGCCGGGGAACCAACCGAGCATCGGCACGTCGGTGGCGGCCGGGTAGGGGATCGACTTGCCCTCCCAGTTGACCTGGCCACGGTCGGTGTAGCCGTTGTCGCTGGTGAAGATGATCGCGGTCTGGTCGAGCACCCCGGCCTCGTCGAGGCGCTCGAAGGTGTCGGCCATCTGGTCGTCGACGTCGTAGAGCGCGCGCACCTTCGCCGTCCAGAGCCGTTCGTAGTAGGCGCGCGAGAATCGCTGGCCCTGGAAGATCGGGAGCTTGTCGCGGTCGAACCCCTCGGGGGCCCAGCGGAACGGCGGCACGGGGTCGTCGGCGTGGGCGACCGACGGCGGCGGCAGGCTCGCGGCGTCGAAGCCGACGTCCTGCTTGTGCGGGGCGACGAAGGCGTCGTAGACGAAGAAGGGCCGGCCGGTGGGCAGCTGCGCGTCGAGGAACGTGTCGAGGAAGGCGCCGTTGGTCTCGGTGGTGCTCAGACCGGTGGTCGGCGTGTAGCGCCGGCCCTGGTCGTCGTAGAGCTTGAAGGTTCCGGCCGGACCCCGGTAGGAGTTCCAGAAGTCGAAGTCGGCGAAGCCGTTGTCGATCGCCTCGGGGCCGAAGTACTGGTCGGCGGTGATGCCGTTGAGGTTCTTGCCGATGCCGTAGGTGTCGATGCCGATCTGGCCGAGGTCGTGCTGGAGCGTGTCGCGCACCTCGAGGTTGCGCGCCGCGACCTGGCTCACGACGCGGTTGTTGTGCGAGAACTGCCCGGTCTGGATCTGGGCACGGGCGGGGCAGCACACCGGCGTCGAGCTGGTCGCGTTCTCGAAGCAGGTGCCCTGGTCGAGCAGCCACTCGCTGCTGCGCGGCAGGTAGGCGCGCGTCTCGGCGCAGCTGAAGTCGCTCATGTCGTCGACGAGGAACAGCACCGCGTTGGTCACGACGCCGGGCACGGCGGGCTCGGGCGGCTCCTGGGAGTCGGAGGAGTGGGCCCGCTGGACCACGTTGGCCACCAGGGCGCCGGCGACCAGCACGACGACGGCGACGATCGTCGTCCAGGCGCCACGGCCCAGGCGCGGCGCCTCCAGGGCTCCGGACGACGGCGTCTCGGGTCGCTCGGGCACGGCTGGGATTCTCGCACCCTCGGGGTCGTCGTCCCGATTCGTCGACCCGCTCACGGGCACGGGTTGGGCGCGCCCTGCTCGGCCGTGCCGCGGCACCGGGACAGGCGCACGAGCTCGTGGTGCAGCGACCGGACGACGCCCCGGGGCGGGCGCGCCCCGCGGTGGCCCGGCCACAGCAGGTTGGCGAGCATCTGCGGGTCGCGGTAGAGCTCGCGGGCCAGGATGCGGCCGTCGTCGTGATACCACACGACGTAGGACCACGGACCGCGCTTGAGCAGGCGCCACGACCGCACCCACCCGGTGCGCCGACCGGACTCGTTCTTGACCAGCGCGTTCTCCTCCTGCTTGAACTCGCCGTAGAACACCCGTCGGGCGACCGAGGAGCGCAGCGACCGGCCGTCGAGCTCGTGCCCCGGCTCGACCCCCAGCACGTCGTACAGCGTCGGGGCGATGTCGACGAGCTGCACGCCGCGCTGCACCACCTCGCGCGGTCGGCCCGGGAACCAGGCCAGCATCGGCACGTCGGTCGACGCCGGGTAGGGGATCGCCTTGCCGTCCCAGTTGACCTGACCGCGGTCGGTGTAGCCGTTGTCGCTGGCGAACACGACCGCGGTCTGGTCGAGGACGCCGGCGTCCTCGAGGCGGCGGAAGGTGCGGGCCATCTGGTCGTCGACGTCGTAGAGCGAGCGGATGCGGGCGTTCCACAGGCGCTGGTAGTAGGCGCGCGGGGCGCGGAGCTTGCGGAAGAGCCGCAGCTTGTCGCGCGTGTCGGCCTCGGGTGCGAAGCGGAACGGCGGCACCGGACGACGGGCGTTGGCCGGCGAGGGCAACGGGAGCGAGTCGGTCGAGGTGCCCGGGCCCTGCTTGTGCGGGGCGAAGAAGGCGCTGTAGACGAAGAACCGCTCGCCGGTGGCGAGGTAGTCGTCGAGGGCGGCGTCGAGCAGGGCGCCGTTGGTCTCGGCGCTGTTGAGGCCCGTGGCCCGGAAGCGGGCCGAGCCGTCGTCGTCGTACATCGCGAAGCGGCCCGGCGCGTGCCGGTAGGAGTCCCAGAAGTCGAAGTCCTCGAAGCCGTTGTCGAGCGCGCCGAGACCGTAGAACCGCGAGGCCTTGACGCCGTTGAGGAACTTGCCGATGCCGTAGGTGCGCAGACCGGCCTCGCCGAGGTCGTGCTGCACGGTATCGGTGGCGTCGAGCCGCCCGGCCTCGAACTGCGTGCGCACGTGGTTGTTGTGCGGCAGCTGGCCCGTCTGCACCTGCGCGCGGGCGGGGCAGCACACGGGCGTCGCGGTCGCCGCGTTCTCGAAGCAGGTGCCGCGAGCGCTCAACCAGGCCGAGCTCTTCGGCAGGAAACGGGCGGTGTCGCGACAGGCGAAGTCGCTCATGTCGTCGACCAGGAAGACGATCGCGTTGCGGACCGTGCCGGGTGCCGGGGACGGCGACGTCGGCGTCTCGGTCGGGGCGTCGGTCGGGGCGTCGCTCACCGTCTCGCTCGGGGTCGCGGCGGGTGCTGGGCCGGAGGACCCGAGCGGTCCGGCGCTGGTCCACCCCGGCGCCGCAGCCAGGAGCCCGAGCACGACGAGCAGAGCCATCGGGCCGGCCGACCTGCGCGACATCGTCCGAGACTTCCTCACCAGGGATCCGCCGAGACTCACGCGGAGGATCGTGGCACGGAAGGACGACCGGATCGGTCGACGTCGCCGATCCGTTGCCGTGTCGTTGCCGGGTGGCCCGTCTGCTGCGTGCTGCTCACGCAAGGAAGACGCCCCGGCGCGGCATTCGGTTGCCCAATGCCGGGACCGATCCGCCCGATTGACAGACGGGCTGGGTGTGTAAAGCGCCACAGAAGTGACCGATCGGTAGCCCGCGAGACCCCGGTCACATACTCTCGGTAGGTATGAGCGCTCCCCAGGACCCGTCGCCACCCGGCAACCCTCTCGTCGAGGGGCCGGCCGACCCGGAGCACGACCCCACCGCGGTCTACGCCCTCGAGCGCGGCTACGTCGAGTCGCTCACGTCGCGGCTGCTCGCCACCTCGGGCACCACGGTGCCGGTGCGCAGCCCGCTCGACGGCGCCCCGCTGGCCCACGTGCCGCAGTCGAGCGAGGCCGACGTCGCCGAGGCGTTCGCCCGGGCCCGGCGCGCACAGGCCGTGTGGGCACGCGTACCGGTCGCCGAGCGGGCCCGGAT
Source organism: Nocardioides secundeburneus (assembly GCF_039939255.1). Taxonomy (NCBI): domain Bacteria; kingdom Bacillati; phylum Actinomycetota; class Actinomycetes; order Propionibacteriales; family Nocardioidaceae; genus Nocardioides; species Nocardioides secundeburneus. Next base: position 282,662 of record NZ_JBDUUE010000007.1, read on the forward strand.
GCTGCTGCGGCTGCACGACCTCGTGCTCGAGCGCCAGGAGGAGATCCTCGACCTGGTCGTGCTCGAGAGCGGCAAGGCCCGCAAGCACGCCTTCGACGAGGCGCTGCACATCGCGCTGACCGCGCGCTACTACGCCCGCACCGCGCGGCAGCACCTCGCCACCCAGCGCCGCCTGGGCGTCGTCCCGGGGCTCACGCGGGTCGAGGTCAACCGGGTGCCGAAGGGCGTCGTCGGCATCATCTCGCCGTGGAACTACCCGTTCACGATGGCGCTGTGCGACGGCATCCCGGCCCTGCTCGCCGGCAACGCCGTCGTCGCCAAACCCGACGCGCAGACCATGCTCACCGCGCTGCTCGGCGCCCGCCTGCTCGACGAGGCCGGCTTCCCGCAGGACCTCTGGCAGGTCGTCGCCGGCCCCGGGCGTGAGCTCGGCGGGCCGATCATCGAGCGCTCCGACTACGTCTGCTTCACCGGCTCCACCGCCACCGGCAAGGTCATCGCCGCCCAGTGCGCCGAGCGGCTCATCGGCTGCTCGCTCGAGCTCGGTGGCAAGAACCCGATGCTGGTGCTGCGCGACGCCGACCTCGAGCGAGCGGCCGAGGGCGCCGTCCGCGCGTCGTTCTCCAACGCCGGCCAGCTGTGCGTGTCGACCGAGCGCCTCTACGTCGCCGACCAGGTCTACGACCGCTTCGTCGAGCGGTTCGTCGCCCGCACCCAGGCCATGACCCTCGGGGCCACCATGGCCTGGGAGAACGACATGGGCTCCCTCGTCAGCCAGGCCCAGCTCGACACCGTGCGGGCCCACGTCGACGACGCCGTCGCCCGGGGTGCCCGGGTGCTGACCGGCGGCCGGGCCCGACCCGACCTCGGCCCCTACGTCTTCGAGCCGACCGTCCTCGAGGGCGTCACGCCCGACATGACGTGCTTCGGCCACGAGACCTTCGGGCCGGTCGTCTCCCTCTACCGCTTCCACGACGAGGCCGACGCCGTCGCGCGCGCCAACGACGGCGACTACGGCCTCAACGCCTCGATCTACAGCCAGGACGGCGCGCGCGCCCGCGCGATCGCGCGCCACGTCAGGTGCGGCACCGTCAACGTCAACGAGGCCTTCGCGGCCACCTTCGCCAGCATCGACGCGCCGATGGGCGGCATGCGCGAGTCGGGCACGGGCCGCCGCCAGGGCAGCGAGGGCATCCACCGCTACACCGAGTCGCAGTCGGTCGCCACCCAGCGCCTGCTGCGGTTCTCGCCCGTGCTCGGCATGTCCGACGAGACCTACGCCAAGGTCATGACCGCCAACCTGCGCATCATGAAGAAGATCGGGAGGGCCTGATGGCCGCGACCAGCTCGACCAGCGACCAGTTCGACTTCGACGTCCTCGTCATCGGCTCCGGCTTCGGCGGCTCCGTCTCGGCGCTGCGGCTGACCGAGAAGGGCTACCGGGTGGGCGTGCTCGAGGCGGGTCCGCGCTTCGAGGACCACGACTTCTCCTCCGGCACGCTCGACGTGAAGAGCTACCTGTGGGCACCGGCGCTGGGCTGCTACGGCATCCAGCGCATCGATGCCCTCCGCGACACCCTCATCGTGGCGGGGGCCGGCGTGGGCGGTGGCTCGCTGGTCTACGCCAACACGCTCTACGAGCCGCTCGAGGGGTTCTACAACGACCCGCAGTGGGCCGGCATCACCGACTGGAAGGACGAGCTCGCCCCGTTCTACGACCAGGCGAAGCGGATGCTCGGCGTCACCGAGAACCCCGTGCGCACGCCCGCCGACGACGTGATGGAGCAGGTCGCCACCGACATGGGGGTCGCCGACACGTTCCACCCGACCCCGGTCGGCGTCTTCTTCGGCGGACCCGAGGCCAAGCCGGGGGAGGAGGTCGCCGACCCGTTCTTCGGCGGCGAGGGCCCGGCCCGCAACGCCTGCCTCAACTGCGGCGAGTGCATGTCGGGCTGCCGCCACAACGCCAAGAACACCCTGGTGAAGAACTACCTCTACCTGGCCGAGAAGCGTGGCGCCACGGTGCTGCCGCTGACCACCGTGACGCGCATCGAGCCGCGGGCGGGCGGCGGCTACGACGTCCGGGTCAAGTACACCAAGGCCAAGCGGACGACGGCGAAGAACACCCGCACGCTCACCGCCGAGCACGTCGTCATGGCGGCGGCCTCGCTCGGCACCCAGAAGCTGCTGCACCGGATGAAGGACGAGGGCCACCTGCCGCGGCTCTCCGAGCGGCTCGGCTACCTCTCGCGCACGAACTCCGAGTCGATCCTCGGCGCGATCGCCCCCAAGAGCGACACGACCGACTACTCCTACGGCGTCGCGATCACCTCGAGCTTCCACCCCGACGAGCACACGCACATCGAGCCGTGCCGCTACGGCCGCGGCTTCAACACGATGGCGATGCTGCAGACCGTGCTCACCGACGGCGACGGCCCGGTGCCGCGCTGGCAGACCTGGGCCAAGGAGATGTGGCGGTCCAAGAAGGACCTCTTCACGCTCTACGACCTCCAGCACTGGTCGGAGCGTGCGGTCATCGCCCTGGTGATGCAGAGCCTCGACAACTCCATCACCACCTACGGCAAGAAGACGCTGCTCGGGTGGCGGATGACCTCGCGTCAGGGTCACGGGGCCCCGAACCCGACCTGGATCCCGGTGGCCAACGAGGCTGTGCGACGCATCGCCGGCGTCCTCGGCGGCACCCCCGGCGGCAACATCGGCGAGCCCTTCAACATGCCGCTCACCGCGCACTTCATCGGTGGCTGCGCCATCGGCACCTCGCCCGAGACCGGGGTCGTCGACCCCTACCAGCGGGTCTTCGGCCACCCCGGGCTGCACGTCGCCGACGGCTCGGCCATCTCGGCCAACCTCGGCGTCAACCCCTCGCTCACGATCACCGCGCAGGCCGAGCGGGCCATGTCGCTGTGGCCCAACAAGGGCGAGGCAGACCCGCGCCCGGCCCTGGGCGAGCAGTACCGCCGCGTCGAGCCCGTTGCCCCGCGCTCGCCCGCCGTCCCGCCCACCGCGTCGGGGGCGCTGCGGCTGCCGATCGTGGGAGTCAGCTGAGACCCGACCACCCGACGACCGGCCCGACGGCCGCCCCCTCGGGGGCGGCCGTCGTGGTCTGTCCGGCCGGGTGCGCGCAGATGCAGCAAGGCCCCGCCGGGGAGGGAGGGTGGCGGGGCCTTGCGCGTCCACGCGAGACGCACGGACCGTGAACTCGGCCCTTCGGGAGGGAGCATGTGTACACCGAGTTCACAGGCTCAACGAGGGCCCGGCGGGCGGGTTACGCCCCGCTCCGAAGTTTTTCCGCAGCGGCTACGGGAGGACGACGACGCCGTCCTCGTCGCTGACGAGCGTGGCCCCCGGGACGAAGACGACGCCGCCGAAGGCGACCGGGACGTCGCGCTCGCCGAGGCCGAGCTTGGGCGTCTTGCGCGGGTTGGTGCCCAGGGCCTTGATCCCGAGGTCGAGGGTGGCCAAGGCCGCCGAGTCGCGCACGACGCCGTTGATCACCACGCCCTCCCACCCGTTGCCGACGGCGAGCTCGCCGATGACGTCGCCGAGCAGTGCGCGGTGCAGCGAACCGTCGCCGTCGACGACGAGCACCTTGCCGTGCCCGGCCTCGGAGAGGGCCTGCTTGACCAGCACATTGTCCTCGTGGCACCGCACGGTGGCGATGGTCCCGCGGAACCGCGTGCGTGCGCCGAACTGGCGCAGCTGGAGGTAGCAGGACAGCAGGGCGTCGCCGTGCTTGTCGTGCAGGTCGGCGGTCGGGACGAAGTCGGCGCTCACGACTCCATGGTGCCTCGCTAGGCTGCGGCCCATGACGGCGCCCGACAGCTCCACCCCGGCCACCGAGCACGACCTGGTCCTCGTCGTCGACTTCGGCGCCCAGTACGCCCAGCTCATCGCCCGCCGGGTGCGCGAGGCCCGGGTCTACTCCGAGATCGTCGGCCACCACGTGCCGATCGAGGAGATGCTGGCGCGCAACCCGAAGGCCATCATCCTGTCCGGCGGGCCGAGCTCGGTCTACGCCGACGGCGCACCGGGCATCGACGAGGCGGTCTTCGAGGCCGGCGTGCCCGTGTTCGGCATGTGCTACGGCTTCCAGCTCATGGCGCAGCGTCTCGGCGGCACCGTCGCGGCCACCGGCGCGCGCGAGTACGGCCGCACCGCGGTCGAGGTGGGCGCGCCCGGCACCTTGCTCGACGGCCTCCCGGCGTCCCACACCGTCTGGATGTCGCACGGCGACTCGGTCACGGCGGCGCCGTCCGGGTTCGAGGTGCTCGCCGCGACGTCGGGCACCCCCGTGGCAGCGTTCGAGTCGCTCGAGCGCCGCATGGCCGGCGTCCAGTGGCACCCCGAGGTGCTGCACACCGAGCACGGCCAGGCGGTGCTCGAGCACTTCCTCCACGACATCGCCGGCTGTCGCCAGACCTGGACGATGCTCAACATCGTCGAGGAGCAGGTCGCCCACATCCGCGATCAGGTCGGGGAGGGGCGCGCCATCTGCGCGCTCTCGGGCGGCGTCGACTCCGCGGTCGCGGCGGCCATCGTGCAGCGCGCCATCGGCGACCGGCTCACGTGCGTCTACGTCGACCACGGGATGATGCGGCAGGGCGAGACCGACCAGGTGCGCCACGACTTCGAGGAGGTCTTCGACGTCCTCGACGTCGTCGACGCCGCCGACCAGTTCCTCGGCGCACTCCAGGGCGTGCGCGACCCCGAGGAGAAGCGCAAGATCATCGGCCGCGAGTTCATCCGCACCTTCGAGGCCGCGCAGGTGCGCGTCTTCGGCGAGGCCGACCCGGCGGCCGGCGAGACCGCGTTCCTGGTGCAGGGCACGCTCTACCCCGACGTCGTCGAGTCGGGCGGTGGCGCGGGCACCTCCAACATCAAGAGCCACCACAATGTCGGTGGCCTGCCCGACGACCTGCAGTTCGAGCTCATCGAGCCGCTCCGCACCCTGTTCAAGGACGAGGTCCGGGCCGTCGGCGAGCAGCTCGGCCTCCCGTCCACGATGGTGTGGCGTCAGCCGTTCCCCGGCCCCGGCCTCGGCATCCGGATCATCGGCGAGGTCACCCGCGACCGTCTCGACACGCTCCGCAAGGCCGACGCCATCGCGCGCGAGGAGCTGACCCGCGCCGGCCTCGACCGCGACATCTGGCAGATGCCCGTCGTCCTGCTGGCCGACGTCCGCTCGGTCGGCGTGCAGGGTGACGGCCGCACCTACGGCCACCCCGTCGTCCTGCGGCCGGTCACGAGCGAGGACGCCATGACCGCCGACTGGGCCCGCCTGCCCTACGACCTCATGGAGCGGATCTCGACCCGCATCACCAACGAGGTCGCCGAGGTCAACCGGGTCACCGTCGACATCACGTCCAAGCCGCCGGGCACCATCGAGTGGGAGTGACGCGGCCGGCGAAGGGTGCCTGCGGCTGAGCGGTTCGCTCGCGTGTCGGCTCGGCCTGACGTAGCGTGACGGGCATGATCTCGGTACGCCGTCCCAGAAGTCGCTCGACCTCTCGTCGGGCTCTCGCGCTCGCTGCCGCGGTGCTGATCGCGACCCCGGTGGTCGCCGACGCCGCCACGATCAAGGGCACGTTGCGCAACGACGTCCTCCGCGGCACCGCGGGCGACGACGTCATCCGCGGCCTGTCCGGCAACGACCGCATCGGCGGGCTCGGCGGGAACGACCGGATCAGCGCCGGCGCCGGTCGCGACGTCGTCGACGGGGGCGACGGCAACGACCGTATCGACGGCTACCTCGGCAACGACCGGCTCCGCGGGGGCAACGGCAACGACGTCGTCACCGGCGGGGGCGGTGGCGACCTCGTCGGCGGCGGGGCCGGCAACGACCGCATCAACGGCGGCGGGGGCAACGACTACCTCGACGGCGGTGCCGGCAACGACTCGCTGCACGGCTCGACCGGACGCGACCGCGTCTACGGTGGCGTCGGCGACGACCACGTGCAAGGTGGCCCCGGCAACGACCGGGTCTACGGCGGACCCGGGCGCGACCAGCTCGACGGCGACGAGGGCGACGACTTCATCGACGCCGGCCCGGGCGACGACTCGTGCCCCGGGTTCGGCGCCGGCGTCATCAACCTGTGCCAGGGCTTCCCGGCCGTGGGCGGTCGGGTCGACATCACCGGCGACGCGGGCGACGACGTCATCTACCCGGGCGACGGCATCGACAACGTCTTCGGCGAGGAGGGCGACGACCTGATCGTCGTCCGCAACGACGGGGCCTACGACCGGCTCAGCTGCCGTGACACCGCTTCCGAGCCCGGCAAGAAGGGGGTCGGCGGCACCGTGGTCTACGTCGGCGGCATCGATCGCCGCGACGAGATCCGCAAGTGCAAGCGCCGCACCATGTCGGAGGCGGCGTTCCGCCGCGCCTACCCCGGCCTGCCGCTGCCGACGACGGCCTACCGGCCCTGACCTCGCCCCCGCGCGGGGCAGCCGGCTACCTGGGGTCCTCGTCGTCGACGACGTGCATCGCGGCCTCCTCGGCCGAGGCGGCCGCACCGTCGATCCCGACGTCGGTGGCGAGCACGTCCGACTCGCCGTCGTCGCGCACGCCCTCGTCGGACGCGACGAGACGACCCGCCCGCAGGTCGCCCACCTCGTCGTCGATCGTGGCGTCGTACTGCTCGTCGGGCTGCTCGTCGGGCTGCGCCGGGTCGACGTCCGGCTCCTCCTGGGCGAGCCGCTGCTCGAGGGTCTCGCCGACCGCCTCCTCGTAGGGGGTGTTGCCGAAGCCCTGCCCGGCCGACCACTTCTCGGGCGGGGAGTAGCCGCGGTCGAGCTCGTCGGTCACGTCGCTGTCGCCGGTGACCAGGTCGTCGCCGCCGACGGGCTGGTCCTCGTCGTCGACGCTGTAGTCGCCGTAGCTCTCGGCGTCGGTCGTGGGGTCGTCTGTCTGACTCATGACCTCACCGTGGCACGCCGCACCTGCGGGCGCAGGACCCCGAGAGGTGAGGTCGCACCGGCGGCGGCCCGGACGGCCGACGGCCCCGTCATCCGTGCGGATGCGGGGCCGTCGGTGCCGATGAGTCGGGTCAGGCGTTGCTGCGCCTGCTGAAGATGCTGTAGCCGCCGGGGCCGATGGCCAGACCGACGACGATGCACACGATGCCCAGGATGATCTGGCCCTGGATGAGCTGCACGACACCGAACACCACGAGGATGACGGCAAGGATCCACAACAGGAAGCCCATGGCTGTCTTGCTCCTGACTTTTGACGCGGCCCGTGCGCCGGGAGGGGCGGCACGATGGGGGTGGGCCAGGGCCCGGATCTCGGGCCGCTGGGACGACCATGCCGCTGCGTCACCCTCGCTGCCTCACCCCCGCGGGTTCACCCCTCGGTGGTGTCGCGTTCACCCTTGAGGAGCCTGGCCGACCGCCGCCGTCCGGGCACCGTCGTGTCATGACGACACCGAGCGACGCCCGGGCCTGGGTGCCCGACGACCCCACCCCCGACAGCCTCCGCGAGGCGCTGCAGGCGTGCCGGGGGTGCGAGCTGTTCGAGGACGCCACCCAGGCCGTGCCCTGGCGCGGCTCGTTCGACGCCCGGCTGCTGCTCCTGGGCGAGCAGCCCGGTGACCAGGAGGACCGGCAGGGCGCGCCGTTCGTAGGGCCCGCGGGCCGGGTGCTGGTGGATGCGCTCGACGAGGCCGGCATCGATCGCTCCGACGTGTTCGTCACCAACACCGTCAAGCACTTCCGCTGGCGCTCCGGCGGAGGCAAGCGCCGGATCCACCAGTCGCCCGGGCGCGGGCACGTCGAGGCCTGCAAGCCGTGGCTCGACGCCGAGCTGGCCCTGCTGCGGCCCGCGGGCGCCGTCCTGCTCGGCGGCACGGCCGGCAAGGCGCTCTACGGCTCGACCTTCCGGGTCGGCGAGGCGCGCAGCGTGCTGCGCGACTGGCCGGAGAGGTACCCGGTCAGCCACCCGCCGGGGTGGGTGCTCGCCACGATCCACCCCGCGGCCGTGCTGCGGGCCGACGCCGGCGACCGGCAGGAGGCCTACGACGGCCTGGTCTCCGACCTCCGCATGGCTCGCGAGAGCCTGCCGCCGCCCCCGGGCTGACGTCGCTCAGCGTTCCCCGTAGAGCGTCGTGCGCTCGACGACGGGCCGGTGGATGCCGGCACCGATCTCGACCAGCTCGGCGACGGTCTTGGCCGAGCCGTGCTCGGAGCCGGCCATGCGGGAGATCGTCTCCTCCATGAGGGTGCCGCCGAGGTCGTTGGCGCCCGCACGGAGCATCGCCCGGGTGCCCTCGACGCCGAGCTTGACCCACGAGGTCTGGATGTTGCGGATGCGGCCGTGGAGCAGGATGCGTGCCATCGCGTGGACGGCGAGGTTGTCGCGCAGGGTCGGCCCCGGGCGGGCGACACCGGCGAGGTAGATCGGTGCTGAGGTGTGCACGAACGGCAGCGGCACGAACTCGGTGAAGCCCCCGGTCTCGTCCTGGATGCGCGACAGGACCCGGAGGTGGCCGACCCAGTGGCGGGGGTTGTCGACGTGGCCGTACATCATGGTCGAGGTCGTCGGAACGCCGACGCGGTGCGCGGTCGAGACGATCTCGATCCAGGTGCGGGCAGGCAGCTTGCCCTTGGTGAGCACCCAGCGGACGTCGTCGTCGAGGATCTCCGCGGCCGTGCCCGGGAGCGAGCCGAGCCCGGCCTCGCGGGCCTTGATGAGGAAGTCCTCGATCGACAGGCCGGTGCGGGCGGTGCCGTTGACGATCTCCATGGGGCTGAAGGCGTGCACGTGCATGTCGGGCACGCGCTGCTTCACCGCTGATACGAGATCGAAGTAGGCGGTGGCCGGCAGCTCGGGGTCGATGCCGCCCTGCATGCAGACCTCGGTCGCGCCGAGGTCCCAGGCCTCCTGGGCGCGGTCGGCGACCTGGTCGAGGGAGAGGGAGAACGCGTCGGCGTCGGTGCGCCGCTGCGCGAACGCGCAGAAGCGGCACCCGACGTAGCAGACGTTGGTGAAGTTGATGTTCCGGTTGACGACGTAGGTCACGTCGTCGCCGACGGCCTCGCGGCGCAGGTCGTCGGCGAGGCGGCAGACCTGGTCGAGCAGGTCGCCCTCGGCCGTCATCAGCGTGAGTGCGTGCTCGTCGGACAGGTTGCCGGGGTCGGCCTCGGCGGCCCGTAGCGCCGCCAGGCCCTCGTGGTCGACGCCGGTCGAGGTGCGGGCGGAGCGGGCCTCGGGACCCGTGCGGGACGCGGCGTCCTTGACCTCGTCCCAGTCGCCGTAGACGTCGGCGAAGTCGGAGCGGCGGTCGTCGGTGCGGCCCTCGATGTCGACCTCGGTGTGGAGGTCGACGCGTCCGACCCCGCCCACACTGGCGAACCCGCCGTCGGGCTCCTGCCACGGCAGCCCCGCGGGTCGGACGTCGGGGACCGCCAGACCGGAGTCGGTGGCGAGCGCGGCCACGTGGCCCGAGATGCGCGGGTCGAGCCACGGGCTGCCGTCGACGAGGGCCTGGCGCACGTACTCGGGGTGCACGGTGAGCCGGGCCTGCAGGTCGAAGCCGCACTCGGCGGTGATCGAGCGGAGCCGCTCCAGCGAGGGCCACGGGCGCTCGGGGTTGACGTGGTCGGGGGTGAGCGGCGAGACGCCGCCCCAGTCGTCGACGCCGGCGTCGAGCAAGGCGCGGCACTCGGCGAGGTCGACCAGGTTGGGCGGGGCCTGCACGCGGGCCTTGGGCCCGAGCACGAGCCGGGTGACGGCGATCGCGGCGCGGTACTCGTCGAGGTCGAGGTCGTCGGTGTGCCGCATCGCGGTGTCGGGCTTGGCCCGGAAGTTCTGGACGATCACCTCCTGCACCGAGCCGTACTGCGTCGAGACCTTGCGCAGGGCGAAGATCGTCTCGGAACGCTCGAGGAGCGTCTCGCCGATGCCGACGAGCAGACCGGTCGTGAAGGGGATCGACAGGCGTCCGGCGTCCTCGAGCACCCGCAGCCGGACGGCGGGGTCCTTGTCGGGAGAGCCGTGGTGGGCCTCGCCCTTGGTCTCGAACAGTCGCGTCGACGTCGTCTCGAGCATCATGCCCATCGAGGGGGAGACCGGCTTGAGCCGGTTCATCTCCTCCCACGACATGACGCCGGGGTTGAGGTGCGGTAGCAGGCCGGTCTCCTCGAGCACCCGGATCGCCATGGCCCGCACGTAGGCCAGAGTGGAGTCGTAGCCCTTCGACTCGAGCCACTCCTGCGCCTCGGGCCAGCGGTCCTCGGGGCGGTCGCCCAGGGTGAACAGCGCCTCGAGGCAGCCGAGCCTCGCCCCCTCGGCGGCGATCTCGAGGATCTCGTCGGGTGAGAGGAACGGCTCGCGGCCCTCGCGTCGCGCCTGGCCCGGCGTCTCGACGAACGTGCAGTAGTGGCAGCGGTCGCGGCACAGCTTGGTGATCGGGATGAACACCTTGGGGGAGTAGGTGACCACCGCGGGTCGCCCGGCGGCGACCAGGCCTGCGTCGCGCACCCGCGCCGCGGCCGTCGTCAACCGGTCGAGGTCGTCGCCGGTGGCCGCCAGCAGGGCGGTCGCCTCGGCGACGTCGAGCGCGGCGCCCCGCTCCGCTCGCGCGAGCGCTCGGCGTACCTGTTGGGGCGTCGGCGAATCCGTCATCACGAAAACGGTAATCCCCCCGTGGGTGAGGCGATTCCCCGGCCCACCTGATGATCCCCTGGCGCCGGTGGGTGACGGCTGCCACAGTGCTGGCATGTACCCCGGAACCTGGGCCCGGACGCACCCCGACAAGCCGGCGCTGGTGATGGCCGGGTCCGGTCGCACCCTCACCTACGCCGAGCTCGACGAGCGCAGCCTGCGGGTGGCCAACTGGCTGCGGGCCGCCGGGCTGCGCCGGGGCGACGTCGTCGCGCTGGTGAGTGACAACCGGCCCGAGACCTACGAGGTCTACTGGGCCGCGCTGCGCTCCGGGCTGTACGTCACCGCGGTCAACCACAACCTCAGTGCCGACGAGACTTCGTACATCGTGCGCGACTGCGGGGCGAGGGCGCTGGTGGTCTCGGCCGCGAAGGCCGCCCTGGTCGCCGAGCTCGACGTGGAGGTGACGCACCGGCTGGCCTTCGGCGGCGCCGTCGAGGGCTACGGCGACTACGAGACGGCGCTCGCCGACGCCGGCGCCGAGCCGCTGCCCGAGCAGCCCCACGGCGACGACCTGCTCTACTCCAGCGGCACCACCGGCCGGCCGAAGGGCATCAAGCTGCCGCTGCCCGACTTCGCCGTCGACGAGCCCGGCTACCAGTACGTTTCGATCTTCGGGGGGCTCTACGGCTTCGACGAGTCGACGGTCTACCTCTCGCCCGCGCCGGTCTACCACGCGGCACCGCTGCGGTTCGGTGGCGTCGTCCACGCGCTCGGCGGCACGCTGGTGATGATGGAGAAGTTCGACGCCGAGGGCTTCCTCGCCGCGGTGCAGGAGCACCGGGTCACGCACACGCAGATGGTGCCGACGATGTTCGTGCGGCTGCTGAAGCTCGACGACACCGTGCGGGCGTCGTACGACGTCTCGTCGCTGCGGTGCGTGGTGCACGCGGCCGCCCCGTGCCCGGTCGAGGTGAAGCACCGGATGATCGAGTGGCTCGGCCCGATCGTCCAGGAGTACTACGCCTCGACCGAGGCCAACGGCGCCACCATGATCTCCGCCGAGCAGTGGCTGACCCACCCCGGCTCGGTCGGGGTGCCCCTCATCGGGGTGCCGCACATCGTCGGCGACGACGGCACCGACCTGCCGACCGGCGAGGTCGGCACCCTCTACTTCGAGCGCGAGGAGTTCGAAGGTGCGCCGTTCGAGTACCACAACGACCCCGACCGCACGGCGGCGACGCAGCACCCCGACCACCCCAGCTGGACGACGGTCGGCGACCTCGGCTACCTCGACGACGAGGGCTACCTCTACCTCACCGACCGCCAGGCGTTCATGATCATCAGCGGTGGTGTGAACATCTACCCGCAGGAGATCGAGGACCTGTTCTCCCTGCACCCGGCGGTGCTCGACATCGCCGTGCTCGGCGTGCCCGACGACGAGATGGGGGAGCGGGTCGTCGCCTTCGTGCAGCCGGCCCCCGACGTCGAGGGCGACGACGTGCTCGCCGCCGAGCTCACGGCCTACGCCCGCGAGCGCATCGCGCACTTCAAGGTGCCGCGCGAGATCCACTTCCGCGACGAGCTGCCCCGCACGCCCACCGGCAAGATGGTCAAGGGCAGGCTGCGTGAGGAGTACGTCGGCACGACCGCGCCCTAGCCGTACAGGCGGTCGATGACGTCGCTGTACTTGGTGTTGACCACGCGCCGCTTGAGCTTCAGGGTGGGCGTCAGCTCCTCCGACTCGGCCGTCCACTCGGTGGGCAGCAGCTCGAAGGCCTTGACCTGCTCCGGCCGCGAGAGCCGCTCGTTGGCGGCGTCGACGGCCGCCTGGGCCATGGCCAGGATCTCGGGCTTCTGCGCGAGGTCGGCGAGGTCGGTGAACTCGATGCCCTGGGCCTGAGCGATGGCGGGTGCGACCTCGCCGTCGAGGGTGAGCACGGCGACGACGTAAGCGCGCCGGTCGCCGATGGCCATTGCGTGGCCGATGATCGGCGACTCCTTGAGGTAGTTCTCGATGTTGGACGGCGCGATGTTCTTGCCGGCCGAGGTGATGATGAGTTCCTTCTTGCGGTCGACGACGGCGAAGAAGCCGTCGTCGTCGAGGGTGCCGATGTCGCCGGTGTGCACCCAGCCGTCGTCGTCGATGAGCGCGCGCGTGGCCTCCTCCTGACGGTGGTAGCCGGGGGTGACGACCGGGCCGCGGACGAGGATCTCGTCGTCGTCGCCGAGGCGGACCTCCATGCCGGGCGTGGCGCGCCCGACCGTGCCCAGCCGGAAGGCGTCGGGACCGTTGGCGGTGATGGCGCCGCAGGTCTCGGTCATCCCGTAGACGTCGAAGACCTTGAGGCCGAGGCCGGCCATGAACTTGGCGACCTCGATCGGCATGGGGGCCGCGGCGGAGCCGGCCCAGGTGACCTGGTCGAGGCCGAGGAGCAACCGGAGGAAGCCGAGGATCGCGGCGTCGGCCTCGGCGTAGGCCTGCTCGATCTCCGGTGTCATCACGCCGCCGACCTCCTGCGCCTGCACCCAGGCGAGGGCGGCGGCCATGGAGTCCTCGACCAGCTTGCGGTTGGCGGGGTCGGGATCGCTGGCGAGCTTGACGGTGAGGCCGGTCTTGATCTTCTCCCACACCCGCGGGACGCCGAAGAACGCGGTGGGGTGCACCTCGCCGAGGGCGGCGAGCAGCTGGGAGGGGTCGCCGATGGCGTGCATGTGGCTGCCCTGGATCTGGGGGCCGTAGAGGCCGAGCACCCGCTCGGCGATGTGGGCCAGCGGCAGGTAGCTGACGCCGACCTGCGGCTCGTGCAGCCCGGCGGCCTCGAGGGTCGACAGGGCCTCGTAGAGCACGTTGCCGTGCGTGAGGACGACGCCCTTAGGGTTGCCGGTGGTGCCCGAGGTGTAGAGGATCGTGGCCGGCGAGTCGGGGGTCAGCACGCCCGCTCGCGACTCGACCTCCGCGGCGTGCGCGGCCCGGTAGGCGGCGCCGGCGGCGACGAAGTCGTCCCAGGTGACGAAGGTGGTGCCGCCGGTCTCGGCGGGCGGCTCGGCGTCGATCAGGACGACGGTGGTCACGCTCGACGTCTGGGCCAGCGCCTTGCCCCATCGCGAGAGGTGGTCGGCCGTCTCGAGGACGGCGACCCTCGGCTCGGACTCGCCGGCCACGTAGGCGACCTGCTCGGGCGAGAGCGTGTTGTAGATCGACATGGGCGTGGCCGCGGCGTGGCAGCCGCCGATGTCGGCGACGAAGTGCTCGATGCGGTTGGCGGCCATGATCGCCACCGCGTCGCCGGGCTGGACGCCGGCCTCGACGAGCGCGGCGGCGACGTCGAGGGCCTGCTCGCGCACCTGGCTCCAGGTGAGCGTGCGCCACGACCCGCCGTCGGGCACGTGGTGCTTGTCGGAGTAGGCCGGATCGTCGCCGGCGGAGGCCACGGTGTCGGCGAGCGCGATCGGGAGGGTGCGTCCCTCCACCGCGGCCTGGATGCGAGAGCGTTCGGTCAACACGTCGGGCATGCGGGGTCCTGTCGATCGGGTGTGGTGCCGGTCACGTCGTGGGGAGAACGATGGCCGAACGCCGGAGGTTCCTCAAGAGCCACGACCCGGCGTCCGGTCGGGCCACTAGATGCCGAGCATCCGGCCGATGATCTCCTTCTGGATCTCGGTCGTGCCGCCGTAGATCGTCTGGATGCGGCTGTCGGTGTAGGCCTTCGAGATCGGGTACTCGCTCATGTAGCCGTAGCCGCCGTGCAGCTGCACGCCCTGGTCGGCGAACTTCTTCTGCAGTTCGGTGGTCCACCACTTGGCCATCGAGGCGAGTGCGGTGTCGACCTGGCCCTCGTTGAGCTTGAGGATGCAGTCGTTGACGAACAACCGGGCGATGTAGAGCTCGGTGGCCATCTCGGCGAGCATGAACCGGTTGTGCTGGAACTTGCCGATCGGCTTGCCGAAGGCCTCGCGCTCCTTCGCGTAGTCGAGGCACAGCGCCATGATGTGCTCCATCGCGGCGACGGCGATGGCGGCGATCGAGATGCGCTCCTGCGGCAGGTTGACCATGAGGTTCACGAAGCCCGAGCCCTCCTCGCCGAGGAGGTTCTCCTTCGGCACGACCACGTTGTCGAAGAACAGCTCGGCGGTGTCCTGCGCCTTGAGGCCCATCTTGTCGAGGTTGCGGCCCCGCTCGAAGCCCTCCATGCCACGCTCGACGACCACGAGGCTGATGCCCTGGTGGCCGGCGTCGGGGTCGGTGCGGCACACCACGATGACCAGGTCGCTCATGATGCCGTTGGAGATGAAGGTCTTCGAGCCGTTGAGCACGTAGTGGTCGCCCTTGTCGACGGCGCTCGTGCGGATGCCCTGCAGGTCGGAGCCCGCCCCGGGCTCGGTCATGGCGATCGAGCTGATCAGCTCGCCGCTCACCAGGCCCGGCAGCCAGCGGCGCTTCTGCTCCTCGGTGCCCAGGCTGCTGATGTAGGGCACGATGATGTCGGTGTGCACCGGGAAGCCGAGGCCGCTCGCCCCGACCTTGCTGATCTCCTCGGCCACGATCGCGTTGTAGCGGAAGTCCTTGATGCCGGCGCCGCCGTACTCCTCCTCGACGTCGAAGCAGAGCAGCCCGGTCTCGCCGGCCTTGAGCCACACCTCGCGGGAGACCTGGCCGTCCTTCTCCCACTGGTCGTGGTGGGGGACGACCTCCTTGTCCATGAAGGCCCGCACGGTGGCGCGGAAGTCCTCGTGCTCCTGCTCGTAGATCGACGGGGTCTCGGGCATGCTGTCCTCCGTGAGTCGCAGACGTCAGTGTCGTTGTGCCAGTCCTAGTGTGACAGTACTACTGTCATCGTTATGAGCGAAGCCCCTGAGGTCGGTCTGCTCACGATCGACGAGCTCGCCGCGGCCGTCGGCACCACCGTGCGCACGACGCGCTACTACGCCAGCCTCGGCCTGGTGCCGCCGCCCGAGCGCATCGGCCGGGTGGCCTACTACGGGCCCGTTCACCGCGCCCGGCTCGAGCTCGTGCGGGCGCTGCAGGACCACGGCTTCACGCTCCAGGCCGCCGAGCGCGTGCTCGGCTCGATCCCCGACGACGCCACGGTCGAGGACCTCGCGCTCCAGCGCGCCATGCTCACGTCGTGGACGGCGGAGCCGCCCGAGCTGCTGGGGCGCCGCGCCCTGGAGAAGAAGGCCGGACGCCGCCTCACCGACGACGACGTGACGCTCCTGACGGCGCTCGGCGCGGTCGAGCCGGTCGACGGCGCCTTCCGCGTCACGGCGGCCCTGCCCGTCGGGCTCGGCCTGCTCGACGTCGACGTGCCGCGCGAGAGCCTCGGGTTGGCCGAGGCTGCCATCCGGCGCCACATGGAGGCCCTCGCCGACGAGCTGACCACGATCCTGCACGAGCAGGTGCTCGAGCCGCACCGCCGCGAGGCCTCCTCGCCGGCCGACGCCCGCCGCCTCGAGCAGACCATGGCCGACCTGCGCCGGCTGACGCTCGAGGCCGTCGTCCACGGGTTCCAGCGGGCCGCGAACTCGGTCATCACGCGCTCGCTCGGCCCGCGCGAGTGACCCATGCCTGGCTGTCGAGTTTCACCGGTTAACCGGTGAAACTCGACGTTCTCGTGCGAACCTTCGTGCCTGAACCCATAGCTTCGTCCCAGAACGTTCTCGCGGAGGTCGGCTCCGTGCTGCGTGCCGTCGTGTCCTCGGCCGAGTTGTCCACAGCCGGCCGAGTCGTGGGTTGGGCGTCGGGTCTCGTCGGGCATCCGGATGCCATGAAGATCGAACCGCGTGCCGCGGTCGGCCACGTCGTCGACTCCCACGGCATCCTGCTCCGGAGGGATGCGGTGGCGACGGGCGTCAGTGATGTTGCCCTGGCACGTCTCGTGGACAACGGTGTGCTCATCAAGCTGCGCCACGGCTGCTACTGCCTGCGGTCGGTGTACCTGGCGGCGAGCCGGGATGAGAGACACCGTCTGCTGTGCCGAGCGGTCATGAAG
Source organism: Nocardioides secundeburneus (assembly GCF_039939255.1). Lineage (NCBI taxonomy): Bacteria > Bacillati > Actinomycetota > Actinomycetes > Propionibacteriales > Nocardioidaceae > Nocardioides > Nocardioides secundeburneus. Next base: position 299,276 of record NZ_JBDUUE010000007.1, read on the forward strand.
CTCTACGGCAGTCATGTGGCGTTGTCTCACGGCAGCTCGTGCCTGATGCAAGGCGGCCCGGACGTCGGTCTCGACCTCAACAAGGCGCACCTCACGCATCTCTCGGGTGGGGGTCGGGCCACGAGTCGCGTGCGGCACCATCTCGGGGAGCTGCGGGTCGGTGACGTACGCCGCCATCAGGGTCACTGGATCACGACGCCTCCGCGCGCGGTCCTCGAGGTGGCGATCACCGACGGCGTCGAGGCGGCGCTCGTGCAGGCGAACCACTTCTTGCACCGTCGAGAGATGTACCGCGAGGACCTCGTCGCCTGCGCCGAGGCCCAGACGTTCTGGCCGGGGTCGCTCACTCACCATCCCGTGATGCACCTCGCTGACCCACGGCCGGAGTCTCCCGGCGAGTCGCGCTGCGTCTACTGCTTCTTCTCCCAGGGGCTTCCGGCTCCCATTCCCCAGTTCGAGGTGCTCCACCCCGATGGCACCGTCGCTGCGCGCTGCGACTTCGCCTGGCCGGAGCGCCGCGTGATCGTCGAGTTCGACGGGTTGGAGAAGTACCACCGCTTCCGCAAGGACGGCGAGACGATCGAGCAGACGGTGATGCGCGAGAAGGCGCGCGAGGACGTCGTCCGGGGCCTGACTGGATGGACCGTGGTCCGGATCACCTGGGCAGACCTGGCGCGGCCGGTGAGCGTCGCCAACCGCATCCGCGCCGCCTTCGCGATGGCCGCCGCCTGAACCAGCTCCGCAGTTGAAGTCGGCTTCAGTGTGCTGATACGAAACTCACGGTTCTGGTGCGAAGGTTTGTAGAAGAAGGTCGAGTTTCACCGGTTAACCGGTGAAACTCGACGCCGTCCAGCCGGTCAGCGCTAGCCCACGAGCTCCTTGAGCTGGGTCAACGACTCGGGGGTGGGGCCGTAGACGTTGAGGTGGGTGATGCCGGCCTCGCGGAACGCCTCGACGCGCTCCTTGACGTAGGACGCCGGGCCGACCAGGTTCGCCGCCTCGAGCCACTCGGTGGGCACCAGGGCGGCGGCCTCGTCCTTCTTGCCGTCAAGGTAGAGGTCCTGGATCTCCGTGGCCTCCTTCTCGTAGCCGTACTGGCAGGCGAGGTCGTTGTAGAAGTTCTTGCCGCGGGCGCCCATGCCGCCGATGTAGAGGGCGAACATCGGGCGGGCGAGGTCGAGCACGGCCTTGGTCTCGGGGCCCTCGCCGATGGCGAGGACGCCGCCGCCGGTCATCTGCAGCTCGCCGAGGTCGGCCGAGCGCTTGGCCTTGCCGGCCGCCAGCGGCGCGCCCCACGTCTCGGCGACCTTCTCGGGGTAGACCAGGTGCGGCATCCAGCCGTCGGCGAGCTCGGCGGTCATCTCGACGTTCTTGTCGCCCAGGGCGGCGACCCAGATGGGCACCGAGGACCGCTCGGGCCGGGTGAGCAGCTTGAGGGGCTTGCCGAGGCCGAGGCCCTGGTCGGCCGGCAGGGGCAGGGTGAAGTCGCGGCCCTCGTGCTGCAGCGGTTCGCGGCGCATGCCCTGGCGCACGACCTGGATGACCTCGCGGGTGCGGCCGAGCGGGCGGTGGTAGGGCAGGCCGTGGAAGCCCTCGATGACCTGGGGGCCCGAGGCGCCGAGGCCGAGGACGGCGCGCCCGGCCGAGACGTTGTCGAGCCCCGCCGCGGTCTGCAGCAGCGCGCCGGGCGTGCGCGAGTAGACGTTCATGATGCCGGAGCCGATCTGCACCGTCTCGGTCTTGGCGGCCAGGTAGCCCATGAGCGTGGGGGAGTCGAAGCCGTAGGCCTCGGCCACCCACACCAGGTCGAGGCCGGCCTTCTCGAGGGCGGCGACCTGGTCGGCGGCGCTGCGCGGGTTGCCGTCGTACATCAGCATCGTGGACAGCTTCATGGGTTCTCCTGCGGTCGGGTCTCTGGCGACTGTGACAGTGGCGCTGTCACAATAGCCCAGCCTGCGACCACCGTCCGAGCGAGTGTGAGGCGACTGGCACGATCACGGCCATGAGCAGCTTCCGCATCGCCGTCATCGGAGGAACCGGACCGCAGGGCAAGGGTCTCGGCTACCGGTTCGCCCGCCACGGCCACACCGTCGTCCTGGGTTCACGCGCCGCCGAGAAGGCCGTCCCGGTCGCCGCCGAGGTCACCGACCGCCTCGCCGGGGTCGACGGCGCCGGCGAGGTCACCGGCGCCAGCAACGCCGACGCGGTCGCCGGGGCCGACCTCGTCCTCCTGGCGATCCCCTACGACGGCCACGACGAGCTCGTCGCCTCCCTCGCCGAGGGTGGCGCGCTCGACGGCAAGACCATCGTCTCCTGCGTCAACCCGCTCGCCTTCGACAAGCAGGGCCCCCACGGCCGCGTCGTCGACGCCGGCGAGGGATCGGCCGCCGAGTCGGCCCAGCGACTGGTGCCGGGCGCCGCCGTCGTCGGCGCCTTCCACCACGTCTCGGCGGTGACGCTGTGGGGCGAGGCCGACCACCTCGGCGACGAGGACGTCCTGGTCTGCGGCGACGACGCCGATGCCAAGGCGAAGGTCATCGAGCTCGCCGCGTCGGTCACCGGGCGCGACGGCGTCGACGCCGGCCGCCTGCGCCTGGCGCGTCAGCTCGAGCCGCTGACCGCCGTCCTGATCTCGATCAACAAGCGCTACAAGACGCACTCGGGCGTGCGGATCAGCGGCCTCGACCACTGACAGCCGGCCGGTCGGCAGGCCAGACGGTCGGCCGGTCAGCCGCCACCCGTCGGCGCCTCGAGACCCGGACCGACGGTCGTCGGGTCGGTCTCGGGGCTCGACGGCGCCGAGGTCTCGAGCGACGGCGACACGGGCGGCGACGACGACCGGTTGCGTCGTGACGGGCGCGGCTTGTCCTGGGCGCGGCCGTTGGGGTCCTCGAGCAGGCCGAGCTCGACGCCGAGCGGGAACCACAACTCGCCGGCCCGCACCGCGGTGATGTGCGAGCGGTCGCGGTAGGCGATGGTCGAGCCGATGACGACCGGGCACAGGCCCTCGGAGCACAGCCACGGCGTGGGGTCGATGTGCTCGATCGAGGCACGCTCGGCCGCCTCGACGGAGACCAGGCGCATCTCCTCGTTGTAGGCCGTGGGCTCGAAGATGCACTCGCGCATCAGGTCGTTGGCGGCCAGGCACGCGCCCGGCTCCTCCGGCAGGCGGGGCACGTCCTCGAGCAGCATCAGCTTGCCGACGAGCGGCTCGTAGGTCGCGAACATGTCGTCGAAGCCCTCGGCGAGCCCCTGGTGCACGCCCTCGCGGGAGTTGACCAGCTCGCCGTCGACGTAGATGCCCGCGGGCGGCGGCGAGGTGGCCACGATCATCAGGTCGGGCTGGATGTCGGTGACCTGCTCGACGACCCAGTCGTGGAACTCCGCGCACTCGGGCCAGGGATCCCCGGTGCCGAGGCGACCGGGGTCGACGAAGGACGCCGTGCACTGCTGCTTGACCAGGTAGTAGGTCGCGTAGCCGGCCTCGGCGGCGATCTTCTCGAACGCCGGGATCCAGGCACGGGCGTGGGAGTCACCGGTGACGACGAGGGTCTTGTCGGCGTCGGGGGCGCCGCGCTTGCACAGCGGGCGGGGCTGGAGCTGGTAGTTGCACTCGCCGACGTCGGCGATGTCGTCGGCGAGGTCGAGCAGGTCGGGGGTGAGGTCGCTGGGGATCGGGGTCGAGGTCTGGCCGGCGTCGACCGACTTCTCGACCAGCTCGATGATCGCGTCGTCGTCGATGTCGCTGAAGTCGGCGACCTCGATCGCCGGGTTGTTGCCGCGCTCGCCGCCGAGGTACTCGCCGACCTGGTAGCTGACGGCGACGGTGGGCAGCACGAGCACGAGCGAGGCCGGGTAGAGCAGCAGGCCGCGCCAGGTGCGCCTCCTCCAGAACTGCCCGGTGCGGAACGGCTGCTCGACGAAGCGGTGCGTGAGGTAGCCGAACTGGAAGATGAGGGCGACGGCGATGACGGTCTCGGTGACGCCCAGCGGGCGCTGCATGTGCACCTGCGGGATCACGATGACCGGCCAGTGCCACAGGTAGAGCGAGTAGGACCAGTCGCCGATCACCCGGAACGGCTTGAGGGCCAGCGCCCGGGAGACAAACGGCACGTGCTCGGGGTGCGAGCCGGCGAGGATCAACGCCGCCGTGGACAGCACGGGCAGCAGGGCCTCGTAGCCCGGGAACGCCATGGTGGTGTCGTAGGCGGTGATCGCGATGACGATGCCGGTGATGCCGGCGAGGGCCAGGGGCTCGGTGAGCCACCGGAACCGGAGGCCCGCGCGCTTGTGCAGCACCAGGGCGACCAGCACGCCGGCGGCGAGCTCCCACGCCCGCGTGAACGTGGAGAAGTAGGCCGACGTCGGCTCGGTCACCGTGCGGTGCACCGACCACGCCAGGCTGGCGCCGCCGAGCACCAGGGCGAAGAAGGCCATCGTGCGCACCGGTGCCGTGCGGCGCACGCGCTGGCCGTCGTCGTCGCGACGCCGGCGGAAGCCACGCGTGAGCACGAGGGCGAGCGCCACCAGGACCGGCCAGACGATGTAGAACTGCTCCTCGACCGCCAGCGACCAGTAGTGCTGGAAGGGCGACGGGGCGTCCTCGAGCGCGAAGTAGTCGACGCCCTCGGTGGCGAAGCGCAGGTTGGCGACGAAGAACGCCGCCCAGACGGCGTCGCGGGTGGCGTCGATGACCTCGAGGAAGTTGAGGTAGACGACCGAGGCGACCATGGTGACGGCCAGCACGACGGTGGCGGCCGGCACGATGCGCCGGGCGCGGCGGGCGTAGAACGCGCCGACCCTGAACCGGCCGTCGGTCTCGATGCTGCCGAGGATCAGCCGGGTGATGAGGTAGCCGGAGATGACGAAGAAGACGTCGACCCCGACGAAACCGCCGCCGAAGCCTGCGATCGAGGAGTGAGCGGCGATCACCGCGAGGACGGCGACCGCCCGCATCCCCTGCACGTCGCGCCGGAATGTGGGAGGTGCCTCGCCGGTCTCCTGCGTCATGGTGTGCGCAAAATATCAAGGACCCACCCAGAAGGAGCATTCCTCAGCGGTGGTTCGGGCTCCGGCCGCGAAGGGCTACCGCGACTCACCGTGCCACGAGCGCCACAGGTCGGCGTACGACCCGTCGGCGGCGACCAGCTCGTCGTGGGTGCCGAGCTCGGTGATGACGCCGCCGTCGACGACGGCGACCCGGTCGGCGTCGTGGGCGGAGAACAGGCGGTGCGCTATCGCGATCACGGTGCGCCCCTCGAGCACGGCGGCGAGGGAGCGCTCGAGGTGACGGGCGGCGCGCGGGTCGATCAGCGACGTCGCCTCGTCGAGCACCAGCGTGTGCGGGTCGGCCAGCACGAGCCGGGCCAGGGCCACCTGCTGGGCCTCGGCGGCACCGAGCGCCCGCCCGCCCGAGCCGACCACGGTGTCGAGGCCCTCGGGCAGCGCCTCGACCCACTCGAGCGCGTCGACGGCGTCCAGCGCGGCCCGGACGGCGTCGTCCCCGGACCCCGGCGCCGCGAGCACCACGTTGTCACGCAGCGTGCCGACGAAGACGTGGTGCTCCTGGGTGACCAGCGCGACATGGCCGCGCAGCTCGCCGAGGGGCAGCTCGACGAGCCGCACGCCGCCCACCGTGACCGATCCGGTGCGTGGCGGGTGGATGCCGGCGAGCAGGCGCCCCAGCGTCGACTTGCCGGCGCCCGAGGGGCCGACCATCGCGACCCGCTCGCCCGGGGCGACGTCGAGGTCGATGCCGTGGAGCACGTCGCGGCCCTCGACGTAGGCGAAGCGGACGTCGTCGACCTCGAGCTGCTCGCCGGCGGGCATGCGGCCCGAGACCGTGCGGTCGTCGGGCACCTGCGACACGCCCAGGAGCCGGGCGAGCGAGGCCGCGCCGACCTGCAGCTCGTCGAGGATGGCGACGATGCGGTCGACGGGGTCGATGAGCATCTGCACGTAGAGCGTCGCGGCCGTGACCTCGCCGAGGGTGACCGAGCCCTGCGTGTAGAGCCAGCCGCCGAGCAGCAGCGTCGAGACGGTGGGGATCAGGTAGCTGATCTCCATGCTCGGGAAGAACACCGTGCGCAGGTGCAGGGTGTAGCGCTCGGCGGCGTAGGACCCGCGCACGTCGTCGTCGATCGCGCGCACCCGCTCGCGACCGAGCCCGAGGGCCTCAACGGTACGGGCGCCCTCGACCGTCTCGGTGAGCGTCGCACTGATCTGCGAGTAGGTCGCCGACTCACGCAGGTAGCCGTCCTTGGCCCGGGCGAGGTACCACCGCAGACCGATCACGAGCGGGGGCACGCCGAGCACGCACGGCAGCGCCACCCACCAGCCCACGCTGAGCGCGGCCGCGAACGTCAGCACCGCGGTGACGACGGCGATCGTCCACTCGGGCAGCGCCCATCGCACCGACCAGCCGAGCTGGTCGACGTCGCGGCCGGTGCGGGTGAGCAGGTCGCCCGACCCCGCCGACTCGACGACCCCGACCGGCAGCGCGAGCGAGCTGGCCACGAAGTCCTCGCGCAGCTCGGCGAGCACCTGCTCGCCCAGCACCTGGCTCACCAGCCGGGCGTAGCGGGTGACGACGGTCTGCAGCACCAGGAACCCGGCCAGCGCCAGGACCACCCGGTCGACGTGGGACGCCGTGGTGCCGGTCTCGACGGCCTCGACGAGCTCGCCGAGCAGGCGCGGGGCCGCGAGCCCGGCGACGGCGGCGACCACGTGCAACGCCAGCGCGCTCCACAGCAGCCGGGGGTGACGTCGCGCGACGGCGACGGCGTAGCGGCGCAGCGACGGGCCGTCGGCCACCGGCAGCCTGGTCGTGGACGTGCTCACGCCGTCACCTCGTCCTCGCGCGTCACGAGCCACCGGTAGGCAGCGACGTCGCGCAGCAGGTCGGCGTGGCGGCCCGTCGCGACGACGACGCCGTCGCGCACGAACGCCACCTCGTCGGCGGCGTCGAGCAGCAGCGGGCTGCTCGTCGTGACGACGGTCGTGCGACCCGAGCGCTGCTCGCGCAGGCGCGCGGCGATGCGGGCCTCGGTGTGGGCGTCGACGGCCGAGGTCGGCTCGACGAGCACCAGCACCTCGGGGTCGGCGGCGAGGGCGCGCGCCAGCACCAGCCGCTGGCGCTGGCCGCCGGAGAACGTGCGGCCGCGCTCGGCGACGACGGTGTCGAGCCCGTCGGGCAGCGCCTCGACGATGTCGGTCGCGCTCGCCGTCTCGAGGGCCGGGGCCAGCTCGGCGTCGCCGCGCCCGGTGGTGTCGAGGCGGTCGCCGAGGCGGCCCGAGAACAGCTGCGCCCCGGTGTCGGAGACGACGACGCGGCGCCGGACGACGTCGATGGGCAGCGCGGTGAGCGCGACGCCGCCGAGCGTGACGTCGTCGTCGGGCTCGGCGGCGCACAGCCCGAGCCGGTCGGCGAGGAGGGCGGCGTCGTCGGACGGCTCGCAGACCACCGCGGTGAGCGCGCAGGGACGCACCGTCAGGCCCGACCGGGCGTCGGCGAGCACGGCCCCGGACGCCGGCTCGGCGGCCGGGTCGTGCGGGTCGGCCGTGCCGGGCTCGAGGGACAGCAGGCGACACACGCGTGCGGCCGAGACCCGGGCCCTGATGAACTTGTTGGCGTACTCGGTGGCCGTGCGCAACGGGATCATCAAGAACGCCGAGTAGCCGTAGAAGGCGACGAGCTCGCCGGGCGTGATGCGCCCCTCGACGGCGTAGCGCGCGCCGAGCCACACCACCACGACGACGAACAGGCCCGGAAGGAAGACCTGCAGTGCGTCGAGCACCGACTGCAGGCGCGCCACCTCGACGCCGGCCCGGCGCGTGGCCTGGGACTCGCGGCGGTAGCGGGCCAGGAAGACGTCCTCGCCGCCGACGCCGCGCAGCACCCGCAGGCCGCCGACGATGTCGGTGGCGGTGTTGGACAGCTCGCCCATGAGCTCGCGCTGGGCCGCGCTGCGCCGCTGCAGCGGTGACAGGAGCGGGCCGATGAGCAGCATCAGCCCCGGGATGCCCAGCAGCACGAGCAGGCCGAGCGTCGTCGAGGTCTGCAGCAGGATCACCGCGACCAGCACGAACGAGACGATCGCGCCGGAGAACCGGGCGCTCACGTCCATCACCTGACCGAGGTGGGAGATGTCGCTGTTGCCGATCGCCACGACCTCGCCGGTGGAGACCTGGCGCGGCAGGCTGCCGCCGAGACGGACGCTCTGCCGGCCGGTGAGCTGCACCGTGCGGTAGGCCGCGGTGAGCCAGTTGGTGACCGCGAACCGGTGCCGCATGATGCCCGTGAACGCCTGCAGCAGCCCGATGGCCAGCATCAGCCCGGCGAACGCGAGCAGCGCGTCGCCGTCGCGCTGCGACACGCCACGGTCGATCGCCCGCCCGATCACCGCGGGCATCACCGCCTGGCAGCTCATCCAGACGATGCCGAAGGCCATGCCTCCCAGCAGCGTCCAGCGCTGTCCCTTCGCCAGCCACCACAGGAAGCGCAGCGGGGTGCGGCTGTCCGCGGTCCCGGGATCGTCGAAGGGAAGGTGGCGCACCGGTCGAGGCTACGGACGACGGACCGGGTTGATCCAACCGTTATCGACGCCGATCGAGTGCACCTCGACCATCGTCGGGCTCAGCCGGCCAGGCCCTCCACGACCTCGGCGCCCGGCAGCTGCGCGACGAGCGCGCCCGGCACCAGCAGCTTCGAGCGCCGGACGCCGGAGCCGATCACCGCGACCGGCATCTCGCCCACGCGCGCGTCGACCAGCAGCCGCCACGCGCCGGGCAGCCCGACCGGGGTGATGCCGCCGTGCTCCATGCCGGACTCCTCGGTGGCGCGCTCCATCGGCAGGAACGAGCACTTGCGCACGTCGAGCATCCGCTTGACCACGGTGTTGACGTCGGCCCGGGTGTCGGCCCGCACGAGGCAGGCGGCCACGCGCTCCTCGCCGTCGCGCCTGCCGGCGACGACGACGCAGTTGGCGCCGGTGTCCATGCCGATCTCGTAGGCCTCCGCCATCGCGGCGGTGTCGGCGACGTCGGGGTCGATCTCGACGACGCCGACCGCCCCGGCGTGCTCCCAGCCGGCCAGCGCGGTGGCGACGGTCGGGGCGAGCAGGTCGGGGCGGTCGAGGGCCGGGACGGTGGTGATGCGGCCGAGGGTGGGTGTGCTCACGCGGGGTCCCCGCGGCGAAGTCCGCCGGAGGAGCGGAGCGGGGGAGGTGGAGTTCGTCGTGGGGTGTTCACTTCTCCAGTGTGATGGGTCGGGTCTCGTCGGGGGTGGCGGTCTCGCCCTGCCAGCCCACCTGGTGCTCGCCGACCGAGCGGCGGTCGCGGGCGACGAGCCCGACAAGGCCGGCGACCCCGGCGAGCACCCACGGCACCGGGAGGAGCCAGCGGATGTCGTCGCCCTCGACGACGTCGCCGGCGACGAGGGCCCACACGACAGTGAGTCCGACGAAAGCGACGCCCATGACGAGGTGGCCGATGTTGACGGGGTGCCGGCTCGACGTGAGCGGGCCGCGGGGGTGGTCGGTGGTGGTGTCGTTCATCGGGTGACTCCCTCGCGGTCGATGACGATCTCGCCGAACGCCGCGCGGACGTCGAGCGTGAGCTCGGGTGCGCCGGGTCCGCCGTCGACGGTGGTGGTGTCGTCGCCGTCACCGATCCGGTCGCCGAAGACGCGGCGCTCGCCGACGTCGAGGCGGGTGCGCACGGTGACGTCGACGTCGTCGGGCACCGTGACCTCGATGCGGCCCGCGACGTCGAGCTCGACCTCGATCGTGCGCCCGTCGAGGTTCTCGGGGTCGGCGACGTCGGTGAGGTCGACGTCGATCTCGCCGAAGGCGAGGTCGTAGCGGTCCTGGACGGCGGACGCGGTGGTCGGCGTCGTCCGGATGTTGCCGGCGTCGACCTCGTCGACGACGGTCGCGCCGGCGGTGGCGACGGCAGCGACCAGGCCGAGCAGGATGAGCCCGCCGGCCCGCCCCCAGAAGGCGCCGACGAGCAGCAGCACGGCGGTGATGCCGAGGGCCAGCGCGGGGTAGGCCGAGCCGGCCACGGGGGCGCCGGCGAGGTCGGCGACGCCGAGGCTGCCGAGGGCGAGTGCGATGAGGGCGAGGGCGTACCAGAACAGCACGGGACCGCGGCGACGGCTCGGCAGCGGAGCCACCGGGGGAGCCGACGGCGGCGCGACCAGGCCGCCCTGCTCGTGATGGGCCGGGGCCGGCTGCCGGAGGAAGGGGTGCAGCCTCGGCTCGCCACCGCGCGCCAGCAGCAGGATGAGCACGATCACGCCGGCGGCGCCGACCGGCCACGGCAGGCCCCAGCTGCCGAGGCTGTCGCCCAGCAGCGCGAGCAGCGCCAGGGCGCCGACGACGAGCAGCGCGACGGTGCGGCTGCGGTCGTCGAGGCGGATCGTCGCCTCCTCGGTGCCCTCGACCGGGACGACGAGCCAGGCCACGGCGTAGATGAGGATGCCGGCGCCGCCGAAGAAGACGAGCACGGCGAGCAGCACCCGCGGGATGATCGGATCGATGTCGAGGTGGCGGGCGAGGCCGCCGGCGACGCCGGCGATCTTGCGGTCGGTGCGCGTCCGACGCAGGCGGGCGAGGTCGCGGACCTCGTCGCGGGAGACACGGGGCCCGGTGGAGCCGTCGGGCGCCTCGGGCGGTGCCTCGGGAGGGGAGTTCGTCATGGCATCCAGCGTGGTCGTGGTCGGCGTCCCGGACCATCGGGGACGCCCCTGATCCTGGCGCATGCGCGCCGGGTGCGGCTCAGGGTCGTCTCGGGGTCGCACCTCATGGGGCGGCGGCCCGCGCTGTGTGACGATGGACGACGAGATGACGACCGTGCCCACCGCCGCATCCGGCCCGCCCGTGCGCCGTGCCCACCGCGACCTCCAGGAGTCGATGGTCGGCGGCGTGGCGTCCGGCCTCGCCGAGCACCTCGGCTGGCCCCGCCTGTGGGTACGGGTCGGGTTCGTGGTCGCCACAGCGCTCAGCGGCTTCGGTCTGGTCGTCTACGCCGCCTTGTGGGTGCTGCTGCCGGCCGGCAGCGCCTTCGTGCACGCCGCGCCCGGCCTCGAGAGCGCGACCCGCGGCGGTCGGCGCCCCGGAGCCCGTCGGCGGCTGAGCGACGCCGGCCCGGTGCTCGTGCTCGGGATGCTCGGGCTCGCGGCGGTCTTCACCGTGCAGGCCGTCTTCGGCAGCGGCGCCGTGTTCTGGCCCGTGACGGTCGCCGTCGCCGGCGTCGCCCTGCTGTGGCGCCAGGCCGACGAGGCGCAGCGCGAGCGATGGTTCGATGCCGAAGGACGTCTCCACCCGGTGCGCATCGTCTTCGGTCGCGGAGGCTGGGCCGCCTACGCCCGAGTGGCCGCCGGGCTGGGCCTCCTGCTGTCGGCCGTGTTCATCGTCGGCCTCGACGGCGGCTCGCTGCGCGAGGCCAGCGGCGCCGCGATCGCCGGCGCCTTGGTGCTCGTCGCGTTCGCCGTCGTCATCGGACCGTGGGTGTGGCGCCTCGCCTCCGAGCTGGGCGACGAGCGCGCCGAGCGCGTGCGCACCCAGGAGCGCGCCGACGTCGCCGCGCACCTGCACGACTCGGTGCTGCAGACCCTGGCCCTGATCCAGAAGAACGCCGGCGACCAGGTCACCGTGGCCCGGTTGGCCCGGGCCCAAGAGCGCGACCTGCGCTCGTGGCTGTTCGCCGACGAGTCGACCGACGAGTCCACGGTGGCCAGCGCGCTGCGCGGCGTCGCCGCCGAGGTCGAGGACTCCCGCGGCATCACCGTCGACGTCGTCACCGTCGGTGACGCGCTATTCGACGAGTCACTGCGTCCGATCGTCGCCGCGGCCCGTGAGTCGCTGGTCAACGCGGCCAAGCACGCCGGGGTGCCGCGCGTCGACGTCTACGCCGAGATCACCGACGCTGCGGTCGACGTGTTCGTGCGCGACCGCGGCGTCGGGTTCGACCCCGATGCCGTCGCCGCCGACCGCCACGGCGTCCGGCACAGCATCCTCGACCGGATGCACCGCCACGGCGGCACCGGCGAGATCCGCTCCGGGGCCGGCGACGGCACCGAGGTGCGGCTCCACCTGCCCCGAACCTCCCGAGGAGACGAGTCATGACCGATCAAACGGGCCGGTCCCAGCTCATCGGCGTCGTCGTCGTCGACGACCACGCCATGTTCCGTCGCGGCGTGCGCGCCGAGCTCGAGGCCGCCGGTGCGGGCGTCGTCGAGGTGCTCGCCGAGGCCGCCGACGTCGACGAGGCCGTGCGCGCCGTCGATCAGCACCGGCCGGCCGTCGTCCTGCTCGACGTGCACCTGCCCGGCGGTGGCGGCGTCGAGGTGATGCGCCGCTCGCACTCGGTCGACACGCGCTTCCTCGCCCTCTCGGTGAGCGACGCGGCCGAGGACGTCATCGGCACCGTCCGCGGCGGTGCCCGCGGCTACGTCACCAAGACCATCACCGGGCCCGAGCTCGTGGCCGCAATCGCCCGGGTCTCCGAGGGCGACGCCGTCTTCTCGCCGCGCCTGGCCGGCTTTGTGCTCGACGCCTTCGCCGGCTCGATCGACGTCGCCGCCGTCGACGAGGACCTCGACCGCCTCACCGAGCGCGAGCGGGAGGTGATGCGGCTCATCGCCCGCGGCTACGCCTACAAGGAGGTCGCCAAGGAGCTGTTCATCTCGATCAAGACCGTCGAGACCCACATGTCGTCGGTGTTGCGCAAGCTGCAGCTGTCCTCGCGCCACGAGCTCACCCGATGGGCCTCCGACCGGCGGCTGCTGTAGTGCGGCGGGCGCTGGCGGCCTGCGTCGCGGCCTGCGCGGCGGTCATGGGTCTCGCGGCGTGCGGCGGCGGGCCCGAGGCCGCGCCGGCTCCGTCCAGCGCACCGAGCGCGAGACCGACGCCGACGCCGTCACGAGCGACGATGCCGCCGCCGTCCCCGACGACCCCGCCCTCGCCCGACGTCCCGGCGTACTCGACCTGGCCGCTGGGGGAGCGGGTGCTGCCGCTGCGCCCCGACGGCTACGGCGAGGTCCGCCCGACCCCGCCCACGCTGCGCGAGCGGCGCTACCCGACCGCCGACGTCCTCCCGCCGCCGCCCGGTGGCCGCTGGACGTCGAGCATCACCGCGGTCACACCCGACCTCGCCGCTCGTCTCGCGTGGCAGCCCGGGTGCCCGGTCGCCCTCTCCGACCTGCGCTATCTGACGGTCGCGTTCCGCGGCTTCGACGGGGCTGCGCACACCGGCGAGCTCGTGGTGGCGGCGTCGGAGGCCGAGGACGTCGTGTCGGTGTTCCGGTCGCTCTTCGAGGCCGGCTTCCCGATCGAGGAGATGCGACTGACGGCGCCGTCCGAGCTCGACCTGCCGCCCACCGGCGACGGCAACAACACCAGCGCTTACGTGTGCCGTCCCACGACCGGCCAGACGTCGGGCTGGTCGGCGCACGCCTACGGTCTCGCCATCGACGTCAACCCGTTCCAGAACCCCTACGAGAAGGATGACCTGGTGCTGCCCGAGCTGGCCGGCAGCTACCTCGACCGGGCCCGTGAGCGCCCCGGCATGCTGCAGCCCGACGGCCTCGTCGTCAGGGAGTTCGCCCGCATCGGGTGGTCGTGGGGCGGGGCCTGGCGCACGCTGCTGGACTACCAGCACGTCAGCGAGACCGGGCGGTGAACCCCACGTCGCCTCGCGCCGGGACTGTCGGTGCCCGCGCGTAGGCTCGACCCCACGATGAGCAGCTCCGACCTCTCCCTCGACCTCGGCCTCGACCTGGCCGTGCCCGCCGTCCCCGACGAGGCCCGTCAGGCCCGCCGTGGCCCGTCGCCCGACGAGCTGCTGGCCGGCCTCAACGAGCCGCAGGCGGCCGCCGTCCGCCACGCCGGTCACCCGCTGCTCGTCGTCGCCGGGGCCGGCTCGGGCAAGACCCGGGTGCTCACCCGTCGCATCGCCTGGCTCATCTCCGAGCGCAAGGCCCACCCCGGGTCGATCCTCGCGATCACCTTCACCAACAAGGCCGCGGCCGAGATGAAGGAGCGCGTCGAGGACCTCGTCGGCAAGCGGGCCCGCCTCATGTGGGTGAGCACGTTCCACTCGGCGTGCGTGCGCATCCTGCGCAAGGAGATCGACAAGCTGGGCTACAAGTCGAGCTTCTCCATCTACGACGCGCAGGACCAGAAGCGCCTGATGTCGCTCGTGGTCAACGACCTCGACCTCGACCCGCGGCGCTACCAGCCCGGCCCGATCCTGCACTGGGTCAGCAACCACAAGAACGAGCTGCGCGACCACGAGCAGGTCACCGCCGACGCCAAGAACGGCATCGAGGAGGTCTACGCCTCCGCCTACGCGCTCTACCAGCGGCGCCTGCGCGAGGCCAACGCCCTCGACTTCGACGACCTGATCATGACCACGGTGCACCTCATGCAGGCTTTCCCTGACGTGCGCGAGACCTACCGACGGCGGTTCCGGCACGTGCTCGTCGACGAGTACCAAGACACCAACCACGCCCAGTACGCGCTCATCCACCAGCTGTGCGCCGAAGATCCCGAGCTCACCGAGGGCGAGCGCGTCGCGCCGGCCGAGCTGATGGTCGTCGGCGACGCCGACCAGTCGATCTACGCCTTCCGCGGCGCCAACATCCGCAACATCCTCGACTTCGAGCAGGACTTCCCCGACGCGACCTCGATCCTGCTCGAGCAGAACTACCGCTCGACGCAGACCATCCTCACCGCGGCCAACGCCGTCATCGGTCACAACGAGGGCCGCAAGGAGAAGCGGCTGTGGTCCGACGCCGGCGACGGCGACCGCATCGTGGGCTACGTCGCCGACGACGAGCGCGACGAGGCGCGGTTCGTCAGCGACGAGATCGACAAGCTCACCGACGCCGGCAACCGGGCGGGCGACGTCGCGGTGTTCTACCGCACCAACGCCCAGTCGCGCGTCTTCGAGGAGGTGTTCATCCGCACGGGCCTGCCCTACAAGGTCGTCGGCGGGGTGCGCTTCTACGAGCGCCGCGAGGTCCGCGACGCGCTCGCCTACCTCCGCATGCTCGTCAACGCCGACGACTCCGTATCGCTGCGCCGCATCCTCAACGTGCCCAAGCGCGGCATCGGCGACCGTGCGGTCGCCTGCGTCAACGCGCTGTCCGAGCGCGAGCGCATCACGTTCTGGCAGGCCCTGCAGCGCGCCGACGAGGCACCCGGGCTCGCCACCCGGTCCCTGACCAACATCCGCGGCTTCGTCGCCCTCGTCGAGGAGCTCCAGGCCATGGTCGAGGCGGGCGAGCGGGCCGACGTCGTCCTCAACACCGTGCTCGACCGCTCGGGCTACCTCGCCGAGCTCGAGGCCTCCGACGACCCCCAGGACGCGACCCGCGTCGACAACCTCGGTGAGCTCGTCGCGGTCGCCCGCGAGTTCGCCGACGACCCCGTTGCCGGCCCCTCGGCCGACCCGGCCGACGTCGACGCCGAGCTGGTTGCGCCCGGCCTCGCCGACTTCCTCGAGCGGGTCGCGCTCGTGGCCGACACCGACCAGATCCCCGATGACGACGGCGGCCAGGGCGTCGTCACGCTGATGACGCTCCACACCGCGAAGGGGCTGGAGTTCCCGACGGTCTTCCTCACCGGCCTCGAGGACGGCGTGTTCCCGCACTCCCGCTCCCTCGGCGACCGGCCCGAGCTCGAGGAGGAGCGCCGGCTCGCCTACGTCGGCATCACCCGGGCGCGCGAGCGGCTGTACATCTCACGCGCCGTCGTCCGGTCGTCGTGGGGCGCGCCCGCGCACAACCCGGCCAGCCGGTTCCTCGACGAGCTGCCCGTCGACCTCGTCGACTGGCGTCGCACCGAGGCCGCCCAGACGCGTTGGGGCCGCCCCGACGTCGCCTCGTCGTCCCCGGCCTACACCGGCCTCGGCCAGCCCACCGCGGCCGGACGCCGCAACTTCTCCGCCGCGGCCGCCCGCGCCGACGCCCGCGCCAAGTCGACCGTCAACCGCGAGATCCCGAGCCTCGAGCCCGGCGACCGGGTCACCCACGACTCCTTCGGCATGGGCACGGTCGTCGCCGTCGACGGCGTGGCCGACAAGGCGATCGCCTCCATCGACTTCGGCAACGGCCCGGTCAAGCGTCTGCTCCTCCGGGTCGCCCCCATCCAGAAGCTCTAGCCGGCCGTCCCGGTACGCCGGTGCGTTGAGGAGCGTGCTGGCGCCCGGCTCGAGGGCGTGGTTCCAGGAGCGCGATCGCGCGGGGAGTGCCAGGCCTGGGCCGACAGGATGGCTCTAGGAGCGCGATTGCGCGGGGAGTGCCAGGCGGACCGCTCGGCGCCCGCGGGCGCCTGGACGGACGAGCACGTCGGTCCGGAGCCAGGAACGAGCGGAGGACCTTCGCGCGCAGGGAGGAAGGCGGCCACTCAGGGGCGCCGAGCACGCGCCAAAGCGACGAAGGAGCGGCGGCGCAAATGTTACGGCGTGACGCCGTGGGCGACGAAGGCGTTGTACGGGTCGACCGGGTCGCCGCCGCCGGGGCGGACCTCGACGTGGAGGTGCGAGCCGGTGACGTTGCCGGTGGAGCCGACGGTGCCGATGACCTCGTTACCGGTGACGACGTCGCCGACGGAGACGTAGATGTCGGTCTGGTGGCAGTACCAGAGCTCGGTGCCGTCGTCGAGGGTGACCACGGTCTTGTTGCCGTAGGAGCCGTCGTAGCCGGTGAAGGTCACGGTGCCGTTGGCGATGGCGTGGATCGGGTCGCCGTTCTCGCCGTTGAAGTCGAGACCGGTGTGGTAGTTCGCCCACAGGCCGTACTGGCCGAAGGTGGCGGTGATCACGACCGGGTTGAGCGGGAGGAACCAGCGGTTCTCCTTGATCTTGGCCGCCTGCTCCTCCGCCTGGGCGGCGAGCTCGCCGAGAGCGGCGTTGCGCTCCTCGGCCTGGGCCTCGGCCGCCTGCTTGAGCTGGTCGGTGCCCTCGGCCTGCCCGATGGTCTCGCGGGGGCCGCTGCGGCTCAGGGCGGCGCGGGAGGGGTCGACCGCGCCGATGCCGGCGCTGCCGCTGAGCGCGCTGGCCGGGCGGACGTCGTTGGTGACGGAGCCGGCGAGGGCGGGGCTGCCGGTGCCGGAGGTCAGCACGCCGCCGACGGCGATCGCCATCGTGGCGGTGCCGAGGAGGACGGGCACCGACGGGAGGCCACGGAACAGCGGGCCCCGGGAGCCGGCGTGCTTGACCGCCTTGCGCTTGCCGGGGGTGCGGTCGCGCAGGAGCGGCAGCTCGGAGGTGTGGTCGAGGCCGCCGAAGTAGTGCGTGCCGGTGGTGGGCGCGGTCGCGGTCGAGGTGACCAGCGGGACCGTGGGCTCGATCGTCAGCGCGGGAGCCGGAGTGGCCACGGCCTCGACGGCGGTCTCGACCGCCGGCGCGGGCTGAGCCGCGGGACGGGCGACGCGCTTGCCGGCGTAGGAGGAGTCACGAGGGGTGCCCGAGGGTCGGTGGGTTCGATCCGCTCGGTGGTTTCCCATGGACAGACGACTCCGGACGTTGGTGGGCGGGTAGGTGCGCTTGCTTGTCGGCCGGGTTGCGGGGATGTCTCCACCCTTCCGGGTGCCGCAACGCGGCCCCGACACTAACGGATGGACGGCCGCGCTGGTAATCGACCCCGACGTCCATGGTGGACCAGCCGCCGGGCGGAGGTGGAGGAACGGCGAAGAACGCCTCGGGCTCGCGTCCGTGCGGCCGGGAGGGTGTCGGACCTCACCTGCCACCCACCGGCCAGCGGGTCTAGGGTGCGGCGGGGGAATCCTGTTGCGCCGGCGCGCCCGCGTGTGCCGCGCGACGTCCCGACAGCACAGACATCCAGACACCTCGAGAGACTGGTGGACCAGTGGACCTGATGGAGTACCAGGCGAAGGAGCTCTTCGCCAAGCACGGTGTGACGACGACCCTCGGAGTCGTCGTCGAGACCGCCGACGCCGCGAGGGCGGCAGCCGAGGAGCTGGGCGGCGTCACCGTCGTCAAGGCTCAGGTCAAGGCCGGTGGTCGCGGCAAGGCCGGCGGCGTCAAGCTCGCCAAGACGCCCGACGAGGCCTTCGCGCACGCCAACGACATCCTCGCGCTCGAGATCAAGGCCCTGCCGGTCAACCGCGTGCTCGTCACGCCGGCGACGCCGCCGCAGGAGGAGTACTACTTCTCGTTCCTGCTCGACCGCTCCAACCGGCAGTACCTCTGCATCGCCTCGGTCGAGGGTGGTGTCGAGATCGAGGAGGTCGCGAAGACCAACCCCGACGCGGTCAAGCAGATCGCGATCGACCCCGGCACGGGCGTCGACGCCGCCAAGGCGCGCGAGATCGCCACCGAGGCCGCCTTCCCCGAGGCCGTCTTCGAGCAGGCCGTGACGATGATCGAGAACCTCTACAAGGTCTTCGTCGAGGAGGACGCGACGCTCGTCGAGGTCAACCCGCTGGCGCGGCTCGAGGGCGACAAGCTCGAGGCGCTCGACGGCAAGGTCTCGCTCGACGACAACGCCTCCGAGGTGCGTCACCACGAGCACGAGGCGTTCGAGATCAAGGACGAGGCCGACCCGCTCGAGGCCAAGGCCAAGGCCAAGGGCCTCAACTACGTCAAGCTCGACGGCGAGGTCGGCATCATCGGCAACGGCGCGGGCCTGGTCATGTCGACCCTCGACGTCGTCGCCTATGCCGGCGAGGCGCACGGCGGCGTGAAGCCCGCCAACTTCCTCGACATCGGCGGCGGTGCCAACGCCCAGGTGATGGCGGACGGCCTCGACGTGATCCTCAACGACGAGCAGGTCAAGAGCGTGTTCGTCAACGTCTTCGGCGGCATCACCGCCTGCGACGAGGTCGCCAACGGCATCAAGGGTGCCCTGGAGATCCTGGGCGACGCGGCCACCAAGCCGCTCGTCGTCCGACTCGACGGCAACAACGTCGAGCAGGGTCGGGCGATCCTCGACGAGCTGAACCACCCGCTCGTCACGCAGGTCGGCACGATGGACGGCGCGGCCGACAAGGCCGCCGAGCTGGCGAACGCCTGAGAAGGAAAGCGAAGCAATGTCGATCTACCTGAACAAGGACTCCAAGATCATCGTCCAGGGCATCACGGGCGGGATGGGCTCCAAGCACACCACCTTGATGCTCCAGGCCGGCAGCAACATCGTCGGCGGCGTCAACGCCCGCAAGGCCGGGACCACGGTCAACCTCAACGACACCGAGCTGCCGGTCTTCGGCACGGTCGCCGAGGCGATGGAGGCCACCGGCGCCGACGTGTCGGTCGCCTTCGTGCCGCCGGCCTTCACCAAGGCCGCCTGCCTCGAGGCCATCGACGCCGGCATCGGCCTGCTCGTGGTCATCACCGAGGGCGTGCCCGTGCAGGACACCGCCGAGGTGTGGTCCTACCTGAGCAGCGAGGCCAACAAGGCCGGCACCCGGATGATCGGTCCCAACTGCCCGGGCATCATCACGCCCGAGGAGTCGCTGGCCGGCATCACGCCGCACACGATCGCGGGCAAGGGCCCCATCGGCCTGGTCTCGAAGTCGGGCACGCTGACCTACCAGATGATGTACGAGCTGAAGGACTTCGGCTTCTCGACCGCCATCGGCATCGGCGGCGACCCGATCGTGGGCACCACCCACATCGACGCCCTCGCGGCCTTCGAGGCCGACCCCGAGACCAAGGCGATCGTGATGATCGGCGAGATCGGCGGCGACGCCGAGGAGCGCGCCGCGGCCTACATCAAGGACAACGTGACCAAGCCCGTCGTGGGCTACGTCGCCGGCTTCACCGCCCCCGAGGGCAAGACGATGGGCCACGCCGGCGCCATCGTCTCCGGCTCCGCGGGCACCGCCGCCGCGAAGAAGGAGGCCCTCGAGGCCGTCGGCGTGAAGGTCGGCAAGACGCCGTCCGAGACCGCCGCCCTGATGCGGGAGATCATGCAGAACCTCTGATCCGCTCGCTCTGCTTCCGGCCCGTCGTCCGCCAGGACGGCGGGCCGGTCTGCTGTGGTGAGTCGGGAGCAGGACCCGAACCGCACAATCGTGGAGTTGGGGACGCGCCAGGGCCGGCCGAGCCGGCCACCCGCGTGGCTGGGCCTCAGCTGGGCCGGGGGAGCGCCCCGAGCCGTTGCTGGGCGCGCTCGGCGAGCGCGACGAACGCGCCGTCGGCGAGGGTGGCGTCGTCGGTGGGCACGAACCCGAGCTGGGCGATCGAGGTGCCGTTGCGGATGACGGCCATGAAGAAGACCACCGAGCGGTCGTCGGTCACCTTGACGTCGAGACGCCACGCGGTGAGCGAGCGCGGCCCGTCGTCGGTGCGGGCGACCTCGTCGACCTCGGTGTTGAGGTCGCGCTCGGGGCAGCTGGCCAGCCGGTCGCGGACGCCGGCGACGAAGGCCTCGGCCCGCGCACGCGGCAGGGCGGCGACGGTCTCGGTGAGCCCGAACTCCTGGGGCAGCTCGGCCCCCGGCACCACGAACGTGCGGGTGGCGCCCCGGCTCGGGGCGACGCCGTCGACGGCATCGGTGAACGACGTGCGGTCACAGCCCGTGGCCGCCGGGTTGGTCGCCGGGCGGACCGGGTCGGTGCCCACCCAGGGCTCGTCGACGCCGTTGACGGGCGGCAGGTCGACCTCGGAGAGCAGCGCGGCGCGCTTCTCGGCGGGGAGCGGGTCACGGTCGACCAGGACCGGTTCGCCGGGGGCGCAGCCGCCGGCGCCCGGCAGGCGGCACACGCCGCGAGCGGCGGCGCCGAGGACGACGGCCGCGGCCTCGCGGTCGGGCACGACGTCGCCGGGGATCACGGTCGCGGCGGTGGTCGTGTAGCGGCCGCTGCGGGCGATGCCGACGACCCAGGTCTGCACGGGCGCCGTCCAGCGGCGCAGCACCAGCTGCACCGCCTCGTCGCCGACCTCGCGCGGGGTGCGGGTGGCGAGCAGCTGCACCCGCGGCTCGGTGCACCCCGCCACCCAGCCGGCGGTGGTGCGCATCGTGCGCTGGGCCGCCCTGGCGTTGGCCGACTCCTCGGTGAGCTGGGTGACCGTGGTGGTCGGACCGTCGGCGCTGCCGCCGCCGACGGGTGAGGCCTTGAAGTAGCGGACCAGGGTGGCCTTGCCGCGCGGGTCGGCGTAGCGCTCGCGCTGGCAGGGGATCGCGATGCCGTTGCCTGCGCTGTTGTCGGCGGTGCGCGTCAGGGTCCAGGTGCGGCCGTCGTAGGCACCCGCGAGGTCGGCCGTGGTCAGCAGGGAGTCCTGCGGCAGCGTGACGGGCACCTCCTCCTCGTCGTCGGGGGCCGTGGACGGCGCGGCCGGGCTCGAGCCGGTCGGCCCGGCGAGCGTGGGGCGGACGCCGCCGGACTCGGTGACCAGGGTGCCGGTGACGACGACGGCGGCGACCGCGGCGACGACGCCGATCACGGTGTGGGTGCGGCGCCGGGCCGCCCCCGAGCGACGCACGATCGTCGCCCGCGGCCATCGGCCCCGGCCAGCGACCGACGAGGCGAGGATGTCGAGCACCTGGTCGAGGTCGGAGGTCTCGACGTCGAGCTCGAGGGCCAGCAGCGCGTCGCCCGACGCGAGCTCGCGCTCGGCCTGCTCGAGCGGCAGCCCGACCTCGCGGGCCAGCTGCGCCATCGGCACGGTGGAGAGGTGGCGCAGCACGACCACCCGCCGCTGGGCGGTCGTGAGGGTGCCGAGGGCGTCGAGGATGTCGCGCACCTCGTCGCTGATGTCCTTCTCGCGGTGCCAGACCCGCGCGGAGTGGTTGCGCTGCGCGAGCCGCCAGGCGTGCGGGCGGACGACGGCCTCGGGGTCGTCGAGGCGGGAGATCTTGCGCCAGCGGTGCCAGGCCACGATGAACGCGTCGCGCACCGCCCGCCGCGAGGCGCCGACGTCGCCGGTGACCGCGTAGGTCTGGGCCAGGAGTCGCTCGCGGGCGTCCTTGTAGAACGCGTCGAAGTCCTCGGGCTGTCGCATGGCGGGTCAACGGTAGAGGACACCCGGGCAGGAGCCGGACTCGCCGGACCCACCCGGGCCCGGCGTGGGAGCACCCGGACGGCGTCGCCGCGGGTCACCATGGGAGGGCCATGACCTCCCTCCTGCCGTCGCCCGGCCGCTCCGCCGAGCAGGTGCGCCACGACCTCGCGACGCGCCGTCCGCTCGTGCTCGTCGCCACCCTCGGCGGTGTCGTCGCGGCGGCCTCGACCCTGCTGGTGTGCGTGGCGCTCGGGGTGGTCGGCTGGTACCTCAGCGACGGCGGCGCCCACGGGGCGCCGCGCGACGCGCTGCGCGTGGGCGCGCTCGGCTGGCTGATGGGCCACGGGTCCGGGGTCCGGGTCGAGGGCACGCCGGTCACCGCCGTTCCGCTCGGCCTCACCCTGCTGTGCGCCTGGACGTCGTGGCGTCTCGGCCACCGGGTCGGCGCGTCGGTCTCCGGGCACGGTCCCGACGCCAGCGGCGTCGACGACGGCCAGCGCGACCTCGTGGTGCCCTGCGCGGCGGCGCTCTTCGCGGCCGGCTACACCGTCACCGCCGTCCTCACCGCCACGGTCGCGGCCACGCCGTCCACCGCGCCGAGCACGCCACGGGTGGTGCTGTTCTCGCTCGCGATCTGCCTCCTCGCCGCGCTCCCGGCCATCGCCGTCGGCTCCGGCCGCGCCGCCATCTGGGCCGCGCAGGTGCCCACGACCGCTCGGGCGGCGCTGCTGGTCGCCCGCCGCATCGCCGTCGTGTGGCTGCTGCTGTCGGTGCTCGCCCTCGCGATCGCGCTGGCCGTCGACTTCTCCACCGCGGCCAACGTGATGGGCCAGGTCGGCGGCGGCACCGGCCCCGTCGTGCTGATGGTGGTGCTGAGCATCGTGCTGCTGCCCAACGCGGTCGCGTTCTCGGGCTCCTACCTGCTCGGGCCCGGCTTCAGCGTGGGCACCGGCACGCTCGTGACCCCCGGTGCCGTCGTGCTCGGCCCGCTCCCGGCGTTCCCGATGCTCGCCGCGCTGCCCGACGACGGCGCCACCCCTGGTTGGACGGCGTGGCTCGTGCTCCTGCCGCCCCTCGTGGGCCTGGTCGTCGCGGCGTGGTCGCAGTGGACCTGGCCCACGACGTCCTACGTCGAGGCCGCCGTCCGAGCCGCCGGCGGTGGCGTGGCGGCCGGCGTGCTGTGGGGACTCGCCGCCTCGCTGGCCGGCGGCGCCGTCGGCCCCGGACGCATGCGCGACGTCGCCCCGCTCGCCGGCGAGGTGCTCCTGCACGCCGTCGCCGCGTTCGGCCTCGGCGCGCTGGTGGGCGGGCTCGCGGTGTGCTGGTGGCAGCAGCGCACCATGCCGGTCGAGATCACCCTCGACGACGACCTGGCCTGATCAGCAGGGCTCCGGTCGCAGTAGTGTCCGGGCCGTGCCCGCGCGTCTCGTCGTCCTCGTCTCCGGTTCCGGGACCAACCTGCAGGCCCTGCTCGACGCCGCCGCCGACCCCGGCTACGGCGCCGAGGTCGTGGCCGTCGGTGCCGACCGTCCCGGCATCGAGGGCCTGGCCCGCGCCGAGCGGGCCGGCGTGCCGACCTTCGTGCTCCGGGTCGCCGACTGCGAGAGCCGCGCGGCGTGGGACGCCGAGCTCAGCCGCCTCGTCGCCGAGCACGAGCCCGACCTCGTCGTCCTGGCCGGGTTCATGAAGCTGGTGGGGGAGTCGTTCCTGGCCCGGCACGGCGGCCGCGTCGTCAACACCCACCCGGCCCTGTCGCCGTCGTTCCCGGGCATGCACGGCCCTGCCGACGCCCTCGCCTACGGCGTCAAGGTCACCGGGGCCACGCTGTTCGTCGTCGACGCCGGCGTCGACACCGGGCAGATCGTGGCCCAGACTACGGTGCCGGTCGAGGACGACGACGACGTCGACACGCTCCACGAGCGGATCAAGGTCGCCGAGCGGACGATGCTCGTCGAGTCGGTCGGCCGGATGGCGCGCGAGGGCTTCACCGTCGATGGGCGTCGGGTCCGGCTGGGCCGCTAGTCTGCGGGCACCGACACGACTGGCGCGGGTGGGTGACCACCGGGGAGTGACGTCGGCAGCATCGACCGCCTGGGTGCTGCCCCACCAGCAGGAGTGCTGATGCCCGACCAGATCCCCGTCAAGCGTGCCCTCGTCTCCGTCTACGACAAGGCCGGCCTCGAGCCCCTCGTCCGCGGCCTGCACGACGCCGGCGTCGCGCTCGTCTCCACCGGCGGCTCGGCCGCGCTCATCGAGGGCCTCGGCCTGCCGGTGACCAAGGTGGAGGACCTCACGGGCTTCCCCGAGTGCCTCGACGGCCGGGTGAAGACGCTGCACCCGCGCGTGCACGCCGGCATCCTCGCCGACCGCCGCCTCGAGACCCACGTGCAGCAGCTCGCCGACCTCGAGGTCGAGCCCTTCGACCTCGTCGTGGTCAACCTCTACCCGTTCACCCAGACCGTCGCCTCCGGCGCGACGCCCGACGAGTGCGTCGAGCAGATCGACATCGGCGGCCCGTCGATGGTGCGCGCCGCCGCCAAGAACCACCCGTCGGTCGCCGTCGTCACCTCGCCGGCCACCTACGACTCGGTGCTCGAGGCCGTGCGCGGCGGCGGGTTCACGCTCGCCCAGCGCCAGCAGCTCGCCGCCGACGCCTTCGTGCACACCGCGACCTACGACGTCGCCGTCGCCTCGTGGATGGGCTCGGTGCTCACCGACTCCTCCGGCGGCGACGGCTTCCCGGCGTGGGCCGGCGCGACCTGGACCAAGTCGGCCACCCTGCGCTACGGCGAGAACCCGCACCAGCCGGCCGCGCTCTACGTCACGGGCGAGGGCCCGGCCGGTCTCGCCCGTGCCGAGCAGCTGCACGGCAAGGAGATGAGCTACAACAACTACCTCGACACCGACGCCGCCCGCCGCGCCGCCTACGACTTCGACGAGCCCGCCGTCGCGATCATCAAGCACGCCAACCCCTGCGGCATCGCCGTCGGCGCCGACGTGGCCGAGGCCCATCGCCGCGCGCACGAGTGCGACCCGACCTCGGCCTTCGGCGGCGTGATCGCGGCCAACCGCCCGGTCACGCGGGCGATGGCCGAGCAGGTCGCCGAGGTCTTCACCGAGGTGATCGTCGCCCCCGGCTACGACGACGGCGCCGTCGAGGTGCTCCAGGGCAAGAAGAACATCCGCATCCTCGTCGCCGAGCCGCTCACCCGCGGTGGTGTCGAGACCCGCCCGATCTCGGGTGGGCTGCTCATGCAGCACCGCGACGCCATCGACGCCACGGTCGACGGCGGCGGCGACGACCCGTCGACGTGGACCCTCGCCACGGGCGAGGCCGCCTCGCCCGAGGTGCTCGCCGACCTCGCCTTCGCCTGGCGCGCCGTCCGGGCCGCCAAGTCGAACGCGATCCTGCTGGCCAAGGACGGCGCCTCGGTCGGCGTCGGCATGGGTCAGGTGAACCGCGTCGACTCGTGCCGGCTCGCCGTCACCCGGGCCGGCGAACGGGCCGCGGGCTCCGTCGCCGCCTCCGACGCCTTCTTCCCGTTCGAGGACGGACCGCAGATCCTCCTCGACGCCGGCGTCACCGCGATCGTCCAGCCCGGCGGCTCGATGCGCGACAACCTCACCATCGAGGCCTGCGCGGCAGCCGGCGTGACGATGTACTTCACCGGCACCAGGCACTTCGCGCACTGAGCGAGCAGGCACCCTGCGACGAAGGAGCAGAGTGCCGTCGCGAGCGAAGGTCGAGCCCAGCGCAGCGGGTGAGGAACGAACCCGCGAAGCGCGTCGAGACCACCGCAGCGTCAGGTCGACGCCACCGCCGTCGGCGAGCAGGTCGAGAGGTCGGTCGCGGGGGGTCTCGACTCGGGCTCGCCGGGAGCTCGCCCGGCTCGACCAGCGATGGCGCCCGGCTCGACCGGCGAGGGGGTAACCCGGTCGCCGGAGGCCGCAGGTCGTTGACATGATCCACCAGTGGCTGTGCTGACCCGGATCCTCCCGCCCACCCGGCTCGAGCGCGACCTGGCGATCCAGTGCGTGCTGTCGGCGTTCGCGACCGGGTCGTTCCTCACCGGGACGGCGGTGTTCTTCACGCAGGTCGTCGGGTTGAGCGGCGCGCAGGTCGGTCTCGGCATGTCGGTGGCGGCGGGGGTGAGCCTGGCGCTGTCGATCCCGCTGGGGCGCCTCGCCGACGTCGTGGGCGCCAAGCCGCTGTGGGTGGTGACGTCGCTGATCGAGGCGGCGCTCTACTTCCTGTGGCCCTTGATCGGCACGTTCGGCACGTTCGTGCTGATGCTCGCCGTGCTCGCCTCGGTCGAGACCGCGGCCCGCAGCGCTCGCGAGGTCTACCGCATCGCGGTGTTCCCGCGCGAGGTCCGGGTGCGGGCGATGGCCTACATGCGTGCAGCCCGCAACGTCGGCTACACGCTCGGCGCGGGTGCCGGCGGCGTCGCGCTGGGCATCGGCTCACGCGAGGCGATCATCGCCGTCCCGCTGCTGACCGGCGGGCTGCTGGTGCTCAACGCGGCGATGATCTCGTTCCTGCCGGCCGTCGACCGGCCGGCCAGGTCGAGCGGACGGACGGAGGAGACCGGGCCGGCCGCACTGCGCAACCCCGGCTTCGTCGTCCTGTCGGCCTGCAACGGCGTGCTCGGCTCCAACCAGGTGCTGCTCAACGTCGTCGTGCCGTTGTGGCTGGTCGAGCGCACCGACGTGCCGCACGTGCTCCTGGCGTGGCTGTTCGGCACCAACACCGTGCTCGCGGTGGCGCTGCAGGTGAAGGCCTCGCGCGGCTCCGAGACCGTGCCGGGTGCGCTGCGCGCCGTCCGGTGGTCGGGGTGGGCGTTCGTGGTCTCGTGCGCCGTCCTGGCGGTCACCCACGAGACGATCGGCTGGGTCTCGATCGTGCTGATCTGGATCGGGCACGTCACGATCACCGGTGCCGAGCTGTGGCAGTCGGCGGCCGGCTGGGGCCTGGTCGCCGAGCTCTCCGACCACCGGCGCCTCGGCGACTACCAGGGCGTGTGGGGCATGGGCCACCAGGTCGAGTCGATCGTGTTCCCAGCGCTGTTCACCTACCTCGCGCTCGAGTGGGGCGCGACCGGCTGGGCCGTCATCGCGGCCATCGCCGTGGCCGCCGCGGTGATCTCGCACCCCGCCGCCCGCGCCGCCGAGCGCCACCTCGACAGGGTGGGGGCGCCCGTCGGCGCCTGAGTCGCGCCAGGCTCTAGACTCGGCCCCTGTGACTGCGCAGCGACTCGACGGATCGGCCACCCTCAAGACCATCAAGGCCGAGCTCACCGAGCGCGTCGCCCGGCTGCGCGAGCGGGGCGTCGTCCCCGGCCTCGGCACCGTGCTCGTCGGCGACGACCCCGGGTCGCACTGGTACGTCGGCGCCAAGCACAAGGACTGCGCCGAGATCGGCATCGAGTCGTTCCGCGTCGACCTGCCCGCCACCGCCACGCAGGCCGAGGTGGAGGCGGAGATCGACCGGCTCAACGACGACCCCGCCGTGACCGGCTTCCTCGTCCAGCAGCCGACCGGCCTCGACGAGTTCCGGCTGCTGTCGCGCGTCGACCCCGACAAGGACGTCGACGGCCTGCACCCGGTCAACCTCGGCAAGCTGGTGCTCGGCGAGACCGGCCCGCTGCCGTGCACGCCGATCGGCTGCATCGAGCTGCTCCGCCGCCACGGCATCGAGCTGAAGGGGGCCGAGGTCGTCGTCGTCGGCCGTGGCCTCACCGTCGGCCGCCCGCTCGGGCTGCTGCTGACCCGCCGCTCCGAGAACGCGACGACGACGCTGTGCCACACCGGCACCCGCGACCTCGCCGCCCACGTGCGCCGGGCCGACGTCGTCGTCGCCGCGGCGGGCGTGCCCGGCCTCATCACCGCCGAGATGGTCAAGCCCGGCGCCGCCCTGCTCGACGTCGGCGTCTCGCGCGTCGACGGCAAGATCGCCGGCGACCTCGCCGACGACGTCTGGGACGTCGCCGGCTGGGTCTCGCCCAACCCCGGCGGTGTCGGACCGATGACGCGCGCGATGCTGCTGTCGAACATCGTCAGCCGTGCCGAGCTCGCGGCCTCCTGAGCCCCGCGAGCGAGTCGACGACCAGGTGACCGACCCCGAACCGATCGACCCGCTCGACCCGGTCCAACCGGGCGAGCCGGTCGACGACCCCCGCGACGCCGACCCCCTGGTCGATGACCCCGACGGCCCGCGGCGCTACCCCTCGACCGTGGGCGGCGCGCTCTACATCGCCGTGCTGCTGACGGCGGTGACGGCCATCGGCATCGTCGCGACAGGCGACTGGCGCGTCGGCGTCCGGGTGCTCGCCGGGGCGCTCGCCGCCGGCGCCACGTTCCGGCTGGTGCTGCCCCGCCGCGACGCCGGCATGCTCGCCGTCCGCGGCCGGTTCTTCGACGCGGTCCTGCTCGCCGGCATCGCGGCGCTGCTGTGGTGGCTGGCCGGCTCGATCCCCGACCAGCCAAGCCCGTAGTCGAGCGCGAGGAACGAGCGCCCGACGTCACGTCACGGGCGCAGGTCGAGCAAGCGCAGCGGCTGAGGAACGAAGCCGCGAAGCGCGTCGAGACCACCGCAGCGACACGACGACGCCACCACGGTCAGCAACGCGCGCGTCGAGACCACCGCAGCGACACGACAACGCCACCACGGTCAGCCGACCGTGGTGGCGTTGGTGAGCGTGTGTCGACCTGCCTCAGATGAGCCCGAGCTCGGTGACCGCGCTGCGCTCGTCGTCGAGCTCGGCGACCGAGGCGTCGATCCGCGAGCGCGAGAAGTCGTCGATGTCGAGGCCCTGGACGATCTCCCAGTCGCCGTCCTTCGTCGTGACCGGGAACGAGGAGACGAGGCCCTCGGGCACGCCGTAGGAGCCGTCGGAGACGACCGCCATCGAGACCCAGTCGTTCGCGGCGGAGCCGTAGAGCCAGTCGCGGGCGGCGTCGACGGTGGCCGAGGCAGCCGAGGCGGCCGACGAGGAGCCGCGCGCCTCGATGATCGCGGCGCCGCGCTTGGCGACGGTGGGGATGAAGGTGTTCTCGAGCCACTCCTGGTCGTTGACCGCCTGCGCGGCGTTCTGGCCGGCGACCTCGGCGTGGAAGAGGTCGGGGTACTGGGTGGCCGAGTGGTTGCCCCAGATCGTCATCTTCGTGATGTCGGTGACCGGGGCACCGGTCTTCGCGGCCAGCTGCGAGATCGCCCGGTTGTGGTCGAGGCGCGTGAGCGCCGAGAAGCGCTCGGCCGGGATGTCGGGGGCGTTCTTGTGCGCGATGAGCGCGTTGGTGTTGGCCGGGTTGCCCGTGACGCCGATGCGGACGTCGTCGGCGGCGACCTTGTTGAGCGCCTTGCCCTGCGCGGTGAAGATCGCGCCGTTGGCCGAGAGCAGGTCGCCACGCTCCATGCCGGGGCCGCGCGGGCGGGCGCCGACGAGCAGGGCGAGGTTGACGCCGTCGAAGATCTTCTCGGCGTCGTCACCGATCTCGATGCCGGCCAGGCCCGGGAACGCGCAGTCGTCGAGCTCCATGACGACGCCCTCGAGGGTCTTGAGGGCCGGGGTGATCTCGAGCAGGCGCAGCTCGATCGGGCGGTCGCCGGTGAGCGACCCGCTCGCGAGGCGGAACAGCAGGCTGTAGCCGATCTGGCCGGCGGCGCCGGTGACGGCTACCTTCAGCGGGGCAGTGCTCACGTAGAACTCCTGGAAGAGGGAGAGGGCTGACTCCTCCCGACGCTAGCAGCGGCGCGACGCTGCGCGACGATGGGTCCGTGAGCCCTGCCTTCCGTGCCCTGCCCGCCCTCGCGGGTCTCGCCGCGGTGCTCGCGGGCTGCTCGACGTTCTCCGACCCGGCGCCGAGCACGGGGATCGACGAGCTCGTCATCCCGGCGCCCGCCCTCGACCCCGACGACTTCGTCGACAGCGTCGACAACCGCTGGTTCGTGCTCGACGACGTGAGCTTCGCCGGGCCCGACGGCGTCGTCGAGCAGACCGTCGACGACGGCCCCGACGTCGCGGGCGTGCCGACGACCGCGGTCACCCTGGGCGACGTCACCGACCTCTACGCCCAGGACGATGCCGGCAACGTGTGGTGGCTCGCCCGCGTGGGGGAGTGGACGGCGGGCGAGGACGGCGCCCTCGCGGGCCTGGCGATGCCGGCCGAGCCGCGCGTGGGCGACGGCTGGCGGCGCGCGCAGGTGCCGGGTGCCGACCTGCGGGCAACGGTCCTCGCGGTCGACGACGACCAGGTCGTGCTCGAGCTGGTCGACGACGACGTCGTGGCCGAGGCGGCCTACGTCGACGGCACCGGCCTGGAAGACCTCGAGACCGCCACCGGCGAGCTGCTGCTCGCGCGGTGACGGTCTCGATGATCGAGGCGGCCGTCGTGGCCGCTGCGGATCAGGTCAGCTGCCGTCCTGGGGCCGCACCTGGGTCTGCTCGCCGCCGCCCTGCGAAGGCCAGCCCTGAGGGGGCTGCTGCTGGGCGGGGATCCACTGCTGGGCCTGCGGGTCCCACTGCCAGCCGTCCTGGATGATCGGCTGCTCGGCCTGCGGCGTCGGCTGTGCGGCACCGGGGGCGGCGTAGCCACCCTGCTGGGGCTGCTGGTAGCCGCCGGGCTGGCCCCACTGCTGCTGGTCGTAGCCGCCCTGCGGGTAGCCGCCCTGGGCGGGCGAGCTGCTGCCGAAGTTGAGCCCGGAGCCCGGGACCGGGGCGCGGTCGGCGCCGAACAGCGCGGGGTAGAGGAACCCGGCGGCCGCACCGCCGATGACGGTGACGATGCCGATGACGAGGCCCTGCCACAGCGGCTCGCCGCCGGAGACCAGGCCCAGACCGAACGACTGGGCCAGGTTGACGCTGCCGCCGGTGGCCGAGGCGGTGGTGGCCACCGCGACGACCGCGGCGAAGCCGACGCCGATCGGGGCGAAGGACCGCTGCTCGTTGCGCTCGTCGGTCAGGCCGAGGAACAGCAGCACGAACAGGACGCTCACGACGAGGGTGACCAGGAGGCCGGCCCACAGGGCGTAGGACTCACCGCCCGGCAGGTCGCTGAGCGAGTCGCCGAGGGCGTTGCCGCCGAGGTTGGAGTCCCAGAACTCGAAGCCCTCGAAGCCGAAGGCGTAGATCACGGCGAGGAGGCCAGCCACGATGCCGCCGGCGAGCTGCGCGCCGATCATCGGCAGCGCGTCGCCCCACGACGTGCGGCCCCCGAGGGCGGAGCCGACGGTGACCGCCGGGTTGAAGTGGCCGCCCGACCACCGACCCAGGGCGAACATCGCCGCGAGGGTGGCGACGCCCGTGGAGAACGCGTCGATGCCGAACCCGGCGCTCCCGCCGACGGCGGCCACGACGATGACGAGCGTGCCGAGGGCCTCGGCGGAGAGTCGTTGGGCGAGGGTGGGAGGACTGGCGGGTGCCTGGGCGTCGGCGTCGGTGGAGGACATAAGCGCGGACCTTCCCCTTCGAGGGATTCTGAAACGTCGGGAGGGTGCACTGTAGTGAAGTCATCGACCACCCCGGGGGGTGTGGGCCGGGCTGGTCGGCAGCCCACTCGGGTGCCAGGCTGCCGCTGGACGTCGAGGTCAGGTATCTTGACGTCAAGAAACCCTGACCGTCACCGTCGTCATCGCAGGAGCTGACCACCACCCCATGGCCGAGACCTCGAAGATCATCTACACCCACACCGACGAGGCGCCGCTGCTGGCGACGTACTCCTTCCTGCCGATCATCGCCGCCTACGCCGCCAAGGCCGGCGTCGACGTCGAGACGCGCGACATCTCCGTCGCCGCCCGCATCCTCGCCCAGTTCGGCCTCGCCGACGACGCGCTCGCCGAGCTCGGCGAGCTGGCCACGAAGCCCGAGGCCAACATCATCAAGCTGCCCAACATCTCCGCCTCCGTGCCGCAGCTCAAGGCCGCGATCAAGGAGCTGCAGGAGCAGGGCTTCGACCTGCCCGACTACCCCGAGTCACCGTCGACCGACGAGGAGCGGGAGATCGCGGCCAAGTACGACAAGGTCAAGGGCTCCGCGGTCAACCCCGTGCTGCGCGAGGGCAACTCCGACCGCCGCGCGCCGCTGTCGGTGAAGAACTACGCCAAGAAGTACCCGCACCGCATGGGCGCCTGGAGCGCCGACTCCAAGACCAACGTCGCCACGATGGGCGAGCACGACTTCCGGAGCAACGAGAAGTCGGTCGTCATCCCCGCCGCCGACACGCTGAGCATCAAGCACGTCGCCGCCGACGGCACCGAGACCGTCCTCAAGGACGACGTCGCCGTGCTCGAGGGCGAGGTCGTCGACGCCACGTTCATGGACGTCGCCGCGCTGCGTCGCTTCCTGACCGAGCAGATCGCCCGCGCCAAGGCCGAGGACATCCTGTTCTCGGTGCACCTCAAGGCCACGATGATGAAGGTCTCCGACCCGATCATCTTCGGCCACGTCGTGCAGGCCTTCTTCCCCACGTTGTTCGAGCAGTACGGCGAGGTGCTCGCCGCCGCCGGCATCAGCCCCAACGACGGCCTCGGGGCGCTGCTCTCCGGCGTCGAGTCGCTGCCCGAGGGCGAGGCCATCAAGGCCGCCGTCGCGCAGGGCCTGGCCGACGGCCCCGCCATGGCGATGGTCGACGACCGCGCCGGCATCACCAACCTGCACGTGCCGAGCGACGTCATCATCGACGCCTCGATGCCGGCCATGATCCGCACCTCGGGCCACATGTGGGACCCGAACGGCCAGGAGGCCGACTGCCTGGCCGTCATCCCCGACTCCTCCTACGCCGGCGTCTACCAGACCGTCATCGACGACTGCCGCGCCAACGGTGCCTACGACCCCGCCACGATGGGCTCGGTGCCCAACGTCGGGCTCATGGCCAAGGCGGCCGAGGAGTACGGCTCGCACAACAAGACCTTCGAGGCGCCGTCCGCCGGCACCATGCAGGTCGTCAACAGCGCCGGCGAGGTGCTCATCTCGCACGACGTGCAGCCGGGCGACATCTGGCGCGCGTGCCAGACCAAGGACGCCCCGATCCGTGACTGGGTCAAGCTCGCCGTCACCCGTGCCCGGGCGTCCGAGACGCCGGCGGTGTTCTGGCTCGACGAGACCCGCGCCCACGACGCCAACCTCATCGGCCTGGTGCGCGAGTACCTGAAGGACCACGACACCGACGGCCTGACCATCGAGATCATGGCTCCGGCCGAGGCGTGCGCCTACTCGATCGAGCGCATCCGCCGCGGCGAGGACACCATCTCGGTCACCGGCAACGTGCTGCGCGACTACAACACCGACCTGTTCCCGATCCTCGAGCTCGGCACGTCGGCCAAGATGCTCTCGATCGTGCCGCTCATGAACGGCGGCGGCCTGTTCGAGACCGGCGCCGGTGGTTCGGCCCCGAAGCACGTGCAGCAGCTCGTCAAGGAGAACTACCTGCGCTGGGACAGCCTCGGTGAGTTCTTCGCCCTGGCCGCCTCGTTCGAGCACCTCGCCGGCTACGCCGGCAACCAGGGCGCGCAGGTGCTCGCCGACACCCTCGACAAGGCCACCGGCACCTTCCTCGAGAACGACAAGTCGCCCACCCGCAAGATCGGTGGCATCGACAACCGCGGCTCGCACTTCTACCTCGGCCTCTACTGGGCCCAGGAGCTCGCCGCCCAGACCGACGACGCCGACCTCGCCGCCGCCTTCAAGCCCCTCGCCGAGAAGCTCACCGCCGAGGAGGACACGATCGTCGCCGAGCTCAACGGCGTGCAGGGCAGCCCGGCCGACATCGGCGGCTACTACCGCCCCGACGACGCGAAGGCCGACACCGTGATGCGCCCGTCGGCCACGCTCAACGAGGCGCTCGCCGCGCTCTGACGAGACCGCCCGGGCCTCGGCCCTACAGGACCCGACCGCCCCCGCTCCGGCTCACACCGGGGCGGGGGCGGTGTCGTCACCCCGGGGCACGGGGGACCCTGTCGGGTACGGTGTCCGCGGACGTGGGGGCCACCTCGATCTCGGGAGCACAGATGACGCCACGCGTCAGGACCCTTGCCGCCCTCGCCGCGCCGGCGCTCGCACTCGTCGTCCTCACGGCGGGGGCCGCACACGCGCTCACCGACCGGTGGTCCGACTGGGATCCCCTCACCGGCCGGTCGAACGACTACGCGACCACGCTGCGACAGGCCGCGGTGGGCTTCCCGGCCGTGGCCGTGGCCAGTGACTCGCGCGGTGCCGTGCAGATCGCCTCCGGCGCCTCGACCTTCCTCGGCCCCGGCACGCCGCCGGGCGCCAAGTACGGCTCCAGCGCCGGCCGGCCCTACCTGGTGCTGCGCCCGCGGGCCGACAACGCCGGCGCGCCGTCGCGCACCACCTACACCTTCGAGCACCCCAGCCCGCAGACCGGGTGGGCGTTCGTGCTCGGCGACGTCGACGCCGACCAGGTCCAGGTCGAGGCCACGGGCGTCGACGGCACGCCCGTCCCGGCGGCGACGATCGACTCCTGGTTCCGCGGCACGTTCAACCAC
The DNA here is from genome assembly GCF_039939255.1 of Nocardioides secundeburneus. Classification (NCBI taxonomy): domain Bacteria; kingdom Bacillati; phylum Actinomycetota; class Actinomycetes; order Propionibacteriales; family Nocardioidaceae; genus Nocardioides; species Nocardioides secundeburneus. Next base: position 333,750 of record NZ_JBDUUE010000007.1, read on the forward strand.
GCCGGCGGCGCCGACGTGCCCCGCTGGCAGCCCGCGACCGCCACCCTCGTCGGCAACGCGGCAGCCCTCGACACCGACGGCGCCTCCGGCTGGTTCGAACCCACCCAGCGCCTGACCAGCCTGACCCTCGTCTTCACCCGGCGCGCCGGGTTCCCGGTCTACCAGACCTGGTTCGTCAGTCGGGCCCGGCCGGTCACGGGCACGGTGACCGACGTCTCCGCCGGCGGCTGCGCACCGACCGCGGCCACCGTCGACCTCGTCGCACCGTGGGGCGAGACCATCGCGACCGCCACGCCCGACGCCACGGGCCGCTACAGCCTCGGCGAGGTCGCCACCCAGGACGGCTACGTCGTGCGGGTCTCGGTGCCGCCGTCCTGCGCCGTGGTCGGCCCCGCCGAGCGACCGGTCGACACCCGCTTCGACGACGGCGACCCCCGCTCGGTGGCCGACTTCTCCGTGCGCGCCGTCGTCCCGCAGCCCGTCAGCGGCACCGTGCGCGACGGCGCCGGGCAGCCGGTGGCCGGGGTCGAGGTGAGCATCGCCGGACCCGGCGGGACGGTCTCGACCACCACCGGTCCCGACGGCACCTACCTCGTCGACGGCAACGCGGTGGGCACCGGCTACGCCGTGAGCATCTCCGTGCCCGACGGCTACCGGCCCGGGCCCGCGGGCACCGAGATCGCGGGCATCGAGGTCGACGACGTTCCGGTGACCGGCCAGGACTTCGTCGTCCTGCAGCTCGCCGCCGTGAGCGGCACCGTCACCGGCGGCGGCGGGGGGCTCGGCGGCGTGCGCGTCACCCTCACCCCGGCCGGCGGCGGCACCCCGTTGGCGGTGGTCACCCGCGGTGACGGCACCTACGACCTCACCGGCCTCGCCGCCGGCGACTACACCCTCGCCGTCGATCCGCCCGACGGCTACACCGGGGCCACCTCGCGCCCCGTCACGATCTCCGACGCCGACCTCGTTGACCAGGACTTCGCGCTGGGCCGCCCCGGTGCCCTCGCGGGCACCGTGAGCGACGACGACGGCCCGGTGGCCGGCGTGGTCGTGGAGGTCGACGGTCCCGGCGGCCCGGTCCGGCTGACCACCGACGAGGCGGGTGGCTACTACCTCGGCGACCTCGGGGCAGGCTCCTACACCGTGACCGTCGAGGCTCCGCCCGGAACGCGGGTCGACGGCGCCGGCGACCTCGACGCGTCCGTGACGTCGGCCGGCGAGGTGGTCGGCGGGCTCGACTTCGCCCTGGTCGACGACGCCTCGAGCCCGCCCCCCACCGACGAGCCCACCGACGAGCCCACCGACAAGCCCACCGGAGCCACCGAGGAGCCCACGGGCGGGACCGACGACGCGTCCGGCCCAGGCACCGACGCGGGCGGTGGGGCCTCCGAAGACCCCGCCACGGGCACGGCGCTGCCCTCCACCGGCGGCCCGTCGTCACTCTGGCTGCTGCTCGCCGGTGCCGCCCTGGCCGGCGGCACCGGGTTGATCGTGCACTCCCGGCGCCTCGGACGCGCCCGCCGCTGACGCCGACGCCGCTCGGTCTCGTCCGGGCGGTTCGACCGGCCGCGGGGCGACCCGCTGGCCCGGGCCGAAACCCGGGTGAGGAGTGTCGGTGGGTCGGCGTAGCGTCGTCCCGCGATGACCGAGACCACGACCGCCGAGCGGCCCACCACGCCACCCGCCGACCCGGCGGGCTCCGCGGTCGACCCGGTGCGCACCGTCGACTGGCGGCGGCTGCGGCGTCCGGCGGTGGCCTGGGCCATGCTCGCCGCCTTCCTCGGCGCGCTCGGGGCGACGCTGGGCACCGTGCTGGCCGGCCGGCTGGCCGACGGGCCGACGCAGAGGCTGGTGTGGCTGCTGGCGCTGTGCGTCGTCGGCGGTGCCGTGCTCGACACCGTCGGGCGCACCGTGTGGGCCGGGGTCGTCGACCGCGCCGAGGGGCGCCTGCGCGGCGACCTCCTGGCCGCGGCCCTGCACCAGCCGCTCGCGGCCCTGCACGAGCAGGCGGTCGGCGAGGTGCTCGACCGCGTCGACGACGACACCCACGAGGTCGGAGCCCTGCTGCGCCGTCAGGTCTGGGACGCGCTCGGCACGCTCTTCGCGGCGGTGCCGATGTGGGTCGTGGCCGGGCTCACGTGGTGGCCGGCGTGGTTGTTGTTCCCGCTGTTCGGCTTCGCCGCCTACCGGGTGATGAAGCCGTTCCTGCCGCGGGTCAAGGAGCTCACGGTGCAGGAGGAGATGGCCTGGACCGACCACGCCGCGGCAATGGAGGAGGGCATCAGCGGTCGCGACGACCTGCGCACCAGCCTCGGTCAGGCGCACGTCGTCCGGCGGGTCGCGGCGCTGTCGGGCGTCGTCCACCGGCGCTTCCACGCACTGCTGCGGGTGCAGACCACGATCACGCTCCGCACCGGGCTGCTCCTGCACGCGCTGCTCACCGGCATCGCCCTCGCCGGCGTCGCGCTCACGCTCGACGCCGAGCTGAGCGTCGGCGGGCTCGTCACCCTGTTCCTGGTCACCAGCACCTTCGTCGGTCAGGTCGACCGTATGGCGCGGCACCTGCCCGACCTGCAGGCCGGGCTCGGCGCCGTCATCCGGCTGCGCCAGCTGCTCGCCACCGAGCCCGAGCCGCGCGGCGGCCGGCCGGTGCCCGACGGGGCGCTCGACGTCGAGCTGCGCGACCTCCACTTCGCCTACGACGAGGGCACGTTCGCGCTCAGCGGCATCGACCTGCGGGTGCCGGCCGGTCAGACCATCGCCCTGGTCGGTCGCACCGGCTCGGGCAAGTCGACGCTCGCCGCGCTCGTCTCGCGCGCCGTCGACCCGCCGCCCGGCTCGTTGCTGCTCGGCGGCGTCGACGTCCTCGACCTCGACCTGCAGCGGTTGCGGGCCACCGTCGGCGTGTTCACCCAGCGCACCGAGATCCTCACCGGCACGCTGGCCGACAACATCGCGCTGTTCACCGACGTCCCACGGGCCCGCATCGCGGCCGCCGTCGACGAGCTCGGCCTCGGAGCCTGGGTCGCCGGGCTCGACGCCGGGCTCGACACCTTGCTCGGGCCGGGCGGCACCACCTTGTCGGCGGGGGAGGAGCAGCTGGTCGCGTTCGCGCGGCTGCTCGTGCGCGACGTGCAGGTCGTCGTCCTCGACGAGGCCACCGCCCGGATGGACCCCCTCACCGAGGCGCTCGTCGTCCGGGCCTCCGACCGGCTGCTGCGCGGCCGCACCGGTCTCCTGGTCGCCCACCGTCTCTCCACGACGGCCCGCGCCGAGCTGGTCGCGGTGCTCGAGGCCGGGCGGGTCGTGCAGGCCGGCGCACGCGACGAGCTGGCCATGCGCCCGGGGCCGTTCCGTCGCTTGCTCGAGGCGAGCCACGGCGACGACCTCGAGCACACCGGTCCCGCCGGTCCCGACCTGAGCGAGCACGACCTCGCGGCGTCGGTCGGCGGTGCGCGGCGCAGCGGGCCGCCGCCCGACCTGGGCGACGTCGGCACCGGGCCCAGCCTGGCCCGCGGCATGGTCAGCGCCCTGCTCGTCCGACCGTGGTGGGGTGCCTTCGCCGCCTCGCTCTTCCTGCTGCAGGCCCTGCTCGGGGCCTTCGGGGCGCTCACCGGCTGGGTGTGGGGCACGCTCGTGCAAGACCTGCAGCAGGGCGCCCCCGACCGCACCACCACGTGGCTGCTCGGCGGCGTCCTGGCGCTGGCGATCCTCGCGGCCCCGGTCGTGATCACCGAGGCCATCCGGCGCTACCCGCGCTGGTGGGTCGAGGTCATGCTGCGGGTGCGCATGTCGATGCTCGTCGGCCAGACCGAGCAGCACCGGCTCGCCCGCACCCCGCCGGGCGAGGTCGTGGCCCGCTCGATGGACGCCGACCGCTACGCCCGCTACGCCGACCGCTGGGTCGACTTCGTCAACGGTCTCGCCATCGTGGTGGTCACCACGATCGTCGGTGGCAGCCTGCTCGCCGGCGGCGTCCTGCTGGCCGTGATGGTCGGCTCGGCCGCGGCGTCGTCGCTCGGACGCCCCATCGCCGGCCGCTCGGCCGCCGAGTCCTCCGACGCCCGCGCGCGCTTCGGACGCTCCCTGGTCTCGGCGCTCGACTCCGCGCGCACGGTCAAGCTCGCCGCGGCCACGCCGGCCGTGCACGCCCACCTGCGATGCGTCGACCACGGCCGCGTCGAGGCCGCCGTGTTCGAGCACCGCGTGCAGGCCGTCCTCGACGGTGTCCCCGTCGTGATGGTGCAAGCCGGCGTCGTCGCCGCCTGGGCCACCTACTTCCTCGGCGGCTGGGACCTCGCCACCGCGATCCTGGTCTCCGGTGCGGTCAACGGCTTCGACTGGTTCGGTCGCGTCGCCGGCTCCGTCGTCACCGAGGCTCCGGGCACGCGAGCCTGGCAGCAGGCCTCGAGCCGGTTGGCCGGCGGCGTCGACCTGGTCGCCCAGCGCCCCGGCGTCGACCTCGTGGCCGGCACGGCCCCCGCGCCGACGGCGCCGCCGCGCACGCCGTTGACCGAGCTGTCGCTGCGCGACGTCGCCGCCGTGCACGACGACGGCACCCGCGGCGTCGTCGGGGTCGACCTCGACCTACGAGCCGGCGAGCTGGTGCTGCTGCTCGGACAGGTCGGCTCGGGCAAGTCCAGCCTGCTCGCCGCGCTGGCCGGGCTGGTCGAGCACACCGGGTCGATCCGGTGGAACGGTGCCGAGATCGCCGACGCCCAGACGTTCCTCCGTCCGGCGCAGGTCGCCCACGTGGCGCAGGTGCCGCGGGTGCTCTCGGGCACCTTCGCCGACAACGTCAGCCTCGGTCACGAGCGCGACCTCGACCGGGCTTTCGCCGCCGCCCGGCTGGAGCGCGACCTCGCCGACGCCGGCGGTGCCGACGCCGTCGTCGGGCACCGTGGCGTCCGGCTGTCGGGCGGGCAGGTGCAGCGCCTCGCGCTCGCGCGCGCCCTCGCCGCTGACACCGAGCTGCTGCTGGCCGACGACGTCTCCAGCGCCCTCGACGCCGCCACCGAGGTCGAGCTCTGGGCCGCGCTCCGCGAGCGCGGCGCCGCCGTCGTGGGCGCCACCTCCAAGCGGGCCGCGCTCGAGCAGGCCGACCGGGTCGTCGTCCTCGTCGACGGCGAGGTCGCCGCCGTCGGGCCGTGGTCCGAGCTCGCCGCCGGGTGGGGTCACCTCGCGGGCTGAGGGGGCGTCGACCGAAGGTCGGGACCCGACCAGCGCAACGTATGACGCGCCGGCTGGTCGCACCCGGCACACTTTTCGGCATGGCCCGCACCACGTCCCGCAACCACGCCCTCGCCGTCCGGCTCGCCGCCGTCGCCGGTGCGCTCGCGCTCACCGCCACCGCCTGCTCCGAGGCCGAGCAGGCCCGTGACGACGCCAAGCAGCAGGTGAGCGACGCCGCCAGCAACGCCGCCTGCTCGGTCGGCAACGCCGCGATCGACCGGGCCGCCCAGGAGGCACGCCGGGCGGTGGACCGGATCCGCGACGACCCCCAGGGTGCCGAGTCCGACCTGGAGAACATCCGCGACGCGCTCGGCGCCGCCGAGAGCGCCGTCGACGGCGACGTGAAGGCGAAGGTCGGGGAGGCCGAGGACGCCGTCGAGAAGATGCTCGGCCAGGCCCGCGACGCCGCCGAGGGCGCCAACGTCGACACCAGTGCCGTCGACGACGCCAAGGACGAGCTCGACCGGGCCGTCGCCGACATCAAGGACGTCTGCTGAGAGGCCGGCACCCCGTCGGGTGTGAACGGCGCACCGCGACACGAGCACAGTGGAGGCATGGCAGATGAGAAGAGGATCGAGGTCACCCGCACCATCGACGCGCCGACCACGACGGTGTTCGACGTGCTCTCCAACCCGCAGCGACACGCCGAGCTCGACGGCTCGGGCTTCGTGATCAGCGACGACCGCTCCGACCGGATCACCGGCACCGGGCAGACGTTCCGGATGAACATGTCGGGCGACCACATGGGCGGCGACTACCAGACCGACAACGTCGTCACCGGCTACGACGAGAACCACCTGCTCGCCTGGCAGACGGCGCCCGCGGGCGTCGAGCCGCCCGGCTGGGAGTGGGTGTGGCAGCTCGACGCCGAGGGCCCCGACGCCACCCGCGTCACGCTCGTCTACGACTGGAGCAACGTCACGGACCCCGACATCCTGTCCAAGGTCTCGTTCCCGCTGGTGCCCCAGCAAGCACTGGAGGACTCCCTCGGCAACCTCGCCGAGGCCGTCTCGGGCTGACGTCCGGGTGAGGTCGCGGAGCGCCCGGGATCACACCGACCAGGAATAGGCCGAGGCTCGCGTCCGGTTGGAGACTGGGTTCGCCCCCGACCGGAAGCAGCGATGACCACCACCGCCGACCGCAGCGTCACCACGCCGCCCCGCGTGACCCGCTACGCCCTCGCGATCTTTGCCCTCGCGACGGGCGGGTTCGCCATCGGCACGACCGAGTTCGTGACGATGGGCCTGATCCGCGAGATCGCGGCCGGTGTCGACGCCTCCATCCCGAGCACGGGCCACGTGATCTCGGCCTACGCCGTCGGCGTCGTGGTCGGCGCTCCGTTGATCGCCTACGTCGGTGCCCGCTGGCCGCGACGGGCGCTGCTGGTCGGGCTGATGGCCGTCTTCGCGCTGTTCAACGCGCTCAGTGCGCTCTCCACGAGCTTCGGGTGGCTGGTTGCGGCCCGCTTCCTCGACGGTCTCCCGCACGGCGCCTACTTCGGCATCGCCTCGCTGGTGGCGGCGAGCCTGGCGCCCGAGGGGCGCAAGGGTCGCGCGGTCGCCTCGGTCATGCTCGGGCTCTCGGTGGCCAACGTCATCGGCGTCCCGGCGGCCACATGGCTCGGCCAGCACCTCGGCTGGCGCTCGGCGTACTGGGCGGTGGCCCTGCTCTCCCTGGTCACGGTCGTGCTCGTGCTGGCCTTCGTGCCGTCGGTCCCCGGCAACGCCGAGGCCACCGGACGACGCGAGCTGGCCGCCTTCGCCAAGCCGCAGGTCTGGCTCACCCTGCTCGTCGGCGCGATCGGCTTCGGCGGCATGTTCGCGGTGTTCTCCTACATCGCGCCCACGGTCACCGAGGTCGGCGGCCTCGGCGACGGCGCCGTGCCGGTGTTCCTGCTGGTCTTCGGCCTCGGCATGGTCGCCGGCACCGCGGTGGCCGGCGAGCTGGCCGATCGCTCGATCTTCCACGCCCTCGTCCTCGGCAGCGCCGGGATGGGCGTCGCGCTGGTGCTCTTCTGGCTGCTCGCCCCGACCGGCTGGGGCCTGCTGCCGGTCGCCTTCGCGATCACCGCGCTCGGCTCGGTGCTCGTCGTCAACCTCCAGCTGCGGCTCATGGACGTCGCCGGCGACGCCCAGACGCTCGGCGCCGCGATGAACCACGCCAGCCTCAACATCGCCAACGCCCTCGGCGCCTGGCTCGGCGGCCTGGTCATCGCCGCCGGCCACGGCTACCGCGCCCCCGCCCTCGTCGGGCTGGCGCTCTCGCTGGCCGGCCTCGTCGTCGTGCTCGTCTCGGCCGCGCTTCAGCGGCGCGACGACCGCCACTCCTCGACCAGCACGTCGTAGACCGCCGCGTCGGCGCGGCCGGTGCGGGTCGTCGTCCCGAGCCGGACGACGCCCGCGTCGCGGAACCCGGCGGCCTCGAGCACGTGGCGCGACGCCGTGTTGTCGACCGCGGTGTGGGCCAGCACCCGGCGCACGCCGAGCTCGTCGAAGGCGTACGACGTCGCCAGTCGAGCGGCCGTCGTCATGACCCCGCGACCGCGGGCGTCGGGGTGGGTCCAGTAGCCGATCTCGCACGCGTGGGCGGAGACGTCGAACACCTCGAACGAGGCGACCAGCCGGTCGTCGTCGCGGGCCGTGACCGCCCAGGCCGTGCCGCTGCCGCTGGCCTGGTCGCCGGTGATGCGCTCGAGGAACGCCCGGGCCTCCCCGGGCCCGTAGGGCGAGGGGGTGCGCCCGAGCCAGCGCCGGGTGCGCTCGTCGGAGCAGGCCTCGACGATGCGCGGCACGTCGTCGTCGCGCAGGGCACGCAGACGCACCTCGTGATCGGGCTCCTCGCCGGTCAGCTCCGGCGCCGACAGCCAGCGCCCGGACGGCGTCCGCTCGTCGCCGGCGAGGAGCGTGCCGACCCAGGCGTCGACGAGGCGTCCGCGGGAGAACTGCGAGCCGCGCAGCACGCCGTCGAGGTGGAACCCGAGCCGCCAGGCGAGCTTGCGCGAGGCCCAGTTGCCGACGTCGGCGCGCCAGACGACGGTCTCGATGCCCTGCGTGGCGAAGCCCCACTCGAGCAGCAGCCGCAGGCCGGCCTCCATGAGGCCGCGCCCGCGCGCCGCCGGGTGGGCGCCGTAGGCGATCTCGGCGCGACCGTGCCGTTCGTCGCGCAGCGCGACGTTGCCGACGTAGCCGTCGGGGCCCTCGACGGCCAGGATCCACTGCGACCCGTCGGCCCAGGCGCCGGGCGCGATCTCGTGCACGAACTCGATCGCGTCGCCCAGACCGAAGGGCACCGGCACCTGGGTCCAGCGGATCGACTGCGGGTCGAGGCACTGCTCGAGCACCCCGGCGACGTCCTGGTCGCCGAGCGCACGCAGGGTGACGATGCCGTCGGTCAGGACTGGTGGCTCCATGCGGCGACCCTGTCACCCCGGCGACGCTCGCCGCACCCCGGTATCGGGGGTCGGGGAGGACGGGTCGGGGGAGGTCAGGTGACGACCATGCCGCGCCACAGCTCGGTGGCGGCCGGGTCGACGGCGTCGAGCTCGTCGGTGCGGTGCCACAGCCACAGGTAGAGCTGGACGGCGGTGCCCTCGACGACCAGGTCGCCGTCGCCGCCGTCGTGTCGTGCCACCACCGGCGGTTGGTCGGTGACCTGCACCGTGTAGGCGACATCGGCGTCGGTGGGGCGGACGACGAGCGTGACCGGGGTGGGCGAGCGCAACGGCGAGCGCGAGCGCGGCACGAAGCCGAGCAGCAGCTCGTCGACGCCGTCGAGGGCGACGTCGTGGCCGATCCAGGTCTCCTCGGCCCGGGGGAGGCGCCCGAGGGCCGCGGCCAGCACGTCGACGGCGTGGACGGTCGTCTCGTGGCACTGCCGGCGCGCCCAGAACAGCCGCGGCGTGGGGGCGTCGTGCAGGAACGTCGGGGCCGGGGCGTCGTCGGGTGCCTCGACGAGCCGCTTGACCAGCGCGATGGCGCCGTCGCGCAGCCACTCGACCGGGTCGTCGCTGCTGCGGCCGGCCTTCTCGATCGGCGTCCACTCGAGGTCGAGGCCGTCGAACGAGCCGGTCGCCCAGCGGTGGACGGCGCCCTGGTGGCCGATCAGGCGGCGCACGGTCCAGTCGGGGCACGGCGGCACGGGGACGTCGAGCCCGGCGCGCGCCGCATCGCGGGCGAGGTGCTGCATCGCCTCGTGGATCGCGGCGAGGTACTGCGGGAAGGTCAGCTGGGCGGGCACGGGACCCATGGTGGCGCATCCTGCCCGAGCCGCCGGGGAGGGCATCGGCAACAATGGCGCCCATGTCTGCGACGACCGAGCCCGAGGTCAGCGTGCCGTCCATGGCCTCCGGCGGGGCGCGCCCGCGCGTGCTCTCCGGCATCCAGCCGACCGCCGACTCGTTCCACCTCGGCAACTACCTCGGTGCCCTGCGCCAGTGGGTCGACCTGCAGCGCGACCACCAGCCGTTCTACATGGTGGTCGACCAGCACGCGATCACCGTCGAGCAGGACCCGAAGGTGCTGCGCGAGCGCACGTTGCGTGCGGCCGCGCAGCTGCTGGCGATGGGCATCGACCCGGCCCGCTCCGCCGTGTTCGTGCAGAGCCACGTGCCGGCCCACGCCCAGCTCTCCTGGGTGCTGCAGTGCCTCACCGGCTTCGGCGAGGCGCGCCGGATGACCCAGTTCAAGGACAAGTCGGCCAAGGGGGGCGAGGGGGCGGCGTCCGTCGGTCTCTTCACCTACCCGATCCTGCAGGCGGCCGACATCCTGCTCTACCGGCCGCACTACGTGCCGGTGGGGGAGGACCAGCGCCAGCACCTCGAGCTGACCCGCGACCTCGCCCAGCGGTTCAACCACCGCTACAAGAAGACGTTCCGGCTGCCGGAGCCCTACATCCTCAAGGCGACCGCGAAGATCGCCGACCTCCAGGACCCGACCTCGAAGATGTCGAAGTCGGCGTCGTCGCCGGCCGGCATCATCGAGATGCTCGACCAGCCGTCGGTGAGCGCGAAGAAGATCCGCTCCGCCGTCACCGACTCCGAGACCGAGATCCGCTTCGACCCCGAGGCCAAGCCGGGCGTGAGCAACCTGCTCACCATCTTCTCCGCGCTCACCGGCACCGGCGTCGCCGACCTCGAGCAGCAGTACGCCGGCCAGCAGTACGGCGTCCTCAAGGGCGACCTCGCCGACGCCGTCGTGTCGTTCGTGACGCCGTTCCGCGACAAGACCCTCGAGCTGCTCGACGACCAGGCCCACCTCACCGACGTCCTGCGCCAGGGGGCCGACCAGGCCCGTGAGGTGGCCGAGGCGACGCTGCGCGACGTCTACCAGCGGGTGGGCTTCGTCGCCCCGACCACTCGATAGGGTCGGAGAATGCCGACGATCGGAGTGGCCGTCGCGATCCCGGAGCCCTGGGCCACGCAGCTCCAGGACTACCGCACCGCGGTCGGCGACACGATGGCGCTCACCATCCCGACGCACATCACGCTCGTGCCGCCCACCGACGTCGACGACGACCTCGGGGTGATCGAGAAGCACCTCGAGGCCGCGGCCGACCGGGTCGGCCCGTTCGAGGTGCACCTGCGCGGCACCGGCACCTTCCGGCCCGTCTCGCCGGTGGTGTTCGTGAGCCTGGTCGAGGGCATCTCGCAGTGCGAGCAGCTGGCCGACGTCGTGCGCCGCGGGCCGCTCGACGTGCCGCTCGACTTCCCGTACCACCCGCACGTGACCGTGGCCCACCACCTCACCGACGACCGCCTCGACCAGGCCTTCACCGAGCTCGCCGACTTCGAGTGCCGCTTCACCGTGGCCAACTTCCACCTCTACGTGCACGACGCCGACCTCGGGTGGCGTGCCTCCTGCGACTTCGCACTGCAGGCCGCCACCACCTAGGACGGACGTGCTCATGGCATCGCTCAAGGAACGACTCGCCGAGGCCCGCGCGGAGCGCCCCGCGCTCGACCGCGTGCTGCTGATGAACGAGCACTACGGCAAGGTCAGGGGCGGGCAGCAGGCCGGCGCGGTCACCTACTTCGCCTTCTTGTCGTTCTTCCCCATCCTCGCGCTCGCCTTCTTCGCCGCGGGCCTCATCTCGAGCGTCTACCCCGACGCCGAGGACAACGTCACCACCGCCATCGACTCGGTGCTGCCCGGCATCATCGGCAACGGCGACGGGCAGATCTCGCTCAGCGACGTGCAGTCGTTCTCCGGCCTCGCCGGCGTCATCGGTGTGCTCGGCGTGCTCTACGCCGGTCTCGGGTGGGTCTCGGCGCTGCGCGACGCACTGGTCACCGCCTTCGAGACCCCACCCCGCGAGCAGCCCTCCTTCGTCAAGGGCAAGCTGCGTGACCTGTCGGCCCTGCTGGTGGTCGGGTTCGTCCTGGTGGTCGCGGTCGCCGTGGCCGGGTTCGTCTCCGGGTTCTCCGCCGACGTCCTCGACCTCGTGGGCCTGGGCTCCGAGCTGTCGTGGCTGGTCAAGCTCCTCGCGATCCTGCTCGGCCTAGCGGCCAACGCCGTGCTGTTCTTCGCGTTGTTCAAGCTGCTCGCCGAGCCGGAGGTCCCGCAGCGCTCGCTGTGGCAGGGCGCGGTGCTGGGGGCCGTCGGCTTCGAGATCCTCAAGCAGCTCTCCGGCGTGCTGCTCGGCTCGACCAAGGGCCAGCCGGCCTTCCAGGCCTTCGGCATCGCGTTGATCCTGCTGGTCTGGATCAACTACTTCTCCCGGCTGGTGCTCTACGCCGCCTCGTTCGCGTTCATGTCGCCCGAGGCCATCGCGGAGCGCCAGGCCCGGCCGTCCGACCCCGTGCAGGGTCCGGCCACCCCCGACCTGTCGCAGCTCACCGCCCTCGCCGAGGAGCAACGGGCCCGAGAACGACCGAGCGGGCTGCGTCGCCTGTTCTCCCGGAAGGACTGATCCACCATGAGGTTCGAGCGCAAGCACGCCGTCCTGCTGGTCGGCGTGGCGGTGTGGAACGTCGTCACGTTCGGCAACTTCGCCAAGAACCTGGTCGAGGCCGCGCAGGACGGCGAGCAGCGACCCACCGGCTACTGGGTGGCCCACACGGTGCTGATCGTCGTCAACGTCGCCATCGCCGTCGTGCTCGGCCGGCTCGGGTGGCAGGCCTGGAAGGCGACCAGGGACGCGCCCGTCGACGAGCCCGTCACCAGGTGACGTCGGCCGCCGGCACCACCTCGGTGGTCACGCCGGGGTACTCGGTGTCGGCGACCGTGAAGTTGGTGTAGGCGACCATCTCGCGGGCACCGACGGGCACGGTCGTGCCGTCGGGCAGCGGGAGCGGCCACGGGCCCTCGTCGGTGGTGTGCCCGTCGGCGACCAGGACGACGTCGTAGCCTTCGATCTGCGAGCGGACGGCGGTGCTGCGGATGCAGGCGTCGGTGGCGGCGCCGCACAGCACGAGCCGGGTGGCGCCGAGCCCGTCGAGGTGGGCCTTGAGCCCGGTGTCGACGAACGCGTCGAGGTACTGCTTGCCGATCACGGTGTCGCCGTCACCCGGGCGCACCTCCTCGAGGATCTGCCATGGGTCGGACCCGGGCACGAACGGACCGGCCTCGTGCTGGATCCACACGACGGGCACGTCGTCGGCCCGGGCGCGGTCGATGAGGCCGCGCACCCGGCCGACGACGCCGTCGCGATCCCAGGCCTCGGCGGTGTTGCCCTGCTGGACGTCGATGACGACGAGTGCGGTCTGCTGGTTGCTCATGCGTCCTACGCTACGACCATGAGCGGACAGTTCCCGACCGGATGGGCGCTCGATAGACCGAGCCCGGCCGGCCGGGTGCTCGCGCTGCTCGAGCGGGTGCAGGAGCGCCCCGGACTGCGGGCCGACCAGCTGGCCGCCGAGCTCGGCGTCGGCGAGCGCACGGTGCGGCGCTACGTGACGACGCTGCAGGAGCTCGGCATCCCGGTCGCCGCGCGCCGGGGCCGCGTCGGCGGCTACCACCTCGAGGCCGGCTTCCGGATGCCGCCGCTGATGCTCTCGACCGACGAGGCCGTCGCGCTCACGCTCACCCTCTCGGTCCTCCGCCTGGCCGACGGGCCCACCGGGGCCGCCCTCGGCAAGCTGCGCCGGGCGCTGCCCCGCGAGGTCGCCGAGCGCGTCGACGACGTCCTCGACGCCGTCGCGTCGCCGTCGCGGGCCGACCGGCTGGCGAGCGGCGCGGCGCCCGATCCCGGCCTGCTGGCCGTGCTCGCGGCCGGGGTGGTGGGGGAGCGCATGTGCCGGTTGCGGCACGGCACGGGCTCGGCCACGGTGCGCGACGTCAACCCCTACGGCCTCGCCGTCGTGCGCGGGCACCTGTACCTGCACGGCTGGTGCCACCTGCGCCGCGCCCGGCGCACCTTCCGGCTCGACCGGATCTTCGAGGTCGAGCTGCTCGACGCGACCTTCCGGGCGCCGTCCGGTCTCGACGTCGCGCAGGTGGTGGAGACCTCGCTCGCGACGAGCTGGCAGGAATGGTCCGTGAGCGTCGTGATCGGGGCGCCGGTGGCCGACGTCGAGGCCGCGATCCCGCGCTACGTCGGCGTCGCCGAGGAGGTCGCGCCCGACGAGACCCGGGTGCGGTTGACCACCCGCAACCTCGACGCCACGGTCCTCCGGCTCTCGGACCATCCGTGGCCGATGCGGGTGGAGGAGCCGGCCGAGCTCCGAGACGCGTTCGCCCGCCGCGCGGCCTGGATGGCCGACGCGGCGGGCGAGGGTGCGACCGGGCTCAGTGACCGTTCTTGAGCGCGGTGCGGTAGTCCTTATTGAGCTGCGAGATCACGTCGAGCGGGATCTCCTTCGGGCAGGCGCTCGCGCACTCGCCGATGTTGGTGCAGCCGCCGAAGCCCTCGTGGTCGTGCTGGGCGACCATCGCGGTGACGCGCGACCACCGCTCGGGCTGGCCCTGCGGCAGCTCACCGAGGTGGGTGATCTTGGCACCGAGGAACAGCGAGGCCGAGCCGTTGGGGCACGCCGCGACGCACGCGCCGCACCCGATGCAGGTGGCCACGTTGAAGGCACGCATGGCCTTGTCGCGCGGAGCCGGCACCGAGTTGGCCTCGGGGGCCGAGCCGGTGTTGGCGGAGATGAAGCCGCCGGACTGGATGATCCGGTCGAACGGCGAGCGGTCGACGACGAGGTCCTTGAGCACCGGGAACGGGTCGGCCCGCCACGGCTCGATCGTGATCGTGTCGCCGTCGCGGAACGAGCGCATGTGCAGCTGGCAGGTCGTGGTGACCTCGGGGCCGTGCGCCTGGCCGTCGATCATCAGGTCGCACGAGCCGCAGATGCCCTCACGGCAGTCGGAGTCGAACGCGACCGGCTCCTCGCCCTTCTGGTTCAGCTGCTCGTTGAGGACGTCGAGCATCTCGAGGAAGCTCATGTCCTCCGAGACGCCGTCGAGCTCGTAGGTGTGCATGGCTCCGGCCTCGGCCGGACCGGCCTGGCGCCAGATCTTGAGCGTCATCTTCATTACTTGTAGCTCCGCTGCTTCATCTCGATGGCGGTGTAGATCAGGTCTTCCTTGTGCAGCACCGGCTGGCCCTCGTCGCCGCCCCACTCCCACGCCGCGACGTAGGAGAACTCCTCGTCGTGGCGCAGCGCCTCGCCGTCGTCGGTCTGCGACTCGGCCCGGAAGTGACCGCCGCACGACTCGCGACGGTTGAGCGCGTCGATGCACATCAGCTCGCCGAGCTCGATGAAGTCGGCGACCCGACCGGCCCGCTCGAGAGACTGGTTGAGGGTGTCGCCGGTGCCGAGCAGCTTGAGGTCGGACCAGAACGCGGCCTTGAGCTCGCGGATCATGTCGATGGCCTTGCGCAGGCCGTCCTCGGAGCGCTCCATGCCGCAGTACTCCCACATGATGTGGCCGAGCTCGCGGTGGAAGCTGTCGGCCGAGCGGGTGCCGCCGATGGAGAGCAGTCGCTGCACCCGCTGCTCGACCGACTCGCGCGCCGCGACGACCTCGGGGTGCGACTCGTCGATGGCCGGGAACGGCCCGTCGGCCAGGAACTCACGGATGGTGTTGGGCAGCACGAAGTAGCCGTCGGCCAGGCCCTGCATCAGGGCCGAGGCGCCGAGACGGTTGGCGCCGTGGTCGGAGAAGTTGGCCTCGCCCGTGACGAACAGGCCGGGCACGTTCGACTGCAGGTGGTAGTCGACCCACAGCCCGCCCATGACGTAGTGCACGGCCGGGTAGATGCGCATCGGGACCTCGTAGGGGTTCTCGCCCGTGATGCGCTCGTACATGTCGAAGAGGTTGTCGTACTTCTCCTCGACGCCGGCCTTGCCGTACCGCTTGATCGCATCGGCGAAGTCGAGGTAGACGCCGCGCCGGAAGTCGCCGACCATCGGGCCGACGCCGCGGCCCTCGTCGCACATGTTCTTGGCCTGGCGGGACGCGATGTCGCGCGGCACCAGGTTGCCGAAGGAGGGGTAGATCCGCTCGAGGTAGTAGTCGCGGTCCTCCTCGGGGATGTCGCGGGGGTCCTTGTCGCAGTCCTCGGCCTTCTTCGGCACCCAGATGCGACCGTCGTTGCGCAGCGACTCCGACATCAGCGTGAGCTTCGACTGGTGCTCGCCCGAGACCGGGATGCAGGTGGGGTGGATCTGCGTGTAGCAGGGGTTGGCCATGTAGGCGCCCTTGCGGTGCGCACGCCACGCGGCGGTCACGTTGGAGTTCATGGCGTTGGTGGAGAGGAAGAAGACGTTGCCGTAGCCGCCCGAGGCCAGGACGACGGCGTCGGCCAGGTGAGTCTCGATCGCGCCCGAGACCAGGTCGCGGGCGATGATGCCGCGGGCCTTGCCGTCGACCATGACCAGCTCGAGCATCTCGTGGCGCGTGAACTGCTCGACGGTGCCGGCCGCCACCTGGCGCTCCATCGCCTGGTAGGCGCCGATCAGCAGCTGCTGGCCGGTCTGGCCGCGGGCGTAGAACGTGCGCGAGACCTGGACGCCGCCGAACGAGCGGTTGTCGAGCAGGCCGCCGTAGTCGCGGGCGAAGGGCACGCCCTGCGCGACGCACTGGTCGATGATGTTGGCCGAGACCTCGGCGAGGCGGTAGACGTTCGACTCGCGCGAGCGGTAGTCGCCGCCCTTGACGGTGTCGTAGAAGAGACGGAACGTCGAGTCGCCGTCCTCCTTGTAGTTCTTGGCCGCGTTGATGCCGCCCTGGGCCGCGATCGAGTGCGCGCGGCGCGGGGAGTCCTGGTAGCAGAACGACTTGACGTTGTAGCCGGCCTCGCCGAGCGTGGCGGCGGCCGCGCCGCCGGCCAGGCCGGTGCCGACGATGATCACCGTCAGCTTGCGGCGGTTGGCCGGGTTGACGAGGCGGTTCTCGAAGCGGCGCGTCGTCCAGCGGTCGGCGATCGGACCGTCGGGGGCGACCGGGTCGACGAGCGGCTCACCGAGCGTGTAGTAGCCGTGGGCGTCGTCGGAGGTCTGGGTCGACGGGCCGTTGAGCGGCGAGGTCCCGTCGTGGAGGGTGGAGCCGGCCATGGGGCTCTCCTTACTTCTCGATGATGCCGAGCAGGACGGACAGGGGCACCAGCGAGAAGCCGCCGGCGATCACGACCGCGAGGATCCAGCCTGCGGCCTTGGCCCGCGCGCGGGCGGCCGGGGTGCTGGTGAGGCCGAGCGTCTGCAGCGAGCTCCAGGTGCCGTGGTGCAGGTGCATCGCGAGAGCGGCCATCGCGACCAGGTAGATGATCGTCATCCACCACAGGTCGAACGTCTCGACCATGAGCTGGTAGGGGTTGTGGCTGCCGGTCTCGCCGTTGCTCGGGTTGATCTTGACGATCGTGAAGTTGAGCAGGTGCCAGACCAGGAAGACCAGGATCGTCGCGCCGCCCCAGCGCATCGTGCGCGAGGAGAGCGAGGAGTTGCGGTTCTTCTTGACCGTGTAGGCGGTCGAGCGCGCCTTGCCGGCCCGGCGGGTGAGCGCGACGGCGCTGGCGACGTGGACGACGAGCGCCGCGATCAGCCCGACCCGGATGATCCACAGCAGCCCCGAGTAGGGGAGCAGCGGCTCGCCCAGCTCGCGCAGGTGCTCGGCGTAGCCGTTGAACGACTCCTCGCCCGAGAACGCCTTGAGGTTGCCGTACATGTGCCCGAGGACGAACGCGATGAAGAGCAGGCCGCTCACGGCCATCGTCAGCTTCAGGGCGATCGTCGACCGCGTCGACCGCGATCCTCTGACCAGTGCTGGTCCCGTAGTCGTTGCCACGACAGATCACTCTACGACCGGTACCGGGTCCCATGTGACGAGAGACATGTGACTTAGGTCCGGTTAGGACGACCTTAGTCGCGACTGGTCCTGGCGGCGGGGACTACCGGCGCGCCGTCGATCCCGTCAGGAGGTCGTAGTGGACGACGAGCTCGTCGACGGCGTCGGTCCAGGTGCGGGCGGAGGCGAGCTCGCGTCCGCGGGCGCCGAGGAGCCGGCGGTGCCGGTCGGCGACGACCGACTCGACCGCGCGACGGAACGCGCGCGGGTCGGCCGGGTCGTAGAGCAGCCCCGACTCCAGGTGCCGGACGACGTCCGGCGCGCCGCCGGCCCGGGGGGCGACCACGGGCACGGCGGCGGCCGAGGCCTCGCGCAGCGCGCTGCAGCACGTCTCGTGCTCACCGGGGTGCACGAGCACGTCGAGGGTCGGGACGGCGATCGTCAGGTCGCCGGTCGAGAGCGCCCCGGTCAGCCGGGCGCCGGGCAGGCGCGACTCGAGCCAGTCGCGCTGGGCCCCGGCGCCGATGATCACCGGACGCACGTGCGGCAGCGCGGCGAGCTCGGCGAGCCGCCGGACGCCGTGGCGCTTGTGCAGCCCGCCGACGTAGCCGACGACGACCTGGGGGCCCGCGGCGCTGCGCGCTCGCGACCACGAGTCGTGCAGCCACTGGTCGCGCAGCGCCGGCGTGAACGCCGCGGTGTCCACGCCGGGACGCCACAGACCGACGTCGGCGCCGAACTCGCCGAGCCGGTCGACCATCCACGGGGAGGTGACGAGCACCCGGTCGGCCCGGTCGGCCACGCGCGAGCGCCAGTAGTCGGCGCTCTGGTCGAGCACTGCCGACTGCTCGACGACGAGGGACGGCAGGCCCATCCGCTGGGTGTGCTTGAGCGCCTTGCGGCCGAGGGTGCCCGGGGAGGCGACGTGCACGAGGTCGGGGGAGAACTGCTCGAGCGCCGTGCGCACCTGCGGTCCGGTCGGCTCGAGCGGGCGCAGGCGCACCACCGTCGACGTCCGGTACGTCGTCAGGCCGGGACCGGGCGCGATGATCCGCACGGTGTGCCCGAGGTCGACGAGACGGTCGGCGACGGCCTTGAGGGTCGTCGTCGTCCCGTCGACCGCGGGGTAGAAGGTCTCGGTGACCAGGGCGATCCTCATGCCCCGAGGGTGATGACCGAACTCGACGGCCCCACCAGCCCCACGTGGCGCGCCGGTGAACATCACCGGGCCAGGGGCCACCGGCCCACCGCCGCGCGCGGGGTGCGGGACAGCCCGCTCGGGTCTTCCGTCGAGGCCCCCGATCGCTGACAATGCGGTAACCCGAGGTCGGACACGCATGGGGACGCCGGGCGACGAGGCTGCGACGAGGCGCGACGAGGTTGCGATGAGGTTGCGATGAGGCTGCGATGAGGCTGCCAGCGGGAACCGAGGGTCTGTGGGCCCTCACGGTCGAGCACTCGCCGGTCGGGATGACGCTGGTCAGCCCCGACGGCGTGCTCCTCTCGGCCAACCGCGCCCTGTGCGCGATGCTCGACCGCACCGAGGACGAGCTGGTCGGCTCCGACTTCAAGGAGCTCACGCACCCTGACGACCTCGCCCGCCACCTCATGCTCTACGACGCCACCCTGGCCGGCGAGCGCGACAGCTACCGGATCACCAAGCGGTGCGTCCGCTCCGACGGCTCGGTGCTGTGGGGCGACCTGTCGGTGGCGGTGGTCGCCGACGCCGGCGGGCCGCGCTACCTCATCGGCCAGATCCTCGACGTCACCCACGCCCGCGTGCAGCAGCAGCGCCTGGCCGAGGCGGTCGACCTGCTCGACAAGCAGCGCCGCCGCTCGCGGGCCATCCTCGACAGCGCCGACGTCGCCCTCCTGCTCATCGACAGCGAGGGCCGCTACCAGGACGGCAACAAGCGCTACCACGAGTTCGTCGCGATCGCCTCGCCCGGCGGCGACCACCAGCTGCCCGGTCGCCTCGGCACGACCTACGCCGCCGACGGCACCACCGCCCTCGACCACGACGACGTGCCGACGGTCCGGGCCGCCCGGGGCGAGGAGTTCGACGACGTCATCGTCTGGATCGGCGACGACCCGGCAGTGCGCCGCGCGCTGTCGGTCTCGGCACGCTCGGTGACCGCGGCCGACGGCTCGTTCGCCGGCGCCGCCCTGTCGTGCAGCGACATCACCGACCTGATGCTGGCGATGCAGGCGCGCGAGGACTTCCTGGCCACGGTGTCCCACGAGCTGCGCACCCCGCTGACGGCGGTGGTGGGCCACGTCGAGATGCTCCTCGACCGCGACGACGTCGCCGGCGACGTCCTGGCCAGCCTCGCCGTCGTGCAGCGCAGCACCACGCGGCTGCACCACCTCGTCGCCGACCTGCTCACCTCCGTCGACCAGCGCCGCGACGGACCCACGATCACCCTGGCGCCCGTCGACCTCGCCGCCATGGCGCGCGAGGTGGCGGAGGCCGAGCGCCCGGCGGCGCACCTGTGCGGCGTCGACCTCCACCTCGACGTCGGCGACCACCCGGTGGTCGCCCACGTCGACGCCGTCCGGGTCCGCCAAGTGCTCGACAACCTGCTGACCAATGCCGTGAAGTACACCGGGCACGGCGGGAACGTCGTCCTCGGGCTGCACGAGCACGGGCCCGACGTCGTGCTGTCGGTGGCCGACACCGGCATCGGCATCGGCCCCGACGACCTCGACCGGGTCTTCACCCCGTTCTTCCGCACGCGCGAGGCGCGCGACCGGGTCATCCCCGGCGTCGGGCTCGGCCTCGGCGTCGCCCGCTCGATCGTCGTCGCCCACGCCGGCACGATCGACGTCGACAGCACCCCCGGCGAGGGCACGACGGTTCGGGTGAGCCTGCCGCGCACCCGCGGGCAGCACGCGGCGACGCCCTGAGCCAGACAGGTCACACTCTGTGGCCCCCGTCTCAACGAGACTCCTAGGGTGCCGACCATGACGACCGACGAGGCTGCCGTCGAGGGCGGCCTGGACGAGCCCGGGCTCGAGCCGGAGCAGGGCTCGCTCGACCTGGCTCAGCCGGAGGACCGGCACACCCGCGCGGATTGGGAGCGCGAGGCCGCGAAGGTGCTCCGCAAGGCCCGCCGGATGGGCGACGACGACCCCGACGACCGGGTGTGGGCCGAGCTCACGCGCACCACGCTCGACGGGATCGCACTCCCGCCGCTGGGCACGCCCGACCTGCTCGACGACCTGCAGACCACGGGGCGGCCGACGCGTGCGGGCGAGTGGGACATCCGGTCCTTCTTCGGCGACGGCGACGGCGACGGCGACGCGCGCGGCCCGCAGGGACTCAACGAGGAGGTCCTCGTTGACCTCGAGGGCGGCGTCACCTCGATCTGGCTCGAGTGCGGGCCCGAGACCGACTTCGCGACCGTGCTCGACGGCGTCCTGCTCGACCTCGCGCCCGTCGTCCTGCAGCCGGTGGGCGACCCGCTCGCCACGGCGCAGGCGTTCCTGGCCTGGGCCGGCGACCGCGAGCTGCACCCGGCCACGCAGCTCGGCCTGCCCGCCGACGCGGCACCGCACGACGCCACCGGGGTTCTCACCCACGTCGTCGACGCGACCACGGTCCACGACCGGGG
Source organism: Nocardioides secundeburneus (assembly GCF_039939255.1). NCBI lineage: Bacteria > Bacillati > Actinomycetota > Actinomycetes > Propionibacteriales > Nocardioidaceae > Nocardioides > Nocardioides secundeburneus. The sequence goes on from NZ_JBDUUE010000007.1 coordinate 354,814, forward strand.
CGCCTCCGACGCCCAGGAGCTCGGCTGGGCGATGGCCCGGGCGGCGTCCTACCTCCGGACGGCCACCGCGGCCGGGCTCTCCGTCGCCGACGCGGCCGGTCGGCTCGAGTTCCGGCTGGCCGTCACCGACGAGCAGTTCACGAGCATCGCCAAGCTGCGTGCGGCCCGTCGCCTGTGGGCGCGCATGCAGGAGCTGTCGGGCGGCGAGCCGGTCGAGATGCGCCTGCACGCCGTCACCAGCCGGCCGATGATGACGCGCTACGACCCGTGGGTGAACATGCTCCGCACCACGGTCGCGGCGTTCGCGGCCGGCGTCGGCGGGGCCGACTCGGTGACCGTGCTGCCCTTCGACGCCGCGCTCGGCCGTCCCGACGTCCTCGGGCGCCGCATCGCCCGCAACACCTCGCACCTGCTGATCAGCGAGTCGCACGTCGCTCGCGTCACCGACCCGGCCGGCGGTTCCTACGCCGTCGAACGGCTCACCGACGACCTCGCCGTTGCCGCCTGGGCCGTCCTCGGCGAGCTCGAGGACGGCGGCGACGGCGCGGCCTGGGAGGCCGCCGTCGCCGACGTCGTCGCGGCGCGCGAGCAGCAGGTCGCCACGCGCCGGCGCCCGCTGACGGGGCTCAGCGAGTTCCCGAACCTGGCCGAGACGTTGCCCGAGCGCACCGGCGCCGGCCTGGGCGTGCGCTCCTACGGCGCGAGCTTCGAGGCGATGCGCGACACCCCGCCCGCGGCGCACGTCTTCCTGGCCACCCTCGGCCCGGTCGCCCAGCACACCGCGCGCGCCACGTTCGCCACCAACCTCCTCGCCGCCGGCGGGGTCGCGGTCGACGTCGCAGGCCCGACGTCCGGCGTCGACGACCTCGTGGCGGCTTTCGACGGGCAGGCTGTCGTGTGCCTGGCCGGCGCCGACAAGGCCTACACCGAGTGGGGCGAGGCCGCGGCCGCCGCCCTGCGCGAGGCGGGCGCGACGCGTGTCGTCGTCGCCGGCAAGGCCACCGACTACACCGACGACGCGTGTGCGACAGGCGTCGACGCGCTCGCGTTCCTGACCCGCACGAGAGAGGCCCTCCGATGAGCGGCGTTCCGCAGTCCTTCTCGGGTCTCGACCTCGGCGCCAGGGGAGCGGGTCCAGCGAGCCCCGAGACGCCGAGGACCGACGTCGAGCCGTGGGCGAGCCCCGAGGGCATCGACGTCCTGCCCGTCTACGGCCCCGAGCACCTCGAGGGCCTCGACGCGCTCGACACCTGGCCCGGGCTCAGCCCGTTCCTGCGCGGGCCGTACCCGACGATGTACACGACCCAGCCGTGGACGGTGCGCCAGTACGCCGGCTTCTCGACCGCCGAGGAGTCCAACGCCTTCTACCGCCGCAACCTCGCGGCCGGGCAGAAGGGCCTCTCGGTCGCCTTCGACCTGGCCACCCACCGCGGCTACGACTCCGACCACCCGCGGGTGCGCGGCGACGTCGGCATGGCCGGCGTGGCGATCGACTCGATCTACGACACCCGCACGCTCTTCGACGGCATCCCGCTCGACGAGATGTCGGTGTCGATGACCATGAACGGCGCCGTGCTGCCGGTGCTCGCGCTCTACATCGCCGCGGCCGAGGAGCAGGGGGTCAAGCCGGAACAGCTCGCGGGGACCATCCAGAACGACATCCTCAAGGAGTTCATGGTCCGCAACACCTACATCTACCCGCCGGCGCCGTCGATGCGGATCATCTCCGACATCTTCAGCTACACCTCGGCGAGGATGCCGCGCTTCAACTCGATCTCCATCTCCGGCTACCACATCCAGGAGGCCGGGGCGACCAACGACCTCGAGCTCGCCTACACGCTGGCCGACGGCGTCGAGTACATCCGCGCCGGGCTCGAGACCGGCATGACGATCGACCAGTTCGCCCCACGGCTGAGCTTCTTCTGGGCCATCGGCATGAACACGTTCATGGAGATCGCCAAGATGCGCGCGGCCCGCGCGCTCTGGTCGCGGCTGGTGCGCCAGTTCGACCCGCAGAACCCCAAGTCGCTGTCGCTGCGCACCCACTCGCAGACCTCCGGCTGGTCGCTCACCGCGCAGGACGTCTTCAACAACGTGGGCCGCACCGCGATCGAGGCCATGGCGGCCACCCAGGGGCACACGCAGAGCCTGCACACCAACGCCCTCGACGAGGCCATCGCCCTGCCCACCGACTTCTCGGCCCGCATCGCGCGCAACACCCAGCTCCTGCTGCAGCAGGAGAGCGGCACCACCGGGACCATCGACCCGTGGGCCGGCTCCTACTACGTCGAGCGCCTCACCCACGACCTCGCCGAGCGCGCCTGGGCGCACATCCAGGAGGCCGAGCAGGCCGGCGGCATGGCGAAGGCCATCGAGCAGGGCATCCCCAAGATACGCATCGAGGAGGCCGCCGCCCGCACGCAGGCCCGCATCGACTCGGGCCAGCAGCGCGTCATCGGCGTCAACACGTTCCGCCTCGCCGCCGAGGACAAGCTCGACGTGCTCAAGGTCGACAACGACGACGTCTACCGCCAGCAGGTCGCCAAGCTCGAGCGGCTGCGCGCCGAGCGCGACGACGACGACGTGCGGAGCGCCCTCGAGGCACTCACGAACAGCGCCGAGCGGGGCGCGGCCAAAGGCTCGCTCGACGGCAACCTGCTCGCGCTCGCCGTCGACGCCGCCCGCGCCAAGGCGACCGTCGGCGAGATCTCCGACGCGCTCGAGAAGGTCTACGGCCGCCACCAGGCGGTGATCCGTACGATCTCCGGCGTGTACCGCGACGAGTCCCTGAACGCCGAGGGGGCCGGCGGCGGAACGCTGCTCCAGCAGGTGCTGGCCGCCACCGCCGAGTTCGAGGAGGCCGAAGGACGCCGTCCGCGCATCCTGGTCGCGAAGATGGGTCAGGACGGCCACGACCGCGGCCAGAAGGTGATCGTCTCAGCGTTCGCCGACATGGGCTTCGACGTCGACGTCGGGCCGCTGTTCTCCACGCCCGAGGAGGTCGCCCAGCAGGCGGTCGACGCCGACGTGCACATCGTCGGCGTCAGCTCGCTCGCGGCCGGCCACCTCGCGCTGCTCCCGGCGCTGAAGCAGGCGCTGGAGGAGCAGGGGCGCGGCGACATCATGACGGTCATCGGCGGCGTCATCCCGCCCGACGACGTCCCGACGCTGCAGGAGATGGGGGCCGCCGCGGTGTTCCTGCCCGGCACCGTCATCGCCGAGTCGGCCCTCGACCTGCTCGCCAAGCTGCGCGACCAGCTGGGTCACTGATGGACGGGGTCTCGAGGCTCGCTGCGCTCGCACCTCGACCGCCGTCCACGCTGGTCGAGGTGCGAGGAGCGCCAGCGACGAGCCTCGAGACCTCGTGACCCCCGACGTCGACGCGCTGGTCGCCGGCATCCGGGAGGGACGACGGGCCCAGGTCGCCCAGGCGATCACGCTGGTCGAGTCGGGCAAGCCAGAGCGGCGGGCGCTCGCGCGTGAGCTGATGCTGCGCCTCGACGGCAGCGACCGGACCGACGACCGCGGTGGTGCCGGGGTCACCAGCCCCGCCGTCCGCGTCGGCATCAGCGGCGTGCCCGGCGTCGGCAAGTCGACGTTCATCGAGGCGCTCGGCTCACGGCTGACGGCGTCCGGTCATCGCGTCGGCGTGCTCGCCGTCGACCCGTCGTCGGTGCGCACCGGCGGCTCGGTGCTCGGCGACAAGACGCGCATGGCGCGGCTGTCGGCCGACCCGGCCGCCTACATCCGACCCAGCCCGAGCGCCGGCACGCTCGGCGGGGTCGCGCGCGCCACGGTGCAGGCCATGGCGGTGCTCGAGGCCGCCGGCTACGACGTCGTGCTCGTCGAGACGGTCGGCGTCGGGCAGAGCGAGGTCACCGTCGCCGGCATGGTCGACACCTTCGTGTTCCTCACCCTCGCCCGCACCGGCGACCAGCTGCAGGGCATCAAGAAGGGCATCCTCGAGATCGCCGACGTCGTCGCGGTCAACAAGGCCGACGGCGACCACGAGGTCGAGGCCAGGGCCGCCGCCCGCGAGCTGGCCGGCGCGCTGCGCCTCGTGCGCGGGCCCGGCGAGTGGGCGCCGCCCGTCGTCACCTGCTCGGCCCTGCACGACCTGCGCGTCGACGACGTCTGGGACCGCGTGCACGCCCACCGCGACCACCTCGGCGCCGACGGGCTGGCCCGCAAGCGGGCCGAGCAGCAGCTCGACTTCACCTGGGCGCTGGTGCGCGACGAGCTCGACCAGCGCCTGCGGCACTCGCCCGGCGTCCGCGCCATCCGCGACGACGTCCGCGCCGAGGTGTTGGCCGGCGACCTGCCGGCCACGGTCGCCGCCGACCGCCTGCTCGCCGCCTACGACGACGAGTAACCTCGATCGGGTGCTGGACCCCTCTGCCCTGATCGCCGACGTCGTCGCCAAGTACGACGCCGAGCTCGTCGACCTGCGGCGCGACCTGCACGCCCACCCCGAGCTGTCGTGGCAGGAGGCCCGCACCACCGAGCTGGTCGGTCACCGGCTCGAGGCGGCCGGCTGGCGGGTCACCTACCCGACGCCGACCGGCGTCGTGGCCGAGATCGGCGCCGCCGAGGGCGACGTGGTCGCCGTCCGGGCCGACATCGACGCCCTGCCGGTGCAGGACGTCTCGGGCGAGCCGTTCACCAGCACGGTGCCCGGCGTCGCCCACGCCTGCGGCCACGACGTGCACACCAGCTGCCTCGTCGGGGCCGGGCTCGCCCTCGGTGAGCTGCACGAGCGTGGCGAGCTCGACGGCCGCGTGCGCCTGCTCTTCCAGCCGGCCGAGGAGGTCATGCCGGGCGGGGCCAAGCAGCTCGTCGCCGACGGCCACCTCGACGACGTCCGGCGCATCTTCGCCCTGCACTGCGACCCCGCCGTCGACGTCGGACGGGTGGGGCTGCGCTCCGGTCCCCTCACCAGTGCCGCCGACAAGATCGAGGTGCACCTCGAGGGCACGGGCGGCCACACCTCGCGCCCGCACCTGACCGGCGACCTGACCTTCGCCCTGGCCAAGGTGACCAGCGAGCTGCCCGCCGTGCTGAGCCGTCGCATGGACCCCCGCGCCGGCGTGAGCGTGGTGTGGGGCGTCGTGCGGGCCGGCTCGGCGCCGAACGTCATCCCCGACCGCGGCATGGTCGGCGGCACCGTGCGCATCCTCGACGCCGTCGCGTGGGCCGGGTGCGAGCCGATCATCCGCGAGGCGGTGCACGACATCGTGCGGCCCTACGGGGTCACCGCGACCGTCGACTACCTCCAGGGCGTGCCGCCGGTCGTCAACGACCCCGGCTCCAACGCCATCCTCGCGGCGGCCGCCCGCGCCGTCCTGGGCGGCTCGGGCCAGGTGAGCGTGCCGCAGAGCCTCGGGGGAGAGGACTTCGGCTGGTACGTCGACCAGGTCCCGGGCTCGATGTTCCGGCTCGGCACCCGCACCCCGGGCGGCCCCACCTACGACCTGCACCAGGGCAACCTGCGCGTCGACGAGCGCGCCGTCGGCATCGGGGCCCGGATGCTGGCCGAGGCGGCCGTCCGGGCCGTCGGGCAGGGCTCCGGCGGTTCCTGAGCCGTTCTGGGCCGGCCGCCGGGTTCGGGAAAATGCGGGGTGACCTGGCAGGGTTTGGCTCGTTGACCTTTCGGGTAGGGACGCAGGCGTCGCCCAACCCGTCGGCCGGGGACGAGGAGAAGTCGTGCTGAGGAACAGGACCGGAGCCGTCGTGCTCCTGACCGCGTGCGTCCTCTCCGCCTGCGGCGGCGCCACGGAGCCCGACGGGCCGGCGCCCACGATCGGTGGCGACCCGGCGTCGTCCACGCCGAGCGAGACCCCGACGCCGTCCGAGGCCCCGACCGCCGCGGGCGACCCCGGCGAGGCCGACTCGACCGGCAACGACGTCTACGCCCGCGACATCGTCGCCGAGACCCCCGACCAGCAGGCCGTGGCCGACGCCTGGGTCGCCTACTGGGCCGTCCGTTCGGCCTCCTACGGCGCGGCCGAGGTCAGCCCCGACCTCGGCACGGTGGCCACCGGCAGCGCCGCCACCGAGGTCATCGACTACGTCGCCATGCTCGCCTCGAAGAAGTGGCGCACCGAGGGCGACCTCATCATCGACGTCTCGAGCGTCGAGGTCGACGGCGACAGCGCGCAGCTGGTCAGCTGCATGGAGAACGGCACCGTCGACCGCGACGCCGCGGGCGATCCCGTCGAGCCCCTCGTCCCCTACTACGACACCACCGCCACGCTCGTCCGCTCCGACGACGCCTGGCGGGTCTCGGACATCGATCTCACCACCGGAGGAACCTGCTCATGACCCGACGGACCCGCATGCTCGCCCGCGTCGCAGCCGGGCTGCTCCTGGGCGGCGGCGCCGTCCTGGCCCTCGCCGGACCCGCCACGGCCGGCGTCGGCGGAGGCAGCGGCGCCAGCTGCTCCGGCAGCTCGTGCACGGTCAGCGTCACCTTCTCAGGCACCGCCGCCCCGCCCGCCGGGTCACCGAAGGCGGCCGCCACGGTGCCGCCCGACTGCTGGTACGAGCGCTTCGCCAGCCCGCAGGAGTTCCTCGACAAGTACCACGACGTGGTCGACGGCGGTCACTTCAGCGGCATCCAGGCCATGGCCTCGTGGGGCACGCTCAAGGAGATCGAGGAAGCGGCCGCCGACCCGGCCAAGGCCGACTGGTCGTGGTACATGATGAACTGCCGCGACGGGATCAACCCGCTCGACGACCCCATCGCCAGCGACTACGGCCGCGGCCAGACCGGTGGTGGCGGCTTCACCATGAACCTGCTCTCGCTGCTGCTCCCGCCGGGCCAGAACCCGCCCCCGCCGCCGGTCGACGTCGAGACCCTGCGCGACGCCGCTCGCGAGGCGATGACCATCCCCGACCCCACCGTCGACCACAACCCGCAGATCCAGGGCACCGGGGGCGCCACCTTCGTCAACCTGCCCACCTACTTCTCCGCCGGCACCGGCTACGCCGACACCTTCGACATCACCGCCGCCGTCGGCCCGGTCTCGGCGACCGTCGTCGCCGCCCAGCCGCGCTGGACGCTGAGCTCGCCGGCCGGCACGGTGGCGTGCACCCAGCAGCAGATGACCACCGCGCTGTCGGCCTCGACGGCCAACCCGTGCGCGCTCACGTTCACCCGCCGCTCGGCCGGCATGCCGGTCGACCTCATCTCGACCTGGCAGACGAGCTGGTCCGGCGTGCCCGAGCCGGCCGGCCCGATCGCGCTCGACACCATCTCCTCGACGTCGCAGACCGTGGTGCCGGTGATCGAGAACAACACGATCGTGACCGAGGTCGACTGAGTCGGTCCGATGACCCCGGGCCCTCGGGAGTAACCGCTGGGTAACGGTTTGCGTCCCGGGGCCGGGTTCGGTGACGTCCCCCGACCCTGACGGCTAGAGTCCCGCACGAATTCGCTCGCGCCCGGCGAGCAAGGTGCAGGAGGGTCACACATGAAGAAGTTCGTCCGCTCAGCGGTCGTCGTGAGCGTGCTCGGGCTGGCGGTGAGCGCCTGTGGCGACGCCCCCGACGAGAACGAGGAGTCGAGCGGCGGCGAGAAGTTCGAGGCGTGCATGGTGCTCGACGTCGGCGGTGTCGACGACAAGTCCTTCAACCAGTCCGCCTACCAGGGCATGGAGGAGGCGGCCGAGGAGAACCCCGACATCGAGATCTCCTACCTCGCCTCGCAGGGTGACGCCGACTACGCGCCCAACCTCGCCAACAGCGTGAGCAAGGGCTGCGACGCCATCATCTCGGTCGGCGGCCTGCTCTCCGACGCCACCGCCACCGCGGCCTCGGAGAACCCCGACGCCCAGTTCGCCATCGTCGACGCGCCGTCCGGTGCCGACAACGTCTACGGCATCACCTTCAAGTCCGAGCAGGGCGGCTTCCTCGCGGGCTACGTGGCCGCGTCGCTGTCCGAGACCGGCAAGGTCGGCACCTGGGGCGGCATCAACGTCGGCACCCCCGTGACCGCTTACATGGACGGCTTCCAGCAGGGTGCCGAGTACTACGGCGAGCAGAAGGGCTCGCCGATCGAGGTCCTCGGTTGGAACGGCAAGGACGGCGCCTTCGCCAACTCCTTCACCGACACCGCCGCGGGTGCCAGCACCACGCAGGCGCTGGTCCAGCAGGGCGCCGACGTCATCTTCCCGGTCGCCGGTGGCGCCGGTGGCGGCGCGTTCGACGTCGCCCAGGACGAGGGCGGCGCGGTCAAGGTCATCTGGGTCGACTTCCCGGGCTGCGACTACTACCCCGACGACTGCCAGTACATCCCCACGTCCGCGCTGAAGGCCATCCCGGCCAACGTCAAGGACTACCTGCTCAAGTCGGCCGACGGCGACGTCCCGACCGGCACCTACGAGGGCACCCTCGAGAACGACGGCGTCGGCATCGACGACTTCAACGACTTCGACTCCGTCATCACCGACGAGACCAAGTCCGAGCTCGACGACATCCGGGAGCAGATCATCTCGGGTGACATCGCGATCACCGTCAACGGCGGCTGACGCTCACCCTGGCTCTCACCTAACCTGGCAGGCGCCGGAACGGTTCTCCGTCCGGCGCCTGCCCGGTGTCTGGCACGTCCTAGCGGGGAGTTCCCTTTGCATCTCGAGCTGCGCGGCATCACCAAGAAGTTCGGTGACTTCGTCGCCAACGACGACATCCACCTGACCATCGAGCCCGGTGAGGTGCACGCCCTCCTGGGCGAGAACGGCGCCGGCAAGAGCACGCTGATGAACGTGCTCTACGGCCTCTACCAGCCCGACGGCGGCCAGATCCTCGTCGACGGCGAGCCGGTGAGCTTCAGCGGCCCCAACGACGCGATGGCCGCGGGCATCGGCATGGTGCACCAGCACTTCATGCTGGTGCCGGTCTTCACCGTCGCCGAGAACCTGATGCTCGGTCACGAGCAGACCCGGCGCCGGCTGCTCGACCGCAAGGCCGCTCGACGCACCGTCGAGGAGGTCTCCCAGCGGTTCGGGCTCGAGGTCAAGCCCGACGCCCTGGTCGAGACCCTCCCGGTCGGCGTCCGGCAGCGGGTCGAGATCCTCAAGGCCCTCGCGCGCGACGCCAAGGTGCTGGTGCTCGACGAGCCCACCGCGGTGCTCACGCCCCAGGAGATCGAGTCGCTGATCGAGGTGATGCGCGGCCTCAAGGAGGCTGGCACCGCGATCGTGATCATCACCCACAAGCTCAAGGAGGTCCGGGCGATCGCCGACCGGGTCACCGTCATCCGGCGCGGCAAGGTGGTCGGCGAGACGACGCCCGACGCCTCCGAGGAGGAGCTCGCCGCGCTCATGGTCGGCCGGCCGGTCAAGCTCGAGGTCGACCGCGCCGTGGCCGAGCCCGGCGAGGTCGTCATGTCCACCGACGACGTCACGCTGCTCGACACCGACGGCACGGTGCTGGTCGACGGCGTGAGCCTCGACGTCCGCCGCGGTGAGGTCGTCGGCATCGCCGGCGTCCAGGGCAACGGTCAGACCGAGCTCACCGAGCTGCTCGTCGGCCTGCGCACCCCCACCAGTGGCACCATCACGATGACCGGCGAGGACGTCACCAAGCTCGGTGTCGCCGGCGTGCTCGACCGCGGCCTCGGCTACGCCCCCGAGGATCGCCAGCACGACGGCATCATCGCCGGGTTCTCCGTCGCCGAGAACCTCGTGCTCGACGTGTTCGACAAGAAGCCCTACCGCCGCGGCCCGTCGCTCGACTTCGGCGCCATCGGCGCCAACGCCACCGAGCGGGTCGCCGAGTTCGACATCCGCACCCGCTCGATCCACACCCCGGCCGGGGCCCTCAGCGGTGGCAACCAGCAGAAGGTGGTGCTGGCGCGCGAGATGTCGCGCCCGCTCGACGTCCTGGTGCTCGCCCAGCCCACCCGCGGCCTCGACGTCGGCTCGATCGAGTTCGTGCACCGCCGGGTCGTCGAGGCCCGCGACGGCGGCACCGGCGTCGTCCTGGTCTCGTCCGAGCTCGACGAGGTGCTCGGCCTGTGCGACCGCATCCTCGTCATGTACCGCGGCCGCATCGCCGGCGAGTTCGCCTCGGGCGTGAGCGCCGACGAGCTGGGCCTCGCGATGCTCGGGGCCGCGCCCGAGGCGCTGCCGTCGGCCGTCGCCGTCCCGGAGACCAAGGAGGAGGCGTCGTGACGACGTCGTCGGAGAAGACGCCCGAGCCGAAGGCTCCCGAGCCCGACCCGCAGACGGTGACGACGAGCGGCCCGTCGCGCTGGGTCGAGATGGGGCGCTCGATCCTCACCGCCGTGCTGTCGGTCTTCACCGCGATCCTCATCGGCGGCGTGCTCATCGCGGCCACCGACCAAGACGTCCGCGACGCGTCGTCCTACGTGTTCGCGCGACCGCAGGACATGCTCGGCGAGGCGTGGCGGGCGGTCAGCGAGGCCTACCTCTGGCTCTTCCGCGGCGCGTTCTACGACCCCACGCAGGCCGAGACCACCCGCGGTGCCCTCACCCCGATCTCCGAGACCCTCGTCTACGCGACCCCGGTCATCCTGACCGGCCTGGCCGTGGCGCTGGCCTTCCGCACCGGCATGTTCAACATCGGCGCCCAGGGCCAGATGATCATGGGCGCCGCGCTCGCCGGCTTCATCGGCTTCCACTACAACCTGCCCCCGGGCATCCACGTGGCGCTGGCCGTCGTCGGCGGTGCGCTCGGTGGCGCCCTCTACGGCGCGGTCGCCGGCATCCTCAAGGCGACCACCGGCGCCCACGAGGTGATCGTCACGATCATGCTCAACTTCATCGCGCTGAGGTTCCTCGGCTTCCTGCTCAGCACCGAGGGCTTCCAGGCGCCGCCCTACACCGAGCGCAAGTCGCTCACGGTCGCCGACGACGCCCGCCTGCCCCACCTGTTCGGCTTCCTCACCGAGGGTCTGCGCGCCAGCTGGGGCGTGCTCATCGCCCTCGCCGCCGCGCTCGTCGTCTGGTGGGTGCTCGAGCGCAGCACCCTCGGGTTCCGCCTGCGCGCCGTCGGCGAGAACCCCGACGCCGCCCGCACCGCCGGCATCTCCGCCGGCTGGGCGTACATCGCCGCCATGACCGGCGCCGGCATGCTCGCCGGCCTGGCCGGGGCCGCCCAGGTGCTCGGCACCAGCTCCTACATCACCAGCACGATCGACAACGGCGCCGGCTTCGACGGCATCACCGCCGCGCTCCTCGGCCGGGGCAAACCCCTGGGCGTCATCGCCGCGGGGCTCCTCTTCGGCGCGTTGCGCTCCGGCGGTCAGCGCATGTCGGCGATGACCGGCACCCCGGTCGACATCGTCGTCGTGGTGCAGGCCCTCACCGTGCTGTTCATCGCGGCACCGGCCCTGATCCAGGGCCTCTACCGGGTCCGGACGTCGTCCGGCCTCGGGCAGACCACCGGCGGGAAGGGCCTGGCATGAGCCGCGACGCAGAAGAGCTGGTCGATCTCGAGGTCGTCCCCGAGGTCGTCGCCCGACCCAAGCGCGGCACCGGCATCACGTGCGCCGTCGTGGGCGTCGCGGTCCTCGCCCTGCTCGTGCTCGGTGCCGGCGACGCCGACTCCGTCGGGCTCAAGCTGAGCGACCCCGACGACGCCGTCAGCGTGCCGGTCATCCAGATGCCGGTGCTGCTGGCCGCCGTCCTGTTCGGGCTGCTGCCGGCCGTCCTCGGCGGCGTGCTCGCCGCGCGCCCCGCGCCCGTGTGGCTCGAGCGGTTGGCGATCGCCGCGGCCGTCGTCGGCGGCATCCTCGGCTTCATCGTGTGGGCCGGCAGCGTGAAGGACGGCACGACGGTCGACATCACCGGCCTGCTGTCGAACACCCTGTTCCTCGCCGTGCCGCTGGTGCTCGGTGCGATGGCCGGCGTGATCTCCGAGCGCTCCGGCGTCATCAACCTGGCCATCGAGGGCCAGATGCTGGGAGCGGCCTTCTTCTCGGCCATGATCGCCACCGTGGCGGGCAGCCTCGTCATGGGCCTGCTCGGCGGCCTGATCGCCGGCGCCCTGGTCGGCGCCCTCCTGGCGGTCTTCTCGATCCGTTACCAGGTCGACCAGGTCGTGCTGGGCGTCGTGCTCAACCTGTTCGTCATCGGCCTCACGACCTACCTCTACTCCTCGGTCATGCAGCGCGACGCCGAGAAGTTCAACAACCCGCCGGTCTTCCAGGCCATCGAGCTGCCGGTGCTCTCGAAGATCCCGGTGCTCGGTCCGCTGTTCTTCGCCCAGAACCTGATGTTCTACCTCGCGATCGTGGTCGTGGTCGTCACCCACGTGATGCTCTACCACTCGCGCTGGGGCCTGCGCACCCGAGCCGTGGGCGAGCACCCGCGCGCCGCCGACACCGTCGGGGTCGAGGTCAACCGGCTGCGATTCCGCAACTGCCTGATCGCCGGTGCCGTCGGCGGCCTGGCGGGTGCCTTCCTCACCATCGGCTCGCTCGGCGAGTTCGGCGCCCAGATGACGGCCGGCAAGGGCTACATCGCGCTCGCCGCGGTGATCTTCGGCCGCTGGACGCCGTTCGGGGCCACGATGGCCGCCATCCTGTTCTCGTTCGCGACCTCGATCAAGACGCTGCTCTCGATCATCGGCTCGCCCGTCACCATCCCGGGCGACTTCCTCGAGATGCTGCCCTACGTCGTCACCATCGTGCTGGTGGCCGGCGTGGTCGGCCGCGTGCGGGCGCCCGCCGCCGACGGCGTCCCCTACGAGAAGTGATGACCGACGAGACCTGGTCGACGCTGAAGGCGGCGGCCGACGACATCGCGACCCGGGCCTACGCGCCCTACAGCCGCTTCCACGTCGGCGCCGCCGCGCTGGTCGACGACGGCCGCGTCGTCGTCGGCTGCAACGTCGAGAACGCGGCCTACGGCGTCACGCTGTGCGCCGAGTGCGGGCTGGTGTCGTCGCTGCACGCCACCGGCGGCGGACGCCTGACCCACTTCGTGTGCGTCAACGGCGACGGCGACGTCATCATGCCGTGCGGTCGGTGCCGGCAGCTGCTGTGGGAGAACGGCGGCCCCGGGCTGCTCGTGCAGACCCCGACCGGCGTCCTGCGCATGGACGCCGTGCTGCCGCAGGCGTTCGGCCCCGACGACCTCGGCTAGTCGTCGACCGGGCCGTCGGGCTGGGTAGGGTCGCGGCCATGACTCAGCACGACGCCGTCGAGGTGATCCTGGCCAAGCGCGATAGGGGCGAGCTGACCGACTCCCAGATCGACTGGGTGGTCGGCGCCTACACCCGCGGCGAGGTCGCCGACGAGCAGATGTCGGCCCTGGCGATGGCGATCCTGCTCAACGGCATGGAGCGCCGCGAGATCGCCCGCTGGACGGCGGCGATGATCGCCTCGGGCGAGCGCATGAACTTCTCCTCCCTGTCGCGGCCCACGGCCGACAAGCACTCCACCGGTGGCGTGGGCGACAAGATCACCCTGCCGCTCGCCCCGCTCGTCGCCGCGTGCGGTGTCGCCGTCCCGCAGCTGTCGGGCCGAGGTCTCGGCCACACGGGCGGCACGCTCGACAAGCTCGAGTCGATCCCCGGGTGGCGTGCGGCGCTGAGCAACGCCGAGATGCTCTCCCAGCTCGAGTCGGTCGGCGCGGTCATCTGCGCCGCCGGCGACGGCCTCGCGCCGGCCGACAAGAAGCTCTACGCGCTGCGCGACGTCACAGGCACCGTCGAGGCCATCCCGCTCATCGCCTCCTCGATCATGAGCAAGAAGATCGCCGAGGGCACCGGCACGCTCGTGCTCGACGTCAAGGTCGGCACCGGCGCCTTCATGAAGGACGCCGAGCGCGCCCGCGAGCTCGCCGAGGTGATGGTCGCGCTCGGCACCGACGCCGGCGTCCGCACCACCGCGCTGCTCACCGACATGTCGACCCCGCTCGGCCTCACCGCCGGCAACGCGATCGAGGTCGCCGAGTCGGTCGAGGTGCTCGCCGGTGGCGGACCCGCCGACGTCGTCGAGCTCACCCTCGCGCTGGCCCGCGAGATGCTCGCCGGAGCCGGCCGCGACGACGTCGACCCCGCCGACAAGCTCGCCGACGGCTCGGCCATGGACACCTGGAAGGCGATGATCCGCGCCCAGGACGGCGACCCCGACGCCGAGCTGCCGGTGGCGAAGGAGTCGCACGTCGTCACGGCGCCCTCGTCGGGGGTGCTCACCCGGCTCGACGCGATGGCCGTCGGCCTCGCCGCCTGGCGTCTCGGCGCGGGCCGCGCCCGCAAGGAGGACCCCGTGCAGGCCGGCGCCGGCGTCCGCTGGCACGCGCGGCCGGGCGACGTCGTCCGCGAGGGCGAGCCGCTGCTCACGCTGCTCACCGACACCCCCGAGCGCTTCGAACGGGCGCTCGTCTCGCTCCAGGACGGCTTCGACATCGACGGGCCCGGCGGGGCGTCGTCCGAGCTGGTCATCGACCGCGTGGGCTGACGACCGAGCGGGCTCCTATCATGTTTGCCCGTCGGCCCGGGTGGACACCGTGGGCTACGGAACCGAGCACCTGAGCAGGCGGGACGAACCTCTTGACCGACGTACAGCCCACCCCGGCCGACCGGCAGCGCGAGCGGGTCGCGCGACGCCAGAAGACGGCCAAGCAGCCCGACAAGGTCGGGCCACCTCGCCAGCGGCGTCCCGCCCTGGCCGCCCTGGCCGTGGCCCTGATCGTCGGCGGCGCCCTGGTCGCCGGGCTGCTCGCCGTCCGGCTCGACTCGCGCGAGACCGCCTACGCCGTGCGCGACGACGTCAACATCGCCGCCGGCCAGCCGCTCACCATGGCCGACCTCAAGGAGGTCCAGGTCTCCGCCGACGACCTGCGCCTGGTCACCGACGACGTCGCCGACGGACAGATCCGCCCGGGCGGCGTCTACGCCCGCGTGCCCATCCGCGGTGGCACGCTCCTCGACGTCGACATGCTGACCCGCGACCAGCCGGTCGACGAGGACCGGGCGGTCGTCTCGGTGCCCCTGACCGCCGACCTCACACCGGGGGAGTCGCAGCTGCAGATCGGCGACCTCGTGCAGGTGGTGCGCACCAGCGGCGGCGAGCAGGTGCCGGCCGAGCTGACCCAGGCGGTGGTGCTGGCCATCGAGAGCAGCTCCAACCTCAACGACCCCACCGCGACCGGGTCCCTGGTCCTGGAGGTGCCGCAGGAGGCGTCCCTGGTCGTCATCGACGCCGCCACGAACGACCGCGCCGGCGTGGCGCTCCTGCGCCGCGGCGTGCCCGAGGACTACGAGCTGGTCGTCGGCAACACCGAGCCCGTGCCCGGTGTGAGCACCGGCTCCGACGACGAGACGCCGTGACGACCCTCGCACTCGTCTCGGCCAAGGGCTCGCCCGGCACGACCATGGCGGCCCTGGCCCTCGCCGTCCAGTGGCCGCGCCCGGTCGCGGTCGTCGACGTCGACCCGGCCGGCGGCGACGTGCTCTACCGCGTGCGCGACGAGGCCGGTGGGCCCCTCGACCCCGACCGCGGCCTCCTCTCGATCGGTGCCGCGCTGCGCCGCGGCGCCGGCGAGACCACCCTGGCCGACCACCTGCAGGAGACCGCCTTCGGCTTCCCGGTGCTGTGCGGCGTCCCGTCGCCCGAGCAGCTGGCCGGCATCGGCGGAGCGTGGGTCCACCTGCCGCAGGTGCTCACGGACCACCCGGGCGACGTCCTGGTCGACGCCGGACGCATCACCACGAGCTCGCCGGTGATGGGCCTGGTCTCGCAGGCCGACGTCGTGTGTGCCGTCGTCCGGCCGGACCTCGAGGGCAGCGCCCACCTGCGCACCCTGCTGCGCTCGTTGCAGGCGCCGCTGCGCGTCGGCCAGGCCGGCGCCCCGCAGCTGTGCGTGCTCGCCGTCACCGCCTACAAGGACACCGCCGCCGTGCCCGACCTGCAGCGGCTGCTCGACCACGAGGGGCTGCCGGCCCGCGTCGTCGGGGCGCTGGCCCGCGACGACAAGGGTGCGCGGCTGCTCTCGTCTGCGCGTGTCGGTTCCGTGGCGCGCAGCGTGCTCGCCCGCTCGGCCATCGAGCCCGTCGAGCGGCTCGCCGCCACCCCGACCCGACAGCCCGGCCCGACCGGCCTGGCCGGAAGGAGCTGACCGTGGACCAGAAGCTCGTGCGCCAGCTGCGCGAGGAGGTCGCCGAGGTGCTGGCCCGCCAGCGCCGCGAGGACGCCGACAACGGGCTCCGGCCGATGTCGGCCGAGGACGAGCGCCAGTTCGCCCGTGCCGTCGTCAGCCGCGTCCTCGACTCCTACGCCCGGGCCGAGGTGCGGGCCGGACGCACCCCGCCGAGCCAGGACGAGGAGGCCCAGCTCGCCGAGGGCGTGCACTCGGCGCTGTTCGGCGTCGGCCGGCTGCAGCCGCTGCTCGACGACCCCGAGGTCGAGAACATCGACGTCAACGGCTTCGACCGGGTGTTCGTGGGCTACGCCGACGGCCGCGAGGAGATGGCCGCACCGATCGCCGAGTCCGACGACGAGCTGGTCGAGCTGGTGCAGATCCTGGGCGCCTACAGCGGCCTGACCTCGCGCTCCTTCGACACCGCCAACCCCCAGCTCGACATCCGCCTGCCCGACGGCTCGCGCATGTCGGCGGTCATGGGCGTGTGCCAGCGGCCGTCGCTGTCGATCCGCCGCGCGCGCCTGTCACGGGTCAGCCTCGACACCCTCGTCGGCTACGGCACGCTGTCGCCCGATCTCGCCGCGATGCTCTCGGCCGCGGTGCGGGCCCGCAAGAACATCATGATCGCCGGGGCCACCAACGCCGGCAAGACGACCATGCTGCGCGCCCTGGCCAACGAGATCGAGCCCAACGAGCGCCTGGTCACGGTCGAACGGGCGCTCGAGCTCGGCCTCGGCGAGTTCGCCGATCTGCACCCCAACGTCGTCGCGTTCGAGGAGCGCCTGCCCAACGCCGAGGGTCTCGGTGCCATCGGCATGGCCGACCTCGTGCGGCGCTCGCTGCGCATGAACCCCTCGCGCGTCATCGTCGGCGAGGTGCTCGGCGACGAGATCGTCACGATGCTCAACGCCATGAGCCAGGGCAACGACGGCTCGCTGTCGACGATCCACGCCAACTCCTCGGCCGAGGTCTTCAACCGCATCTGCACCTACGCCATCCAGTCCGTCGAGCGACTGCCGGCCGAGGCCACGATGATGCTGATCGGCGGTGCCATCGACTTCGTGCTGTTCGTCGAGCGGGTCAACGACTTCGCCGACGGCGGGCGGCTGCGCCGCATGGTCACCTCGGTGCGCGAGGTCAACGGCGTCGACGGCCAGGTGCTCTCCAGCGAGGTCTACGCCCGCGGGGCAGACGGCGTCGCCGTTCCGGCCGCCGCGATCTCGTGCCTGCCCGAGCTCGAGGCCGTCGGCTACGTGCCGGGGGCCGCGGCCACCTGGCTGGAGCCGGTGTCGTGACCCTCACCTTCGACATCGTGCTGATCGTCCTGGCCGGGGGAGTGGCGGCCGGCGGCATCGTGCTGCTGGTCGCTGCGCTGACCCCGCGCGCCCCAGGCGAGGTGGCCGAGGCCCCCTCGCGGATGCTCGACGACCTCAAGGGTGCGGGTCAGCGCACCCCGGTGGCGGTCGTGGCCGCGCTCGCGACCCTGGTCCTCACCCGGTGGGTGGTCGCCGCGGCGGCCGTCCTGGCGCTCGTGCTGCTGTGGGACCGGTTGTTCGGCGGGGGGCGCGAGGCGCGACTCGGCGTGGCACGCATCGAGGCGCTCGCGGCCTGGACCGAGTCCCTGCGTGACACCGTCGCCGGCGCGGTCGGGCTCGAGCAGGCCATCCCGTCGACCGTGCACGCCGCCGGCGCCGTCATCACCACCGAGCTGCAGACGCTGAGCGACCGCCTGCGGGTGCGGGTGCCGCTGCCCGAGGCGCTGCAGCGCTTCGCCGACGAGCTCGACGACAGCAGCGCCGACCTCATCGTCGCCGCGCTGATCCTCAACGCCCGGCTGCGCGGCCCTGGACTCCGCGGCGTGCTCACCTCGCTGGCCGCGGCCGCCCGGGCCGAGCTCGAGATGCGCCAGCGCATCAACGCCGGACGTCGCAGCACCCAGCGCTCGGTCCAGATCGTCGTGGGCGTCACCGTCGCCTTCGTGGTCGGGCTGCGCATCTTCAACCCCAGCTATGTCGAGCCCTACGGCACCCCGCTGGGCCAGGTCATGCTGCTCGTCGTCATGGCCTGCTTCGCCGCCGGCATCTTCTGGCTGCGGCGCCTGGCCAAGTTCGAGGCGCCGGAGCGGTTCCTGCGCACGCGCGCCCGCACCGAGACCGTGGGCGAGCTGCGATGACCTTGACCATCGTGCTGCTGGCCGGCGGCGTGTGCGGGGCCGGCGTCCTGCTCGCCGTCCGGCTGCTCATGCAGGCGCCTCTGTCCGGCCCCGTGGCCCTGGCGCGGTTCGACTCCCGCCTCGCCCGCGGACGACGCGAGGCCGGGCTCACGGCCGACCGTCGCCACCAGGACGAGTCCACCCGCATGCGCCGGCTCGGCGCCCGCGTCGGCGACACCCTCGACGACCGCGGGGTGCTGTTGCCGCCCAAGCTGCAGGCCCAGCTCGCGCTCGTGGGCACGTCGCGCGAGGCGTTCCTGGCCCAGTGCGTCGTCAGCGGGCTGGTGTGCTTCGTCGCCCCGGTCATCGCGCTCGGGCCGATCACCGCGCTCGGCATCCTGACGCCGACGATCCCGCTGTGGCTGATGGTGCTCGGTGGCCTCCTCGGTCTGCTGCTGCCCGCCGTCCAGGTCGCCGGCAAGGCCGACGACCGTCGCCGCGGCTTCCGGCACGTGCTCAGCTCGTTCCTCGACCTGGTCGCGATGAACCTCGCGGGCGGGCGCGGCGTCCCTGAGGCCCTGCAGACGGCCAGCTCGATCTCCGACGGCTGGGCGATGGTGCGCATCCGCGACTCCCTGCAGGCCGCCCGGCTGCAGGGCAGCACGCCGTGGGAGGCGCTGGGCGCCCTCGGCGACGAGCTCGACATCGACGAGCTGCGCGACCTCGCCGCGGCGCTCGCGCTGGTGGCCGAGGACGGCGCCAAGGTCCGTGACTCGCTGACCGCGCGGGCCGACTCGCTGCGCCGCAAGGAGCTCGCCGACGCCGAGGGCCGGGCCGCCGCGCGCTCGCAGTCGATGCTGGTCGCCCAGCTCCTGCTGTGCGTCGGCTTCCTGCTCTTCCTCATCTTCCCGGCGATCGCACGAGTCCTGGGAATCTGAGGCCGGCCCGCCATGGCCTAGGCTGAACCAGTTCGTGACGACTGGGTTTAGACCGCGGCCACGACGGCCAAGATCACGCTAGACCTACGACCCCGGGGAGAACGACATGCCGCCCGAGCTGCACCACGTGTACCTGATGCTGACCGGTTTCCAGGCCCGCTTGCGCCACGAGCAGCGCGGCGCCACCGCCGTCGAGTGGGTGATCATCACCGCCGTCCTGATCGCGCTGGCCACCGGCATCGGCGTCGCCATCACGGCCGTCGTCAAGGGCAAGGCCGACTCGATCAAGATCGACTGATGCTCGCGTCCCTGGCCCGTCGCCGCGACGACCGGGGCGCCTCATCGGTGGAGCTGGTGATGTACACGCCGCTCCTCATGTTCGTGATCTTCCTGGCGGTGCAGTTCTCGCTGGTCTACCTGGGCAACCAGGCAGCAAGCGCGGTCGCCCGCGAGACCGCCCGCGCCGTGCGGGTCAGCGAGGGCGACCAGGGCCGCGGCCGATCCGTCGGCATGCAGTACGCCGGCAACATCGGCGGCGGCGTGCTCGAGGACGTCGACATCCAGATCCAGCTGCTCGACGGCGGCACCCGCGTGCGGGTCACGGTGAGCGGGCGCGCCCAGGAGATCTCGCCCGTCGGGGTACCGCGGGTGAGCGAGACCATCGAGGGCCCGATTGAGCGCTTCGTCCAAGGAGCCCCGTGAGCACGCCGTCCCGGGCGACCGTGGCCCGTGTGCGGCGACGCGGCGAGCGCGGCTCGATGGCCGTCGAGGTCGTGCTGCTCATCCCGGTGCTGTTCCTGTTCGTCCTGCTGATCGTCATGCTCGGGCGCTACGTGGCGGTGCGTGGCGACGTCGACGCCACCGCGCGCGACGCCGCCCGCGCGGCCTCGCTGGAACCCTCGCGCCAGGCCGCAGACGCAGCGGCACGCAGCATCGTCAACGCCTCGCTCGACAGCGAGACCACCTGCGGGCCGGGCGGCATCGACGTCCAGCTCGACTGGCGCCCCGAGGGTCAGGTGACCGTGGAGCTCAACTGCACGGTGTCGTTCGAGGGGCTCGGCCTGATCGGGGTGCCGGGCACCGTCGGCGTCGGTGGCTCCAGCTCGATCCCCCTCGACCCCTACCGGAGCTACTCGTGAACGCGATCGTCCGCCGCCTGCGCGAGCGCCGCCGGTGCGGTGAGCGCGGCGCGATCTCGGCCTTCGTCGTCGGCATCACCGTCACGCTGCTCGCCGTGGCCGGACTCGTGGTCGACGGCGGCAACGCCCTCAACGCCCGCATGCAGCTTGCCGACGAGGTCGAGCAGGCCGCCCGGGCCGGCGCCCAGGCGATCGACCAGGGCGCCCTGCGCAACGGTGGGCGGGTCGTCATCAACGAGAGCCAGGCCCGGGCCCGGGCCACCTCGTTCCTCGTCCAACGTGGCTACACCGTCACCGGGTTCGCCATCGACGGGACCTCGGTCACCGTCAGCGCGCGCGACACCGTGGCCGCCCAGCTGCTCACGCTCGTCGGGGTCGGCGACTTCACCGTCAACGCCACCGCCACGGCCGAGGCCCAGTCCCAGTGACCACGTCCCCCGACCCGACCTGTGAGGTGTCCAGGTGACCCAGGCTCCGCCCCCACCCCCTCCTGCCTCGCCGCCGCCCCCGCCGGCGACGCGCGGTCCCGAGCGGTTCGCGGCGCCCGTCGCGGCGGCGCCGACGACGCCCTGGACCAAGGTGCTCGGCGCCGCCGTCGCGCTGCTCGTGCTGGTCGTCGGCGTCCCGGTGCTGATGTGGGTCTTCACCGGCCCGCCGCCGTTCCCCGACGGCTTCCCCGGTCGCGACGAGCTGACCTCGCCCATCGACACCGACACGCTCCTCGCCGTCCTGCGTGCGGTGGTGTGGCTGGCGTGGCTGCAGTTCGCGATCTGCACGGTGGTCGAGGTGATGGCCGCGCTCCGGGGCGGCCAGCTGGCCCGCCCGCTCCCGTTGTCCGGTCCTTCACAGGGCCTGGCCCGTGCGCTCGTCGGCACCCTGCTCATCGGCTCGACCCTGCTCGGTGCCGTCGGCACCGGCTCCGCGGCCTCGGCCACCTCGCCCGAGCCGGGCGACTCGCGGCCCGAGGCCGCCCCCACCTCGGCCGTCGTCGCGCAGCAGGTGCGCGAGAGCATCGCCGAGTCCGTGCAGGCCACCGCCGACGTGGAGCAGGCCCCGCGCCACCAGGCCGGCGACCACGTGCCCGGCGTGCCGCCCTCGATGACCGACGTCGTCGGCAAGAAGGTCGTCGTCGTCCAGCCGCCCGACGGGCACTACCACGACAACCTCTGGGACATCGCCGAGCGCCACCTCGGCGACGGCCGCCGCTGGCAGGAGGTCTACGACCTCAACAAGGGACGCGACCAGCCCGACGGCGGCGAGCTGGTCATCGGCCGGCTCATCCAGCCCGGCTGGGTGTTGGTCATGCCCGACGACGCCGTCGACGCCCCGCGGGTGGGTGCCGTCGCCGCGATCGCCACGACCCAGCAGAGCGCCGACCTCGACAAGGCCGGTCCCCAGCAGGGCCGCAACACCCCCGTCACCGCCACCGGCGTGGCCGCCGAGGCGGGGGTGGCCTCGGTCGCCGACTCGTCGTGGGACGAGCCGGCACCCGCTGCCGACGAGTCCGATGCGACCGAGCAGGCCGCCGACCGGGCGTCGTCCGACGACGGCTGGGCCGTCGAGGAGTTCGTGGGCGGCGGGCTGCTCGCCGCCATGCTCGCCGCCGCCGTCGCCGCCGAGCGCCGACGCCGGCGCACCCGGCTCGAGCACGCCCACCGCGAGACCGAGGTCGTGCTACGGGCCGGGGCCGACCCCGGCCGCGTCGACCGCATCGACCGGGCCCTGCGTTCGCTGAGCGCGCACTGCCGCGTTCACCGGGTGCCGCTGCCGCAGATCTACGCCGCCACCGTCGACGACACCCGCCTCGACCTGCGCATCGCCCCGCCCCTCGACACGGCACCGGCGCCGTGGGTCGTGCTCGACGGCGGCAGCACGTGGCGCCTGCCGGCCGAGGCCGAGCTGCCCGACGACCGGGGGCACGCGCCCTATCCCGGCCTCGTCTGCTTCGGCCGCGGCGACGACGGCGCCGACGTGCTCGTCGACCTCGAGGCCGTCGGCGGCGTCCTCGCGCTCAGCGGGTCGGCCCACGTGGCCCGGCAGGTCGTCTCCGCGATCGCCGCGCAGCTGGCCACCGTGCCCTGGGCCGACGCCCAGGTCGTGCACGGCTACGACCTGCCCGCCGCCCTCGGCCCGGTGGCGGGCGACGTCCTCCGCCCGGTCGCCGACCTCGGCGCCATGGTCTCGGGGTGGGCGGCATCGCCGCCGGGTCGACCGGCTCAGGAGGTGCTCGGCGGCCGGCTCGGACGTCGTCCGGGTGTGCAGCCGCAGTACCTGCTGCTCGGCTCGCTGCCCGACGACACCGCCCGCGACGCCGTCGGGGCGCTGGGAGCCGGTGGCACCCGCGGGGTCGGCATCGTCTCGGCGATGCCCGTGCCCGGAGCGCGCTGGCGCGTGCACGTCGACGACACGGGCCGGCTCACCATCCCGCTGCTCGACATCGACGTCCGCGCCGTGCGCCTGACCGATCCCACCGTCGAGTCGCTGGCCGACCTGTTCGGGCGCGCCCGGTCCGAGGCGGTCACGGTCGACGGCCCGCGCGCCGCGGTGCCCGACCCGCTGCGGTCGGGCTCCGACACCGAGTGGCGCCTCGCCGAGATCGCCGTGGGCGTGCTCGGCCCCGCCGTCGTCCGGGCGCCCGGCCCGATCGACCCGGCCCGTGTCGAGATCGCCACCGAGATCGTCACCTTCCTCGCCCTCCAGGACGCGCCCGTGCACCCCAGCGTGCTGGGGGCCTCGATCTGGCCGCGCGGCGTCACCCCCGAGGTGCGCGACGCGACGATCGAGCGGGTGCGCACCTGGCTCGGCACCGTCGACGGCGCCCACGCGCTCGGGCAGGACGAGGAGGGGCGGCTCTTCCTCGCCGAGGCCGTGCGGGTCGACTGGTACGCATTCTGCACGCTGCTGCAGGAGTCCCGGGGGGCGGGGGTCGCCGACGAGCGCGAGCTCGTCGCCCGCGCGCTCCGTCTCGTGCGCGGCCGTCTGCTCGAGGGCCACCCCGGCCATCGCTACTCGTGGCTGCCGCGCACCTCGATCGACGACCTCAGCGCGATGATGGTCGTCGACGCCGCTCACCGGCTCGCCGTCCTGTCGTTCGACGACGACCCCGAGGGTGCCGCAGCCGCCAGCCGAGCCGGCCTCCGGCTCGCGCCGGAGTCGCAGGTGCTGTGGCGCGACCTGCTGGTCGCCGAGTTCCGCCGCGAGGAGGGCGCGGGTGCCGCCGCCGCGGTGGAGGAGATGGTCACCGAGCTCGACCGGCACGGCGTCCCCCTCGACGCCGAGACCGAGGCGCTCGTGCACGACCTGCTGCCCGAGTCGGACCTCGCGGGCTCGAGCTGACCCGCGCTGATCGAGGTGCGAGGTCGCCTGCGACCTCGCCTCGAGATCTCTGGCCTCGGGCACCCGAGCCTGGGTGGAGGGGTCTCGGGGCTCCTCGCCGGGCTCGTCGCACCTCGACCAGCGTCGACCGTCGGTCGACGGAGGTCAGGGGAGCAGGACGACGACCATCTCGGCCACGCAGGCCGGCTTGTCGACGCCGTCGATCTCGATGACGTGCTTCATGGTGACCTGCTTGCCGGCCGGGAGGTCGTCGACGGCGACCAGCGTGACGCGGTCGCGGATGCGCTGGCCGACCTTCACCGGGGTGGGGAAGCGGACCTTGTTGAGGCCGTAGTTGAGCTTGGCGCCCGGGGTCTCGAAGGTGAAGACCGACGTGCCGAGGTGGGGGATGAGCGAGAGCGTCAGGTAGCCGTGGGCGATCGGGCCGCCGAAGGGGCCGTCGTTCGCGCGTTCGACGTCGACGTGGATCCACTGGTGGTCGTCGGTGGCGTCGGCGAACAGGTCGACCCGGTCCTGGGTGACCTCGAGCCACTCACCGGCACCGAGCTCGTCACCGACGGCGTCGGCGACCTCGTCGAGGGTGCTGAACGTGCGCATGCCTGGGGACCTCCGTGGAGTGCGGGAACCTGCCGGACGGGTGGTTGGATGAACCGCATGGAACCTACACGCGAGCAGGTGCGCACGGCGCCCAAGGTCCTGTTGCACGACCACCTCGACGGCGGGCTCCGTCCGGCCACGATCCTCGAGCTCGCGGCCGAGATCGGGCACGAGCTGCCGACCAGCGAGAGCGCCGAGGCGCTGGGCGCCTGGTTCGCCGAGGCCGCCGACTCCGGCTCGCTCGAGCGCTACCTCGAGACCTTCGACCACACCGTCGCCGTCATGCAGAACGGGCCGGCCATCGCTCGCGTGGCACGCGAGTGCGTCGAGGACCTCGCCGCCGACGGCGTCGTCTACGCCGAGATCCGCTACGCCCCCGAGCAGCACGTCGAGCAGGGGCTCACCCTCGACGAGGTCGTCGCCGCCGTCCAGGAGGGGTTCGAGGCCGGCGTCGCCGCGGCCGCCGCGGCCGGCCGCACGATCGTCGTCCGGCAGCTGTTGACGGCGATGCGCCACGCGGCCCGGTCGATGGAGATCGCCGAGCTCGCCATCGCCTGGCGCGACCGCGGCGTGGCCGGCTTCGACATCGCCGGTGCCGAGGCGGGCTTCCCGCCCACCCGTCACCTCGACGCCTTCGAGTACCTCCAGCGCGAGAACTCGCACTTCACCATCCACGCCGGCGAGGCCTTCGGGCTGCCGTCGATCTGGCAGGCGATCCAGTGGTGCGGGGCCGATCGGCTCGGTCACGGCGTCCGGATCATCGACGACATCACGATCGCCGACGACGGCAACGTCGAGCTGGGCCGGCTCGCCTCCTACGTGCGCGACAAGCGCATCCCGCTGGAGATGTGCCCGGCGTCCAACGTGCAGACCGGCGCGGCCACGAGCATCGCCGAGCACCCCATCGGGCTGCTCACGCGGCTGCGGTTCCGGGTCACGGTCAACACCGACAACCGGCTGATGAGCGGCACCTCGATGACCGACGAGATGACCGCGCTCGTCGAGGCGTTCGGCTACGGGTTCTCCGACCTGCAGTGGTTCACCATCAACGCGATGAAGTCCGCCTTCCTGCCGTTCCGCGAGCGGCTCGCGATCATCGACGGGGTGATCAAGCCGGGCTACGCGGCGTTGATGGCCGGGACGGCGTGACGGCGAACCACCGGGTGGTCCACCGTCGGAAGTCGGTGAGGTCGACGACCCGTCCGCGGGCCGGGTCGTAGACCCGGACCGCGTCGTCGGAGCCCGGGGCGCCCGGGTCGACGACCAGCACGACGTGGCGGGGGAGCAGTGCGCTGCCCACGTAGACGGCACTGAGCCGTTCGACCGGACGCACCGTCGTCCGGAAACGGACGAGGCGGGTGCGGTGGCGGCGTCCGGTGATCGCGGTCAGCGCCCGCGCGACCGCCCAGGGCGGCGTGCCGATGAAGCGCGGCCACGGCACCTGCCACCCGGCCTCGGGACGGAACGAGGTCAGCTCGCGATGGCGGCGGAGCACCTCGCGTCCGAACGACTCCTGGACGGCGACGCGGTCGGCGTAGGCGGGATCGGCCAGCGCTGCCGCCATGGTGACGCTCGCCGCGCCGCACGAGCGCTGGTCGGGCTGCTTCAGCCGGGCGGCGAGCGGGTTCACCGGATGCTGTGTCCGGTCATCTGGGCGATCTCGGCGGCGGCCTTCACCGGCGTCATCGGCCGGCAGCCGAGCGACACGGCGTGGGCGACGACGCCGCGCTGGGCCCGCATGAGCGCGAACCCGCGGCGCACGAGCACCAGAGGCGGCTTGCGGTGCTCGCGCAGGTCGCGCGTGAGTCGACGCCAGAAGGTGACCGCGGGGCGCTGCGTGACGCACAGCGCGTCGGCGAGCAGCCCGGCCTCGCGGGCCCGGGGCACGACCTCCTGGGCGAAGATGCCCTCGGCCACGAAGTAGGCCTCACCGTGGAGGTCGAGGTTCTGCCGGCCGGTGCGGGTGCTCGTGGGGATGTCGTAGACCGGCACGTCGCCCTGGCCGTGCAGGCACAGGTGCTCGATCGCCGCGAGAGCGTCGTCGCACAGCCACGAGTCTGGGTGGTCCCAGTCGACGAGGCCTGCGTTGGCGCCGTCGGTGATGAGCGGGAGCGTCGGGTCGCCGACGTCCTTGTAGAAGTCGTCGAGCCGGAGCACCGGCAGGCCCAGCCGTTCGGCGAGGCGGGACTTGCCGGACCCGCTGGGCCCGGCGAGCACGATGACCTGCGCCGTGGTCACCCGCTCAGGACCCCATGGGGTGCCAGACCGTCTTGAGCTCGACGAAGGCGGTCATCGTGTCGATGCCGGGCTCGTCGGCCCAGTCGGGCTCGGCGGCGGGGGCGCGGCGCACGCGCTTGAGGTTGTCGGCGGCTGCGACCTCGAGGTCGGTCGCGAGGTCGGTGGCGCCGGCGACACCGACGAGGTCGATGGCGTTGACGTCCATGTGGGCGGCGAGCCACGGGGCGATCGTGGCGCCGTCGCCGGTGAGCACGTTGACGACTCCACCGGGCACGTCGGAGGTGGCGAGCACCTCGGCGAGCGTGACGGCGGGCAAGGGCCGCTCGTAGGAGCTGACGACGACCACCGTGTTGCCCGTGACGACGACCGGGGCGACGACCGAGACGAGGCCGAGCAGCGAGGAGTCCTGCGGCGCGAGCACGGCGACGACGCCGGTGGGCTCGGGCGTGGTCAGGTTGAAGAACGGGCCCGCGACCGGGTTGGCGTTGCCGACGACCTGGGTGAGCTTGTCGGCCCACCCGGCGTACCAGACGAGGCGGTCGATGGAGGCGTCGACGACCTCACCGGCCCGGGACGACGACAGGCCCTCCGACTGCTGGACGGCGGCCACGAACTGCGGCCGGCGGTCCTCCATCACCTCGGCGATGCGGTAGAGGATCTGCGCCCGGTTGTAGGCGGTGCGGCCCGACCACGAGCCGAAGGCCTTGCGGGCGGCCACGACGGCGTCGCGGGCGTCCTTGCGCGAGGCGAGAGCAGCGTTGGCCACGAACTTCCCCTTGGCGTCGTTGACGACGTAGGAGTACCCGGACTCCGAGCGCGGGAACGCGCCGCCGATGTAGAGCTTGTAGGTCTTGCGGACGTCGATCCTGGCCATCACGCCTCGCCTCCCTGCAGGTACGCGGCGAGGCCCTGTCGGCCGCCCTCGCGCCCGTAGCCGGACTCCTGGTAGCCGCCGAACGGGCTGGTCGGGTCGAACTTGTTGAACGTGTTGGCCCACACGACGCCGGCGCGCAGCTTGCCGGCGACGTCGAGGATGCGCGAGCCCTTCTCGGTCCAGACGCCGGCGGAGAGGCCGAACGGGGTGTTGTTGGCCTTCTCGACCGCCTCGGACGGCGTGCGGAAGGTCAGCACCGACAGGACGGGGCCGAAGATCTCCTCACGAGCGATGCGGTGGGCCTGCGAGACGCCGGTGAACACCGTGGGCGGGAACCAGAAGCCGCGCTCGGGCAGCTCGCACGGCGGCGACCACCGCTCGGCGCCCTCGGCGTCGCCGACGTCGACCAGCTCCCGGATCCGTTCCAGCTGTCGGTGAGAGTTGATGGCGCCGACGTCGGTGTTCTTGTCGAGCGGGTCGCCGACGCGGAGCGTGGCCATGCGGCGCTTGAGCCGGGCGAGCAGCTCGTCGGCGATCGACTCCTGCACGAGCAGGCGCGAGCCGGCGCAGCACACGTGGCCCTGGTTGAAGAAGATGCCGTTGACGATGCCCTCGACGGCCTGGTCGATCGGGGCGTCGTCGAAGACGATGTTGGCCGCCTTGCCGCCGAGCTCGAGCGTGACCCGCTTCTGCGTGCCCGCCACGGCGCGGGCGATCGCCTTGCCGACCGCGGTCGAGCCGGTGAAGGCGACCTTGTCGACGTCGGCGTGGCTGACGATCGCCTGGCCGGTGGGGCCGGCACCGGTGACGATGTTGACGACGCCGGGCGGCAGGTCGGCCTGCTGGCAGATCTCGGCGAAGAGCAGCGCCGTGAGCGGCGTGGTCTCGGCCGGCTTCAGGACGACGGTGTTGCCGCAGGCCAGCGCCGGCGCGATCTTCCAGGCCAGCATGAGCAGCGGGAAGTTCCACGGGATGACCTGACCGGCCACGCCGAGGGGCGTCGTCCCGTAGCCGGCGTGCTCGAGCTTGTCGGCCCAGCCGGCGTAGTAGAAGAAGTGCGCGGCGACCACGGGGACGTCGACGTCGCGCGACTCCTTGATCGGCTTGCCGTTGTCGAGCGACTCGAGGACGGCGAGCTCGCGGCCGCGCTCCTGGATGATGCGGGCGATGCGGTAGAGGTACTTGGCCCGCTCGCTGCCGGGCATGCGCGACCAGACGCGGTTGTAGGCGCGCCGGGCGGCCTTGACGGCGGCGTCGACGTCGACGTCGCTGGCCTCGGCGACCTCGGCCAACACCTCCTCGGTGGCCGGGCTGATCGTCTTGAACGACGACCCGTGACCGTCGACGAACTCGCCGTTGACGAACAGGCCGTAGGACGGCTTGAGGTCGACGATGCTGCGCGACTCGGGGGCGGGGGCGTACTCGAACACGTTGCTCATCAGCGGCGTCCTCAGTCGAGGGTGAAGTAGTCGGGGCCGGAGTAGCGGCCGGTGGTCATCTTGGTGCGCTGCATGAGCAGCTCGTTGAGCAGCGTGGAGGCGCCGAAGCGGAACCAGTCGGGGTCGAGCCAGTCGGGACCGGCGACCTCGTTGACCATCACGAGGTACTTGATGGCGTCCTTGGCCGTGCGGATGCCGCCGGCCGGCTTGACGCCGACCATCTGCCCGGTGGCCTCGCGGTAGTCGCGCACCGCCTCGAGCATGATCATCGTGACCGGCAGCGTGGCCGCGGGCTGCACCTTGCCGGTGGAGGTCTTGATGAAGTGACCGCCGGCCATCATCGCCAGCCAGCTGGCGCGGCGCACGTTGTCGTAGGTCTGCAGCTCGCCGGTCTCGAAGATCACCTTCAGGTGTGCCTCGCCACAGGCCTCGCGGACGGCGATGATCTCCTCGAAGACCTGCAGGTAGTGCCCCGACAGGAACGCGCCGCGGTCGATGACCATGTCGATCTCGTCGGCGCCGGCCTCGACGGCGTCGCGGGTGTCGGCGAGCTTGATGTCGAGTGAGGCGCGCCCGCTCGGGAACGCGGTGGCGACGGCGGCGACGTTGATGCCCGAGGTGCCGAGCGTCTGCTTCGCCGTGGCGACCATGTCGGGGTAGACGCAGACGGCGGCGACCTGCGGGCAGGTCGGGTCGGCGGGGTCGGGGGTCTTGGCCTTCGAGGCCAGCGCCCGCACCTTGCCGGCCGTGTCGGCGCCCTCGAGCGTCGTCAGGTCGACCATGCGGATGGCGAGGTCGAGGGCGTGGGCCTTCGCGGTCGTCTTGATCGAGCGGGTGCCGAGGCTCGCGGCCCGCGCGTCGGCGCCGACCTGGTCGACGCCGGGCAGGCCGTGCAGGAACCGACGCAGCGAGGCCTCGGACCGCGTCACGTCGGAGAGGTCCGGAACGGTCGTGGGCATCACCCCAGCATAGAGTTCGGCTCGTGGCCGGAGACAACTCGGACGAGCGCTTCCCGCCGACCAACGGCCGGGTGCTCGGCGTCCTCGGGCTGCTGCTCGGCCTCGGCATCGCCGTGGGCGCACCCGCGGCGGACATCGAGGGGGCCTGGGTCTGGAGCGCGGTCGGGCTGCTGGTCGCCGTCCTGATGTGGGCGGGCCTGCTGCGCCCGGTCGTGCTCATCGAGGGTGACGACCTGGTGCTGCGCAACATGCTCGACACCGTGCACGTCCCCCTCGCCGCGATCGACACCGTCGCGGTCGGGCAGGTGCTGGCGGTCTTCGTCGACGACGACCGCTACGTCGCGCCGTCCATCGGGCGATCCCGGCGCCAGCTGCACGGTCGTCGGCTGCCGGGCGCGATGGCCGACGCGCCGCAGCTGCCCGACGTCGGGCTGTTCGTCGAGGAGCGCATCCGGCACCGGGTCGAGACCGCGCAGAAGACCGGCGCCGAGCCCGGCCCCGTCGTCCGGGAGCGTGCGTGGCCCGAGATCGCGGCCCTCGTCGTCGCCGGGGTGCTGGTCGTCGTCGCCGTCGTGCTCTGACCCGGCGCCGTCGTCAGAGGCCGGCGGCCGCGCGGATGTCGGAGCCGAGGGCGTCGAGGCGGGTGGCGGCCTGGATGCGGGCGGCCTCGACGCCGTCGTCGACGCCGTCCTCGACCGGGACGACGACCTCGAGGTAGCACTTGATCTTCGGCTCGGTGCCGCTGGGGCGCACGATGACCCGGGCGCCGTCGGCCAGGCGGTAGCGCAGACCGTCGGTGGGCGGCAGCGCGTCGGAGCCGGCGCCGAGGTCGTCGACCGCCAGCACCGCGAGCCCGCCGAGCGAGGCCGGTGGCTGCTCGCGCAGCGTGGCCATCGCTCGACCGATGACGGCGAGGTCGTCGACGCGCACCGAGACCTGGTCGGTGGCGTGGAGCCCGTGCTCGCGCGCGAGGTCGTCGAGGACGTCGACGAGCCCGCGACCCTCGGCCTTGAGCGCGGCGGCGAGCTCGCACAGCAGCAGCAGCGCCGAGACGCCGTCCTTGTCCTTCACGTGCTCGGGGTCGACGCAGTAGCCGAGCGCCTCCTCGTAGCCGAACGCGAGGCCGGGGACCCGGCCGATCCACTTGAACCCGGTCAGGGTCTCCTGGTGCGGCTGCCCGGCGGCCTCGGCCATCCGACCCAGCAGCGACGACGACACGATCGAGGCGGCGTAGACGCCCTGGGCTCCGCGGGCGAGCAGGTGGTGGGCGAGCAGCGCGCCGACCTCGTCGCCGCGCAGCATCCGCCACCCCCGGCCGTCGGGTCCGGGCACGGCGGCCGCGCATCGGTCGGCGTCGGGGTCGTTGGCCACGACGAGGTCGGCGCCGGTCTGCTCCGCGAGCTCGAGGGCGAGGTCCATCGCGCCCGGCTCCTCGGGGTTCGGGAACGCGACGGTGGGGAAGTCGGGGTCGGGCTGCTCCTGCTGCTCCACCACGCGGGGCGTCGCGAAGCCGGCCGTCTCGAGCACCTGCAGCACCGACGGGCCACCGACACCGTGCAGCGGCGTGTAGACGATGTCGAGGTCGCGCGGCCCGTCGCCGGCGAGCCCGGCGACGGTGTCGAGGTAGTGGTCGACGATGTCCTCGCCGAGCACGGTGCCCGGCCCGCCGCGCGGCACGCCGGCGAGGTGGCCGACGGCGTCGATGTGCGCGGCGATGGCCGCATCGGCCGGCGGGACGATCTGGCTGCCGTCGCCGAGGTAGACCTTGTAGCCGTTGTCCTGCGGCGGGTTGTGGCTCGCGGTGACCATGACGCCGGCCGCGCTGCCGAGCTCGCGGATCGCGAACGCCAGGAGGGGCGTGGGCAGCGGACGCGGCATCAGCCAGGCGGTGAAGCCGGCGCCGGTCATGACCTCGGCGGTGTCGCGGGCGAAGACGTCGGAGTTGTGGCGGGCGTCGTAGCCGATGACCACGGACTGGTGACCGGGTCCGTGCTGCTCGCGCAGGAAGGCGGCCAGCCCCGCCGCGGCCCGGGTGACCACGATCCGGTTCATCCGGTGCGGTCCGGCGCCGAGGGCACCGCGCAGACCGGCGGTGCCGAACTCGAGGGTTCCGCGGAACCGGTCGGCCAGGTCGGCGGCCGCGGCGGTGTCACCGTTCTCGACGGCGGTGACGACGCGCTGCAGCTCGACCTGCGTGGTCGTGTCGGGGTCCTCGTCCAGCCAGGCGCGGGCACGCTCGATGAGGACGTCGACGTCGGGGCTCATGGGAGGCACCGTAGCGACCTCGCCGTGTGGCGTGGCCTGCGCGGCTCGACCTCAGTCGACGAACCGCTCGCCGTCGAAGGTGCGGTGGGTGTTGTCGACCTCGGAGTTGGGAGGCCGGTTGGCCGGGTCGAGGCGGCGCTCGCGTTCCTCGGCGATCTCGCGCTGCTCCTCCTCGCTGATCTCCATCTCCCGGAACCGCTTGCGGGGGTCGGAGGACCCGACCCGCTCCTCCTGCGCCCCGTCGTCCTGCGCCAGGCGGTCGGTGTTGTCGACCTCGGAGTTGGGTGGCCGGTTGGCCGGGTCGAGGCGGCGCTCGCGTTCCTCGGCGATCTCGCGCTGCTCCTCCTCGCTGATCTCCATCTCGCGGAACCGCTTGCGCGGGTCGGACCCGGACGAGGCGTCCTGCGGCTGGTCGTCACTCATCCGCCCACGACATCTCGCCCGCCGGGGTGAGGGGCTCACCCCGGCGGGCGGGAGGGTGGTGCAGGTCACGCTTCGATGGAGCTCATGTCGCCGTAGCGGTCGCCGACGACCGCGTCGGCCGGGACGGCGTCGGCGATGCGGGCCAGGTCGTCGTCGGAGAGCCCGACGCCGCTCGCGGCGACGTTCTCCTCGAGGTAGGCGATCCGCTTGGTGCCGGGGATGGGCGCCACGTCGTCACCCTGGGCGAGGACCCAGGCCAGGGCGAGCTGGCCCGGCGTCACACCCTTCTCGACCGCGATCTCCGTGACCTTCTCGACCAGGCGCAGGTTGGCGTCGAGGGCCTCGCCCTGCATGCGCGGGAAGCGCCCCGCGGCCCGGGAGTCGGCGGCATCCAGCGACCCGGCCGTGATGGCGCCGGTCAGGATGCCGCGACCGAGCGGGGAGTAGGGCACCAGGCCGATGCCGAGCTCGCGCAGCACCGGCAGGATCTCGGCCTCGAGGTCGCGGGTGAACAGCGAGTACTCGGTCTGCAGCGCGGTGATCGGGTGCACGGCGTGCGCCCGGCGGATCGTCTCGGGCCCGGCCTCGGAGAGCCCGAGGTGGCGCACCTTGCCGGCGTCGACGAGCTCCTTCATCGCTCCCACCGTCTCCTCGATCGGCACGGTCTTGTCGACCCGGTGCTGGTAGTAGAGGTCGATGTGGTCGACGCCGAGGCGCTGCAGCGAGGCGTCGCAGGCCGAGCGCACGTAGTCGGGCTCGCCGCTGATGCCGAGGAACCCGCCGTCCTCGCTGCGCACGTTGCCGAACTTGGTGGCCAGGACGACGCCGTCGCGGCCCTGGCTGCTGGAGGCGATGGCCCGACCGACGAGGCGCTCGTTGGTGAACGGGCCGTACATGTCGGCGGTGTCGAGGAAGGTGACGCCGAGGTCGAGGGCGCGGTGGATGGTGTCGATGCCGTCCTGCTCGACCGGGGTGCCGTAGAACTCCGACATGCCCATGCAGCCGAGGCCGAGGGCGGAGACCTCGAGCGGGGACGTCGTGCCGAGGGTGCGGGTCTGAAGTGTCATGACGACCAGCGTGCTCCTTGGAGCGCGCTCGAAGTCAAGCCGCTCCCTCGGACCGCCCCTCGAGGATCTCGGTGTAGATGCCGATCTTGTGGTCGATCGCCCCCAGGTGCTCCTGCACCTCGGCCAGCTGGGCCAGCACCTTGCGCCGGTGCTCGCGCATCAGCTCGAGCCGCGCGGCCTCGGTGCCGATCCCTTCGCGCACCAGCTCGGTGTAGCGCCGGACGTCGCGGATCGCCATGCCCGTCGCCCGGAGGCGCGTGACCAGCTCGATCCAGCGCAGGTCGTCGGGGGAGTAGCGCCGGTGCCCGCTCGCCGCGCGCCCGACCGGGCGGAGCATGAGCCCGTCCTTCTCGTAGTAGCGCAGCGTGTCGGTGGTCAGGCCGAAGCGTTCGGCGGCCTGGGCGATGGTGAGCCCGTCGGTCATGGGGTGCATTGAACCTGGAGCAGGCTCCAGGTTCAACCGAGCGTCAGCGCCGGTACGACGGGAGGTTGGCGCCGAGCTCGACGAAGACGGCCTGGTTGAGGCCGAAGACCACCTTGACCTCGTCGACGACGCGGGCGACGTCGGCGGCGTCGAGGACGAGGGCGTCGAGGCGGGCGCGGTAGGCGTCCTTGTAGAGCTTGGGCTTGGCGATCGCGGTGAAGTCGTAGAAGGCGATGCCGCTGCCGCCGAGCTCGAAGGTGCGGTCGAGGACGCGACCGATGGCCTGACCGCCCGACAGGTCGCCGAGGTAGCGCGTGTAGTGGTGCGCGACGAGCGCGCCGCCCCAGCCGAGGGCGGCCTTGGTGGCGGCGTGCTCGATGCGGGCGACGTAGGCGGCGGTCGTGGCGGACTCGACGAGCGTCGGGTCGGCGTCGGGCGCCCAATGGGCGAGGTCGGCGTCGATGGCTGCGAGGCGCTCGAGCACGGGGTCGTGGACGGCGGCGACCATCGGGTCGGCGGCGTGCCGGCGGACGGCGGTCTCGAGCGCGGCGTAGACGGCGCGGTAGCGCAGCAGGTAGTCGACGTAGGCCTGCTCGTTCAGCGCGCCCTCGAGCAGCTCGGCCATGAACGACGAGCCCTCGGCCGCCTCGTGCTCGGCCCGCGAGCCCTCGCGCATCGCGGTCGACAGGCTCAGCGTGCTCTCGACGAGGGCGGTGTCGGTGATGGTCATGAGGGCGTCTCCAGGTCGTGGACGGCGGGTCCCGAGGTTGCTGACAGAGTGTCGACAAGATGCTGACGGTGTGTCAAGAAACCGTATCACGTATTGGTTAGGGTCGCCTTACTTTCGCCGCGGTTCAGGGCTGCGGCACCCCGAGGCCGCGCAGGACGAAGCGCTCGACGTCGGCGGTGGGGAGGGTGCGGGGGGAGAGGCAGGCGTGCAGGAGCGACATGGTCGAGGCCTCGTCGTCGACGACGAAGTCACCCGAGGCGACGCCGTCGGCGAGGAGGTCGCGGAGCACCTGCTCGACCTCGACGACGTGGTCGCGGATGGCGAGCATCGAGTCGCGCGACAGGGCTCCGTAGAGCTGGGCGCCGAGCCCCATGTGGAACTGGCTGCTGGCCCCGAGCTGGTGGCGCACGTAGACGCGCATGCGCTCGACCGGGCCGACGACGTCGGCCAGCCCGGCCCGGAGGCCGTCGAGGTAGCGGCTGGTCTCGTGGGAGGCGAAGGCCACGACGACCGCCTCCTTGTCGGGGAAGTGGTGGTAGATCGCGGTGCGCCCGAGACCGGCTGTGGCGGCGATCTGCGCCATGGTGATCGCGTCGAGGCTGCGCTGGGCGAGCAGCACGGCCAGGGCGTCGAAGACGCGCTGGTGCACCTGCTCGCGGTGCTCCTCGACGGAGCCGGCGCTGATCCTCGGCACCCGGCGATGCTAGCCGCCGGCTGCCGGGGGTCACGGGCCACAGGCGCTACCGGGTGATCCGGTACGACGCCGTGCGCGTCGAGCCGGCGACGTCGGCGTTGCCGGCGTAGGTGACGACGGCCCGGTAGCCGCCCTTCGCCTTCGTCGGCAGCGTGACGGTGGCGGTGCGTTTCTTCAGCCTGGCGTTGATGGTCTTGAACGCCTTCGTGCCCCGGTACAGCACGATCGTGACCTTGCCCGTGGGCGAGGTGGTGCCGGAGGTGACGGTGGTCTTGAGCTTGCCGACCCTCTTCGTCGTCGGCTTCCGGGTGACCTTCGTGGCGACGGCGGTGGCGGCCTTGCTGATGGTGAGGCGGACCGTGCTCCGGCTCGACGCCGTGGTCGCGTTGCCGCTGTACGCCGCGGTCAGGTCGTAGGCCTTGGCAGCGGGCTCGCCGAGGGCGAAGGTGGCCCGCCCGCCGACCACGGACGCCGTCCGGGCGGCACCGAGGCCGACGAGGGTCACCGTGCCGGACGTCGCGGAGGAGGAGGCCACGACGACCGAGGCGGTCGCGGGCTGGCCGAACCTCCTGCCGGGCGCCGAGACCGTCGTCGAGGACGACGCCGGCGGGCTCAGGTCGACAGCCACGGGGAGTGGCGGCTTGTTGTCCTGCCGGCCCCCGCACCCGGTGGAGTAGTAGTGGGGCCGGATCGAGTCGGGGAGGGCGGAGACGAAGGCCGTGGGCCACGAGCCCCACCATCCGGTCCGGCCGCCGGCCGTCGTGCAGGTCGCCTGGTCGGCGCCGGGCAGGGTCACACCGAGGTAGGCGGGAACCAGGGTGTACCGGTCGTCGCCCGCCGTCGAGCGTGCGCCGGCGGCGAACTCGAGCACGGTGATGCGGCCGAGGTCGGTGGCCGGTGTCGGGTCTCCGTCGCGGTCGATCCCGGCCCCGATGACGAATCCGGCCGTGAGCGACCCGCTGCCGTCGGCGGCGACGGTGAGGCGCGGGTCGGAGTAGGTCTCGTCGGGAGCGTCGAGGAATTCTGCGTAGGCGTTGACCGTGTACGAGCCGCTCCACGACAGCGAGAGAGCTCCGGTGTCGGGGTCCGCGGTGCCCGTGCCGCCCGTGAGCTTGACGGCGTTCGGGGTCCTGCGTGGCGACGTCGCCGGCATCGAGGTGGACGGCACGGGAGCGACGACGTACTCGTTCTGGTCGCCGCCGGAGACCGAGCCGCGCAGGATCGTCGCGTTGCCCGTGGGGCCGAAGAAGCGCCACGGGGTGAGCGCGCCGACCTGGGCGTACCCGCTGAGCCCCCAGGTGAACGAGGCCCCCGTGATCTCGACCGGTGCGGCGTGGGCGGGAGCGGTGGCAGCGCCGGTGGCGACGACACCGGCAGCGGCCACGAGGAGTGACGTCAGCGCGGTCGTGGCCCGTCGGGCGGGGGTGGTCATGGTCGGCCTCTCGTTCGGGTGGCGTGCAGGGTGAGGGCGGCGGCCGCGAGCAGCAGCGCGCTCCCGAGCCACCACGGCCAGTGGGGCTCGGCGTCCGGGCCCCGCGTCGCGGCGGGCGCCGGCGTGAGGGCGTAGGTCGTGGGTGGGATGCCGGGCTGACCGGGCGCGGGCGCTGCCACGGCTGCAGCCTCGGCGGCGGGCGCGGTCGGCGCGACGACCGGCGGCAGGGCGCCGGGTGGCGGGCTCGGCAGCGCGGGGCCGGGTGGCTGCGTGACGACGGGTGGGGGCGTCGGGTTGACCGGGGTGCTCGGCGACGCGCTCGGCCCGCCGTCGTCCGTGCCGCCCGAGCCGCCGCCGCTGGAACCGCCGTCGGTGTCGACCGGGGGAGTGATCGGCCGGCCGGCGGCGTAGCTGACGGTGACCGGGTGCGGCACCTTGTTGGCGTCGGCGGAGCCGCCGCTGGAGTACCAGTAGGCGCTGGAGCCGACGGTGCCCATGAAGTCGAGGAACGGCCTCGGCCAGGCGCCCCAGTCGGCGGACGACGTCACCTGCGGCACGGCGGACGCCGGGGCCGCGTAGCGCACGCCGCGGTAGCGCGGCTGGGCCGAGAACCCGAGCGCAGCGCCGAGGTCGACCTCGGGCAGGTCGGCCAGCAGCACGCCCCGGCGGGCGGGCACCGCCGTCCAGACCGCCGGGTCCGCCATCGACGACGCGTAGCCACCGAGGGTGGCGGTGAGTCGGGCGCCGGACGGCGTCACGGAGAGCACCGGGTCGGTGACCGTGAACAGGGTCATGCCGGAGTAGTAGAGGACCGAGAACGAGCCCGTCCATGAGATCGAGGCGGTGCCCCGCTCGCTGTCGACCTCGCCGGTGCCGCCGTCGATGACCACCTGGTGACCGGAGAACGGGCCGTGGGTGCCGCTCATCGGCGTGCCGGCCACGGTGGTCGACAGGCCGGCGAAGGTCGCGGTGGCGTGGCTGCCGTCGGGGTGCTGCTTCTCGATGCGCACGTCGCCGCTCTGTGGGAACCAGGCCCGGGTGGTCGTCCCGCTCCACACGCCGTTGCGCACCGTCTGGCCGCCCCGGCCCGGGTTGGGGACCTTGCCGGCCGACAGGAAGTTGAACGTGCCCGGCGCGAAGGCGCGGTTGTTGGTCTCGTCGTTGAGGCCCCAGCGCAGCTGGGCGTCGTCGACCTCGAAGGCGCCCTCGGGCGTGGGCGCCGCGGTCACGGTCTCGGTGACCGTGACGGTCGGGCTCGGTGGCTCGGTCGACGGTTCGTCGGACGGCGTGTCCGACGAGCTGGGCGCCTCGTCGTCGGGCAGGTCCTGGGCCGAGGCGGTGCCGAGCAGCGTCGTCGGGACGGCGAGCAGCACGAGCGCACCCGCGGCGAGCGCGGCGGCGAGGCCGTGTCGGCGGGGGCTCACGGCGCGACCGCCGTCGTCGGGGCCACCGGACGACGCCCGCGCAGCCGGGCGAGCACGGACCCGGCGAGCGCGAGCAGGAGGACGACGACCGCGACGACCAGGAACACCGTCGCGCCGCGACCGCCATCAGCGGCCTCCCCGTCGTCGGCGACGGCGACCGGCACGGCAGCGGCCGAGACCGGGAACCGCTGCGAGACCTCGGTGCCCGACGCGGCGCCGGTCAGGCGCAGCTCGTGGGTGCCGACGCCGAGGTCGACCGGGAGCTGGAGCACGCCGGCGATCTCGCCGGACGCACCGGCGGCCATCGGGCCCAGGGCGGCGATGCCGTCGTCGAGCACGGCGACGACCTGCTCGCCGGGTGTGAAGCCCTGGGCGTTGAACACCATGGCGTGTCCGGCGGTCGCCGTCGCGCGGTCGACGGTCACCGCGGCCGGGCCGGCGGCCTTCGGTGCCTCGGCGGCCGGCGCCTGGGCGGCCGGGGCCTGGGCGGCCGGGGCCCGCGTGGCAGGACCCGACGACCCGGTCGGCGCCGCGGACGGCGTCCCGGTCGGCTCAGACGTCGCCGGCGCGACGTCGTAGACGTCGCCGAACGCGAC
The DNA here is from genome assembly GCF_039939255.1 of Nocardioides secundeburneus. Lineage (NCBI taxonomy): Bacteria > Bacillati > Actinomycetota > Actinomycetes > Propionibacteriales > Nocardioidaceae > Nocardioides > Nocardioides secundeburneus. The sequence continues at coordinate 393,653 of NZ_JBDUUE010000007.1, forward strand.
CGGCGTGAAGGTCTCGTTGCGGGCGTTCTTGACGCCGTGGGCGCCGATGGTGATGACGCCGCAGGTCACCTCGCGGCAGTCGACCTCGGCGACGTCGCCGTCGCGGTCGACGGCCTGGAAGACCGGGCCGGGCACGGCGAGGTCGACCCTGAAGCCACCCGCGTCGGAGAGCACGGCGTCGGCCTCGCCCGCGGTCGAGCTGCCCGGGAACGCGACGTAGGTGAGGTAGCCCCGGTTGTCGGCGGCACTCTCGGAGTCGGGGATGTACTGGTAGTCGGCACCGGTGAGCCCGCCCCGCGACGGCCGCCACGAGCCGCCGTCGGGGTCGCGCACCCAGCCGAACATCAGGTACACCCCTCCGAAGCCGCCGCGCACGGTCTGGAAGCCGGAGCCCTCGACGGTGAGCCTGGTCTGGTACCGCAGGTCGGCCTCGGAGCCGCCCCGGTCGTTGGTGACGTCGACGCGCGACTCGGCGTGCGCGGGGGCGGTGCCGAGGGCCAGGAGGCCGGCGACGGCGGCCAGGACGAGTCTGCTGTTCACGGGTTCACCTTCTGGGTCGTCGACCGGCCGGCATGGCGGTCGGCCAGCACCAACAGGTCGCCGGTGGCCGGATGCGGCAGCACCTCGACCGGGTGGTCGTAGACCTCGCTGAGCAGCGGTCCGCGAAACACCTCCGCCGGCGTGCCCTCGGCCGCCACCCGCCCCCGCTGCAGCAGGACGGCGCGGTCGGACCAGGCCGCCGCGAGGCTGAGGTCGTGCAGGACGACGACGACGGCGGCCCCGTCGTCCGCGGCCTGGCGGGCCCGGGCGAGCACGGCCTCCTGGTGGCCGAGGTCGAGCGCCGCGGTGGGCTCGTCGAGCATCAGGACGCCGGTGGCCTGGGCGAGCACGCGCGCGAACGACGTCCGGCCCTTCTCCCCGCCGGACAGGGCGCCGAACGAGCGCGGCGCGAGGTGGGTGACGTCGGTGGTGGCCATCGCCGCGGCGACCACCTCGTCGTCGAGGCCCTCCTCGGCGCGTCCGCGCCAGGGCGAGCGGCCCATGCGGACGACGTCCGCGACCGGGAACGGGAAGGAGACGTGGTGCTCCTGGGTGAGCACGGCGCGCTCGCGCGCGAGGTCGCGCAGCCGCCAGTCGGCCAGGGGCGTGCCCAGCACCTCGACCGTGCCCTCGACGGGCTCGAGGTCGCCGGACAGGACGGCGAGCAGCGTCGACTTGCCGGCGCCGTTGGGCCCGACCAGCGCGAGCACCTCGCCGTGGCGGACGTCGACGTCGACGCCGTCGAGGACGGTGGCAGCGCCGAACCGGACGACCACCCCGCGCGCCCGGAGCGCCGCGGTCGCCGTCATGCCCAACCCCCGGAGGAGCGCCGCGTGCGGCGGATCAGCCAGAAGAAGAACGGCCCGCCGACGAGCGAGGTGAGCATCCCGATCGGCAGGTCGGCCCCGCGCACGAACGAGCGGGCCGTCGTGTCGGCGACCACCAGCACCAGTGCCCCCGCCATCATCGAGGCCGGCAGCACGACGCGGTGGCCGGGGCCGGTGACCATCCGCACCACGTGCGGGACCACGAGCCCGACGAACGCGACGATGCCGCAGAAGCTGACGGCGGCGGCGGTGAGCAGGGCGGTGACGACGATGAGCACGATGCGCAGGCGCTCGACGTCGACGCCGAGGTGGCGGGCCTGCCGCTCACCGAGGGCCAGCAGGTCGAGCCGTCGGGCGCAGACCATGGCCACGAGACAGCCGACGACGGCGAACGGCAGCACGACCGCGACGTACTGCCAGCGGCTGCCGTTGAGGCTGCCGAGCTGCCAGAACACGATCTGCTCGCGCGCCTGCTGGTCGGCCACGAAGAGCAGGAACGCCAGGCCCGCGCCGGCCACGGCGTTGACGGCGATGCCGGTGAGCACGAGCGTGACCACCTCGGTGCGCCCGTCGGCCCGCGCCATCGCGTAGACGGCGAGGGTGGTGGCCAGGCCGCCGGCGAAGGCGCACACGGCGATGGTCCACTCGCCGGCGAAGGTCCACGAGAAGGTGATGGAGGCAGCCGCCGCGACGGCGGCGCCGGCCGAGACGCCGACGACGCTCGGCTCGGCGAGCGGGTTGCCGAAGACGCCCTGCATCAGCGCCCCGGCGGCGCCGAGCGCGGCACCGACGACGAGGGCCATCGCGACGCGCGGGAACCGCACCGTCCACAGCGTGGTGTCGTCGCGGGCGCCGGCAGGCAGCGGGAGGAGGTCGATGCCGGCCCGGTGGAGCACCGAGCCGAGCACCTCGGTGAACGGGATGGGGGACTGTCCCGACCCGGCCGCGGCCAGGGCCGCCAGCACGAGCCCGACGCCGAGCACGGCGAGGAGGACGGCGTTGCGCGCGGGTCGCCGGCGGCGCCGTCCGGCGGTGTCGTCGGTGGTGTCATCGGCGGGGGAGGTCGCGGTGGTCGGCGGCGGCCCGGCCTTCGCGAGCGGTCCGGCCGTCACGGGGTGCTCAGCGCGTCGGGGGCGTAGAACGCGACCGCGAGTGCGTTGAGCACGTCGGAGGTGCGCGGGCCGAAGCTCAGCACGACGTCGTCGTCCATGGCCACGACGCGGCGGTGCTCGCCGGCGGGGGTGTTGGCCAGCGCCGGGAACCGCTCGAGCAGGCCGTCGACGCCGCCGACGGACTCGAGCCCCTTGTCCATCATCAGCAGGACGTCGGGGGCGGCCTCGACGAGGGCCTCGTCGGTGACCGGCTTCATGCCGTCCCAGCCGATCTCCTCGGCGACGTCGTAGCCGCCGGCGGCCTCGATGAGCGAGTCGGCGCCGGAGCCCTCGCCGAACATGTAGTAGATGCCGGCCTGGCCGCGCACGTAGAGGAAGACCGTGCGCAGCTGCGACTGAACGTCCTGCGGGGCGACGTCGGTGATCCGGGCCGTGGTCTCGGCGGCCTCCTGCTCGAGGCGCTGGCCGAGCGTCGTGCCGGCGTCGGGGACCCCGAGCGCGTCGGCGACCTCCTGGGTGAGCGAGGCGAGGTTGTCGAGGCCGCGCCTGGAGTCGGTGAACACGACCGGGATGCCGGCATCGCGCAGCTGGAGCAGCACGTCGTAGGGCCCCAGCGAGGAGTCGGTGAGCACGACGGTCGGGTCGAGCTGCAGGATCGCCTCGGCGTTGAGCTCGTGACCGTTCTGGGTGACCAACGGCAGGTCGGCCGCCTCGGGGAACTGCGCCGAGACGTCGCGCCCGACGACGTTGTCACCCAGGCCGAGCTCGAAGACGGTGTGGACGAGCGTGCCGTAGATGTCGAGCGCGAGGATGCGGTTGACGTCGGTGACCTCGACCTCCGTGCCTTGAGCGTCGGTCACGGTGACCGGCAGTCGCGGCTGTGGGTCGTCGTCGACCGGGACGATCTCGGGCTCGGGCAGCCGGATCGAGACCTCGCCGTCCCAGGAGCGGGGGTCGGCGAGCGGCTCGACGTCGGCGAGGGTCGGGACGACGGAGTCGGCGCCGTCGTCCGTGCCCCCTGCGGCAGGGTCGACGACGGGGCCGCAGGCGGCGATGAGCAGGACGGACACGACGGTCGCGACAGCGGTCGCGGTGGTGCGGAGGCGGGTCATCGCAGGCGTTTCTGTGAGCAGGCGGGGAGAGCCTCTGCAGCCTAGAGCATTGGTGAGGCTTACCTAACCTCGCCCACGATGTGGTGCCCGATCAGGGCACGGGAGCGCTCAGCATGCCGACCACCATCGCGACGAGGTTGGTGGTGAACGGCTCGAGGTCGAGCTGCGCCCGGCCCGTAGGCCGCTCGCGCGCTCGGGCCCGGTCGGCGATCGCGCGGAGGATGAAGGCGTAGACCAGCGAGACCCGCTCGACGGAGACGTCAGCCGGCATCGGCGGGAGGCGCTGCTCGAGCAGGGTGTAGGAGTCGAAGCCGCCCATGCGCTCGAGGGCGGCGCTGACGTCGGGGTCGAGCGCGTCGGGGTCCTCCTCGACCAGCTGGGCCAGGATCGTCAGGTAGGCGCGGCCGTGGGTGCCGAGCTCGGCGAGCTCGACCGCCGGGCGCAGGATCGCCTCGACCGCCGAGGCCAGGTGGTCGTCGGGCCGCGCCCGGGCGATGGCGAGCAGCTCACGCTCGCGGGTGGTGAAGAACTCGACGTGCTGCTCGAGCACGGCGACGAGCATGCCCATGCGCGAGCCGAAGTGGTAGTGCACGGCGCCGCGGTTGCGCTGGCCGGCCTGGCGGGTGATCTCGAGCAGCGAGGCCGTGTGGACGCCGTGCGCGGCGAACTCGAGCGTGGCCGACTCGACCAGGCGGCGTCGGGTCTCGCTCGCGGGTCCGAGCTCATCGCGCTCCGGCACGGTGTACCTCAGATCCTCGGGACGACGCGACCGAGGAGGTCGCCCATCCGGCTGGCGGCGGCCCGGCCGGCCTCGAGCACCTCGCCGTGGTCGAGCGGCTCGCCGCTGATCCCGGCCGCGAGGTTGGTGACCAGGCTGATGCCCAGCACCTCCAGGCCGGCCTCGCGGGCGGCGATCGCCTCCAGCGTGGTGCTCATGCCTACGAGGTGGCCACCCATCGCGCGCACCATGCCGATCTCGGCCGGCGTCTCGTAGTGCGGGCCGGGGAACTGCACGTAGACGCCCTCGTCGAGGCCCGGCTCGGCCTCGCGGCACAGCGCCCGCAGACGGGGGGAGTAGAGGTCGGTGAGGTCGACGAAGGTCGCGCCCTCGATCGGGCTGCGGCCCGTGAGGTTGATGTGGTCGCTGATCAGCACCGGCGTGCCCGGGGTCCAGGTCTCCTTGAGGCCACCGCACCCGTTGGTGAGCACGATCGCCCGGCAGCCGGCCGCGGCCGCCGTCCGGACGCCGTGCACGACCGCCGCGACGCCCTTGCCCTCGTAGTAGTGCGTGCGGCTCAAGAAGACCAGCAGCTGCTTCTCGCCGGCGCGGATGCTGCGGATCTTGCCCGAGTGCCCCTGCACCGCCGCGGCGGAGAAGCCGGGCAGGTCGGTGGTGTCGATCTCGGCCGCGGCCTCGCCGAGCGCGTCGACCGCCGGCAGCCACCCGCTGCCGAGCACGAGGGCGACGTCGTGCCGCTCGACGCCCGTGAGCTCGGCGAGCCGGGTCGCGGCCTGCTGGGCGAGCCCGTACGGGTCGGTGGGTGCTGCGTCGTTCGAGTCGGTCACAACCGGCGACTCTAGCCGCCGGACGGGCCTGCGGAATGCGCCGCACCGGCCGTGTGGGGCAGGTCTCCCCGAGGTACTCGGTACCCCTTTCCGCTCCAGCCCGCTACCGCCCGCTACAGCCCGGTCGAGCGGCACGGACGACGCCGCAGCGCCGCCACGTAGTCGTCGGGGGCGTCGGCCGCCTCGGCTGCGTCGGCCAGCACGCCGAGCGTGACGGCCGAGGGCAGCCCGCCCTCGTAGGCGTCGAGCACGTAGGTCCACGCGACGACCTCGCCGGTCATCGTCGAGACCCGCACCTTCGTCTTGCGGTACAGGCCGGTGTCGGCCTGCTCCCAGCCGTCGAGCGCCGACTCGTCGGCCGGCGCGACGTCGTAGATGGCGACGAAGACCTGCTCGAACGGGTCCTGCACGAGGGTCGGCAGGGCGCCGTCCCAGCCGAGCTCCTCGCCGCCGAACGTCAGGCGCCACGCGCCGAGCCACCCGGTGGTCTGCAGCGGCGAGTGGGGGCAACGCTCGCTCATCCGGGCCGGGTCGAGGTTGCTCCCGTAGGCGGCATAGAGCGTCACGCAGAGGAGAGTAGTGCCCGGCGCCGAGCGCCCGTGGGACCGCACTACGATCGAGGACGTGAGCCACTTCGATGTCCTCGTCCTCGGTGCCGGCCCCGGTGGGTACGTCGCCGCCATCCGCGCCGCCCAGCTCGGCAAGTCCGTCGCCGTCGTCGAGGAGAAGTACTGGGGCGGTGTGTGCCTCAACGTCGGCTGCATCCCGTCCAAGGCACTGCTCAAGAACGCCGAGCTCGCCCACACGCTGACCCACGACAAGGCCAAGTACGGCATCGAGGGCGACGCCACGATGACCTACGGCCCCACGTTCAAGCGCAGCCGGCAGGTGAGCGCCGGCATCGTCAAGGGCGTCCACTTCCTGATGAAGAAGAACAAGATCACCGAGGTCGACGGCTGGGGCACCCTCACCTCGTCGACCTCCATCGACGTGGTCAAGGACGGCGAGACGACCTCGCACACCTTCGACAACCTCATCATCGCCACCGGTGCCACCGTGCGCACCGTGCCGGGCGTGACCATCGGCGGCAACGTGGTGACCTACGAGGAGCAGATCCTCGACGAGAACCTGCCCAGCTCGATCGTCATCGGCGGCTCAGGCGCCATCGGCGTCGAGTTCGCCTACGTGATGGCCAACTTCGGCGTCGACGTCACCATCGTCGAGTACCTCGACCGCATGGTGCCCACCGAGGACGCCGACGTGTCCAAGGAGCTCGCCAAGCACTACAAGAAGCTCGGCGTGAAGGTGCTCACCTCCACCGCCGTCAAGGGCGTGGAGGACACCGGCTCCGGCGTCAAGGTCACCGTCGCCCCAGCCGCCGGCGGTGACGAGCAGGTCCTCGAGGCCGACAAGTTCCTCGCCGCCTTCGGCTTCGCCCCCCGCCTCGAGGGCTACGGCCTCGACGCGCTCGGCGTGAAGACCACCGACCGCGGCGCGATCGAGGTCGACGCCCGCGGCCGCACCAACGTCGACGGCGTCTACGCGATCGGCGACGTCACCGGCAAGTTCATGCTCGCCCACGTGGCCGAGGCCATGGGCATCGTCGCCGCCGAGACCATCGCCGACGCCGAGACCATGGAGATCGACTTCGTCATGGTCCCGCGCGCCACCTACTGCCACCCGCAGATCGCCTCGTTCGGCTACACCGAGGCGCAGGCCAAGGAGAAGGGCTATGACGTCAAGACCTCGACGTTCCCGTTCTCGGCCAACGGCAAGGCCCAGGGCCTCGGCGACGGCGTCGGGTTCGTCAAGGTCGTCGCCGACGCCGAGCACAACGAGATCGTCGGCGCCCACCTCATCGGCCCCGACGTCACCGAGCTCCTGCCCGTGCTCACCCTCGCCCAGCAGTGGGACCTCACCGCCGACGAGGTCGCCCGCAACGTCTTCGCCCACCCCACCCTCGGCGAGTCGGTCAAGGAAGCGATCCACGGCATCGCGGGCCACATGATCAACTTCTGATCGGGCGCCTTACGGGCGCCCGTCGCGGCGGGGCCACCCAGCCTGGTGCTCGCTGCCGCGATTCCGGCGGCGGCCCCGACCCGCTCTGAGGGCGCCCGACGGCGCGTGCGCCGTGTGGTCGAGTGATGCTGGGCTAGGGGCGCCTCCGGGCGGTACCGGCTTCGATCGCCGTCCTCGGCCCGGTTCATGCGGTCGTGTGCCGGTGGACGGTGTGGGCACCGGCCACAAGCACACGACCCTCATCTCGGACACGCGACCACCGGTCGCCCGGGGCGACGGACGGTCATGGAACCAACAACCATCCCAGGATGAAGGCGAGCACGGGGGTCCTCCGTGTGGCGTGGGGTGGCGCCCAGGGCGGGGTCGGGTTTGCCAGCACTCAAGAGGCGTGGCGCCACGTCGCCCAGGCCGATGAGCAGCCCAGGCCCCGAGGCGACACACCTCCCGCTGGCAAACCCGAGCCCCGCCAAGGCGCCACCCCACGCCACACCCCCCGCGCGGAGCGCGGAAGACGACCCGCGCCGCGGCAGCGGCGCGAAAACCCGCGCCGAAGGCGCGCAGACCCACCCCGACCACCGACCTCAACCCGCACGACCACCCTCGATAGCCTGAGGGCATGAGCAGCGACAAGGTCGTCATCCTCGGCGGCGGGCCGGGCGGGTACGAGGCGGCGCTGGTCGCGAGCCAGCTCGGGGCCGACGTCACGGTGGTCGACTCCGACGGCATCGGCGGGTCCGCGGTGCTCACCGACTGCGTGCCGAGCAAGACGCTGATCGCGACGGCCGAGGTGATGACCGAGGTGGCGGCGTCCGCCGAGCTCGGGGTGCAGTTCCACGACGCCGAGGGCGACGCGGCGCACTCCATCCGGGTCGACCTCGCCCGGGTCAACGAGCGGGTGATGAAGCTCGCCGCCGACCAGTCGGCCGACATCGCGCGCCGCCTGGCCAAGGAGGGCGTGCAGGTCGTCGAGGGGCGGGGCCGGCTCGACGGGCCCCACCGCGTGGTCGTCGGCGAGGCCGCCTACGACGCCGACGCGATCCTGGTCGCCACCGGCGCCGCGCCGCGCACGCTGCCGAGCGCGCAGCCCGACGGCGAGCGCATCCTCACCTGGGAGCAGGTCTACGACCTCACCGAGGTGCCCACCGAGCTCATCGTGGTCGGCTCCGGCGTCACCGGCGCCGAGTTCGCCAGCGCCTACCTCGCTCTCGGCATCCCGGTCACCCTGGTCTCCAGCCGCGACCGTGTGCTGCCCAGCGAGGACGCCGACGCCGCCAAGGTGCTCGAGGACGTCTCGATCCGGCGCGGCATGACGGTGCTGTCCAAGTCGCGCATGGAGTCGGTGACCCGCGACGGCGACGTCGTCACGGTCCGGCTCACCGACGGCCGCGAGGTGCAGGGCAGCCACTGCATCCTGGCGCTCGGCTCGGTGCCCAACACCGCCGGCATCGGTCTCGAGGAAGCCGGGGTCGTGCTCAAGGACGGCGGCTTCGTCAACGTCGACCGGGTCTCGCGGACGTCGGCGCGGGGCGTCTACGCGGCCGGCGACTGCACGGGCGTGCTGATGCTCGCCAGCGTCGCGGCCATGCAGGGCCGTATCGCGATGTGGCACTTCCTCGGCGACACCGTGCACCCGCTCGACCTCAAGAAGGTCTCCTCCAACGTGTTCACCGCGCCCGAGATCGCCACCGTCGGGTGGTCGCAGCAGGCCGTCGACGCCGGCGACATGCAGGCCGACGTCGTCGCGCTGCCGCTCTCGGGCAACCCGCGCGCGAAGATGCAGGGCGTGCACGACGGCTTCGTGAAGCTGTTCTGTCGTCCCGGCACGGGCATCGTCGTCGGGGGAGTGGTGGTCGGTCCGCGGGCCAGCGAGCTCATCCACCCGGTCTCGATCGCCGTGGCCGAGTCGCTCACCGCCGACCAGCTCGCGCAGGCGTTCACCGTCTACCCCTCGGTCAGCGGGTCCATCGCCGAGGCCGCCCGGCGCCTGCACCGCTTCTGAGCTCGACCGCGCGGCTCAGGTCGAGGGCAGCTGCTCCAGCAGGTCGCGCATGCGCCGGATCTCGGCGTTCTGCAGCGTCACGACGTCGGAGGCCATCTCGGCGACGACGACGTCCTTGCCCGTGCCGAGCACCTGCTCGGCCATGCGGATGGCGCCCTGGTGGTGCTGGATCATGTCCTCCAGGAAGCGGCGGTCGAAGTCACCGCCCTCACTGGCGGCGAGGTCGTCGAGCTGACCCTGGTCGAGCATGCCGGGCATCGACATCTCGGTCATCGCCGCGACGCTCTCGGGCGTCGGCTCGGGCTGGCCGCGGTCGACGAGCCAGGTGGCCATCACGATGATCTCGCGGCCCTGCGTGGAGTCGATCGACTGCGCCAGGCGGAGCACGCGGTCGTCGGAGGCCCGCTCGGGCGCGAGCTCGGCGAGGTCGAGCGCCTGGCGGTGGTGGGCGACCATCATCGTGAGGTACTCGATGTCGTCGACGTTGAAGTCGGCCGAGTCCGGCGGCGCCGACACCTCCGGCATGCCCGCCATGTCGGCCATGTCGTGCATGTCGTGCCCGTCGTGGTCGTCGGGCCCGCCCTCGGTCGCGCCGGACGACGCCGCGCCGTGCTCGCCGTCGGGATGCCCTTCTGCCCGGTCGCCGTCTGAAGTAGGGTCTGCACAACTCGTCAGGGCCAGTACTCCGGCCAATGCCGCCAGGGTCTTCCGTGCCGAGATCACACCACCACACTAAGCGACGACTCGGAGTCCACAGTGAAGATGCTCGCAGCGCTGAGCGCACTCGTCCTCTCGGCGGGGCTGGCCGCGGCCGTGCCCGCCGGCGCCGTCCCAGGAGACCCGGCCACGCCCGACACCTCCGCCATCGAGGTCCGTCCGGCCCTGCCGGGCCAACGCCTCGCCGGCATCGAGGCCGCCGAGCCGCGGATCCTGAGCGGTGAGATCGACCGCAGCAAGAACATGCGCAACGTCGCCCGGGTCCCGCTCGAGGGCACGTTCGCCGCCACCGGCGCCTACGGCACCGACCTGGCGTTCAAGGGCAACTACGCGATCGCCGGCAACTACAACGGCTTCGCCGTCTACAACATCAAGACGCCGACCCGGCCGAAGAAGGTCGCCCAGGTCGACTGCCCCGGCGCGCAGAACGACGTCTCCATCTACGGCGACCTGCTCGTCCTGTCCGTCGACTCGCTGCGCAACAACAACACCTGCGTCAACGACCGGCCCACCTCGCCCGCGCAGCCGGGCGCCTGGGAGGGCATCCGGGTCTTCGACATCAGCAAGCCGGCCAAGCCGCGCTACGTCACCAGCGTGCTGACCGCCTGCGGCTCGCACACCCACACCCTGGCGCCGAGCAAGAACGGCAAGGACCTCTTCGTCTACGTCTCCTCCTACGGCCCCAGCCCGACGCAGCCCAACTGCCTGCCGCCGCACGACAAGATCAGCATCGTCAAGGTGCCGGTGCGCAACCCGGCCGCGGCTCGTGTCGTCGCGACCCCGGTGCTCTTCCCCGACGGCGGCACCACCGGCGACGACTACAGCAGCGACACCAGCGGCTGCCACGACATCACCGCCTACCCGAAGAAGGACATCGCCGCCGGCGCCTGCATGGGTGACGGCATCCTGCTCGACATCAAGGACCGGGCCCGCCCGCGCGTGATCGACCGCGTGCAGGACACCGACAACTTCGCGTTCTGGCACTCGGCCACCTTCAACAACGCCGGCACCAAGGTCGTCTTCACCGATGAGCTCGGCGGCGGCGGCGCGGCCACCTGCAACGACGAGGTCGGCCCGCAGCGCGGTGCCAACGGCGTCTACGACATCCGTCGCAACAAGCTGAAGTTCGCCAGCTACTTCAAGATGCCGCGCACGCAGTCCGACACCGAGAACTGCGTGGCCCACAACGGCTCGCTGATCCCGGTCAAGGGTCGCGACATCATGGTGCAGGCCTGGTACCAGGGCGGCACGTCGGTGTGGGACTTCACCGACTCCAAGCGCCCCCGTGAGCTCGAGTACTTCGACCGCGGCGCGATCTCCGACACCGCCCTCCAGCTCGGCGGCTCGTGGTCGTCCTACTGGTACAACGGCTACGTCTACTCCAGCGACATCACCCGCGGCCTCGAGGTGTTCACCATCGACACCCCGTGGGCCAAGAAGGCAGCCAAGAAGAAGCTGTCCATCTTCAACCCGCAGTCGCAGCCCTCGTTCAACGGCTGAGCACTGCCCGGAGGCGCATGACCACCCGATCCGCCCGCTCCACCCGGTTCATCGCTCACGTCGCCGCCCTCGTCACGGTCGTCGCGTTCGTCTCCGCCACCCCGGCGGAGGCGCGCGTCGACCGCGGCGAGCGGCGCGCGGGCGCCGTGCAGGTCGTCGGCAACGGCTACGGGCACGGGCACGGGATGTCGCAGTGGGGTGCTCAGCGCCAGGCCGAGCGCGGCCGCTCCTACCGCCAGATCCTCGGGTTCTACTACCAGGGGCTGACCTACGGCTCGACCACCGGTCGCATGCGCGTGTGGATCAGCGGCGACACGACCGACGACGTCGTGGTCGTGGCGCGGCCCGCCCTCAAGGTGCGGGCCCTCGGCAACGGCAAGACCTTCCGGTTGAAGAAGCCGGCCGCTCGCCTGTGGCGGATCAAGTCCGCGGCGGGCGGGTCGCGCAGCGCGATCGCCTGGAAGGGCGCGAGCGGCGGTTGGCGCACCGTGCGCACGGTGGCCGGGCCGGCCGAGTTCTTCGGCGGCGGCCTCGCGACGACGCTCGTGACGCCCACCGGGCGCCACGCCTTCCGCGGCAAGCTCCGTAGCGCCCGGCCGTCGCCGACGTCGGCGCGTCGCGACACCGTCAACGTCGTCACGCTCGACGACTACATCCAAGGCGTCGTGCCGCGCGAGGTCTACACGTCGTGGCGCCCGGCCGCCCTGCGGGCCCAGGCCGTCGCGGCCCGCACCTACGCGGCCCACGAGCGGGCCACCCCGCTGGCACGCCACTACGACATCTGCGACACCACCGCCTGCCAGGTCTACGGCGGCGTGGCCGGCGAGGCGGCGTCCACCAACGCCGCCATCCGGGCCACCGCCCGCCAGGTGCTGCTCCACCGGGGCGAGCCGGCCTTCACGCAGTACTCCGCCAGCAACGGCGGCTGGACGGCGCAGGGCTCGCAGCCCTACCTGGTCGCGCAGCCGGACCCCTACGACGACACCTACCGCGGCGTCACCGACTCGATCGCCCCCGGTGAGCTGCAGCGGGCCTTCCCCGCCATCGGCACCTTCGAGCGCGTGCAGGTGCTGGAGCGCGACGGCAACGGTCAGTGGGGCGGCCGGGTGCTGTCGATCCGGGTCGTCGGCTCCCAGGGCTCCGCCACGGTCAGCGGCGAGTCGTTCCGCAGCTCCTTCGGGCTCAACACCACCTGGTTCCAGGTGCGCTGACCGGCCGGCTCGAGCACCATTCGGTCTCGAGCCGACCGCGGGCCGCTCAGCCCAGCACGACCACCAGGTCGCCGCCCTCGACGGTCTGGGTGCCGGAGAACGCCAGCCGGTCGACGGTGCCGGCGGCCGGCGCGGTGATCGAGGCCTCCATCTTCATGGCCTCGATCGTGGCGAGGGTCTGGCCGGCCTCGACGGTGTCGCCCTTTGCGACCACGACGGTGACGACGCCCTGGTAGGGCGCGGCGACGTGGTTCGGGTTCGAACCATCGGCCTTCTCGGCGGTCGCGACCTCGGAAGCGACGGCCTTGTCGCGCACGGAGATCGGGCGCATCTGGCCGTTGATGGTCGTCATCACGGTGCGGTAGCCGCGCTCGTCGGGCTGGCTGATGGCCCGCAGTCCGAGCAGCAGCGTGACGCCGGCCTCGAGCTCGACCTCGTGCTCCTCGCCGCTGCGCAGGCCGTAGAGGTAGTCGCGGGTCGGCAGCACCGAGACGTCGCCGTAGGCCGAGCGGGCCTCGTCGAACTCGCGCGTCGGGCCCGGGAACAGCAGCTGGTTGAGGGTGCGGCGCCGCGACGGCGAGCCGCCCGCGAGTCCGGCCGCCTGATCGTCGGTGAGCTCCTCGGCCGGCGGCGTCCAGGTGCGGCCCTCGACGGCCTTGGTCCGGAACGGCTCGGGCCAGCCCCCGGGCGGGTCGCCGAGCTCGCCGTGCAGGAAGCCGATGACGGAGTCGGGGATGTCGAACCTCTTCGGGTCGGCTGCGAACTCCGCCGGGTCGGCGCCGATGCCCACGAGCGCCAGGGCGAGGTCGCCGACGACCTTGGACGACGGCGTCACCTTCGGCACGCGGCCGAGGATGTCGTTGGCCGCGGCGTACATGTCCTCGACCTGCTCGAACTTCTCGCCGAGCCCGAGCGCGATGGCCTGCTGACGCAGGTTGGACAGCTGGCCGCCGGGGATCTCGTGCCGGTAGACCCGGCCCGTCGGCGAAGGCAGGCCCGACTCGAACGGCGCGTAGACGCGACGCGTCGCCTCCCAGTAGGGCTCGAGGGCGTTGACCGCGGCGAGGTCGAGACCCGTCTCGCGCGCTGAGTGGTCGGTGGCCGAGACCAGTGCCGAGAGGGCCGGCTGCGACGTCGTGCCGGCCACGGCGGCACAGGCGGCGTCGACGGCGTCGACGCCGGCGTCGATGGCGGCGAGCAGCGTGGCGAGCTGACCGCCCGGGGTGTCGTGGGTGTGCAGGTGCACCGGCAGGTCGAAGCGCTCGCGCAAGGCCGTGACCAGGGTGCGGGCGGCCGGCGCGCGCAGGAGCCCGGCCATGTCCTTGATCGCCAGCACGTGCGCGCCGGCGTCGACGATCTTCTCGGCCAGGCGCAGGTAGTAGTCGAGCGTGTAGAGCTGCTCGCCCGGCGACGACAGGTCGCCGGTGTAGCACAGGCACACCTCGGCGAGCGTCGTGTTCGTCGCGCGCACGGCCTCGATGGCCGGTCGCATCTGCTCGACGTCGTTGAGCGCGTCGAAGATGCGGAACACGTCGAGGCCGGTGTCGGCGGCCTCCTGCACGAACGCCTCGGTGACCGCGGTCGGGTAGGGCGTGTAGCCGACGGTGTTGCGGCCGCGGAGCAGCATCTGCAGCTGGATGTTGGGCACCGCCTGGCGCAGGGCGGCCAGGCGCTCCCACGGGTCCTCGGACAGGAAGCGGAGCGAGACGTCGTAGGTCGCTCCGCCCCACGCCTCGAGCGACCACAGCTGCGGCGTGGTGCGTGCGACGTGGCCGGCGACGGCGAGCAGGTCGCGGCTGCGCACGCGGGTGGCGAGCAGCGACTGGTGCGCGTCGCGGAAGGTGGTGTCGGTGACCGCGACCTGGGTCTGCTCGCGCAGGCGGCGCGCGAACGCCTCGGGCCCCAGCTCGAGCAGCAGCTGCCGCGTGCCGTCGGGCGCCGGGACGTCGAGGTCGACGTCGGGCAGCTTGGTCACCGGGTCGATCGAGACCGGGGCCTCGCCGTAGGGACGGTTGACCGTGACGTCGGCCAGGTAGGTGAGCAGCTTGGTGCCGCGGTCGCCGGAGCTGCGGGCGCTGAGCAGCTCGGGGTGCGTCTCGATGAACGACGTCGTCACGCGACCGGCCGCGAAGTCGGGGTCGTCGAGCAGGGCCTGCAGGAACGGGATGTTGGTGGAGACGCCACGGATGCGGAACTCCGCGACGGCGCGACGCGCCTTGGCCACGGCGATGTCGAAGGTGCGCCCGCGGCAGGTCAGCTTGGCCAGCATCGAGTCGAAGTGGGCCGAGACCTCGGCGCCGGTGTACACCGTGCCGCCGTCGAGCCGGACGCCGCCGCCACCGGGGGAGCGGTAGGTCGTGATGGTGCCGGTGTCGGGCCGGAAGTTGTTGGCAGGGTCCTCGGTGGTGATGCGGCACTGCAGGGCGGCACCGCGCAGCTGCACGGTGTCCTGCGAGAGCCCGAGGTCGGCGAGGGTGGCCCCGGCGGCGATGCGCAGCTGCGACTGCACGAGGTCGACGTCGGTGACCTCCTCGGTCACCGTGTGCTCGACCTGGATGCGCGGGTTCATCTCGATGAACACGTAGTTGCCGGCGGGGTCGAGCAGGAACTCGACGGTGCCCGCGTTGCGGTAGCCGATCTCCTGGGCGAAGCGGACGGCGTCGGCGCACATGCGCTCGCGCAGCGCGGGGTCGAGGTTGGGCGCGGGGGCGATCTCGACGACCTTCTGGTGGCGTCGCTGCACCGAGCAGTCGCGCTCGAAGAGGTGCATCACGTTGCCCTCGCCGTCGGCGAGGATCTGCACCTCGATGTGGCGGGGCTCGACGACGGCCTGCTCGATGAACACGGTCGGGTCGCCGAAGGCGCCCTCGCCCTCGCGCATGCACGTCTCGACGGCGTCGCGGAGGTCTTCGGGACGCTCGACCCGGCGCATGCCGCGACCGCCGCCGCCGGCGACCGCCTTGACGAACAGCGGGTACGGGATCGCGGAGGCGGCCTCGACCAGCACGTCGACGTCGGTGCCCGGCTCGACGCTCTGCAGCGTCGGGACGCCGGCCGCCTTGGCCGCGGCGATGGCACGCGCCTTGTTGCCGGTGAGGGTCAGCACCTCCGACGTCGGGCCGACGAACGTGATGCCGGCGTTGGCGCACGCCTCGGCCAGCGCCGGGTTCTCGGACAGGAATCCGTAGCCGGGGTAGACGGCGTCGGCGCCGGCCTTGACGGCGACCGCGACGATGGCCTCGGGATCGAGGTAGGCCCGCACGGGATGGCCGCGCTCACCGATCTCGTAGGCCTCGTCGGCCTTGAGCCGGTGCTCGGACCACCGGTCTTCGTGCGGGAACACCGCGACGGTCTTCGCACCCACCTCGTAGGCCGCCCGGAACGCTCGGATCGCGATCTCGCCCCGGTTGGCCACCAGCACCTTGGAGAACATGGCCGAAAACCTATCGAGAGCCGCGGACTCCGTCGGCAGGCGTCTCGTCGTCCGGCCGCGCGTTCGGCCGGGTGAACTGTGCGACCAGGCCGGGGAGGGCCTCTCCGGCCAGCCGGACGGCGTCCGGCTCGGGTACGTCGAGCACCCGGACGACGCCCCCGCTGCCGCCGGCGGTGGTGGCCGCGAGCGAGGTGAGGCCCACGCGTCGCTGGAACCACGTGGCGCGCAGGGTCCAGCCGATCACGTGGTCGACGTCGAGGGCCTGCCGCTGCCGCACGAGGCTGCCCGAGCGGGCGACCAGGTAGCCGTCGACCAGCGTGTGGCCCAGGGAGGCGGTCCGGTCGGCCGCCAGGACGACGCCCGCCGCGACGGCCGGCGCGCCCAGCACCAGCAGCCACCACGGGCCACCGCTCGCGACCACGAGCAGCAGCCCGAGCAGCAGGACGACGGGCAGGGCGAGCGCCCGGACCCAGCGCCGTCGCGTCGCGGCCGGGCCGTGCCGACGCAGCGCGGCGTCGACCGGACCCGCGTGCCCGAGCAGGACCCGGGCGGCGTGCGGGGCGACGTCGGCGTCGGACGGCGGCACGAGGGTCGCGCTGCCGGTCTCGGAGCGCTTGATGCCGGTGACGATCGCCTGGAGGTGCCGGCCGTGGGCGAGCCGGAGCGCCAACGGCTCGCCGAGGACGACGCCGGCGAGCCGGTGCTCGTCGATGCTGGTCTCGCGCGTGGTGAGCAGGCCGCGCCGCACGTGCCACGAGCCGCCCTCGCGGAACAGCCGGAACCCGCCGTTGGTGACCAGGAAGCCGAGCACCGAGACGAGCAGCAGGGCGACGACCAGACCGACGAGCAGCAGGCCCAGGCCGAGCAGCGACGGCACGAGGAGGTCGTCGTCGTCGAGGCGTCGCCAGAACCCGACGGCGTCGAGCACCTGCGACGCGCCACCGGCGATCGCGGCGAGGACGATGAGCCCGGTGCCGGTGAACGGCGCGAACCGTAGCCAGCGCGGGTCGAACTCGACGAGCGCCTCGACGGGCGCGACCGGCACACCGGGCTCGTCGGTGACCGGTCGTGCGGTGTGCAGCAGGTCGGCGCGCAGCGCGTGGGCGCGCTCGACCGGCAGGCCGTCGAGGTCGAGCCCGTGGTCGTCGCCGCCCGCGCCGGCGGCCAGCCCGGTGCCGATGCGGAGCGTCGTCAGCCCGAGCACCCGGTGCACGACCGAGGAGGTGAGGTCGACCGTGCGCACCCGGTCGAGCTGGGTGGAGGTGATCCGCCGGCTGAGCAGGCCGCGACGCAGCTCGACGCGTCCGTCGCCGATCCGGTATGACGTCGTCAGGTAGCGCAGCACGCCGAGCACGATCGGGACGGCGACGCCGACCAGCTGCCACGGCGGTCCGCTGCCCGTCGACCCGGCGACCAGGAGCAGCAGGACGGCGGGCAGGAACCGGACCAGCTCGCGGATCGGGTGGACCAGCAGCATCCGGACGTCGAGCCGTTGCCACTCCTCGGGGGCAGGACCCGGGGGCGGTGGTGCGGGCTCGCTCACGTGGCGTCGCCCTCGGCGGCGTCGGCCTGGCGGGTCAGGTCGTCGACGAGGCGACGGGCGACGTCGCGCTCGAGGCCGGCGATGCTCAGCGCCCCCGCGGCCGAGGCGGTGGTGACGGTGACGCTCGCCAGGCCGAAGAGGCGCTCGACCGGGCCCTCGGCGTAGTCGACGGTCTGGATGCGGCTCATCGGGGCGATGCGCCGCTCGCGGGCCCACCACCCGGTCTGGGTGTAGACGGCCGTCTCGGTGGTCTCCCAGCGGTGCACCAGGTAGCGCCACTGCGGGACCACGGCGGCCCACGCGAGCACCGCGACGGCGAGGAGCGCGATCGTCCAGGCCGGCACGTCCCACACGAGGACGGCGACGGTGAGCGCCGCGAGCGCCACGACGCCCTCGGCGAGGGCGCTGACCACCCACATCACGCGCGCCCGGGGGCTGACCCGGTGGGCGGGGTCGCGCAGGCTGATGGCCCCGACGGCTGCGTCGCTCACGGGTTCACCCTAGGGCGGGGCCGGTGCGCGACCCGCGCCCGCACGACGTCGCACGGTCGTAGCCTGAGAGCGTGCTGCTGGAGCTGGAGTTCGACGGCGAGGTCGTCGAGTGGCGCGGGCCCGCACCGTTCCACTTCGTGCGCGTGCCGCCGCCGGAGGCGGCCGAGCTGGCCGGCGTCGCCGACCTGGTCTCCTACGGCTGGGGGATGGTCCCGGTCGCCGGTCGGATCGGCGCCACCTCGTTCACCACGGCCCTGTGGCCCCGCGAGGGCGGCTACGTCGTCCCGGTCAAGGACACCGTGCGTCGCGCCGAGGGCGTCGGGCTCGGTGACGTCGTCACCGTCGTGCTGCAGGTGGCGGAGCCGCGGTTGTGACGCGTCAGCGCCCTCAGCCCTCGACGGGCGCGACCCGCTCCTGCTCGACCCGCTGCGCCAGACGGGTGCCGACGGCGACCGCCCACACCACGAAGACCGCACCGGCGACGATGAGCAGCGCCCCGCCGACGCCGACGGCCCACCACGACCCGGACGTCCCGTCGCAGACCGCGAAGTCGCTGTAGCACTCGGTGGTGCGGGGCCAGCCCAGCCCGCCGGTGAGCAGGGCGAGGACGACGAGCGTGATCCAGGCGGCGCGGAGACCGTTGAGCAGCGAGAGAGCGGGCACCCGCGCAGTCTGCGCGAGGTCGCCCCCCGTGTCAGCGGATCCCGACCGATGGTCGACGGATCGCCGAGGACCGGTCAGCCACGCGCCGCGATCGCCCGCCCGGCGGCGCGACCGGAGAAGATGCACCCGCCGAGGAAGGTGCCCTCGAGGGCGTTGTGCCCGTGCACGCCACCGCCGCCGAACCCGGCGACCTCGCCGGCGGCGTACAACCCGGCCACGGGGGAGCCGTCGGCGCCGAGCACGCGGGAGTCGAGGTCGGTCTGGATGCCGCCGAGGGTCTTGCGGGTCAGGATGTTCAGCCGGACGGCGATGAGCGGCCCGTGCGCGGGGTCGAGGAACTTGTGCGGCTTGGCGACCCGCACGACCTTGTCGGTGCGCGAGCGGCGGGCGTTGGCCACCAGCATCAGCTGGGCGTCCTTGCCGAAGGCGTTGTCGACCTCGTTGTCGCGGGCGAGGAGCATCGCCTCGAGCGCGTCGGCGTCGAGGTCGGGTGCGCCGCCCCGCGCCAGCTTGTTCATCCCGGCCACGAGGTCGGCGACGGTGGTGGCGACCACGAAGTCCTCGCCGTGCTCCTTGAACTTCTCCACCGGCGTCGGGGCGCCCTTCGAGAGCCGTTCGCGCAGCAGCACGCGGAGGTCCTTCTCGGTCACGTCGGGGTTCTGCTCGGAGCCCGAGAGCGCGAACTCCTTCTCGATGACCGACTGGGTGAGCACGAACCAGGAGTAGTCGTAGCCGGTCGCGAGGATCTCGCGCATCGTGCGCAGGTTGTCGCACCCGGGGAAGTTGGGGGCGGGCAGGCGGCGCCCGGTCGCGTCGAGCCACAGCGACGACGGGCCCGGGATGATCCGGATCGCGTGCCGCGGCCAGATGGAGTCCCAGTTGTGGATGCCCTCGGTGTAGTGCCACATCCGGTCGCGGTTGACGACGCGGGCACCGGCGGCCTCGCTGATGGCTAGCATGCGACCGTCGACGTGCGCGGGGACGCCGGAGATCAGGTGCTCCGGGGGCGGGCCCATGCGCTCGACCGGCCACGTCTCGCGCACCAGGTCGTGGTTGCCGCCGATGCCGCCGGAGGTGACGACGACCGCCGGCGCGCGCAGCTCGAACTGACCGGCGACCTCGCGGGACGACGCCACGCCGCGCGGCTCGTCGCTCGGCACCAGCACCGAGCCGCGGACGCCGACCACCGTGCCGTCGTCCTCGACCACGAGCCCGTCGACCCGGTGTCGGAACGCGAAGCGCACCAGGCCGCGCCGCTCGGCGTCGGCGACCGGCTCGGCGAAGACCCGCACGACCTCGGGGCCGGTGCCCCACGTGAGGTGGAAGCGCGGCACGGAGTTGCCGTGGCCCTGCGCGTCGGCGGCGCCGCGCTCGGCCCAGCCGACCATCGGCACCGAGCGTAGCCCCAGGTCGTGGAGGTAGTCGCGCTTCTCGTGCGTGGCGAAGTCGACGTAGGCCTCGGCCCAGCGGCGGCCCCACGTGTCCTCGTCGGTGTCGCCGAACGCGGCCGAGCCCTGCCAGTCCTGCCAGGCGAGCTCGCGGGTGTCCTTGATGCCCATGCGGCGCTGCTCGGGGGAGTCGACGAAGAACAGCCCGCCCAGGGACCAGAAGGCCTGGCCGCCGAGGTTGGCGCGGTTCTCCTGGTCGAGCACCAGGACCGACCGGCCCGCCAGGGCCAGCTCGTGGGTGGCGACGAGGCCGGCGAGCCCGGCCCCGACGACGATGGCGTCGGGCTCGAAGTCGGTCACGGCGCCACCGTACCCACCGGCCTCAGCCGGAGGCGTCGGCCGGCTCGATCCGCCCGGGCATCAGCAGCCCCGAGACCAGGAGCGCCAGGGCGACGACGGCCGAGCACACGAAGACCGCGTGGATCGCCGGCGCGAGGACGTCGGCCGACAGGCGCTCGAGCGCGACGGTGCTCCCGGCTCCGCCGTCGGCGACGCGACTGTTGACGATGGCGCCGAAGACCGCGACGCCGACGGCGCTGCCGATCGAGCGGGCGAACATGTTCGTGCCGGTCGCCACGCCCCGCTGCTCCCACCCGACCGAGGACTGCGCGACGATCACGCCGGGGCTGGCGACGTAACCGAAGCCGATGCCCATCACGAAGCACGGCAGCGCGAGCTGCCACAGGGCGCTGTCGGCGTCGACGAGCAGCAGCAGGGCCGCCCCCGCGACGGCGAACAGCGCACCCATCAGCACCGTGCGGCGGAAGCCGATGCTCAGGTAGAACCGGCCGCTGGTCGCGGCCGCGATCGGCCAGCCGATCGTCATCGACGCCAGCGCCAGTCCGGCGACGAGGGCGCCGTGGCCGAGCACGCCCTGCGCGTAGAGCGGCACGTAGGACGTGAGCCCGAGCATCAGCACGCCGACGACGAAGGCGCCGGAGTTGGCGGCGTTGAGCACGCGCCGACGGAAGACCCACGGCGGCAGCACCGGCTCGGCGGCCCGGGACTCGACGGCGGCGAACGCGACGAGCAGCAGGCCGGCCGCGACGAAGATGCCGACGCCGGTGGCCGACGTCCACGACCAGTGCACGCCGCCCTCGAGCAGCCCGAGCAGGAGCAGCGACCCGCCGACGGCCAGGAGCGCCGCCCCCAGGTAGTCGATGGCATGGTCGCGACGCTCGACCCGCTCGTCGAAGCGCCGCCACACGACCCAACCGGCGGCGAGGCCGAGCGGCAGGTTGACGAGGAAGATCCAGCGCCACGACAGGTAGTCGGCGAAAACGCCGCCCAGCGTCGGTCCGATCACGGAGGCCAGGGCCCACACGCTCGCGATGTAGCCCTGCACCGTGGCCCGCTCCTCGAGCGAGTAGATGTCGCCGACGATCGTCATGCCCATCGGCTGCACGGCACCGGCACCGAGGCCCTGCACCAGCCGGAAGGCGATCAGCGACGGCATGCTCCAGGCGAGCCCGCACAGCAGGGAGCCCACCACGAACAGTCCGATGCCGAGCAGCATCACCGGCTTGCGGCCGTAGAGGTCGGAGACCTTGCCGTAGATCGGCACCGACACGGCCTGGGCGAGCAGGTAGATCGAGAACAGCCACGGGAACGAGGTGAACCCGCCGAGGTCGTCGACCACCGCCGGCACCGCGGTCGCCAGGATCGTCGCGTCGATCGCCACCAGCCCGATGCTCAGCATCACCGCCAGGAGCACGGGGCCGCGCTCGCTGCGCAGGCCCACGCTGGCCCGCGTGACGTGGGGAGCACTCACGGGCACCCGTAACCATGGCCGGGTGCGGGTTGTTCCGGGCGCTCGCTCACGCCCGGCGCGACCACGACACCACGACGAGGAACACCCCGCCCGCGGCCAGCGCCCAGAACGCCGCGCCGATGCCGGCGATCGCGACGCCCGACGCCGCCACGACGAACGTCACGGCCGCGGCCTCGCGCATGCCGTCGTCGCCGAGCGCGGACGACGCCGCCGAGGCGAAGGTGCCGAGCAGCGCCAGGCCCGCCACCGAGGCGACCACCCCGGCCGGCGCCGCGGCCGAGACCGTGGTGACGAGCGCGGCGAGCGGCCCCAGGAGCATGCCGGTGACGCCGGTGGCGACGCCGGCCACCCAGCGCTCCTCCGGGTCGTCGCCCGCGGTCGGCCCGGCGGCGAGCGCGGCCGAGATCGCGGCCAGGTTGATCGAGTAGCCACCGAGCGGTGACGTGACCGCGGTGGCGGTGCCGGCGTAGACGAGTGCGGGGGCCAGCGGCGCGCGGTAGCCGAACGAGGCCAGCACCGCGACGCCGGGGATGTTCTGGCTGGTCATCGTGACCAGGTAGAGCGGGACGCCGATCGCCACGATCGTGAGCGGGTCGAAGGCCGGCGTCGTCCAGGCGAGGGTGGGCACCAGGTCGCCCGCGGCGACGTCGGAGAGCGAGCCGGAGGCGACGATGACGACGACCGCGGCGCCGAAGGCCCCCGGCACGGCCCACCGTCGGGCGAACCGCAGGAGCACCAGCCAGGTGACGAGCACCGGCGCGATCGCCGCGGGCTCGTCGGCGAGCGCGCGGAACGGCTCGACGCACAGCACCAGCAGCACGCCGGCCAGCATCGCGTTGGCGAGCGGCATCGGGATCTTCTGCACCCACTCGCCGAGCGGGCGCACCAGCCCGGTCAGCACGTAGAGCAGGCCGGCCACGAGGAACGCGCCCACCGCGTCGGCGTAGCCGCCGTCGGGCACCGTGGCCCCGGCCAGCAGCGCGGCCCCCGGCGTCGACCACGCCATCGTCACGGGCATCCGCGTGCACCACGAGAACAGCGCGCACCCGAGGCCCATCGTCACGGTGACGACGAGCAACCCGGACGCCGCCTCGGCGGCTGACGCCCCGACCGTCGTCAGACCCGTCAGCACGACGGCGAACGACGAGGTGAAGCCGACCACCGAGGTGATCACGCCGGCGACGATCGCCTGGCTGCGTCCGGTCCGGGCGCGCACGTGCGTGCTCATCGGCGGCTCACCGCCGGGTCCGCTGGACGGCCGTGACGAGGTCGCGCTCGAGGGCGCCGTAGCCCGTGCTCGCCCAGGGCTCGGCGGCCGCGTCGAAGTAGTGGGCCGGCCTGCCGTCGACGGCGACGTCGAGCGTGTCGGGCAGCCGGCCCGCCTTCAGGTCGGCCAGGCACCGCGCACAGACCGGCACGCGTCGCCCGGCGCTGTCGGCGTCGGTCAGCCGGTGGTGGCCGGTGGGTGCCTGGTGCAGGGGGTTGAGGTAGCAGCTCAGCGGTGGCTCCCAGGTGCGGCCGCGCTCGGCGGCGGCCAGGGCGGCCGCGCCCCGCCCGGCCAGCACGATCGCACCGACGACGTCGAGCACGTCGGGGTCCTCGTCGCGCGACAGGGCCCACCGGGCGGCGTCGTAGTGGTCGAGCGCGGCCTGCCAGGAGGCGCGGTCGTGCCGGGCGCCGATCTCGGTCGCGTCGATGAGCTCGCCGAGCGCGAGCATCTCGTCGCGCGCTCGCTGCTCGAGCCGGCGGTCGTGCGCTTCGCGGATCCGCTCGATCGCCGACGGCGGCAGGCTGAACACCCGCTCGCGCCGCGGGCCGGCCTCCCGGGCCCGGCGCACGGCGCGGAGGAGCATCGCCACGGCGGCCAGGACGGTGACCGCCACGACCAGGGCCACCACGATGCCGGTCGTGCCGCCGCCCGGGCCCTCCTCGGCGGAGGACGAGCACACGTCCGGGTCACGCTCGCACCGCGCCTCGCGGGCGGCGTCGCTCGCGGTCTCGAGGTCCCTGGGCGAGTAGGTCGTCAGCTCGGCCAACCGCTCGACGCCCTCGCCGAGCGTGGCGGGCTGCTCGTCGAGGATGGTGATGAGCACGTCGTTGAACTCGCGGCCGTTGGCGCCGGGGGTGCCGAACGTCCGGCCCTCGAACTGCACCCGGCCGCTGTAGCCGTAGGCGTCGTCGAGCACGTAGTAGGTGCCCGGCTCCGGGTGGGCCGCGTCGAGACGCACGAGCAGGTCCTGCGGGTTGCCGGAGAAGGGATCACCGGAATCGAGCGGGTAGAGCACGACGAAGGTCGGCGACGGCGCGTCGTCGAGGTGGTCGGTGATGGTGGCGAGCTGCTCGGGCGAGACCTGGTCGGCCAGGCGGGGGTCGATCGCGATCGCGTCGTCGGCGAGGTCGTCGTGGATCGCCTGGAGGATCGTCTCGACGTCACTGGCCTCACCGGTCGCGCCGGGCCTCGTGGTGGCACCGCTCATCGCTTGCTGTTCCTCCTCGTCGGTGTCGGCGTCTCGGCGCCCCATCCCCACCGGCCGGGCAGGAGCCGCCGACGCCCCCGGGCGGCCGCGGCGATCCGGGCGGCCACCAGGGTGACAGCGATGATCGCGCCACCGAGCAGCAGCCCCAGGAGCCCGCCGCCGACCCGACCACCCCACTCGTCGTCGTCGGCGTCGTCGCGGACCTCGTAGAAGTCGTCGGTCGTGACGGTGCGCGCGGCGTCGACGAGGAAGGTCGCGGGATCGCCCGCGAAGTCGGAGATGCTGAAGCCGGTCACGTAGCCGCTGGCCGGCAGCATGACCTCGGTGCCCTCCTGCGGGCCCTCCCAGACGAACAACCAGGCGCGCTCGTCGCCGATCCGGTCGCGCACGCGCTGCTCGAGGGCGTCGTGGAGCTGGACCCGCGACAGCCCGACGGACTGGCCCTGCGCCCACACGACGGCCAGCATCCGCACTGGCGCCCCGGCGAAGGCCGCCTCCACCTCGGCCTCGGCGTCGGTGCCCAGCATCGACCGTCCATCGGCGGTGACGTGCACCCCGTCGCGCAGCAGCTCGTCGACCGCGGCGTCGAGCACGTCGTTGGCTCCTGGGCGGGAGCGCCGTTCGAGCTCGGCCTCCAAGTCGGCGACGGCACGGGCCTCCTCCGCGATCGCGCTCGACCGGCGCTCGTCGAGCCAGGCCACCGCACCCACGCCCGCTCCGACGCCGACGACGAGCGCCACCACGAGGTGGACCAGGCCGAGGGCCACCCGGCGGCTCATCGGGCCCGCTCGCGGGCGACGTCGGACCAGAGCGTGTCGGTCAGGGTCCCGTACCCGGTGCGGGCCCAGACGGAGTCGCCCTCGTAGTAGGGCCGTCCCCTCCGCCCGTCGCCGAGGGCGACCGGGGTCTCGTGGCGCTCGAGGTGGCGCCGGCACGGACGGCAGACCGGTACGGAGAGCCCACCGCCGACCTCGGCCTCGTGCCGCCCGCGGCCGTGGCGCGGGTCGACGAAGCAGCACCGGTAGAGGGTCTGGCCCGGGTCGAGGGCCGAGCGGCCGGTCCGGGCGAGCACCTCCGCGCCGACCAGGTCGAGCAGACCGGCCCGTCGGTCGTCGAGGACGTCGCGCGCGGCGTCGCGACTGCCCAGGGCCAGCTCGAGGTCGACCCCGGGCCCCGCGGCCCGGTCGGAGTCGAGGTCGGACTCCAGCTCGGCCAGTGCCTCGGCGGCCAGCGCGCGGGCCCGCTCGAGCTCGGCCGCCGCGCCGGCGCCGCGCTCGCGCCGCTCCTCGCCGCGGCCGGTCGCCGTGCGCAGCAGCCGGTAGGCGAGGACCCCGGCGCACAGCGCCACGGTGACCCCGAGCAGGGCGCCGAGCCCGGGGGCGAGGGGTTCGGTCTCGTCGCCTCGGCCGCCGTAGACGAAGCCGGCCTCGGTCCAGGCCGAGCCCGTGTAGAGCTCGACCTGCTCGTCGGGGAGCACCGGCTCCTGGTAGTCGGGGACGGGCGGGAGCCCGGCCACGTCGAGCACCATGCCGGCCTCGGCCGTGGGGGCCACGACGCGAGCTGTGCTCCACTGCGCGGCGATGGCGGCGTCGACCTGGTCGGCCGCGGTGTAGCGGGCGAGCGAGTACAGCGCGGCGTCGTTGTCGACGGACGGGTCGAGGTCGCCGTAGGCCTCGAAGTGGCCGGCGCCGAGCGAGGTGTGCACGTAGTAGAGGCCGTCGAGCCCGAGTTCGGCGTGCACGAGCGAGACCAGCTCCTCGTCGACCTGCGACCGACCGGCGAACGCGGGCGGGGTGCGGGTCAGGACCACGAAGACCGGCACCTGCGCGGCGTCGGCCTTCTCGCGCAGCGCGGCGACGACCTCGGCCGTGGCGCCGTTGCCCATCATCGTGCTCACCAGCACGGGGTCCTGGCGCAGGGAGGCGGCGATCGCCTCGACGGTCTCGGGGACGACGTCGGTCAGGGCTCAGTCCTTGATCTCGCAGATGGTCTGGCCGTTGGTGAGGGTGGCGCCGGTTTGGGCGGTGAGGCCGGTGATGGTGCCGTTCTTGTGGGCTTTGAGGGGTTGTTCCATCTTCATGGCTTCGATGACGATGATGGTCTCGCCCTCGGTGACCTGGTCGCCGTCGGTGGCGACGATCTTGACGATGGTGCCTTGCATGGGTGAGGTCACGGCGTCGCCGGAGGTGGCGGTGGTGGTCTTCTTGCCGGCGCCGCGCCTGGGCTTCTTCGTGGTGCCGGCGGGGCTGGTCGACAGCCCGGCGAGGCTGGCGGGGAGGGTGACCTCGAGGCGTTTGCCGCCGACCTCGACGACCACGTTCTGGCGTTCGCCGGTCTCGGTTGCCTCGGCGGTCTCGCCTGCGTAGGGGGTGATCTGGTTGTCGAAGTCGGTCTCGATCCACTGGGTGTAGACGGTGAAGGAGGTGCCGTCGCCGACGAAGGCGGGGTCGCGGGTCACGACCCGGTGGAACGGGATGACGGTCGGCATGCCGTCGACGACGAACTCGTCGAGTGCGCGCCGTGAGCGTTCGAGGGCCTGGGTGCGGTCGCGGCCGGTGAT
>NZ_JBDUUE010000008.1:0-198402 GCF_039939255.1 Nocardioides secundeburneus
AGCCCGCGTGGACCGCCTCGTCCAGACGCCGCTCCAGATCGGCCAGCTTGCCTGCCGTCGTGTGCAGATCGATCCCCGACCCCACCTCGGGGACCTCGGTGCCCTCACCAGGCTGCGCGCTCACGTCACTCCTCGACTCCCGGACCGACCGGGGGGTGCTTGGACTTGGCTGGTCGGTAGGACAGGCTAGACCTCGTGACCCCGGACTCGGCCGTACGCCCACCTCTCGATCGGTCCCGTCTCGCCGACGGCAACCCCGAGCTGATGCCCGACCTCACCGTGGAGGTCGTCGACGCCCTCGAGTCGACCAACGTCGAGGTCGCCCGCCGGGCCCAGGACGGCGCGAGCGACGGTCTCGTCGTCGTCGCCGACCACCAGACGGCGGGTCGCGGCCGGCTCGACCGCACCTGGGAGACGCCGCCCGGCACCGCGGTCACCTTCTCGATCCTGCTGCGTCCCGAGGTGCCGGCGCGGCTGTGGCCGTGGCTGCCGCTGCTCACCGGCTACGCCGTCGACAAGGCGATCACCGCCGCCGGTCTCGACGCCGGCGTCAAGTGGCCCAACGACGTGCTGGTCGGGGAGAAGAAGGTCGCCGGCATCCTCGTCGAGCGCGTCGACACGCCGCAGGGTCCCGCGGCGATCGTGGGCGTCGGCATCAACGTCGGCCTCACCGCCGACGAGCTGCCGGTCGACACGGCGACCTCGCTCGAGATCGAGCTCGACCGCACTGTCGACCGCACCGACGTGCTCGTCGAGGTGCTCAACGCCATCCGCGAGGCGGTCGACGCCTGGGAGATGGGCGGTGAGCCCAGCAGCGTCCGGCTGCACGAGTCCTACGCCGCCGCGTGCGTCACCGTGGGCCGCGACGTGCGGGTCGACCTGCCCGACGGCAGCGTGCTCGAGGGCCGCGCCGTCGAGATCGACGCCTCCGGCCAGCTGGTGGTCGCCGTCGGCGGCACCGACGGTGAGCGCCGGGCCGTCGCGGCCGGCGACGTCGTCCACGTCCGCACGGCCTGACGCGCCCACGCCGGCCCACACCGGTTCAGGACCCGTAGCCCGGTCGGGTCACTCCCAACCGCTGCCGTTAGTGCGATCATCTGCCCGTGGCCATCTCGAAGAAGCTGCTCAACGACGGCGAGCACGTCGTCTCCAGCATGCGCACCCACCCGAAGGCGCTGTTCGTGCCGCTGCTCTGGACGATCCTGTTCCTCGCCGTCGGGGTGGCCGGGCAGACCCTGCTCGACGATCAGACGCTGGCCTGGGTGGTCTGGGGCGTCGCGCTCGTCGGCATCCTGTGGTTCGCCGGCCGCCCGTTCCTGACCTGGCTGACCTGCGAGCACGCGATCACCGACCGGCGGGTGATCACGCGCTGGGGCATCCTGACCCGCAACGGCAGCGACGTGCCGCTGCACCGCATCAGCGAGATCTCGATCGAGAAGAACCTCATCGACCGCCCCTTCGGCTGCGGCACGCTGATCATCACCAACGCCTCCGACCACGGCAAGGTCGTGCTCCACGACATCCCGCGCGTCGAGCAGACCAAGCTGCAGCTGCACAACCTCGTCTACGACATCTCCGGGCCCGGACGGCGTGACGAAGCCTGACCTGCCGCCCGACGAGACGCCCCCGACGCCGGACCCGACCGAGCAGGCGCCCTGGGGCGACCCGGCCGACATCGTCCGGGCGATCCTGCGCGAGGAGCCGATGTACTCGGCCTCCCAGGTCGCCCGCGAGGCCGGCCTCTCGCTCGGTGACGCGCGACGGCTGTGGCGTGCGCTCGGCTTCCCCGAGGCCGAGGGCGCGGCGGTCTACACGGCCTCCGACGCCGCAGCGATCCAGAGCCTGGTCGCCTCGATCGAGGGCGGGCTCCTCGACTTCGACCTCGCGGTCACGATCACCCGGGCGCTCGGCCAGACCATGGCCCGCCTCGCCGACTGGGAGGTCGCCGCGCTCGTCCACCGGGTCGAGGAGCTGCAGCGCGAGGTCGCGACCGAGCCCGGCCCGGAGGGACGAGCGGCCGGCCGCATGACCACCGCGATGCGGATGCTCGACGACCTCAGCGACGGCTTCGAGGAGATGATGATCTACGCCTGGCGCCGGCACCTCGCCGCCGCGGTGTCGCGCATCGTGGCCCTCGGCGAGTCCGACGACCTGCACACCACGCAGCTCACCGTCGGCTTCGCCGACATCGTCAGCTTCACCGCGCTCAGCAACGAGATCTCGCGCGAGCGCATCGGCGACCTCGTCGAGGTCTTCGAGTCGCGTTGCGCCGACGTCGTCGCCGCCCAGCGCGGCCGCGTCATCAAGTCGATCGGCGACTCGGTGCTCTTCGTCAACGACGACCCCATCCGGGCCTTCGACACCGCCGAGGGCATCATCACCGTCATCGGCCGCGACAGCCGGATGCCCGACGTGCGCGTCGGACTGGCCAGCGGCTCGGTCGTCATGCGTCTCGGCGACGTCTTCGGCCCGCCGGTCAACCTCGCCGCCCGCCTGACGGCGGTCGCGCGCCGCAACCGGATCATCATCGACCAGGCGCTGGCCGCACTCCTGCCCGCCGACCAGTTCGAGACCCGGCGCCTGCCCGAGCGCCCCGTGCGCGGCTTCGGCCTCGTCGAGCCCGTCGCCGTCCGCCGCCACTGAGCCCCGTCCTCCCCGGTCGCCAGGGCGAGGTCCTGTGGTCTGGACCACCGTGCGGGAGTTCGCCGGAAACCGGTGCGCCGGGGGTGATGACTTCCTACCTTGGGCTCGTGTTCGAGGTCCAGGGAGTGCGCCTCGACCCGGTCGAGCGCCGGGTCTGGCTCGACGGTGAGGAGGTCGCGTTCTCGCGCAAGGAGTTCGACCTCCTGCACGTCCTCATCTCGCACGCCGGCGAGGTCGTCAGTCGCGACGACCTGATGCGCGACGTGTGGCACACGACGTTCTGGACGTCGTCCAAGACGATCGACGTGCACCTCGGCTGGATCCGGCGCAAGCTGCACGACGACAGCCGGCGTCCGCACCTGATCACCACCCTCCGCGGGCGGGGGCTGCGGTTCGAGCCGCAGGCGCCCGTCGGCGCGGGCTAGACGCCGGCCCACTACGCTGCTCGGGTGCCGGACCAGGGGAGCAGAGCGCCACTCGTGGCCGTCGTCGGAGGCGGGCAGCTGGCTCGCATGATGGCCGAGCCCGCGGCCGCGATGGGCATCCCGCTGCGGCTGCTCGCCGAGGCCGAGGGGGTCTCCGCGGCGCAGGTCATCGTCGACCAGCTCGTCGGCGACCACACCGACCTCGCCGACCTGCGCGCCGTGACGGCGGGCGCGTCCGTCGTCACCTTCGACCACGAGCACGTGCCCACCGACCACCTGCGCGCGCTCGAGACCGACGGCGTCGCCGTGCGGCCCGGCCCCGGTGCCCTCGTGCACGCCCAGGACAAGGGCGTCATGCGCGAGCGGCTCGCCGAGCTCGGCGCGCCGTGCCCGCGCAACGCCATCGTCGCGAGCCTCGCCGACGTCGAGGCGTTCGGGCTGCCGTGCGTGCTCAAGACGACCCGCGGCGGCTACGACGGCAAGGGCGTCTGGTTCGTCCGCACCCCCGACGACGTCGCCGAGCCGCTCCGCGTCGCCGCCGAGACCGGCGTCCGGCTGCTGGCCGAGGAGACCGTCGACTTTCGCCGCGAGCTCTCGGCGCAGGTCGTCCGCTCGCCCAGCGGCCAGGCGGCCGCCTACCCCGTCGTCGCCTCCACGCAGCTCGACGGCATCTGCCACGAGGTGATCGCCCCGGCGCCCGACCTCGACCCCGACCTCGCCACCCAGGCCCAGCAGCTCGCGCTCACCATCGCCGGCGAGCTCGACGTCGTCGGCATGCTCGCCGTCGAGCTGTTCGAGACCCGCGACGGCCGCATCCTGGTCAACGAGCTCGCGATGCGCCCGCACAACACCGGCCACTGGACCCAGGACGGCGCGGTCACCTCGCAGTTCGAGAACCACCTGCGCGCGGTGCTCGACCTGCCGCTCGGCTCGCCGTCGGCGCGCCAGCCGTGGACCGTCATGGTCAACATCCTCGGCGGCCCCGACGACCAGGTCGGCCGGCTGTTCGACGGCTACCCGCACGCCCTGGCCCGCGACCCGCACCTGCGGGTGCACCTCTACGGCAAGGACCTCCGACCCGGCCGCAAGGTCGGCCACGTCAACGCCTACGGCGACGACCTCGAGGACTGCCTGGAGCGCGCGCGGCACGCCGCCGCGTGGTTCCGCGGCGACCTCGGCAACGAGAGCGAGTGAGGATGAGCACGACCATGACCGTCGGCATCGTGATGGGCAGCGACTCCGACTGGCCGGTGATGAAGGAGGCCGCGCTCGCGCTCGACGAGCTCGGCGTCGCCCACGAGGCTGACGTCGTCTCGGCGCACCGGATGCCCGAGGAGATGCTCGCCTACGGCAAGGACGCCGCCGACCGCGGTCTCTCGGTGATCATCGCCGGCGCCGGGGGAGCGGCCCACCTGCCCGGCATGCTCGCCGCCGTCACGCCGCTGCCGGTGATCGGCGTCCCGGTGCCGCTCAAGACGCTCGACGGCATGGACTCCCTGCTCTCGATCGTGCAGATGCCCGCGGGCGTGCCGGTCGCCACCGTGGCCATCGGCGGCGCCCGCAACGCCGGCCTGCTCGCCGCGCGCATCCTCGGCGTCTCCGACCCCGACCTGCGCCGGCGCATGGTCGACTTCCAGGCCGAGCTGAAGAGGTCGGCCCAGGAGAAGGGCGCCGTCGTGCGGGGCGACCGTGGGCGACGCCTCGGGTTCTAGCTCGTCGACCGGCCGCCTGGTCGCGATCGACGTCGCCCGGTGCCTGGCGCTGCTGGGCATGATGGCGACGCACGTGCTCGACGCGAGCACGGCCGACGGCGACCCGACGCTCAGCCACGAGCTGTTCAGCGGCCGCGCGTCAGCGCTCTTCGCGGTGCTCGCCGGCGTCTCGATGGCGTTGGTCTCCGGACGCCGGACGCCGGTCGGGGGCCGCGACCGGCTGCGGGTGTCGGCGGCGCTCGCCGTCCGGGCGGTGCTGGTCGGCGCGATCGGGCTCTGGCTCGGCACGCTGGAGACGGGGATCGCGATCATCCTGGTCTACTACGCGGCCCTGTTCGTGCTCGGTCTGCCGTTCCTCGGCCTGTCCTGGCGGCCGCTGCTCGCGCTCGCGGTCGGGTGGGCCGTGGCCGCACCGGTGGTGAGCCGACTCGTCGTCCCGGAGCTGCCGCCGCGCCAGTTCGAGAGCCCTCAGCCCGACCAGCTCGAGCACCCCGGCCACCTCGTGGCCGAGCTGCTCCTCACCGGCTACTACCCGGCGGTGCCGTGGCTGACCTACCTGCTGCTGGGCCTGGCCATCGGGCGTCTCGACCTGCGCTCGTCCTACGTCGCCGCCCGGCTCGCCGTCGGCGGGCTCGCGGTCGCCGTCGTGGCCACCTGGGTCTCGGGGATGCTGACGGCGAGCCGGTTCACCGACCTCGAGCTCGACGACGGTCGCTACGGCCAGGTGCCCACCGGTCCCGACGACGGGTGGCGGTGGCTCCTCGTCGTCGAGCCGCACTCCTCGCAGCCGTTCGACCTGGCCCAGACCGCCGGCAGCGCCGCGTTCGTGATCGGCGTCTGCCTGCTGCTGGTGCGCTGGATCGGCGACCTGTCGACGCACGCCGAGCGCGCCGTCCAGGTCGTCTTCGGCGCCGGCACGATGACGCTCACCCTCTACACGCTGCACGTCGTGATGCGCACCGACGACGTCTGGCCCGAGGAGGACCCGTCGACCTATCGCACCCATGTGCTCGTCGTGCTCGCGATCGGCGCGGTGTTCGCCGCCGTCGGCTGGCGCGGCCCGCTCGAGCGTGCCGTCGGCTGGCTGCCCGAGCGCATCCGCGGGGTCAGGGGGCGCGCGTCAGCACGTGCTTGAAGCGCGAGTAGTCCTCGATCGAGCGGGTCGAGAGCTCCGCGCCGTAGCCCGAGGCGCCGAAGCCGCCGAACGGCATCTCCGAGACCGTCGTCAGGTGGTCGTTGACCCACACCGTGCCGAAGGCGAGGCCCGCCGAGAACCGCTCGGCGCGGGCCAGGCTCGACGTCCACACGCTGGCCGCGAGCCCCTGCTCGACGCCGTTGGCCAGCGCGAGCAGGTCGTCGTCCGACGCCGCCCGCTGGACGGTCACGACCGGCCCGAACACCTCCTGCTGCACGATCTCGTCGTGCTGCCCGACGCCGACCAGCACCGTCGGCTCGTGGTGCCGCCCGTCACGGCCTCCACCGGTGAGGGCCGTGGCGCCGGCGGCGAGCGCGCGCTCTACCAGGCCGGCCACGCGGTCGGCGTGGTCGTCGCCGACCAGCGGGCCCAGGGTCGTGCTCTCGTCGGCAGGGTCGCCCGGGCGCAGGTCGCCGACAGCCGCGACGTAGCGCTCGACGAATTCGTCGTACACGGTGTCTGCGACGAGCAGGCGGCAGGCGGCGGTGCAGTCCTGGCCGGCGTTGAGGAAGCCGGCCGGCACGAGCGTGGCCACGGCGGTGTCGAGGTCGGCGTCGTCGAGGACGACGACCGGGGCGTTGCCGCCCAGCTCGAGGTGCACGCGGGTCAGGGAGGCCGCGGCCGTCGCGGCGACGGCGCTGCCGGCCCTGCTCGAGCCGGTGAGCGAGACCAGGGCCACCCGGCGGTCACGCACGAGCGTCTGGGCGACGTCGGGGCCGCCGACGACGACCTCGAGCGCGCCGGCCGGCAGCACCTTGGCGGCCAGCTCGGCCAGGCGCAGCGTCGAGCGCGGCGTGAGCTCGGACGGTTTGATCACGACGGTGTTGCCGGCGGCCAGGGCGGGCGCGACCTTCCAGACCGCCTCGAGCAGCGGGTAGTTCCACGGGGTGACGACGCCGACCACGCCGAGCGGCTCGCGGCGCAGCTCGGAGCGGCGTCCGGCGCTGAACGTGCCGACGGCCGTGCCGGTCGGCACCCGTGCCGCACCGGCGAGGAAGCGCAGGTTGTCGACGACGCCCGGCACCTCCTCGCGGGCGTGGGTGATCGGCTTGCCGACGTCCTCGGAGTCGAGGACGGCGAGCTCGTCGGCGTGCTCGGCCACCAGGTCGGCCAGGGCGATGAGGGCGTCGGCGCGCTCGCCCGGCGTCCGGGAGCCCCAGTCGGGGAAGGCGCGGGCGGCGGCGTCGACGGCCTCGGTGACCGTCTCGACGTGCTCGCTCACGTGATGAGCTGGTCGAGGCGAGCGTAGGCGCTGGCGTCGCCCTTGATCACCCGGCTGGTGCGGCCGTCGATCGAGACCGGGACGTCGCCCGCGACGGTGATGCGGCGCATCTCGCGGTACTCGGTGCCGAAGTCGGCCACCGCGTAGTGCTGGGTGGCGCGGTTGTCCCACATGGCGACGTCGCCGGGCTGCCACTGCCAGCGGATGGTGTTCTCGAGCCTGGTGATCCGTGACTGGAGGACGTTGAAGATCGCGTGCGACTCGGAGGTGTTGAGGCCGGTGAACGTCTTGACGAAGTGGCCGAGCACGAACGCCCGCTCGCCGGTCTCGGGATGCACGCGGACGACGGGGTGCTCGGTCTCGAAGACCTGCGAGGCGAAGTCGGCGCGGCTGTAGTGGGCGTCGGGCTCCTCGGACTCCTCGTCGTGGTCGTGCCGGGCGTAGTCGTAGGAGTTGGTGTGCACGGCCCACAGGTCGTCGACGAGGGCCTTCAGCGACGTCGGCAGCGCGTCGTAGGCGGCGACGGCGTTGGCCCAGACCGTGTTGCCGCCGTAGGGCGGCAGGTGGACGGCGCGCAGCACGCTGATCGCAGGCACGCGGTCGACGAAGGTGACGTCGGTGTGCCACGCGTTGGCGGCCATGCCCTTGTCGGCGGTGACCTTGAAGATGCGCCTCGAGCCGGTGTTGACCGTCGGGTGCGCGGTGGTGAGCGGGCCGAAGCGCTCGGCGAAGGCGATGTGGTCGTCGTCGTCGAGGTGGTGCTGGCCGCGGAAGAAGACGACCTTGTGCCGCAGCAGGGCCTCGCGCACGGCCGCGACGGTCAGCTCGTCGAGGTCGCCGGCGATGCGGACGCCGTCGACCCGGGCGCCGATGCGGCCGCCGAGCTGGTGCACCTGCACGTCGGAGTCGACGGGGCGCTCGAGCGTGCTGGTCATGAGGTCCTCCTGCGCGACAAAGGTATAAAGCCAAGTAACAATATAGAGTTATACACCAGGCCGTCTCGTTTCGTCCTCGCGACGCACCGCGCCGGTACCTCCGGGCAGTGCTGCGGCACCTGCGACCGATCCGTCGCGCGGCCGTGCTCGACAGGCTGGTCGCCGTGAACGAGGTCAGAGCTCCCCGTCAGCAGTGGGCCGACGTCGCCAAGGGCACGTGCATCGTGCTGGTGGTGCTGTGGCACGTGACCCGCAAGGACTACCTCGCCCTCGACTGGGACCTCGGCGCCCCGGTCACCGGGGCCTGGGGGACGGCGTCCGAGGTGCTGCTGCCGGTGCGCATGCCGTTGTTCTTCCTCATCTCGGGGCTGTTCTCGGCGCGCCTGCTCCAACGGTCGTGGCCGGAGGTGTGGCGGCGCCGCGTGGCGCCGATGCTCTGGCTGCTCGTGGTCTGGACGCTGCTGCACACCCTGCTGTTCCGGCTCACGCCGGGCTTCGACACGGCGGTGGCCGACGACCCCGTGGGGCTGCTGGTCCAGCTCACCGTCACGCCCGGCAACCTGTGGTACCTGCTGGCGCTCGGGTTGTACGTCGCCGTCGCCCGGGCCACCCGCGACGTCCCCCACGCCGCCCTGGCCGCCGCCCTGGTCCTGAGCGCGGTCGCGACGGCCGGTCTCGTGCCGACCCCCGGCAACCGCTACGGACTGCTCACCAACCTGGTCTGGTTCCTGCTGGGCACGCGCCTGACCTCGCTGCCGGCAGGGCTGCGGGCGTGGGTCGTGCCGACCCGGCGCGTCGTCGCCGCGACGGCGATCGGGGCCTTCGCGGTCGCGGCGGCGGCCTGGCAGGCCCTCGGCGCCGACGGGTGGCTCGGCGTCCGGCCGGCCCTGGGGCTGCTCGGCATCGCGGCCGGCGCCGCGGTCGCCGTCGCCGTCGCGCGCACCCGGGCGGGGAGTCCGCTCGCCGCACTCGGCCGGCAGACGCTCCCGGTCTACGTGCTGCACCTGCCGCTCGTGGCTCTGGCGCACGCGGTGTCCGGTGAACTCATCACCGGCGCGACGGCGCGGTCGCTGCCGCTCGCCGCCGTCTACCCCGTCGTCGTGACGGCGCTCGTGGTGGGTGCGTGCCTGGCGCTGCACCGGATGCTGGTGCGGGGCGGCGCCTCCTGGTTGTTCGAGGCACCGTGGTCGCGCCGACGGGTCGTCGCCGTCAGCTGACCAGCCCGTGCTCGTGCGCGAACACCACGATCTGCACGCGGTCGCGCAGCGCCAGCTTGCGCAGGATCGCGCCGACGTGGGTCTTCACGGTCGACTCGGAGGCGAAGATCTGCCCGGCGATCTCGGTGTTCGACAATCCCCGTGCCACGGCCGCGAACACCTCCCGCTCCTTGTCGGTCAGCTCGAGGTAGGGCACGGGCACCGGCTTGGCCGCGACGAACGAGCCGGCCATGAGGGCGTTGAGGTCGCCCGGTGCGAGCACGGCGTTGCCGGCGTGCACCGTGCGGATGGCGTCGCGCAGCTGGATCGGCGTGGTGTCCTTGAGCAGGAACCCGCTGGCCCCGTGACGGATCGCCGTGGCCGCCCGGTCGTCGAGGTTGAACGTCGTCAGCACGACGACGCGGACGACGCGCTGCCGCCGCGCGACGCGGTCGGGGGCGAAGATCTGGCGGGTGGCCTCGACGCCGTCCATCTCGGGCATGCGGATGTCCATGAGCACCACGTCGGGCTCGAGCTCGTCGACCAGGCGCACGGCCTCGACGCCGTCGCGGGCGGCGCCCACGACGCCCATGCCCTCCTGGGCGTCGACGATCACGCGCACCCCCTCGCGGAAGAGGTCCTGGTCGTCGACCAGCAGCACCCGGATGTCAGCGTCGGCCGGTGTCTCGTTCATCGCGGGCCCAACGGTACCCAGGCGGTGACGGTGAACGTCTCCCGCTCCGCCTCGTCGCGACGTCGCACGTCGAGCCGGCCGCCGACGGCCGCGAGTCGCTGGCGCATGCCGTCGAGGCCCTGACCACCCGAGTCGGTGTCGCGGGACGGGTCGACCGCGACCGTGTTGCGCACCTCGACGCGCAGGTCGTCGGACGTCGAGTCGTCGGGCCAGTGCCGCTCGACGAAGACCGGGTCGTCGCGCTCGCCGTGCTTGACGGCGTTGGTGAGCATCTCCTGCATAACCCGGTAGACGGTGACCTCGAGGTCGGGCGGCAGCGGACGCGGCGTGCCCAGCTCACGGACGACGACCTCGTGGCCTCCGGCGCGCACGCCCTCGACCAGTCCGTCGAGGGGCCGCGCCTGGGCGACGGCGCCGGTGTCGGGGGCGGACAGCACCTGCCGCACGTCCTGCAGCGACGACCGGGCGGAGCCCGCGATCGTGGCCATCGTCCGCTTCAGGGCCCCCGGGTCGTCGTCCGGCAGGTACTGCGCCGACTCGGCCTGGGCCAGGATCACCGCGAGCGAGTGCCCGACGACGTCGTGCACGTCGCGCGCCAGGCGCGCCTGCTCGTCGCGCAGCCGGGCGATCTCGCGGGCCTGCTCAGTCTCGACGCGGGCGCGCTCGGCGTCGGCCTCGGCGCGCACCTCCGACAGGCGCGACTCCCGGGCCCGGTCGCTGAACCGGAACGCGAGGCCGGCGAGCCACGGACCGGCGAGCACCAGCATCGTGACGACGCCGGCGCCGACCCGCCAGGTGTCACCGAAGCGGTAGGCGGTGTCGAGCAGGGTCTGCAGGTCGACCAGCGACAGGAGCGGGATGTACTCCTGCGCCGCGACCAGGTAGACCGCCATCGCCGCGGCCGCCGGCACGGCGAGCAACCCGGCGACCACCGTGACGACGTGGCCCCAGCGCGCGGCGGCGAACACGACGACGAAGAACGCCAGCTCGACCAGCATGATCTGGACGTCGGCGACCACCTGGACGGCGCCGATCGCCACCGAGACGGCGAGCGCCGCCCCGGGCGTGCGTCGCGCGAGCGTCACGGCGACACCGGCCGCCAGGACCAGCACGGCCAGCCGGCGCGGTGACGACTCGCCGACGAAGTACGAGGTGTTGTCGACCTCGAGCGCGCCCACGACGACGACCACCAGGCCGAGCGCGACCGAGGGCACCCAGTCGCGGGCCCACGCCGCGGCGCGGCCGGAGGGCTGACCGGCAGGGTGTCCGGTGGGCTGGGGCGTCATGGCCCCGTCATCGAACCACGCCCGCCGCCGGCGGCCTCGAGGGCGTCGCGCACCAGCAGGTCGAGCAGCGCGGCGTACGGCAGTCCAGCGGCGGCGAACATCTTGGGGGCCTGCGAGTGCTCGGTGAACCCGGGCATTGTGTTCACCTCGTTGAGCACCGGGCCGTCGTCGGTGACGAAGAAGTCGACCCGCGCGACCCCGTCGCAGCCGAGAGCGTCGTAGACGGCGAGTGCGGCGTCGTCGAGGGCCTTGCGATCGGGCTCGTGGAGATCGGCCGGGATGCGGAAGTCGGCCTGCCCGCCGTACTTGTCGTCGTAGTCGAACAACCCGTCGGTGACGATCTCGAGCGCGGGGGCGACGAACCGGCTGCCGTCGGGACGACCGAGGATCGCGACGTCGATCTCGCGGCCGACGACGACGTCCTCGACCAGCACGCGCGAGTCGAGCGCGAAGGCGGCGTCGAGCGCCGCGTCGAGATCGGCGGCGTCGGCGACGAGCGCGACGCCGTGGCTCGATCCCGAGGCGACCGGCTTGACGACGATGGGGCGGCTCCAGCGGTAGGCCGCGCGGTCGCGGGTGGTCAGCAGCACCCCGGGCGCGGTCGACACGCCGACGGCCTCGGCCACCAGCTTCGTCGCCCACTTGTCCATCGCCAGGGCGCCGGCTCCGACGCCGGACCCGACGTAGGGCAGGCCCGCGAGCTCGCAGAGCGCGGCCAGGGTGCCGTCCTCGCCGTGCGGTCCGTGCACGACCGGCAGGACGACGTCGCAGCGCCGTAGCAGGCACACCGCGCCGGTGAGCCCGACCGGGCGATCGCCGCCGTCGAACCAGGTGCCGTGCGGGTCGATGGTCAGCCGGACGACGTCGTAGCGCTCGGGGTCGAGCGCCGCGGCGACCGCGGCCGCCGAGGCGAGCGAGACCTCGTGCTCGCAGCTCGCGCCGCCGCCGATGACGGCGACCCGGGTCCGGGGGTCCCGCGCGGACGTGGTCACGACCGCCTCACCCGCGCCCCGATGCCGGTGACGATCTCGTGCTCGATCGTGTCGGCCCACCCGGCCCACTCGGCGACCGTCGGCTCGCCGCCCCGGCCCGGCCCGAACACGACGGCGCGCTCGCCGGGCGCGACGGCGTCGCCGTCGAGGTCGACGACGACCTGGTCCATCGAGATGCGCCCGACGACCCGACGGCGCCGTCCGGCGAGCCACACCTCGGCCCGGCCGCTGGTGACACGGGGGAGCCCGTCGGCGTAACCGAGGGGCAGCAGCGCCAGCGTCGTGTCGTGCGGGGCCCGCCAGGTGTGGCCGTAGCCGACCTCCGTGCCGCGCGGGACCCGTCGGCACGCCACGACCGGCGCCGAGAGCGTGAGCGCGGGCGCCAGCGCCGTCGTCCCGCTCGGGTCGATGCCGACCAGCCCGGCCCCGACGCGGCTCATCGTGTGCAGGGACGCCGCGTCGGTCAGGGTCGCCGAGGTCGCGGCGAGGTGCCGCAGCTGCGGGCGCAGGCCGGCGGCGCGTGCCGTCGCGACGCCCCACTCGAAGACCAGCCGGCCCGCCGCGTTGGCCGGGTCGTCGGGCACGTCGGCGCAGCCGAGGTGGCCCATCACGCCGACGACACGCAGCACGCCCGAGCGCTCGGCCCGTCGCGCGGCGCGGCACAGGGCCGGCCACTCCTGCGGGGACGCGCCGTCACGCGCCATGCCGGTGTCGAGGTGCAGGTGCACGCGGGCGCCGATCCCGGCCCGGGTGACGGCCTCGAGGTGCGCCAGGCTCGGGACGGCGAGGTCGACGCCCGAGCCGACCGCGGAGACGAAGTCGGCGTCGACCGGGTTGAGCCAGCTGAGCACCGGCACCCGGATGCCCTCGGCGCGCAGCGCGAGGGCCTCGTCGATGCTGGTCACGCCGAGCCACGACGCGCCGTGGGCCAGCGCGGCGCGCGCGACCGTCGCCGCCCCGTGGCCGAACCCGTCGGCCTTGACGACGGCCATGAGCGCGCCCGGCGTCCGCTCGGCGAACAGGCGGGTGTTGGCCGCGAGCGCGGCGTGGTCGACGTCGAGCCGTGGTCCGGCGACCGGTCGGGAGGCGAGGGTGGGCGCGCTCACCGGGCCACCGGGCCGTAGAGCGCGTGCGGTGCCGCCGTGAGCAGCGCCCAGTAGCGGTCGCCGTACGACCAGTGCCACCACTCGCTCGGGTAGTTGACGAGCCCGGCGCCCCCGAGGGCGTGCGCCATGAGGTCACGGTGGGCGCGCGCGTCGGGCCCGATGCCGTCGGCCGCCGTCCAGCAGCGGCCGTCGCTCTGCTCGGGTGTCGCGTCGATCGGGGTGCCGAGGTCGAGGTCGTCGCCGCACGCGTCGACCAGCGTCAGGTCGACGGCCGCGCCGGCCACGTGCGGAGCCACCTCGAGCGGCGCCACGAACCGGCTGGAGAGCACGCGGAGGCGGGCGGCGTCGGCCTCGGGGTGCAGAACCTGCAGGTCGGCCGTGTAGGCGGCGACGATCGCGGCCTGGTCGGCGAGCGAGCGGTGGCCCTCGACGACCCGGAGGCCGATGCCGGCCGGGAGACGGCGTGCGGCGGCCTCGAGGCGCTCGGCGAGGGTGCGTCGGACCGGCTCACGGGTGGGGGAGAGTCGACGCGGCAGCCGCACCAGCGGCTCGCCGTCGTCGACGACGGGAACGGCGGCGACACGGGGGTCGGCGAGCAGCACGGCGGGCTCGGCGAGGGTCTGGGTGGTCACGGCGACGACGCTAGGGATCCGCCACGGGGCCGGGCATCGGCCTCAGGTGCCGATCGGCTGACCGCGGGTACGACGTCAGTCGTCCCGCACGCGCCCTCGCAACGACTTGGTCTGCCCGCGCTGCTTCTTCGCCTCGACCCGACGCCGCTGCGAGCCCCGCGTCGGTTTGGTCGGACGCCGTGTCGGCGGCGGCGGGGCGAGCGCCTCCCGCAGGTGTTGGGCCAGGCGCTCGCGGGCCGCGACCCGGTTGCGGTGCTGCGAGCGGTGCTCGGTCGCCACCACGCGGACCGGCGAGCCGAGGCGGCCCACCACGCGCGCGCGTTGCGACGGCGACAGGGCCGAGGAGGTGAGGACGTCGTACTCGAGCTCGACGCGGCTGTCGGTGGTGTTGACCGACTGGCCGCCCGGACCCGACGAGCGCGAGAACCGCTCCACGAGCTCGGACGCCGGGATCGTGACCGAGGAGGTCACGACGAGGTCGTCGGGCATCAGCCCCGGCTCCTCGGAGGCCGACCGCGCCTCGACTCGTCGCCGCGGGCCCGCAGGCTCACTCGCGACGCTCGCTCGAGCGGGACGGCCGACCCCATTCGATGGCGGGACAGGTGTCCATCACCATCGCGACCCCGGCCGCACGCGTGCGTTCGAAGGCGGCCTCGTCGACCACGCCGAGCTGGAACCACACGCCGCGGGCGCCGATCGCGACCGCCTGGTCGGCGAACTCGCCCGCGAACTCGGAGCGACGGAAGACGTCGACCACGTCGACGGGGAACGGCACGTCGGCCAGCGTGGCGTACCCGGTCTCGCCCAGGACCTCGTCGGCGCCGGGGTTGATCGGCACGATCCGCTTGCCGCGTTGCTGCAGCAGCTGGGCGATCGACCACGCGGTGCGCCCGGTGTTCGGCGTCAGCCCGACGACCGCCCAGGTCTCGCACTCGTCGAGCATCAACGAGACCGAAGCGGGGTCCTGCCAGTCGTCCGTCGTCACGTCCACCACGGTACGTGCAGTCGGCGGAACAGGCCCCGAGACACCCGCTGTGGAACCCGTCGGGGCATACCGCGGAGCCCGCCGGGTACGGCGTCGGTGGTCGCCGGGATCCCCCCGCCCGGCGACCACCACAGCCTGCCGTCGAGCACGCCGGCGTCGGACAACATCAGTCACATGTTTCCCAGGAGACTGTTGTGCCGGCCTTCGAGTGGTGCCACCATGCTGGAAAGGACGGTCCCCCCTTCAACCGTCCAGGTCCGGAAGGTAACTCGCATGGGGTCGAGTCGCACGGTTACGGACGCGCGTCGTCGCGTCGAGACAGCAGCACTACTAGCTCGGGCACGAGCGAGCCAGGGCGAAGCCCGGGCCCGCTACGAGAACGAGGCGATCCGGTTGAACATGGTGGTCGCCACCGAGGTCGCCCGGCGCTATCACGGCCGCGGCATCCCGGCCGAGGACATCGACCAGGTCGCATACCTCGGCCTGGTGAAGGCGGTGCGGGGTTTCGACCCCGTCGTCGGCGACGACTTCCTCAGCTACGCCGTGCCCACCCTCCGCGGCGAGATCCGCCGCTACTTCCGCGACGCCGGCTGGGCCGTGCGACCACCGCGCTCGGTGCAGGAGGTGCAGGCCCGGGTCACCCAGGCCGACGCCGACCTCACCCAGCGCCTGGGCCGCAGCCCGCGCCCGGCCGAGATCGCGGTCCACCTTGACGTCCCGCTCGCGCTCGTGGTCGACGCACTGTCGGCCAACGGGTGCTTCAGCCCCGTCTCCCTCGACGCGCCCCGCCCCGACGGGGAGGTCACCGACTCCCCGCTCGACCGCATGGGCGACGTCGACCCGTCGTTCGCCAGCGCCGAGGCCCGCCTGGCGCTGCGGCCGCTCATGGACGCCCTGTCGCCGCGCGATCGTCGCATCATCGAGCTGCGCTTCTTCGCCAACCGCACCCAGGCCCAGATCGGCGCCGAGGTCGGCGTCAGCCAGGAGCAGGTCTCCAGGCTGCTGACCTCGATCCTGCGCAAGCTCCGGGTCTCCCTGGCCGCGTAGTCGGGCGCCGCGGCAGCGGCGCCACCCACCTAGCCGGGGAAGATGCGGGGGGCCTCGGAGGCCTTGCCGGTGAAGGTCGGCGTGCGCTTGTCGAGGAAGGCGGCGACGCCCTCCTTACCGTCGCCGATCGAGGCGTGCCACATGGCGACGGAGTCGGCGAGGTGGGACTCGAGGGGGTGGGCGGCACCTGCGCCGCCGTAGACGAGCTGCTTGGCCAAGGCGAGGGCGACCGGGGAGCGGTCGACGACGAACGAGCGGGCCAGGTCGAGGGCGGCCGGGAGGAGGTCGTCGGGCTCGTGGACCGAGCGGACGAGGCGGCCGGCGTGGGCCTGCTCGGCGGTGAGGATGTCGGCGGCGTAGACCCACTCCAGGGCCTGCTGCACGCCGACGAGGCGCGGCAGGAACCACGACGAGGCGGCCTCGGGCACGATGCCGAGGCGGCCGAACACGAAGCCGATGCGGGCCCGGGTGGAGGCGAGGCGGAGGTCCATCGCGAGGGTCATCGTGGCGCCGATCCCGACCGCGGGGCCGTTGATCGCCGCGATCACCGGCTTGGGCAGGGCGTGGATGGCGAGGGTGACCTTGCCGCCGGTGTCGCGCACGCCCTCGGCGTAGGCCGGGTCGTCGAAGCGCTCGCGCAGCGTCTCGGGGCTGACGTCAAGCGACTCGTCGAGCCCGAAGACGTTGCCGTCGGCCGAGAGGTCCATCCCGGCGCAGAACGCCCGGCCCGCCCCGGTGACGACGACGGCGCGGACGTCGTCGTCGGCGGCGTCGGTGGTGAACACCTCGTGCAGCTCGCGCGCCATGGTCAGGTCGAAGGCGTTGAGCGCATCGGGCCGGTTCAGGGTGAGGGTGGCGACGCCGTCGGCGTCGACCGCCCAGTCGAGGGTCTCGTAGGCCATGCGCCCACTATGGCGCGCCGGTTCTCACTGCGGGACGACGATCCCGTTCGGCGTGCACTGCTCGTTGGTGATCTTGTCGGTGTCGTTGTCGATGATCGCCTGGAACAGCGGGTCGGCGCGGTCGCGGTCCCACGTGGTGGCGCTGAGGTCGGTGACCGGCATCGTGCAGGTGCGGTTGCCGCCCGTGCCCGTGCGGCTCATCGCCAGCGCCCAGCGGCCCGCGTCGATCGCGCTCATGCCGTCGCCGAAGGCGAAGAACGACGGCACGGCGTGGTTGAGGTCCCACCAGCGGAACGGGTTGAGGACCGACCACGGCGAGAGCACCTTGTCGCCGATCGCGCCGATCACCTCGCGCTGGCGACGCACCCGCTCGAGGTCGCCGAACGTCGACTGCTTGCGCGAGCGCGAGTAGGCCAGCGCGGTGGTGCCGTCGATCTCCTGGCAGCCCTTCTTGATGTTCAGCCCGGCCAACGGGTCCTTGAGCCGCTCGGTGGGGCACACCTCGATGCCGCCGACGGCGTCGACGACGTCGGCGACACCGCCGAGGCCGATCTCGACGTACTTGTCGACCCGGATGCCGGTCT
This sequence comes from Nocardioides secundeburneus, assembly GCF_039939255.1. Taxonomy (NCBI): domain Bacteria; kingdom Bacillati; phylum Actinomycetota; class Actinomycetes; order Propionibacteriales; family Nocardioidaceae; genus Nocardioides; species Nocardioides secundeburneus. The sequence goes on from NZ_JBDUUE010000008.1 coordinate 17,557, forward strand.
CGGCCTCGATCACCCGGGTGAGCAGGGGAGCGCCACCGCGGGCGTAGGCGCCGTTGATCTTGCCGGAGAAGAAGTCGCGGTCGATGCGGGTGTCGCGGGGGATGGAGAGCAGCACGCTCGGCCCGCCGCCGGTGTGCATCAGCATGATCGTGTCGGTGAGCTCGGACTGGGGGTTGCCGGTGCTCAGCTTCTTGCGCTCGGCCTCGGTGAGGTCGCGACGCGAGTCGCTGCCGACGAGCAGGTACGTCGTGCCGTCCTGCTCGGCGGGACGGTCGCCGTCGGGCGCGAAGGCGACCTGGTCGGCGCTGCGCCAGGTGACGAACGGCACCGCGACCGTGAACAGCAGCCACGCGAGCAGGAGCACGAGGAACGTGCGGACGTAGAACCGCGGACGGCGCAGCCGGCGGGCCCAGAAGCCACCGCCTCCGCCACCGCGTCGTGGCGGCGGCCCGCCGGGCGGGGGGCCACCCGGGGTCGGCGCGAGGCGCCCCGGCGGCATCGGCTCGGTGCTGTAGGACGACGGATCCTGGCCGGGCTGGCCGTACGGCGGGGGGACGGCGAGCCGCTCGGTCGGCGGGCCGTTCTCCGGACGCCGGGGCGGGGGCGGCTGCTGGTGGGGCGGGTCGGTGCGCCGCTGGACCGGGATGCGGCGCGTCGCCTCGGGGGCGTCGTCCGGCTGCTGTCCGTACAGCCAGCCGAACCTGGGCTCCTCGCCGTCGCCGGGGCGTTCACTCATGACGCGAGACGCTAGCCGACCCGTGGTCGGGGAGCGGGGACGCGGTGACGCCCGGGGTGCCCGGACCGGCGTCCGCCGGCCGTGGCGAGGTCACGGCGTCGAGCAGTGACCTCGTTCGTGCAGGCGTGTCGTCCCCGCTGTGACTCCTGTGACTGGTGATACTGACCAGCAGTTCTGCTTCCTTCCCCAGCAGAGGTTTCGTCTCCCATGTCTTCCCTGACGCCCGGCGTGTCCCGCCTGTCCCAGCCACCCACCACCGCGGCCCTCACCGCCCGGTCGTCGACCCCGGTCGCCGAGCGGGCGGCGCAGGTGCGCTTCCGCCGCGCGATCTCGCTGATGGCGATGACCCTGGTGGCCCCGGGCACGGCCCAGCTCGTCGCGGGCAACCGCCGCGTCGGCCTCGTCGCGTTCCGTACCTACCTGGGCATCCTCGCCCTGGGGGCGGTCATGGTGGTCGCGGTCGCCCTCGACCACGGCCTCGCGCTCGGCCTCGCGGTCAACACCACGCTGCTGTTCTGGCTCAACCTCGCGCTCATCGGTGCCGCGATCGGCTGGGCCGCGCTGTTCTTCGACGCCTGGCGCATCGGCCAGCCGCTCAGCTACTCGATGGGCCACCGGCGGGTCGCCGTCGGGCTCAACGGCGTGCTCGCGCTCGGTGTCGCCGGCGTGCTGCTGTTCAGCGCCCACATCGTCTCCGTGCAGCGCGACTTCATCCTCGCCACGTTCGGCGACGGCGCCGCGAGCGACGCCACCCACGGTCGCTACAACGTGCTGCTCGCCGGCGGCGACTCCGGCGCCGGGCGCTGGGGCCTGCGCACCGACTCGCTCACCGTCGCCTCGATCGACGAGCAGACCGGCAAGACCGTGCTGATCGGTCTGCCCCGCAACATGGCGAACTTCCCGTTCGCCGAGGGCTCGATCATGGCCGAGCAGTTCCCCGACGGGTTCGACTGCGACGACTGCATGCTCAACGGTGTCAGCACCTGGGCCCAGGACAACCCCACGCTGTTCGAGGGCAGCGACCACCCCGGCATGGACGCCACCGTGATGGCGGTCGAGGGCATCACCGGCCTGGAGATCAACTACTGGGCCATGGTCAACCTCGAGGGCTTCAAGGAGCTCGTCGACGCCGTCGGCGGCGTGACCCTCGACGTCAAGGACGACATCCCGATCGGCCTGCCCGGCGACGAGGTCACCGGCACGATCGAGGCCGGCACGCGCAAGCTCGACGGCTTCGAGACGCTCTGGTACGCCCGGGCGCGCTACGGCTCCGACGACTACTCGCGCATGGCCCGGCAGAAGTGCGTGATGAACGCGATGCTGCAGCAGGTCAGCCCGGCCTCGGCGGTCAAGAACTTCCAGGGCATCGCCAAGGCCACCTCCGACATGGTCGAGACCAGCATCCCGGCCTCCGAGGTCGACACGTTCCTCGACCTCGGCATGAAGGCGAAGAGCCAGCAGGTCGCCACCGTGTCGCTCGTGCCGCCGCTCATCAACACCGCCGAGCCCGACATCGCGCTGGTGCACCGCACGATCCGCGCCGCCATCGACAAGTCCGAGGGCAAGCAGCCCGCGCAGACGACGAAGAAGGCCGAGGCCGGTTCGAAGGCCAAGGCCGACACGGGCACCGACGCCCCGCCGACCTCGACGACCTCGACGACCGGTGGCTCGGTCGGCTCGATGAAGGACGGCTACGCCGCCAACGAGTCCGAGGACCTCGCCACCGCCTGCTGACGCCCGGCGGGCCGTCAGGCCAGACGGTCCCAGTCGGCCACGACGGCGTCGGCGACCTCGCGGTCGGCGGCGGCCACCAGCCCGACGTCGTGGATGCGCGTCGGGTCGTAGTCGTGCGCGTCGAGCAGCCGCAGCGCGCCGCCGGCCTCGGTGAGCAGCAGCCGGCCGGGCGCGTGGTCCCACGGCATGGTGCGCGAGTAGAGCAGGTAGTCGGCGTCGCCCTCGACGAGGTGCGGGTAGTCGATGCCGCACGAGACCCAGGTGAGCTCGAGCGGGGCGTGGCCCGGCAGCGAGCGACCGAGCCAGCGCCGCCGCGAGGTCGCACCGCGCCAGGTGGACGGCGCGCCGGCCGGCGTCCGGGTGAGCCGCTCGCCGTTGCGGAAGGCACCCGCGCCGAGCTCGGCGACGTACATCCGCTCGTGCTGCGGCTGCCAGATCCACGACCGGACGACGACGCCCTCGCGCAGCTCGGCGGCCATGACGGCGTGGTCGGGGGAGCCGTGGACGAAGTTCTTGGTGCCGTCGACCGGGTCGACGGTGAAGGCGTGCGCGGCGTCGGCGTAGCGGTCGAGCACCGAGGCGTCGACCGACGTGGCCTCCTCGCCGAGCACCACGGCGTCGGGGTAGGCCGCCGACAGCGCCTCGGTGATGAGCACCTCCGCCTCGCGGTCGGCGATCGTCACGAGGTCGCCGGGGTTCTTCTCGGCGATCTCGTCGGCGTCGAGCGAGCGGAACCGGGGGGTGATCACCTCCGCCGCGACCTCGCGCAGCAGGGTGCTGACGTCATCCGTCTCCAAGCCGGCCACACCTCAACACTAGGGTGAGCACCGTGCGGAAGGTGACGGCGGTCGTGGTGACGTTCAACCGCCTCTCCCTCCTCGAGCGCCTCCTCGCCCGGCTCGGCGAGGTCGACGGCCTCCACGAGGTGCTCGTCGTCGACAACGCCTCCACCGACGGCACCGGCGACTGGCTCGCCCGGCTCGGCGACGAGCGCGTCGTCGCCCGCACGCTCGCGACCAACTCCGGCGGTGCCGGCGGGTTCGCCGACGGGCTCGCCTGGGCGGTCGAGCGCGGCGCCGACCTCGTCTGGCTCATGGACGACGACGGCCTGCCCGAGCCCGACTGCCTCGACCGGCTCCTCGAGCACGACGGCGAGCTCGACTTCTGGGGCCCGGCGGTGCTCGCCGAGCAGGACCCCGCCCGGCTGTGCTTCCCGATCCGCCTGCCCGGCGGCACGACCGTCGTCCACCGCATGGCCGACGTCGAGCGCGCCGCCCGTGACGGGCTCGTCGGCGGCGTGGTCATCCCGTTCAACGGCGTGCTGGTCACGCGCGAGCTCGTCGAGCGCATCGGCGTCCCGCGGGCCGAGTTCTTCATCTGGGGCGACGACGTCGAGTACCTGTGGCGGGCCGAGCGCGACGGCGCCCGCATCGCCACGGTGGTCGCAGCCCGGTTCCGGCACCCGGCCACCGACGACCTCGGCACCCCGATGATGCGTGGACGCACCACCTACAACCACACGCCGAGCGACCTCAAGCACTACTGCATGGCCCGCAACAACACCGTCAACCTGCGCACCTACCGCGGCTGGCCGCACGTGCTGATGTTCTGGGTCAAGACCGTCTGGTTCTACCTGTTCACCCGGCGCCAGCCCCGCCGCGTGCCCCTGAGCGCGCGGGCGGCGCTCGCCGGGCTGCGCGGCGACTTCACCGGGCACCGGAGGTACCTGCGCCCATGACCGAGACAGAGACAGAGACCGAGACCGTCGCCGTCGTCGTCGTCACCCACAACCGCGCCGACCTGCTCGCCCGCCTGCTCGACGGCCTCGCGGCCCAGACGCGACGCCCCGACCTGGTCGTGGTGGTCGACAACGCGAGCACCGACCACACCCGCGACGTGCTCACCGCCGCTCCCGCCGAGCTGGCGCTGCACGTCGTCCACCAGGACAACACCGGGGGAGCGGGCGGCTTCCACACCGGCGTCCGGACGGCGCACGAGCGCGGCCTCGACCGCACCTGGCTGATCGACGACGACGTCGTCCCGGCCCCCGACTGCCTGGCCGTGCTGATGGCGCAGGACGAGGCCTGCGTGACGTCGGTGCGCGAGGACCTCACCGGTCGCCTCGTCGAGAAGGCCGCCATCCGCTTCGACCTCGCCAACCCGCTCGCCGTCAAGCCCAAGACGGCGATGGTCGAGACGACCTACGGCACCCGCTCGGCCATGCCCGAGCGCGTCGAGGTCGAGAACGTCGCGTTCGAGGGGTTCATGGTGCGGCGCGAGGTCGTCGACCGCATCGGGCTGCCCGACCCGGCCTTCTTCATCTTCTACGACGACGTCGACTACGCCCTGCGCGCCCGGCGGGCCGGCTACCGCATCTGGGCGGTGCGCGACGCCGTGCTCGTGCGCCAGCTCGACTTCGACCAGCAGCACGACCTCGCGGGGTGGAAGGGGTACTACATGTACCGCAACCTGTTCGTCGTGCACGCCCGCTACGGCGCCAACCCGCTCGTGCGGCTCAAGCCGTGGCTCGTCGCGCTCGCCGTCGTCGTCCTGAGCCCGGTGCGGGGCGGGCGCGCCGAGGCCCGCAACGTGGTGCGCGCGGTGCGCGACGCACGGAGGCTCAGGCGACTCTCGCCGGAGGCTGCACCGCGCCGGTGACCCGGCTGCTCCGGCGACGAGCCGGAACGGTCGTCAGACCTCGACGCTGACCTGCTCGTCGCGCTTGGCGGCGAGCTTGGGCCGCAGGCCCACGTGGTTGCCGGTGGCCAGCGCGGCCGCCCACACCGTGACCGAGCCGAGGGCGCAGCCGGCGAGGACGTCGACGAAGTAGTGCCAGCCCAGGTAGAGGGTCGCGAACATCGTCAGGACCAGGAAGACCCACGACAGGACGCGGATCCAGCGGGCCAGACCGACGTACTGGACCATGAGGCAGATGGTCACCATGATGCCGACGTGCAGCGACGGGAACGCCGCGATCGTCTGGATGGTGCCCGAGCCGAACACGTCACCCAGCACCTGCACGCGGTCGTCCCACATGGAGTCGGCGAGCTGGGTGTTGTAGGTGGGCGCGAGGTCGGCGAACTGCTCGCGCTGGGCCGAGGTGTAGATCGGGCCGACCGTCGGCAGCAGCATGTAGACCGTGCAGCCGAGCGCCCAGTCGAAGGCGACCGCGGTGACGTACCACGAGCCGGCGGTGCTGTGGCGGGTCCAGACCAGGGCGATCGCGATGCTGACCGGCACCAGGGCGATCCAGACGAAGTAGACGCCGGAGAAGAAGTGCGAGGCCCAGCCGGTGCCGAAGACGTTGTGCAGCACGACGGCGGGGTCGTGACCGAACCAGAGCACCCGGTCGATGGCCCGCATCTCGGAGTCCCAGTCGTGGCCGTTGACGAACGGCACGAAGCTCTTGATGTTGCGGAAGGCCGCGTAGGTCAGGTACCACGCGCCGACGCCGCCGAGGGCGAACAGCCACTGCGAGCGCGGCCACCGCTCGCGCATCACGGCCAGGAACGTGGCCTTCAGGGCGGTGCGCTCGACCCACACGCGGCGCACCAGGCGCGGGACGACGTCGAGCGAGACCGCCCCGAGCACGATCGCCGGGAAGCGGATGTAGCCCGGCACGAAGGCGTCGGGGTCGCGGATCGGCAGCTCGGCCACCGCGGCGAAGACCACGGTCGCCACGGCCATGGCGAGGCCGGCGGCCCAGGCCCAACCGAAGTTGCGCTCGAGGACGCCGCGCAGGCCGGCGTGCGGACGTGGCTCTTCCATAGCACGCAGTTTAAGGTCGCGGGCACAGAATCTCGGTATCCGTGACGACCGAGCCTCGATGTGGAACGGATCACGTCGTGAGCGGTGAGACGGGCGAAACGCCCTGAGGTTTCGGGCCTGGGAGGGCGGCTTCCGTAGACTCGCCGATCGTGCCAGACGCAACGACGCCGCCCGGTTCGACCGACCCGACTCCTGAGCAGGACCTGCCCGACCTGGTGGTCGTCGGCTCCGGCTTCTTCGGGCTCACGATCGCCGAGCGGTGCGCGGCCGACCTCGGCCTGAAGGTGCTCGTGCTCGAGCGTCGCTACCACCTCGGCGGCAACGCCTACTCGGAGTTCGACGCCGAGACCGGCATCGAGGTGCACAAGTACGGCACCCACCTGTTCCACACCTCCAACGAGCGGGTCTGGGAGTACGTCAACCGCTTCACCACGTTCACCAGCTACCGCCACCGCGTCTTCGGCAAGTACCAGGGCCAGGTCTACTCGCTGCCGATGAACCTCGGCCTGATCAACCAGTTCTTCGGCAAGGCCCACACCCCCGACGAGGCCCGGGCGCTCATCGCCGAGCAGGCCGCCGAGTTCGACACCGCGAGCGCGACCAACCTCGAGGAGAAGGCGATCAGCCTCATCGGCCGCCCGCTCTACGAGGCGTTCATCAAGGGCTACACCGCCAAGCAGTGGCAGACCGACCCCACCGAGCTGAGCGCCGACATCATCACCCGCCTCCCGGTGCGCTACACCTTCGCCGACGGCTGGTTCAACGACACCCACGAGGGCCTGCCCACCGACGGCTACACCGCCTGGCTCGAGCGCATGGCCGCGCACCCGAACATCACCGTGCAGCTCGACACCGACTTCCTCGACCCCTCGAACGGCGTCGCCGAGCGCTACAAGGGCAAGGTCCCGATCGTCTACACCGGCCCGGTCGACGAGTACTTCGACAACGTCGAGGGTCGCCTGTCGTGGCGCACCGTCGACCTCGAGCAGGAGACCGTCGACGTCGACGACTACCAGGGCACCGGCGTCGTCAACGCCAACGACCAGGAGGTCCCGTTCACCCGGGTGCTGGAGTTCAAGCACCTCCACCCCGAGCGCACCTACCTGCCGGGCAAGACGATCGTCGTCCACGAGTACTCCCGCTTCGCCGAGGAGGGCGACGAGCCCTACTACCCGATCAACACCGCCGACGACCGCGCCAAGCTCCTGAAGTACCGCGAGCTGGCCAAGAAGGAGCCGATGGTGCTGTTCGGCGGCAGACTGGGCACCTACAAGTACCTCGACATGCACATGGCCATCGGCTCCGCCCTGTCCATGTACGACAACAAGCTGCGCCCGCACTTCGCCGAGGGTGCGCCGCTCACCTCCGGAGGTGTGGACGAGTGACCACGACGACCACGACGACCACGACGACCACGGCGACCCTCGCCGACGGCGGGACGGCGCACGTCCGGCGGCTGCTGCAGCGCCAGATCATGCCGGTCGACCGCGACTTCGACGTCCTCCCGCTCTACGTCGACCCCGAGGCCGCCGTCCTCGACGCCGACAAGTACGAGATCGGCAGCAACCGCAATGCCCAGGAGATCAACGCCGCGGGCATGCGCAAGGGTGTCACCACCGGCGCGACGATCCACCTCGACCAGATCGAGTCGCGCACCGCCCTGCGGGTCGCCTCGGGCGAGCGGCTGTCGTTCGGCACCTACTTCAACGCCTTCCCGGCCGCCTACTGGCGCCGGTGGAGCGTGGTGTCCGACGTGCGCCTGGTCGTCACGGTGCGGGGCGCGGGCGCGACGGTGATCGTCTACAAGTCGATGGCGCGTGGCAACAGCCAGCGCGTCGACTCGGTCGTCACCGCCTCCGGCGAGGCCGAGTCGTTCAGCTTCGACCTCTCCCTCAAGCCGTTCGTCGACGGCGGCTGGTACTGGTACGACGTCGTGGCCGGCGACGGCGACGTCGTCGTCGAGGGCGCCGAGTGGAGCGCCGAGGTGCCGGCCGACCGCGCCGAGCACGGCACCGTCGACGTCTGCATCACGACCATGAACCGCCCCGACTTCTGCGCCAAGCTGCTCGGTCAGATCGGCGACGACGAGGCGTTGCGTCCCTACCTCGACACCGTCTTCGTCATGGAGCAGGGCAAGCAGCTCGTCACCGACTCCGAGGAGTTCCCCTACGCCGAGAAGTCGCTCGGCGACAAGCTGCGCGTGCTCGTGCAGGGCAACCTCGGCGGGTCCGGCGGCTACGCACGTGGCCAGCTCGAGTCGGTCCGCAAGGGCACCGCCACCTACGCGCTCATGATGGACGACGACGTCGTCTGCGAGCCCGAGGGCGTCATCCGCGCCGTCACCTTCGGCGACCTGGCCCGCCGTCCCACGATCGTCGGCGGCCACATGTTCAACCTCTACTCCCGCTCGCGCATGCACAGCTTCGGCGAGATCGTGCAGCCGTGGCGCTTCTGGTGGCAGTCGGCGCCCAACGTCTTCACCGACTGGGACTTCGCGGCCCGCAACCTGCGCTCCACCCGGTGGATGCACCAGCGCGTCGATGTCGACTTCAACGGCTGGTTCATGTGCCTCATCCCGCGCGTCGTGCTCGACGACATCGGCCTGTCGCTGCCGGTCTTCATCAAGTGGGACGACTCCGAGTACGGCCTGCGCGCCAAGGCCGCGGGCTACCCGACCGTCACGTTCCCCGGTGCCGCGGTGTGGCACATCCCGTGGTCGGACAAGAACGACGCGCTCGACTGGCAGGCCTACTTCCACGTGCGCAACCGGTTCGTGGCCGCGCTCCTGCACTCGCCCTACCCCAACGGCGGTCGGATGGTGCGCGAGAGCCGCAACCACCAGATCGCCCACCTGGTCGCGATGCAGTACTCCACGGTCGAGATCCGCCACCAGGCGCTGCTCGACGTGCTCGCCGGCCCGGGTCAGCTGCACGCCGACCTGCCCACCAAGCTGCCCGAGGTCAACGCCTTCCGCAAGCAGTTCACCGACGCCCAGCTGCAGTCCGACCCCGACGTCTTCCCCGCCGTCAAGCGCACGAAGCCGCCGCGCAAGGGCCGCGACGGCACCGAGGTGCCCAAGCGCCGTCAGCTGCTGCTCAGTGCCGCCCTGCAGCCGCTGCGCCAGCTCAAGACCCCCCGGCCGCTCTCGCGCCAGCACCCCGAGGCCGAGGTCCGGGCGATGGACGCCAAGTGGTACCGCCTCGGGCGCTACGACTCGGCGATCGTGTCGATGAACGACGGCACGTCGGCCGCGCTCTACCAGCGCGACCCCGCGCACTTCCGCGACCTCGTCAAGCGCACGGTCGAGATCCACGAGAAGCTGCGCCGCGAGTGGCCGCGCCTCGCCGAGGAGTACCGCGCCGCGCTCGGCGACATCACCTCGCCCGAGGCGTGGGAGCAGACGTTCGAGCCCTGGACCGGCGCCGGTCCCGAGGCGGGCACCGATGACTGACGTCGCCGACCCGGCGACCGCCGTCGGCGCCGTCGACGAGGCCGACCTGCCGCCGCTGCGGCCGCCGTCGGCCGACAACGGTCTCGCGGGCGTGTTCCGACGGCGCTACCTGCTCAAGCTCCTGGTGCGTCGCGAGGTGATCGCGCGCTACCAGGGCTCGGTGCTGGGCCTGCTGTGGAGCTACATCAACCCGCTCAGCCAGTTCTTCATCTACTACTTCATCATGGGGGCGATCTTCCAGCTCCACACGGACATCCCCAACTTCGCCATCCACATCTTCTCGGCGCTGGTGATCGTGCACTTCTTCGCCGAGACGCTCAACGCCGGCGTCCGCGCGATCGTGCGCAACCGGGGCCTCGTGGTGAAGATGGCGATGCCGCGGGAGATGTTCCCGGTGGCCACCATGCTGGTCTCGCTGTGGCACGTGGTGCCGCAGCTGTTCATCCTGCTCGCCGCCACCCTGGTCTCCGGCTGGCGCCCCGACCTGTACGGCATGGCCTGCTTCGTCGTCGCCGTCCTGATGATCATGATGCTCGGCACGGGGCTCGCCCTGCTGTTCAGCGCCGCCAACGTGTTCTTCCGCGACGTCGGCAGTGCGATCACCATCATCGTCAACGTCATCCGCTTCGGCGTCCCGATGATCTACAGCTACGAGATGGTCCAGGACCGCTTCGGCTGGTTCGCCCAGTACTACCTGTGGAACCCGATCGCCGACGCCGTCATCCTCTTCCAGCGGGCCTTCTGGACCGGGGCCGACAACAACACCGGCAACGAGATCGTGATGCCCGACCACATCCTCTACTGGGGCCTGGGCATGCTCGGGGTGAGCGCCGTCGTGCTGCTCATCGGCCAGCTGGTCTTCAGCCGGCTGGAGAACAAGATCCCCGAGAGGCTCTGAGCATGGTCGACTCGATCCGCGTCGAGCACGCCACGAAGACGTTCACCAAGCGCTACCAGCGCACCATCAAGGAGATCACCGTCGCCAAGCTGCGCGGTGAGAAGACCCTCGACGAGTTCCGCGCGATCGACGACGTCTCGTTCACCGTCGAGCAGGGCGAGTCCATCGGCCTGATGGGCCTCAACGGCTCGGGCAAGAGCACGCTGCTCAAGATGATCAACGGGGTCATGCGCCCCGACGAGGGCAGCATCCTCACGCGGGGCACCATCGCCGGGCTCATCGCCACCGGCGCCGGCTTCCACCAGCAGCTCAGCGGACGCGACAACCTGATCCTCAACGCCGCGATCCTCGGCATGAGCGAGAAGGAGACCAGGCGCAAGTTCGACTCGATCGTGGAGTTCTCCGGCCTCGAGGACAAGCTCGACACCCAGGTCGGGCACTACTCGTCCGGGCAGAGCGCGCGCCTCGGCTTCGCGATCGCGATCCACGTCGACTCCGACATCTTCCTCGCCGACGAGGTGCTGGCCGTCGGTGACAAGCCCTTCAAGCGCAAGTGCCTCAAGCGCATGCGCGAGATCCGCGACTCCGGTCGCACCCTGTTCTACGTCTCCCACGCGGCCGGCTCGGTGCGCAAGATGTGCACGCGGGTGCTCGTCCTCCAAGACGGCCGGCTGGTCTACGACGGCCCGGTCGACGAGGGCATCAAGTTCCTCAACTACGAGGACGACGACGCCGACGAGGAGCTGACCGACAGCGAGCTCGGCGCCGACATCTGATCGGACGGCGCCGCACGCCTCCCCGCCCGCACGCCCAGGACGGTCCCGGGGCGCGTCGGCCCCTGTGGACGACGGACGTCCCCAGGTCTCGCGGGGGAGCGCGCCGGAGCTCTGCGGGGTGGATGCGTGGCGCCGGGCGCTCTCCACCGGATATCCCCAGAAAACTCCACAGATGCACGGCGTGTCGGCTGGAAATTACAGGATTGTAGTTACTCAGATCCTCTTCCCAGGGCGTGTGACGGATGTGAAAGTTGCTTCTCGTGTGACTCTTCCCCCGCACACTGGAGCTGATCTTTCCCATGTACTTCCCCCGTCGCCCCCGCACGCCCGACGACACCCGTGACGCCTCTTCCCCGAGTCGGATCCGGTTCGTCACGACCTGCCAGCAGCTGCTGGTGCTCGGCGTGATCCTGGCCGTCCTGACGCCGGCCGCGAACGTCATCTCGATCGACTTCGGCCCCGCCCCGGAGCGGGCCGACGGTGACCCCGGCACCGGAGCAGCCGAGCTGCCCCAGATGTCGATGGCCGCCTACTCGGCGGTCCAGCAGAAGCCGGTGGCGGTGCCCACCGCGCCGGTCGACCCCGTCGTCCGCGAGGTGCCGCTGACCGCGCCCGCCGGCGCCCGGGTCGCGCCCGGCCGGCTCGCGGTCGCCAAGGCCACCGTCGGACGACGCTCGGGCACGCAGCGCATCGTGAGCACGCCGCAGAAGGTGACCGGCTACGGCGCCGTCGGCCTGACCTGGCAGCACGGGACCCGGATCGCCGACGACCAGATCAAGGTCAAGGTGCGTACGCAGGACGCACGTGGGTGGTCCAAGTGGACCAAGATGGAGTACCACGACGAGCACGGCCCCGACCCGGACTCGAAGGAGGGGCGTCGCGCCCGTCCCGGCACCGACGAGCTGCTCGTCGGCACGGTCGCCCACGTGCAGGTCAAGGTCGTGACCAAGAAGGTCGTCCCCGCCGACCTCAAGCTCGCCGTCATCGACCCGGGCGTCGCCACCGCCACCGCCAAGCAGCTGCCGGCCATCGACACCGCCTCGCTGGGCAGCGCGGCCGACCGCGACATCCCCGCCGACACCCCCGCCGACAGCCCCAACGGCGTCGAGACCTCCGACGGCGAGATCGAGCTCGCCGCCAAGGTGACCCCGAAGCCGACGATCTACTCCCGGGCGCAGTGGGGCGCCGACGAGCGTCTGCGCGACCCGGGCTCGCTGCGCTACTTCGAGGTGCACGCCGGGTTCGTGCACCACACGGTGAACGCCAACAACTACCAGGCCGCCGACGTGCCGGCGATCCTGCGCGGCATCTACGCCTACCACACCAAGTCCCGCGGCTGGTCCGACGTCGGCTACAACTACCTCGTCGACCGGTTCGGCCGCATCTGGGAGGGCCGCGCGGGCGGTGTCGACCGGCCCGTCGTGGGCGCCCACACCCTGGGCTACAACGACGACTCGTTCGCCATGTCGGCCATCGGCAACTTCGAGACCGCACAGCCGACCTCGGCGATGGTGCAGGCCTACGGGGCCCTGTTCGCGTGGAAGCTCGCGCTGCACGGCGTCAACGCCGCCTCGACCCGCCAGTTCGTCACCAGCCGGAACTTCCAGGCCATCAACGGTCACCGCGACGCCGGCTCGACGGCGTGCCCGGGCAAGTACCTCTACGCCAAGCTGCCCCAGATCCGCGCCCTCGCCGCCGGTGCCCAGGTCGGCTTCGCCGGGCGTCAGCTGCGCACGAGCCTGGTGCCGGGCCCGGTCCCCGACCTCGTGGTGCGGCGCCGGACCGACGGGCAGGGGTTCGTCGTCCCGCTGAACCGCACCGCGGGCAAGGTGAGCAAGCGGACGCCCATCAAGGCCGGCCTCAACCTCTCGACGCAGAACCTCCTGCTGAACGCGGGCGACTGGAACGGCGACGGAAAGGTCGACATCATCACCCGTCGCACCTCCGACGGCGTCCTCGCCATGCGTCCGGGCCTCGGCAACGGCCGCTTCGGGCCCGCGGTCCTGCTCGGACGGGGGTTCAACAACGTCGAGCTGCTGGCCGCGGTCGGCGACGTGACCGGCGACGGGAAGCCCGACCTCATGGGGCAGCCGCGCGGCAGCTCCATGCGGATCTACCCCGGGCGCGGGGCCACGACGCTCGGCGCCTCCTACGTCGCCTACAGCCGGATCACCGCCAGTGCCCACATCGCCGGCGGGCTCTGGGACGGCGACGGCGCGCCCGACAGCCTCATGCGGGTCGGCAACCGACTCGTCCTCTACACCGGCAACGGGCCCGGCGGGTTCACCGGCAAGCGGACGCTGAGCCTCGACGTCACCCCCTACGACCAGATCCGGGGCGTCAGCGACGTCAACGGTGACGGCCACACCGACCTGCTCGTGCGGCGCACGGCGACCGGTGAGCTGCTGCTCATCACAGCCACCGCGACCGGGTTCGGCCGACCGGTCTCGATCGGGACCGGCTACAACTCCTTCGACCTGATCGGCTAGCGCCGACACACGGACAGGAGCCCACGGACGCCCGGGTCGTTCAGGCAGGGAAGCGGGCGGTGGCGCGCTCGGCGACGTAGATCGCCTCGAGTCGCTCCCGCGCGGCCTGCACGACCAGGACGACGGAACCGCCGCGCTGCAGCGGTTCGACGAAGGAGGCGACACCTGGTGGGGAAGCCGGGTTCACCTCCGACAGGAGACGGCCGCCGTCGGTGACGAGAGTCCCGGCGGCGGTCGTCGCGTGTGCCGGCGTCCAGAGCTCGTCGTGGGTGATGGGGGAGCCGTCGAGGTCGTGCGCGACGTCGGCGCCCGTCGGCGGGTCCCAGGCGGTGAACGCGTCGGGTTGCGACCACACCTCGACCCCGAGGTCGTGGACGCCGGGCGGGACGCCGTCGGCGAAGCGCGTGGCCATCGGGTGCAGCGCGGTGGCGACCACCACGAGGTCGTCGGCGCGCCCGGCCCAGGTCGCGAGCGACGCCGGGCCGCACACGACGGCGTCGGGGGCGTCGTCCTCGGTGACGACGAGGCCGGCCGTCCAGGCGGCGCCGAGCACCACCGGCCCCAGCCAGTGCGTGGGCAGGTCGACCCGGATCGTCTGGCCCTTCTCGAGGTCGAGCTCGTCGACGAGCAGGCTCGCGGTCTTGGCCACCCAGTTGGCGTAGGTGGTCACCGACAGCTCGGTGCGCTCGCCGCTCGCGTCGTCGTAGAAGGTGACCAGCGGCCGGCCCGGCTCGCGGCGCAACAGGTCGTCGAGGACATCGGTGAAGGTGGTCACGGCACCAGTCTGGCGAACCCCCGTGCCGGCTGCGGCTCGTGCCCTACGGTTGCCGCCATGACGGACGAGATCGCGCCCATCGAGAACTTCTGGGCCGTCGTGCCCGCGGGGGGCGCCGGCACGCGCCTGTGGCCGCTCTCGCGCTCGACGTCACCGAAGTTCCTGCGCGACCTCACCGGCACCGGACGATCGCTCCTCCAGGGCACCTACGACCGCCTGGCGCCGCTCGTCGACGACCGGTTCATGGTCGTGACCGGCCAGGCCCACCGCGACGCCGTCGCCGACCAGCTGCCCGAGGTCGACCGCGACGAGATCGTGGCCGAGCCCTCCGCCCGCGACTCGATGGCCGCGATCGGTCTCGCCGCGGCGCTGCTCGAGCGCCGCGACCCCGACGCCGTCATGGGCTCGTTCGCCGCCGACCACGTGATCACCGACCCGGCCGCCTTCGGCGGATCCGTGCGGACGGCGGTCGCGGCCGCGCGCGACGGCTGGCTCGTCACGATCGGCATCGAGCCGACGTTCCCGTCGTCGGCGTTCGGCTACATCCACCTCGGCGGCGACCTCGGGGGGCACGCCGGCGTCCACGCCGTCGAGTCGTTCGTCGAGAAGCCGTCGGTCAGCGTCGCGGAGGGCTACCTGGCCACCGGCCGCTACCGGTGGAACGCCGGCATGTTCGTCGTGCGCCCGGGCGTGCTGCTCGACCTGCTCGCCGCCGACGACCCGGCGTTCGCCGCCGCCCTGCGTGCGATCGCCGCTGATCCGACGACGCTCGAGGCGGCGTGGCCCGCGCTGCCCAAGGTCGCCCTCGACCACGCCGTCGCCGAGCCCGCCGCGGCCGCCGGTCGCGTGGTCGTCGTCCCGGCCGCGTTCGGCTGGGACGACATCGGCGACTTTGACTCCCTCGCCGGCCTGCTCGAGGACGCCGACCGCGCCGAGGTCACGGTGCTCGGCGAGGCCGCGCTGGTGCACGCCGCCCAGGCCACCGGGCTCGTCGTCCCCGCCGGCGGCAAGGTCGTGGCCGTCATCGGCCTCGACGACGTGGTCGTCGTCGACACCCCCGACGCGCTCCTGGTCACCACCCGGGCCCGGGCACAGGACGTCAAGGCGGTCGTGAACGCCCTCAAGGACAGCGGCCGGGGCGAGCTCACCTAGCGCCGAGCCCGACAAGCACGCGCGCCGGGCCCCCGCGAGGGGAGCCCGGCGCCACGGTGCACCGATCAGGGACCGATCAGGGAATCGTCGCCTCGGGGGCGTCGGTGTAGGGGTAGGTGTCCATGAAGTCGACCAGGGCCTGCCCGGAGACCTCGCTGCAGTACTGCCACACACCGGTGGAGTTGGTGGTGTCGCCCTTCCAGTGCGTGAAGGCGACGTGCTGGTCGTCGGGGAACTTCGCGCCGTCCTCGTCGTCGGAGGTCCAGGGCGCGGCGATGAACTTGTTGCGGAAGTTCCGCTCGTCGCCCGACTCCTTGAACTTGGTCGCGATGGCCTTGATCTTGGCGAGCTCGCCGGCGCTGTCGGCGATGGTCTGGTCGTACCACATGATCGTGTAGCCGTGCTCGAGGTTGTGCACGAGCGCCTCGAGCGGCGGGCGGTCGTCGGCCTCGTAGAACTTCTCGCTGTAGGCGGCCGGGGCGACGCCGGCGACGTTCCAGTGGGCGCCGAAGGCCGGCGGGGCGGTGTCGTAGGTGACCGTCTGGGGCTGGTCGACGTGGTTGCCGACGTCGGTGCCCTCCTTCTCGATCACGTCCTGGCACACGTCGGGACCGGCGCCGATCTCGTTGACCGGGGTGTCGGCGTAGGCCGAGACCCGGAACCGCTCGAAGACGACGGGACCGGCGGCGACGCCGATGATGACCAGGGCGATGAGCACGGCGCCGGCGACGATCGCGTTGCCGCGTCGCTTCTCACCGGTGCGCTGCTTCTTGAGGGTCTCGTCGATCAGCCGCTGACGGTCGGTCTTGGCGGTCTTCGAGAGCTTCGACGGCTTGGCCACGCTCGGCATACCTCTTCCGGGTTCGGGGAACCCGGAGAGTCTACGGAGTCGACCTGGCAAAACGCAGATCGGCGTCGTCGTCGTGCCCGGCGACGGGCAGCCACCCGTGCGCGAAGGCCAGGACGACGGCCCGCTCGCCCGCCCCGCGCGGGACCTCGACCACGTGACGGTCGGTCGTGGCCACCACGCCGAGCACCGCGTGCAGCAGGCCGACGAGCTCGTCGGCCTCGACGGCGGCGCCGAACGGCGCGACGTCGTCGGGCTCGCCGCGGAGCGCCCGGACGACGGCCTCGCGGGCGCCGTAGCCGAACAGGTCGGCGCCCTCGGCACGCACCAGCGAGCCGGCGCCGGCACCGTGCTCGCCGGCGGGCAGCACGAGGTCGGCCCGGCCACGGACGACGGCGAACGGGCGTCCGCCGAGCTTGCCCTGGGCGAGCTCGGCGAGGCCGGCGATCTCGTCGGCGACGGCCGGCGCCGTGACGGCGAGCTCGTTGCCGTGGGCGTCGACCCGGCCCGCGAAGCTCTCGGCGACCACCAGCCCGGCGGCGCCGATGGCGATGTCGGTCTGCCCCTCGCGCCAGGCCCGCCCGGCGGTGTCGGTGACGACGACGCCGACGTTGCGCCCGGTGCGCTCGAGCAGCGCGACGCGCAGCCGGCGCGCCGAGGCGTCGGGGTCGAGGGGGAGGAGCACCGCGGAGCCGAGCTCGACGTTGGAGTTGTCGATGCCGGCGGCGGCGAGGGTGAGGCCGTGGTGGGTGCGCACGATCGTGGTCGGGCCGCGCCGGGCGACGACCCGCGCCGTCTCGGCGGCCAGGTGCTCGTCGCGACTGCCGGTCACGACCCGGCCCTCGGCCTTGCTGACCACCTTGCTGGTGACGACGGCGACGTCACCGTCGCCCAGAGCGTCGGCGTCGAGGGCGGTGAGGGCGGTGAGCAGCAGCTCGGCGAGGTCGGCGCCCTCGGTGACCTCGGGGACTCCGTCGGGGGCGGTCGCGGAGACCGTCACGCGGGGCCCCGGCCGACCAGCTCGACCGCCGCGGCCACCATCGCGGCGGTGGCGCCGACGTCGGTCATCAGCAGCGGGACGGCGGCGCACGGCAGCCCGCCGGCCTGCACGCGGGCCACCTGGTCGGCGTCCTGCTCGTCGACGAGCCAGCCGTCGAGCACGCCGGTCTCGGAGGCGGTGCGCGAGCCGTAGTGCAGCCCGACGGCTCCGGCGCCGACCTCGACGCCGATCGAGGTGAGCATCTGGTGGGCCATGCCGCGCACGTGGTTGCCGCCGATGATCGGCGACAGGCCGACCACGGGGGCGCTCGTGGCCCGGACGGCCTCACGGATGCCCGGGACGCCGAGGATGGTGCCGACCGAGACGACGGGGTTGGAGGGCGGCAGGACGACGAGGTCGGCGTCGGTGATCGCCTCGACCACCCCGGGGGCGGGGGAGCTGTCGTCGAGCCCGACGACCACGACGGTCTCGGCGGGCACCTCGGCGCGCAGGCGCACCCAGTACTCCTGGAAGTGCACGACGCCGCGTCCGCTCGGGGTGGTGTCGTCGGCGACGGCCACGTGGGTCTCGACCCGGTCGTCGGTCATCGGCAGCAGCCGGACGCCGGGCTGCCAGCGGTTGCACAGCGCCCGGGTGACCTCGGAGAGCGGGTAGCCGGCGTCGAGCATCTGAGTGCGGACGAGGTGGGTGGCGATGTCGCGGTCGCCGAGGCCGAACCACGTGGGCTCGACGCCGTATGCGGCCAGCTCGTCCTTGACGCGCCACGACTCGTCGCGGCGTCCCCAGCCGCGGTCGAGGTCGATGCCGTCGCCGAGGGTGTACATCACAGTGTCGAGGTCGGGGCAGATCTTCAGCCCGTGCATCCACAGGTCGTCGGCGGTGTTCGCGACGACGGTGACCTCGGCGTCGGCGGCGACGCCGGGCAGGGTGCCGGCCGCGATCCCGTGCAGCAGACCTTGCAGGAACCGGGCTCCGCCCATGCCTCCCGAGAGCACCGTGACACGTGAGATGGACCGCTCCGACATGACCTCTACTGTGCCGCGTGCCCCGTCGGGCCGGGCCACCGGTCCAGCCCCAGGGGTCTGGCCGGGTGCGTATATCACTGTTCCGCTTGACTTCCCGGTATGACAGGCATGTAATTCCTTCAATGTTGTTCGGGGGACGATGAGGGTCGAGAGGCGACAACCATGAGAGAGCTGTTCCTCCTGGAACCAGCAGGAGACGAAGCAGGATGGCAGGAGCGCGCCCTGTGCGCGCAGACCGATCCCGAGGCGTTCTTCCCCGAGAAGGGCGGCTCGACGCGCGAGGCCAAGAAGGTCTGCCTCACGTGCGAGGTACGTGACGACTGCCTCGAGTCGGCGCTCATGAACGACGAGCGCTTCGGCATCTGGGGCGGGCTGTCCGAGCGGGAGCGACGCAAGCTGAAGAAGAAGGTCGTGTAGGGACCGGTCCACCACCGCCCCCACGACCCGGCACCACACGAGGGAGCCCCGACCAGCGCCGGTCGGGGCCCTCGTGGTTTTTGGGCCCGCCCCACCACCAGTACTGTCGTCGATCGTGTCTGCTCCGGTCGGGACCCCCGAGGTCGTCGTGCTGCTCGTCAGCCACGACGGCGCCCGCTGGCTGCCCGGCGTCGTCGAGGGCATCGCCGAGCAGGGCGCGCTGGTCAGCCGGGTCGTGGCCGTCGACACCGGCAGCCGCGACGAGAGCCGCGACCTCCTCGCGGCTGCGGGCCACGACGTCGTCGAGGCCACGTCGGGCGAGTCGTTCCCGCAGGCCGTCGCGCTCGGGCTGCGGCGCATCGCCGAGACCGTCCCCGCCGCCGAGTGGGTGTGGGTCCTGCACGACGACGCCCGCCCCGCGCCCGGCGCGCTCGCCGCACTGCTCGAGGCCGCGGCCCGTCGTCCCGACGTCGACCTGCTCGGCCCCAAGGTGCGCGAGTGGCCCTCGCTGCGCCGACTCGTCGAGGTCGGCGCCACCATCTCCGGCACCGGACGACGCGAGACCGGCCTCGAGCGTGGCGAGTACGACCAGGGCCAGCACGACGACGAGCGCGAGGTGCTCGCGGTCAGCTCGGCCGGGCTGCTCGTGCGCCGCCGGGTGCTCGAGGACCTCGGCGGGTTCGACGTCCGGTTGCCGATGTTCGGCAACGACGTCGACCTCGGCTGGCGCGCGGCGTCGGCGGGCCACACCACCCTCGTCGTGCCGCGGGCCGTCGTGTTCCACGCCGAGGCCGCCCACCGCGGCACCCGGCGCACCGCGCTGACCGGCCGCCACACCCACTACCAGGAGCGGCGCGCGGCGCTCTACACGCTGCTGGTCAACGGCCGCGCCGCCACGTTGCCCTGGCGGGTGCTGCGGCTCACGCTCGGCACGCTCGTGCGGATGGTCGGCTTCCTGCTGCTCCGCTCGCCCGGCGAGGCGCTCGACGACCTCGCCGCCCTCGTCACGGTCGTCTTCCGACCCGGTGCCGTGCGGGCCGGGCGCCGCGAACGACGTGAGCGGCTCGCGGCGCTGGGCCGGGCTCCCGACGGCGCACGGGTCAGGCGGCTGCTCGCCCCGCCGTGGTTGCCCTACCGCCACGGCCTCGACGTCGTCGGCGACGTTGTCTCGGCGCTCACCAGCCAGGCGGCCGACGTCGCCGAGCGCCGTCGCGAGGCCCAGGCCGAGCTCGACCCGTCGTCGCAGGCCGCCGCGCGCCTCCGCGCCGAGCGGGCCGCCCGCGAGGACGACGACGAGAGCGGCCTCGCCGACACCGGCGCCGTGGCCCGCTTCGTCACCAACCCGGTCGTGCTGCTGACGACGGTGATCGTCGTCGCGATGCTCGTGGCGGCGCGCACCGCCTTCGGCCAGGTCTCCGGCGGAGGTCTCTCGCCGGCCCCCGACACGGCGGGCGACTGGTGGTCGCTGCACCTCGACACCTGGCACCCGCTCGCGTTCGGCACCGACGTCCCGGCGCCGCCCTACGTCGCCGTGCTCGCGCCCATCGCCAGCATCGTCGGTCCCACCGCGACGATCGGCCTGCTGCTCGTGCTCGCCGCGCCCGTCGCGCTCTGGGGCGCGTTCCGGTTCCTGCGGGTGGCCGGCCGGCTCGTCAGCCCACTCGGTGCCCCGCGGCTCCTGCTGGTCGGCGGGGCGACCACCTACGCCCTCGCGCCCGTCGCAGCCGGGGCCTGGGGCGACGGCCGGCTCGGCCTGGTCGTCGCCGGGGCCCTGCTGCCGTGGCTCGCCCACGCCGCCCTCGGCTTCGCCGACCCCGAGCCCGACCGGCGCCGCCGCGCCGCGTGGCGCGTCGGCCTCCTGCTCGCGCTCGCGACCGCGTTCGCCCCGGTCGCCTGGCTCGTCGCCGTGGTGCTCGCGCTGCTCGTGCTGGGCGCCGGCGCCGCCGTGGCCCGGGGCGCCGTGCTCTCCCGCACCGTGTGGGGCCCGCCGGGCCTCGCGCTCGCCGTCCCCCTGGTGCTGACCGCGCCCTGGTGGGTCCCCGCGCTCGTCGGCGGGCACGCCGACATGCTGCTGCTCGAGTCGGGTCGGGTGCCCTCGGCCGACCTCGGTCCGTTCGACGTGCTGATCGGCCGCCTGGGCGCCGACGCCCCGGCCGCACCCGCGTGGGCCGGCGTCGTGCTGGTCGTGCTCGCCGTCCTGGCCCTGCTGCCGCGCGCCACCCGCATCCCGGTCACCCTGTGCTGGCTCGTCGTCGCGGCGGCGACGGCGGTCGCCGCGGTGCTCTCGCAGCTCACCCTCACCCTGCCCGCCACCGACGCCCCGGCCGGGCTCGGCGCACCGCTGCTCGTCGTCCAGGCCGCGCTGGTGACCGCCGTCGTGCTCGGCGGCCAGGGCGTCGTCCGAGCCCGGGTGGCCCCGCCCGTGCGGGTCGTGGCCGCCGTCGTCGCGGTCGGTGCGCTCGTCGTACCCGTGGCCGGCGCGGTGTGGTGGGCCACCGGCGACGACCGGCTGACCTCGGCCGACGACGCCGAGGTGCCCGCCTACATGCTGCAGCGCTCCGAGTCGGGCGCCGAGTACGGCGTGCTCGTCGTCCGCGGCACCGTCGACGACGGCTTCCGCTACACCGTGCGCCGCGGCGACGGGCGCACCGTCGGCGAGGACGAGGTCGTCAGCGTGACCGACGCCGACCCCGGCGTCACCGCCACCATCACCGAGCTGCTCTCGCGCCCGACGCCCGACACGATCGACGCCCTCGCCGGTCTCGGCATCGCCTACGTGCTGCTGCCCGACCCTGCCGACGGCTCGGTCTCCTCGACCCTCGACGCCGCGTCCGGGCTCGTGCAGGCCAGCTCGCAACCGGGCAGCCGCGCCTGGGAGGTCGACCGCGAGCTCGACGCCTCGCTCCTCGACGGCGACCCGTCGTGGCTGCGCATCGGCCTGCTGCTCGTGCAGGGCGTCGTGCTGCTGGTCGCGCTCGTACTCGCCGCCCCCACCCTCCGCGCCCCGAGGAGGGACGACGCATGAGCGAGACGCCCCACCCGCCCACCACCCCGGCCCGCGGCACCGCCCGCGTGGGCCGCTCCCGCTCCCGCTTCGACGCCACCCTCGTCGCCGCGGTCGTCGTGCCGCTGCTGGCCGTCGGGGCCTCTGCCCTCATCGACGTCGACACGCCCACCCGGGCCGGCGCGGCGCCGTCCGAGACCCCGCTGACGGAGTCGAGCATCGTCTGCCCCGGCGGTGGCGGCGAGGTGCTCGTCACCTCCACCTCGGGCGAGGGCGGCTCGGTCGACGTCCGCTCCGGCGGCACCGAGGAGCAGGCCGACCTGCGGCCCGGCCGCACCACCTCGGTCGACCTCGGCGAGCGCGCTGCCGTCGTCACCGGCCGCGACGAGCTCGCTCCGGGCCTGGTAGCGGGACGGTTCTCGACCCCGCTCGCCAGCTTCGACTGCCGCGCGCCCGTCTTCGACCAGTGGTTCACCGGCGTCGGCGCCGGGGCCCGGCACCGCTCGACCATCCAGCTGGTCAACCCCGACGAGGGCCGCGCCGTCGTCGACATCACCGTGCTCGGCGCCGACGGCGAGGTCGAGGCGCCGCTGCGCGGCGTGACGGTCGAGGGCGAGTCGACCCGCGCCGTCCCGCTGGCCGAGGTGCTGCCGCGCCGCGACGAGCTGACCGTGAGGGTGACCGTCGTCCGCGGCCGGATCGCCGCCTCCGTCCGCGACGCCTTCCGCGGCGTGGGCAACGCACGCAGCGGCGACGACGGCCTCGCCTCGCAGGCCGCGCCGCAGACCGGCAACCTGCTGCTCGGCGTGCCGACCGGCGCCGGCCCACGCAGCCTGGTGATCGCCAACCCGGGCACGTCGCAGGGGCGCGCGACGCTCCAGCTCGTCACCGGCGACGCGACCTTCGAGCCGCGTGACGTCGAGCCGATCGACCTGCCGCCCCGCAGCACCGTCGTGGTGCCGGTCGCCGGGCTGCTGCGGCGCGCGGGCGAGGGCGACGAGGCGCCCATCGGGCTCCAGGTCGACTCGACCGTGCCGACCACGGCGACGCTGTCGGTGTTCGTCGAGGGCGACCTCGCCACGGCCGTGCCCGCAGTGCCCCTCGAGGGCCCCGGAACCGCGATCCTGCCCGAGGGCTCGAAGCGCCTGCTGCTCGGCGACGCGGCCTCGCCCGGCGTCGTCACCGTCGCGGCCCGCTCCGGCGACGGCACCGCGCTCGAGGAGCAGCGGGTCGAGGTCGGCCCCGGCCGGGCTGCCTCGGTCGACCTGCCCGACGACGCCCGGCTGATCACGGTCACCCCGGCGCGCACCTCCGTCGCCGGCGTGGTCGCCGTCGTCGGCAGTGGCGGCGCGACGATCGTGCGACTGCGCGAGCCGGCCACCGGCGGGGTCGTGCCCGACGTCCGCGTCGGGGCTCCGTAGGACCCTCGCCGAGCGGCTACAGGCCCAGCGACGACAGGTCGGCGGGCAAGTCGGCGGGCAGGTGGGCCGTCGGGTGCTCGCAGACGTGGCCGACCACGCGCTGCGTCGGCAGTCGGACGTCGTCGGAGCCGTGACCGCCGAGCACGAGCACCCGCACCCCGGGCGGGGCGAAGGCCGAGACGTGCAGGGCCGAGTTCGCACCGGCGAGTACCGACGCCCCCGCCAGGAGGCGCACCAGCTCGGTGGCGCCGAGCGTGTCGGGCCGCACCACGTCGAACCCGGCCGCCTGCAGCGTGCGGTCGTGGTCGGTGTCGGCCGTGCCCGACGACAGCAGCACGCGCGGACCGTCGGGATCGAGCAGCGCGGGGCCGCCGGCCGCCGCGGCCACCCGTCGCCACACCACCCGGGCCTCGGGCCAGGCCCAGCCGTTGACGACGAGGCTGCGGCCCGGCACCAGCAGCCGGTCGGCGACCAGGACGTCGTCCTCGACGACCTCGACCGGCAGGCCGCCCCACCCGGCCAGGGCGAGCAGGTCGGACCGGACCTCGCCCACCCCGCGGAACGGGCCCGTCGCGGCGTGGAACACCAGGCCGCGCACCCCCGCCACCGCCGGGTCTCCGGCACCGCCGGCACCGTCGCAGTCGTCGGGCCACAGCGTCGTCAGGGTCTCGGTGACGAACGACCCGACCGGCTCGCTCCAGTGGCCGCCGTAGAGCCACGTGCCCTCGAGGCGGCGTGCGCCCGTCGCCAGCCGAGCCGGTACCCGCAGGGGGTCGGCCGGCGCCACCCGGGCGCCCTCGACGCCACCGATCGCCTGCGACGAGACCACGAGCCGGCCCTCGCCGTCGTGGACGGCGCCGCGGACCCACGCGGTCGGCTCGAGGATCGTGCGCAGCCGGCCGCGGCGCACCCGCGTGAGGATGGCACCGTCGACCACCTCGAGACCGGGCCGGCCCTCGACCGGGTCGTGCGGGAAGTCCGGCACGGCCCAGCCGGTCGACGTCTCAGTCGTCATCGTCGCCGACCCGCGGGTCGACCTCCTCGGGACTGATGCCGAGCAGCTCGGCGACCTGCTCGACCACGACGGTCAGCACCATCGCCTCGAGCTCGGACCGGCTCTCGCACCGGTGCTCGATTGGCCGCCGGAAGACCACCAGCCGGGTCGGCGTCGCGCCCGAGCCGCGCACCAACGACGACAGCGGCACCGTGCCCGAGCCCCAGTCGTCGGGCACCTGCGGGGCGTCCTCGACGGCGTACTCGACCAGCCCCAGGTGCTGCGACCAGCGGTCCTCGACCTCGGCGACGACGGTCAGCACCAGGTCGTCGAACCGGTCGCGCCGCGAGCGCGTCTCGGGCCGACCGGGCACCCGCGGCAGCACCGCAGGCCCCCGCATGCCCCGGTCCCGTCGATCACGCACCGCTGCCGCCCCCCACTCGTGTGCCGGTCACGTCCGCGAGCCTAGACAGGATCGGCACCCACGGCCGGTACCGTCGCCTCCGTGAGTCTCGCCCGGCGCTGTTCGCGTACCGCATGCGACCGCCCGGCGGTCCAGACGCTCACCTACGTCTACGCCGACCAGACCGCCGTCCTCGGCCCGCTGGCCACCTACGCCGAGCCGCACGCCTACGACCTGTGCGCCCTGCACGGCGAGAAGCTCTCGGCCCCGCGCGGCTGGGAGGTGCTGCGCCTCGCCAGCGACCTCACCGACCGCGGGCCCTCCGACGACGACCTGCTCGCCCTGGCCGACGCCGTCCGCGAGGCCGGGCGCCCGCTCGTGCGCAAGACGCCGCCGCCCGAGGAGACTGGCCGCGAGACCTCGCGGCGCGGCCACCTCCGGGTGCTGTCTACTGATTGAATGGCGCGAGCGGAGCTCGCGCGTGGCCCGCTGGTCTGTTGGCGCTCGCTTCGCTTCGCGCGTGGCGCGCCGCCTGAAGAGGCCGTCTCGGCACACGTCCGGCGCACGCCCTCCGCTCCTTCGTCGCTCCGGACGCACCCCGGACGCACCCCGGACGCGCACCGAGACGCCCTCGCGGCGCGCCGGGTCCGATGGCACTGTGCGCGCAATTGCGCTGCTGGTGCCGCTGGGTGGGTCTGAACGTGGCGCTGTGCGCGCAATTGCGCTGCTGGTGCCGCTGGGTGGGTCTGAACGTGGCGCTGTCCGCGCAATTGCGCTGGTAGTGCCGCTGGGTGGGTCCGAACGTGGCGCTGTGCGCGCGATTGCGCTGCTAGTACCACCTCGTACCCTGGCCGCGCCGTGAGGCTGAGTGCCACTACTGTTCGGCGCATGGCTCTCGACCCGGCGACCGTGCACGCCATCTTCAAGGCCTACGACGTCCGCGGCACCGTGCCCGACCAGCTCGACGACGAGCTGGCGCGGGCGACCGGGCGGGCGTTCGTGCAGGTGGTCGGGGCCCGCGAGGTCGTCGTCGGCTACGACATGCGGCCGAGCTCGCCCGGCATGGCCGGGGCCTTCGCCGACGGCGCCAGCAGCGCCGGCGCCGACGTCACGATGATCGGCCTGGCCTCCACCGACCAGCTCTACTTCGCCTCGGGACACCTCGGGCTGCCCGGCGCGATGTTCACCGCGAGCCACAACCCCGCGCAGTACAACGGCATCAAGATGTGCCGCTCGCACGCCCAGCCGATCGGGCTGCAGACCGGCCTCGCCGAGATCCGTGACCTTGTGCTCGCCGACGGCGCCGCCCCGGCCGAGCGCGTCGGCTCGATCACCGAGCACGACGTGCTCGAGGCCTACGCCGCGCACCTGCTGGCGCTCGCGCCCGTCGAGGGGCGCCGGCTCAAGGTCGTGGCCGACGCCGGCAACGGCATGGCCGGCCACACCGCGCCCGCGGTCTTCGGCCGCCTCGACGACGCCGTCGAGCTGGTCCCGCTCTACTTCGAGCTCGACGGCTCGTTCCCGAACCACGAGGCCAACCCGATCGAGGCCGAGAACCTGCGCGACCTGCAGGCCAGGGTGGTCGAGGTCGGCGCCGACATCGGCCTCGCCTTCGACGGCGACGCCGACCGCTGCTTCCTCGTCGACGAGCGCGGCGAAGCCGTCTCGCCCTCGACGCTCACGGCCCTCATCGCCGAGCGCGAGCTCGCCAAGGACCCCGGCGCCACCGTCATCCACAACCTCATCACCAGCCGTGCGGTGCCCGAGATCGTCACCGAGCTCGGTGGCCGTCCCGTGCGCACCCGGGTCGGCCACTCGTTCATCAAGGCCACGATGGCCGAGACCGACGCCATCTTCGGCGGCGAGCACAGCGGCCACTTCTACTTCCGCGACTTCTGGCGCGCCGACTCCGGCATGCTGGCCGCGCTGCACGCCCTCGCCGCGCTCGCCGAGCACGACGGCACCCTGAGCGACCTGCTCGCGCGCTACGAGCGCTACCCGCTCTCGGGCGAGATCAACAGCACGGTGGCCGACCAGGCCGCCGTCGTCGCCGCCATCGAGGCCACCTACGGCACCGTCGACGGCGTCACGCTGGACCACCTCGACGGTCTCACCGTCAGCCACGCCGACTGGCAGTTCAACGTGCGTGCGTCCAACACCGAGCCGCTGCTGCGGCTCAACGTCGAGGGCAAGGACGTCGCGACCATGGAGGCCAAGCGCGACGAGGTGCTGGCCCACATCAGAGGAGACAACTGACATGACTGACGCCACGACGCACGGCATCGACGAGGGCCTGCTCGAGATCATCGTCTGCCCCGACTGCCACGGCGACCTCGTCGTCACCCCGGCCGCCGGCGACGACGGCGGCGCCGAGCTCGTCTGCCAGGGCTGCGGCCTGGCCTACCCGGTGCGCGACGGCATCCCGGTGCTGCTCGTCGACGAGGCCCGCAAGCCGGCATGACCTGGTTCGACGAGTCCCGGCTCGACGACGAGATCGCGCTCGGCGCGGCCGACCTGCGGCTGCGCACGCTGGCCGAGTCGGGTGCCCGCGTGCGCCGCGAGGCCGGCGACGCCGCCGCCGCGACGGCCACGGCGCCCGAGTCGCGCCCCCGCGCGGTGATCGCGGCCGGTCCCGACTCCCGGCTTCTGCGCGCGGTCCTCGAGCCGTTCTGCCCGGTGCCGTTCGTCGCCTGGCCGGGCCCCGCGCTGCCGGGCTGGGCCGGCAGCCTCGACCTCGTCGTCGTCCTCGCCCCGGTCGGCTCCGACTCCGGCGCGGCGTCCGCGGTGGCCGAGGCGGTGCGGCGCGGCTGCCAGGTCGTCGTGGCCTGCCCGCCGGGCTCGATGGTCGCCGAGCACGCCGAGGGCCGCTACACCACCCTGCTGCCCACCACCACCGACGACCAGCTCGCCACGGCCGTGGTCATGCTCTCCTTCCTGCACCGCCTCGGCCTCGGTCCCGAGGCGCACGCCGACACCGTCGCCGAGGCCCTCGACGCCGTCGCGATCGCCTGCTCGCCGCACCGCGACATCTCGATCAACCCGGCCAAGATGCTCGCGATCGCGCTCGCCGACGCCAACCCCCTCGTCTGGGGCGGTTCGGTGCTGGCCGCCCGCGCCGCGCGCCGCGTCGCCGAGTCGATCCGCCGCTCCAGCGGGCGCACGGCGCTCGCCGGCGACGCCGAGCACCTGCTGCCGGTCATCGAGGCGGCTCGTCCCCGCGACGTCTTCGACGACCCCTTCGCCGACGACGGCGGCGAGCGGCGGCCGGTCCTCGTCGTCCTCGACGACGGCGCCGACGACCCCCTCGTGCGCGAGCAGCGCGGCCGGCTCCAGGCCGCGGCCGCCGAGCGCGGCGTGCGGGTGGAGCTGGTCACCGCCGAGGCCGGGGGAGAGGTGGCCCGCTACGCCTCCCTGCTGCTCACGGGCACCTACGCCGCCGAGTACCTGCGCCTCGGGCTGGTCGACTAGCCCTCAGTTTTCTCTCAGGCCGGGCTCCTAGCGTCGATCGGCGTGCCTGCCACCCGAGACCCCTGGTTCGACAACGCCAAGATGGCGTTGATGACGCTCGTGGTCCTCGGTCACGCCTGGAGCATCTGGCTGCCGGCCACGCCCGCCAACAGCTGGGCCTACGACTTCCTCTACGTGTGGCACATGCCGGCCTTCGTGCTGCTCAGCGGCTACTTCTCACGCTCGTTCGACTGGACGTCGCGTCGTCTGAAGCTGCTGGTCGGCTCACTGGTGGTGCCGTTCGTCCTCTACCAGGTCCTGCTGGTCCTGTTCCAGGTCGAGATCGGCTGGGGGACCCCCGAACATCCGTTCCTCGAGCCGCTGTGGCCGTTGTGGTACCTCGTGGCCCTCGTCGCGTGGCGGCTGGTGGCGCCGGTGTTCCGCATGGTGCCGCCGCATGTCGCGGTCGCGGCGGCTGTCGGCGTCAGCCTGCTCGGCGGCACGGTCGACACCCCCTACCTCGGCCTGTCGAAGGTGCTCGGGATGCTGCCGTTCTTCGTGATCGGCCTGGTCGCGACCCGCGAGCACGTCGAGCGTCTCCGAAGCCCGCAGGTGCAGCTGCTCGGGATCGGCGCCCTCCTCTCGACGCTGTGGTGGGTGCGTCACCTCGACTCGGGCACCACCATCTACTGGCTCCTGCACCGCCCCTACGCCCTCATCGGCGTCAGTGACACCGAGGGCGTCGTCACCCGCGCCGTCGTGCTGACCGTGTCGCTGGTGTGTGCCCTCGCCGCGCTGTCCCTCGTCCCGGGCCGCGAGGGCACGTGGACGCGCATGGGGACGGCGACCATGACCGTCCTCCTCGGCCACGCGTTCGTCGTCCGGGGGGCCGAGGCGCGGGGCCTGTTCGACTGGACCGACACGCACGAGTCCCTGGGCCGGGTCGTCGTGGTCGCCGTGGCCGTCGGGTTGTCGGCGTTCCTCGCCTCGCAGCGCGTCGAGCGGTGCCTCGCCCCGGTGACCGACCCGGTGGGCTGGTGGCGTGCCCGGCGGTCGACCACGCCCGCGGTCGACCGCGAGCGCGTATCGCAGCCGGCCACCCGCTGACGGCGCCGGCCATGCCCTAGCCTTCCGCCATGAGCGCTGGCCTCTTCGGACTCCTCGACGACATCGCCGCGATCGCGCGCATCGCGGCGGCCTCGATCGACGACGTCGGCGCGGCCGCGGGACGGGCGGGCGTGAAGGCCGCGGGCGTCGTCGTCGACGACACCGCCGTAACCCCGCAGTACGTCCAGGGGGTCGCGGCCCAGCGCGAGCTGCCGATCATCAAGCAGATCGCCATCGGCTCGCTGCGCAACAAGCTCGTCTTCATCCTCCCGGCGGCGCTGCTGCTCAGCCAGTTCGCACCCGACTGGGTGCTGCCGCTGATCCTCGTCTTCGGCGGCGGGTTCCTGGCCTACGAGGGCGCGCACAAGGT
Source organism: Nocardioides secundeburneus (assembly GCF_039939255.1). NCBI lineage: Bacteria > Bacillati > Actinomycetota > Actinomycetes > Propionibacteriales > Nocardioidaceae > Nocardioides > Nocardioides secundeburneus. The sequence goes on from NZ_JBDUUE010000008.1 coordinate 47,371, forward strand.
CTGGGAGAAGGTCAGCGGTCACCACCCGCCGGCCGAGAAGACCGCCGGCGAGATCAGCCCCGAGCAGGAGAAGACGATGATCGCCGGCGCCGTGCGCACCGACTTCATCCTCTCCGCCGAGATCATGGTGATCTCCCTCAACGAGGTGAAGGAGGAGGCCTTCCTGGTCCGCGCGGCCACCCTCGGCGTCGTGGCGGTCGCCATCACCGCCCTGGTCTACGGCGTCGTCGCGCTCATCGTGCGCATGGACGACGCCGGCCTGGCCCTGGCCCAGAAGGAGTCCCCGCTCGCGAAGAAGGTCGGGCTCGGGCTGGTCCGCGGCATGCCCGGCCTGCTCACCGCCATCGCCGTCGTCGGCACCGCGGCCATGCTCTGGGTCGGCGGACACATCCTGATGCTCCAGTTCCACGAGCTCGCCGTCCAGGACTTCGTGCTCGGCTGGAACGGGCCCTACGAGCTCGTCCACCACCTCGAGGAGGAGGCCGCGCACGCCCTCGAGGCGATCGGCGGCGTCGTCGGTTGGCTGGTCAACACCGCGCTCTCCGCGGTCATCGGCATCGTCGTCGGCGGCCTCGTGCTGGCCGTCGTCCACCTCGTGCCGAAGCGCGACGGAGCCGCCGCCGCGCACTGAGCGGGCCCTCCCGAGGATTCATCGATCGCCCGCGGGCTGTCCTACGCTGCCAATGTCGCGTGGGAGATCCCGACGGCGCGCAGATGCGCGGCGCAGACGCAGTCGCAACCTCTTCTGGAGATGACGATGGACTACAAGGTCGCCGACCTTTCCCTGGCCGACTACGGCCGCACCGAGATCCTGCTCGCCGAGCACGAGATGCCCGGCCTCATGGCGATGCGCGAGCGCTTCGGCGACGCCAAGCCCCTCGCCGGCGCCCGCATCGTCGGCTCGCTGCACATGACGATCCAGACCGCGGTGCTCATCGAGACGCTCACCGCGCTCGGCGCCGACGTCCGCTGGGCCTCGTGCAACATCTTCTCGACCCAGGACCACGCGGCCGCCGCGGTCGTCGTCGGCCCGAACGGCACCGTCGACGACCCGCAGGGCGTCCCGGTCTTCGCCTGGAAGGGCGAGACCCTGGAGGAGTACTGGTGGTGCACCCAGCAGATCCTCGACTGGGGCGACGAGACCCCCAACATGATCCTCGACGACGGCGGCGACGCCACCCTCCTGGTCCACCTCGGCGTCCAGGCCGAGAAGACCGGCCAGGCTCCCGACCCGGCGACCGCCACCTCCGGTGAGCAGCGGATCATCTTCGAGGTCCTCAACGAGGTCCTCGCGAGCAAGCCGAACCACTGGACGCCGATCGCCAACTCGGTCAAGGGCGTCACCGAGGAGACCACCACCGGCGTGCACCGTCTCTACGAGATGATGCGCGAGGGCACGCTGCTCTTCCCGGCCATCAACGTCAACGACTCGGTCACCAAGTCGAAGTTCGACAACAAGTACGGCTGCCGCCACTCGCTCATCGACGGCATCAACCGCGCCACCGACGTCCTCATCGGCGGCAAGGTCGCGGTCGTCGCCGGCTACGGCGACGTCGGCAAGGGCTGCGCCGAGTCGCTGCGCGGCCAGGGCGCGCGCGTCATCGTCACCGAGATCGACCCGATCTGCGCCCTGCAGGCCTCGATGGACGGCTACCAGGTCACCACCCTCGAGGACGCCCTCCCGGTGGCCGACATCATCATCACCTCGACCGGCAACAAGGACGTCGTCACCGTCGACCACATGCGGGCGATGAAGCACAACGCGATCGTCGGCAACATCGGCCACTTCGACAACGAGATCGACATGGCCGGCCTCGAGGCCGACGGCGTCGCCACCCGCAAGAACGTCAAGCCGCAGGTCGACCTGTGGACGTTCAACGAGGGCGAGGGCGCCGGCAAGTCGATCATCGTGCTGTCCGAGGGTCGTCTGATGAACCTCGGCAACGCGACGGGCCACCCGTCGTTCGTGATGTCGAACTCGTTCACCAACCAGGTGCTCGCGCAGATCGAGATCTTCACCAAGACCGAGGAGTACCCGGTCGGCGTCTACGTGCTGCCCAAGCACCTCGACGAGGAGGTCGCCCGCCTCCACCTCGACGCGCTCGGCGTCAAGCTCACCACGCTGACCGAGTCGCAGGCCTCCTACCTCGGCCTCGCCGTCGAGGGCCCGTACAAGCCCGAGGCCTACCGCTACTGACGGCTCAGCCCTCACAGCGGCACATCGACGCCGCCGCGTCCCCTCGGGGCGTGGCGGCGTCGTCGTCCCCGGACCGCTCCGCGCGCCGGTCGGGCGTCTGGCGCCACCTGCCAGAATGGGTGACATGACCGAGACGGCGGCCGAGACGGCCGGGCACGCGCGTGTGCTCGTCGTCGACGACGACGCCGCCCTGGCCGAGATGCTCTCGATCGTGCTCCGCCAGGAGGGGTTCGACTCCCGCACCGTAGGGCGCGGCGACCTCGCGCTCGACGCCGTCCGCGACTACCGGCCCGATGTCGTCCTGCTCGACCTCATGCTGCCCGGGCGCGACGGCATCGACGTGTGCAAGGAGATCCGCGGCGAGTCGGGCGTGCCGATCGTCATGCTCACCGCCAAGGGCGACACCGTCGACATCGTCGTCGGGCTCGAGTCCGGGGCCGACGACTACGTCGTCAAGCCGTTCAAGCCCAAGGAGCTCGTCGCCCGCATCCGCGCGCGGGTACGACGCATCGAGCCGCCCGAGGCCGCGCAGGAGACCCTGAGCATCGGCGACCTCGAGATCGACGTCGACGGCCACGCCGTCACCCGGGGCGGCCAGGCCATCGGGCTCACGCCGCTCGAGTTCGACCTGCTGCTGTGCCTGGCGCGCAAGCCGTGGCAGGTCTTCACCCGCGAGATGCTGCTCGAGACCGTGTGGGGCTACCGGCACGCCGCCGACACCCGGCTGGTCAACGTGCACGTCCAGCGGCTGCGCTCGAAGGTCGAGCACGATCCCGAGCACCCCGAGATCGTGGTGACGGTCCGCGGCGTCGGCTACAAGGCCGGCAAGGGCTCCTGAGCCCGCCGTGCCTCCGGTCCTGACCCGCGCGCGACGGCCCGCGGCCTCGTCGTCCCGACGCGGTCACCTGCGGCGCGCGCTGACCTTCTGGAGGCGTTCCACCCAGGCACGGGTCGTGGCGAGCACGCTGGTGCTGTCCACGGTCGTGATCGGGGTCGTCGGCTGGTACCTCCTCCGCTCCACGCGTGACGGCCTGCTCGACTCCCGCGTCGAGACCGTCACCGCCGAGGCCGCTCTCGAGACCCAGAAGGCCCGCCAGGACCTCGCGAGTGCGTCGGCGATCGAGTCCGACGTCTCGGCGCAGCTGCGCCAGCTCGCCGACTCGATCATCGAGCGCACCAGCTCCCGCGGCTACGCCGTCGTCGTGGCCGGCCCGGTCGACGACGCCGGCGGCCTCGGCGACGGCCTGGCCAGCTCGACGGCGGGTCTCGACCTCGCCAGCGTGCCCGACGACCTGCAGCGCAGCCTCGAGACCGTCGGCGCCGAGCCGGCCTGGACCTACACCGAGCTGCGCTACGACAGTCGCCTCGATGAGCCCGCCCGGGCGGCGATCGTCGTCGGCTCGCAGGTGCGGCTGCCGGCCGACGGCCGCGCCTACGGTCTCTACCTCATCTACCCCCTCGACGAGGAGCAGCAGACGCTCGCGCTCGTGACCCGCGCGCTGCTCACGGCCGCCGGGCTCCTGCTCGTGCTCGTCGTCGGCCTGACCTGGCTCGTCACCCGCCAGGTCGTGACCCCGGTGCGCATGGCCCGGCAGGTGGCCGAGCGGCTCGCGGCCGGGCGGTTGCAGGAGCGCGTGCGGGTCCGGGGCGAGGACGACCTCGCCCGGCTCGCGACGTCGTTCAACCAGATGGCCAGCAACCTGCAGCGCCAGATCCGCCAGCTCGAGGACCTCAGCCGGGTCCAGCGCCGCTTCGTCTCCGACGTCTCGCACGAGCTGCGCACGCCCCTCACCACCGTCCGCATGGCCGGCGACGTGCTCCACGACGCGCGCGAGCGGTTCGACCCGGCCACGGCCCGCGCCGCCGAGCTGCTGCAGACCGAGCTCGACCGGTTCGAGACCCTGCTCGCCGACCTGCTCGAGATCAGTCGCTTCGACGCCGGCGCGGCCGTGCTCGACCTCGAGGACGTGAACCTCGGCGACGTCGTCCGTCGCGTCGTCGACTCCACCCGCGCCCTGGCCGACCAGCGCGGCGTCCAGATCGCCATCCACGACGCCGACCGGCCCTGCCTGGCCGAGGCCGACGCCCGGCGGGTCGAGCGCATCGTGCGCAACCTGGTCACCAACGCGATCGACCACGCCGCCGTCGGCGGGCGGCAGCCCGGCATCGTGATCCTGCTGGCCGCCGACGACGACGCCTCCGCGGTCGCCGTCCGCGACTACGGCGTCGGGCTCGAGCCGGGCGACTCCTCGATGGTCTTCAACCGCTTCTGGCGCGCCGACCCGGCGCGGGCGCGCACCAGCGGCGGCACCGGTCTCGGGCTCTCGATCTCGCTCGAGGACACCCACCTGCACGGGGGCTGGCTGCAGGCCTGGGGCCGTCCCGGCGACGGCGCGCAGTTCCGGCTGACCCTGCCCCGGCGCGCCGGGTTCGCCCTGCGGCGCAGCCCGCTGCCGCTGCAGCCCGACGACGCCGACCGCGGCCGCCAGGAGGTCGCCCCGTGAGCCCCGTCGTGCGGGCCCTCCTCGCGGCGCTGGCCCTCGCCCTCACGCTCGGCGGGTGCGCCGGCGTCCCGACGTCGGGGCCGGTCGTCGCGGCCGGGTCGGAGTCGACCATCGCCGACGACACCGCCAACGACGTCAACCCCGACCCGCCCAGCCGCGGCATGACCGAGTCGCAGGTCGTCGAGGGCTTCCTCGACGCGATGATGGCCTCGCCGATCGACTTCGACGTGGCGCGGCAGTACCTGACCACCGCCGCTGCCGACCGGTGGCGGCCGGAGCAGGAGATGATCACCTACGACCAGGTCGACACGGTCGAGGACTCCCGGCGGGTGCTGGTCACCCTCGACGACGCCCAACGGCTGAGCAGCACCGGTGCCTGGCTCGGCCGCCTCCGCGAGACCGAGCAGACCATCGAGCTGCGCCTGGTCTACGACGACGGCAACTACCGCATCACCAACCCGCCCGACGCGCACCTGGTGCCCGTCAACTGGTTCACCCAGCGCTACCGCCAGGCCTCGCTCTACTTCTTCGACCCCACCGGCTCGATCCTGGTCCCGCAGCCGGTGTTCGTGCCCGAGGGCACGACGCTCGGGCGGAGCCTCATCGACGGTCTGGTGGCCGGGCCCGGGCCGGGCCTCGCGACGGTCGTGCGCAGCTACCTGCCGGTCGGCGTCACCGCCGACGTGCGCGTGGTCGGCTCGGTCGCGTTGGTCGACCTCGAGGCCTCGGCGACCGTCACCCCCGGCTACAGCACGCCGACCACGCAGCGCATGCTCGCCCAGCTGGCCGAGACCCTCGGTGAGGACCCCACGATCCGCTCGCTGCGCGTCACGCTCGCCGGGACGCCGATCATCACCGCCGACGGCAGCGCGGAGTATGCCGTCGGCGCGGCGGCCGGCGTCGGCCCCAACGGCGCCGACCCCGACACCGGGCTCTACGCCGTCCGCGATGGCGTGCTGGCCCGCCGCGACGGCCGCGAGCTCGTCCCGGTCGCCGGCGCCTTCGGCAGCGGCCGTACCCGGGTCGGCCTCGCCGCGGTCGACCTCTCCGGCTCCCGGGCGGCCGGGGTGGGGCTGCGCGGGCGGAACCTGCTGCTCGCCGACCTCGCCGACCCGGCCGACGGCACGGAGGCGACGGCAACGCAGGTGCTGCAGGGGGAGCGGCTGCTCAAGCCCGAGTGGGACTTCGCCGAGCGGCTGTGGGTGGTCGACCGCACGCGGTCCGGCGCGGTCGTGCGGGTCGTGCGCGGCCGGCAGGTGCGCGAGGTCGACGTGCCCGGGGTGAGCGGTCAGGACGTCCGCTCGTTCCTGGTCTCGCGTGACGGCACCCGGTTCCTGGCCGTCGTGGCCTCCGGCGACGGCGACACCGTGCGCGTCGGCCGCGTCGAGAGCGACCCGGAGGGAGCCGTCGTCTCGGTGCGGGCCACGGAGGTGCTCGTCCCCGCGACGAGCGGTCAGGCGATCGACGACATCGCCTGGGCCAGCCCGACGTCGGTCACGCTGCTCTCGACCGTCGACCCCAGCTTCTCCGAGGTGCGCACCATCGGCGTCGACGGCGCCTCCGGCACCGAGGACGACGTGCGCCCCGTCGCCGGCCCGCTGCTCGGCCTGGTCGGCTCCCCGCTCCCGGACCTGCCGACCTACGGCATCACCTCGACCGGGCTGCTCGACCTCGTCGACTACGACCCCGTCGACTTCGCCGGTGGCCCGCCCCAGGCCGTCGACTACGCCGGCTGACGGCCGGCCGGTCCTCCACAAGAAGGCCCGCCGTGGTGGCGCGCGGACGCCGCGCCTGGTGCCATGGTGGCGTGGGCGGGGGAGACGGGTCGCTCGGCGACGCCGCGGCCGACCTGCTCCTGGGCGGCACGTGCCTCGGCTGCGCCCGGCCGGGCCGGCTGCTGTGCCCGCCGTGCGAGGCGGCGCTGCCGACGACGCCCTTCCCGGTGGCCGGGAGCGCCGCGTGGGCCGCAGCGTCCTACGAGTCCGTCGTCCGGGCGTTGGTCGTCGGGCACAAGGAGCGCCGGCTCCTCGCGCTGACGCCGGTCCTCGGGGCGCTGCTGGCGCGGGCCGTCGCCGCGGCCCTCGACGACGCCCGGGTGCCTCCCGGCGACGCCGTGCTCCTCGTGCCGGTGCCGTCGCGGCCCTCGGCGGTGCGCTCCCGCGGACACGACCCGACCCTCGCGATGCTGCGCGTCGCGGCCCGGTCGCTGGGGGGCGGCGTCCGGGCGCAGCCGCTGCTGCGCACCCGCGTCGGCGTCGTCGACCAGTCCGGGCTCGACGTCTCCGCCCGACGGGCCAACCTGGCCGGGTCGATGGCGGTGTCCGCGCGGGCGTTGCGGAGGGCCGCGCGGGGCGTCGGCGCGGTGCACGTGGTGGTGTGCGACGACGTCGTCACCACCGGCAGCACGCTCGCCGAGGCGCGCCGGGCCCTGGCCGCCGTCGGGGTCACCGCGGTGGCGGCGGCGACCGTCGCGGCGACCCCGCTGCGCCACCGTGCCGTTCACAGCGATTCATCAGACCCGGAGGTTCCGTGGGTGGACCGCACCGACTAACGTCGGTGCATGGAGTCCGTCCGGGTCCGTGGTTGCGCCGTTCCGGGTGCACGTCCGGAGCGGCAAGCCGATGCCAGTCGCAGGCGAAACGGCCCACGTAACCCGCGTGCTGCGCGGGGATCACGGTGCGGCTTAGTCGTAAGTCCTGCCCCGTCCCGGCCGTCAGATGCGGCCAGCCCCTCGGGGTGGCGGGAGAAGGCCAGTAGTGGCACTGAGCTGCGACCGTCTCAGCAGGCGATTGTGGGGACGAAGACCAGGTCGGCCGGACGGACTCCTCAGGCCGCGCACCCCCACGCGCGCCTGCAGCAACCAATCGCTAGCGGGAGGTTCACCGATGGAAGTTGTCGTCACCGGTCGTCACTGTGAGATCACGGACTCGTTCCGGGGTCACTGCGACGAGAAGTTGTCCAAGCTCGAGAAGCACGACCACCGGATCATGCGGGTCCACGTGGAGGTCGACTGCGAGCCCAACCCGCGCCAGCACGACAAGTCCATCCACGTCCAGCTCACCGCGTTCAGCAAGGGCCCGGTGATCCGCGCCGAGGCCGCCGCCGACCACCAGATGGGCGCTCTCGACCTCGCCCTCGACAAGATGGCCTCCCAGATGCGCAAGGCCGCCGACCGCCGTCGCGTGCACCGCGGACGCCGCACGCCGGTCTCGGTCGGGCAGGCGCTCGCCGCGGTGGAGGTCGACCTGACCGACGACACCGCGTCGACCGATGGCGGCGGCGAGGGCCTCGAGCGGTCGGTCGGCCCGATCGACGTCGTCGGCGACGGGCCGCTCGTCGTCCGCGAGAAGACCCACCCGGCGGCCCCGATGACGCTCGACCAGGCCATGTACGAGATGGAGCTCGTGGGCCACGACTTCTACCTGTTCGTCGACAAGGAGAGCGAGCGTCCCTCGGTCGTCTACCGCCGTCGCGGCTACGACTACGGCGTGATCTCGCTCGACGTCGACACCGAGGAGTAGCAGCTCGCCGACGGTCCGGGGTCCCGCCACGGGACCCCGGATCGTGCGTTGTGACAAGATCGGTGCGTGGCAGACGCTGTGGGGCAGTCGGACGCATCCGGACGAGAGCCGATCCGAGTGCTGGTGGTCGACGACCAGCAGCTCTTCCGGCGTGGTCTGACGATGCTGCTCGCCGTCGAGCCGGGGCTCGAGGTGGTCGGTGAGGCCGGCGACGGTGCCGAGGGCATCACGCTCGCCGAGAGCGCCGCCCCCGATGTCGTGCTGCTCGACGTGCGCATGCCGAAGAAGTCCGGCATCGAGGCGTGCCTGGCCATCAAGCAGTCCGTGCCCTCGGCCAAGATCATCATGCTCACCGTCTCCGACGAGGAGGCCGACCTCTACGAGGCCGTCAAGAGCGGGGCCTCGGGCTACCTGCTCAAGGACTCCTCGATCGAGGAGGTCGCCCAGGCCATCCGCGTCGTCGCCGACGGCCAGTCGCTCATCAGCCCGTCGATGGCGATCAAGCTCATCGACGAGTTCAAGCAGATGTCGAAGCCCGAGCGCGAGACCGGCCCCGCGCTGCGCCTCACCGAGCGCGAGCTCGACGTGCTGCGCCTCGTCGCGCAGGGCCACTCCAACAAGGAGATCGCGGCCCGGCTCTTCATCTCCGAGAACACGGTGAAGAACCACGTGCGCAACATGCTCGAGAAGCTGCAGCTGCACTCGCGCATGGAGGCCGTCATGTACGCCGTCCGCGAGAACCTGCTGGAACTGCCCTAACTGGATGGCGTCTTACGGGCGCCTGTCCCGGCGGGGCCGCCCAGCCTGGTGCTCGCTGCCGCGATTGCGGCGTCGGCCCCGACCCGCTCAGAAGGCGCCCGACGACGCGTGCGCCGTGTGGTCCGGTGTTGCTGTGGTCGGGGCGCCTTCGGGCGGTACCGGTCTCGATCAGCGTGCTCGGTCCGGTCGGCTGTCCGTGGTCTGGGGTAGACCTGACTTGTGCCTCGTCCTCAGTCCCTCAGCGTTGCCCAGGCCCGTCGCATCGCGCTGGCCGCGCAGGGCTTCCTCGACAAGCCGCACGAGCCCCCGACGATGCGCACGCTCGCGCGTACCGTCGAGCGCACGGGGGTGCTGCAGGTCGACTCGGTCAACGTCTTCGCCCGCGCCCACCTGATGCCGCTCTACGCGCGCATGGGGCCCTACGACACCGACCTGCTCGAACGGGCCGGCACCGGACGCCGGCAGCGTCGCCTCGTGGAGTACTGGGCACACGTGCAGGCCTTCATGCCGGTCGAGCTGTGGCCGGCGATGGCCCACCGGCGCGAGCACCACCACGCGCGCCGGGGCAAGTGGTCCTTCGTCGCCGCCGACGACGCCCTCGAGGCCCGGCTGCTCGCCGAGATCGCTGAGCGCGGGCCGTCGACCGCGCGCCAGCTCGACGACGGTCTGCCGCGCAGCAGGGACAACTGGGGCTGGAACTGGTCGCGCACGCGCCGGATGCTCGACTACCTCTGCTCGGCCGGGGAGGTGGTCGTCGCCGGGCGCAACAGCCAGTTCGAGATCCACTACGGGCTGCCCGAGCAGGTGCTGCCCGACGCCGTCCTCGCCGCACCCACGCCGCCGGTGGCCGACCAGCACCTCGAGCTGGTGCGCCGCGCGGCCCGGTCGCACGGCGTCGCCACCGTCCCGTGCCTGGCCGACTACTACCGCATGAGCACCGCCGACACCGCCGCCGCGGTCGCGGTCCTCGTCGAGGCCGGCGAGCTCGAGCCGGTGACCGTCGAGGGGTGGCGGCGCCCCGCGTTCCTGCACCGCGAGGCCCGTCGTCCGCGCGCGGTGGCCGCCCGCACGCTGCTCAGCCCCTTCGACCCCGTCGTGTGGCACCGCGAGCGCGCCGAGCACCTGTTCGACTTCCACTACCGCATCGAGATCTACACCCCGGCCGAGAAGCGGCTCTACGGCTACTACGTGCTGCCGTTCCTCCTGCGCGACGAGCTCGTCGGCCGGGTCGACCTCAAGGCCGACCGGGCCACCCGCCGGCTGCTGGTCAAGGGCGCCTACGCCGAGGACGGCGCCCCCGACGACGTCGCCGGCCAGCTCGCCGCCGAGCTGCACCGCGCGGCGTCCTGGCTCGGGCTCGACGAGGTCGTCGTCGAGCCACGCGGCGACCTCGCCGGCCCGCTCGCCGCCGAGGAACGGATCTTCGCGGGCGCTCGTTAGGATGGTCGGCGGCCCGACTCGGGTCGACCCCGACTCTCCACCTCATCCCTGATCCAGAGGAAGTCACCTACGTGCCCGCCATCATCGACAAGATCCTCCGCATCGGCGAGGGCAAGACCCTGCGTCAGCTCGAAGCCCTCGCCAAGGCGGTCAACGCCATCGAGGACGACTTCGTCACGATGAGCGACGCCGAGCTCCAAGCGATGACGGGGGAGTTCAAGGAGCGCCTGGCCGACGGCGCCACGCTCGACGACATCCTCCCCGAGGCCTTCGCGACGGTGCGCGAGGCCTCCAAGCGGGTCACCGGCATGCGGCCCTTCGACGTCCAGATCATGGGCGGCGCCGCGCTGCACCTCGGCAACATCGCCGAGATGAAGACCGGTGAGGGCAAGACCCTCGTCGCCACCCTGCCGTCCTACCTCAACGCGCTGTCGGGCAAGGGGGTCCACGTCGTCACGGTCAACGACTACCTCGCCAAGTTCCAGTCCGAGCAGATGGGCCGCATCCACCACTTCCTCGGGCTCACCGTCGGCGTGATCCTGCCGCAGATGCGCCCGGCCGAGCGTCGGGCCGCCTACGCCTGCGACATCACCTACGGCACCAACAACGAGCTCGGCTTCGACTACCTGCGCGACAACATGGCCGGCTCGATCGAGGAGTGCGTGCAGCGCGGCCACAACTTCGCCGTCGTCGACGAGGTCGACTCGATCCTCATCGACGAGGCCCGCACGCCGCTCATCATCTCCGGCCCCACGCAGGACGAGGTGAAGTGGTACGACGAGTTCGCCAAGATCGCCGCCAAGCTGGTCGTCGACGAGGACTACGAGGTCGACGAGAAGAAGCGCACCATCTCGGTGCTCGAGCCCGGCATCACCAAGGTCGAGGACCACCTCGGCATCGACAACCTCTACGAGTCGGTCAACACCCCGCTGATCTCGTTCCTCAACAACTCCATCAAGGCCAAGGCGCTGTTCCGCAACGACAAGGAGTACGTCGTCATGAACGGCGAGGTGCTCATCGTCGACGAGCACACCGGCCGCATGCTCGCCGGTCGTCGCTACAACGACGGCCTGCACCAGGCCATCGAGGCCAAGGAGGGCGTGCAGGTCCGCGAGGAGTACCAGACGCTGGCCACCGTCACCCTGCAGAACTACTTCCGGCTCTACGACAAGCTCTCCGGCATGACCGGTACGGCCATGACCGAGGCGAGCGAGTTCGACAAGATCTACAGCCTCGGCGTCGTGCCCATCCCGACCAACCGGCCGATGGTCCGCAAGGACCAGGCCGACCTGGTCTACCGCACCGAGGCCGCCAAGTACGAGGCCGTCGTCGACGACATCGTCGAGCGGCACGAGAAGGGCCAGCCGGTCCTCATCGGCACGGTGTCGGTCGAGAAGTCCCAGCACCTGTCCGACGAGCTGAAGAAGCGCGGCGTCGCCCACTCGGTGCTGAACGCCAAGGTGCACGCCGACGAGGCGAAGATCGTCGCCCTGGCCGGTCACAAGGGCGCCGTCACCGTCGCCACCAACATGGCCGGTCGAGGCACCGACATCATGCTCGGCGGCTCGGTCGAGTTCCTCGCCGACGCCGAGCTGCGCAAGCAGGGCCTCGAGCCCACCGGCGAGACCGCCGAGGCCTACGACGCCGCCTGGCCCGAGATGCTCGAGAAGATCAAGGAGCAGGTCGGCAACGAGCACGACGAGGTCCGCGAGCTCGGCGGTCTCTACGTGGTCGGCACCGAGCGCCACGAGTCCCGCCGCATCGACAACCAGCTGCGTGGTCGGTCCGGCCGTCAGGGCGACCCCGGCGAGTCGCGCTTCTACCTCTCCCTCGAGGACGAGCTGATGCGCCTGTTCAAGTCCGAGTGGGTCGACCGCGTGCTCACCATGCTCAAGATCCCCGACGACGTGCCGATCGAGAACAAGCGGGTCACCAACGCGATCGCCAATGCGCAGGGCCAGGTCGAGTCGCAGAACTTCGAGTCGCGCAAGAACGTCCTCAAGTACGACGACGTCATGGACCGTCAGCGCAAGGTGATCTACGGCGAGCGCCGCGAGGTGCTCGAGGGCGCCGACATCGAGGACGAGATCCGCACGTTCATCGACGACGTCGTCGACGGCACCGTGCGCGGCACGCTCGACGACTTCGCCGAGGAGTGGGACCTCGAGCAGCTCTGGACCGACCTCAACCAGTTCTGGCCGGTCGGGGTCGACCGCGAGCAGATGATCGAGGAGGCCGGTGGCGACCAGGCCGGGCTCACGAAGGACGAGCTGGTCAAGATCCTCCAGGTCGACGCCCAGCGCGCCTACAACGAGCGCGAGGCCGAGGTCGGTGAGGAGGTGATGCGCGAGCTCGAGCGGCGCGTCCTCCTGTCGGTCCTCGACCGCAAGTGGCGTGAGCACCTCTACGAGATGGACTACCTGCGCGAGGGCATCTACCTGCGTGCCTACAGCCAGCGCGACCCGCTCGTGGAGTACCAGCGCGAGGGCTACGACATGTTCGCCGCCATGATGGACGGCATCAAGGAAGAGACCGTCGGCTTCATGTTCAACCTCGAGGTCCAGGTCGAGGAGGAGGCCGAGCCCGACAGCGAGACCTACGACCCGTTCGGCCTCGGCGAGGACGGTGTCGAGGTCGAGGAGCCGCTGCGTCGCGAGCTGCCGTCCGAGACCCAGCCCGCCGCGGCGCCGACGCTGACCAAGCACGCTCCGACGATCAAGGCCAAGGGGCTCGAGAAGCAGAGCATGCCGACCAACTTGCGCACCTCGGCGCCGAGCATCGACGGCGACAACGAGGTCGAGGAGATCGTGACGCAGGCCGACGACGAGTTCGCCGGCGTGGGCCGCAACGCCAAGTGCCCGTGCGGGTCGGGCAAGAAGTTCAAGCAGTGCCACGGCGCGCCCGGCGGCCCGTCGGGCGTCACCGCCCGCATCGGCTGACCCACCGCGTACCACGACGGCCACCGAGTCCCCCTGGTCCGGTGGCCGTCGGTCTGTGCGACGCCGGCGCGACGGGGCGACGCGTCAGGCGAACTCGAGCGCGGTGCACACCCACCGTCCGGCGCGGCGCTCGAAGCGGGCCGCCACTGCCCGTGACCGCTCGCCGTAGCGCAGGTGGGCGCTGACCTCGGCGACCCGGGGGCTGGGTGCGCAGCTGTGCACGCTGTGCACCCGAGCGCGCACCGGGGCGATCCGCGAGACCCCGGGCACGTGGCCCCCGGCCCGGGCCACCAGCGTCGCCCGCCGCTCGAGGTCGGCATAGACCTCGCGGCTCGTGTGCCGTACCAGCTGCGAGACGGGCCGGTCGCCGCCGACGATCTCGACGGCGGCCTGCACGTAGCGGAAGGCCCACTCGTCGACGTCGGGTCGCGCCGGGCCCACGGGTGCCTCGGGCGGGTCGAGGTTCGGCTGGAGGTCGAGGGCGAGGGTGCCCTGCGTCGAGGCCACCGCGACCGGCACGGGCAGCGGGACGACGTCGGCGTGGTAGAGCGGATGTGCGGTCGGCATGGCGTGGTCTCCATTCGGGTCGGGGTGCAGGCGTGCAGGTGTTCGGGTTCGTCGGTGCTCAGGTGCTCAGGTGCTCAGGTGCTCAGGTGCGCGGCGGCCGGAGCCGGTCGCCCGGGTGCACGAGGTCGGGGTCGGGCCCGACGACGTCGCGGTTGCGCTCGTAGAGCGCGGAGGTCTCGGCGGCGATCTCGGCCGTGCTCGCCCTCGGGCCGAGCCGGCGCGCGCTGAGGCGCCACAGGCTGTCGCCGGCACGGACGACGATGTCGTCGTCCCGGAGCCCGGCGTGACGACGAGACGCCGGCCCCGGGTCTGGCGCGGGGTGGTCGGCTCCAGCGGCCCGGTCGGGGTAGGGGAGGCCGTCGAGGGAGCCGTCGGCGCGCGCCGTCTGTGCCGTGCCGGCCGCCAGGTCGCCGAGCCGGTCGTGGACCGGACCGAGGGAGGTGCCCGGCGCGCGGACGCCGCTCTCGGCCTGGGCCGCGCCCGCACCGAGGACCACGACGCCGCAGGCTGCGGCGACGACGCGGACCGCCCAGGTCGGCACGCCCCGGGGAGGTCGGGGCGGGCGACCGGAGTGGCGCAGCACCTGCGCGACGACCACGGTGCCCACGACCCACGCCCAGACGGCGCAACCGGTCAGCGCGACGCCGGCCACGCCGACGAGCAGCTCGTCGAACCTGGCCGCGGCGGGGTCGGCCGGCACCGAGGCCAGCGCCCAGTGCGCGACGGCCACGGAGGTCGTGGAGATCGTGAACCAGACCAGGATGCACCGAGAGCGAGACATCGTCGACCTTTACGTTTGCGTGCGTTTGCCTCACTACACGCTCGTTCAATGCAAAAGTCAATCGTTTGATCAGGGAGGCTGTGGATGAACTAGGGTCGGAGCATGGGGTGGGAGCAGGAGCTCTTCGGCTTCCTCGACGAGCTGGAGCAGCAGGCCGACGCGCTCTACGACGCAGAACGTCTGCCCGAGCTGGCCGACCGGGCACGCGCCGAGTACCAGCAGGTCCCGCTCGCGGCCCGGCTCATGGCCTCCCTCGACCACGACGTCGTGCTGCACGTGCTCGGTGTCGGCGCGGTCGCAGGTCGCCTCGACCGGGTCGCCCGGGGGTGGTGCCTGGTCTCAGGCCCGGGTCAGGACTGGATCGTGCCGTGGCCGGCCGTCGCGGCCGTCGAGGGCGCCTCCGACCGGGCGGTGCCCGAGGTCGCCTGGCCGGCCGTGGCGCGTCTCGGCCTGGGCTCCGCGCTGCGCCGCATCGCCGACTCGGGCGAGCGGTGCGTCGTCCACCGCATCGACGGCGGGCGCCACGACGGTCTCGTGCACCGGGTGGGGCAGGACTTCGTCGAGCTCGCCGAGGGCGACCCGCTCCGCCTCTCCCTGCTGGGTCTCGCGACCGTGGCCGCGGTGCAGAGCCGCGAGGTCTGAGGCGCTGCCGCGAGCCGCGCCCGGCTAGGTGGCGTCGGCGTCGAAGGGCGGCAGCTCGCCCTGGAGGAGCGGCATCTCGCCCCTCTTGCGCGAGCGCTCCGCCTCCTCGTCGGCGCCCTCCATCGCCTCGACGATGTGCTTGCGCACGATGGCGCGGGGGTCGAGGTCGCGCAGCTCGAGGTCGGCGTAGTCGGGCCCGAGCTCGTCGCGCAGGTCGTCGCGGGCGGCGTTGGCGAAGTCGCGGGCCTTGCGCACCATGGCGCCGGCCTGCTTCGCGAGCTCCGGGAGCTTGTCGGGCCCGAAGACGACGATCGCGACGAGCGCGATCACGATGAGCTCACCGAAGCCGATGTCGCCGATGAGCAGGGGCGACAGGGCGACGGTCATGGATCAGAACTTACTGGTCGGTGTGAGACCGAGCTGCATGCCGGCGAGGCCGCGGCCACGACCCGAGAGGCGCTCGGCCACCCCGGACAGCTCGCGGGCGGCCGGCGCGGTGGGGTCGGAGTCGACGATCGGCTTGCCGACGTCGCCACCCTCGCGCAGCGACACGTCGAGCGGGATCCGCGCGAGCACGGGCACCTCGTAGCCGAACCGCTGACCGAGCGTCTCGGCCACGCGGTCGCCGCCGCCGGCCCCGAAGATCTCGAGGCGGTGCTCGGTGCCCTCGGGGGTGCAGTGCGGGCACGGCAGGTAGCTCATGTTCTCGATGACGCCGACGACGCGCTGGTGCATCATCGAGGCCATCGTGCCGGCGCGCTCGGCGACCTCGGCAGCAGCCTCCTGTGGCGTCGTGACGACGACGACCTCGGCCCCGGGCAGGTGCTGCCCGAGCGAGATGGCGACGTCGCCGGTGCCGGGCGGCAGGTCGAGCAGCAGGATGTCGAGGTCCCCCCAGAACACGTCGCTGAGCATCTGCACGAGCGCCCGGTCGAGCATCGGGCCGCGCCACGCGACGACCTGGTCGCGGCGCGGCTTGAGCATGCCGATCGAGATCACCGAGACCCCGGACGCCGTGGGCACCGGCATGATGAGGTCCTCGACCTGCGTCGGCCGTGCGTCGGCCACCCCGAGCATCGCGGGCACCGAGTGGCCGTAGATGTCGGCGTCGACCACGCCCACCTTGAGCCCCTGGTGGGCGAAGGCCAGGGCGAGGTTCACGGTGACCGACGACTTGCCGACCCCGCCCTTGCCGCTGGCGATCGCGTAGACCTTGGTCAGGTTGCCGGGCTGCGAGAACGGGATCTCGCGCTGCGCCTGGCCGCCCTGCAGCACCTCGCGCAGGCCACCACGCTGCTCGTCGGTCATCACCCCGAGGGTCAGGTCGACGTCGGTGACGCCCTCGACGCGACCGAGGGCGGCCGTGACGTCGCGGGTGATGGTGTCCTTCAGCGGACACCCGGCCACCGTCAGCAGCACGGTCAGGTGCACGGCACCCGACTCGTCGATCTCGACGGTGTCGACCATGCCGAGCTCGGTGATCGGTCGCTTGATCTCCGGGTCGTTGACGGTGGCGAGTGCGGCGTCGACCTGCTCACGGGTGGGTGCAGTCATGATCTCCTCAGTCTAGGAGCCGGGCGGCGACAGCCGGTCGTCGGTGCCGTGGTGAGGCGCATCACGCTGGTCGTCGCGCCGTGCGGCCTCCGCCGCCCGCTCGTCGAGCTCGGCGAGCAGCGTGCGCAGCTCGGAGCGCACGTAGTCGCGAGTCGCGACCTCCCCGACCGCCATGCGCAGCGAGGCGACCTCGCGGGCGAGGAACTCCATGTCGGCGTGCGCGCGGGCATTGGCCTGCCGGTCCTGCTCGGCGACCACCTTGTCGCGCTGCTCCTGCCGGTTCTGCGCGAGCAGGATCAGCGGTGCGGCGTAGGAGGCCTGGAGGCTGAGCATCAGGGTCAGGAAGATGAAGGGGTAGATGTCGAACGCTGCGCCGCCGGGGGCCAACGCGTTCCACGCGACCCACACCACGACGAACAGGGTCATGTAGGCCAGGAACGTCGCGGTGCCCATGAACCGCGCGAACTGCTCGGCGAAGACGCCGAAGCTGTCGGCGTCGAGGGCCGGACGCCGCACGAGCTGGCGGCGCGTCGCCGTGGGGGTGTCGAGACGCGGCGCGCGGCTGCGGCGCTCCCGGTCCCGGTCGCGATCTCGGCGCTCAGCCACGGCCGGCCCCTTCGCGCAGGGCACGGTCGCGCCAGCCCGAGGGGAGCATGTGGTCGAGCAGGTCGTCGACCGTGACGGCGCCGAGCAGGTGGCCGTTGTCGTCGACGACGGGCGCGGCGACGAGGTTGTAGGTGGCCAGGTGAGCGGCCACCTGGTCGATCGTCGCCTCGGGGCGCAGGCTCTCCATCGAGTCGTCGAGGGCGCCGGCGACCAGGGTCGACGGGGGCTCGCGCAGCAGGCGCTGGATGTGCGCGATGCCGAGCAGCTTGCCGGTGGGCGTCTCGAGGGGCTGGCGGCAGACGTAGACGAGCGCGGCCAGCGACGGCGTCAGGTCGGGGTTGCGCACGTGCGCGAGCGCGTCGGCGATCGTCGCGTCGGGGCCGAGGATGACGGGCTCGGAGGTCATCATGGCGCCGGCGGTGTTCTCGACGTACGACATGAGGCGGCGCACGTCCTGCGCCTCCTCGGGCTCCATGAGGTCGAGGAGGATCTCCTGCGTCTCGAGCGGCAGGTCGGCGACGAGGTCGGCGGCGTCGTCGGGCGACATCTCCTCGAGCACGTCGGCGGCTCGCTCGGTGTCGAGCCGGGCGACGATCTCGACCTGGTCCTCCTCGGGCAGCTCCTCGAGCACGTCGGCGAGCCGCTCGTCGTCGAGGGCGGCCACGACGGCCATGCGCCGCTGCGTGGGCAGGTCGTGCAGCAGCGTGGCGGCGTCGGCCGGGCGCATCTCGTTGATGGCGTGCAGCAGCGCGGTGGCGCCCTGGGCGTCGTTGTCGGCACGCGCGAGACCGGTCACGTCGCGCCACTCGACGACGTGGGTCTGCCCGCGCCGGCGCAGCCCCTTGGCCGGCTCCTGGACGGCGACCCGGCTCAGCACCCAGTCGCGGGTACGGCCCTGCTCCATCGCGACGTCGTAGACCGTGCCGGCGACCGGCCCGTTGCCGGTCGCGATCGTGACGTGGCGGTCGAGCATCTGGCCGATGACGAGCGTCTCGGTGGAGCGCTGCTCGAAGCGGCGCATGTTGAGCAGCCCGGTCGTGTAGACCTGCCCGCTGTCGATGTTGGTGACCCGGGTCATGGGCACGAAGATCCGGCGGCGCCCGAACACCTCGGCGACCAGGCCGAGCACCCGCGGCGGCGTCGACTCCGAGCGCATGGTGACGACGAGGTCGCGCACCTTGCCGACCTGGTCGCCCTGGGGGTCGAAGATCGGCAGGCCCACGAGGCGGGCGGCGTAGACACGCGTCGGGGCGCTGCTCACGGGTGCCTCCTCGCCTCGGATGAGTGGGTCCGGCCGCCGGACGGCCTCCACAATTCAACCACCCGGACCCCGTCGTCCGGACGGCGACGCGGCGCGCCCGACCACGGCGTCGACCGGGGCCTGCCGAGGCGCCCGATATCATGCCCGGGTGAGCGAGCCGGGTCAGGACGACGAGCAGCCGTCCGCGCCAACCCGCGCCACCGCGCCCTCGCACCGGGTCGCCGCGATGCCCCGCGACTCGATCATCACCGTCGTGCTCGTCAGCGTGCTCGCGCTCGCCGGCGTCTCCGTCGCCGCGTGGGCCGGCATCAGCCGCACCACCGACGACCCGGCACCGGCCGCCGCGAGCGGCTCGACCAAGGCACCGAGCACCCCGCAGACCACCATCACGCCGTCGATCCCGCCGCCCCCGCCGCCCACCCAGACCGCGGTCCAGGTGCCCGAGCTCACCCTGCCGACCCTCAAGCAGGTCGACCGCAAGCTGAAGAAGCGCGGCTTCGAGCGTATCGCGGCCGACCGGGTCCAGACGCTGTCGTTCGTCGTCAGCTCGTTCAACGTGCTCGGCGCCAGCCACACCCGCGGCCCCGGACGCCGTCCCGGCTTCGCGGGTGCCGAGGAGCGCCTGCCCGGCCAGCTCGCCGAGCTCGAGCGCAAGCAGGTCTCGATCGCCGGCCTGCAGGAGTTCCAGTACCCGCAGGTCGCCCAGCTCGCCTCCCTGACCGGCGACACCTGGGGCATCTTCCCGGGCACCTCGCTCGGCGAGCGGCTTGCCGACAACTCGATCATCTGGCGCAACGACACCTGGGAGCTCGTCGAGTCCCAGACGATCGACATCCCCTACTTCGGCGGCGCCCCGATGCCCATGCCCTACGTGCTGCTCGAGCACCGCGAGACCGGACGCCGCGTCTGGGTCGGCAACTTCCACAACCCGGCCAACATCGGCGGCGACCACGCCGGCTGGCGCCAACGGGCCCTCGAGCTCGAGGCTGACCTCGCCCAGCGCCTCCACGCCGACGGCACCCCGGTCATCATCACCGGCGACATGAACGACCGTGAGGCCTTCGCCTGCCCGTTCGCGGCCCGCAGCGGCATGGTCTCGGCCGAGGGCGCCTACGACGACAACGGCCAGTGCATGCTCCCGGCCCAGCTCAACGTCGACTGGATCTGGGGCACCACCGACATGCAGTTCGGCAGCTTCCTCACCGACTACGGCGTCCAGGACCGCAAGCTCACCGACCACCCGATGATCACCGCCACCAGCACCCTCGCCGGCGCCGACCAGCAGGAGGGCTGCCAGACCCGCATCACGCGCTCGGGCCCCTACTGGTACTGCAAGGTCTAGGCGCACACCGACCCGACCCGACTACTCCGGGGTGTCGCCGTCGGCGGGGGCCTGGTCGTCGGCGGCGGGGTCGGTCTTGCCCTGCACGCGGTTCAAGGTGGTGCGGACGCGCGCCCGGCCGGCCCGGACGAGGGGGTGGGGCGGGCCCAGGGGGCCGACGGGGCGGGTCCTGAAGAGCTTGCGGAGGCGAGGACCGACCTCGGCGGCGTCGTCGCTGTCGGGGATGAAGGACCACTTGTCGAGCTCGCGGACCATCTCGAGGCGCTCGGCGAGCAGGCGACGCTCGTCGTCGGGCAGCGGCGTCGGGCGGTGGGTCGGACGACGGACGTCGACGTCGACGAGGAGGTCGAGGGCGGCGAGCTGGTCGACCGGGTCCTCCATGTGGCGCTGGTAGATCTTCTCGAAGTAGCGGGCCTTGACGTCGCGGGGGAGGTCCATCTCGACGAGGGCGCGCAGGCCGTAGGCGATGGAGAGGCGCTGGGTGCCGAAGTGCATCTTCGGCCCGGAGCGGACCATCGAGGTCCACTTGCGCACGAAGTCGTCGCCCGAGTAGGACTCGAAGTGCAGCATCCGCAGCTCGTCGCGGAAGACCAGGGGCCAGCGGTTGTCGTCGCGGTCGGCGGCCTTGTGGATGCCGAGCCAGATGTCGAGCCGGGGGCGGACGCCGACCTTCCCGGCGATGTGGCTGCGGTAGTAGAACGAGTTGCTGGGCTCGTCGAGCACCCGTAGCTGGTGCAGGAGGTCGAGCTCGTCGTCGTCGAGCAGGCGCTTGAACAGGTGCGGCTCACCCTCGGGGTGCCGGGTGCTGACGACCTCGAGCGGGCGGATGCCGACGGCCTTGACGTGGCGGGGGATCTCGTCGAGGACCTGGCGGTCGAGCCGGACGACCTCGTCGGCGTCGATGTGGAACAGCCAGGTGGCCCACGGCGAGAACGCCAGCACCGCCTTGGCGATGTTGGCGTTGACGCGCTGACGCTTGTTGAGCAGGTGCGGACGGTCGCCACGCCACCACGGGGTGTTGGTGACGACGTAGGTGACCTCGGGGCGCGTGTCGAGGTAGGCCTCGACCTCGGCTGCGCCCTGGTCGAGGAACAGGATCAGGTGGTCGGCTCCGCCGGCGAGGTTGCCCTCGACGTAGCGCTGGACGTTGTGCAGGTTGTCCTTGACGGTGCTGACGGTGACGATCACGGCGACGAGTGTAGGAGCCGGGTCGGTCGCGCCGACCCGGCCCTACCCGGGTTGCTGGTTACTCGTCGCGCCACTCGGGGCTGTCGATGCCGAGGCCGCCCCAGGTGTCGTCGTAGGCGAAGGAACGCCGGCCGTCGGGCTGCACCTTCCAGGTGCCGCCGTTGAAGTGGAAGCCGTGCGTGTGGTTGCGGTAGGTGTTGTTCCAGTGCGCCAGGTACTGGTTGTAGAGGCGGGCGCTGTCGACCTTGAGGATCAGCTCGTCGCCGTACTGGCCGCCGGCCTGGTAGTTGCTCGAGCCGGTGACGATGATGCGGCGGTTGCGCTTGCCCTCGTAGATGCCGTTGATCGTGAGGATCTTGGCGTGGCTGTAGAGGTCGATCTCGCCGTCGTAGTCACCGTTGCTGTCGGGGGTGTCGAAGCCGGTGCTGCGCACGGGCACGAAGCCGCGGGCGGTCCGGGCCCCGAACACGCGCTGGATGACCCCGTTGGCGTAGCCGATCATGATCTTGACGTCGCAGCCCTCGGCGTAGAGGTCACGCAGCCGGTTGGCGATGCGGACGCCGCGGTCGTCGGACCAGGCGTGCATGTCGACGCGGATGACGGTGCGACCGCCGCCCGGGCCGCGGCAGGTGATCGGCCCGAGGATCTTCTTGATCGGGTCGCGACGCCACAGCCACTGGGTCTTGGCGGTGGCCTTCGCGCGCGGGAACGGCAGCGTGTAGAGCTGGTAGCGACCGAAGGTCTCGGCCTTGTACGAGTTCTTCATGACCTTGTCGGCCCGCATCTCCTTGAAGGTCTGCTCCAGGGAGTCGTACATGCCGCCGGGCTGGTTGATGGTCAGCAGGTCGTTGAACTGGTTGACCGCGCCGTTCTCCTTCATGTTCAACGAGCCGATCATCACGACGCGCTTGGCGGCGCCGGTGTGGCTGAAGAGCACGAACTTGCTGTGCTGGACGTCGAAGTCGCCGCGGCAGCTCGAGGTGCACTGGTAGTAGAAGCTGTTGGACTTGTTCTTCTTGCGCTTCTTCCAGCGCGGGCCGAGGACCCGCTGGAGGTCGGCCTGCGCGCCGGGCTTCTCGTGACCGTTGATGATCACCTGGACGGTCACCTTGCGCTTCTTGTAGGCGCGGATGAGGGCGTCGGCGACCGGCTGACGGTCGAAGGAGAACATCGCCATGCGGATCATCGACCCGCGACGAGCGTGGTTGATGGCGTCGATGACGCGCGCCTCGAGGCGGTACTCCTGGGCGTAGCTGCTGCGCGGCAGGTTGAACGCGGCGCCCGTCGGCGGCGTCCACTGCGCCCACTTCTTCTTCTTTTTCTTCTTCGCCTGCGGGGCGGCCTTGAGCACGGCCGGGGCGGCGGCGGCCACGGTGGAGGCCGTCGTCTGCGAGGCGGTGACCGTCGAGTCGGCCGGTGAGCTTCCTGAGGCCCCCGACGAGGCCCCCAGCAGGGCCAGGGTCGAGGTCGCCAGGCTCAGCGTGAGCGCGATGGCGACGGTGGGTCGTCGCCGCGCCGACGTCTGACGACGCAGCGCACGACGAGGTGCGGGGTGGGGAGAAAGGCCCGGAGTCACGCCCGCACGATACCCCGCGGGTGCCCCCGGGCCGGCTTCATCGCGGGGTTTCGGGGGAGTCGTCGCGGTCGCGCGGCGGACGGACCTTGTCGCGCACGCGCAGGCCGGCGCGTTTCACGCGGGTGACCGGGCGGGCGTCCTCGGCCTCCCGGGCCGCGGCGCGGACGGCGGCGAGGTCGTCGCGGAGCGCGCGGACCTCGCCCCGGCTCTGCTCCAGCCGACGGGTGAGCTCGCGGACGTCGGCCAGCATCGCGCCGGTCAGGCGCGTGGCGGTGGCGAGCAGCTCGGCGTCCTCGACGGCGTAGGGCGTGCGCTCGCGGGGGAGGTCGTCGGGCACGGCGAGCTCGTCGAGGTCGCCGACGACGTCGTAGCCCTCCGCGACGATGCGCTCGATCGCCTGCGCGCTCTTGGCGCGGCTGGTGGCGAGGAGGTCGTCGGGCAGGCCGAAGCGGCGTCCGGCGCTGAGCTCGCGCAGGCGTTCCTCGGCGAGGTAGCCGCGGATCCAGGTGCCGCGGTCGGTGGGGGAGTCGAAGCCCTCGAGGTGCTCGTTGACCCGCCGCAGCAGCTCGACCTCGACGGCGCCGAGCGACTGGTTCGCCGGCTTCTCGGGCAGGGTGTACTCGCCCCGGAGGCCGAGCACGGAGGCGAAGCGCCGCCAGTGCTCGCCGGGGGGCGACCCCGGTCGGGGCATGGGGACGACGTGCACGCGCTCGGGCGCGACGGTGGGGCCCCAGCGCTTGAGGATGCGCCCGAGGTCCCAGGTGCGCCAGGTGAACTCGGAGCGGCGACGGTCGCCGTCGACCTCGTGCAGGGTGCGGAAGGCGCCGTTCTTGACCGCCTCCTGGTAGCCGGCCGCGAACAGGGCGGCGGCGTGCCGGGCGGTGATCACGAGGTGCACCTCGGCGGGCGCGAGGCGGTCGACGGCGGCCTGGGCCTGCTCGGCCGTGGCCCCGCAGAAGAACTCGTGGGTGATCAGCGCGTCGCCGTCGGGGACGGCGTCGAGCTCGGCGCACAGTCGTTCCCAGGTGCCGACGGCGTCGGGGTGGCGATGGTGCAGACCGGGCCGCTCCTGGACGTCGAGCGCGGCCCACAGGTGCTCGCGGTGGCCGGTGCCGGGCAGCAGCAGGCCCTCGGCGAGCAGCTGCTCGCGGTGGCCCCACACGACGTCCTGCAGGTAGGTGGTCCCGGTCTTGGGCTGGCCGATGTGCAGGAAGACGCGTGCGGGCACGACCGCCTCCGCGATCAGGCGGTCTCGGACGGGGGCGTGGGCTTGACCGGGCGCGGGCCCTCGGTGCTCACGCCGAGCCGGTAGCGCTCGATGATCTCGGCCACCCGCGGGTCGTCGCTGTCGGCGAGCGGCACGAGCAGCTCGGCGACGGCGTCGGCGAGCTCGGCCACGCGCAGGTTGAGCTGGCGGCACTCCTGGATCTCGGCCTCCATCGCGTCGAGACGCTCGCGGAGCCGCTGCGGCGAGGAGATGAGGCGGCGGGGGTTCAGTTCCATTGCAGCACCAATCGGCACAGGTGGGCGGGCTGGACGGTCTCGGGGCCGGGACCGTCGGTGATGGCGGCCGACGAGGGGTCGGCCTCGGGGTCGTCGGGGTTGCGCGCCGGCGCACCGGGTCGGGTGGACAGGTTGTCCGGCGAGAGCTTGACGTCGTCGACCCGGCCCTCGCGGCGCAGGACGACCCGCGCCCCGTAGCGCTCGGCCTCGGCGACGAACGCGTCGATGTCGACCGGCCTGAGGCCGGGCGGGTCGCCCGCCGGGTCGGGGGCGACGAGCGCCTGGACGTAGAGACGCCCGCCGTCGGCGAGCACCGTGCGGGCCATGCGGAGCAGGTTGCGACGACCGAGCGTGCTCGTGGAGTCGAGCAGGTGCCGCGCGGTCATGACCTTCGGGCCGCGGAGCGAGCGCAGCTCGGCGGTGGCGGCGTAGGTGGAGCGCAGCTCGGTGAGGTTGGTGGGCAGGAACGTCGCCGGGAAGCCCATCTTCTCGGCACGGCCGGCCATCGGGGCATAGGAGCGCGGCACGTAGTCGAGGCCGTAGGCCCGTCGTCCGCGTCGTGCGACGAAGAGCACGTCGGAGCCGTAGCCGCACCCGACGTCGACGACGGCGGTGCCCTTCGGCTCGCTCCGGTGCACCCAGCGGATGAACGCGCTCGGCGTGGTCTTGGTGAGGGCGCGGGCCTGGCCCCAGTAGGGGTCCCAGGTGGACTCGCGGCGGTGGCGCGTGCCGCGGAACCAGCCGTTGAGGCGCCGGGTGACGCCGATCGGCGTCTCGAACTTGAACGCCGGGTCGGGCACCCGCCAGTGCGGGCCGTACATCGCCTCGAGCAGCCGCTCGGGCACCGCCGGTGCCGGGAACGTGCGACCCGCGAGCTCGACCTCGGTGAGCGGGAAGACCCACTCCGAGCGGTAGGGGGTGCCGACCTCGCCCATGAGGTAGAGCTCGCCGTCGCGCAGGAACCCGGCGAACACGTCGAGGCCGCGCAGCGTGCCGTCGGGCTCGGTGACGATCACCTTGAACGCGGCGCCGCTGTAGCGCGTGACCAGGAAGCCCTGCTCGGTCAGCCGCCGCTGCAGCGCGAACGACTCGATCATCACGTCGGCCGGGTGGTCGCGACGGCTCACGTAGCCGAGGTCGGCGTCGGAGTCGTGACCGATGAACGTCTTCTCGCGGACGGCGCCGAGGAGGGTGCCGTAGGCGACGAACGGCTCGACGCCGCCCTCCTGCAGCGCGGCGATGACCGAGCTCATGCTGTCGAGGAGGGGGGTGAGCTGCTCGATGCTCCGCGAGGCGAACAGCCGCACCAGGCGTTGGCTCTTGTCGAGGCTGAGGGGGTTGCCGCGCGCGTCGACGACCGAGATCTCGCCCTGGCCGTCGCCGAGCGTGACCCGTTGCGCGCAGACCTGCTCGCCCGTGGCGTGCACGACCAGACGCAGCTCGGTGGTGCCGTCGAGGTGCGGTCGCAGGCTGCGGGGCCAGGCCCAGGTGCGTCGTCCTCGGGCCCCGAGGGTCGCCGTGGAGGCCGTGGTGTCGCGGACGGTCCAGAACGAGCCGATGCGCTGGTCGTCGAAGAACAGGTCGACGGGCTGGTCGACGTCGGCGGCGAACGAGATGCCGTTGTCGTCGACGGCGACGTCGGTGACGACGGCCGAGGGTGTCGCCATCTGCCTTCGCTCCTCCGTGGTGCCTGTCGTGCCGGGTCTGACCGGTCACCCTAGGGCACGGCGCAGGTGCCGTCGGTTGGTAGGTTCGCCGCCGTGAGGCAGCAGTGATCGTGCGCTCGACGCCGCGACTGGTGCTGCACGTGGGCGCCATGAAGACGGGCACCACCTACCTGCAGAACGTGCTGCAGGCCAACGGGCCGGCACTGCGCGACGCCGGCTGGTCGGTGCCGGGTCAGGACGACGTCGTCCGCGCCACCCGGCAGCTGCTCGACGTCGCGGGCCCGGCGGTCGAGCTCGGTGGTGCGCGGCCCGACGTCGCCGCGTCGCCGCGGTGGACCGCGCTCCTCGACGACGCGCGGGTGCACGGGGCCCGCGGTGGTCGCGGCACGGTGGTGTCGATGGAGTTCCTGTCGTTCCTGCGTGCCGGTGGCGTGCAGGCCGTGGTGGCCGGTGCCGAGGGGCTCGAGGTCCACGTGGTGCTGACCGTGCGGGACGCCGTCCGGGCGCTGCCGTCGCAGTGGCAGAGCCTGACCCGCAACGCCTTCGGGCACTCGTGGCCGGACTTCGCGACCAGCGTGCGCACGGTGATGCAGGGTGAGCCGGACCCGGTCGCCCGCCCGTTCCTGCGCACCCAGCGCATCCCGCGCATGGTCACTGCCTGGGCAACGTCGGTGCCCCGCGAGCGGTTCACCGTCGTCACGGTGCCCGACGCCTCGGCCGGGCTGCCCCGCGACCTGGTCTGGCGGCGGCTGTGCGACGTCCTCGACGTCGACCCCGCCACGACCTCCACAGCCGCGTCGTTCGACAACCCGCAGCTGGGCTACGGCAGCTGCGAGCTGCTGCGCCGGGTCAACGTCGAGCTCGCGATGCCGGCCGAGCGGCCCTACCGCAAGGTGATGCGCCGCCTGTCGCACGAGCACCTCCTCCCGCTGCGCGCGCAGCAGGGCCGCCACCGTCTCGACCAGGCCACGGCACGGCTCGCCGTCCGGCTCAACCGGCGCACGCTGGCCGCCGTCGCGGAGCACGCCACGCTGGTCGGCGACCCGGCCGACCTGCCGGGCGACCTCGACGGCCGTCATGACCTCGACCCGGGCGACCGACCGGTCGACCCGCCCGCGACCGAGGTGCGCGACGCCGCCGAGGCGCTGTGGCGCGGGGGACGCGAGCTGTGCGCCGAGCTCGGCCTCGCGCTCCGGCCCGAGCTGGCCGCGGAGCTGCCCGACGCGACGCCCGACGCCGTCCGGCAGGTGGCGGGCGTGGTGGCGGTCGCGATCACCGGTGACGAATCTCACCGGCTCCCCACGAGGGCTGCGAACGGCCCTACGGTTACCGCGACGTAGCACGTTCCGCGATCGAAAGGCACCACGATGGGTCGTCTCTGCGAGACCGAAGGCCTGACCGAGGACCAGACCGAGATCTTGAAGGCGGTCCGCACGTTCGTGGAGGAGAAGATCCTCCCGGTGGCGACCGAGCTGGAGCACGCCGACACCTACCCCCAGGAGATCGTCGACGGGCTCAAGGAGCTCGGCATCTTCGGCCTGATGATCCCCGAGGAGTACGACGGTCTCGGTGAGTCGCTGCTCACCTACGCGCTGTGCGTGGAGGAGATCGCGCGCGGCTGGATGAGCGTCTCGGGCGTCATCAACACCCACTTCATCGTGGCCTACATGCTCATGCAGCACGGCACCGAGGAGCAGAAGAAGCACTACCTGCCGCGCATGGCCACCGGTGAGGTGCGCGGCGCGTTCTCGATGTCCGAGCCGGGCCTGGGCTCCGACGTCTCCGCCATCAAGACCAAGGCGGTCAGGGACGGCGACGACTACGTCATCGACGGCCAGAAGATGTGGCTGACCAACGGCGGTACCTCGACGCTGGTCGCCTGCCTGGTCAAGACCGACGAGGGCGCCGACAGCGTCTACAAGAACATGACGACCTTCCTGCTGGAGAAGGAGGCCGGCTTCGGCGAGACCGCTCCCGGCCTGACCATCCCCGGCAAGATCGACAAGATGGGCTACAAGGGCGTCGACACCACCGAGATGGTGCTCGAGGGCCACCGCGTCGGAGCGGGCCAGATCCTCGGCGGCGAGCCCGGCCAGGGCTTCTACCAGATGATGGACGGCGTCGAGGTCGGCCGCGTCAACGTCGCGGCCCGCGCCTGCGGCATCGCCAACCGGGCCTTCGAGCTCGGCATCGCCTACGCCCAGCAGCGCGAGACGTTCGGCAAGCAGATCGCCGACCACCAGGCCATCCTGTTCCGCCTCGCCGAGATGGCGACCAAGGTCGAGACCTCGCACGCGATGATGGTCAAGGCCGCGCGGATCAAGGACCGCGGTCAGCGCAACGACGTCGAGGCCGGCATGGCCAAGATGCTGGCCGCCGAGTACTGCAACGAGGTCGTCCAGGACTCCTTCCGCATCCACGGCGGCTACGGCTACTCCAAGGAGTACGAGATCGAGCGCCTGTACCGCGAGGCCGCGTTCATGCTCATCGGCGAGGGCACCTCCGACATCCAGAAGATGATCATCGGACGGTCCTTGCTCAAGGAGTACAAGCTGAAGGGCTGACGGTGGTCGAGGTGCGAGCGCAGCGAGCCTCGAGACCAGACCTCGACACGCGACGGGTCGTGGTGCGGTGAACCTCGAGACGGCGTTCCGCAGCCAGGCCGAGGCGTGCGCGCACCTCGGCTCGCCGATGTACGGCGTCCTGCTGACGCGGGTGGCCGACGCGCTGGCGGCCGGGGGCGATGCCGCCGAGCCGTTCGCCCGCGTGCTGGCCGGGCACGAGGACGACCCCGGTCCGTCGGCGCTCGCGCTGCGGTTCGCCGGCTCGGTGCACCGCCTCGTGCTCGAGCGCCGCGCCGGGGCGCTGGCGGCGTACTACCCCAGCGTGGGCGGCACCTTCGAGCCCGACGGCGCCTGGACGGCGCTGCGCGGGCTCGTCGAGGCCGAGCCGGACGCCGTCCGGGAGTGGCTCGACCGGCCGCCGCAGACCAACGAGGTCGGCCGCTCCGCGGCCCTCGTCGCCGGTCTGCTCGAGGTCACCCGGGCGACCGGGCTCCCGGTCCGGCTCGTCGAGATCGGCTCGTCGGGCGGGCTGAACCTGCTCGCCGACCGCTTCTGCTTCGTCGACGACCGCGGCCGGGCGCACGGCGACCCCGCCTCGCCGGTCCGGCTCGACGACGCGTGGGCCGGGCCGGGGCCGTGGCGCGCCGCCGACGTCCGTTGGCCGCACGTGGTCGAGCGCACCGGGTCCGACCTGATGCCGATCGACGTCGCGACGACGGCCGGCCGGCTGGCACTGACCGCCTACGTCTGGCCCGACATCGGCGCGCGGCACGAGCGTCTGCGTGGCGCGCTCCGGCTGGCGGCGCAGCACCCGGTCGAGGTCCGTCGCGCCGGAGCGCTCGAGACCGTCGAGCGGCTCGAGCTGGTCGAGGGCAC
Source organism: Nocardioides secundeburneus (assembly GCF_039939255.1). Classification (NCBI taxonomy): domain Bacteria; kingdom Bacillati; phylum Actinomycetota; class Actinomycetes; order Propionibacteriales; family Nocardioidaceae; genus Nocardioides; species Nocardioides secundeburneus. Next base: position 76,858 of record NZ_JBDUUE010000008.1, read on the forward strand.
GGTGACCGTGCTGTGGCACAGCGTCATGTGGCAGTACCTCGACCGCGCCGAGCAGGACGCCGTCCGCGACCGCCTCGAACGGCTCGGGGCGCAGGCCACGACGACCGCCGGGTTCGCCCACGTGGCCCTCGAGCCGGGCCGGCGGACGTCCGAGGAGGACCGCCGGTTCTGGCTCTCGGTGCGCCGCTGGCCCGACGGTGGCGACGAGCTCCACGTGGGCGCTGGGCCCCATGGGCCGCCGATCGTGTGGCTGACAGACTGAGGGCCGTGACGCAGACGGGTCGACGTGTGGTGCTGCACATCGGGGCTCCCAAGTCCGGGACCACCTACGTGCAGAGCCGCATGCAGCTCAACCACGAGCAGCTGCTCGCCCACGGGGTCCTGGTACCGCAGAACGTCGCGGAGGAGGGGCCCTCGACGCTGATGTTCCGCGCGGCGCTCGACCTCACGGGCATCCGGCTGTGGCGGGGCCGCAAGTACGCCGACGGCCGGTGGGACCGGCTCGTCGGGACGACGCGGCGCCACCACGGCCTGACCTGGATCAGCGACGAGGCGTTCGTGCGCGCCGACGACGCCGCCGCCGTCCGGGCCGTGCGCGAGCTCGGGGGCGACGGTGAGGTCGACGTCCACGTCGTCTACACCGCGCGCGACCTCGGTCGCGCGATCGTGTCGGCCTACCTGGAGAACCTCAAGCACGGCGGGCTCGAGCACTTCGCCACCTACCTCGACCGCGGTCGCGCCGACGAGCTCAAGGTGATGCGCGCCTTCGAGATCGACACGGTGCTCGGCCGCTGGCTCGCCGCGGTCGGCGACCCGGCGAAGGTCCACCTCGTCACGGTGCCGCCCGAGGGCGGCGACCGGTCGCAGCTGTGGACCCGCTTCCTCGACGTCGCCGGCGTCGACCCCGCCTGGGCCCCCGCCCCGGCCGCGAAGGTCAACGACGCCGTGGGCCTGCCCGAGGCCCAGTTCCTGCGCGCGCTCAACGAGAGCCTCGAGGGCGCCGCCCAGCGCGGTGGCCGCTACCACGCCCTGGTGCGCGACATCGTGGTCGGGCAGGGGCTGGCCCCACGCCCGCGCACGCGCGTCCGCCTCGACCCTCGCCACGAGGACTGGGTGCGCGCCCGCACCGAGGTCTGGCAGGCGTGGGTGCGCGGGAGCGGCATCGACGTCGTCGGCGACCTCGCCGACCTCGACGTCGTCGCCACCGACCCGGCCGAGTGGGTCGACCCCGACCGGCTCGTGCCCGGTGCCGTCGAGGCGGCCGACGCCGCGCTCGCGGCGGTGCGAGCCGAGATGAGGCGGCGGGACGCGAAGCCGTAGGCTCGCCGCCATGATCGTCGCAGCCGCCACGGTGAAGGACACCGCGGCCAACGTCGGGCGCTTCGTGTCGCGCAACCTCGCCAACGGCGTCGACCACCTGGTCGTCTTCACCGAGGACACCGGGGCCGAGGCCGAGGCCGTGCTCGACGAGCACCCCGCCGTCACCCACGTGCGCACCGGTGGCGACTGGTGGCCCGAGCGCCCCCACGACCTCAACGTGCGTCAGCGCCACAACGCCAACCTGGCCCGGCTCCTCCTCGCCCCCTTCGACTGGGCCGAGTGGCTGGTGCACATCGACGGCGACGAGGTCGCCCTGGTCGACCACGACGTGGTCGACGCGCTCCCGGCCGCGCGCGTGGCGTTCCGCATGGCGCCGCTCGAGGCCGTGTCGCGGTCGTCGTGGCCCACCGGCGAGCCCACCCACTTCAAGAAGCCGCTCGAGCGCCCCCAGCTCGTCCTCCTGCGCGCTCTCGGCCTGGTCGAGGAGCCGAACAACAAGTCGTACTTCCACGGCCACGTGCGCGGCAAGGTCGGCGTCCGGCTGCGCACCGACCACCGCATCGGGCTGCACTCGGTCAAGGACTCCACGGGCACGACGGTGAAGAACCTGCCGACGCCGGGCCTGGCGCTGCTGCACTACGACTCGGCCACGGCCGAGGAGTTCGTGCGCAAGTTCTCCACGCTCGCCAAGTCCCAGTCACGCGCGGTCTACCGCCATGGTCGGATCCCGGTCGTCAACGCCATCCGCGCGATCGTCGCGATGGACGTGCCCGACGACGTGCGCGAGCGCACGCTGCACCGCCTCTACGAGCTGACGACGGTCGAGGACTTCGACACGCTGAACGACCTCGGCCTCCTCGTCGAGGTGCACCCCGACCAGGGCACCCACGTGCCCGCGGTGGCGCCCGCCGACGACCTCGTCACGCTCGAGAAGATGCTCGACGCCGCCAAGACGCTGTCGCGCGAGAGCCTGCACATCGACGACCCGTCGGGCGGCCGCGACGTCCTGCGGGACGTGCTCGACCGCACCGGGGTGCCGGCCGGACCGGCGGCGGTGCTGCTGTCGTGACCCGCCCATGACCCGCCCCAAGGTGCTCCTGCACGTCGGCACGCCCAAGACCGGCACGTCGTCGGTGCAGGACGTCCTGTTCCGCAACCGCAGCGCGCTGCTCGCCGCCGGCATCCTCTACCCGGCCGAGCGGTTCGACGCCCACTTCCTGGCCGCGCTCGACCTGATGCGGCTGCCCTGGGGTGGGCTCGAGGTGCAGGCCATCGGCGCCTGGGACGACCTCGCCGAGCAGGTGCGGCGCCACCCCGGCACCTCCATCATCAGTCACGAGATCCTGGCGACCGCGTCCCGCTCGCAGGCGGCCCGGGCCCTCGCCTCGCTCGGTCACGGCAGCGGCGGGCCCGACGAGCCCGAGATCCACCTCGTGCTGTCGGTGCGCGACCTCGTGCGCCAGATCCCGGCCGAGTGGCAGGAGAACGTCAAGCACCGGCGCACCTTCAGCTACCGCCGCTTCCTGCGGCTGATCACCGAGCCCGAGCGCTCGAGCCGCATCGCGTCGTGGTTCTGGGGCGTGCAGGAGATCCCGGCGATCCTCGACCGCTGGGCGCGCGACCTGCCGCCCGAGCACGTGCACCTGGTCACGGTGCCGCCGTCCGGTGGACCGCCCGAGCTGCTGTGGCAGCGGTTCGTGGAGGTGTTCGGACTCGGCGGACTCGACCTCGACCTGCAGAACGACCGCTCCAACCCCTCGCTCGGCGTCCCCGAGACAGCGCTGGTGCGGCGCATCAACCGGCGCACCCACGGTCACCTGCCCTCGGCGCACTACCGACCGCTGGTGCGTGAGCTGCTCGCCCACCGCACCCTCTCGCAGCGCCGGGGCTCGCCGCGCCTGGGCCTGCCGCCCGACCTGCGCGAGTGGGTCGACGGCCTCGCCCAGAGCTGGGTCGCCGAGATCGAGGCCCGCGGCTACGACGTCGTCGGCGACGTCCACGACCTGGTGGGCAAGCCGCCGGGGGAGTGGTCCGACCCCGACCACCCGCGCGAGCGGGCAGTCGCCGGTGCCTCCGTCGACGCCATCGCCGCGCTCCTGCTCGACAACGCCCGCATGCGCGAGGAGGAGGAGCACCTGCGCGCCGAGCTGGCCGAGACCCGTGACCTGCTCGAGCGCGCCCACCTGCGCCCGTCGTACCAGGTGCGCGAGAAGGTGGTCGACCGGCTCGAGTCGGGCACCGCCGGGCGTCAGGTGCTCAAGGCCTACCGCACCGTGCGCCGCCGTCGCTGAGTCGCGGCGGGTCGGCCGTGCCCCCGCGGACATGGGTCGACGCCGCTTGCCGGGCCTGGGAGGGTGGGGGCATGAGCGACGACAACGAGGACCTGAAGGCCAAGATGCGCGAGGCGCTCGACCGCAAGAACGCCGGACGCCGGGGCGTGACGAAGGACGGCCCGCTGAAGGAGAAGGCGCACGGCTCCGAGGTCGTCGGCGCCGGCCCGCAGATGCACCGACGCAAGGCCGGCGGCGGCGGAGCCTGACGGCGCGGAGCGTCGTCCGGCTCCACCGTCGACGCCTTGATGGTGGTCGAGCGATCCGGCGGGTCGAGACCTGGCCGGCGGCGGCGGAGCCTGACGGCGCGGTGCCGAGCGAGTCGTGACGTCGGTCACGACCCGCGCCGAGCGCTGTGCGCCCTGCCAGACTGACCGTCGTCCGCCACCCGACGAGGTCAGGAGCCATGGTGCAGTTCGGTCGAAGCTATGAGGAGTTCGAGGTCGGTGCGACCTACAAGCACTGGCCCGGCAAGACGGTCACCGAGTCCGACGACCACCTGTTCTGCCTCCTCACGATGAACCACCACCCGCTGCACCTCGACGTCAACTACGCCGAGAAGACCACCCAGTTCGGCAAGAACGTCGTGGTCGGCAACTACGTCTACTCGATCCTGCTCGGCATGTCGGTGCCCGACATCTCCGGCAAGGCGATCGCCAACCTCGAGATCGAGTCGCTGCGCCACGTCGCGCCGACGTTCCACGGCGACACCCTCTACGGCGAGACCACCGTGCTCGACAAGTGGGAGTCGACGTCGAAGGACGACCGGGGCGTCGTCCACGTCGAGACCATCGGCTACAACCAGGACGGCAAGGTGGTGTGCATCTTCCGCCGCAAGGTGATGGTGCCCAAGGACAACTACCTCGAGGCGCGCGGCGGCGAGCAGCCCGGGCGCCCGGTGCCGCAGCCGGACAAGAACTGGGCCGGACCCGCCACCGACTGACCGCCCCCGCTCACCCGGCCCGGCGGGTCAGCGTCAGTCGCGACGGCGCGACGAGCCACCCGACGACGGCGCACAGCAGGGGGACGCCCAGCGCGAGCAGGCCGAGCGCCGTCCAGGGCACCGAGGTACCGGGCGTGCCGATCACCTGGACGACGGCCACCCCGCCCGCCGTGCCGACGAGGAGCCCGAGCCCGCCCCCGAGCCCGCCGACGAACAGCGCATGTCCGGCGCTCACGGTGCGGCGCAGCCATGGCGGCGCGCCGACGGCGGTGAGCGTGGCGACGTCGTCGCGGCTCTCGGACGCCGCCAGCGCGACGACGAGCCCGACGACGAGCGCCGTGATCCCGAGGGCCCCGAGCGCGCCGACGAGCACGGTGCGCCCGTTGACGTCGTCGACGGCGGAGTCGGAGTAGGCGTCGATGCCGTGGAGGCGGAGCCGGTCCTGGTCGGCGGTGGTCAGGCCGCCCGGGACGACGGCCCAGCCCGCGTAGCTCGGCTCGGGGACGACGCCGAGCGCGCGGGCGGTCGGTCCGGAGACCCAGACGGGCTCGTACCCGGCCCAGGACGACTCGACGGTGACGGCGTCGAGGGTGTGGCGCTCGCCCTTGCGGGGCCCGCCGACGCGCACGACGACCTCGTCGTCACGCGCCAGCCCGGGGGCCGCGACCACGGCGGCGCCGTCGGCGAAGCGGGCGCGGGCGGCGTCGTCGACCCCGGCGGCGCGCAGGTAGGCGTCGTCGACGATGCGGACGGACGTGCCGGTGCGGTCGACGAGGTAGGTCGGCCGGTAGGTGCGACCGCCGTCGAGCACGCCGTACCGCCAGGTCGCCAGGGACGTCGCGCCGACGACCGTCGACATCGTCTGCCGCATGTCGTCGAGGTCGCTGCCCGGGGTGACCACCACGTCGGCCACGTCGACGGGCGTCAGCGACCGGCTCTCGGCGACGGGCTGGTCGGCACGGGCCTCGAGCCCGAAGCCCACGAGCGCGGCGGTGGTGGTGGCGATCCCGACGGCGAGCACGGAGGCGACGGTGCGGCCGCGGTGCCGGGTGGCGTCGCGGGCCGCGAGACGCCATGGCAGCCATCCGCGGCCCGTGACCCGCCCGGCCACGGCGACCAACCACGGGGCCAGCAGGCCGGTGCCGATCACGAGCAGCGTCACGCCGAGGCCGGCCACGAGCACGGGGACCGGGGTCGGGTTCGAGGCCGTCCGGACGTCGAAGGCGGACGCCGTCCAGAGACCGCCCGCGGCGGTGAGAAGGGCGCCGAGGCCGACGATCCACAGGCCGGGCGTGCGCAGCCGGTGCCGGGCGGCCCGCGGGCCGGTCGCGACGTGGCCGCCGAGCGCCTGCGCCGCCGTCAGGCGCCCGACCCCCCAGGCCGGGATCGCGGCGGCGACGACGGCGCTGAGCACGCCGAGCAGGAGCGTCGTGACGACACCGAGGACCGAGACCGACCAGTCCGAGTACGTCGTCGACCGGAGCTCGCCGAGCGGACCGCGACCGCGGTCGAGCACGGCCCAGGCGCCGAGCCCGCCGAGCGCGGCGGCCGCCGTCCCGATGCAGACGCCCTGGGCGAGCAGCGTGCGCCGCAGGTCGGCGGCGGTGGCGCCGGCGGCCATCATCAGCCCCAGCACGCGGCCCTGGCGGCGCGCCCCGACGGCGAAGACGGCGCCGACGACGACCACGACCACGAGCAGCCCGAGGCCGACGACGAGGGCACCGACCGCGGCGGCCACGGGGTCGACCGCCTCGGGCAGGGCGCCGGGCGTGCCCCACGCTCCGGCGCGCTCGACGCTGTCGCGCATCCGCGCCCCGATCCCGGCGCGCGCCAGGTCCTGCTGCAGCGCCTGGCCCTCGGCGACGCTGAGGTCGGGCAGGTCGACGACGTAGGAGACCCAGTCGGGGCTCTCGGCCGGGCCGACCTCGCGCGGTCGCTCGACCAGGCGTGACGAGGGCGGCACGACCAGGAGGCTCTGGTCGTAGCGGCCGAACGAGGCGCGGGCGGTGGTGCCGACGATCGTGAGCGAGGTGCCGTCCTGCAGCTCGAGGGTGCCGTCGCGGCCGACCTCGTCACGCACCAGCTCGGTGACGGCGACCTCGTCGGGAGCGCGCGGCGCACGGCCCGACGTCAGGTCGTCGAACCGGCCCGCGAACAGCGGGTCGTCGATGGCGGCGACGACGGCCGTCATCGTGCCACCGGAGGCCAGCGGGACCGCCACCGTCCCGGAGCGCACGACCCGCGACCCCGGGGGCAGCAGGGGCAGCACGTCGACGTCGGCCGGATCGCGGGTCGGGCGGCCGTCGGTGCCGACCGGGTTGGGGTAGACGGCCCCGCCCGCGTCGACGACGTCGACCTGGGCCCTATCCCACGGCGTCACCTGCAGCTCGGCGTCGGCCGGGCCGTAGCGCTGGGCGAGGGAGTTCTCGGAGTACCAGTCGTCGGTCGCCACGACGGTCGAGACGACGAGTGCGACCAGCACCGGGATCGCGACGACGATCGTGGTGGCGAGCGTGCGCAGCGGATGGGCGCGCAGGTCGCGGCGGGCCATGCGCAACGCTGGACGCCAGCGGCGGAGGGCGTCCATGCTCACGCCCCGGCCAGGAGCGACTCGGGCTCGGCCGAGCGTCCGGTGTCGTCGACGACGGCGCCGTCGCGCAGGAACACGACCCGGTTGGCCCACGACGCATGGCCGGCGTCGTGGGTCACCATCAGCGCCGCGACGCCGAGCGCGCACCTCTCGCGCAGCAGCCGGAGCACCTGCTCGCCGGTCTCGGAGTCGAGCGCCCCCGTGGGCTCGTCGGCCAGGATCAGCGACCGCTCACCGACGACGGCGCGGGCGATCGCGACGCGCTGCTGCTGGCCTCCGGACATGTCCTGCGGCAGCCGGTCGGCGAGGTCGTCGAGACCGAGGTCGGCGAGCGCGGCGACCGCCTGGCGGCGCGCGACCCGGGCCTTGGCGCCGTCGAGCTCGAGGGGGAGGGCGACGTTCTCGGCGGCGGTGAGGCCGGGCACGAGGTTGAAGTCCTGGAAGACGTAGCCGACCTTGCGGCGGCGCAACCGGGCGAGGTCGCGGGGTGCGAGCTCGCCGAGCTCGACGCCGTCGACCAGCACCTGCCCGGCGGTGGCGGTGTCGAGACCGCCGGCGAGGTTGAGCAGTGTCGACTTGCCCGAGCCGCTGGGCCCCATGACGGCGACCAGCTCGCCCGGGCGGACCTCGATGCTGAGGCCGCGGACGGCGTGGACGGCGCTGTTGCCGCGGCCGTGGATGCGGTCGACGTCGATCACGGAGAGGGCGGCGTGCTGACTCATCGGACGATCTCCTCGGTCGGGGTGGTGTGCGGCACGGACGGGGAGGTGCTGCGCGCCCGGGCGCGGGCGAGCTGGCTCTCGCAGTGGTCGAGCCAGCGCAGCTCGGCCTCGGCCGTGAAGCGCAGGTTGTCGAGCACGAGCGACCAGGCGAGGTCCTCGGGCGGCGGCTCGGCCGGGGCCTCGCGCTTGAGCCGGGTGAGCTCCTGCAGCCGTCGCATCGTCGCGGTGCGCTGCGACTGCACGATGCCGCGTGCGTCGACGCCGGGCGTGGTGGCCGCGAGCGCGAGCTTGATCGCCAGCTCGTCGCGGGGGCGGTCGCCGAGCTCGACGGGCCGGGCGAACCAGGTGCGGACGGCATCGTCGCCGTCGGCGGTGATCTCGTAGCGCTGGCGGCCCTCGCCGTCGGGCTCGTGGCCGACGACGAGGCCGTCGCGCTCGAGGCGGGTGAGGGTCGAGTAGACCTGCCCGATGTTGAGCGGCCAGGTGGCGCCGGTCGCCCGCTCGAACTCCGAGCGGAGCTGGTAGCCGTACATCGGGCCCGAGCGCAGGAGGGTCAGGAGGCCGTGCGGGATGCTCATGGATACGGAGTATGCATACCCGGTATCCATCGGGCAAGTACGACACACTGTCGGCGTGACCGAAGACCTCTGGATCGTGCGCCACGGTCCGACCGAGTGGAGCCGCGACGGCCGCCACACCTCCACCACCGACCTGCCCCTGCTCGTCGACGGCGAGGACGACGCCCGGGCCCTCGCGCCGCGGCTCGCCGACCTCCGCCCGGCCCTGGTCCTGACCAGCCCGCGCCTGCGCGCCCGCCGTACCGCCGAGCTGGCCGGCTTCCCCGATGCCGTCGTCGACGACGACCTCGCCGAGTGGGCCTACGGCGACTACGAGGGCGTCACGACCGCCGAGATCCGCGAGACCGACCCCGACTGGACCATCTGGGACGGCGTGACGCCCGGCGGCGAGACGGCCGACGAGGTCGGTGCCCGTCTCGACCGGGTCGTCGAGCGGGCCCGCGCCGTCGACGGGCCGGTGCTCGCGTTCGCGCACGGCCACTCCCTGCGGGTCCTCGCCGTCCGCTGGCTCGGCTTGCCCGTGGCCGAGGGGCGCCGGTTCCACCTCGACACCGCCACCGTCTCCGTGCTGGGCGTCGAGCGCGACGGCCCCGTCGTGCGCCGCTGGAACTCCTAGCCGCCGCGGCTCCGGCGCGACGGCGGTGGAGCGATCCGCAGGTCCGCTCGCAGCCCGGGCGCGCGAGGCGTCGAGGGCGGTAGCCTCTGGTCATGGGACTCTCGGCGGGGTGCCCGCGGTGCGCAGCCCCGGTGTCGCAGACCGACGCCGGGTGGGTGTGCGTCGAGCACGCCGAGATCCATCCGCTGTGGCGGCCCGACCAGGCGTCCTACGACGCCTTCGCCGAGCACCTCGGCCGGGCCGGCCTGGTGCCGACCCTGCTGCCGTGGCCGCTCAGCCCGGGCTGGGTGGTCAGCGACTTCGCCGCCGTGGGCGCCGAGCCCGAGCGGGCGCGCGCGACGATGACCTGCACGACCGGCACGAGCGCGCTCGACGGACCGGTCGACGTGATCGTCGTGGCCGAGGAGCCCGGCACCGGCCTGGGCGCGCGCATCGCGGGCACGCCGCACGACGACCCTGCGGTGGCCGGCAGCGAGCCGCCGAGCGTCAAGGTCCGCATCGGCAGCCAGGTGGTGCCGCTGTGGCCCGTCTCGACGAGCGCCTCCGACGGCGAGTGGGACCGCTCCGTCGTCGCCGGTGAGGCCCACGGGCGGTGGCTGTGGATCGTGCTGCGGCCGGCGTCGGCGATGCTGCTGCTGCGCGACGACTGGATCCTGCGCGACGCCTCGCAGTCCGGTCCGCACCTGGTCGAGCTGCCCTTCGGAGGCCCTGCGCCGTCCTGGTGACCGGATCGGCTGACAGACTCGACGGCGTGCGCATCGACCTCCACACCCACTCGGCGGTCAGCGACGGCACCCAGACGCCCACCGAGCTCGTGCGGGCCGCGAAGGCCGCCGGCCTCGACGTCCTCGCGCTCACCGACCACGACACCGCCGCCGGCTGGGCCGAGGCCGAGGCGGCGGCGTCCGAGGTCGGTCTCACGCTGGTGCGCGGCATGGAGATCAGCACCGGCCACCGGCACCGCAGCGTGCACCTGCTCGCCTACCTGCCCGATCCGACCCACCCGGGGCTGGCGGCCGAGCTGGCGCGCATCGTCGACGGTCGCGGCTCGCGCGCGCCGGCGATGATCGCCGCCCTGGCCCGCCTCGGCATCGAGCTCTCGCTCGACGACGTCGTGGCCGAGGTGCCCGGTCGGCCGCACGTCGCCGACGCCCTCGTGCGCAAGGGCTACGTCGCCGACCGCGACGAGGCGTTCGCCCGCTACCTCGACGAGGGCGGTCCGGCCTACGTCGACCGCTACGCGTGCCCGCTCGACACGGCCGTCCGGCTCGTCGGCGAGGCCGGGGGAGTCGCCGTCGTCGCGCACCCGTGGGGGCGCGGACGACGCGACCTGTTGCCGGCGTCGGAGCTGGAGCGTCTGGCGCGTCTCGGCCTCGCCGGCATCGAGGTCGACCACCAGGACCACGCGCCGTCCGAGCGCGAGGAGCTGCGCGCACTCGCCCGCGACCTCGACCTGGTCGCCACCGGGTCGAGCGACCACCACGGGCTCGGCAAGGTCGACCACGACCTCGGCGTGCACACCACCGCCGTCGAGCAGTACGAGCGGCTGATCGACCGCGCCGCCGCGGCGGCGCGGGCGTCGGGCCGCCGCACGCCGGCCGTCGTCGGGCCGTCCTAGCGACGCCCGATGCTCTGGTAGGTCTGGAGTGCCCTCGACGGCACCAGCCTGGTCAGGGCCGCGACGGCCTTGTACTGCAGGCCGGGGATCGAGTAGACGCGGCGCTTGTCGTAGTCCTTGAGGGCCTGGGCGACGAGGAAGTCGACGTCGAGCCACATCAGGCCGTCGCCGCGCTTGACCGACATCCGCTCGTGGAACTCGGTCTTGGTGAAGCCCGGGCACAGGGCCATCACGGTGACGCCCCGGCCGCGGTACTCGTGGTGGGCCCACTCGCTGAAGCTGTTGACCCACGCCTTGGCCGCCGCGTAGGTGCCACGGGGCAGGAACGCCGCAACGCTCGAGACGTTGATGACGCCGCCGCGCCCGCGCTCGACCATGCCCTCGAGGGCGGCGTGGCTCAGCCGCAGCACGGCCGTGACCAGCACCTCGAGCATCGCGACCTCGTCGTCGACGGGGTTGTCGAGGAAGCGCTTCTTCAACCCGAACCCGGCGTTGTTGACTAGCAGCTCGACCGGCCGGTCGGCGTCGCGCAGCCGCGCCTCGACGAGGGCGAGCTGATCCGGCACGACGAGGTCGGCGGTGAGGGTCTCGACGTCCACGCCGTGCTCGGCGCGCAGCGTCGCGGCGACGTCGTCGAGACGCGCGGTGTCGCGCGCCACGACCACGAGGTCGAAGCCGCGGCGGGCGAGGTGGACGGCGAACGCGTGGCCGATGCCGGCGGTCGCGCCGGTGACGAGTGCGGTCCGGGTCACGGGAGGCATGCCCCGATCCAAGCACGGCGCGGCGCACCTCGGTTGCGGCCCTGGCCCGGTCGGGTCGGGCACAATGGCGGGCAATGAGCCAGGAGAGCCGGGGGAGCACCACGCTCGCGATCGCCAACCAGAAGGGTGGCGTCGCCAAGACGACGACCGTCGCCTCGATCGGCGCCGCTTTGGCCGAGCTCGGCCACTCGGTGCTCCTCGTCGACCTCGACCCCCAGGCCTGCCTGACGTTCTCGCTCGGCATCGACCCGGAAGACCTCGAGCTCTCGATCCACCACGTGCTCACCAAGGGCCTCGACCCGGCCGAGGTGATCGTCGAGACCGACGACGGCGTCTCGCTGCTCCCGGCCACGATCGAGCTCGCCCGCGCCGAGGCCGACCTGCTCACCCGCACCGGCCGCGAGCACGCGTTGCGCGCCGTGCTCGACGACCTCCGCGCCCAGGACCGGCACTTCGACTGGATCCTGCTCGACTGTCCGCCGTCGCTGGGCGTGCTGACCGTCGCCGCGCTCACCGCGGCCGACGGCGTCCTCATCCCGCTGCAGTGCGAGACCCTGTCCCACCGCGGCGTCGGGCAGCTGCTCGACACCGTGCACGACGTGCGGCGCTTCACCAACCGCGACCTCGCCGTGTGGGGCGTGCTGCCCACGCTCTACGACGGGCGCACCACCCACGCTCGCACCGTGCTCGAGACGATCTCCGCGACCTACGACCTCGACGTCGTCGAGCCGCCGATCCCCAAGACGATCAAGTTCGCCGAGGCCCCGGCCGCCGGACGCTCGATCCTGGCCACGAGCCGCAGCAGCAAGGGTGCCGCGGCCTACCGCGAGGTGGCCGTCGCCCTGACGCGCAAGGCCGCCGGGGCGACGTCGTGACCACCCGTCAGCACCGCGCCGAGGTCGCGCACCGGCTCCAGCCGCGCTGGGGCCGCTTCGCCGTGCTCGGCGCCTCGCTCGCCACCACGGCCATCGCGCTGCTCGGCGGCATCGGCGTCCTGCCCTCGGCCGCCGACCACGAGCGCTCGCGCGACGCCGACCTGTCCGCGGCCCCGGTGGCGCCGTCCGGGACGACCGAGACGACCGAGCAGCCGCAAGCCGACGAGCTGCCGCAGGGTGAGGGCAGCCCCGACCTCGAACCGCCGGCTACGGAGGCCGAGGTGGACGTCGACGCGGACGCCGCCGACGCCGTGCCCGTGGTGCCCGCCGACAGCGGCGAGGGCCGCCGGGTCGTGTTCAGCGAGAGCGAGCAGCGGGTCTGGCTCGTCGGCTCGGCCGGCAAGGTCAAGCGCACCTACCTGGTCTCGGGCAGCCTCACCGACAACCTCGACCCCGGCACCTACCAGGTCTACTCCCGCTCCGAGAACGCCATCGGCATCGACGACTCCGGCACCATGAAGTGGTTCGTCCGGTTCACCCAGGGCCCGAGCGGCGCCGCGATCGGCTTCCACACGATCCCGGTCGACGACGGCGAGCGCGTGCAGACCAACGCCGACCTCGGCACCCCGCAGTCGCACGGTTGCATCCGCCAGAAGACCACCGACGCCAAGGCGCTGTGGGCGTTCGCACCGCTCGGCAGCACCGTCGTCGTCGTCTGACGGCGCGCGATGTCACTGACCGTTGAGACCACTGGCCTGCGCTTGGAGGCGCAGGCCAGAAGGTCCGACGGTCAGTGACGTCCCCGGGCCGCCGTCGCCCGGGGGCGGTCGATCAGGAGTCGGACGGCTCCGGCGCGCTCGTCTCGGCGGCCGCGGCGCCGCCCGAGCCCGACCCGCCGCGACGGCGACGACGCCGGTTGCGGTTGCCGGACGACGTGCGCGGCTGGGCCTCGCCGTCGCCGGTGGGTGCGGGGGACGCGCCGTCGGTCTGCACCGGCGCCTCGGTGGTCTCGGTGACGACGGTCGCTCCACTGCGCGTGCGGGTGCGGTTGCGCTCACGCGGCTTGCGCTCGCGCGGCTGACGCTCACGGGACGCGCCGTCGCGGTCGTCGCGCGGCTTGCGCTCGGCCGGCTTCTCGGCGACGATCCGGCCCTTCGTGCCCGGCGGGATCCCCTGGTCGTGGAAGAGGTGCTCGGAGCTCGAGTAGGTCTCGAGCGGCTCGTCGAACGGCAGGTCGAGGGTCTTGTTGATCATCTTCCAGCGGTGCAGGTCGGCCCAGTCGACGAAGGTGATCGCGGTGCCGGTGGCGCCGGCGCGGCCGGTACGGCCGATGCGGTGCACGTAGGTCTTGTCGTCCTCCGGGCACGTGTAGTTGATGACGTGCGAGACGCCGCGGACGTCGATGCCGCGGGCGGCGACGTCGGTGGCGACCAGCACCCGGATCTTGTCCTCGCGGAACTTGGCGAGGGCCTTCTCGCGCGCGACCTGCGCCATGTCTCCGTGGAGGGGCGAGGCGAGGAAGCCGCGCTCGGCGAGGTCGTCGGCGACCCGCTGCGACTGGCGCTTGGTGCGGGTGAAGACGATGAACTTGTCGGCGTCCTCGGCCTGCAGCAGGCGCCCGATGATTTCGGGCTTGTCGAGGTCGTGGCACTGGTAGATGAACTGCGCGGTGGCCGGGACCATCGTGGTGTCGTAGGACGACTCGGCGCGGATGTTCATCGGGTGGCGCATGTGGGTGCGCGCGAGCGCGACGATGGCCGAGGGCATCGTGGCCGAGAACAGCATCGTCTGACGCGTCTCGGGAGTCAGGCTCAGCAGCCGCTGGACGTCGGGCAGGAACCCGAGGTCGAGCATCTCGTCGGCCTCGTCGAGCACGACGGCGTGCACGTGCGACAGGTCGAGCACCCGGCGGTTGGCGAGGTCGATGAGCCGGCCCGGCGTGCCGACGACGATGTCGACGCCGGCCTCAAGTGTCTCGAGCTGCGGCTCGTAGCCCACGCCGCCGTAGACGGTGAGCACCCGCAGGCCGAGGTCCTTGCTGGCCAGGTGGAGGTCGTTGGAGACCTGGAGCGCGAGCTCGCGGGTCGGGGCGACGATGAGCGCCTGGGGCTTGCCTTGGGGCAGGTCGGCGTAGGCCGGGTCGGTCGACACGACGCTGCGCTGCAGCACGGGGACGCCGAACGCGAGGGTCTTGCCGGTGCCGGTGCGGGCCTGACCGATCAGGTCGGTGCCCATGAGGGCGACCGAGAGGGTCATCTCCTGGATGGCGAACGGGGTGGTGATGCCGGCGCGCTCGAGGGCGTCGCAGATCTCGGGGAGGACCCCGAGCTCACGGAAGGTGGTCAATGTTCTGCTTTCGGGTCGGTCGTGGCTGTGCGGCCGACCGCGCAGAACTGGCCAGAACGAGGCCGTGGAGGCGGGTCAACCGCGCACATGCAGTGGAGCGGCGGGATGGGCCGGGACGTCCGGCGGGCCACTCTCGAGGTGCAGTCTATCGATAGGGTGCGCGCATGGCTGAATCTCCCGCGATCGACCCCTCCCTCGATGACGGGCTCGCGGGGGACGACCCGGGCTACCGGGCCGCCGTGATCGACCTGCTGGGCGTGATCTCCTACGGCGAGATCTCCGCCTTCGAGCGACTCGCGGAGGACGCGAAGCTCGCCCCGACCATGCAGGACAAGGTCGCGCTCGCCACGATGGCCGCCCACGAGCTCGGCAAGGTCGCCGCGCTGCACCAGCGGGTCAGCGACCTCGGCGGCGACCCGTTCGAGGCGATGGCGCCGTTCAACAAGGCGATCGACGAGTTCCACCGCCACACCGCCCCGGCCGACTGGCTCGAGGGCCTGGTCAAGGCCTTCGTCGGCGACGGGCTGGCCAACGACTTCTACCGCGAGATCGCCGCGTTCCTCGACCCCACCACGCGCGACCTCGTCGTCTCCTCGCTCGAGGCCGACGGCGGCCATGCCGCGTTCGTCGTCGACCGCGTGCGCGCCGTCATCGCCGACGACCCCACGGTCGGCGGCCGGCTGGCGCTGTGGGGACGCCGCCTCATGGGCGAGGCACTCACCCAGGCCCAGCGCGTCGCGGCCGACCGCGACTCGCTCACCGCACTGCTCACGGGCGGCGTCGACCGCCCGGGCCTCGACCTCGCGGCCCTCGGCCGGATGTTCACCCGGCTCACCGAGCGGCACGCCGCACGGATGAGCGAGCTCGGCCTCGACGCCTGAGCGCCGACGTCGTCGGGCTAGCTGCGGAAGCCCACCGCGCCGGCGACGCCGCCGCCGATCTCGACGTAGGCGATCTTGGCCGACGGCACGATGACCTTGCGGCCCTTGGTGTCGGTGAGCGTGAGCACGCCCTCGCCCGCGACGGCCTCGGCGACGAGCCTCTCGACGGCCTCGGAGGTCTCGTCGGTGTCGACGAGGAGCTCGCGGGGGGACTGCTGGACACCGATCTTGACCTCCACGGAGGCCTCCTTCTGCTGGTTCGTGGGTGTGGTTCGAGGGTGTGGTTCGGGTGGTGCGGGACGGTCAGTCGGTCTTGGGGTAGCCGCGGATGCCGCGCCAGGCCAGGCCGGAGACCAGCGCGACGGCCTCGTCGCGACCCAGCCCGCCGGCGTCGGCGAGCCAGTAGCGAGCGCTGACCTGCGACATGCCTACCAGGGACACCGCGAGCAGCCGCGAGGCGGCGTCGGGCAGGCCGGTGTCGTCGTGGATGACGTCGGCGATCAGCGCCGCGCACTCGGTGGTCACGCGCTCGACGTGGGTGCGCACGGCGGGCTCGTTGGTCAGGTCGGACTCGAAGACGAGGCGGAACGCGCCGGTGTCGCCGGCGACGTAGTCGTAGAACGCCTCCATCGCCGCGGCGACGCGCTGCTTGTTGTCGGCCGTGGAGTCGAGCGCGGCGCGGCAGTTGTCGATGACGGCGTCGCAGGAGGAGTCGAGCAGCGCGAGGTAGAGCTCGAGCTTGCCGGGGAAGTGCTGGTAGAGCACGGGCTTGGAGACGCCGGCCTTCTCGGCGATGTCGTCCATGGCGGCCGCGTGGTAGCCGTTGGCGACGAACACCTCGAGGGCGGACTCGAGCAGCTGGGCCCGGCGCTCGCGCCGGGGGAGCCGTCCGCCGCGCGGTCGCGCGGAGTCGAGCTCGGGAGGGGTCGTGGCCACGGCGCCACATTACCCGCGGGTCGCGACGTGGCCGCGCACGCCGTCCCGGCTGGACGTCGCGGGCACCCGGGCGCGCCGGTGAGGAACAATGGAGCGTCCGTTGCGGTTCCCCGCACGACCCCATCACCGATCGAGGAGTAGTCCCCGTGAGCCTTCCCGCGCTGGTCGAGCCGGCCGACGAGCTGACCATCGACGAGGTGCGCCGCTACAGCCGCCACCTGATCATCCCCGACGTGGGCATGACCGGGCAGAAGCGGCTGAAGAACGCCAAGGTGCTCGTCATCGGCGCCGGCGGCCTCGGCAGCCCGGCGCTGCTCTACCTCGCCGCGGCCGGTGTCGGCACGCTCGGCATCGCCGAGTTCGACGAGGTCGACGAGTCCAACCTGCAGCGCCAGATCATCCACTCCCAGTCCGACATCGGGAAGTCGAAGGCGCTGTCGGCGAAGGAGTCGATCAACGAGGCCAACCCCTACGTCGAGGTCGTGCTCCACGAGGAGCGCCTCGACAACGACAACGTCATGCAGGTCTTCGAGGGCTACGACCTCATCGTCGACGGCACCGACAACTTCGCGACGCGCTACATGGTCAACGACGCCGCCTACTTCCTCGGCATCCCCTACGTGTGGGGCTCGATCTACCGCTTCGACGGCCAGGCCTCGGTGTTCGCGCCGAAGCAGGTCGAGGGTGCGCCCTGCTACCGCTGCCTCTACCCCGAGCCGCCGCCGCCGGGCATGGTGCCCAGCTGCGCCGAGGGCGGCGTGCTCGGCGTCCTGTGCGCCAGCATCGGCTCGATCCAGGTCAACGAGGCCATCAAGGTGCTCACCGGCATCGGCGACCCGGCGGTCGGCAAGCTGGTCATCTACGACGCCCTCGAGCTCGAGTGGCGCAAGCTCAAGGTCCGTAAGGACCCCAACTGCGCGCTGTGCGGCGACAACCCCACGGTCACCGGTCTCATCGACTACGACACCTTCTGCGGTGCGGTCTCGGAGGAGGCGGCCGACGCCGCCGCCGGCTCGACGATCTCCGTCGTCCAGCTCGAGCACATGCTCAAAGAGCGCGCGGAGGGCACCCGCGACTTCGTGCTGGTCGACGTCCGCGAGCCCAACGAGTACGAGATCAACCAGATCCCCGGCTCGGTGCTGATCCCCAAGGGCGACTTCCTCAACGGCTCCGCGCTCGAGCAGCTGCCGGGCGTCGACTCGGGCACGCAGGTCGTCATGCACTGCAAGTCGGGCGTGCGCTCGGCCGAGACGCTCGCGATCGTGAAGGGCGCCGGCTACGACGACGCCGTGCACGTCGGAGGCGGCGTCGTGGCCTGGGTCAACCAGATCGACCCGAGCCAGCCGTCGTACTGATCTGCTCGCTCCGCGGGCCGTGCCCGGCTGTCGTCGTCAGACGCCGGCGCGCGGCCCGCTCCGCTTCGCGGCGGACCCGTCATCTGATGGTCATTCGTGACTAGCCAGTAACCCGAACGGGCCATGGTCGTTGGAAGGGTCAACAGCCAACGCCCGGTACCGCCCAGCGAGGTGTGGCGCCGGCCTTTCGGGAGGACCCTCGTCCATGCGCCTGACCACCACGATTGCCGTCGCGACCGCGGCCACCGCCGTCGCCCTGACGACCACGCTCGTCGGCACCGCTCCGAGCAGCTCGGCCGCCGTCCGCCACACCACGTGGGCGCCGGCCGCCTCGGCCGCCATCACCCCGGGCGTGCAGATGTACACCGACGGCTCCCAGTGCACCGGCAACTTCGTGTTCACCGACGCAGACGGCGGCGTCTACGTGGGCTACGCCGCCCACTGCGCCGGTCAGGGCGAGGCCACCGACACCGACGGCTGCGGCCAGACCTCGGTGCCGACCGGCACCACGGTCAGCTTCCGCAAGGGCGGCTCGCTGCTCTCCGAGGGCACCCAGGTCGGCACCGGCACCCTGGCCTACACGTCGTGGACGACGATGAACGCGCGCGGCGAGTCCGACGCCAACACCTGCGCCTACAACGACTTCGCCCTGGTCAAGGTCAGCGTCGGCGACGTCGCCAAGGTCAACCCGAGCATCCCGACGTGGGGCGGTCCGGTCGGCATCAACACCACCGGCACGTCCGCCGGCGACCGCGTCTACTCCTACGGCAACTCCAGCCTGCGGGCCGGCATCACCCAGCTGTCGCCGAAGATCGGCATCAGCCTGGGCGACAACGCCGCCGACGGCGGCTGGAGCCACCCCCTCTACACCCTGACCCCGGGCGTGCCCGGCGACTCCGGCTCGGCCTTCGTCGACGGTCAGGGACGCGCGGTCGGCACCCTGTCGACCCTCGGCCTGCTGCCCCTGCCGCTGAGCAACAACATCGGCGACCTGTCCCGTGAGCTCGCCTACGCCCAGGCCCACTCCGGCATCCCGGGCCTGCAGCTGGCGAACGGCACCGAGCAGTTCCGCGGCGTCCTCTGACGCAGCACCGACCAGCCCCCGAGCAGTACCGGCCCCGCCTGGGCAGAAGGCGGGGCCGGTACTTTTCTCACGTGGTCACCGCCGACGAGGAGTTCGTGGAGCGGGTGCTCAGCCTCGTCGAGGCGGTCCCGCGCGGCCGGGTGACCACCTACGGCGCGATCGGTGACGCCGTCGGCAGCGGTCCGCGCCTCATCGGCAACGTGCTGGCCCGCCACGGTGCCGGGGTGCCGTGGTGGCGCGTCGTCCGCGCCGACGGCTCGCTGCCGCCCAACCATCTGGAGGAGGCCCGCCCGGCCTACCGCGAGGAGGGCACGCCGCTGAAGGCCTCGGGCACGGGCGTCGACATCGCCGTCGCCTTCTGGCAGCCGGAGGATCAGCGCAACCGACCGACGTAGTGCGCCGCGCGCCGCAGCTCGAGCACTCGGCGCTCCCAGGTGACGCCGACGACCACGAGCAGGGTGCCGGCGAGGCCGATCACGACCCACTGCGGCGTCTCGGTGGCGTACGGCGCGAGCTCGGCCAGGGTGAGCAGCGTGCCGACGGCGGCGCCGACGACCAGTGGCGCGCTCCAGCGCAGCTGGGCCCCGCCGATCGCGAGCACCAGGCACGCCACGCCGAGCAGCAGCGCCCGGAGGGTGGCCGGCTCGTCGGCGAGCACCCGCAGGAGCGAGGGCACCGTGGCGAGCGCGAGGCCCGGCGCGAGCGCCAGGGCGGTCGAGGCGGTCACGTCTCGGCGCAGGCGCACGAGGCCGACGACGACCAGCGCGACCGCGGTCGGCAGCGTGTAGGCCTCCGGGGCCTGGACGCCGAGGTCGAGCAGGCGCACCCAGGTCGCGGCGACGAGCAGCAACGACCCCGCCCAGGCGACCGGACGCCGCGCCGGGTGGAGCAGCGCGTGCGCCACGAGCAGCGCCCCGGCGAGGGTCAGGTGCAGCGCCAGGCTGAGCGGCACGTCGTCGGCCAGCGGCACCGCGGTGACCGCGGCCAGGACGCCGGCGACGACCGCCGGCACCTCGACCTCCTCCCGCGCCCGGCCCATGGCCATCGCGGCGACCACCACCAGCACCGGGACGGCGCGCCATGCGTCGAGGTCCGCGAGGTCGCCGAGCACCCAGGTGAGGCCGCCGAGGGACGGCGCCAGCACCAGCCCGCCCACGACGCCGGACGGCGTCGTCCGACCGACGAGCGCGAGCCCGAGGGCCGCGGCCGACAGCGCCGCGAGCGGCAGGAGCAGCACGGTCGAGCTCGGGGTCGCGACGGTGACGGCGGCGCCGAGCCCGGCGACGCCACCGAGCACCTGGCCCAGGGCGAGGCGGTCGTCGCGGCGGGCGCCGTCGGCGACGAGGGCGAGCGAGACGGCGGTGAGAGCGGCGACGACGGTCCACAGCGGCACGGGGTGCAGCGCGAGCGTCGCGGTGGCGGCGAGCAGCGTGGTCGCCACGAGCCCACGGACGACGAGCTTGCGACGCCGGAGGACCGGCGCCAGCACGAGGGCCAGCGCCACCACGGCCAGTGCCGTGGGCACCAGCAACGCGGGGGCGGCGACCGGGTCGCCCGGGTCGAGCCGCAGCGAGGTGGTCGGCGACAGGCTCGACGAGACGGCCTGTCCGCTCAACACGAGCCCGACGAACGACGCCGGCGCGAGCGACAGGGCCGCCGGCACGGCCGGCACGAAGAGGTCGGCGCGTCGCACCCACCCGGCCGCCGTCGTCCACCCGACACCGAGCGCCAGCGAGGCGAGGGCGATCTGGGTGGCACCGTTGTCGAGCACCGGCAGGGTGACGACGCAGGTGAGCATCGAGGCCGCGGCGCAGACGACGAGTCGCTGCACGTCGCGCTGGGAGGTCAGCACGACCGGCAGCAGCAGGAGGAGGGCGGCGGTGCCGAGGGCGATGCCCTCGCCCGAGGCCCACAGGTCGCCGACGGTCAGGTCGGCGGTCGGGCCGGCGAGGTCGCCGAGACCGCCGAGGGCGCTGAGGGTGAGGTCGGCCCAGGCGAGAAGACCGGCCAGGCCGGCCGCGGCTGCGCCGACGGAGGCCCCGGCGCTGCGCAGAGCCGCGGCCAGCCCGACGAACGCGGCGGTCGCCCCGGCGGCGACGACGAGGTCGTGACCGATCACCGACGGCAGCGCCGCCTGCGCGACGAACAGTCCGACGACGCCCGCCGCCTGCGGCACCGCCAGGCGGGCCGCGCCCGTCGCGAGCATCCCGCCGGCGGCCGCGAGCGCGAGCCCGACCACGATCGCCGTCGCCGCGGCCGAGGGGTCGCCGAGCCAGCCGGCGTGCTCGGCGCCGAGCACGTCGAGGACGACGAGCCCGAGGGACACGGTGGCGAGCGCCTCACCGGCCAGGCGGAGACCACGACCGGCGAGCACGAGAGCACCGGCTCCGGTCGCGACGGTCAGGCTGACGAGCACCGCCGTCCTGCCGCCGACGCCGAGCCAGTGCCACGCGACGGCGAGGAAGGTCACCGCCGCGACCAGCAGGCACAGGGCGCCGAGGCCGAGGAGGATCGCCGGCACCGACGACGTCCGGACGCCGGTGCGGGCGGGATCGGGCAGCGGCGGGACGACGGGGTAGGGGGCCGGCTGTTCGGGCACGGGGGTCGGCGCGGGGGCAGGCGCGGGGTCGAGGACCGCCAGCGCCCGCAGCCGGGCGGCGAGCAGGTCGGTGCGGCGCAGGGACTCGAAGATCTCGGTGGCCAGGACGTGCCCGAGCGGGACGGCGCAGGTCTCGCACCGACCGTCGGGGGCCACGGGCTGGCGGAGCGTCGTCCGGCACGAGGGGCACAGGCGCGGGTCGGCGTAGGTGAACGAGGCGGTCGGCATGCCCCCATCCCAGCCGCGCGGGCGGACGACGGGACCCGCGCGACCGCTCAACCCGCCTGAGTAGGACTACTCACGCACCACGGTTCGGAGGGGCAGGTGATGATGGGTCGCGTCATGACGAGGTGGAGCCTGGCGGCGGTCGAGAGGGCCGCGCCCGACGCGTCGTCGTGGACGGCTGCCCGCAAGCTCGCGACGCCGGGGCCGTGGTCGCAGACCGGCGCCACCGACGCGCTCGTGTGGGGCAGGTGCCAGGGGTCGGGCCGCACGCCCTACCAGGTGAGCGTCGATCTCGACGGCCCCGCCTACCGGTGCTCGTGCCCGAGCCGGAAGTTCCCGTGCAAGCACGCGCTGGCGCTGCTGACGCTGTGGGCGCGCGACGACCCGGTCATCGGCGGCGACGACGCCGGGGGAGAGGGCGCCGACGTCGCCCGCCAGTGGGCAGAGCAGCGCGCCGGCCGCGCCGCGGCCGCCGCCGCGACGGCGGCCGAGCCGGCCAGACCGGTCGACGAGCAGGCCCGGGCGAGGCGACAGGCCGACCGCGCCCGTCTCATGGACGCCGGCATCGACGAGCTCGCCCTCTGGCTGGCCGATCTCGTGCGCGGCGGCACGGCCGAGGCCCGACGACGTCCCTACGCCTGGTGGGAGGCCGCGGCCGCGCGCCTCGTCGACGCCCAATTGCCCGGGCTGGCCGAGCAGGTGCGCGACACCGGCGCCGGGCTCGCCGGCCGCGGTGACGACTGGGCCGGCTCGCTGCTCGACGACCTCGGTCGCTGGTGGACCGTCGTCCAGGCCTGGCGGCGCCGTGACACCCTCGCGCCGGACCCGGCCGCCGACCTGCGGGTCGAGGTGGGCTGGTCGGTGCCGACCGCCGAGGTCCGCGGCGCCGACGACGTCACCGACCGCTGGCAGGTGCTCGGCGCCTTCCGCACCGACGACGGTCGCCTGCAGCAGCAGCGCACGTGGCTGCGGGGCCTCGACTCCGGCGAGCAGCTCGTCGTCCTCGACTTCGCCGCGCGGGCCCAGCCGCTGCCCGCGGCCCGGCTGGTGGGCACGGTGCTGCACGCCGACGTCGCCCGCTACCCGGGCTCGGCGCCCCGCCGCGCGCTGCTGCCCGACGACGCCGTCGTCGTGGGCACCGACGCGCGCCTGCCCGGCGGCGTCGACCTCGCCATCGCCGCCGACGCGCTGGCCGAGGCCTGGGCGACCAACCCGTGGGCGCGGCGGGTGCCGGTGGTGCTCGACGAGGTCGGTCTCTCGGTGCCCGACCGACTGGTGCGCGACGCGGCGGGCCTCACCGTGCGGCTGCTGCTCGACGACGACCCGTGGGCCCTGGCCGCGCGCACCGGCGGCCGGCCGTGCCGGGTGTTCGGCGAGCTCGAGGCCGACGGATTCCGACCGCTCACCGTCGAGGCGGCGCCATGAGCGCGGGGGAGACCGCCGGCACCTGGGACGACCTCGTGACCGCCTCGCTCGTCGGCACCGGACGCCGCACGGTGCCGGCGTGGCCGCCCGGACTCGCCGTGCGCGAGGGCGCCTCGCCCGAGGAGCGGCTCCTCGACGCCGCCGCCGTCGGCGGAGCGCTGCGACGGGCCGGACGGGTGCCCGCCAGGCGCGCCGACCCGCTCGAGCAGGCCGGGCCCGACCGTCGTCCGGCACCGCCCGCCCGGGCGGTGCAGCTGCTCGACCTCGTGCTCGTGCAGCCGCCGGTCGGACGCCGCCTGCTCCCCGCGCTGCTGCGGGTCTGGTTCGACGAGGCCGGGCGCCGCGGCTACCGCGTGCACCACGGCGCGCTCCCCACGCTGCTCACGATGGCCACCGGCGACGCGACCCTGCGACCCGTCGTCGCGCCGGTGCTCGACGAGCGCGGCCGGTGGTTGGCCGGGTTGCGGCGCGAGTGGGGCTGGGCGGCCGCCGGGCCGCTCGAGCCCGACGACGACCCGCTCGACGAGACGTCGTGGGCGCGCCTGCCCACGCCGGCGCGGGTCGCGGCACTCGCGACGCGGCGCCACGACGACCCGGCGCGGGCGCGCGACCTGCTGGCGACCACCTGGGCGAGCGACCCGGCCCCCGCCCGGGCCGAGCTGCTCGGCATCTTCGCCGCCGGGCTGTCCGACGACGACGAGCCGTTCCTCGAGGCCGCGCTCGACGACCGCTCGGCGAAGGTGCGCGAGGCCGCGCGTCAGCTGCTCGACCGGCTGCCGACGTCCGCGCGATCCCGACGCCTCGCCGCGCTGCTGCGCCCGCTGCTGTCGGTCGACGCCGGTCGCGTCGTCGTCGAGCTGCCGGCCGCGCCCGACGCGGCCGCCGTCCGCGACGGTCTGGTGCCCGGGCCACGGGGCCGGTCCGAGCGGGCGTTCTGGCTCGGCGTGCTCACCCGCGGCGCGCCGCTCGACGTGTGGACCGAGGCCACCGGTCTCGACGCCGCCACCGTCGTCGCGACCCTCGACGAGCCGGCGGCCTCGCTCGAGCTGCGCCAGGCCACCCTGCTGCGGCGAGACGTCGCCTGGGCGCGGGCCCACGTCGCGCACGGCTGGGAGCCGGCGCTGCTGGTGCTGCTGCCGGGCGCCGAGCGCCACGACCTCGTCACGGCCCGGCTCGCCCGGTGCACCACGATGGCCGAGCTGCTCCAGGTCGTCCGACTCCTCGACGGTCCCTGGACGCCGTCGCTCAGCCGCGACGTCGTCGACCGCATCCGGGCACTGCTGACCAGTCGCAACGGCCCCGGTCCCGTCGACCACGGCTCGCTGATGGAGGTGCTCGCGACCCGGCTGCACGGCGACGCGCTGCCCGCCGTCCAGAGCCTGGCGGCCCGCGACACCCCGCTGCACGACCCGCTGCACCGGGTCGCCCACCACCTCTCGCTCGTCCCGACCATCCTGGAGGCCTTCGCATGACCGGAACCACCGTCGAGACCGAGCAGGTCCTGCGCGCCCACGCCGAGACCGCCTACGCCGACGAGCTCACCGCGCTGGCCGCGGTCGACGACCGACCGCGGCCGCCGAGCTGGCGGCTCTCACCGTGGGCGGTCACGACCTACCTGCTCGGCGGCACGATCGACGACGGCACGTCCGACGGACTCGCGATCTCGCCGAAGTACCTCGGGTCGCGCCGCCTGATGGAGATCGCCGTCGCGTCGCTGGCCACCGACCGCGCGCTGCTGCTGCTCGGCGTGCCGGGCACCGCCAAGACCTGGGTCGGCGAGCACCTCGCCGCCGCGGTGAGCGGCACGTCGACGCTGGTGGTGCAGGGCACGGCCGGCACGCCGGAGGAGTCGCTGCGCTACGGCTGGAACTACGCCCGCCTGATCGCCGAGGGGCCGTCGCGCGAGGCGCTCGTGCCGAGCCCGGTGATGCGCGCGATGGAGGCCGGGTCGCTGGTGCGCATCGAGGAGCTCACCCGCATCCCGGCCGACGTGCAGGACGCGCTCATCTCGATCCTGTCCGAGAAGACCCTGCCGGTGCCCGAGCTCGACACCGAGGTGATGGCGCGCCGCGGCTTCAACGTGATCGCCACGGCCAACAACCGAGACAAGGGCGTCAACGACCTGTCGTCGGCGCTCAAGCGCCGCTTCAACACCGTGGTGCTGCCCCTGCCCGACTCGCTCGAGCAGGAGGTCGAGATCGTGAGACAACGAGTCTCGTCGATCGGTGCGGCTCTCGACCTGCCCCCCGACCTCGAGTCGCTGTCGGAGATCGCCCGCGTCGTCACGGTGTTCCGCGAGCTCCGCTCCGGCGTCACGCTCGACCAGCGCACGACCGTCAAGAGCCCCTCGGCCACGCTGTCGACGGCCGAGGCCATCTCGGTGATGACCAACGGCACCTCGCTCGCCGCCCACTTCGGCGACGGCGTCGTGCGCGCCGACGACGTCGCCGCCGGGCTCACCGGCGCCGTCGTCAAGGACCCCGTGCAGGACCTCCTGGTCTGGCAGGAGTACCTCGAGACCGTCGTCCGCGACCGGCCGGAGTGGGCCGACCTCTACCGCGCCTGCCGCGAGCTCGCGTGACCGTCTCCCCGGTCACCGTCCTCGGGGTCCGACACCACGGGCCCGGCTCGGCCCGCTCGGTGCGGGCCGCGCTCGACGAGCTCGCCCCCGACGTCGTGGTGATCGAGGGGGCGCCCGAGCTCGACCCCCTCGCCGCGCTGGTCGCCGACGTCGACCTCGTGCCGCCGGTAGCCGCGCTCGTCTACGTCGTCGACACGCCCCGGCGGGCCTCGTTCTACCCGATCGCTGCGTTCTCGCCCGAGTGGGTCGCGCTGCGGTGGGCGGCCGCGCACGGCGTCCCGGTGCGGTTCGCCGACCTGCCGGCGGTCCACGCACTCGCCGACCAGACCCCGTCGGACGACGGTCCCGACGACGCTGCGCCGAGCGGGCCCCGCACCGACCCGATCACCGCGCTGGCGCGCGCAGCCGGCTACGACGACGCCGAGCGCTGGTGGGAGGACGCCGTCGAGCACCGCACGACGTCGACCCTGGGCGGCTTCGACCTCCTCCGCGAGGCGATGGCCTCGGTGCGCGAGCACGACCCGCACGACGTCGAGAACGAGCGTCGCGAGGCGGCGATGCGACGCGTGCTGCGCGCCGTCCTGAAGGACGGCGCCGAGCGGGTCGTCTTGGTGTGCGGCGCCTACCACGCGCCCGCCGTGCACCCCGACGCGTGGCCGCCGGCCTCGCACGACACCCGTCTGCTCACCAGGCTGCCGAGGGTCAAGGTCGCTGCGACCTGGGTGCCGTGGTCGGCCGGCCGGCTCGCCACCGCGAGCGGCTACGGCGCCGGCGTCACCGCGCCCGGGTGGTACCACCACCTCTTCGTCACCGACGAGCCCGACGAGGTGGTGCCGGGCTGGCTCACGCGCGTGGCCCGCGAGCTGCGGGCCGAGGGCTACGGCGCCGCGCCCGCCACCGTGGTCGAGGCGGTGCGCCTGGCCGAGGCGCTCGCTGCGATCCGCGCCCGGCCGTCGGTGGGCCTGAGCGAGCTCGACGACGCCGGCGAGGTCGTGCTCTGCGAGGGCTCGCGGCTGCCGATGCGCGCCGTCCACGACCGGCTCGTCGTCGGTCAGGAGATCGGCCGGGTGCCCGACTCGGTGCCGCTCACCCCGCTGGCCCAGGACCTCGCCCGCCAGCAGCGCTCGCTCAAGCTCAAGGCGACGACGACCCCGACCGAGGTCGTGCTCGACCTGCGCACGCCCAACGGCCGGGCCCGCAGCATCCTGCTCCACCGACTGCGCCTGCTCGACGTGCCGTGGGGCCGACCGGCCGACGCCGGCCGCTCGACCGGCACCTTCAAGGAGGCCTGGCTGCTCGCCTGGGAGCCCGAGCTCGCCGTCGCCCTCATCGAGGCCGGGCTCCACGGCACCACCGTGGTCGCCGCGGCCGACGCCAAGGCCCGCGCCGACGCCGAGGCCGCACCCGACCTCGCCACCCTGGGCGCGCTCGTCGAGGTCTGCCTCACCGCCGAGCTCGGCGAGGGGCTGGCCGCCGTCGTCGACACGCTCGCCGAGCGCACCGCGCGTCAGCACGACACCCTGGCCCTGCTCGGCGCCGTCGAGCCGTTGGCCCGCACCCGGCGCTACGGCGACGTCCGAGGGGCCGACACCAGCCGGGTCGCGGGCGTGCTCGACACCGTCGTCACCCGTGCCTCGGTCGGCCTGCGGGCGGCCTGCGTCAACCTCGACGACGACGGCGCCGCCGCGATGCGCGCCGCCGTCGACGCCGCCCACCGCGGCATCGCCCTGCTCGACGTCGCCGACCTCAGCCGACCGTGGCGCACGGCCCTCGGCGCGGCCGCCGCCGACGACCGCGTCGCACCGCTGGTCTCGGGCCGGGCCAACCGCATCCTGCTCGACCTCGGCGAGATCGGCTCCGACGACGTCGCACCGCGCATGAGCCGACGTCTGTCGCGAGCCGCCGACGCCGTGGCCGGCGCGGCCTGGGTCGACGGCTTCCTCGACGGCGACGCCGTCCTGCTCGTGCACGACGCCACGTTGCTCGGCCTCGTCGACGCGTGGGTCGCCGGGGTGGGGGAGGAGTCGTTCGAAGACGTACTACCTCTCCTGCGTCGCACGTTCGCGCGGTTCGAGCCGCCCGAGCGCCGTCAGATCGGCGAGCGCCTGCGGCACGGTGACCGGCCGAGGGCCGCCGGCGTCGAGGTCGACGACGGCCGGGGCCGGCCGGCCGCCCGTCGTGTGGCCGAGCTGCTCGGGTTGGCGGTGACGGCATGACCGAGACCGACGAGATCCCGGGTGAGCCCCCGCGCGACCGGCTCACCCGGTGGCGGCTCGTGCTCGGCGGCGACGAGGCCGACGCGCTCGGCGGCCCCGGCGGGGTCGAGCTGGCCGGCGACGACGTCACTCGCGACCGCGCCCTCGGCGACCTCTACGACGGCGACCGCCGTGGCGGCCTCGGCCGCTCCGCCCCGCGCGTCTCGCGCTGGCTCGGCGACATCCGCGGCTACTTCCCCTCCTCGGTCGTGCAGGTCATGCAGGCCGACGCCGTGGACCGGCTCGGCCTCCACGAGCTGCTCATGGAGCCGGAGATGCTCGACGCCGTGCAGCCAGACGTGTCGCTCGTCTCGACCCTGGTCGCGCTCAACGGCGCCATTCCCGAACGCAGCCGCGAGGCCGCACGCGCCGTCGTCCGCACGGTGACCGACGAGCTCGAGGAACGGCTGCGGGCCCGCACGGTGCAGGCCGTCAGTGGGGCCCTCGACCGCTCGACCCGCTCGCGTCGTCCGCGACCGGCCGACATCGACTGGGGCCGCACCATCGCGGCCAACCTGCGCCACTACCTGCCCGAGCAGCACACCGTCGTGCCCGAGCGGCTGGTCGGCCACGCCCGCCGCACGACGCAGGTCGAGCGACAGATCATCCTCTGCGTCGACCAGTCCGGCTCCATGGCCGAGTCGGTCGTCTACTCCAGCGTGTTCGGCGCCGTGCTCGCCTCCCTGCGCTCGGTCGCCACGCGCCTGGTCGTCTTCGACACCGAGGTCGTCGACCTGACCGACGACGTCGACGACCCGGTCGACGTGCTCTTCGGGGTACAGCTCGGCGGGGGCACCGACATCAACCGCGCGCTCGCCTACTGCCAGGGCCACATCACCCAGCCGGCCGACACCGTGCTGGTGCTCATCAGCGACCTCTACGAGGGCGGCATCGCCGAGGAGATGCTGCGCCGGGCCCGGCAGGTCGTCGACTCCGGCGCCACGATGATCGCGCTGCTCGCGCTCAGCGACTCCGGAGCGCCGTCCTACGACGCCGACCACGCGGCCGCCCTCGCCGCGGTCGGTGTCCCGGCGTTCGCCTGCACGCCCGACCTGTTCCCCGACCTGATGGCCGCGGCCATCGAGAAGCGCGACATCGGCCAGTGGGCCGCCTCGCACGACATCCAGACCAGCCACGGAGACGCCGATGGATGACGACCTGCTCGCCGCCTACGACGCCCAGCTGCGCGGCGTCGCCGAGGTCGCCGGCGCCACCCGCTGGGACCGCGTCGGCCCCTTGTGGCGCGCCGAGTTCGACGACGCCGGCTTCGTCTCCTACGAGAGCCTCGCCGGGCACGACGTGCCGGCACTCGTCGCGGCCACGGTCGCGCACTTCCGCGACGAGACCGCGGTGGGCAGCTTCGAGTGGAAGACCCGCGGCCACGACGACCTGCCCGACCTCGAGCCGGCCCTGCGCGCGCACGGGCTCGAGCCCGACGACGCCGAGACCGTCATGGTGGGCGAGGCCGCGCTGCTCGCCGTCGACGTGCCCCTGCGCGAGGGGCTCGGCGTGCGGCGGCTCGACACGCGCGACGAGCTCGACGCCGGCACCCGCGTCGCGCACGAGGTGTTCGGCCGCTCGGGCTTCGACCTCGCCGAGCTGGTTGCCCGCGACCCCGGCCGCACCGAGGCGTGGGGCGCCTTCGACGGCGACCGCATCGTGTCGAGCGGACGGCTCGTCACGGTCGACGACACGGAGTTCGCCGGGCTCTGGGGCGGCGGCACCCTGCCCTCGCACCGCGGTCTCGGCCTCTACCGTGCCCTCACCGCCGCGCGCGCCCGGTCGGCGCTCGCGCGCGGCGTCCGGCTGCTGCAGAGTGACTGCACGCCGATGTCCCGACCGGTCCTCGAGAGGTCGGGGCTGGTCGCGATCACCACGACGACGCCCTGGACCTGGACGCGCAAGGGATAGCCCGCTTCCGGGCCGCGGCCCCGACTGGTGGTGTGAAGGCCATGCGTCGTGTCCTCCTGCTGCTCACCGTGCTCACCGGCCTGCTCGCCTCGCTCCTCGTGAGCACCGCGGCACCGTCGTGGGCCGCGTCGTACCCGACCCTGCGCAACGGCTCATCGGGAGCGAACGTGACGTCGTTGCAGCACCTGGTGACCTCGCGCGGCTTCACCACCGCCGCCGACGGCGCCTTCGGCTCCGGCACCCAGCAGGCCGTGACGGCGTTCCAGCAGTCGGCCGGACTCACCGCCGACGGCGTCGCCGGACCCGCCACCTTCGCCCAGCTCGTCCGCACCCTGCGCCAGGGCGACACCGGCCCCGCCGTCCAGGCACTGCAGGTGCAGCTCAACAAGCACGGCTCGTCACTGGCCACCGACGGCGACTTCGGGCCCGGGACCGACGCGGCGGTGCGCGGCTTCCAGTCGGCCAACGGCCTCGGCGTCGACGGCGTCGTCGGCCCGGCCACCTGGACCACGCTCCTCGGCACCGGAGGTGGCGGCTCGGTGCCCGGCACGACCTACGCCTCGCTGTCCGATGCCCAGAAGGCGAGCTCACGCACGATCATCGGCGTCGGCAAGGCCGCGGGCGTGCCCGAGTACGGCTGGGTCATCGCCCTCGCCACCGCGATGCAGGAGTCGACGCTGGTCAACATCGACTACGGCGACCGCGACTCGGTGGGACTGTTCCAGCAGCGGCCGTCGCAGGGCTGGGGCACCGTCGCGCAGATCCAGGACGCGCGGCTGGCGAGCCAGG
The DNA here is from genome assembly GCF_039939255.1 of Nocardioides secundeburneus. Lineage (NCBI taxonomy): Bacteria > Bacillati > Actinomycetota > Actinomycetes > Propionibacteriales > Nocardioidaceae > Nocardioides > Nocardioides secundeburneus. The sequence continues at coordinate 107,598 of NZ_JBDUUE010000008.1, forward strand.
CGTTCTACGGCGTCGCCGCGCACACCGCCAACCCGGGACTGCTCGACATCAGCGGCTGGCAGTCGTTGTCGGTCACCGTCGCCGCCCAGCGGGTGCAGCGCTCGTGCTGCCCCGACGCCTACGCGAAGTGGGAGTCGCTCGCGCGCGACATCGTGGCCCACGAGGGCGGCGCGCCCGCCGTCCCGTAGCACGCGGGGCCGGACGGTTCGGCGCCGGAGATCGTCCGGAAGATTCCGAGCACGACGAGGGATTCCCCCAGATGTCACGGGCCCGCAGGACCGGTTGACTGCGGGCACCCGACGTCCCGGGACGATCTCCCGCGTCGGCCCATCCACTCTCGGAAGGCTCCTCCATGCACGTGCGCTCCTGGCTCGCCGCCCGGCGACGTCCCGTCCTCACCGCGGCCGCCTCGCTCGGCGTCGTCGCGGCCCTCGCCACGATGACGCCGTCGTCGGCCGCGCCCGGTGGTGACGACGGCACCGTCAGCCCGAACATCGTCGGCGGCACCACGGCCGCCCAGGGCGAGTTCCCGTGGATGGTCCGGCTCTCGATGGGCTGCGGTGGCGCGATGTACACCGAGCAGATCGTGCTCACCGCGGCGCACTGCGTCGACGGCTCGGGCCCGGACACCTCGATCACCGCGACCTACGGCGTCGTCGACCTGCAGAGCTCGAGCCGCGTGACCCGCACCTCGACCCAGGTCTACGCCAACCCGTCGTACGGCTCCGGCGGCGGCGACTGGGCGCTGGTCAAGCTCTCCTCGCCGATCAGCGGCGCCACGCTGCTCCCGATCGCGACGAGCACCGCCAACGACAACGGCACCTTCACCATCGTCGGCTGGGGCGCGGCGTCCGAGGGCGGCGGCCAGCAGCGCTACCAGCGCAAGGCCACCGTGCCCTTCGTGAGCGACTCCGACTGCGTCGCCGCCTACCAGCCCTTGGTGAACGCGGGCCAGTACGACGAGCTCAGCCCCGGCGTCGAGATCTGCGCCGGCTACTCGCAGGGCGGCGTCGACACCTGCCAGGGCGACTCGGGCGGCCCGATGGTCAAGCGCGACGGCGCCGGCAACTGGATCCAGGTCGGCATCGTCTCCCACGGCTACGGCTGCGCCCGCGCCGGCTACCCGGGCGTCTACGCCCAGGTGAGCGCGCTCGCGGGCGACATCGCCGCCCAGGCCGCCGCCCTGGGCGGGACGACGGCGCCCGGCGGCACGTCGTTCTCGAACAACGCCACCGTCGCCATCCCCGACAACGGCGCCGCCGTCACCTCGACCGTGCAGGTCACCGGCGTGAGCGGCAAGACCTCCGTGCAGGCCGGCGTCGACATCGCCCACACCTACCGCGGCGACCTCGTCGTCACCGTCGTCTCGCCGAGCGGGCAGTCCTTCGTCGTGTCGAACAAGTCGGGCGGCTCGGCCGACAACATCGTGCAGACCTACCCGCTGACCTTCTCCGGCTCGGCCAACGGCACCTGGACCCTGCGCGTGCAGGACACCGCGGCCCAGGACACCGGATCGATCCGCGGGTTCAAGCTGACGTTCTGAGGCCTCCGCCGTCCTCAGGGACGACCTCGCCGCGGCACTCTCCGCGCAATCGCGCGCAGAGTGCCACTCGACGGACCCGCCACCGGCACTGTGCGCGCCATTGCGCGCACAGTGCCGGACGGCATTTCTCGACACACCATCCGACCGGCAGTGACGTGGACCGACTTCACCGGACCCACCGGTAACCGCAAGACTGACCCCGTGGTCATGTACCGGGCACTGCATGCGGTGGTGCCGCCCGTCGCGAAGGCGGTGTGGCGCCCGACGGTCACGGGTCTACACCACGTGCCGCGCACCGGCGGGGTGCTGCTGGCCAGCAACCACCTGAGCTTCGTCGACTCCGTCGTCATCCCGGTCGTCGTGCCCCGCAAGGTCGTCTTCCTGGCCAAGTCCGACTACTTCGACGGCCCCGGCGTCAAGGGCGCGCTGTCGAAGGCCTGGTTCAGCGGGCTCGGCATGCTGCCGGTCGACCGCGACGACACCAAGGCCGCGCTGGCCAGCCTCGACACCGCGCTCGAGGTGCTCGGCCGGGGCGAGGCGTTCGGCATCTACCCCGAGGGCACCCGCTCGCGCGACGGCCGGCTCTACCGCGGCCGCACCGGCGTCGCCCACCTCGCACTCACCGCGGGCGTGCCGGTCGTGCCGGTCGGCCTCGTCGGCACCGAGAAGCTGCAGCCGGTCGGCTCGCGGCTGCCCCGCATCGTCAAGATCGAGGTCTCGTTCGGCGAGCCGATCGAGGTCGCCGGCCGCTTCGACGGCGTCCCGCTCGGCAAGGCGCGCCGCCTCCTGACCGACGAGGTCATGGCCGCGGTCCAGGACCTCTCCGGGCAGGTGCCGGCCGGCATCTACAACGAGCGCCCGCCCGACGCCTGACGAGCCGCGCCGGGGCTCAGGGGCGCAGGCCCCGCAGCACGCCGATGCCGACGGGCGTCGACCGGGTGCGGGTCATGGCGATCCAGACCAGGTTGCGGCGCTCGACGTCGACGACCCTCGAGCGGCCGGGTCGGATGCGCACCGAGCCGTCGGGGTCCTGACCGCGGAGTCCGCCCCACTCGACCCTCACGGCGCGCTGGAGCGGGTTGGTGAACCGGACCCGGTGCCGCTTGCGCAGCACCGTGGCGCGCACCGGCTCGACCGGCCGGACCGTCACGGTCAGCGTGGCCGGGGTCAGGTAGTCGTGGTCGCAGGCCCAGTAGCGGACGGCGTAGGACGCCGCGCGGTTGCCCGTGGCGACCACCCGCAGCGCCGTCGGCGCCGAGGTGCCGCGCCACGCGGCGCTGGTGGTCTCCGCGACGACGAGGGGCGCGCCGGCGGGCACCTCGACCCGGCACACGGCCAGCTCGTCGCCGTTCGGGTCGCGGTCGTTGGCCAGGACGTCGACGAGCACCGACTGGCCGCCCGCGTAGTCGGCCCCGGTGTAGGAGCCGGACACGGTCACCCGGTCGTCGGCCGTCACGGGCGCGTCCTCGGCCCGGTCGGCGTGCGCCGGGACGATGCTCGCCACCGTCAGGCAGGCCGCCCCGACGGCGGTCGCGGCGCCGGTGGCGACGCCCGTCGTGAGCGAGCGGACGCGAACGGGCGGCAGGGGCATCGGTGCTCCAGGGGTCGGTACCCCCGGACCGGACCGGGAGCGACCCGTCGACGCTAGAGGACCACCGTCGGGCCCGAGGCCGAACACGCCGAATCATGGGGTCGGCGGCCGTGGGGAGGACGGCATCATCGGACCATGCCACCTCCTTCCACGCCGTCCACGCCGGCCACCGCCGTCCGCCTCGGTCTCGAGCCGCACCCCGAGGGTGGCTGGTACCGCCGGACCTGGGTATCGCCGGAGACCGTGACCCTGCCCGACGGCCGGGTGCGCCCGACGGCGACGCTGATCCACTTCTTCCTCGCGGCGGGGGAGACGTCGGCCTGGCACCGGGTCGCCTCCGACGAGGTGTGGCTCGCGCACACCGGCACGGTCGCGCTGCAGCGCGGTGGCTCCGCCGCCAAGCCGACCGGCGGAGACGTCGTCGTGCTCGACGGCGAGCGGCAGGCCCAGGTCGTGGTCGCGGCCGGCGAGTGGCAGCGCACGCTGCCGGGCGAGGCCGACGCCCTGGTCTCGTGCGTCGTGTCGCCGGGCTTCGACTTCGCCGACTTCGAGCTGGCCCGACGCGACTGACCGCGTCAGGGCTCGATGAGCCCGGCCCGGATCGCGTAGCGGGTCAGCTGGGTGCGGTCGCGCATGCCGAGCCGGGCCAGGATCGAGGCGCGGTGCTTCTCCACCGTCTTCACGCTGATGGTCAGGGCGGCGGCGATCTCCTTCGACGTCGCGCCCTCGGCGATCAGCTTGAGCACCTGGTCCTCGCGCTCGGTGAGCACGGTGGTCGGCACGGTCTCGCCGCGGCGCAGGCGGTCGAGGTAGTCGCGCACGAGCGCGCTCATGACGCCGGGGTAGACGAACGCCTCTCCCCGCAGGGCCGCGCGGCACGCGGCGACGAGGTCCTCGTCGGCCACCGACTTCAGCACGTAGCCGCTCGCGCCGAGCTTGAGTGACTCGAAGAAGTACTGCTCGTTGTCGTGCATCGACAGCATCAGGACCTTCGGCGGCTCACGCCGACGCGCGATCTCGCGGGCGGCCTGCAGACCGGTCATGCGCGGCATCGCGATGTCGAGGACGACGAGGTCGACCTCGGTCGTGCGGAGGGCCGCGACGGCCTCGGCGCCGTCACCGGCCTCGGCCACGACCCCCAGGTCGGGCTCGGCGTCGAGAATCAGTCGGACTCCACGTCTGACCAAAGCATGGTCGTCGGCGAGCAGGATGCTTGCGGGGGCGGGCGTCGAGGTCGACGTCGTCATCAGGGCGCCACCGCCAGTCGTACGGTCGTGCCGCGACCGGAGCTCTCGACGGTGAGGTCGCCGTCGACCAGCACGGCCCGCTCGCGCATGCCGGTGATGCCCGTGCCCGGGGGACTGTCGCCCAGCCCGCGACCGTCGTCGGTGACCTGCAGGACGATGCCGTCGCCGATCCGCTCGAGGGCGAGGTCGACGCGCGTCGCGCCCGAGTGACGCGCGGCGTTGGTGACCGCCTCCTGCGCGACCCGGTAGAGCACGACCTCGGTCTCGGGCGCCAGGGCTGGTAGGCCGGGGGTGAGCCGCGGCCGAACGGCGAGCCCGCTCGTCGACATCTCGGTGGCCAGCGCCGCGAGGGCGCTGTGCAGGCCGAGGTCGTCGAGCACTCCGGGGCGCAGCCGCCGCGCGACGCGTCGGACGTCGTCGAGACCGGCCCGGGTCGTCTCGCGCAGCTCGCGCAGTCCGTCGACGAGGTCGGGCGGCGCGCCGTTCTCGAGCTGCTTGAGCCCGAGCAGGACGACGGTCAGGCTCTGGCCGACCTCGTCGTGCAGCTCCTGGGCGATGCGGTGCCGCTCGGCCTCCTGCGCCGCGAGCGCCCGGGCGCGGCTCCCGGCCCGCTCGGCCTCGAGGCGGTCGAGCATGCCGTTCCAGCTGCGCACGAGCACCGCGCCGGGCGAGCGACCGTCCTGCTCGGTCAGTCGGCCCGCCTCCTGCGACGGGTCGAGCGAGCGCATCGCCCTGACCACGCGGTCGACCTGCCCGAGCGACGGGCGCAGGATGACGGCGTTGGTGCCCAGCACGACGGTGAGCCCGACGACGAGGGCGACCACCTCCGAGCGCAACGGGTCGGCGGAGACGGTCGCGGGCGAGAGCACCAGCGCGGTCGCCCCGGCGACGAAGACGGCACCGTTGACGAGCACGACCTTCCAGAACAGCGGCACCCCCACAGCGTCACACGCTCGAGCGTGCTAGGCACGGCGGCCGCCGCATATGGGTGGTGGACCCCATACCGCGACGGGTCCTCGTCGCGAAGACTGGACGACGTCCCCACCCACCGGAGGAGCGCGGACGCAGAGCCGAGCAGGACCACGCCAGGACGGGAGGCCCCACGTGGCGCAACAGCCCGAGCCCGCCGCCTGGGTCGTGCTGGGCGTGCCCGCGCTCGGCTTGCTGGCTTTCGCGCTCCTCCGATGGGTTCCGACCGGCCATCTCCTCGTCGTGACGAGGCGTGGCCGCGTCGAGCGGGTGGTGTCGTCCGGGCTGAGGCTCCGGGCTCCCGTGTCGTCATCGGTGCTGGTGCCGACCGGGCCCGACATAGCCCTCGTGGCGCGCGGCACCACCCGTGAGGGGATCCAGCTCCGGCTCGTCGTCGAGACCGAGTCACGCCTCGTGACCCCGTCTCGCCACGAGCGTTTCGTCGACCCGGTCGCCACCGCGACCGAGGCCGGCGAGCAGGTGCTCGCCGCCGCCGTCGCGCACGCGTCGGTGCCCGAGCTGCCCGAGGCCCTCCTGGCCGACTGGGACGCCCTGACCGCCGACGTCGACCGGGCCACCACGCGGCACGGTCTCCACACCAGCTCGATGCGTCTCGTCGAGCTCGACGCCGTCCTCGCGGGCAGCGTCGATGGATCCCGCTGACCTCGACCTCGTCGTCCTCGTCGGCGCAGGGGTGCTGCTGGCGGCCGTGGTCGCCGTCCGCGTCTCGACCCGCCTCGGCCTGCCCAGCCTGCTGCTCTACCTGGCTCTCGGGCTGGTCATCGGCGAGTCCGGTCTGGGTCTGCCGTTCGAGGACGCCGAGCTGACCCAGGTCCTCGGCACCGTCGCTCTCGCGGTGATCCTGGCCGAGGGCGGCTTCTCGACCGACTGGCAGGTGGTGCGCCCGGTCGCCCCGCTGGCCGGGGTGCTCGCGACGCTGGGCGTCGCCGTCTCGGTCGTCGTCACCTCGGCGCTCGTGCACGTCGTCCTCGACGTCGACCTGCGCACGGCGGTCCTGCTGGGCGCCGTGGCGTCGTCGACCGACGCCGCCGCGGTGTTCGCGGTGCTGCGCACGTTGCCCGTGCGGGCCCGGCTGCGGGCGACCGTCGAGGCCGAGTCCGGCTTCAACGACCCACCGGTCATCATCCTGGTCACCGTCGTCGCCTCCGACGCCTGGGGCGACGCCAACGGGTTCGCGTTGGCCGGACAGGTGGTCTTCCAGCTGGTGGCCGGGGTCGTGGTGGGTTTCGTCGTCGCCCGAGCGGGGGTCTGGGTGCTGGCCCGCAGCGCGCTCCCGGCCACGGGCCTCTACCCGATCGCCACGCTCGCCATCGCGTTCGTAGGCTTCGCCGTGTCGGGCGTGCTCGGCGGCAGCCCGCTGATGGCCATCTACGTCGCCGGCCTCACGCTGGGCAACGCGACCCTGCCGCACCGCACGGCCACGGCGAGCTTCGCCGAGGGGCTGGCCTGGCTGTCGCAGATGGGCCTGTTCGTGCTGCTCGGCCTCCTAGCGAGCCCCGGCCGGCTCTGGGAGGCGCTGCCGTCCGCCCTCGTCGTCGGCGGCGCGCTCACCCTCCTCGCGCGACCCGTGTCGGTGGCGGTGTGCGCCGGTCCGTTCAAGGTGCCCTGGCGCGACCAGGTCTTCATCAGCTGGGCCGGGCTGCGCGGCGCCGTGCCGATCGTGCTCGCCACGATCCCGATGAGCAACGGGCTGCCGGCGTCCGAGCGGATCTTCGACGTCGTGTTCGTGCTCGTCGTCCTCTTCACCCTGCTGCAGGGCCCGGCCCTGCCCTGGGTCGCCCGCCGCACGGGCGCGACCACCGCCGTCCACCCGCGCGACGTCGCCGTCGAGTCGGCGCCGCTCGACGAGCTCGGAGCCACGCTCGTGCAGTTCTCGGTGCCCCCCGGCTCACGCCTGGCGGGGGTGGAGGTCGCCGAGCTGCGGCTGCCCCTGCACGCCGTCGTCTCGCTGCTGCTGCGCGACGGCGCCCTGCTGGCCCCCGGACCGACGACGGCGCTCCGCGAGGGCGACCACGTGCTCGTGGCCGCACCGCGTGACGACCGCGCGGCCGTCGAGCGCCGCGTGCGAGCGGTCAGCCGGTCGGGCCGGCTCGCCGGCTGGCACGACCGCATCGCCGGCCCCGGCGCCTCGCGCTGAGCCGGACCGGACCCGCGGCCGGTGGCTCGGCCGCCGGGTGTCGGAGGTGGCTGCTTAGGTAGGTCCATGACCACGACCGCCGCCCCGGGCACCGCGAGCCCGGCCACGAGCTACCGGCTCGTGCGCGAGCGGTCCGACGTCGTCGTCCCGACGCTCGACGAGCACCAGCAGGCCGTGGTCGACCACCGCGAGGGACCGCTGCTGGTGCTGGCCGGACCCGGCACGGGCAAGACGACCACGCTGGTCGAGGCCGTGGTCGACCGGCTCCAGCAGCCCGGGGTCCAGCCCGAGAACGTGCTGGCCCTCACGTTCTCGCGCAAGGCGGCCGAGCAGCTGCGCGACCGGGTCACCGCCCGGCTGGGGCGCACGCTGGCCACCGGCCTGTCGTCCACGTTCCACTCTTTCGCCTACTCGCTCGTGCGGCACCACGCGCCGGCCGACATCTACGCCGCGCCGCTGCGGCTGCTGTCCGCGCCCGAGCAGGACGTCGTGCTCCGCGACCTGCTCACCGACCACCCTGAGTCGGTCACCTGGCCCGACGGTCTCCACCGGGCGCTCGGCACCCGCGGCTTCGCGCGCGAGGTCAACGCCGTGCTGTCCCGGGCCCGCGAGAAGGGGCTCGACGGCGAGCAGCTCTCGGCACTCGGCGCCGAGCACGACCTGCCCGAGCTGACTGCGGCCGGGCTGTTCCTCGAGCAGTACCTCACGACCCTCGACTCCTTGGGCGCCACCGACTACGCCGACCTCATCCGGCGCGCGACCATCGAGGCCGCCGTCCACCGCGACGAGCTGCGGCAGCGGTTCCGCTACGTCTTCGTCGACGAGTACCAAGACACCGACCCCGGGCAGGTCGCCCTGCTGCGCCAGCTCGCCGGCGACGGGCTCAACCTGGTCGCCGTCGGCGACCCGCACCAGTCCATCTACGGCTTCCGCGGCGCCGAGGTCCGCGGCATCCTCGACTTCCCGGCCCGGTTCCCGCGTCGCGACGGCCGCCCGGCCGACGTCGTCGCGCTGCGCACCACCCGGCGCTTCGGCGCCCACCTGCTGCTCGCCTCCCAGCGCATCGCCTCCCGGCTCGCCCTGCCCGGCTCGATCCCCGAGGCGGCCAAGGAGGCGTTCCTCCAGCCGGTCTCCGAGGCACGCGGCGTGGGTCGCGCCGAGGTGTTCACCTTCGACACCGACCGGGCCGAGGCCGAGCACCTCGCCGACCTGCTCCGCCGCGCGCACCTCGAGCACGGCGTCGACTGGTCCGACATGGCCGTGCTGGTCCGTTCGGGGCGCACGTCCATCCCGCCGCTGCGTCGCGCTCTCGGCGCCGCCGGGGTGCCGGTCGAGGTCAGCAGCGACGAGGTGCCGCTCGTGCGCGACCCCGCCGTGCTGCCGCTGCTCGAGGCCGTCCGCGCCGTGGTCAACCTCGACAACGACGACCCCGACCACGTCGACTTCGTGCATGCCTCGCGGGCCGAGGCGCTCCTGCTCAGCCCGCTCGGCGGGCTCGACGCCGGCCAGGTGCGACGTCTCGGTCGTGCGCTGCGCACCCGGGCCAAGGCCGAGGCGCGCGACGGCGACGCCACCCCACCCACCTCGCGCGACCTGCTGCGCTCGGTCGTGGTCCGTGCCGACTTCCTCGACGGGCTCGAGGGGCCCGAGGTCGAGCGTGCCCGCGCCCTCGCCCGGCTGCTCGCCGGCTGCCGGGCCGACCTCGACGCCGGAGCGTCGGCCGAAGACGTGCTGTGGCGGCTCTGGTCGGGCACCCGGTGGCCCGAGCGGCTGCGCCGCTCGGTCGAGCACGGCGGGGGAGCGGCCCGGCGCGCGCACCGCGACCTCGACTCCGTCTGCGCCCTCTTCGATGCCGTCGCCCGCGCCGAGGAGCAGCGCGTGCACCTCGGCGTCGCCGACCTGTTCGCCACGCTCTCGGCCCAGCAGATCCCGGCCGACACGCTCGCCGAGCGGGGCGCGCGCGGCTCCGCCGTCCGGCTGCTCACCGCCCACCGCTCCAAGGGCCTCGAGTGGCGCCTCGTCGTCGTCGCCCACGTGCAGCAGGAGGCCTGGCCCGACCTGCGCCGGCGCGCCACGCTCCTGCAGGCCGACCGCATCGGCGACGACGGCCTCGTCCCACCCGTCACGCCGCGCGAGCTGCTGCTCGAAGAACGCCGGCTGTTCTACGTCGCCTGCACCCGCGCCCGCGACCGGCTCGTCGTCACCGCCGTCGCCTCGCCCGACGACGACGGCGAGCAGCCCTCGCGGTTCCTTGACGAGCTCGGCGTGCCCGTCGTCCACCATGTCGGACGACCGCAGCGCCCGCTGTCGATGAACGGCCTCGTCGCCGACCTGCGGCGCGCCCTCGCCGACCCCGCCAGCCCCGAGCCGCTGCGCGCCGCCGCCGCCCGCCGGCTCGCCCGACTGGCCAGCGAGGCCGCAGGCCCGCGGCGCCTCGTGCCGCAGGCTGACCCGTCGTCGTGGTGGGGCACCCGGTCGAGGTCGCGGTCGGTCGAGCCCGTGCGCGACGCCGACCGGCCGGTGCCGGTCTCGGCCAGCGTGCTCGACCACCTGATGCTCTGCCCCACCCAGTACTTCCTCGAGCGCGAGGCCGGAGGGGTCGCGCGCTCGCACCAGGCCGCCAACCTCGGCCAGGTGGTGCACGCGCTCGCCCAGCGGGTGGCCACCGGCGAGCTCGACGCCGGCATCGACGACGCCGACGTGCTCATGAGCCACGTCGACGAGGTCTGGGAGCGCCTGGAGTTCCGCACCCCCTGGTCGAAGGCGCGCGAGCACGACCGCATCCGCGCCGCGCTCGGCCGCTTCCTGCGCTGGCACCACGCCAACACCCGCACCCTCGTGGGCGTCGAGCAGGGCTTCTCGGCCGAGGTCGAGGTCGACTCGCCCGAGGGGCCCGACGCCGCCCCGGTCGCCGTCCGGCTCACCGGCTTCGCCGACCGTCTCGAGGTCGCGGCCGACGGCTCCGTCGTCGTGGTCGACCTCAAGACGAACCGCTCCATGCCCACCGGCCCGGCCGTCGCACAGCACCGCCAGCTCGCGCTCTACCAGTACGCCGTCGACGCCGGCGCCGCCGACGACCTCCTGCCCGACGGTGCCACCGGCCGCGCCGGCGGCGCCCAGCTCGTGCAGCTCGGCAGCCTCGACGACAACGACTCCGCCGTCGTCCAGACCCAGGAGGCGCCGTCGGCCGACGGGCCCGAGCGGCGCGCGCTGCGCGCCGACATCGGGCTGGCCGCCCACCTGCTGCGCACCGAGCAGTTCCCGGCCGTGCCCGGCGCCCACTGCCGCGACTGCTCCTTCGTGCCTGTCTGCCCGGCCCGCAGCGCGGGGTCGATGACGTGACGCCGCGCGAGATTCGCACGCCGGCCGAGCTGCAGCAGGTGATGCGCTCGCCCTACCCGGTGAGCGAGCAGCAGTGGGCCGCGGTCAGCGCCCCGCTCGCACCCGCCGTCGTCATCGCCGGCGCCGGCTCGGGCAAGACCACCCTCATGGCCGCCCGGGTGGTGCACCTCGTCGTCACGGGCCAGGTGCGCCCCGACGAGGTGCTCGGCCTCACCTTCACCACCAAGGCGGCCAGCGAGCTGCGCAAGCGCATCCGCGATGCGCTCGTCACCGCCGGGGCGCTCGGCGACGCGCGCGGCCCGGGCGGCGAGGTCGAGGGCGACGAGGCGGTCGAGCTCACCGTGCTCACCTACAACGCCTACGCCGCCCAGCTGCTCACCGAGCACGGCCTGCGCATCGGCCACGAGCCCGACACCCGCGTCGTCACCGACGCCGCCCGCTACCAGCTCGGCGCTCGCGTGGTCGACCGCTTCACCGGCGACGTCCACCACCTCACCGACCACCCTCCCACCGCGATCCAGAACCTGCTGGCCCTCGACGGCGCCATGAGCGAGCACCTGGTCACCCTCGACGACGTGCGTGCCTTCGACGCCCGCGAGCGTGAGGCGTTCCTCCGCGCGGCCGCGGAGGAGCGGGCGGGCAAGGACCGCAAGACCTACCGCGAGCCGCCCGAGAAGGCCGCCAACGCGATCGACCGTCGCGCCGAGCTGCTCCAGCTCGTCGCCGACTACCGCCGGCTGAAGTCCGACCTCGGGCTCATGGACTTCTCCGACCAGATCGAGCTCGGCGCCCGGCTCGCCCGCGAACGGGCCGAGGTCGGCGAGGTCGAGCGCGGCAAGTTCAAGGTCGTGCTCCTCGACGAGTACCAAGACACCTCGGTCGCCCAGGCGATCATGCTCTCGCGGCTGTTCTCCGGCCCCGACCCCGAGACCGGGCAGGGCCACGCCGTCACCGCGGTCGGCGACCCCAACCAGGCGATCTACGGCTGGCGGGGCGCGTCGGTGAGCAACATCGTCAACTTCGGCTCGTTCTTCCCGGCCGCCACGGGCCGGACGGCGCTCTACCACCTCACGGTCAGCCGCCGCTCCGACCGGCGCATCCTCGAGGCCGCCAACCACCTGGCCGCGCCGCTCTACGAGGCCTACGACCAGGTCGAGCCGCTGGTGGCCGCCGACGGTGCCGCCGACGGCGAGGTGCGGGTCGCCGTCCACGAGACCGCCGAGAGCGAGCTGGCCGCGCTGGCCGACGACGTCCGCGCCGTGCACACCGGGCAGCCGGGCGGACTGTGGTCCGACGTCGCGGTGCTCACCCGCGACAACTCCCACGCCGAGCAGGTCTTCGACGCCCTGACCGGCGTCGGCATCCCGGTCGAGATCGTCGGCCTCAAGGGACTGCTGCGACTGCCCGAGGTGGCCGAGGTCGTCGCCACGCTCCACCTGCTGCACGACGTCACGCACAACCCGTCGTTGCTCACCCTGCTCACCGGGCCGCGGTGGGCCGTCGGTCCGCGTGACCTGCGGCTGCTGAGCCGCCGGGCGCTCGAGCTTTCCGGGCGGGCCGGCGTCGACGGCGCCGGCATGGCCCTCGCCGACCACCTCGTCGAGATCGCCGACGGCGTCGACCCCGCCGAGCTCCCGGCCCTCGACGACGCCCTCGTCGATCCCGGCGAGCTGCCGTTCTCCGACGAGGCGCTCGACCGGTTCGCGCTGCTCGCCGACGAGCTGCACTACCTGCGCGGCCACGTGGGCGAGCCGTTGCTCGACCTCGTGCGGCGCATCCTCGACGCGAGCGGCGTCGACGTCGAGCTCGCCTCGGCGGTGAGCCCGGCCGCGGCGGCCCGACGCGACAACCTCGACCTGTTCGTCAAGGCGGTCGCCGACTTCCAGGCCGTCGACGGCGAGGTCACGCTGCCCGCGCTCCTGGCCTACCTCACCGCGGAGGACGACCAGGGCAACGGCCTCGACCTCGCCACGCCGAGCGAGGCCGACTCCGTCAAGCTGCTCACGGTCCACCGCGCCAAGGGCCTTGAGTGGGCCTCGGTCTTCCTCGTCGGCGTGGGTGAGACGCGGTTCCCGTCCAACCGCTCGCGCACGCTCTGGACGTCGTCCCCCTCCGTGCTGCCCGCCCCGCTCCGCGGCGACGCCGGCGACCTGCCCCAGCTGGCCGGTCACGACAAGGCCGCCCTCGAGGCCTACCGGCGCTCGACGCGCGAGCACGACGCCGAGGAGGAGCTGCGCCTCGGCTACGTGGCGGTCACCCGGCCGGCGCACCGGCTCGTCGTGTCGTCCTACTGCTGGGGCCAGCGCCCCACGCCGTTCGGTCCGTCGGCCTACCAGGCGACGTTGCGCGACCTGCTCCGGCAGTGGGGCACCGACGCCGACCCGTGGCGCGACAAGCCGGCCAAGGGCGACCCCCACCCCTACGCCGACGTCGACCCCTCGGTGCCGTGGCCGGCCACCGTGGCCACCACCGAGGCGACCCTGCGGCTCGAGGCCGCGGCCCGGGTGGCGAGCGCCGACGTTGCGGCCGACGACGCCGACCTCGACATGATCACGGCCGCACGCGTCGCCGAGTGGGACGCCGAGATCGACCGCCTGCTCGTCGAGGCCCGACGCGACCGCAGCGACCTGGTCGAGGTGCCGATGCCGTCGGCCGTGTCGGCCACCGCGCTCACCCGCCTGCGCGACGACGCCGGCGAGTTCGCTCGCGAGCTCGCCCGGCCGATGCCGCGGCCGCCGTCCCCGGCCGCGCGCTTCGGCACCCGGTTCCACGCCTGGGTCGAGGCGCGGTTCGGCCAGCTCACGCTGCTCGACACCGACGAGCTCTCCGGGCGTGGCGACTCCGACGTCGCCGACGACGCCGAGCTGGCCGAGCTGGTCGAGGCCTTCGAGAAGGGCGCGTTCGCCGACCGGGTCCCCGTCGCCGTCGAGCCGGCCTTCGCGCTGGTGCTCGCCGGCCAGGTGGTGCGCGGGCGCATCGACGCCGTCTACCGCGAGCCCGACGGCTCGGTGCTCGTGGTCGACTGGAAGACCAGCCACGCCCGCACCGCCGACCCGCTGCAGCTGGCGATCTACCGGCTCGCGTGGGCGGAGCTCCACGGCCTGCCCCTCGAGCAGGTGCGGGCCGGCTTCTACTACGTCCGCACCGGCGAGCTCGTCGAGCCGGCCGAGCTCGCCGGCCGGGTCGATCTCGAGCGACTCGTGAGCGGAGCCGCCTCCTGATGCCTTGTTATACTTTCGCGAGGTATAACGGAGTATGCCGATGAGCTCGCTCCCAGGCCCGGGTCCCACGGGTGCCGCCGGTGCTGCCGATCCCTACAGCCCGGGCCAGGTGCCCCGGGTGCTCGCCGGTCGCGAGGTCGAGCTCGGCCGGGTCCGCGACCGGCTCGGTCGGGTGGCGTCGTTCGGCGAGCTCGCCGGCCCGCTCCTGGTCTTCCACGCACCCCGCGGGCTCGGCAAGACCTCGCTCCTGCGTGCCTCCGAGCGCGAGGCCGAGGCGCTCGGCTTCGCCAGCGCGTGGCTGGCCTGCTCACGCGAGCGGCCGTTCCTCGCCGAGCTCGCCCACAGCGTCGACCGGGCCCTCGAGGCGGTCGACCTCGCGCCCGAGCAGCGCCGCAGCTGGCGCGACCGCATGCGCGGGCTGTCGCTCGAGGTCGGGGTGCTGGGCGTCAGCGTCGGGGGCGAGGTCACCGGCGACGCCGCCGACGACGGCGACCACGACGTCGCGGCCCAGGCCCCGATCGGCGCGCTGCAGGACCTCCTGGGCGAGGCGGCCCGCGCCGTCCGGGCACGCGGTGGTGCGGGGCTGGTGGTCTACATCGACGAGCTGCACGCCGCCTCCGCCGACGACATGAGCACGCTGCTCAACGCCGTGCAGAACCTCGACGGCGCGCGGGCCGACACCCCACTCACGGTCGTCACGGCCGGGCTCCCGGTGACGCCCGAGGCCATCGTCCGGGCGGCCACGTTCGGCGAGCGCAGCGCGTTCGTGCCGCTCGACGTGCTCAGCCCCGCCGACGCACGGCACCTGCTGGCGGGGCCGGCCGCCGACCTCGGCGTGGCGTGGTCGTCCGACGCCCTCGACCTCGTGCTCGAGCACTGTGGCGGGCACCCCTACCTGCTGCAGCTGCTCGGCAGCTCGACCTGGACGTCGCGGCGTCCGGTCGGCGGCGACGTGCTCGACATCGACGACGTCTCGGCCGGCCTGCCCGGGGCCGAGCAGCAGCTCCGCGCGATGTACGCCGCGCGGTGGGCGGTCGCGACCGGCCTCGAGCAGTCGTTCATCGTGGCGATGGCCGCGGCCGGCACGGGCAACATCACGCGGGCCGCCATCGCCCGCGAGATGGGGGTCGACTCGCGCGCGATCAGCGTGCCGCGCGACCGGCTCATCGACAAGGGCATCATCGAGCCCGTGGGTCACGGGCTCGTGCGGTTCACGATGCCCGGCTTCGACCGCTGGGTGCGCGACCGAGACTCGCAATGACGCCGAGCGCCGCCGTCCGGCCGGCCCGGTTGGCCCCGATGGTGCTCGCCGACGGGCCGTAGCCGACCAGCTGCACGCGACGGTCGGCGACGGCGGTCGTGCCGTCGAGCTGGATGCCGCCGCGCTCGCTGCGCAGGCGCAGCGGAGCGAGGTGCGTGACCGCGGGCCGGAAGCCCGTCGCCCACAGGATCGCCCCGACCGGCTCGCGGGTGCCGTCGGCGAAGCGGACGGCGTCCGGCTCGACGGAGGTGAACATCGGTCGCCGGGCGTAGGCGCCGAGGGCCTCGGCCGCGCGCTCCTGCTCGCGCAGCGCCAGGCCGGTGACGCTGACGACGCTGGCCGGCGGCAGGCCCTGGCGCACCCGTTCCTCCACGAGGGCGACGACGGCGCGACCGACCTCGGGCGTGAAGTCGTCGGTGCGCCACACCGGCTCGCGTCTGGTCACCCACAGCGTGTCGGTGACCAGCGCGATCTCGCCGAGCAGCTGCACGGCCGAGGCGCCGCCGCCGACGACCGCGGTGCGCAGGCCGCGGAACGCCTCGGCGCCCGGGTAGGCGACGGTGTGCCACTGCGGGCCGGTGAACGTCTCGGCGCCGGGGTAGCGCGGCACGAACGGGTGGGTCCAGGTGCCGGTCGCGTTGACGATCGTGCGCGTCGTCCACGAGCGCTCGCCCGCCTCGACGACGAGCAGGCCCGGGTCGTCGCGGTCGTCGTGCACGCGGTCGACGCGCACCGGACGCACCACGGGCAGGTCGTGGTCGCGCTCGTAGGCGGCGAAGTAGGCCGGGACGGCGACGTTGGCCCGCTCGGCCGGGTCAGGTTCGGGGGACAGGCTGTCCGGCAGGGCGGCGATGCCGTGCACGTCGTGCATGGTCAGCGAGTCCCACCGGTGCTGCCAGGCACCGCCCGGCGCGTCGTCGGCGTCGAGGACGACGTGCCGCACGCCGAGCCGGGTCAGGTGGTACGACGTCGACAGCCCGGCCTGACCGGCGCCGATCACGAGGCTGTCGAGCACGTCCATGTGACGGCAACGCCCGCCGGCCGGTGCTTACTTCCCGAGGGCCGCCGTGAGCGCGATCTCGACCATGCGCCCGAAGGTCTCCTGGCGCTCGTCGGCCGTGGTCTCCTCGCCGGTGACGATGTGGTCGGAGACGGTGCAGATCGCCAGCGCTCGCCGCCCGAAGCGGGCGGCGAGCGTGTAGAGCGCGCTGGCCTCCATCTCGATGGCGAGCACGCCGTGCTCGACCATGCGGGTCAGCAGCTCGGGTCGTGCGGAGTAGAACGAGTCACCGCTGAAGATCAGGCCCACGTGCGCCTCGGGCGCGGCCGCGGCGGCGTCGCGGAGCAGATCGAAGTCGGCCACCGGCGCGTAGTCGAGTCCCTCGAACGCGATCCGGTTCATCGAGGAGTCGGTGCACGCGCCCGAGGCGATGACGACGTCGCGGATCGCCAGGCGGTCGGTCAGCGCACCGCAGGAGCCGACCCGCACGATCGACTGCACGTCGTAGTCGCGGAACAGCTCGTTGACGTAGATGGCCATCGACGGCTGCCCCATGCCCGAGCCCTGTACCGAGACCGGCCGCCCCTGCCACGTGCCGGTGAACCCGAGCATGCCGCGCACCTCGGAGTAGCACACGGCGTCGTCGAGGAACGTCTCGGCGATCCACCGCGCGCGCAGCGGGTCGCCGGGCAGGAGGACGGTCGGGGCGATCGCGCCGTCGCCGGCGCCGATGTGGGTGCTCATGTCGGCGACTCTAGGCTCGAACCGTGAGTCACCCGCACCTGCTGCTGAGCGCCGGCGCCCACGATCGTCTGGGCGTCCGTCGCAAGGACCCCGACTGGCTCGCCGAGCGCTGGCACGACGCGTCGTCGCGGGCCCTCGTCGTCTCCGGCACCCGGGTGCGACCGGTCGAGGGGGCGCTGCCGTGGGTCGAGACCGCCGAGGCGCCCGACGGGGTGCGGGTGCTCCTCGGCGAGCGCGACGGCACCACCCACTGGGCCGTGATCACCGGCCCGGAGGCCGCGGAGAGCCAGGAGGGCGAGTGGTACCCGCTGCGCGGGCTCCTGCCGGCCCTCGCGGGCGACCAGGTCGTCGACGCCCCGCTGGTCTTCCACGCGCTCGGCCTCGCCGAGTGGCACTGGGCCACCCGCCACTGCCCGCGCTGCGGTGGCCGGCTCGCGCCCGAGGCCGCGGGTCACGAGCTGCGCTGCACGGTCTGCGGGCGCACGCAGTTCCCGCGCACGGACCCGGCGGTCATCATGCTGGTCACGTCGGGCGAGCCCGGGGCCGACGACGAGCTCTGCCTGCTCGGGCGGTCGCCCCAGTGGCCCGAGGGCCGCTACTCGACCCTGGCCGGCTTCTGCGAGCCCGGCGAGACGCTCGAGGACGCCGTCCGCCGCGAGGTCGCTGAGGAGGCCGGCGTGGTCGTGGGCGAGGTCACCTACTTCGGCAACCAGCCGTGGCCGCTGCCACAGAGCCTGATGCTCGGCTTCGTCGGCCGCGCCGTCACCACCGAGATCGACCTCGCCGACGACGAGCTGGCCGACGCCCGTTGGCTCACCCGCGCGCAGATGCGCGACGAGGCCACCGCGGGTGGCCTGGTGCTGCCCGGCGGCGTGTCGATCAGTCGCTCGCTGATCGAGCACTGGTACGGCGGGCCGCTGCCCGGCCAGTGGTGAGGATCAGGCCAGCTCGGCGAGCTTGGCCTTCACCTGGGCCAGCGACGGGTTCGTCTGCGCCGAGCCGTCGGAGTAGACGAGGGTGGGCACGGTCTGGTTGCCGTTGTTGACCGACTCGACGAGCTGGGCGGCCTCGGGCTGCTGCTCGATGTCGACGACCTCGTAGCCGATGCCCTCGCGGTCGAGCTGGCCGCGCAGCCGGTGGCAGTAGCCGCACCACGGCGTGGAGTACATCGTGAAGGTGGCGGTCTCGCTCATCGCTGCTGTGTCCCATCGGGTCGGGTAGGTGGAGGTTGCCTCCATGCAACCATCCGGGCGGTCGCTCTGTTCCGGGTGACGGTCGTCTCGCCCGGCCGACCACGTCGCGGGCGGTCGTGGCGCGGCACGGGCCGGCCGACTAGGTTCGACGGGACCGATCGTTGCGGGGAGGGAGCGCGCGTGAGCGAGGTGGGCGATCCCGACGCCGACGGCGTCGTCCCGGTCTTCTTCCTGTCCGACTCCACCGGCATCAGCGCCGAGACGATGGGCAACGCGCTGCTCATCCAGTTCCCCGACCTCGTCTTCGAGCGGACGACGATCCCGTTCATCGGCACGGTCGAGAAGGCCCGCGAGGTGGTCGCCATCCTCGACGAGGCGATGGACGGACCCGTCACGCCCCTGGCCTTCACCACCGCCGCCGAGGACCAGATCCGGCTCGAGCTGGCCAGGACCCGCGCGCCGATCATCGACTTCTTCGAGATGCACATGGGCCGGGTCGAGCAGGTGCTCGGGCAGCAGGGCGTGCGCGAGGTCGCCCGGCTGCACGGCGTCGGCGACATCAAGCGCTACAACACCCGCATGGCCGCGGTGGAGTTCACCATCGAGCACGACGACGGCCAGAGCCTGCGCGCGCTCGACCGGGCCGACGTCGTCCTGCTGGCGCCGTCGCGCTGCGGCAAGACGCCGACGAGCATGTACCTCGCGCTGCAGCACGGGCTGTTCGTGGCCAACTACCCGCTGGTCGACGAGGACCTCGAGTCGCGCGACCTGCCCCGGCCCGTGCGCGACCTCGCCGACCGGTGCTTCGGCATCACCACGACCGCCGACCGCCTCAGCCGCGTGCGCAACGAGCGCCGTCCGGGCTCCCGCTACGCCGAGCTGTCCCAGTGCCGCTGGGAGCTGCGGCAGGCGGGCCTGCTGTTCGACCGGCACCGGATCCCGACGATCGACTCGGCGACCAAGTCGGTCGAGGAGATGGCGGCCCTCGTGCTCCAGACGCTCAAGCGCAACGGCGGGGTCCCCAGCCGTGAACGGATCAAGGCCCGCGATGCCCAGGGAGGCAGCACTTCATGACCGGCACCAACCCCACCTCAGCCAACGTCCGATGGTTCTCCGAGCTCGGGCTGGGCGACCTCGACCAGGTCGGCGGCAAGAACGCCTCGCTCGGCGAGATGGTCTCGCACCTGACCGACCTCGGCGTGCGGGTGCCGGACGGCTTCGCCACGACGTCCGACGCCTACCACCGCTTCATCGGCGACACCGGGCTGGCCGAGCGCATCAGCGAGATGCTCGACGGCCTCGACACCGACGACGTCCGCCGGCTCGCCGAGGTGGGCCGCGAGATCCGGACGGCGGTCGTCGAGCAGGAGTTCCCGGCCGACCTCGAGGCCGACATCCGAGCGGCCTACGAGCGGCTGGCCGGCGAGTCGGCCGTCGACGGGCAGGACGAGGCCAGCTTCGCCGTCCGGTCGTCGGCCACCGCCGAGGACCTCCCCGACGCCAGCTTCGCCGGGCAGCAGGAGACGTTCCTCAACGTGCGCGGCATCGATGCGGTGCTGCTCGCCGTCCGCGAGGTCTTCGCGAGTCTCTACAACGACCGCGCGATCGCCTACCGCGTGCATCACGGCTTCGCCCACGCCGACGTCGGGCTCTCGGCCGGCGTGCAGAAGATGGTGCGCTCCGACGTCGGCGCCTCCGGCGTCATGTTCACGATGGACACCGAGTCCGGCTTCACCGACGCCGTCTTCGTCACCTCGGCGTGGGGTCTCGGCGAGGGCGTCGTGCAGGGTGCGGTCAACCCCGACGAGTTCTACGTCTACAAGCCGGCGCTGCGGGCCGGCCGACCGGCGATCCTCAAGCGGGGCGTGGGCGCCAAGCGCACCAAGATGGTCTACACGAGCAACGCCACGGTCGGGCGCACCACCGAGTTCGTCGACGTCGAGCCCGAGCAGTCGCGCGTGCTCTCGCTCACCGACGACGAGGTCACCGAGCTGGCCCGCCACGCCCTGGTCATCGAGGAGCACTACGGCCGACCGATGGACATCGAGTGGGGCCGCGACGGCGTCGACGGCCTGCTCTACATCCTGCAGGCCCGCCCCGAGACCGTGCAGTCACGGCGCAGCGGAGCCCTCGAGCGCTTCTCCATCGACAAGGCCGTGACCCAGGACGCCGGGGTCCTCGTCGAGGGACGCGCCATCGGTCAGAAGATCGGCGCCGGTCCCGTGCGCGTGCTCCGCTCGATCGAGCAGATGAGCGACTTCGTCGAGGGCGAGGTGCTCGTCGCCGACATGACCGACCCCGACTGGGAGCCGATCATGAAGCGCGCCTCGGCCATCGTGACCAACCGCGGCGGCCGCACCTGCCACGCCGCGATCATCGCCCGCGAGCTCGGCATCCCGGCCATCGTCGGCACGACCTCGGCCACCGGCACGCTGGCCGACGGTGCCGAGGTCACGGTCTCGTGCGCCGAGGGCGACACCGGGCTGGTCTACGACGGCCTGCTCGACTTCACCGTCGAGCGCACCGAGCTCGACGCCATGCCCGACGTACCGGTGAAGATCATGATGAACGTCGGCACCCCCGAGCAGGCGTTCTCGTTCGCCCAGCTGCCCCACCGCGGCATCGGCCTGGCGCGGCTCGAGTTCATCATCAACCGGCAGATCGGCATCCACCCCAAGGCCCTGCTCGACCTCGAGGCCGGCCGCCTCGACGCCGGCCCGCTGCGCTCGGAGATCGAGGAGACGGTGGCGGCCTACGCCTCGCCGCGCGAGTACTTCGTGCAGCGGGTGGTCGAGGGGGTCTCGATGCTCGCCGCCGCCTTCGCGCCCGAGCCGGTGATCGTGCGCATGAGCGACTTCAAGTCCAACGAGTACGCCAACCTGGTCGGCGGCGAGCGCTACGAGCCCGACGAGGAGAACCCGATGATCGGCTACCGCGGCGCGTCGCGGTACCTGTCGGAGGACTTCGCCGAGTGCTTCGCCATGGAGTGCGAGGCGCTGCGCCACGTGCGCGACGAGATGGGCCTGACCAACGTCAAGGTGATGATCCCGTTCGTGCGCACGCTCAAGGAGGCCGAGGGCGTCATCGCGCTGCTGGGCCGGCACGGCCTCGAGCGCGGCACCAACGGCCTCGAGGTCGTGATGATGTGCGAGGTGCCGTCGAATGCCGTGCTGGCCGACCGCTTCCTCGACCACTTCGACGGCTTCTCGATCGGGTCCAACGACATGACCCAGCTGACGCTGGGCCTCGACCGCGACTCGGCGTTGGTCGCCGACGGCTTCGACGAGCGCGATCCCGCCGTCCAGCACATGCTCTCGCTGGCCATCCAGGCCTGCAAGGCGCGCGGCAAGTACGTCGGCATCTGCGGCCAGGGGCCCTCCGACCACCCCGACCTCGCCGACTGGCTGCTCGAGCAGGGCATCGAGTCGATGTCGCTCAACCCCGACACGGTCGTCGCCACCTGGCAACGGCTCGCCGCCAAGGCGGGCACGGCCTGACGGTCAGGCGCGCTGCCGGAGCAGCACCCCGCCCACGAACGCGACGACGGCGCCGCTCACCACGAGTCCGAGACCGAGGGTGACGTCCTCGATCGCGACCATGGTGCCGACGCCGAGCAGCACGACGGCGACGGCGCCACGGCGCAGACCCGTGCCGGTGGTGCCCGTGAGCGAGATCAGCATCAGCACCCCCGTGAGCAGCACGAGCGCCAGGCACAGCAGCTGGACGTTGGCGCGCACGAGGAGCTCGTCGGGCACCCCGCCGCCGCTGGTCTCGTCGACGAGCGCCTCGACGGTGAAGCGGATGCCGCCGACGGTCGCGTCGCGCAGGTGCACGAGGACGCCGGCGACCGCGGTGAGCGTGCCGAGCAGGCCGAGCAGGACCGCCCACAGGCGTCGGTGGCTGTCGGCCTCCTGGGTGAACGTGGCCTCGCCGTGCACCGCGTCGGGCCCGGACGACGCCGTCACCCGCAGCCGCCGGGTCTCGGAGGTGCCGCCGTCGGGCCGGTCGTGGGTCACGGTCATCGTCGAGCGGGCGACCTGACCGGGCGGCACCGACAGCTGCACCGGGTGGAAGCCGATGCGGGCCCGGCCGAACTCGTCGGCGGCCGACAGGACGACGTGCAGCGGCTCGCCGCCCTGGCGGTTGTCGACGTCGACGGCGAACTCACCCCTGCGGGAGGACGTGACCAGGTGGGCCGGCTGCACGTGCACGGCCGCGGAGGCGATGGCCGCCTGGCGCGAGCTGAGCTCGAGCCGGCCGTCGATCTCGGACTCGAGCCCGGCGGCCTGCGCCACCACCGAGAACGGCCGGGTGACCGACTGGCCGCGTGGCGCCGGGGGAGCGGTCACGGTGACGCCGAGCCGGACGGCGCGCCCGGCGCCGACGGTGAACCCGGTGTGGTCGAACCGGAACCCGAGCACGCCGGCCGGGTCGCGACCGCGGAGGGTCACGACGGCATCGTCGCCGTTGGCGCGGTTGTCGACGACCACGTCGACGCGGGCCGTGGTCCCGCCGGCGAGCACGACCTGGCTCGGCTCGAGCCGCAGCTTGAGTGGCACGCGCTCACGGACGGCGGCGGTCTCCTGGGTGACCGTGACCTGGGTGGTCACCGGACCCTGCTCGTCGGTGGCCGTGATGCTCAGCTGGCGTGACGACTGCTCACCGGGGCCGGGAGCGGGGGAGACGAAGCGGGCGGCGACGTCGACGGTGCCGCCGGCGGGCACCTGGGCGACGAGCGGCTGCAGGTCGACCCGGACGACGCCCTCGGGGTCGGAGACCGAGAACCGGTACGTGCGTGGGTGGTTCGAGGCGCGGTTGTCGAGGCGCAGGCCGAACGCGCCGTGCTCGGCGTCCTGCAGCCGCACCAGGCTCGGGTGCGCTACCAGCGTCGCCGGCGGCCCCGACAGCGGGACGACGACGGTGAGCGGCACCTCGGCCACCCGCCCGGGGTCGACGGTCGACCGCACCCGGACGACGACCGGCAGGCGCTGTGCGAGGGCCAGCGTCTCGGGCCGCACCGAGAGCGTCACCGACACCGTGCGGGACTCCTCGGGCAGCAGGTTGGTGTCGCCGTGCTGGATCGCCAGCCACGGGGGCGGGTCGGCCACGACGACCTCGTAGGAGTCGACGATCGACGAGCCGTTGCGCAGCGCGAGCGGGAAGGTGCCGGGCACGAGCGGCGCGACCTCGACCTCGGCCGTGTCGGTGGAGACGACCGGCGGGCGCACCCGGTCGGGCGGACGGCGCGGCGCGTCCGCCGACGGGCGCGGCGGTGCCGGTGGCTGGCCGGGAAGGGAGAACGGCACGGTCGGCGGACCGGCTTCGTCGGCTGCGGGGGCCGGTGGTGCGGCGACCTCGTCGGTCGCGGGGGCGTGCCAGGCCAGGAACGTGTCGCAGACCGGGCAGAACTGCTCGCCCGGCCCGGAGCGCGGGGTTCCGCAGCGCGGGCAGGCGCCGTCGGGCGGGCTACTTGCGGACAAAGAACTCGAGCTCCCCGATCGCGGGCCGGCTGCCGGGGGCGTTGCCGGCGTGGGTGCTGACGATCTCGAACCGCACCGCCGTCACCTCGCTCTGGCGGATCGTCACCCGGACGTCGCCCCGCTTGTCCTCGAGCTCGACGTCGGTGACCTCGCGGCTGCCGTCGTCGTGGGTCACGACGACGCGCAGCTCGGCCGGGCGTCCCTGCTGCTGGAAGGCCTCCTCGTCGGAGGTGGTGACGCCCGGCGTGACGAGCACGTAGACGAGCCGCACGGGGGCGTCGAAGGCGACGTCGACGTGCTCGCCGCGGCCGTCGCCGGCCTTCGCGGGCGCCCAGTACTTGTTGGGCGTGCCGTCCTTGACCAGGTTCGGGCCGTGCCCCTCCTGGGCGCTGGACGCCGTCGCCGTGGCCGGGACGACGCGCTCGACACCCTGCACGCGGTCGCGGACGAGGTCGACGAGGCCACCGACCTGCCCGCGGAGCAGCAGACCACCGCCGGCGAGCAGGCCGACGACGACGAGCAGGGTGAGCAGCCGGGCCGGCACCCGGCGTCGTCCGCCCGGCCGGCGAGCCGCCGGGTGGGTGCCGGCCTCGTCGACCCGCGTCGTCCGCCGGGGAAGGATCCGGCGCCACCAGGGCGTCCTGGCCACGACCGCGTCGACGAGGTCGTGGCCACACCGGCGGCAGAACCTGCGGGTGGGCTTGTTGCCCGCGCCGCACTGGCCGCACACGAGGTCGCCGGGGTTGACCGGCTCCGGCGGCACCGCCTGGTGGCGCGGCGGCGGGGCGACCTGCGCCGCTCCGGGCTGCCGGGCCACCGGTTGCTGCGGAGCGGGCTGCTGGGGCGCGACCAGGGCCGCGGCCGGCGGTACGGACGGCGGTGGCACGGACGGCGAGGACTGCGGGGGAGAAGGGGTCGGCGGGGCCGGCGGGGGCGACGCGTCGACGACCGGCTCGGGCTCGGGAGGGCTCCAGTCGACGTAGCAGCCGCAGCTGCCGCAGAACTGCTCGCCGGCCTCGAGCGGTGCGCCGCAGTCGGGGCACGCGCGCGACGCGCTCACGAGGCGCTCCGGCCGCGCACGACGGTCACGATGTGCGCGACGTGCGCCGGCTTGGTCGACTCGATGAGCGTCTCGACGCGGCGCGGGTCGAGCGCGTCGGGGTCGTCGACGTCGATGGTGACCTCCATGCGGGCGGGGGCGGAACCGGGCAGCGGGCCGCCGGGCGAGGCCGACCACGTGCAGCCGCCGCTGTCGCGCACCGTGACCCGGGCGCCGAGCCCGAGGCCGAGCGCCTCCTCGACGCCGCGACGGGTGCCGCGCCGGCGGTGCACGGCGGCGGCGCCCGCCACGATCGCGCGGCGCTGCGGCAGCGTCCACGTGTCGTCGAGGTCGACGCCGACCCAGCCGGCGAGGTAGTCGACGAAGTCGGCCGGGGCGAGCTGCGGGTCGACGTAGCAGGCCAGCGAGTCGAGGGTCACCAGGATCGGGGCGTAGCCGTCGTCGAACGCGGCGACGAAGCGCTGGGTGAAGTCGTCGTCCTGCAGCACGCCGGGCAGGCGGTGCAGCAGCGGGGCGGGCGACGCCAGGCCGGGCACCATCCCCCTAGCCACCGCGCACCACCCGGATCCGGTGGTCGTAGGAGAAGGTGAGCGCGAACCGGTCGAGGTCGATGCGCTGCACGGCCTGGCCCCGCTTGCCGCTCACGGGGTCGGCGCCGAAGAGCACGACCTCGTCGACGAGCTCGGTGCCGGGCAGCCGCTGCAGCACGGCGTACACCTCGCCGGCCTGCACGGGCCGTCCGAAGGGCCACCCGGTGCCGTCGGGGCCGCCGGTGAGCGGGCTGTAGTAGCGGTTGAGGGCGAGCAGGGCCTCGCGCTGCAGCTCCTCGGATGACGCCCGCGCCCGCGCGACGAGGGTCGCGACCACCGTGACGCCCTGGTAGTACGGCGGCTCGACGCTCACCCGCGCGCCGAGCGTGCGCCGCTCGTCGATGTGGGTGGCCACGGCCCGCAGGGTCTCCTCGGTCGGCACGAGGTCCTCGAACCGCAGCCGCCCGTCGACGTCGGGCGAGGCCGCCGGGACGACGAGCACCCGGACGCCACCGGCCTCGTCGTCGCTCGCAGCGGGCACGGTCCTGACCCGTGCGACCTGGGGCGCGGCCGCGCGAGCGAGCTGCTCGTAGTCCTCGGCGGTGACGGCGCGGTCGCGCGTGCGCAGCGCGAGCGGACCGCGCAGGCGCGCCTCGTCGACGGTCTCGGAGGCGACGCCGCCGATGGCCGCGCGCCGGTTGACCACCCGGTCGATGCCCGGCACGGTCGAGCGCAGGACACGGACGGCCTGGGCCGACACGTTGCCGGTGGGGCCGCCACCGACGCGGTAGGTCGGCACGCGCAGCGGAGCCCCCTTGGGTGGTACGGATCCGTACGACCTCAACGAGCCGTCCGGTTCACGCACGGCCGGTCCGAACGCCACCTCGCCGGTGGCCCGGTCGACCCGGCACACGCGGCTGTCGGCGTCACACCCGGCGAACGACTCGACCTCGACCCAGCGCTCCCAACCTGAGCCGGCCGCGACCTCGACCTCGATCGGCTCGCCGGCCGAGACGACCGGCCCGCGCGCGAGCCGGAACACCTGACCGGGCACGCCCTCCGAGAGCCCGAGGACCTCGCCGTGCACGGCCTCGGCGTGCACGGCCGGCACGGTGCCGCCGAGGGTGAACGCCGTCGCGGCGGTGATCGTCGGGGACGCGCTGTAGAACGGGTACCCCTCCGCCGCGGGGACGACGCGGCAGCGCACCCACCCGGCACGCAGCCCGGCCACCACCGACGCGGCGTGGTTCCTCGGCAGGTGGACGACGACGTCCCCCGCCCGGTTGAGCCCGCCGGTGCCGTCGCGCTCGACCTCGCAGCCGACCCAGTCGCCGCCGTCCCACGCCTCCCAGACCAGCGGCGGTGCTGTGGGATCGACACCCACGCCCTGCACGTGGCACTCGAAGCGGAACCCGATCGCGCAGGCCGGCGCGGCGTCGTCGAGCCCGAGCAGGAGCACGTCGTCGTAGGCGGGCCGCTCGGAGAAGCAGGGGAACTCCTCCTGCAGGCCGAGCTGGTCGTCGCGCCCGGTGGGCTCGCCGCCGACGGGCTGCGTGAGCACGTGCCGCAGGCTCCTCGGGGGCATGCGCAGGTCGGTGGTGGTGGCGAACACGACGGCGTCGTCCTGCGCGGTGCGGAGCGTGGCGACGTCGCTGTCGGCCGGCAGCACGACGTCGTCGGCGGGCGGCGCGGAGAGCCACGCGGTGACGTCGACGTGGGCCGGCGTCGGCGGGTGCAGGGTGACGCCGAGCAGGTCGAGGAAGGTGATGTAGAGCCGGTCCGGCACCCGGTTCAGCCGGTAGAGCAGCTCGTCGGTCATGAACGCGAAGGTCTCGATCAGCGTGACGCCGGGGTCGGAGACGTTGTGGTCGGTCCACTCCACGCAGCGCTGCTGCACCATGCGCTTGGCGTCGTCGACGAGGTCCTGGAAGCGGCGGTCGTCTAGGTGGGGGATCGGCAGGCTCATGGCGTCGGCTCCTCGTGGGGCGGGATCACGTAGAACGGGAAGACCAGGTTGCGCGGGTCGTTGGTGCCGCGGACGGCGTACTGCAGCTCGACGTAGAGCACGCCGCGGTCGACGGCGTCGAAGCGGACGACGACGTCGCCGAGGTCGATGCGTGGCTCCCAGCGGTTGATCGCGATGCGCACCGCGTAGGCGATGTCGCCGGCCGTCGAGGCGTCGGCGGGCGCGAAGACGTAGTCGTGGATCGCGCAGCCGAACTCGGGCCGCATCGGCCGCTCGCCGGGCGCGGTCATGAGGATGAGCCGGATGCTCTCCTCGATCTCGTGGGTGCCCGCCACGAGGGCGACCTTGCCGGTCGGGTCGACGCGCAGCGGGAACGCCCAGCCGGCGCCGACGAACTCCTCACCCACGGGCCCTCACCCTCATCCGATGATCACCGTCGGGCACCCCGGCGGCAGGATCGGTGCGCCGCACCCGGACATGTCTCCGACGCGCGCGGCCGGCAGCCCACCGATGAGCACGGTGGGCGCGCCCGGCGGCACGATCGGGGACGGCGGGTGCGGGCCGGCGACCGGGGGCATCGTGCAGGTGTGCAGGTCGCCCACCCGCGCGGCGGGCAGGCCGCCGATGAGCACGGTCGGGCACCCCGGCGGCATGAGGGAGCCGGGGTGGCCGGAGAGGTCGCCGACACGCGCTGCGGGCGGCATCAGTTGATCTTCACGATCGAGCCCTTGACGGTGGTGACCCCCGTCGCCGACAGCTCCGCGGTGCCCGTGGCGCTCAGCTTGACGGTGGTGCCCTTGAGCTCGAGGCTGCCCGACGCCTCGATCTTCAGGTTGGTGCCCTTGACCGACACGTCGCCGGTGCCGGTGCTGAGGTCGACGTTGCTCTTGGCCGTCACCGACAGCGGGCCCTCGGAGACGATCTCGATGCCCTTGTCGGCGGTCTGGGTCAGCACGATCTTCTGCGCGCCACCGTTGCTGCTCAGCACGACCTGCTCGGCACCGGGCTTCTCCGTCAGCTCGACCACCATGCCCGTGCGCGACACGAACCCGCGGCGCACCACTTCGCCGGACGTGCTGTCCACGTTGGCCTCCCAGCCGCCGCCGGGCTTGTCCTGCCCGTTGTAGAGACCGCCGAGCACGAACGGGTGCTGCAGGTCGCCCTGCGAGAACGCGACCAGCACCTCGTCGCCGACCTCCGGCAGGACGGCGGCGCCACGGTCCTTGCCGGCGCCCGGCTGCAGGGTGCGTGCCCACCACGACTCGTACTGGTCGGAGAGCCACGGCAGGCGGATCTTGACCCGGCCCAGCTTGTCGGGGTCCTGCACGCTCGTCACCAGCGCCGGGACGACGCCCGGGGTCGTCGGGCGGTCGCGGACGGCGGCGTTGGTGGCGCCGTACAGCGAGCGCTCGGAGGTGTTGCTGGCCCCGAACGTCGTCCGGTAGCCGTGGTCGGGGGAGAACTCGTGACGCGTCGAGGTCAGCACGTACTTGCCGTTGAACTGCTCCCCGACGCCGGCGACCCGCACCGCCGTCCCGGCACGGAGGCCGGGGTTGCCGCGGGCGGTGCCCTCGAGCTCGGCGAAGCCGCCGGCGAGGTGGTCGGCGAGCGAGCCGGCGATCGAGCTGACGGCGGCCTGGTCGTGCAGGCCGGCCAGGCCGAGCACGTAGGGCGGGCTGCTGAACGTGCTCGCCAACGCCGCGGGCGTGGCACCGCTGTCGGGCACCGCGCTCGTGGTGGCGGCCGACGTCGAGGTGACGACCTCCTTCTTCGTGGCGGGGTCCCAGCCGCGCACCTCGACGCTCGGTACTTGGCCGGCAGCGGTGATCGTGCCGCGCAGGTGCACCAGGCTGACGCCGGCCTCGAGCACGAGCGGGTCGGTGCGTGAGTCGCCTGTGCCGCCCGGTGCCTCGCTGGCCGGCGTCCGTCTCGTGAAGTGCAGCTTTCCGTCGGACAGGGTGAGCAGTCGATCGTTCTCCAGCGCGAGCCGACGCAGGAAGTCCCAGTCGTTGACGCCGTCCTGGGTGACGTGGTGGTACGTCGCCTGGGTCGACTCGACCTCGGCCGTGAGGCTCGCCCGCTGCGCGACCTTCTGCACGATGTCGGAGGCCGTCATGTTCACGTAGGCCTCGACGCGCGTGCCCCGGAAGAGGCGGTGCGAGACGTCGAGGCCGCGCACCAGCGTCTGCACGCCCAGCTCTCCGACCTCGACCTCGATCGCGGTCACCTCGCCGTCGAGCAGCGGCGTGCTGCCACCGGGCGCCGTCGACTGCAGGCTGAGGCGGACCTTGGCGCCGATGGTGAACCCGCCCTTGGTCAGCACCGTGCCGCCGGTGTCGTTGAAGCGCAGCACGAACATGTCGGGCACGTTGGTGCTGTCGTCGACGTACCCACCGGCGAGCAGCGGGACGACGTCGGCCGGCAGGGGTGTGCCGTCGACGGCGACCTGCAGGGTGTTGGAGAACTCCTCACCGTGCGGCATCGAGCACCGTCCCGGGGCGGGTGGCGGTCGGCGTCGAGGCCGCGGCGACCCGCACGTGTGCCTCCAGCTCCTCGAGGGCCGGCAGCATCAGCCGGTCGCCGGGCCGCATGCGCATCGGGTCGTCGATGCGGTTGAGGTCGGCGACGGCCCGCCACAGCGCCGGCTGGCCGTACTCGCGGTAGGCGATCGCGGGCAGCGAGTCGCCCTCGACGACCTGGTGCACGCGGTGCGGCACGAGACCACCGGACGTCGGGTTCTGCTTCGGCGCGTCGCCGGCGAGCTCCTCCAGGGTCACCTGGCAGGCGGCCCGGATCGGGAGGCCGTCGGCGGTGAACATCGTGTACTTCGCCGAGACTTGGCTGACGTAGGCCAGGAACCCGGTCAGGCTGCCCCACCGGAAGACGACCCACGGCGGCGACGCCTTCTTCGACGTCATCGACGACTGCGTGGGCGTGGTGAGCGAGAACAGCTTCTCGACCGTCTTGACGACGCTGGTGTCATGCTTGGCGCTGGCGTCGAAGAACATCTCGAGCGTGAGCTTCGACGGCTGGCTGCCGGTGAACTGCGGCGGCGGTGCGCTCTTGTTGCCCTTGGCCGGCTCGCGCTTCCAGCTGGCCTGCTTGGCCAGCGCGATCTCCTTCGGGTTGAACTGGAAGTCGAGCTGGAACAGCAAGGCCCCCGGCGCCGACAGCGACCCGTTGGTCGAGGGCTCGTGCACCATCAGGTAGGCGTGCTGCAGGTTGGGCCGACCACCGGCGCCCACGGGCGAACCCGCGGCGGCGGCGTCGAAGCTGACCGGACTCCCGCCCATGGCGCTCTTCTCCTGCCTGCTACCTGGTCGCTACCGGGTGGTGAAGCCGTGGTGGGCGATCTCGAGGGTCTCGGTGAGCACCTTCGGCTGGTCGCTGTTGAGGCTCGGACCGGTCCAGCGCACCGGCAGGACGTCGACGACCGACCACTCCGCGACGACCTTGCCGTCGGCGCGCATCGCCTGGATGACGGCCGTCTTGCGCTCGTAGCCCTGGGCCACCGACGAGACCCAGGAGGCGATCTTCGAGGTGTCGGCGCCGAGGGGGCGGGTGAGCTTGATGTTGCTGTACTTGAGCCGTGTCGGCAGCTGCCACACGTGGGCGTTGTTGCCGCCCTCCTCGCGCATCTCCATGACGACCTCGGCGCCCAGGCCCTCGCAGCTGCTCCAGGCGCCGATGCTGGCGTCGTCGATCTTCACCACGAAGGCGACGCTGACGGCGGTGTCGACGTCCTGCAGCTGGGTCATGGGCGGGCTCCTCTCTCGATCTGGGGTTCCGGTCTATCCGTGGGCACTCACCAAACACTCACCAGCCGGACCTCACCAGGCGTCGGTGCGGGTGCCGCGGCGCTCGCGGTCGAGCAGGAGCTCGTTCTTGAGCCGGCGCAGCAGTGGCGGGAACAGCCGGTGTGCCAGGGCGTCGTCGTCGGCCCCCGAGGCCCGACCGCCCGCCGGTGTCGCGCCCGTGGCCGTCGCGCTGCCCGTCGCGCTGCCTGGCTCGGCATCCCCGGCGGCGTCGGCGTTGACATCCCCGACGGCGCCGGTGGTGTCGGGCGTCGTGACGGCGCCGGGCACTGCGGGGACTGGCAGGCCCGGCAGGTGCGGGAGCGACGCGGGGCCGGAGGCGAGGGCACCCGCGGCAGCGGCCGCGCCGCCGGCGGTCGCCGCGACGGCGTCGGCGGGCCGCGTGGCCAGTGGGAGCGCGGCCGGCAGGCCCGAGGTGAGCTCGCCGGGGCTCGGCAGCACGGAGGGCAGGTCGGCCGGGAGCCCGGGCGCCGCGGGCAGTCCGGGCACGGTCGGCAGGGACGGCAGTCCGGGTACCGGGAGGCCGGTCGGGAGGTCTGGCAGGTCCGGCAGGGACGGCGGCTCGGGGACGGTCGGCATCGCCGGTAGGTCGTCGGGTCCGGGCAGGTCGGCGGCCGCCGGCGACGAGGGCAGGTCGCGCATCGACGGCATCGACGGCATCGACGGCATCGACGGCACCGACGGCACCGACGGCGCGGTGGGCATCGGCGGAGCGCCCGGCATCGAGGGAATCGGGGGCATCGACGGCAGCGACGGCAGCGCGAAGCGCGACACGGTGACCGGCGGTACCGGCGGACTCGTCGGTGAGGTCGGTGTGGTCGGTGTGGTCGGGGTCGGTGGTGCGCTCAGGTCGATCGGGAGGGTCGGGAGGGTCGGGGCGGTCGGCGGTGGCCCGGTCGGGTCGTCCGGGCCGACGGCCGTGGCGTCGTCCCGCGCGCCGACCCCGCTGGCACCGACCGCGCCGGCGCCGGTGGGTGGTGTCGGGGCGGGGGCGGACCGGGGCGCAGCGACCGGGACGGCCGGGATCCGTTGCACCGGCACGACCCGCTCGCGCGTACGCGGTGCGGGGAGGAGCGGGGCCGGCCGGACGACCAGGTTCGGTGTCGGTCGGCCCGGCCCGGGCAGCACGGTGTCGCGCTGCACCGAGGTCGCGAGGCCGCGGGTGAGCGGCAGGGGTGCCGACGGCAGCGTGACGGGGGTTGACGGCACCGCCGCGACGACGGCCTTGGGGGCGGTCTCGACGACGGTGTCGGCCGGTTCGGGCCGTGCGGGCGCGTCGTCCGGCTCGTGCGGCTCGGGTGGCAAGGGTGGTGAGGGTGGCGCCGCGTCGGCGTCCGGCTCGACGACGGCGCGCTGCACGGCGACCTCGGTGAACCCACCGGCCCCGGGCAGCTCGAGAACGGGTGCCGCGGCGGGTGTGGCCGGGGGCTCCGGCGTGACCGACGCGAGCGACGTGACCGGCGCGTACGGCACGATGCCGGGCTCGGCGACGGCGGTCGCGGGTACCTGGGGGAGCGGTGCGCCGAGACCGAGGCGCGGCCGGGTCGCCACCACGGGGGCTGCGGGCGGCAGGGCGAGGGGTGCGTCGGTCGCCCGCTGCAGCGGGCGCGGTACGCCGGGCGCGGCGAGCGGTGCCGGCAGGTCGTCGTCCGGTGGCCCGAGGACGGCGCGATCCGCCGGCTCGGCCTCGGCGACCTCGGCGACCTCGGGGGCCGGGTCAGGCGCCGGAGCCGCCGCCGGAGCGGCGTCGGGCACGACCGCGCGCTGCACCAGCGGCATGCCGAGCGCCGGGGCGGTGACGAGCGAGGGTGCCGTGGGGGCCGGCGGCTCGTGGCCGCAGTCGTGGTCGTGCACGTGGACGGCGCGGGCCACCGGTAGGTCGGGGGTGTCGCTGCTCGCCCGCGGACCGACGGCCCGTTGCACCGGGGAGGGGCGCGGCGGCGGGAGCAGCGTCAGCTCGATCGGGGCCGGGACGAGGGCCGACGGCGTCCCCGTGCCGGGACCGAGGCCACCGCCGTCGCCGTCGATCACGCCGGAGGGCGCGGTGTCGACGACGGCGTGGCTCAGGTGGTCGGTGAAGGCCGGTGAGCGCCACGCCGGCAGCTCGTGCGGGAACGTCGTGGGCCGCGTGATGGTCTGGATGCCCTCGGCGAGGCTGCGCTGGATGGGTGGCAGGAACGCCCAGCCCAGGGGCGACGGCGCCGGCTCACGCGGTGCCGGCGACGGGGCCGGTGCCAGTGCCGGTGCCAGTGCCGCAGGGAGCTCGACGGGCGCGTCGTCGCGTCGTGACCAGGGCCAGCGCACGGGTCACCGCTCCTCGGCGAGCCGGGTGTTGATGCTCGCGATCTCGCCGACGAAGCGCAGCCGTTGCGGGTGCTCGAGGTCGAGGATGTCGTCGAGCCGCCAGTGGAAGTGGTAGGCGACGTACGCGACCTCTTCGTAGAGCCGGGCGGGCGCGTACGTCACGATTCCCCCAGGCGCCCACCCGCGAGGTCGATCGTGAAGCGCTGCGAGCACTCGGGACAGGTCACGGCGGCCCGGGTGTGTCCCTCGGCGTTGATGCGCCGGTAGAAGTCCTGCAGGAACGCGACGTCGCTGGCGAACATGTTCTCCACGACCTGCGCGCTCATCATCGGCAGCGTGCCGAGGCGGGTGATCACCCGGCCGAGCAGCACGACCGTGGTGAAGGCGGCGTTCTCCTGCACGCGCTCGTCGTAGAGCGGCAACAGCTCGTCGCGGGCGGTGGCCAGGCGCATCGTGCCGTGACGGTGGACGACGCCGTCGCCGTCGACGTAGCCCCGCGGCAGCTCGAAGTCGAACTCCGTGCGCATGGTCTGCGCCGTCTCGACCGGCGCCCGCTCCTGGACGACGGGCGGTCCCGCGGTGAGCGGGTCGAGCACGGCGGGGCCGGGTCCGCGCTGCATCAGGACACGGTCACTTCGTCGTAGCAGATCACGAACTTCTCGGTCGCCTGCTCGGCGGCACCGGCCTTGAGCGAGTTGACCTCGACGCTGCGCACCCAGCAGTTGGTGAAGTTGTAGGTCTTGATCGGCGCCCCGGCGTAGTCGAGCAGGGCGACCGAGGCCGTCTTGCGCGAGCCGGACACGTCCCCCTGGGCGACCTGCTTGAGCCAGTCGGTGATGGTCTTGGAGTCGGTGAGGCCGCGGGTGACGGTCAGCTCGCCGGCCTTGGGGCGTCCGATGAGCTGGCGGACGACGTACTTGCCGTCGCTGGTCTGCTGCTTCAGCTCGATCTTGTCGACCTCGGCCTTGAGGCCGCTGACCTCGTTGACCTTGGGGATCTGGATGCCGTCGACGGTGACGATGAAGCCGTTGGCCGAGGCTGAGTCGAGGGGGTCTGCGAGTCCCATGGTGGTGCGTCTCCTTCAGTTCGAGGTTGGTGCGACAGAGGGTCTGGTGGATGGACTGGCTACTCGTTGACCAGGCTCGTCCCGCCGGAGAACTGCGAGAGCTGGAAGATGACGAACTCGGCCGGCTTCACGGGCGCGACGCCGATCTGGCAGACGACCTGTCCGGCGTCGATGCCCTCGGCCGGGTTGGTCTCGTCGTCGCACTTGACGAAGAAGGCCTCGTCGGGGGTGGTGCCGAACAGGGCGCCCTTGCGCCACTCGTTGATGAGGAAGGAGGCGATGGTGCGCCGGATGCGCGCCCACAGCGCTGGGTCGTTGGGCTCGAAGACGACCCACTGCGTGCCCAGCAGGATCGACTCCTCGAGGTAGTTGAACAGCCGCCGCACGTTGAGGTAGCGCCACTCGGCGTCGCTGGAGAGGGTGCGCGCGCCCCACACGCGCACACCACGACCGGGGAAGGTGCGGATGCAGTTGATGCCGACCGGGTTGAGCAGGTCGTGCTCGGCCTTGGTGATCTGGGTCTGCAGCGAGATGGCGCCCCGGACCACCTCGTTGGCGGGAGCCTTGTGCACGCCGCGGGTGTCGTCGTTGCGGGCCCAGACGCCGGCCATGTGGCCCGACGGCGGCACGAACTTGTTGGTGCTCGACGCCGGGTCGAAGACCTTCACCCACGGCCAGTACATCGTCGCGAAGCGCGAGTCGTAGCCGGCGCCGCGGGTGCGCCACTCGTGCACCTGCTGCGGGTTGAGGCCGGGCGGGGTGTCGAGGATCGCGATGCGGTCGCCCATGAGCTCGCAGTGGGCGATCATGCCGAGCTGCACGGCCTTGAAGGTCTCGAGGTCGATCGCCCCCTGCTCGTAGGCGGCGGCGAGGTCGGGCACCGAGACCATCGTGACCTCGTCGACGGCCTCGAGGCCGCTGAAGCCGGTCCGCTGGGCCGCGTCGCCGACGTAGTCGCCGGCGCCGAGGTTGTCGACGGACGGCGGCACCGGCACGGGCTCCTGCTCGGCGAGCACGGCCTGACCGGCCGTCGCGACGGCGAGGGCGCTGCCCGACGACGTCTCCTCGAGGTTGATCAGCTTCGAGGCCGCGTTCACCGCCACGGCGACGTTGTTGTCGCCCGGCTGCGCGGTCACGTTGTCGTAGGTCTCGGTGTCCTTGCCGTCGACGGTGACGACGAGCCGGAACGTCTCACCTGGCGGGTTCTCGCCGCCGGCGGGCTCGACGACCACGCCGATCGTCTTGCCGGCCGTCGCGCCCTTGGCGATCGAGGTGGCCGTGTAGCCCCCGATCTGGGCCCGCTTGGGCGGGGTGATCTCCTTCGGCTTCGCCGCTCCGCCGCGTCCGCCGCTGGGCTCGATGCGGACGACGAAGCAGTTGCCGCCCCCGTTGAGGAACCAGCCGTAGACGGCGTGCGCCAGGTAGGCGTTCTCGGTGAAGTCGCCGAACGTCTCGGCGTACTGGGTCCAGTTGGAGACCAGCGTCGGCTCGTTGACCGGGCCTTTGGCGGCCAGGCCCACGAACGCCGCGACCGACGTCCCGACCCCCTCGATCGGACGGGTTCCGGCCTCGACCTCCTCGACGTAGACCCCGGGCGAGAGATAGGTGGGCATCCTGCAGCCTCCTCGGCTATGACGGTGAGGACTTCAAGGCTTCCCGGTGATGGCGGTGCCCGGGACGGCTGCGTGGACGGTCGCGGAGGAAGTGTCCGGTGCCTCATCGGGCAGGTGTCAACGCCGCGACTCGCGGATCGCTGCGAAGATCTCGGCGAGCTGGGCTGCCGTGGCCCGTCGGATGGTGGGTTCGTCGGGGCGGTGGGGGAGCGAGATCCCGTCCTCGCGCTGCACCTTCGCGACGTACGTCCCGACAGCCGTGGTGATGATGTCCATGCGCGACTTGACCAGCGTGGGCAGGTGTTCGGCGAGCGTGCGCCGGGCGTCGGCGGCGCTGACCCCCTCGATCCACCTCTTGAACTGGGCGTCGTTGCTGGACAGCTGCGACGTCTTCAGCTCGGCCGCGCGCTCGTAGATCATGACGGTCGTCAGTCGTGGGTAGGCGACCGAGCCCTGCTCGGTGACGACGCCGCCGGTCTTCTTCGTGCTCTGGCCGGGCAGGGTGCCGATGCCGAACAGCTTCTGCACGATTGCTTGGCACCAGCCCCACGGGACGACGTGCTCGCTCTCGAGACGCGACACCTCCCGCTCGCGACCGGTCTTGGCGTCGTCGAACTCCTTGCCCTTCTGGCCGTGCCGGTGGACGTCGCCCGCCTGGCCCGCCTCGCCGCCGCGGTTGACCCGGTTGATGGACTCGCCGTCGTAGCCGATGATCTCCCAGCACCGGGCGATGGCGTTGGCGAGGGCGCGGGCCTGCCGCAACAGCTCCGGCGGGATGCTGCCGCCGGACCTCATCATCACCTGGCGCGCGAGTTCCTGCAGGGCGCCGCGCTTCGCGTCCACGTCGCGGAACGCGGCCGCTGCGGCCACCCGGTCGCGGGCGTCGGGCAGCGTGTCGATGTCGGCCGCGGCCATCGCGCGGGTCATCGCCGCACCGGCCTCGCGCGGCGTCGAGGCAACGGTGATCTTCACGTTCTCGGGCTTGTCGCCGGTGACGGTCACCGAGTGCGACGTGCCCCTCGCGGAGAACCCGGCCCTCTCCCGGAGGCCGGCGATCTTGTCCTTCGTCCAGGTCTTGCCGGCGTCGACCTTTCCCTTCACGTAGGCCTTGCCGGCCGCGACCTTCTTCTTCGCCTTCGCGCCGAGGCCGGTGACGCCCCGGATCACCGGGCCGGCGAGCTTGAGGCCGGCCTTGATGACGACGTCGATCGCCTTGGTGAACGGCTTCTGGAGCGTCTGGATGATCGACTTGATCTTCTCGCCGATGCCGCCGACGCCGAGCACACTGGCCAGGAAGCCGATGAGGACCGGCACCATCTGGCCGAGCACGTCCTCGATCTTGGCCATGACGCTCGAGACGTTGCCCTTCGCGATGTCGACGACGCCGTCGATGATCGTGGTGACCAGCTTCATGATGCGCGAGCCGTTGGTGACGAAGAACATGATCACGTCGTAGATCAGCTTGCAGGCCTTGATGAACGCAGCCGCGGGGTTGAGCAGGCCGATCAGCCAGGTGATGCCGGCGGTGATGACCTTGGTGACCACGAAGTCCTCGACCTGCTCCATGATCATGGCCTTGATGTCACCGAGCTTCTCCACGATCAGCTCCCAGACGGCGCCGATGCCGCCCGAGGCGATCTTGGCGAAGATGTCGACGCCCTTCTCGATCGCCCCCATCGCCTTCTCGCCGATCTGCTTGACGATGCGGCTGCGGATGTTGGCCCAGCTGAGACCGAAGACCGAGGCGACCAGCTTGATGATGCCCTTGAGGTCGAAGGTCTCGGGCATCTCGATCCCGGCGTCGGCGAGCTGGCCGAAGAGCCAGCCCATGAGGCCCTTCTTGAGGTGCGTGCCGATGTTGGCGAAGAACCGCATGATGCCGCCCTTGACGCCGGCGACGAGGTTGCCGAGGAAACCGACCGGGTCCTTGATGATGTCCTCGATCGCGCTCGCGGCGCGCGCGAGGACGTTCTTGAGCATGTCGACGAGGCCCTTGATCGTGTCGATCACGCCCTTGATCGCGCCGATGGCGGCGTCGACGAGTCCCTTGTTCTCGGCCTGCATCGCCGCGATGCGCTCGTCGAGGCCCTTGCGTGCCTCGACGTACTTGGTAGCGAGGCTCTCGACGAGCGCGTCCTGCTTGGCGCCGACGTCGGACTCGAGCTGCTCGAAACGGTCGCCCATCTCGGTGGCGGCCTCGGTGCCGACCTTGCGCAGGTCCTGGGGGAGCGAGGTCACGTAGGCGGAGATCTCGCTCCTGCCGCGCGCGATGCGCTGCTTGGCCGCGCCGAGGTCGCCGCCGACGATGTCGGCGACGCGCGAGATCACGCCGTCCATGCGTTGCAGGTAGAGCTCGCGGCCGGCCTCGTAGAACGCGTCGACGGCGCTGGGCATGCCGAGCAGCTTGTCCTTGGCCCACTTGAGCCCGCCGAGCCAGCCGCCGTAGCGCTCGCGCTTGTAGGCCGACATCTTGGCCGCCACGAACGCCTCGAACGCCGCCTTCGCCGACGCCTCGCCGGTCTCGAACGCCGCGTCGACCTTGGCGTCGATGCCGTTGAGGATCTTCTTCACGTCGGCCTCGGTCGCGGTGAAGATCGACTGGACGCGCGCGGTCACCTCC
The DNA here is from genome assembly GCF_039939255.1 of Nocardioides secundeburneus. NCBI lineage: Bacteria > Bacillati > Actinomycetota > Actinomycetes > Propionibacteriales > Nocardioidaceae > Nocardioides > Nocardioides secundeburneus. The sequence continues at coordinate 146,321 of NZ_JBDUUE010000008.1, forward strand.
GCGCGCTTGGCCTCGTCCTTGCTCTTGGCCTGACCCTTCTGGGCGACCAGCTGCGCGATCGCCGCGCCCTTGGCCCCGTGCATGCCGGTCAGGCCGGCCCGGGTCTCGGCGCCGGCGTCGGCCTTCGACTGCTCGAGCTTCGCCTTCTCCTGCTCGCGGTAGGCCGCGGGCGCGGTGTCGGCGTGCTCGGCGGCCTTCTTCCTCGCCGTCAGCGCACCCTCGAACTCGGGCTCGTTCGACCTCGCGAGCTGCTGCTCGGTGACGCCGGCGTCGGCCATCTCCGCATCGGTCTGGTGCTTCCCCGCCGCGAGGTTGGTCTGGTCGGCCGGAGCCGGCTTCGGCGCAGCCCCGGCTGCCGGGACGACGCCCGCCCGGCCCGGGTTCTCCGCCGCCATCGGCTCGACGTCCTTCGGCACCGCCGTCGACTGGTCGGGCGGGGCGTCGGTGGCGGCCTCGATGTCCTTCGCGGCTCCCTTCGAGTCGGCGCCGAGCATGCCCTTGACCTCGCCCTTGACCTCGCCGGCCCGGCCCGGGGCGGACTCGGCCTCCTCGAGGGTCTGGGGCGCCTTCGCCTCGATCGCGGTCTTGACCGCGGCGATGAACGCCGGTTTGTCGAACGTCCCGGCCTGCTGGGCGTCCATCGTGTCGGCCTTGGCGGCCCGGGCCTGGGCGGCGAGGTCGTCGGCGGGGGCCTGGGCCGCGCCCTGGGCCTCCTGCGCCTTCGACGCTGCCGTGGGGTGCGCCTTCGCGGTCCCGGCGACGTCGGCGACGCCGCCCTCGACCTGCTGGAACGCCGGGTCGTCGGCGGGCCGGGTGCCGGCGGGGGCGACGGGTGGGGCGAGCTCGGCGCCCGGAGCCAGCGGAGCAGGCCCGGCCAGCGCGGCACCGGCCCCGCCGCCGGATGCCGCGGTGGGCGTGGACGCGGGTCGCGGGGCGGCGTCCTTCGAGGGGACGGCCGGCCTCGGTGCCTTCGCGGCAGCCTTGCCCAACGGCGAGACCGGCTTGACGGGCTTGGTCGGCGGCACGGGCTTCTTCGGCGTCACCGATCCCGGCCCGAAGCCCGTCTTCGTCACCGCGAGAGCGTTCGGCCCGGGCTTCTGGGCCTCGCCGTCGATGTCGACCGGCACGCCGGCGGCCCTGGTCGCCTTCAGGCCCTTCTCGACGGCGTCGATGTCGGGGTCGCCACCGCGGACCTCGGTCAGCGCGCGGTCGATCTCGGCGGCGGCGTCGCCCGACGCCTTGGTGCGGCCGGCCATCAGCGCGGCCACGGCACCGTTGCCGGCCGAGCGCTGCAGCGCCACGAGGGCGGCCGGTCCCCGAGGCCGCGCGGCCCGGGTCACGGCCTCCCGGCCGCGGGCGAGGGCCTCGCTCGCGGCGTGCTCGCGGGCGGCACTCACCCCTCGGCTTCCTCCTCCTCGGCCTCACGCTGCACCGGTCCGAGGGACGGGTCGTGGGCGGCCTGGGCCGGTTCCTCCTCCTCGCCCTCCTCGGCGCGCTGCACCGCCGGCAGCGACGGGTCGTGCGCGGCCTGCACGCTCGCCTCGTCGCCGTGGTCGTGATCTGCGTGCCGCTGGACGGCGGCCGCAGGCGAGGCGGTGCTCGCGGTCTGCACCGGCCTGGTCGGCTCGGGCTGCGACATGACGCGCTCTGCGTTCGCGGCTGCCTCGACCTCGAAGCGGTCGGAGGGGCTGCTCACCGACACGCCGCCGGCGGACGGCGTCCCGTCGACCGGGCCCTGTCGCTGCTGCACGACGTGCGTGAGCTCGTGGGCGAGCAGGGTCTGACCCGACGTCGAACCGGGGTCGTAGGCGCCGCGCTGGAAGACGATGTTCGAACCGACCGTGTAGGCGTGCGCGCTCACCGACGTCGCCGAGTCGTGCGCGGCGTCGCCGGTGTGCACCCGCACGTCGCCGAAGTCCTGCCCCATCCGTACCTCCATCGACGTCCGCACGCCGTCGTCGAGCGGCGACCCGCCGCCGGAGACCACGTCGTGCACCGGCGAGCGCTCCTGCTCGACGGCGGCCGCCGTCGCGGCGTTGCCGGCCGCTCGCTGGAGGCCGAGGACGCCGGCGTGCCCGACGACGTCGGACCGGCCCTGCTGCACGGCCTTCATGGTGACCGGGTCGAGCTCGGGCGCCTTGCCGGCGTGGGCGTGCTCGGCCTCGGACTCGTGCTGCTCGTGGCCGTGGTGGCGCATGGCGACCTCCGTCATCGGGTGCTCGGACCTCCTCCGACCGTCGCACCGGGGGACGTCGCCCGTGGGTGCCGTCGAGACGTGTCTCGGGGCAGGTGGGGGTGCCTGATCGGGCAGGGCCTGTCGTGGTTGCCGTGCGGGGTTGGGTTGGCCGCGCGCGGTAGCACGCCGCGTCTCGGCCTCAAGGACCAATCCGTTCGTCGTGCTGTACCACGGTTTTGGGGATTGGTCCTTGACCCCGAGCCTCTCGCGGCGTGCTGGTCCGGCGCGTGCGGTGGCGCCTCCGCAAGCTCCGGCGCACCGCCCGCCAAATGCGCGGCCAGCGGAGGGAGCTAGGTCGGGTTCGTGGTCGACTTCGAGTCGAACGCGTGTTCGATTCTGTGGTATCATGGCCTATGGCCACCTCGACCCGCACCAGCAGCGATCCGCTGCTGCACGCGGTGCGTGGACGTCGCCTCGCTGAGGCTGACGCACAGGTCGAGACGCTGAAGTCGGTCCTCGCGTGGGCTGAGCGGTACGAGGCCACCTCCGACGAGGTCATCGTGCTGTTCCAGTCGGTCGAGCGTCCGCTGCACCTGGCCGGCCCGGGCGCGCCGGCGGTGTCGGAGTACGCCGCGCTCGACCTCGCCCTGTCACTCGGGATGTCGACCGACGCCGGCCTGACCTACCTCGGTCGGGCACTCGAGCTGTGTCACCGGCTCCCGCGCTTGTACTTGCGGGTGGTCAAGCACGAGGTCGCTCTGTGGCGGGCGTTCAAGATCGCGGATGCGACCATGACGCTGTCCGAAGCGGCGGCGTGGCACGTCGACAAGGCCATCACACCCGTGGCGGATCGGTGCTCGTTCGCCCAGCTCGACCGCACCGTCGACGCCGCCCGGGCCGAGCACGACCCCGAAGACGCCGAAGCCCGACGCCTCGCGGCGCTCGAGGACCGGCGGGTCACCGTGTACCTGGCCGGTGCGACCACCGACGGAACCGTCGACGTCATCGCCACCCTCGACACCGCGGACGCGATCGACCTCGAACACGCGCTGCGTGACGGCGCCCAGACCCTCGCCGACCTCGGGTCGACCGAGACCCTCGACGTCCGACGCTCCCAGGCCCTCGGAGAGATGGCCCGTACCCAGCTCGCCCTCGACCTCGACACCAGCAGCACCGGGCGCGGGGTCACGATCTACGCCCACCTCGACGCCACCAACCCCGACCTGCCCGGTCTGCTCGACAACACCCAGACCCCGCTCCTGGTTCAGCAGGTCCGCTCCTGGTGCGAAGCCGCCGGCACGAAGGTCACCGTGAAGCCGGTCATCGACCTCGCCGAACCCCTCGAGACCCCCTCGTATCGACCCAGTGATGCGATCCGCGAACGCGTCACGCTGCGTGACCGGTGCTGCGTCTTCCCCGACTGCACCCGACGCCGGGTCGACCTCGACCACATCGTTCCGTTCGAGTCCGGCGGCGTCACCGCGACCTGGAACCTCGCCCTGCTCTGCCGCAGGCACCACCGCGCGAAGACCCGCGGTGACTGGTCCTACCGGATGATCGAACCTGGCCGCTACCACTGGACCTCACCGACCGGCGTCGAGAAGACCGTCGACCGACGGCCACCACCCGGCACCCGAGCACGCCGACATCCCTGAAAGCCCCAACCAGCCCCGACTCCGACCGGACCGGGGCTACCGGCACGCGCTCGGCTCACGCGGTCTCGTGGAGCAGCCGGTAGTAGACGCCGAACTCCGACTCGAGGCAGAGCCGTCCGAGCTTGCGGTACTCGCGCTGGACGGCGGTCACCAGGTGTCGCATGCCGATGACGCCGGTGTCGGCGGCGGCGAGGTAGGCGGTGGTGACGGCGGCGGAGCGGATGGCACCGCCGGCGAGGCTGAAGGCGTCGGCGAGGAAGCGGAGGTCGGTGTCGGGGGAGCGGGGCACCGCCGCGCCGAGGCAGCGGTCCCACAGCGCGAGGCGGTGGTCGGGGTCGGGCAGGGGGAAGTCGACCATGACGTCGAGGCGGCGGGTGAAGGCGTCGTCGATGTTGGCGCGCAGGTTGGTGGCCAGGATGACGAGGCCGTCGAACGACTCCATGCGCTGCAGCAGGTAGGCGCTCTCGACGTTGGCGTAGCGGTCGTGGGCGTCACGGACCTCGGAGCGCTTGCCGAAGATCGCGTCGGCCTCGTCGAAGAGCAGCACGGCGTTGACGCCGGCGGCAGCGGTGAAGATCCGCTCGAGGTTCTTCTCGGTCTCCCCGACGTACTTGTCGACGACGGTGGCGAGGTCGACGACGTACAGCTCGAGGTCGAGGTCGTGCGCGATCACCTCGGCCGACATGGTCTTGCCGGTACCGGAGTCGCCGCCGAACAGCGCCGCGACGCCGACGCCACGGCCGCCGCCGGGGCGCATCGCCCAGTCGCCGAGCACCTGCTCGCGGTGGCGGGCGCGGAGCGCAACCTCCTGCAACGCGGTCAGGACGGCGGGCGGCAGCACGAGGTCCGACCAGCCGACCGCGGGCTCGATGCGGCGGGCGAGCCGCTCGAGCGCCGAGCCGTTCTCGGAGCGAGCCCCGAGGCGCAGGTGCCGGGCGGTCACCGACTGGTCAGGCGCCAGCATCGACTGCACCCGCGCCGACGCAGCGGCGCGGGCGACGTCCTCGGGCCGCAGGCGGAACTGGGTGGTGCTCTCGAGCGCGTCGGCGGCGGTGACCGTGCCCGACAGGGCGAAGCGCCACACGGCCCGTCGCTCCTGCTGCGTGCTCGCCGGCACCGGCACGAACAGCGGCGGGTCGAGCGTCCACGACGGGTCCCACGACTCCTCGCCGACGAGCAGCAGCGGCCGCGGGTCGGCCACCAGCTCGTGCAGCAGCAGCGGCCGCTCCTTCACCGCCGACACCGGCCCGGCCACGATGCCCGCGCCCACCAGCCGCGCCTCGCGGACGGCGACGCGGGCCAGGCCCACCGGGTCGGCCTGCCGCACGAGCCGCTCGAGGTCGATCACCAGCGGCCGGTGCCCGGTCAGGCGGAGCGCCTCGACCGCCAGCACGCGCCCCGAGCCCGTCGCCGGCTGACGCAGGTAGGCGAGCGTGACGCCGTTGCCGAGGGCCGTGGCGAGCGGTGACGGGTCGCCCCACGGCACGTCGGGCACGGTGGCGAGCACGGGCGCGAGGGCCGGGTCGGGGGCGTCGTCGCCGAGCAGGAACGAGACCACCCGGTCGGGCACCCGCACCGCGCGGCCCGGGAACGGCCGGTCGCCGTCGTCGAGCGCGACCAGGCCACCGGTGACGAGCGGCCCGCGCAGCAGGTGGGCGTGACCACTGGACGACGAGAGCGGCACCCCGGCCAGCTCGAGCGCGACGGCGACCGACGGACGCCGCCGGCTGACGTCGTCGTTGAGGTAGCCGAAGAACGACTCGAAGCGCGGGTCGACGTCGGCCGCGAGCCCGACCAGCAGCAGGTCGAGGTCGACGTCGTCGAGCCCGAACGTCGCGGCCAGGTCGCGCAGCCGCAGCTCGCCGCCGTCCTCGGCCGCGACGTCGGCGGCGAGCTCGCAGGCCTCGAGCCGGGCGGCCGTCTGCGGCCACTCGACCGCGGCCCGCGGGGTCGCCAGCAGCCGGTCGACGGCCTCGTCGCTGAGGTAGAGGCCGCGGAACGGGTCGTCGGGCGCCGGGTCGTCGGCGCGACGCTCGGCCACCAGCCGGCGGATGCGGTCCTCGACCACGCCGAGCCGGCCGAGCAGGTGCGCGAGGCTGGTCATCGACCGGCCGGTCACCGCGAGCTCCGCCGACGGGCCCGCGGGGTGCCCGTCGTGGGCATCGTGGCCGGCGGCGGCTCGTGCAGCCGGCGCCCCTCGTCGCGGCCGCCGTGCACGAGGTCGGAGGCGTCGATGGTCAGGCCCTCCTCGACGGGCGCCCCCGCCGGGAACTCCTGCCCGGTCCACATCGGCGCGACGACCACCAGGTCGAGCGACGGCTTGAGCTCGCCGCCGAGGGCCGACCACACGTCGGCGAACGCCCGGTCCTCCGGCGGCGGCAGGCCGATCGTGAGCCGCACGGGCTGCTGCGGCTCGGCGAGCTGGCCGACGACGAGGCGCGGCGGCAGCGCGTCGTACTTCACGAACGCACGCAGCAGGCTGTCGAGCAGGCGGTGCTCGTCCTCCGGCCGTTGGGTCCAGGCCGTGACCAGGTAGGAGAGCTTGAAGAACCGGGGGGCGGGGCGGCGCATGACGACGTGGCCGCTGCTCGGGTCGCGCTCCTCGAGGTGGCCGGCCGGCCGCCTCCGCAGGTCCTCGCGGATGTCGTAGAGGTAGAGGTTGACGGTCGGCGCGTTGCGGCGCGCCGCCCAGTCCTTGGTCGGGGCGTCGAAGACGACCTCGAGCTCGGAGCCGCTCAGCGCCTCGGTTGACACGATCTCGTGCAGGGCGTCGTCGACGTGGGCGATCATCCGGTCATCAGCCTCTTCCGTTGAAGCTCGGTGGCGCAAGGGTCCGCGGGACGACGAGCAGCTCGGCGTCGACCGGGGTGAACAGCCCGCCGACGCTGGTGGCCGTGAGCAGCCGCACCCCCAGCAGGTCGTGGCGGACGACGAGCAGCGGCACCCGCACGGTGCCGTCAGCGGCGACCCGGAAGGGCCCCGGGTCGATCGTGATGCCGGGCAGCCAGGTGAGGTCGACGTCGGAGCCGGGCGGCATGTCCTCGCCGTAGGCGAGCACGACCCGGCCGGGCGGGGCGACGCCGGGCAGCACCCGCAGGCTCGGCTGCCGGATCCGCAGGCGCACCTCGTCGGCGTTGTTCACCAGCGTGGTCTCGGACGTCGTCGTCGAGACCCGTGCGCCGAGCGTCACCGGGGCCTGCGTCCCGGCGAGCATCTCGAGCCCGACGGTGAAGAGCCGGACCTCGCCCGGCGCGAGCCCGCCGAGCAGGCACGGGTTCCCGGCGGTCAGGCACGGCGGTGCGGGTCCGGACGCCGCGACGGCCGTCGGCCACGTGGCCCGCAGGCGGACGTCGTCCGCGGGGTCGGGGCTGAGGTTGCGCACGGTGACGGTGGCGGTGCGCAGGCCGCCGACGTAGCCCACCGACCGGTCGAGCTCGATGCGGACGGCGACGTCGGCCCGGTCGACGTCGGCGACGGGACGGCGCCCGCGGACCCGGTAGAGCGCGCTGTCGACGTTGTCGGCCAGGTCGGGGTCGGGTGGTTCGGCCGCGACGATCGTGCCGGTCGCCGTGCCGGTGACGGGCGTCGGGTGCGTCACGCGGACCTGGTAGACGCGTACCTCGCCCGGGTCGAGCCGCGCCAGGTCGCACCCGGTGCCGTCGGCGCGACAGCCGGCCGGGCCTCCCGGGACGGCGCCGACGACGGCGCCGGGGCCGAACGAGGTGCTCAGGTGCGGGTCGTAGGCCGGGGTCGGCCCGTCGTTGCGCATGGTGAACGTCGCGACCAGCGTGTCCCCGACGAGCACCGACGTCGGGGCCACCGTGACGGTGACCGACAGGTCGGCCTCACGGTCGACCTGCCAGGCCGGCTCTGTCTCGGGCGACGGCTCGTCGGTCACCTGTCGGAGTCCGGAGCCGTCGGGAGCGATCGCGTAGACGTTCCGGTCGTCCGGTTGACCGACGGGTTGTCCGCTGAAGGCGATCTCGGTCCCGTCGGGCGACCACGCGGGGTCCTGCGCGGCTGCGACGACCCGGCGGCTCGGGGTCAGCGGTCGCGGCAGCGGGCCGAAGTCGATGGTGCTGCCGACCAGCACCTGGTCGTCGACGATCGGCACGAGGCCGATCTCGTTGCGCTCGTCGCAGCATGGTCCTACGAACTCGAACGACCTCAGCTGGCCCTGGTACTCGTAGGCGATCGTGGTGCCGTCGGGCGACCAGGCCGGGTGCCGGCCGGCCGGGCGGCACCCGTCGGCGCACGAGTCGAGCTCGAGCGGGGGCGCGGTCGGGTCGGAGGTGTCGAGCAGCACCAGGTCGGTCGCCTGCTCCGGTGGGGGTCGCCCCCACCGGCGTGCGGCCGGGAACGGGCGGTACGAGCCGCCGTTGGCCCGCTCGACGACCACGTGCCGGCTGTCGGGCGCCCACGACGGCGTCAGGGTGGTGACGGCGGGGTCGCCGGCCGGTCCGCCGGGCACCCGGGTGACCGTGCCGGCCTCGAGGTCGTGCAGCCACAGCTGCGGGGGCAGGGACGGGGCGTCCTCGAACCCGCGGACGCGGGTGAAGGCGACCCGGGTGCCGTCGGGCGACCAGACCGGGTCGACGTCGGTGTCGAGCCCCTGCCGCCCGCCCGCGGGCAGCAGCGGCCGGGCGTCGCTGCCGTCGGCGTCGGCGCGCATCAGCACGCGCACGTCCGGCTGGGCGCCGGTCGTCCCGCCGTCCGTGCTGTAGACGATCTCGCGGCCGTCGGGGGAGTACGCCGGCCCCGCCTCGTCGTAGCGGTGCCGCACCTCGCCGTCGACGACCTCGCGCCCACGGCGCACCGGACGACGCTGGCTGCCGTCGCTGGCGCGCACGTCGGCGACGTCGGCGTGGAGCAGCCGCGAGCCCGCCCGCACGACGTCCTGCGCGCGGCTGGTGAAGAACAGCGTCGCCGTCGCCAGCGGGCTGTCGCCGGTGTAGGGACGGCGCCAGAACGGGTGGCTCTCGCCGACCCCCGAGACCGGGGTGACCAGGCGCTCGACCGTGACGACGTCGGGCGGGCTGGTGCCCAGGCCCTGCTCGGCGGTGGCCGGGGCGACGAAGCCGATCGCGATGTCGCCGTAGGGGTCGTCGGCGGTCGTGGTGACCGCGAGGTACCTCGGGTTCAGCACGCTCGACCACGCCGGCTCCGTGCCGAGCGTGTCGGCGTCGTCCGGCGTCGTGACGACCCCCGGCTGCGAGGGCGAGAGGAAGGCGATCGTGCCGGACGCCGTCCGCTCGGTCGTGGTGAAGGCCAGCCAGTCCTGGTCCTCGTAGATCGGGATGCAGTCACCGTCGGGGACCCCGCAGCTGCCGGGGACGTAGTCGACGAAGACCGACTGCACCATGGCGGCCGGCTGCGTCTCGGCGACGTCCGGCGTGCTCGTCAGCGCGATCGCCGCTCCCCAGCCGGTGCCGGTGCGCGGCAGCTGCACCAGGTCGGGGAGCGCGTCCGGGACGGCGCTGCTGAACGCCACGCCGTCGACGCCCGCGAGGTCGTTCGTGGCGTCGTAGGTCCAGGTCGGCCACAGCTCGTCGGTGGGCTCGTCGTCCGGCCCGGCGACGAGGTCGTCGGTGAGGTTGACCGTCGTCCAGCCGACACCGCACGCGGTGGCGCGCGACGGCACCGGTGGGGCCTGGCCGAAGGGCGCCACCCGGCCGGGAGGCGGCGGGCTGCTCACGTAGACGTCCCAGTCGCCGTCGGCGTCAGAGGCGTAGGCGACCTCGCCGTTGCCGTTGACGACCGGGTGCGTCTCGCGCCCGGGGTCGCAGGTGACCCGCTCGGCGCTGCCGTGCTCCCGGGCCAGGTAGACCTCGCCGGCCGGGTCGTCGCGGCTGCTGACGAACGCCGGCAGCTGCCCGGGCACCCCGCCGGCCTCGCCCTCGTGGGCCGGCCCGGGCTCGAACCCCTCGAGCCCGGTCTGCACCGACCGCGGGCGGGTGACGGCACCGTGCCGGGCGCCGGCACCGGGGCCGGTGCGCAGGACGTCGACCGCGTAGAGCGCGTCGGCGTCGTCGGTGAAGGCCAGCCGCGGCTCGTCGACGCCGTCCGGATCGACCCACAGGACGGCGACGTCGACCGCGGGCTCGGACGGCCCGCAGACGTCGTCGAGGTCGACGTCGGCGCACGCGAGCACCGTGGTCGGCCCAGCGTCGGCGCGGGTGGTGGTGAACCGGGCCCGGCCCTCGGCGCCGGTCAGCACCACGCCGGTCTGCGTGGGGTCGCCGACGACCTCGAACCGGATCCGGCGCCCGGCGGCCTGCGTGCCGCCGGTGTCGAGCGCGGTGACGACGACGTCGTGGTCGGTGCCGACCGTCGCATCGCCGCCGCCCTCGGTCAGCGCGAGCGAGGCGATCGGGCGCCCGGGCTGCCATGACGGCTGGTGCGCCACGGCGCCGTCGTCCGGCGTGACCCGCGTCGCCGGCTCGCTGCCGTCGAGCCGGGTGCGCCACACCGCGAAGCTCGTCCCGGTGTCGGACGACGCCGCGTAGGCCAGCGAGGTGCCGTCGGGCGAGAACGCCGGCTGGCGCTGCAGCCCGGGCCCGCCCACGAGGACGGTCGGCGCCCCTCCAGACGCGGGGACGGCGAAGACGTCCTCGTTGGTCACGTCGACGGCGGAGTAGGCGATGCGCGTCGAGTCCGGTGACCAGTCGGGGTCGGCGATGCCGTTGGCGACGACCAGCTCGACCGGGTCGGTGCCGTCGGCGTCGGCCCGGTAGAGCCGGTCGGAGGTCACCCCGCTCGGGTTGCCGGTGTAGGCGATGGAGGCGCCGTCGGGCGACCACGACGGCGACCGCACGTTGCCGCCCACCGCGGTCGGGACGACGAGGGTCGCCGGCCCGCCGGACGACGCGACCGACCACAGCTGGAAGCGGCCCGTCGTCCGGTTGCTCGCGAACACGATGCGCGTGCCGTCGGGCGACCACGTGGGGTCGACGTTCTCGGCGGCGACCGAGGAGAGCGTCGTGACGCCCGTGCCGTCGGCGTCCATGGTGAGGATGTCGGAGCTGCCGAGCGTCGTGCGGCGCACGAAGGCGATGCGGGTGCCGTCGGGCGACCACGCCGGGGCGGTGTCGGGGTCGGGGCTCGTGGTCAGCCGGCGGGTGTGGCTGCCGTCGCCCGCCGCGACGTAGACGTCGGGACCGCCGTCGCGGTTGCTCGACCAGGCGAGCAGCGCCTCGTCGCCGGGGAACGCACGCACGAGCGGGGCCGCCTGCGTCGGCAGCACCGCGACGAGGGAGGCGAGCAGGCAGGCCGAGGCCGCCACGACCGCTCTCCGCCCTGGGCGCACGACGTCCTCCCGCTGGTCCGACCGGTCCGCCTGCCCTAGATGAGTCCCTGGCGCAGGGCGTAGGCGACGGCGTGTGAGCGGTTGCGCAGCTGCAGCCGGGTCGTGACGTCGTGCAGCACGTTCTTCACCGTGCGCTCCGAGTAGGACAGGCGGTCGGCGATCTCCTGGGTGTCGCACCCGTCGGCGACCAGGCGCAGCACCTCGATCTCGCGCGTGGCGAGGCCGTTGAAGGTGATGCCCCGCGGTCCGAGGAAGCCCCGCTGCAGCGCGCCGACCTGGCCGAGCAGGCGGCCGAGCAGGTCGGCCGGGATCGTGCCCTCGTCGCACGCCGCCTTCGTGATGGCGCCGACGAGCCGCTCGGCCGACGCCTCGTGCCGGCGCAGCAGACCCACCACGCCGGCCTCGGCGGCGGTGACGACGTCCCCGTCGTCGAGGCCGCCGGCCACGAGCACGAGGCGGGTGGACGACGTCCGCTGCCGCCGCTTGAGCAGCTGCAGCGCGCGCTCGTCGACGGCGTCCACGACGACGACCGTGACCTCGGCCGTGTCGGCCTCGTCGTCGCCGAGCAGCCGGATCTCGGGCTGCGGCCTGAGGTGGCTGACGACGCCCGCCTTGAGGATCGGGTCCCACGCGTCGACGTGCACCCCGACGCGGCGGGTGGCGGGGGTGGGCACGGCGGTCGGCCGGGGCCGGATCGGGGTGGGTTCCGGACGGGCGAGCGAGCTGGTCATGGGGCCTCCTGGGCGCTGGGTGCGCCCATCTGAACCCGCGGCCCTCACCGGCCACTCACCGGTGACTCAACGCCTCGCCCGACGAGTGGCTCATCGGGCACGGGCCGGTGCCCGATGGGCCACCCCGACGTCCGCTCCGCGAGCGACGTCGCGTTCCTAGGTTCGGTTGCATGACGACCAGTGCGACCCTCGACTCGACCTCCCTGCGCCTCGACGCCGGCGGACAGGCTGTCGTGCCGTTGCAGATCCGCAACAGCGGGTCGGTGGTCGAGGGCTACACGATCTCGGTGATCGGCGCGCCGGCGGCGTGGACGACGGTCGAGCCGGCGGTGCTCTCGCTCTACCCGGGCACGACGACGACCGCCACCGTGACGTTCCACCCGCCGCGCTCGGCGCGCGTGCCCGCCGGCGAACTGCCGTTCGGCGTCCGGGTGGTGCCGACCGAGCACCCCGACCAGGCCGTGGTGCCGGAGGGCGTTGTCGAGGTGCTGCCGTTCCTCGAGACGACGGCCGAGCTCGTGCCCCGCACCTCGCAGGGACGCCGCGGACGGCACCGGGTGGCGATCGACAACCGCGGCAACGTGCCGGTCAACGCGCTGGTCGACGCGACGTCGGACGGCGAGCAGGTGCGCTTCAAGGTCGACCCGGTCGGTCTCGCGATCGGGCCGGGCGAGGCGCGGTTCGTCGACCTCGCCGTCGTGCCCCGCCGCCGGCGGTGGCGCGGGCAGCCGGTCACGCACCCGTTCGTCGTGACCGTCGCCCCGCAGGACTCGACGCCGGTGCAGCTCGACGGCAGCTACGTCCAGGGCCCGATCGTGCCGAAGTGGGTGCTGTGGACGCTCCTGGCGCTGCTGGCCCTGCTCGGCGCCGCGCTGGCGGCCTGGTTCTGGCTGCTGAAGCCCACGATCGAGTCCCAGGCGGAGGAGGCGGCGCAGGAGGCAGCCGCCGAGGCCGAGCAGGCCGCCGCGGAGGCCGGCGAGGCCGCGCAGCAGGCCGGGGCCGCCGCGGACGACGCCGGCGGGGCCGCCAACGACGCGAAGCAGGCGGCCGACCAGGCCGAGGAGACCTCGCCGGGTCGCGACCCGAATCCCCGCCCGCGCGTCGTCACCACCGACGTCGCCCCGCGGCTCAACGTGGTCAGCGCCGGCACCGACGAGGCGGTCTACGACCTCCCGGGCGAGGACGACACCCTCGCCCTCACCGACCTCGTGCTGAGCAACCCCCAGGGCGACTTCGGCCGCGTGCAGGTCGTCGTCGACGGCCAGGTCCGGCTCGAGCACGCATTGGAGAACTTCCGCGACCTCGACTTCCACTTCGTCTCACCGATCATGGTGGACGACGACGTGACCCTGCGCGTGACCTGCCGCAGCCCGGGCCGGCCGCCGGACGCCCCGGTGCCGACCACCTGCGACGTCTCGGTCCTCCTCGGTGGCGAGCTCGTCGCTCCCGCGCCGCGGCCGACCCCCTCGACACCGTCGGCCGGGTAGGTCGGTCAGCGGGTCGGCGAGTCAGCGGACCGTGGAGGCGGCGGAGGTGGCGACGCCGAGCGAGGTCAGCACCTCGGCGTAGGAGCGTCTGGCCTCCTCGGAGGCGGCCAGGTCGCCGGCCGCACGGTGGGCCGCGACGAGCAGGCGCCAGGAGGCGTCGCGGAGCGGGTCGACGTCGATCGAGCGACGGGCGGCACTGGCCGCCTCGGCCGGCCGCCCGTGGTCGAGGTGGAGCCGGCCGAGCAGCGCGGCCGCCTCGGCGGCGCGCACCTTGTAGTGCTCGCGGTGGGGGAGCGCCCACTCGCTCGGGCCGTCCTCGGGGAGCACGTCGCCGACGTAGAGGCGCAGCGCGGTGTCGAGGTCGGCGATGGCCTGGTCGGTGCGCCCGTCGGTGCGCGCCTGCTCGGCGGCGCCGGTGAGCGCGTCGAAGCGGCGCAGGTCGGACACGGCGCCGTCGGGCAGCGCGAGCAGGTAGCGCTCGCCGTCGCGGACGACGAGCCGGCTGGCCCCACGGGCCACGCCCGGCTCGAGCGCCGAGCGGATGCCCGAGACGCACACGTGCAGGTTGTGCGTGGCGGCCTGGCCGTCGAGCTGGGGCCACATCGCCTCGACGATCACCTCGCGGTGCACGGGCTGCCCGGCGTGCAGCGCCAGGAGGCGCAGCAGCGCCCGGGCGCGGGGTCGCACCCGGGTCAGCTGCGGGGTGGCGCCGTCGACCCGGACCTCGAAGCCGCCGAAGCACCGGACGTCGAGCGGGGGCACGCGTTCGACGACGTGCGCCGTTGGCGATCTGATTTCGTCAGTGGGTGTGTCCAGCCATTCCCAGGGGCGTACGTCGAGGCCGATGCGGGTCGCCTCGTCGTCGGCCTGCTGTCGCATCGCGGTCGCGCCGCCGAGAGCCGACGCCGCGTAGCCCACGGCGATCGCCCCGGGCACCAGGGCGCTGTAGGCGAAACCGATCGCCGAGTCGGCGTCGCGGGCGGCCTCGGGCAGGTGCTCGGACGACGCCCCGAGGGCGCCGAGCGCACGCGCCCAGGCTTCGAGCGCGGGCGCGTCGAGGTCGCGGCAGCGCCGGACGACGTCGTCGAAGGCCCGCGGGCTCGCGACGCCCCGGTGCAGCCGCCCCACGGCGTCGAGGCCAGCCAGCAGGAGGGCGCCCCAGGAGTCACCCCGGTCGTCGGCCGCGGCGACGGCGTCGCCCCCGGGCGAGGCCCCCCGGTGCATCGCGCCCAGCCCGTGGGCCAACCGGGCGAACCAGGCGACGCCGAGGTCTTCGGCGCGGGCCGCGATGGCGTCGACGCGCTCGGGGTCGGGCGCGGTCAGGGCGGCCGCGAGGAGATCGACGGCGCAGCGGGTGAGGGGGTCGTCGTCGAGGCGCTCGGCGCAGCCGGCGAGCAACGGGCGTGCGGCCGCGAAGGAGCCGGCGATCGCCAGCTCGAAGCCGCGGAGCACGTCGGCGTACAGCGGTCGGAGCGGAGTGCGACGTCCGGGCACCGGTCGCCGGAAGGCGGCCCGCAGGTAGTCGCTCCACCCGTCGCCGGGCTGCTGGTCGCCCGCCGTCCACGTGCGGGCGACGTGCTCCAGCTCGCGCGCCGAACGGCCGGCGGCGCCGTCGAGATCGACCCCGGCGAGGTGGGCGGCGGCCTCGAGCGACCCGTCGCGCAGGGTCCGGACGGCGCGCACGACCCGGACCTCGGCCGAGCACCGCGACCGCGGGACGTCGTCGACCCAGTCGAGGTCGGCGTCGGCGACCACGTCGTCCCACCGGTCGTGCAGCAGCCGGAGCGCGAGGTCCCAGTCACGACCGGCCACGGCGGCCCGGACGGCGGCGGCCGCAGCGTCGTGCTCGTCGGCGAGGAGCGCCGCGGTCGTGCGGAACCAGGCGTCGGTGACGGCGTCGCCGGACTCCGACCGCATCGCGGCGACCAGGTGGCTGCGCAGCACCTCCGGGGTGCGGTAGCCGAGGCCGGCCGCGTCGGCGACGAGCACCCCGCGACGGCGCAGGTCGTCGAGCCGGTCCTGGCTGTCGACGGTGCCGAGCAGGCGGTCGCAGACCGGGGGCGTGAGCAGCTCGAGGCTCGACGTGCGGCGCAGCAGCTCGAGGTCGCCGGCGCCGAGCCCGGCGAGCACCGTCTGGGCGAGGTACTCACGGGCGTAGTCGTCGCGGCGTCCGAGCGCCCTGACCGCGCGGTGGCGCAGCTCGGGCGCGAGCCCGGCCACGGCGTGCCGGAACAGGTGGAGACCCGCCGCCCAGCCCCCGGTGCGCCGCGTGAGGAGCCGCGCGTCGGGCTCGGCGAGCGCGAGCCCGTAGCCCTCGCGGAACAGGTGCGCGGTCTCGCCGGCCCGGAAGCGGAGGTCGCCCGGACCGAGCACGGCGCTGGCCAGCTCGGTGCGCGCGAGGTTCAGCGGCGTCGGCGTCCGGCTCGCCACGACCAGGCGGAGCCGGTCGTCGGTCGCGAGCAGCAACCGCTCGACGCAGTCGCCGACCGCGGCCGCACGGTGGCGGGGGCGGGACAGGTGGTGGAAGTCGTCGACTACGACGACCAGGGCGCTGGTGCGGCGGCCCAGGACGCCGACGATCGACTCGAGGTCGACCGCGGCCGGCAGGTGCGGGTCGGCCCGGTGCACCGCCGCGCCCAGACCCTCGAGCAGGGCGGCCACGGGGTCGTCGTGCTCGGCCGAGGCCCGGAACCAGGCGACGTCGACCGCCGACTGCGCCGCCCAGTGGGCCAGGGCGGTGGTCTTGCCGGCGCCCGCGGGCGCGACGACGGTCGTGATGCGCGCCGTGCGCAGGCGGTCGAGGGACGTCGTCAACCGCGGCCGCGGCACGCCGCCGGCCCGGGGGAGACCGACGACCGGCTCGACCCGCCGCCGCGGGGGACGCGGGGCCGGCAGCACGATGCGGTCGTCGTCGGTGCGCACCACGGGCCCGGACACTCCCGCGTGGATCGGGCCGAGGCGGGCGGGCCGAGCACCGACCTGGGTGTCTGCCACGGTTCCGCCTTCCCTCCGGAGCGCCCGAGGCCCGACGTCCCGGCGCTCGTCGATCCCACCGCGATACCCCAGGGGGTTCCATAGCCCGATCGGGCCATGTGCCCGGTGCCGCTCACCCCACCGGGGTCGTGCACGGCACCCGTAGGGTCGGCAGGATGGTGAGCATGAGCCCGACGAGCCCCGAGACCGTGGGCGACCTGGCCGTCGCGATCGACGTCGACGCGATCGCCCCGGCCCGCGACCGGCTGCGCACCGCGCTCGCCGAGGCCGGTTGCGACGAGCCGCTGGTCGACGACGCCGTCGCCGTGGCGAGCGAGCTGGTCATGAACGCCCTGCTGCACGGCACCAGCGACGAGACCGACGAGGTGCGGCTGGGATGGGTCGTCGACGAGGGCGTCGTCACCATCCACGTCGACGACGCCGGTGGCTCCACGACGCCGACGGTGCACGCCCCGCACCCCACGGCCGGCGGCGGGCGCGGATTGCGGCTGGTCGAGCAGCTGACCAGCACGTGGAGCTTCACGCGCTCCGAGAACGGCACGCGCGTGACGGCCGTGCTCAGCCCCGGCGGCTGATCTCCGGCTCGAACGGCACCATCGCCATGCCGAGCGTGCGCGCGGCGCGCGACCCGTCGGCCGCGACGATGGTCAGCAGGTTGCCCTGCTCGACGGCGCGGCCGGTGGCCCGCGCGACCACGCCGATCGCGGCACTCGGCAAGAAGCCGGTCGCACTCAGGTCGACCCAGGCCTCGGCGTGGTGGGTGATGACCTCGTGCAGCGTCTCGCGCAGTCGGGACAGCTCGGACTCCTCGACGTCGCCGCCGACGACGACGACGCCGTCGGCCTGGATGTCGATCCTCATCTCGCTGGCCACGTCACGAGGATAGGGGTGGGACCGGCGAGGTCCGCGCCGATCATCCGCAGGGGTGAAAGGTGCGCGCCGTCCCCGACGGGCGACCATCTGTCTGACAGGGTTCCGTGGTGAGCGCACGTCCCCCCGCCGACGCCCCGGGCGTCGACGACGACGCCATCGCGGTGCTCGTCGAGCCCGGTGCGGCGCGTGTGATCCTGCGGGGCGACATCGACCTGGCGGTCGCCGTGCGGCTCGGCATCGAGCTGCGCCGGGTCTTCGTCGACGGCCACATCGAGGTCGAGATCGACCTCGCGGCCGTGACGTTCATGGACTCCTCCGCCCTCGGCGTGCTCGTCGGGGCGCAGCGCCAGGCCCGCATCTTCCGTGGCTCGCTGCTGCTCGTCGGACCCAGCGCGTCCGTGCGCCGGCTGCTCGCGCTGACCGCCATGGACAAGGTGCTCGACGTGCGCGAGGCGTCCGGGTGAGCGGCGCGGCAGCGACGCACGTGCTCGACGAGCTGCGCGCGACCGGTGCGGTCGGACGCGACCTGGTCGAGGTCGACTGGGCGGCGACGTCGCTCGGCTCGCCCGAGACGTGGCCGACCAGCCTGCGCGTCGCCGTCCGGATCATGCTCACCTCGAAGTTCTCGATGTGGCTGGCGTGGGGGCCCGACCTGGCGTTCCTGTGCAACGACGCCTACCGTCGCGACACGCTCGGCACCAAGTACCCCTGGGCCCTCGGCCGCCCGGCCAGCGAGGTCTGGTCGGAGATCTGGAGCGACGTCGAACCACGCGTCGAGCAGGTGATGGCCTCCGGCGAGGCCACCTGGGACGAGTCCTTGATGCTCCTGGTCGAGCGCAGCGGCTACGTCGAGGAGAGCTACCACACGTTCTCCTACAGCCCGCTCGCCGGCGACGACGGCGCCACCGCCGGCATGCTGTGCGTCGTCGCCGAGGTGACCGAGCAGGTCATCGCCGAGCGGCGCATGCACACCCTGCGCGACCTCGGCGTGCGCACCCGCACCGCCCAGGACGACCGCGAGGCGCTGACCGACGCCTGCGACCACCTCGCGGGCAACCCGGCGTCGCTGCCGTTCGCGCTCACCTACCTGTTCTCCGACGACGGCACGGCCGCGCTCGCCGCGACGGCCGGCATCGCTGCCGGCCACCCGGCCGCCCCGGTCGAGCTCGGCCCGGACGACGAGGCGGTGTGGCCGATCGACGCCCTGCGCGACGGCGAGCACGTCGTCGTCGACGACCTCGCCCGACGCTTCGGCGACCTGCCGACCGGGGCCTGGGACCGGCCGCCCCACGAGGCCCTGCTCGTCCCGCTGGCCGCCCCGTCGGGCGCTCGGCCCTACGGGTTCCTGGTCGTCGGGGCCAACCCGTACTGCCTCGTCGACGACGCCTACCGCGACTTCGTCGACCTGGTGGCCGCACACCTCGCCACCGCGGTCACCGACGCTCGCGCCCTGCAGGAGGAGCGACGGCGCGCGGAGCAGCTCGCCACGCTCGATCAGGCCAAGTCCGACTTCCTCGCCAACGTCAGCCACGAGCTGCGCACGCCCCTGACGCTGCTGCTCGGCCCCGCCGAGGACGCGCTGTCCGACGAAACCGTGCCCCTGGCGGCCGAGCACCGGCAGCGGCTCGACGTCGTCGTCCGCAACGGCCGCCGCATGCTCGAGCTCGTCAACTCGCTGCTCGACTTCTCGCGCCTGCAGGCGGGCGAGGACGACGCGGTGTTCGTGCGCACCGACCTCGGCACGTTCACCGCCGAGCTCGCCGCGATGTTCGACTCGGCGGCACGGCGGGCCGGGCTCACGCTCGAGGTCCGGTGCGAGCCCGGCGTCGAGGTGCACCTCGACCGCGAGCACTGGTCGAAGGTCGTCATCAACCTGCTCTCCAACGCGCTCAAGTTCACCTTCGAGGGCGGCATCACCGTCGTGGTCGACCTGGCCGACGGGCAGGCCCGCCTGCGGGTCGGCGACACCGGCGCCGGCATCCCCGACGACGAGCTGCCCCGCCTGTTCGACCGCTTCCACCGCATCCGCGGGGCGCGCTCGCGCACCCACGAGGGCTCGGGCATCGGCCTCGCGCTCGTCGCCCAGCTCGTGGGCGTCCACGGCGGCCACGTCGAGGCCAGCTCGCAGGTCGGAGTCGGCACCACGTTCACCGTCACGCTGCCGCTGGGCAGCGACCACCTGCCGCCCGACCGGGTCGCGACGGCGTCCGGCGACCTCGCGGGCGTCGCGGGCCGCAACCGGCGCCGGGTCGAGGTCGAGACGTCCGGGTGGACGGTCGCCCCGCCGGTCGAGGCACCGGTCGCCGAGGTCGGCACCGACGGCCCGGCGCGCGCACGGGTGCTCGTCGTCGACGACAACGCCGACATGCGCGGCTACCTCGTCGGTCTGCTGCAGGCCGACGGCTACCAGGCCCTCGGTGCGACCGACGGCCTGCACGCGCTCGAGGTGCTGCGCGCTGACGGCGCCGACCTCGTCGTCACCGACGTGATGATGCCGCGGCTCGACGGCTTCGGCCTCGTGAAGGCGATCCGCGACGACCCCGTGCTGACGGTGACACCGGTGATCATGCTCTCGGCCCGAGCCGGCGAGGAGGGCACTCTCGAGGGCCTGGCCGCCGGGGCGGACGACTACCTGGCCAAGCCGTTCTCGGCCCGCGAGCTGCGCGCCCGGGTGCAGACGCACCTCGCCCTCGACCGGGCCGAGCGGGTGCGGGCCACGCTCGAGCGCGGCAAGGAGCTGCTCGACCGCGCCGAGCGCCTGGCCCGGGTCGGCAGCTGGGAGATCGACCTCGCGGCCGACACCATCACGGCGTCCGACAACTTCGTCGAGATGCTCGGGCTCACCCACCACGACCTCGAGACCCTGGGCACCACGGCGGTCATCTCCGGCCTCGTGCACCCCGACGACCTCACCCGGGTGAGCACGGTCCTGGGCGAGCTGCCGCCGGGGGAGCAGGTGGCCTACGAGACCCGGATCGTGCTGCCCTCGGGCGAGGAGCGGCTGTTCGTGGCCCGGGGCGAGCGCCCCCTCGACGCCGATCCCGACGGCCACGTGCTGCGTGGCGCCTTCCAGGACGTCACCGACCAGCGGCAACTGCAGGACCAGCTGGTCGCCGCCGAGGCCGGGCAGGAGGCCGCCCTGCGCGAGCGGGCGATCGCCGACGCGCTCCAGCGCAGCCTGCTGCCGAGCCTCGCCGAGGTCGACGTGCTGGACGTCGCCACCTACTACCGCGCGGCCGGCGAGGCCGCCCAGGTCGGCGGCGACTGGTACGACCTCATCGACCTCGGCGCCGGCCGCACCGCCCTGGTCATCGGCGACGTCATGGGCCGGGGGGTGCGCGCGGCCGCGACCACGGGCCAGCTGCGGGCGGCGGTCCGCGCCCTGGTGCGTCTCGACCTCGGGCCGGCGCAGATCCTCGAGCACCTCGACGGGATCGTGCAGGAGCTCGAGCAGGACCAGATCGTCACGTGCGTGCTCGGCATCGTCGACGTCGACGCGATGACGTTCAGCTACGCCAGCGCCGGTCACCTCCCGATCGTCGTCACCGGGACGCCCGACCCCGCGATGCTGCGCGGCACCGGACCCCCGCTCGGCGCCGGCTTCTACGGCGTCGAGAGCGTCACGGTGCCGGTCGCTCCGGGGCAGCTGCTGGCGTTCTACACCGACGGTCTCGTCGAGCGGCGCGACAGCGACCTGGTGGCCGACATCGAGCGGCTCGCCGACGACCTGCGTCGGGTGCAGGACCGGCCGGTGCACGACCAGCTCGACGAGGTCGTGTCGACGGCGCTCGCCCGCGGCTCGGGCGAGGACGACGACGTCGCGGTGATGCTCGTCCAGGTGTGCCCGCCGCGGGCCGACGACGTCCTGCACCGCCGGCTCGAGCACCACGACCTCGCGCCGGCCGAGGCGCGCACGCTGGTCACCAAGCACCTCGATGCGCTCGGCGTGCCCGCTGCCGTGCGCAACGACGTCGTCCTGGCCGTCAGCGAGCTGGTCACCAACGCCGTCGTGCACGCGCGGCCGCCGGTCTCGCTGCGGCTGCGGGTGGGCGACCGCGAGCTGTGGGTCGAGGTGGTCGACCGCACCCTGCTGCGCCCGCAGCGGCAGCGGCCCACCGACGACGACGAGCACGGACGCGGCCTCAACATCGTCGCCAGCCTCGCCAGCAGCTGGGGGACCAAGCGCACCGACGCCGGCAAGGCGGTGTGGTGCAGCTTCACCTGGTGAGGCCTTGGGTGAGACTCAGCGGGGCGGGAGGTCGGCCTCCGGGCCGGGGGTGCCGCCGAGCGCCCGCACGAGGCGCTCGCGGGCTCGCCCGACGTGCTCGTCGAGCAGGGCCGCCGCGCCGTCGCCGTCGCCGGCGGTGACCAGGTCGAGGATCAGGGCGTGCTCGCGGGCGATGGAGGCGTTGTCGAGCAGGCCGCGGCCTTGCACACGGGCCATGCAGAGCGTGACCTCGGTGACCAGTGAGCGGTACATGCGCGTCGTCCTCGGGCTGCCGAGCGCGTCGACGAGCGCGGTGTGGAACCGCATGTCGGGCGCGACGACGTCGAGGGTGGAGCCGTCGACGAGAGCGGCGATCTCGGCGTTGGCGGCCCGGGCCGCGGGGACGTCGGTGCGCTCGCGCGCGAGACGCCGCAGCACCTCCCGCTCGAGGTGGGCCCGGGTGCGGTAGATGTCGCGGACGTCGTCGGGTCCGAGCTCGACGACGCGTGCCGAGCGGTGGTTGCCGCGCACCAGGAGGCCGTCGCGCACGAGCTGCTCGGTGGCGGCCTTGCCGGTGGGGCGGGCCACCTCGTAGGTGCTCGCGATGTCGGCCTCGGTCAGGGCGGTGCCGGGCTCCAGCTCGCCGCGCAGGATGCGCGCGCGGAGATCGTCGGCGATCGCGTCGACCACCGAGACGACCTGGAGGCGGGGCACGACGCCACCCTAGTCCATCAGGTACGCTCGGTGTACTTGCTAGACAATCGAGAGGTGCCCGTGCCGCCATCCCTGCTGGAGACCCTCCGGGCCGCCGTCGCCGATCCCGCCGACGTCCGCGTCGGCGCGCTCGATCGTCACGCGCGCGCGGCCGACGCCTCGCACTTCCTGCTCACCCCGCAGGCCGTCGTCGTGGCGGGCGACGCCGCCGACGTGGCCGGCCTCATGCGTGCGACGTCGAGCCTCGGCGTCCCACTCACGCTCCGCTCCGGCGGCACCAGCCTGTCGGGCCAGGGCGTCACCGACGGCGTGCTGGTCGACGTCCGGGCCCGGTTCCGCGACCTCGAGGTGCTCGACGACGGCGCCCGCGTGCGCGTGCAGCCCGGGCTCACGCTCCGCCAGGTCAACGCCCGGCTCGCCCCCTACCGCCGCCGTCTCGGCCCCGACCCGGCGAGCGAGGGGGCGTGCACGGTCGGCGGCGTCGTCGCCAACAACTCCAGCGGCATGGCCTGCGGCACCGTCGAGAACACCTACCGCACCCTCGAGTCGATGGTGCTGGTGCTGCCGTCGGGCACCGTCGTCGACACCGGCGCGCCCGACGCCGACGAGCGCCTGCGGGCGCTCGAGCCCGGGGTGCACGAGGGGTTGCTCCGCCTGCGCGACCGGGTGCGCGGCAACCCCGCGTCGGTCGCGACCATCGAGCGGCAGTTCGCGATGAAGAACACCATGGGCTACGGCGTCAACGCCTTCCTCGACTTCGACTCCGCGGCCGAGATCCTGGCCCGCCTCGTCATCGGCAGCGAGGGCACCCTGGCCTTCGTCGCCGAGGCCACCTTCCGAACGGTGCCGGTGCGGGCCCACGTGTCGTCGGCGTTCGCGGTCTTCGGCTCGCTCGCCGAGGCCAACCGGGCGCTGCCCGAGCTCGTCGCCACCGGCGCGGCCACGCTCGAGCTGCTCGACGCGACGTCGCTGCGCGTCGGTCAGTCCTTCGCCGACGCGCCCGCTCAGGTGCGCGGCCTCGACGTGACCACCCAGGCCGGGCTGCTGGTCGAGTACCAGGCCGACACCGCCGCCGAGCTGGCCGAGCTGGCCCGCGTCGGCGACCGCACGCTGGCCGGGCTGCCGCTGGTGGCCCCCGCCGTCCTCGACCCCGAGTCGACGGGCCGCGCCCGGCTGTGGAAGCTGCGCAAGGGCCTCTACGCCTCGGTCGCCGGCGCTCGCCCGTCGGGCACCACCGCGCTGCTCGAGGACGTCGTCGTCCCGGTCGACCGGCTCGCCGACACCTGCGAGTCGCTCATCGGGCTGTTCGATCGCTACCGCTACCGCGACAGCGTCATCTTCGGCCACGCCAAGGACGGCAACGTCCACTTCATGCTCACCGACCGCTTCGAGTCCGACGAGCAGCTCGAGCGCTACCACGGCTTCACCGAGGACATGGTCGACCTCGTGCTCGGCCACGGCGGCTCGCTCAAGGCCGAGCACGGCACCGGCCGCGTGATGGCGCCCTACGTCCGACGGCAGTACGGCGACGAGCTCTACGACGTCATGCGCGAGACCAAGCGCCTGCTCGACCCCGCCGGCGTGCTCAACCCCGGCGTCATCCTCGACGACGACCCGCGCGCGCACCTGCGCCACGTGAAGCTGCACCCGCAGGTCGAGCAGGAGGTCGACCGCTGCGTCGAGTGCGGCTTCTGCGAGCCGGTGTGTCCCTCGCGCGACCTCACGCTCACCCCCCGGCAGCGCATCGTCGGACGCCGTGCCGCCGAAAGTGCCCGGCGGGCCGGTGACGACGTCCTCGCCGACGAGCTCGACGAGGCCTACGCCTACGACGGCCTCGACACCTGCGCCGCCGACGGCATGTGCCAGACGGCCTGCCCAGTGCTCATCAACACCGGTGACCTCGTCAAGCGCCTGCGCAAGGGCGACCACGGCCGGGTCGAGACGAAGGCCTGGACCGGCGCGGCCAAGCACTGGTCGACGGTCTCGCGCGGGGGAGCGGTCGCGCTCACCCTGGCCTCGAAGGCACCCGAGTCGCTCGTCACCCGTACCACCGACGCCGGACGGCGCATCCTCGGCGACGACGCCGTTCCCCGCTGGACGCCGGACCTGCCCCGCGGCGGGCGTCGTCGCAGCACCGGTGCCACCGAGGCTCGTCGACCGGCAGACGTCGACGCCGCCGACGCGCTCTACCTGCCTGCCTGCGTGGGCTCGATGTTCGGCCCCGCCGGCGACGGCGACGGCGTGCAGGCCGCGCTGCAGCGCCTGTGCGAGCGGGTCGGCCTGCGGCTCGTCGTCCCGCCCGGGGTCGACGCGCTGTGCTGCGGCACCCCGTGGTCATCGAAGGGCCTGCCGCAGGGCCACGCGGTCATGCGCGACAAGGTCGTCGCCGCCCTCACCGCGCTCTGCGGCAACCGCGAGGTCGTGGTGATCAGCGACGCGACCAGCTGCACCGAGGGCTACCTCGGGCTGCTGCGCGACTCGGGCCTGCGGGTCGTCGTCCAGGACGCCGTCTCGTTCGTCGCCGACCGCGTGCTGCCGCTACTGCCCGAGGGCACCCGGCTGCCGAGCCTGTCGCTCCACCCGACCTGCTCGTCGACCCAGCTCGGTGCCGACGACGCCCTGCGCGCCGTCGCGGGCGCCGTCGCCGACGAGGTGCACGTGCCGGTCGACTGGGGCTGCTGCGCCTTCGCCGGCGACCGCGGCATGCTGCACCCCGAGCTGACGGCGTCAGCCACCGCGGCCGAGGCGCGCGAGGTCCGCGAGGTCGACGCCGCCGCCCACGCCTCGTGCAACCGCACCTGCGAGATCGGCATGACCAGGGCCACCGGCTACGACTACCGGCACGTGATCGAGCTGCTGGAGGAGCAGACGCGCTGAGCCGACCTCGGGCGCGCCGGTAGCCCCGCTCACGTCGTGCGCGGGGCTGGTGGGGGTGGTCAGGGATGTCGGCGGGTGTGGGTGCTGGGTGGTGGCCTGCGGTCGACGGTCTTCTCGGTGCCGGTGGGGCTGGTCCAGGTGTAGAGGCCTGGTTCGATCATCCGGTAGGACCAGTGGCCGTGGGTCTTGGCGCGGTGGTGCCTGCGGCAGAGCAGGGCGAGGTTCCAGGTCGCGGTGACGCCGCCGGACTCGAACGGAACGATGTGGTCGAGGTCGACCCGGCGTCGGGTGCAGTCGGGGAAGACGCAGCACCGGTCGCGGAGCGTGACGCGTTCACGGATCGCATCACTGGGTCGGTAGGCGGGTGTCTCGGCTGGTTCGGCGAGGTCGATGACCGGCTTGACGGTGACCTTGGTGCCGGCGGCTTCGCACCATTCGCGGACCTGGTGGACGAGGAGCGGGGTCTGGGTGTTGTCGAGCAGTCCCGGCAGGTCCGGATTCACCGCGTCGAGGTGGGCGTAGATCGTCACCCCACGACCACCACCGCTGGTGTCGAAGTCCAACGACAACTGGGTGCGGGCCATCTCTCCGAGGGCTTGCGAGCGTCGGACGTCCAACGTCTCGGTGGAACCGAGGTCGGCCAACGTCTGGGCGCCGTCGCGCAGAGCGTGCTCGAGATCGACCGCGTCCGCGGTGTCCAACGTGGCGACGACGTCGACGGTGCCGTCGGTGGTCGCACCCGCGAGGTACACGGTGACGCGTCGGTCCTCCAAGGCCGCCAACCGTCGGGCCTCAGCATCGGCGGGGTCGTGCTCGGCCCGGGCCGCGTCGACGGTGCGGTCGAGCTGGGCGAACGAGCACCGGTCCGCGACCGGTGCGATGAACCGGTCGACGTGCCACGCCGCCGCTTCGGACAGGCTCATGGTCGCGTCAGCGATCTTGAACGCCCGCCACAGCGCGACCTCGTGCTTGACCACCCGCAGGTACAACCGCGGGAGCCGGTGACACAGCTCGAGTGCCCGACCGAGGTAGGTCAGCCCGGCGTCGGTCGACATCCCGAGCGAGAGGGCGAGGTCGAGCGCGGCGTACTCCGGCACCGCCGGCGCACCCGGACCGGCCAGGTGCAAAGGACGTTCGATCGATTGCAGCAGCACGACGACCTCGTCCGAGGTGGCCTCGTTCCGCTCAGCCCACGCGAGCACGGACTTCAGGGTCTCGACCTGTGCGTCGGCCTCGGCGAGGCGACGGCTACGCACGGCAACGAGCAGCGGATCGCTGCTTGTCTTTGTCGCGGTGGCCATAGGCCATGATATCACGGATTCGAACGTATGCTCGATATTGACTCGGCCCGAATCCGGCTCGGGTTCCCTCCGCTGGCCGCGCATTCGGCGGGCGGTGCGCCGGAGCTTGCGGAGGCGCCACCGCACGCGCCGGACGAGCACGCCGCGAGAGGCTCGGGGTCAAGGACCAATTCCCAAAACCGTGATACAGCACGACGAACGGATTGGTCCTTGAGGCCGAGACGCGGCGTGCTACCGCGCGCGGCCAACCCGACCACGCACGTCAGTCCTCGAGACGGCAAGCAAGCAACGCCCGTGACGATCCACACACCAACCCGACGCCCCAAGCGCGACGGACCCGAGCGCGGCTTGACCCGTTCGGGCTAGTCCGATAGGGCTACTGAGTGACATTGCAAGACGACCGACCCGAGACCCGACGCCCATCCACGATCGACGCGAGCGAGCTGAACACGCCACACCCGGCCCTCGACGCGGCCCTCGACGATTCGCCCCACGCGTCCGTCGACGAGCCGACCGCACCGGCCAGGAGCGGCATCGACCGGGTCGTGTTCGCCGTCCCGGCCCTCTTCGCGCTCGGGTTCATCGTCTGGGGCTTCGTGGACACCGACTCGCTCGCCTCGGCGTCGACCAACGCGCTCACCTGGGTGATGGACAGCCTCGGCTGGCTCTTCGTGCTGACCGCGACCGGGTTCGTCGTCTTCGTGCTTTGGCTCGCCCTCGGCCGCTTCGGGCGCATCCCGCTCGGACGTGACGACGAGGAGCCGGAGTTCCGCACGATCTCGTGGATCGCGATGATGTTCAGCGCGGGCATGGGCATCGGCCTGATGTTCTACGGCGTGGCCGAGCCGCTGGCCTTCTTCGCCGAGCCGCCGCCGGGCACCGGCCCGGCCGGCAACGCCGAGGCGGCCCAGCACGCGCTGTCGCACACGATGTTCCACTGGACCTTCCACCCGTGGGCCATCTACGCCGTGGTCGGTCTCTCGATCGCCTACGGCGTCTACCGCAAGGGCCGGCCGCAGCTCATCTCGGCAGCCTTCGAGCCGCTCCTCGGACGCCGCGCGCACGGTCCGGCCGGCCAGGTGATCGACATGCTGGCCATCTTCGCCACGCTCTTCGGCTCGGCCGCCTCGCTCGGCCTCGGTGCGGTGCAGATCAGCAGCGGCCTGCAGATCGTGGCCGGCATCGGCGAGGTCGGCAACGCGGTGCTCGTCGCGATCATCGCCGGGCTCACCGTCGCCTTCGTGCTGTCGGCGGTCTCCGGGGTCGCCAAGGGCATCCAGTGGCTGTCGAACATCAACATGGTGCTCGCGATCGGGCTCGCCCTCTTCGTCTTCGTCGTCGGCCCGACGGTGTTCATCCTCAACCTGCTCCCGACCGCGATCGGCAGCTACGCCGGCGACCTGCCGATGATGATCGGCCGGACCGGCGCCGAGGGTGCCGACGTCGACGCCTGGCTGCAGACCTGGACCGTCTTCTACTGGGCCTGGTGGGTGTCGTGGACGCCGTTCGTCGGCATGTTCATCGCCCGGATCTCGCGCGGTCGCACGATCCGTCAGTTCGTCACGGGCGTGCTGCTGGTGCCGAGCGTCGTCAGCCTGGTGTGGTTCGCGATCTTCGGCGGGACGGCGATCGACCTGCAGCAGACCGGCGTCGACATCTTCGGTGAGGGCGCCTCCGAGTCGCAGCTGTTCGGCACCCTCGACCAGCTGCCGTGGGCGACGCTCACCAGCATCGTCGTCATGGTGCTCGTCGGCATCTTCTTCGTCTCCGGCGCCGACGCCGCCTCGATCGTGATGGGCACGCTCTCCGAGCGCGGCACCGACGAGCCGAAGCGGCTCAACGTGATCTTCTGGGGTTGCGCGACCGGGGCCGTGGCCGCCGTGCTGCTGCTCGCGGGCGGCGAGACGGCGCTCGACGGGCTCAAGACCATCACCATCGTCGCCGCGGTGCCGTTCCTGCTGGTGATGATCGGTCTCGCCGTCGCGCTCGTGAAGGACCTGCGCCGCGACCCGCTCGTCGTCCGGCGCGAGTACGCCGTCGACGCCGTCGAGCAGGCCGTCGTGACCGGCGTGACGACCCACGGCGACGGCTTCGTGATCTCGGTCGAGGCCGACCAGGCGACGCCGGGCGCGAGAGTGGCCGAGCCCCGGTAGGCCAGGGCGCCTACTGGAGCACCCGCAACCCGGCCGCGGCCTTCGTGTAGCCGGCCCTGACCGCCGTCGCCGTGAAACGCCGCGGCCCCGACCGGCCGAAGCGGATGCGGCAGGTGCCGGTCGCGTTGGTCGTGCAGCGCTGGCCGCGGGCCAGCACGACGACGCCGCCCACCGGCGCTCCGGCGTCGGTGGCGCGGAACTGCACCCGCCGGCGGCGGTCGCCGTCCCACGACCTGGGGCTGGCGCCGAGCGTGAGGCCCGGCAGCACGCGCTGGTGCACGAGCTGACGACTGGTGCCGACGACGACGTCGGCGGGCCCGCCGTCGGCCGCGACGTCGACGCTCCACGTGCTCGGGTTGCC
This sequence comes from Nocardioides secundeburneus, assembly GCF_039939255.1. Classification (NCBI taxonomy): domain Bacteria; kingdom Bacillati; phylum Actinomycetota; class Actinomycetes; order Propionibacteriales; family Nocardioidaceae; genus Nocardioides; species Nocardioides secundeburneus. The sequence continues at coordinate 175,156 of NZ_JBDUUE010000008.1, forward strand.
GTCGACGCGCACGCTGCCGAGCGCGACCGGTGCGCCCCAGGCGGTGCCGGCCGGGTTGCTGCGTGAGGCGCGCACCGTCTGGCCCGACGCCCAGGCCGCCCACAGGCGGTCGCCCGCGCCGACCGAGAGATCGACCAGGCGGCCGTCGGGGCTGGCCGGCAGGTAGGTGACCGAGGGTGCGCCGACGCGCCACACCGCGATCCGCGTGCGGTTGGGGTAGCCGACCGGGTAGGCGATGACCGGGCCGCTGCTTCGGGCGACGAGGGCCGGGGCGCTCGAGAACTGCGTGGCGTAGTCGGTGCCGGCGTAGCGCGTGACCGACTGCGGCGCCCGCCGGATCGGGCCGAGCGCCGGGGAGACCTGGCGCACGAACACGCCGCGCTCGCCCGGCGTCGTCGAGCTGAGCGCGAACCACGACAGCCACACCTGGTCGGTGCCGGGCACGCGGGCCACCTCGACGTCGTACACGCTGGTGCCGCCCGACAGCGAGAACGACGCGTCCTCCTCGGGCGCGCGCGGGTCGGCGACGACCTTGTCGGCGTAGCGGACGACGTTGTTGAGCGCCCAGGCGACGAACGTCGAACCGTCCGACATGGTCACCGCGCCCAGGCCGTAGTCGGCGTAGGCACTCGTCGAGTCGCTGAGGTAGGTGCTCTGCAGCGTCCAGGCGGCGCCGGTGCCGTCGGAGGTCGCGTAGGAGACGGCGCCGCTGGTGTAGGGGTCGAACGTGTCACCGTTGCGCAACCCGCTGAAGACCACACGCAGCCCGGTCGGCGTGCTCACGATCCGCGGGTCACGGGTCAGGGTGTCCCAGTCGGAGACGACCGTGCTGGCGTAGCGGGTGGCGCCGGTGTCGGTGAGGGCGACGTGGCGGATCGAGTACGAGCTCGTCGCGTCCTTGCGCCCGTAGACGACGTGCAGCAGGCCGTCGGCGGTGCGGACCGTGCCGGGTCGCATGATGATGCCGAGGTCGGCCGGGGCGCCGGTGACCGTCGTCCAGCGACCGGGCGGGCCGGCGTCGGCCCCCGGCGGCGCGGCCAGCAGCGTGGCGGAGCAGGCGAGGGTCACGAGGGCGGCCAGCAGACGTCGCATGGCGGCACGCTAGGCAACGCGCCGACCCCGCGCATGACACGTTCGGGCTACGCGACGGGTCCCTGGCTCCGCGGCGTCGGTGCGCGTCCCTACGCTGGCCCCGATGAGCCCGACGAGCCCGCACCACGACGCCGACGCGCTGTACGACGAGGCCGACGCCGAGCGTGTCGTCGTCGAGCCGCCGAAGCGCGTCGACGCCCCGGTGCGCACGCCCTACGAGCGCGACCGGGCGCGCGTGGTGCACGCGGCGTCGTCGCGGCGACTGGCCGCCAAGACCCAGGTCGTGGGTCCGCAGTCCGACGACTTCGTGCGCAACCGGCTCACCCACTCGCTCGAGGTCGCCCAGGTGGCCCGCGACCTCTCGCGCGCGCTCGGCAGCCAGCCCGACATCGCCGAGACCGCGGCGCTCGCCCACGACCTCGGCCACCCGCCGTTCGGGCACAACGGCGAGCGCGCCCTGGCCGACGTCGCCGGCGCGTGCGGCGGCTTCGAGGGCAACGCGCAGACGCTGCGGCTGCTCACCCGCCTCGAGGCCAAGACCTTCGACGGCGACGCCTCGGTCGGCCTCAACCTCACCCGGGCCACCCTCGACGCCTGCACGAAGTACCCGTGGGTGCGCGCCGGCGAGGGGCCAGACGCCGCGAAGTTCGGCGTCTACGACGACGACCTGGCCGTCTTCACGTGGATGCGCGGGGCCGCGCCCGAGCGCCGCCGCTGCCTGGAGGCGCAGGTGATGGACCTCGCCGACGACGTCGCCTACTCCGTGCACGACGTCGAGGACGGCGTCGTCGCCGGCCGCCTCGACCTCACCACGCTCGACCGTGCGGCGGTCTGGGAGACCCTGCGACACTGGTACCTGCCCGACGCCGCCGACGACGCCCTCGACGACGCGCTCGACGCGCTGTGCGCGGTCGACAGCTGGCCCACGACGACCTACGACGGCAGCCGACGTCACCTCGCCGAGCTCAAGAACCTCACCAGCGACCTCATCGGCCGCTTCTGCGGCGACGTCCAGCAGGCGACCTTCGCGGCCGGGCCCGGACCGTTCGTGCGCTACCGCGCCGACCTGGTGCTGCCCGAGCAGACCCTGCTCGAGATCGCCGTGCTCAAGGGCATCGCCGCCCACTACGTGATGCAGGCGGCCGACCGCGTCGCCGCCCTCGAGCACCAGCGCGAGCTGCTCGCCGAGCTGGTCGGGGTGCTGCTCGACCGCGGCCCCGACGCCCTCGACCGGCCCTTCGCCGACGACTGGCGCGACGCCGCCGACGACGCCGCCCGGTTGCGCGTCGTCGTCGACCAGGTCGCCTCGCTCACCGACGCCTCCGCGGTCGCCCGGCACGCACGCCTCCTAGGCTCGTCGACGTGACCGACCGACTCGTGTGGCTGCCGTTCGACCCCGCCGAGCTGGGCGACGTGCCGACGTCGCTGCGCTACGAGGTCGTCGACCCGGTCGACGGCGACGTGCCCGACTCGGTGGGCGACGTCCGGTTCTACGTGCCGCCGTACCGGCTCGGCGACGAGGTGACCGACGTGCTGGCCCGCATGAGCTCGCTCGAGGTCGTGCAGACCCTCACCGCCGGCGTCGACAACGTGCTGCCGCACCTGCCCGACGGCGTCACGCTGTGCAACGGCCGCGGCATCCACGACGCCTCGACCGCCGAGCTCGCGCTGACCCTGGTGCTGTCGTCGCTGCGGGGCATCCCCGAGCACGTGCGCGGCCAGGCACGCCACGCCTGGGCCGGCGGGTGGCGCACCTCGCTCGCCGACCGCCGGGTGCTGGTCGTGGGCCACGGCGCGATCGGGCGCGCCATCGAGGCCCGGCTGCTGCCGTTCGAGACCACGGTGGTGCGGGTGGCCCGCACCGCGCGCGTGCTTGACGACGGGCCCGTGCACGGCTTCGACGAGCTGCCCGACCTGCTGCCCGACGCCGACGTCGTCGTCCTGGTCTGCCCGCTCACCGACGAGACCCGGGGCCTGGTCGACGCCGCGTTCCTCGACCGCCTGCCCGACGGCGCGCTGCTGGTCAACGTCGCGCGCGGAGCCGTCGTGGTCACCGACGACCTGCTGGCCGCGCTGCGCACGGGGCGCATCACCGCCGCCCTCGACGTCACCGACCCCGAGCCGCTGCCGGCCGACCACCCGCTGTGGGAGGCACCCGGCCTGCTCGTCACCCCGCACGTCGGCGGGCTGAGCTCGGCCATGTGGCCGCGGGCCCACCGCGTCGTCCGCGAGCAGCTGCACCGCTACGCCGCCGGCGAGGAACTCCACAACCGGATGACCGGGCGCTACTGACCGTCCGGGGCCGCCCGTAGGATCGGTGCGTGGCAGGCCGGATCCGCGAGGAGGACATCGCAGCGACTCGCGAGAAGGTCCGCATCGACGACGTGATCGGCGAGTACGTCACGCTCCGCAACGCCGGCGGCGGGTCGATGAAGGGCCTGTGCCCCTTCCACGACGAGAAGACGCCGTCGTTCAACGTCAACACCCAGCGCGGGTTCTTCCACTGCTTCGGCTGTCAGGAGGGCGGCGACGTCGTCACCTTCATCATGAAGATCGACGGCCTCGGGTTCGCCGAGGCGATCGAGCGGCTGGCCGACAAGGCCGGCGTCCAGCTGCGGCGCGAGGAGGGCGGCGACTACGAGCGGCCCAAGGGCCCGCCGCGGCAGCGCCTCGTCGAGGCCAACCGCGCCGCGCAGGAGTTCTACGCCGAGCAGCTCGGAGGCGCCGACGCCGTCGCGGCGCGCCAGTTCCTCACCGAGCGCGGCTTCGACCAGGCCGCGGCCGAGCACTTCGGCATCGGCTACGCGCCGCGCGACGGCGAGGCGCTCGTGCGACACCTGCGGGGTCGGGGCTTCACCTCCGAGGAGCTCACCGTCGTCGACCTCGCCCGCATGGGCCGCTCGCTCTACGACCGCTACCGCGGGCGGCTCCTGTGGCCCATCCGCGAGCCTGGCGGACAGACCATCGGCTTCGGCGCGCGGCGCCTCTACGACGACGACCGCAGCGACGCCAAGTACCTCAACACCACCGAGACCCCGCTCTACAAGAAGAGCCAGGTGCTCTACGGCATCGACCTCGCCCGCACCTCCATCGGCAAGTCCTCCCAGGCCGTCGTCGTCGAGGGCTACACCGACGTCATGGCCTGCCACCTCGCCGGCATCACCACCGCCGTCGCCTCCTGCGGCACCGCCTTCGGCGACGACCACACGCGCGTGCTGCGGCGCTTCCTCCACGACCACGACGAGTTCCGCGGCGAGGTGATCTTCACCTTCGACGGCGACGCCGCCGGGCAGAAGGCCGCCCTCAAGGCCTTCGAGGGCGATGCCAAGTTCGTCTCGCAGACCTACGTCGCCGTCCAGCCCGAGGGCCTCGACCCGTGCGACCTCCGGCTGCGCGACGGCGACGCCGCCGTCCGCGACCTCGTCGCCCGCCGGGTGCCGCTCTACCGGTTCGTGCTCGACAACGTCGTCAGCCAGTTCGACCTCGACCGCGCCGACGGTCGCGTCGACGCGCTGCGCGCCGGCGCCAAGCTCGTCTCGAGCGTGCGCGACAGGTCGAAGGTCGACGCCTTCGCGCGCGAGCTCGCCTCGATGGTCGGCGCCGACGTCGAGGAGGCGCGCACCGAGGTGCGCCGGGCCTCCGGACGCCGTCCCGACGCCGCCCCCGAGCCGGCCCGCGCCGAGCGGCCGCGCAACGCGGTGCCCGACCTGCGCGACCCGCGCTTCTCGGTCGAGCGCGAGACCCTCAAGCTGGTGCTGCAGCACCCCATCGCGATCGGGCGCACCACGGCCGACATCGGCACCAACGACTTCACCCACCCGACCTACCGCGCGGTGTGGGAGCTCGTGGCCGCGGCCGGCGGCACGGTGGCCGGCGCCGACGACCCGGGCTGGGTCGCCCGGCTGCGCGAGGCCGCCACCGACCCCGCCGTCTCGTCGGTCATCAGCGCCCTCGCCGTCGAGCCGCTGATGAGGGAGCCCGACGCCGCCTACGTCAGGCTCTACGTCTTCAAGCTGCTCGAGCTGACCACCTCGCGCCGCATCGCCGAGGTGAAGTCGCGCCTGCAGCGCACCAACCCGGTCGAGCACGCGAGCGAGTACAACCGGATGTTCGGCGAGCTCGCCGCTCTCGAGCAGCACCGTCGACTGCTCCGCGACCGCATGACGAGCGAGTCGTGAGGGGCCTGCGCCGCGTCGTGCGGCCCGACCTCGACGTCGCCCCCGGCGAGCGGCTCCTCGCCTGGGCCACCACCACCGACGGCGTCACGATCGGCGGCACCCGCGACGCGTTCTACGCCCCCGAGCGCGTCCCGTGGGAACAGGTCGAGGCCGCCGACTGGGACACCGAGACCAGCACCCTGCGCCTCAGCGAGGTCGGCTCGTGGGGCGCGACCCGGCCCGAGCACACGTACGTGATCGACGACGTCGACCGCCCGCACCGACTCGTGCAGCTCATCCGCGAGCGGGTCACGGCCTCCGTCGTCTACCAGCGGCACGTGCCGCTCGCCGGGCGCCGCGGCGTCCGGGTGATCGCCCGTCGTCCACCCGGCCGGGCCGCCGACCTGACCTGGGTCTACGAGTTCGACGACGACGTCGACCCCGACGATCCCGCCGTCCGCCTGGCCGCGGCCGAGGCTCTCGCCGCGGCCCGCCTCGAGGTCGGGATCGACTGACGCCGGTCGCCGACGCCGACGGCGTATCCCGATTCCGCGTCCGGCGTCGGGCTTGCTAACGTATGACCCGCACATTCCCCTGTAGCTCAGTTGGCAGAGCGCTTGACTGTTAATCAGGATGTCGTTGGTTCGAGTCCAACCGGGGGAGCACCGTCCGACAGCCCTCGACCTGCACCGCAGGTCGGGGGCTGTTGCGCTGTGCGGGCCGGCTCACCACCGCCCGATGACGAACGCGGTGAGGAAGCCGAGAGCGGTGACGATCCCGGCGTAGAGGTGGGTCCGCTCGAACGCCTCGGGGATCATGGTGTCGGCGATCATGGTGAGGATCGCGCCGGCGGCGAAGGCGGTGATCACCGCGATCGTCTCCGGGCTCGCGTCCTCGAGCAGCAATGCGCCGAGCGCGCCGGCGACGCCGCTGAGCACCGCGATGCCGCCCCAGACCGTGAACACGTAGCGGGCCGAGCGTCCACCCCGCTTCATGCCGGCTGCGCTCGACAACCCTTCGGGAAGGTTGGAGATGAAGACCGCCGCCAGCACGGGCACCCCGACCCCACCCCCGCCCAGCAGGGACACACCGAGGACGACGGACTCGGGGACGCCGTCCATCAGCGCGCCGACCGCGATCGCCGCCCCGCTGCCCTGCTGCTCGTCCTCCGAGGGCTGCTGGTCCTGGGAGCGCTTGCGGTGTGCCGCGCCGCGTCGCGCGAGCGCGACGTCGGCCATCAGGTAGCTCACCGCGCCGACCAGGAAGCCGGCGACGGTCGCGCCCAGCCCCCCCGTCTGCTCCGCCTCGTCGACGAGGTCGAAGGCGAGGGCCGAGATGAGCACGCCGGCCCCGAAGGCCATCACCGTGGCCACCACCCGCTGGGGCACCGTCACGAACCAGGCCACCAGCGCGCCGGCGAGCAGGGCCCCACCGCCCAGGAGCGCCCACGCCCCCGCCTGCAGCCACAACGGCATCCGGCTCTCCGCTCCGACTCAGGGGCCACCGCCCGACCTCGGCGCGCTCGGCGCCGCCCTCACGATCGCACTGCACCGCCGTCGTTGCCTGCACCTGCGCGGGTGACCCCGGCTAGCCCCCCGTCGAGGCAGCGAAGAAGGTGAGCAGGTTGCCGTCGAGGTCGAGCGCGTTGACCTCGCGGGTCCCGTGGTCGGTATCGACGGCCGCGCCCGGGTCGGCCGGGTGCAGGACGCCGGCCGCGGCCAGCTCGGCGTGCAGCGCGTCGACCTCGGCGGGGGAGTCGCACGCAATGCGGCAGCTCGCGGTGCCGGCGATGAAGTCCTCGGCCCCCGTGCGCACCGGGGCGGCTGCGAGCTGGTCGGCCGGACGGCGCCGCCACCCGGTGTCGCCGGCCTGCCAGAGGTGGATCTCGGCGCCGTCGCGGACGACGATCGCGAACCCGTCGGGATCGAGGTGCACCACGGTGAAGCCCAGCCGGTCGGCATAGGTCGCGACCGCCCTGCTCACCGCGGTGACCGGCAGGGCCGGGATGGTGCGACCGAGCGGCATGGGTGCTCCGGGGCGGGAGTAGCGTCGAGGGGTGGAGTCCTCCACCCGCAAGAGAACCTACTTCGCCCTCATGGGCACCTGCGTCGTGCTCATCCTGCTGGCCTGGAACGTGGTGCGGTTCTGGAGCACGACGGCCGCGGTCGTGATGAGCGTCGTCGCGGCCGTGCTGCCGCCGACCGCGGCGATCCTCGGCAACCTCGGCTCGCTCGATCGATCGGCCCCGCCGACCGGCGACGTCCTTCGTCACGACCCCGACCGGTAGCCGAGCGGCGGTCGACGGCGGCGAAGAACGGGTGTCCTCAGGTCCCGGGGGTTATCCTGAGGCGCCGGCCGGAGGCCGGGATGCCTGCCTGCCACCGAGCCGAGGGACGACCACACCCGATGACCGACGAGGTGCTCGACGCCGCCGAGTCCGGCCGACCCGTCGGCTCCCGACGGGCCGAGCGCTCCTCGAGGTTCCCGCAGCTCAAGCTGCGCGGGCGCGGAGGTGCCCGGGCCCAGCGCACACGGCGCCGCGCGAAGGGCCTCGGCAGCACGCTCGGCCTGACGACGCTCGGAGCGTTCGTGCCCGGCACCGGGTACCTGATCGCCGGACGACGCTGGCTCGGCGCGCTGGTGCTGCTGGTCTGGCTCGGCTCGATCGGGGGCCTCGTGTGGTACTTCGGTCGCGGCCTCGAGAACGCCCTCGACTTCGCGCTCAACCCCGGACTCGTGCGCGCCGCCACGGTCGCGATCGTGGTCGCGTTGGTGGTCTGGGCGTTCATCGTCTTCACCTCCTACCGGCTCCTGCGCCCGCGCGAGCGGCCCCGCTCGCACACCGTGATCGGCAACGCGCTCGTCGCCCTGCTGGTCGTGGTCGGTGCGGTCCCCGTCGTCCGCGCCGCGCAGTACGCCCTGGTCACCGCCGACGGCGTCGAGGAGGTGCTTCCCGAGAACGTCGAGAGCGCCACCACGCCCGAGGGCGTCACCGCGGAGGACCCGTGGGCCGGCCAGGACCGCGTCAACGTCCTGCTGCTCGGGGGCGACGGGGGAGAGGGCCGCGAGGGCATCCGCACCGACACGGTCATCCTGGCCAGCATCGAGACCAAGACCGGTCGCACCGTGATGTTCAGCCTGCCCCGCAACATGATGTACGCGCAGTTCCCCGAGGACTCCCCGCTCCACGACGTCTACCCCGACGGCTACCAGACCGGCCAGGGCGACCCCGGCTTCGACATGCTCAACGCCATCTACAGCCAGGTGCCGGTGCTGCACCCGGGCATCCTCGGCGACAGCGACAACGAGGGCGCCGACGCCGTCAAGCAGGCGGTCGAGGGCAGCCTCGGCGTCCCGGTCGATTACTACCTGCTGGTGAACCTGAAGGGGTTCCAGACCGTCGTCGACGCCCTCGGCGGCATCACGGTCAACGTCAACCAGCCGGTCGCGATCAACGGCGACACCGACCGCGGCATCCCGCCCACGGGCTACATCCAGCCCGGTCCCGACCAGGAGCTCGACGGCTTCCACGCCCTCTGGTTCGCCCGCGGCCGCTGGAAGTCCGACGACTACCAGCGCATGGACCGCCAGCGCTGCACCATCAACGCGATCATCGACGCCGCCGACCCGACCACGCTCCTGACGCGTTACATCGACATCGTCAAGGCCGGCAAGGAGATCGTCTACACCGACGTGCCGCGCAAGATCGCGCGCGACTTCGTGCAGCTGATGCTGCGGGTCAAGGACGGCAAGACCCGCTCGGTCGTCTTCCGCCCCTCGGAGAACTTCTCGTCGAGCAACCCCGACTTCGAGTGGATGCAGGCCGCGGTGCAGAACGCCCTCTACCCGCCGCCGCCGAAGCCGGGCAAGCCGAAGGTCGCCAGCGCCGAGAACCCCGAGGTCGAGTGCGCCTACGACCCGGTCGACCCGTCGACCTACGACACCAGCGACTCGACCGGCGAGGACGACCCGGTCGAGTCCACCGACCCCGACCCCGACCCCGACGACGTCACGACCGACGCCGCCGGCTGAGACCGCCTCAGCGCTCCAGTCGCGTCTGCAGCGCCAGCGCGTCGCGGGGGGCGTGGCCCTCGCCGTCGTTGTCGAAGTAGACGTAGACGTCGCCCGCCGCGGCCCAGGCCCGGCACTTCTCGGCCCAGCGGTCGAGCGCCGACGGCGTGTAGCCGCTCCGGTAGAGCTCACGGTCGCCGTGCAGGCGCACGTAGACGACGTCGCTGGTGACGGCCTCGGCCTGCGGCCACCGCCCTGCGGTGTCGGCGACCACGCACCCGACGTCGTGCTCGCGCAGCAGGTCGAGCGCGTCCTGCTCGCAGAAGCTGCGGTGGCGGAACTCCAGCACGTGCTGGACAGGCCGATCGAGGTCGGTGGTGATGAGCGCGCGGTCGTCGGCGAGCTTGTCGTCGTGCCGTGCCGCGAGCGCGGCGACGTCGCGGTGGCTTCGGGGGAGCAGGTCGAAGAACGTCGCCATCCGGTCGCGGTCGAAGGCCAGGGTTTCCGGCAGCTGCCACAGCACCGGACCCAGCTGCTCGCCGAGCGCGAGCACGCCCGAGGCGAAGAAGTTGGCCAGCGGCGTCTCGACGTCCCGCAGCTTCTTCAGGTGCGTGACGAACCGGCCACCCTTGACGGCGAGCGGTACGTCGTCCGGCACCGCGGCGCGCCAGGTCGCGTAGGACGACGGCCGCTGCAGCGAGTAGAACGACCCGTTGACCTCGATCGTGCCGAACCGCTCGCCGGCGTAGGCCAGCTCGTCGCGCTGGCGCAGCCCCGTCGGGTAGAAGTCGCCGCGCCAGTGCGGGTAGCTCCAGCCCGAGATGCCGACGCGGATCCGTCCCATCCAGCGACCGTAGGTGCGCCCGGACGACCCGGACGCACCCCGACGGGCGGGTGGTCGGTCAGGCGCCGCTGAGCTTCTCGGCCGCCGCCAGCGCCACGCAGGTCGCCACGCCGGCCATCGCCGTCTCGACCTCCTCCAGCACCGGGAACGTCGGCGCGAGACGGATGTTGCGGTCGCGCGGGTCGTGGCCGTGCGGGAACGACGCGCCTGCCGGCGTGAGCGCGATGCCGGCGTCCTTGGCCAGCGCGACGACGCGGGTCGCGGTGCCGTCGAGCACGTCGAGGTTGACGAAGTAACCACCGGTCGGCTTGGTCCACTCGGCGACGTCGAGGCCGTCGAGGGCCGTGCCGAGCGCGACGTCGACGGCGTCGAACTTCGGCGCGATGATGTCGCGGTGCTTGCGCATGTGGGCGCGCACGCCGTCGGCCGAGCCGAAGAACTCGACGTGGCGCAGGTGGTTGATCTTGTCGGGGCCGATCGAGGCCATGGCCAGGTGCTTGAGGTACCAGGCCTTGTTGGCCGCCGAAGCCGCGACCACGGAGACGCCGGCGCCGGCGAAGGTGATCTTCGACGTCGAGGCGAACATGATCGGCCGGTCGGGGTGGCCGGACGCCGCCGCGAGGCTCAGCGCGTCGGCCGACTTGGCCTCGTCCTCGGTGAGGTGGTGGAAGGCGTAGGCGTTGTCCCACATGATCCGGAAGTCCGGCGCGGCTGTGGGCATCGCCATCAGCGCGGCGGCCACCTCGGCCGAGACGACCGCACCCGACGGGTTGGCGTAGGTCGGCACGATCCAGATGCCCTTGACCGCCGGGTCGTCCTTGACGAGCGCGGCGACGGCGTCGACGTCGGGGCCGTCGTCGAACATGTCCACCGTGACCATCTCGATGCCGAGGTCGGCCAGCATCGAGAAGTGCCGGTCGTAGCCGGGCACCGGGCAGACGAACTTCAGCGCGGGCTCGTCCTTCCAGGGCCGCTCGCTGCCGGGGCCGCCGTGCAGGAGCAGGCTGGTGAGCACCTGGTGCATGAGGGTCAGGCTCGAGTTGCCGCCGCACACGACCTGGTCGGTCTCGACCCACAGCAGCTCGGCGAAGATCTCGCGGAGCTCGGGCAGGCCCTCGAGGCCGCCGTAGTTGCGCACGTCGGCGCCGCTGCGGTCCTTCGTCGTCGTCGGCAGCGTCAGCAGCGCGTCGGACAGGTCGAGCTGGGCGCTCGACGGCTTGCCACGCGTGAGGTCGAGCTTGAGGCCGCGCGCCTTCAGCGCGGCGAACTCCTCCTCCTTCGCGGCACGGAACGAGGCGAGGGCGTCGGCGTCGAGGTCCTGGAGCGTTGGCATGCCTCCGATCCTGCCGGATCGCGCCCCGTCGTCCGAAGTCGCCGTCGTGACGTGGGACGCCGCCGCCCCGAGGATGTCGGCATGTCACGCGTGCAACGGTGGGAGTCCCGTACCGAGATCCCGTTGATCCTGCTGGCCCTGGCGTTCCTGGTCGCCTACGCCTGGCCGATCCTCGACCCCGGCATCGACCGCACCGCCGACGACGTGCTGACCGTGGTGTCGTGGACGGTCTGGGCGGCGTTCGCCCTCGACTTCGCCGTCCGGGTCCGGCTCGCGGAGGCGCGACGGCACTACGCGCTGACGCACTGGTACGACGTCGCCCTCGTCGCGCTGCCGATGCTGCGGCCGTTGCGACTGCTGCGGCTCCTCGCGCTCGCCCGCATGCTCAACCGTGGATTCGCGGGCACCCTCGCGGGCCGGGTCACGGCGTCCGTGGTCGGCGCGGCCGTCGTCGCGGTCGGGCTCGGCGCCCTCGCCGTCCTGGACGCCGAGCAGGACCGTCCCGACGCCCTCATCACCAGCTTCGGCGACGCGCTGTGGTGGGCGGCGGTGACGGTGACGACCGTGGGCTACGGCGACCTGTACCCGGTGACGACGACCGGTCGCGTCGTCGCGGTCGTGCTGATGGCCGTCGGCATCGCCGTCGTCGGGTCGGTGACGGCGTCCATCGCGACCTGGTTCGTCACCGCGGCCGAGGCGTCTCGCGACGACGCGAGGTCCGGCGCGACGAGCGACCAGCCGTAGACCGGGCACCGACGACCGGTACGCTCACCACGCGGATGACCCCGACCGCGGCGGTGTGTCCGCCGAGCGCGGGGCACGCGCTCAGGGGCGGTAGCTCAGTCGGTCAGAGCAGAGGACTCATAATCCTTGGGTCGTGGGTTCGAGCCCCACCCGCCCTACCACGCACGGCCCGCGGGATCAGGCCGGTTCGACCTCGAGCTGCGTCAGTCGGCTGACACTGAGCTCGCCCTGCACCGACGTGCACTCCCAGATCTCGATGCCCAGCGCGTCCCACTCCACGAGGTTGATGTCGTTGCCCACGACCGTCCCGTCAGCCCGGAAGCGGAACTGCGGCCGCCCGCGGTAGTGCAGTCGTTGCGCGATCTGGGCTGCCTGGGTCTGCGAGATGGTGGGGGACACGCGGGGAACGGCCCTCACCGCGAGGCGTTACGGCTGTTCCGCGCCATCGCCGATGTGAGGTCGGGCACGCATAGCGCTGGCCGACCTGCCGGTCAGGCCCCCGCCTCGTGGTCGTCGCCGGCGTCGGGCGGGCGCAGCACCGTGCGTGCGGCCCGGTACAGGCCGCCCTCCGTCTCCGACATCTGCATCAGCGCGGCCCAGGCCGTGTCGAGGTCGACGGCGTAGGTGGCCATGAGCGCCGCGAGCGCGGCCCCCACCACGGGGCGCACGCCAGTTGGCCGCGTGGCGCGGTGTCGTCGCCGCCTTCGCCGGCCCTCACAGGCTCCATGGTGCGCCACCGCGGCCGCGGGCGCCAGTGACGTCGGAGGGGTCGGCCCGGACGTCGACCGCGTCAGCGGGCAGGGGCACTCGAGACCTGGTCGCCCCACACGGCCCGCGCACCGGAGTCGCCGACGCGGTAGACCTGCACGCCCGTGGCGACCGCGGCGAGCGCGGCGAGCACGGCCAGGGCGGTGACGAGACCCCGTCCACCTGCCGGGGTCGGGCTGGGCTCCTCCGTCGAGCCGCCCGTCGGCGAGCTCTTCTCCGCCCGCCTCGCGAGGACGACGAGCGCGAGCACGAGCACGAGCAACGGGAGCGCGAACCAGATGAGCTGGTCGCCCAGCTCGGCGTGCTCGCCCGGGTCACCGACGCGCTTCTCGAGGGCCTCGCCGCTCGAGGTGGCGACCGGGACGAGGACGGTCGCGACCGCCGCACACGCGACGACGAGGTGGCCGTAGCGGGTGCGCCAACGAGGGACGAGCGCGATGGCGATGGTGCCGAGCACGGCGAGCGGGAGGAGGACGACGACGGCGTGCACCACGAGCGGGTGTACGGGCAGTCCGTTGATCAGGTCGAACACGAGGACTCCAGGGTCGGAGAGGTGGGTTGGCCCGGACGACGTCCGGGGGAGGTCATGCTGTCGCGACTCACCAGTCGGGGCCACCCCCGTCGCCGGTGGCCCGTCGGGAGGGGTGCGCCGTCGACGACGCCAGCGATGCCGGCTCGGTCGGGATCGAGGTCGCGGTCGCGGACCGGGGCGGTCCGCCCCGCGTCCGCCGGGTCCAGCCGAGGGCCGCGGGGGCGAGCGAGGCCACGACGATGCCGACGGTGACGAGCTCGACGTGGTGGGCGACAAGCGGGACCCCGCCGAGCAGACGGCCGGCGACCACCATCGCGGCGCTCCAACCCAGCCCGCCGACGACGTTGTAGACGCCGAAGCGGGACGCCGGCATGCCCGAGGCACCGGCGACCGCGGGTGTGAAGGTGCGCACGAGGGGCACGAACCGTGCCGAGACGACCGCGGTGGGTCCGTGCCGGTCGAAGAACGACCGGGCTGCCTCGAGGTGGCGCGGCGACCAGAGCCACCGCAGCGGGCGGCCGAGTCGGTGCGTCAGCGAGGCGCCCGGGTCGCCCGGGTCGACCGGGGTGTCGGACGGGTGCTGGGCGAGCTGCGGGCCCCAGCGGCGTCCGACCCGGAAGCCGACCTGGTCGCCGGCCACGGCGGCCACGGTGCACGCGCCGATGACCACGACGAGGGGAGCCGACAGGCGGCCGGCGCCGACCAGGAGACCGGCAGCGAAGAGCAGCGAGTCGCCGGGCAGCACGAAGACCATCAGTCCCGTCTCGGCGAAGACCACCGCGACGAGCAGGGCGACGGCCCACCAGGGCCCGAGGGAGGCCAGGAGCGGGGTGAGGATCGCGGTCACGCCGCCACGATGGTGCGGCTCACCTGAATGCCACCTGACTGCGTGCGGTTGGCCGCCTCACCGGACCGCCGGCAGGGTCACCTCCACGACGCCGCCCCCGCCGTCGACCCCCGTGCGGGCGCGGACGTCGCCGCCGGTCGTGCGGGCCACCCGGAGTGCGAGGGCCAGCCCCAGGCCCGAGCCACCGTCGCCGCTCCACCCGGGCGCGAAGGCGTCCTCGACCTCCGTGACGCCGAACCCGGGCCCGTCGTCGGTCACGACGACCAGGGCGAGGTCGCCATCGCGCGACACGCGGACGGCGACCCGCTCGCCCCATCGCAGGGCGTTGTCGAGCAGTGGCGACACGATGCGGTCCATCAACGCCGCGGGGGCGGTCGCCACGACCTGGTCGACGGTCGTGACCGTGATCCGGGACCTCGCAGGATGGCGGCGGACGAGCTCGTCCAGCAGCGTGCCCAGGTCGGGTGCGGTGGCGTCCACAGAGCCGGTCCACGTGCTTGCGCCCGAACGGGCGAGGTCGAGCAACCCGGTCACCGTCGCGGCCATCTCACGGCACGCCTGCTGGATCGCGGCGAGGTCGGCCCGCGCGTCGTCGCCGAGCTCGGGGTCGGAGGACAGCGCGCTCGCCGTCGCCGAGACGGCGGTCAGCGGCGTCCGCAGCTCGTGCGCCAGCTCGGCGGTCAACCGCTGCTCGGCCAGGATCACCGACTGCACCCGTGCCAGCAGGTCGTCGAGGGTGCGACCCAGGGCCCGCAGCTCGTTGGTCGGCGGGCCGAGGTCGAACCGGCGATCCAGGTCGTGCGCCCCCCACTCGCGCGCCGTCGCCGCCATCACCGCCACCGGGGCCAGAGCCCGTCGTCCGGCCCACGCGGCCACGGCGGTGGAGAGCAGCGCGATGACGACCGCCGCCGCGATCGAGGCCCACAACGCACCGGACTCGATGCGCTCGTAGGCGCCCGTGGGCTCGCTGACGACCACCACCCCGCTCGAGCCGGCGGCCGTGACGTAGGGCTGGGCCCGGACCACGTAGGCGTCATCGACCCCGCGGTCGGTCGCAGCCTGCACGCGCGAGAGCTCGGCGTACACCGTCGCGAGCCCCGCGGGGGGCGTGCCCGACACGACGGCACCGGCTGCGTCGTACACCACGACCGCCCCCGAGGCCGCGGTCGGTGCCGGGGCGCCCGTGCCGGTCGGCTGCAGGGCGGATACGGCCTGGTCGGCCCGGACCCTCAGCACCTCGCCGACGCTGTCGGAGGTGGTCGTCTCGAGCACGACCTGCACCACCACGACGAGGGCGATTCCCACCAGGGTGGAGACCACGGCGGCGAACGCGGTCACTCGCTTCCTCGTGGCCGCGACCTCGGAGACGTCGGGGACCTCGGGCAGGTCGGACGGCGAACCCGGACCGGACGTGCGGGCACGACGCGACGTCGTCACGATGTGGCGCCGTCCGTCCCGACGGCGCGGAACCCGACGCCACGGACGGTCTCGATCCGCTCGGGCGCCCCGATCGAGGACAGCTTGGTGCGCAACCGCCGCACGTAGGTGTCGATGGTGTTCTCGTTGACGATCGAGCCGTCGGGCCACGCGGCCGCGACCACCGCGCGCCGGCGGACGACGTCGCCGGGCCGGGCGACGATCGCGGCGAGCATGCGGAACTCGGTCGGGGTGAGGAGCACCTCGGCCGACCCGCACCGCGCTGCGTGGGCGACGGGGTCGAGCACCAGGGTGCCGACGCGCGGACCCACGACGCCGCCGCGGGCCGCGAGCGCTGAGACCCGGGCGAGGACTTCGGGCATCTCGAAGGGCTTGACCACGTAGTCGTCGGCGCCGACCGCGAAGGCCTGCAGCTTGTCGGAGACCTGGCCGAGCGCGGTCAGGAACAGCACGGGCGCCCGCTGTCCGGCCGTGCGCAGCGCCTGGACGACGTCGCGGCCGTCGGAGTCGGGCAGCCCGATGTCCATCACGACCACCTGGACGTCGCTCTCGGGGCCGAACCGACGCAGCGCCTCCCCGCCGTCGTGGGCCGCGACCACCTCGTGGCCGGCCCCGCGGAGCTCGCGGACGAGGACCCCGCGGATCGTGTCGTGGTCCTCGCACACGCCGACCGTCAGCACGAGGACGTCCCGGCGGTCGCGCTCAGGCGGCGTACAGGAACCGGGCCCGATCGTCGCCGCATGACCTCCACACCGCTTCCTTCCCCGACCTCAACGTCCGGCTCGACCCACCGCAGCCCAGCCCGGGCCCGGCACCTGCTGAGCAAGGTCCCCGAGGTGACCGTCTGGTTCTGGCTCGTCAAGGTCCTGTGCACCACGGTAGGCGAGAGCTTCGCCGACTGGGTCGATGCGCGGCTCGGCGTCGGCCTCGTCGCCACCGCGCTGGTGTTCACCGCGGTCACGGCCGTCGTGCTAGCCGTCCAGATGGGCTTGCGCAGCTATCGGCCCGCGGCCTACTGGCTGACCGTCGTGGTGCTCTCGATCACCGGCACGCTCTACACCGACATCCTCACGGACGAGAGAGGGGTCCCGCTGGCCGTGAGCACCGCCGTCTTCGCCGCCCTGCTCGCCGTGGTCTTCGGCGCCTGGTGGGCGCGCGAGCGGACCCTGTCGATCCACAGCATCACCACCACCCCGCGCGAGGCGTTCTACTGGCTGGCCGTGCTCGTCACGTTCGCCCTCGGCACCGCGGTCGGTGATGGGACCCTCGAGCTCACCGGCTGGGCGCCGGGTACCGCCGTGCTGCTGCCGGCCGGGTTGATCGTCGCGGTCGCGGCGGCCTGGCGGCTCGGCCTCAACCCCGTGCTGGCGTTCTGGGCCGCCTACGTCCTGACGCGGCCCCTGGGCGCCAACATCGGCGACTGGCTGGCCTCGAGCCGGGCCGAGCAGGGCCTCGGCCTGGGCACCGCGCTGACGAGCGGCCTGTTCCTCGTCGCCATCCTCGCCGTCGTCGCCTACCTGACCGTCACCCGGGTCGACGCGCCCGGCGCGGTCGACGAGCCAGGCACGAGGTGAGCCCGGACGCATCGACGTCCCGGGGCCGGACCTGCGGGTGGGTGGCTACGATCCGCCGGTGACGACGTCCGAGCCCGTGCTGGGGCGCTGGCCCCGCCTGCGGCTCGTCGTCCTCGTCGTCGCGCTGGCCGCCGCCGGGGTCGTGTTCACCTTCGGCGACGTCGTCAGCACCGCCGAGGTGCAGGACGCCGTCGACGGGCTCGGCCCCCTGGCCCCGCTCGTGTTCGTGGTGGTGGCGGCCCTGCTCGCGGCCGTGCTGGTGCCCGGTCCGGTGCTCGCGGCCGCGAGCGGGGTGCTGTTCGGTGTCGTGCTCGGCACCGTGGTCACCCTCGCGTCGGCGTCCGGGACGGCGATCATCGCCCAGCGCCTCGGCCGCGCCGCCGGCCTCGACGGCGCCCGCTCGGTGCTCGGGCCCGAGCGCGCGGCCGCGACCGAGGACCTCCTCGAACGCCGCGGCCTGTTCGCCGTCGTCGCCCAGCGCCTGCTGCCGGGCGTGCCCGACGCCCCGGCCACCTACGCCTTCGGGGCCCTCGGCGCCCGGGGCTGGCAGGTCGTGCTCGGCACGCTCATCGGGGCCGCGCCCCGGGCGTTCGCCTACACCGCCATCGGCGACTCGCTCGACGACCCGACCTCGCCGTTGGCGGTCGCGGGGGTGGTCGTGTGGATCCTGGTCTCGATCGCCGGTGCCGAGATCGCCCGACGCTGGTGGGTCGGACGACGCCGCGCCCGCGCCGGGCAGGCGGGCCAGCCGGGCTAGGCGGGCTAGCCGGGTCGGGGGTCAGGCGTCGCGGCGGCTGGCCTCGACCGCGAGCCGGTCGACCAGGTCGTTCATCGGGTGGCCCGAGTGACCCTTCACCCAGGCGAACGCGACGTCGCCCCGCTCGACGACCCGCTCGACGAGCGGCTCCCACAGGTCGCGGTTGGCGACCGGCTGCCGGGCGGTGTTGGTCCACCCGCGCGCCAGCCAGCCCTTCCACCACCCGTCGCGGAAGCAGTTGACGACGTAGGTCGAGTCGCTCACCACGAGCAACGGCCCGGACAGCGCCGTGACGGCCTCGAGGGTGGCCTGCACCTCCATGCGCTGGTTCGTCGTGGCTGCGGCCCGTCCCGACTCGTGCTCCGACGGCGACAACGCCCAGGCCCAGCCGCCGGGGCCGGGGTTGCCGCGGCAGGCACCGTCGGTGAACACCTCGCGGGCACCGGGCGGAACGGGCATGGCCGGCGGGCGTGGCCGGCGCTGGCGGGCCGGGCTCATCCGGCGTAGGTCGAGCGGTAGGTCAGCAGCAGCCGGCGTCCCTCGGCCATCGCGGCCTCGAGCTCGGGCACCAGCGCCACGGCCGGGTCGACCGAGCCGGTGTCGGCGGCGAGCTCGACGGCGCGCGCGGCCTCCCCGGCGCGCGGGAGGCCGAGGTTGAGCGCACTGCCGGCGATCTTGTGCGCGCGGGCCCTGAGCGTGTCGACGTCGCCCGCGGCGATCGCGGCGTGCACGGCCGCGACGGCGTCGGCGGAGTTGACCTGGAAGTTGGCGATCGCGCGGTCGAGGTAGCTGGTGTCGCCGGGATCGAGGTCGCGGAGCGTGTCGAGCCGCTCGACGTCGACGCCGTCGATCGGCGGGGTCGGGCCGAGCACCCTCAGGCCTCCCCGTCGATGAGCAGCTGGTCGCCGTCCTGCACCAGCTGCAGCTGGACGGTGTCCTCGTCGGGCCGGCCGCCCTTGTCGAAGGCGTAGGTGTAGGTGACCTGCAGGGTGTCGGGGTCGGACTGGACGTCGAGCACGCGCGCGT
Source organism: Nocardioides secundeburneus (assembly GCF_039939255.1). Classification (NCBI taxonomy): domain Bacteria; kingdom Bacillati; phylum Actinomycetota; class Actinomycetes; order Propionibacteriales; family Nocardioidaceae; genus Nocardioides; species Nocardioides secundeburneus. The sequence continues at coordinate 194,278 of NZ_JBDUUE010000008.1, forward strand.
TGCTGACGTCGCCCCAGAAGCCGCGGTAGCCGCCGAAGCCGTTGCTCTCGACCTGGAACGCGGGGGTGAGCAGCTCGAAGCCGGCCCGCGGGTCGTTGCTCGCGGTGACCACGTAGTCGCGGATGAAGGCGTTCATCTGCTCGGCCGTCGCCGGTGCGGGGGTCGACGGCGCGGAGGAGGACGGCTCGCTGCTCGACGTGGACGGCGACGTGGACGGCGGCGGGCCGACCTCGTCGACGTTGTCCTGCGGGTCGTCGAGCGTGGCGAGGTAGATGATCGCCCCGACGAGGGCCACGACGAGCAGGGTGACCAGCACCGGCAGGACGCCGAGCCGGCGCCCGCGCGGCGGCGGAGCGGGCGCCTCGGCGACCGGGGGCGGGACGACGGGGGGTTCGACCGGGGGCGGCGCGGCCAGCAGCTCGGTGCGCGCCGGCTCGGGGTGCGCGGGCGGCGGGGGGACGGCGCGCAGCTGCTGGGTGCCCTCGTGACGCCGGGCCGGCGCGGCGGCGTCGTCCGACATCGCGACCAGCTCGAGCACCCGCTCGACGTCGTGGACCGCCCACCGGCGACCGGGGTCGTGGGCCATCGTGGCCAGCAGCACGGGCTCGAGCTCGCCGGCGTCGTCGAGGCGCGGCGGCGGCTCGTTGACGATCTGGTAGAGCGCGCCGAGCACGTTGTCGCCGACGTCGTACGGCGGGCGGCCGGTGATGGCGTGGAACAGCGTCGCGCCGAGCGACCACACGTCACTGGCTGGGGTGGCCAGCTTGCCCGAGGCGACCTCGGGGGACAGGTAGGCCGGTGAGCCGGTGACGAGGCCGGTCTGGGTGAGCGAGGAGTCGGCCTCGCTGCGGGCGATGCCGAAGTCGGAGAGCTTCACCTCGCCGTCGGTGCGGACCAGGATGTTCGACGGCTTCACGTCGCGGTGGACGACGCCGTTGGCGTGGGCGGCGGTGAGGGCCGAGGCGACCTGGGCGAGGAGTCGCGCGGCCTCGCGCTGGGGGAGCGCGCCGCGCTCGCGCACCATGTCGGCCAGCGTGGTGCCCTCGACGTACTCCATGACCAGGTACTGGTGGTCGGTGTCGTCGACGAGGTCGAAGACGCCGACGATGTGCGGGTGGTTGAGGCTGGCGGCGATGCGCGCCTCGCGCTCGGCCCGCATCAGGTCGGGGCTCGACGCCCCGGGCGGGACCCCCACCCGCTTGAGGGCGACAGCCCGGCCGAGGACCTCGTCGCGGCCGAGCCACACCGAGCCCATGCCACCTCGACCGATCTCGCGGTCGAGCGAGTACCTGTCGCCGATCACCTGGTCGCCTTCCTCGTTCCGTCCGGGCCCGACGCGTGTCCGTGCCGCCGGGCAAAACCTAACGTGACAGGGGCAACGGCACCGCCTCGATGCCCGTCGGGCAGGCTTGACCTGCTCGCACGCTGACCTGGAAGGCCCTCACGTGTCCGTCGACCCCGACCTCCTCGACGACCTCCAGTGGCGTGGGCTGCTGGCCCACACCACCGACCTCGAGGCCCTGCGCGAGGCCCTGACGTCGCGCAGCGTCTCGTTCTACGTGGGCTTCGACCCCACCGCGGCCAGCCTGCACATGGGCAACCTGGTGCAGGTCACCACGGCCCGCCGGCTCCAGGACGCCGGCCACACGCCGTACCTGCTCGTCGGCGGCGCCACCGGCATGATCGGCGACCCGCGTGACTCGGGCGAGCGCACCCTCAACTCCGCCGAGACCGTGCAGGAGTGGGTCGGGCGCATCCGCGCCCAGATCGAGCCGTTCCTGTCCTTCGACGGCGACAACGCCGCCACGATGGTCAACAACCTCGACTGGACCGACGGACTGTCGGTCATCGACTTCCTGCGCGACGTCGGCAAGCACTTCCCGGTCAACCGCATGTTGGCCCGCGAGACCGTCAAGCGCCGGCTCGAGTCGGGCATCAGCTACACCGAGTTCAGCTACGTCCTGCTGCAGTCGATGGACTTCCTCGAGCTGCACCGCCGCCACGGCGTCGACCTCCAGTTCGGCGGGTCCGACCAGTGGGGCAACATCACCGGCGGCGCCGAGCTGATCCGGCGTGCGACCGGCGACGCCGTCCACGCGTTCGCGACACCGCTGGTCACCAAGGCCGACGGCACCAAGTACGGCAAGACCGAGGGCGGCGCCCTGTGGCTCGACCCGGCGATGATGTCGCCGTACGCGTTCCACCAGTTCTGGCTGAACGTCGAGGACGAGAAGGTCGGCGAGCTGCTGCGCATCTTCACGTTCCTGCCACGAGCCGAGATCGAGGCGCTCGAGGCGCGGCACGCCGAGAAGCCGTTCCTGCGCGAGGCGCAGAAGACGCTCGCCGACGCCGTCACCACGTTCGTCCACGGTGCCGAGGAGACCGAGCACGCCAAGGCCGCGGCGGGTGCGCTGTTCGGCGGGGGTGACCTCGCGGCCCTGCCCGCCCGGGTGCTCGACGCCGTCCTCGGTGACTCCGATCTCGCCCACGAGGTGGAGATGGGGGAGTGGACGATGTCGCAGCTGCTCGCCCTCAGGCTCTGCTCGTCACGCAGCGAGGCGGTCCGCACGGTGAAGGAGGGCGGTGCCTACGCCAACAACCGGCGCATCGAGGACCCCGACGAGCCGCTCACGCGCGACCTGCTGCTGCACGACAAGTGGCTGCTGCTGCGACGCGGGAAGAAGAAGTTCGACGCCATCGCCGTCACCGGGGCCGCGTCGTCATGACCGACGCCCTCTGGGTGGCCGCCCTCGAGGACCAGGCACGCGAGCGACTGCCCGCGCCGGTGTTCGAGTACGTCGTCCAGGGGGCCCGCGACGGCGACACGGCGGCCCGCGCGGTCGAGGCGTGGCGTCGCTACCGGCTCCAGCCCCACGTGCTGCGCGACGTGACCACGGTCGACGTCTCGGTCTCCGTGCTCGGACGCCGACTGGCGCTCCCGGTGGGCGTCGCGCCGACCACCCTGCAGCGCGCCGTGCACCCCGACGGTGAGCTCGCCGTGGCCCGGGCCGCCGCCGAGGCCGGCGGCCTGATGGTCGTCTCGAGCAACGCCGGCACGCCGTTCGCCGCGATCGGCGAGACCGGCGTGCGGTGGTGGGTGCAGTCCTACCTGCCCGCCGACCGGTCCCTCGCCGAGCCGCTGCTGGCCCGCGCCGTCGCCGCCGGGGCCGACGCCGTCGTCCTCACGGTCGACACCCCGGTGGTGGGGACCAAGTACCCCACCGGCGACGGGCCGGTGATCTGGGACGTCGTCGACCCGGGCCTCCTCCGGGTCAACTTCGACGCCGGCTACGACCGGGCACCCGGCTCCGAGAAGGCGCTCGACCTCGGGGTCCACGACCTCGAGTGGTTGCGCCGGACGACGGGCCTGCCCGTCGTCGTGAAGGGAGTGCTGCGTCCCGACGACGCCCTCGTCGCCGTCGAGGCCGGCGCGGCCGCGGTGTGGGTGTCGAACCACGGGGGCCGCCAGCTCGACCGGACGTCGTCCACGGCGGCGGTGCTGCCCGACGTCGTCGCAGCGGTGGCCGACCGGGTCGAGGTGTACGTCGACGGAGGGCTCCGCTCTGGCCTCGACGTCGTCACCGCCTTCGCGCTGGGCGCGAGGTGCACCTTCCTGGGCCGCCCGCCGCTCTACGCACTCACCGACGGGCACGCCGGCGTTGCGCGCCTCCTCGGCGAGATCTCGGACCAGGTCAGCGACGCACTGCGGCTTGCCGGCGCACGCTCGACACGCGAGCTGCGCGGACTGGCCACACACGAAAAACCACTCTGACCTGCGCAAACGCCTCGAACCAGCGTCTGTGGCCCGGGTCACGTCGTTTCGATTTGTGCGTTCACGCCGAAGTCCTCTAATGTTCTCGATGTCGCCAGGGAGCGGCGGGGAGCAAGGCCGGTCTGGTCGGGCTCTCGGCCCCGGGTAGACCGAACGGTGGCACTGCTCATCGGAGCGTGCCCCACCACTTCAGTAGTCATCTCAAGATCCCCGAGAGGGAGATTCAGATGAGCGCCTGATGTTTGAGAACTCAACAGTGTGTCATAGTCGACGGATTAGTTTGTATGCCTGTCTGTTTCTTTGATGGGTAAAGTTTTTTCGACAATGATTCTGGCGATAGCTAGTGATCGTTT
>NZ_JBDUUE010000009.1:0-114888 GCF_039939255.1 Nocardioides secundeburneus
AGCCCGCGTGGACCGCCTCGTCCAGACGCCGCTCCAGATCGGCCAGCTTGCCTGCCGTCGTGTGCAGATCGATCCCCGACCCCACCTCGGGGACCTCGGTGCCCTCACCAGGCTGCGCGCTCATCGAATGCTCCTCGTCGTGTTGACCTCCCCGGCAACGTATCGGACTAAGTCCGATCATGCGAGACTGAGTCGCATGGTGGTCGATACCCGCGAGGCGATCCGCGACGCCGCCTTCCGCCTGTTCGCCGACCAGGGCTACGCGGTGACGACCGTCGACGAGATCGTGCGGGCCGCCGGCGTCGCCCGCAGCACCTTCTTCCGCCTGTTCGGCTCGAAGGAGGGCGTGATCTTCCCCGAGCACGACGTCCTCCTGCAACGCCTCGAGGAACGGCTGTTCGCCTCCACCGCCGAGTCCGCGCTCCACGCCGTCTCGGACGCCGTCCGCATCGTGCTCTTCCACTACGTCGCCGAGGGCGAGCGGGCGCGCGAGCGCTACCGGCTCACCTCCGCCGTGCCGGCGCTGCGCGACCGCGAGCTCGTGGGCAGTGCGCAGTACCAGCGCCTGTTCCGCCGCTTCATCGCCGACATGGGAGACGGCACCGACGGCGCACAGATGCGCGCCGAGCTCATGGCCGCCGCCGTCGTCGCGGCGCACAACCGGGTGCTGCGCCGGTGGCTGCGCGGGGAGTGCCCCGACCCCCAGGTCGAGATCGACGCGGCGATGGACGCCGTCCTCGACCTGTGGCGCCTCGACCGCCCGTCGCCGGCCGTCGTGGTGGCCCTGCCCGCCGAGGTCTCGATCTCCGAGGCGATCTCTGCCCTGCAGGGCCTGCGCTGACGAGACGTCAGGCGCGGGCACGACGACGCCGGCGCAGGAGCCAGCCGAGCACCGGCGTGGTGGCGAGGGCGGCGATGGCCAGGTCGCGCTTGCCGTGCGGGACCGGGCGCGGTCGGTCGTGCTCGGCGAGCAGGGCGAGCATCGCGCCGCGCAGGCGCTCGGTGGCCGCGTCGACCGCCTCAGTGTCGGCGGGGTCGGTGGCGGGGTCGAGGTGGATCGGGGCGCCGACGACGACGTCGATGTCGGCGCGGTCGGCGCTCCGGCGCCACAGCGTGCGCTTGATCCTCTGGGTGTTGCTGGCGATGACGTGGTCGGTGCCGACGAGCGCCACCGGCACCACCGGGACGCCGGCCCGCAGCGCCATCCGGGCGGCGCCGGTCTTGAACGGCATCAGCTCGCCGTCCTTGGGGATCGTGCCCTCGGGGAAGATCGCGACGAGCTCGCCGCCGCGCAGGCTCTCGACGGCGGCGTCCAGCGCGTCGGCGGCTCGCTCCGTGCCGCGGTGGACGGGGATGACGCCCGCGCGGCGCAGCACGGCGCCGACGAGCCTGGCCCGGAACAGCTCGGCCTTGGCCAGCACCATCACGTCGCGGCCGGTGCGGTCGAGGGCGGCCCCGAGCGCGACGGCGTCGAACAGGCTGCGGTGGTTGCAGACGAGGACGGCGCCGCCGCGGCGCGGGAGGTGGTGCAGACCGGTCGCGTCGACGTCGGAGAACAGGGCGGCGATCCGGCCGAGCAGGCGACTCAGGAAGCCGTGCACGAGGCGCGACGGCTTCAGGTGCGGGGTGCCGAACGGTGCGCGGAGGGCGGGCATGCCGGTCAGCGTAGGAGTCGCGACGACGGGCCGGCCTGAGCCGACGTACTCAACCTCGGCGTCGTCCGGCGCGCATGGTCAGGAGGCTCGCGACCCGGCGTACTCGCGGGCCTGGGTGAGCAACGCTGCGCTCAGCTCGCGGACCTGGAGCGGTGCCGGGGGGCCGGCCGACGCCCGCTGGCGCAGGACGAGCGTGACGATCGTCTGGTCGCCGGCGATCGGGCGCGTGGTGATGAGTCCGGCCCGTTCGAGCGGGTCGCCGACGACGCTGTAGTCGGGCAGGAGCGTGAGACCGAGCCCCTCGGCGACGAGGGTCTTGCCCATCTCGGCGCCGTCGGTGCTGTGGCAGGTGCTCGGCATGGTCGGACCGAAGATGCGGTGCGCGAACCGGTGCATCAGGTAGCCGGCCCGCATCGCGATGAACCTCTCGGCGCGCAGGTCGTCGACCGAGATCAGCTGCTGCTCGGCGAGCGGGTGGCCGGTCGGCAGGACGACGACGGGTCGCCCGTGCAGCAGGTCGGTGCCGACGAGGTCGACCGGCGGGTCGTCGCCGCCGAGCACGTTGACCAGCCCGAGGTCGAGCGAGCCCTCGACCAGTCCCTGGTCGATGTCGGCCTGCTGCATCGTGAGCAGCTCGAGGTTGGTCTCCGGGTGCGCGGCCTGGACGGCGTGCACGGCCGGGACGAGCAGGGTCGTGGTCGCGGCGTTGACGGTGCCGACCCGCACCCGGCGGGTCTCGGCGCCGCGGTCGCCGGCGGCGACCTTGAGCCGGTCGACGGCCTCGAGAACCTCGACCATGTGCTGCAGCAGCTCGCGGCCCTCGCGGGAGATCCGCGCGCCCGAGCGCCGTCGGTTGAGCAGCAGGACGCCGAGCTCGCGCTCGAGCTTGCTGACCGCCTCGCTGAGCGCCGGCTGGGAGATGTGGAGCCGCTCGCTGGCGCGGCGCAGCGAGCCGTGCTGCGTGACGGCGGCGATGTACTCGAGCTGCTCGATGCGCATCGGGTGGTGCTCCTGTCTGGTGCTGCCGCTGGGCGGGTGGAAGGCCAGGCCTGTCACCCCGTCGAGCATGCCGCTGGCGGGGTGACCGCTCGAACCTTGCGCGGACACATTAACACGATAAAGTCAGTCGACATACGTTCGACGTCCGCCCCGAGGAGCCCGTATGACCGTCCAGCCCGTCACCGAGCCGCTGAAGTTCGCCTACTGGGTGCCGAACGTCAGCGGCGGCCTCGTCGTCAGCACGATCGAGCAGCGCACCGACTGGAGCCTCGACTACAACATCGAGCTCGCCCGTCTTGCCGAGGCCAACGGCTTCGACTACGCGCTCTCGCAGGTGCGCTACATGGCCGGCTACGGCGCGGCCTACCAGCACGAGTCGACCTCGATCAGCCTCGCGATCGCCCTCGCCACCGAGCGCCTGAAGGTGATCGCCGCCGTCCACCCGGGCCTGTGGCAGCCGGGCGTGCTGGCCAAGCTCGTCGCCAGCTCCGACCAGTACACCAAGGGCCGCTTCGCCGTGAACGTCGTCAGCGGCTGGTTCAAGGACGAGTTCACGAAGCTCGGCGAGCCGTGGCTCGAGCACGGCGAGCGCTACCGGCGCTCGGAGGAGTTCATCCGCTACCTGCGCGAGATCTGGACCTCCGACCACGCCGAGCTCTCCGGCGACTTCTACCGCCTCCGCGACTTCGACCTCAAGCCGAAGCCGTACGAGGTGCCGGGCCGCCCGCACCCCGAGATCTTCATGGGCGGCAACTCCACCGACGCCCGTGGCATGGGCGGTCGCGTCACCGACTGGTACTTCATGAACGGCAACACGCCCGAGGGCATCGCCGAGCAGGTGCGCGACGTCAGCGACGTCGCCGCCGTCAACGGCCGCGCCGGGCACGTGCGCTTCGGTGTCAACGGCTTCGTGATCGGCCGCGAGACGGAGGCGCAGGCGCACGCCGTCCTCGACGAGATCGTCGAGAAGGCCGACGTCGAGGCCGTCGAGGGGTTCGGGTCGGCGGTCAAGCAGGCGGGGCAGTCCACCGGGGACAAGAAGGGCATGTGGCAGGACTCCGACTTCAAGGACCTCGTGCAGTACAACGACGGCTTCCGCACCGGTCTCGTCGGTACCCCGGAGCAGATCGCCCGCCGCATGCTGGAGTTCAAGCGACAGGGCGTCCACCTGTTCCTGCTCGGCTTCCTGCACTTCCAGGAGGACGTGCAGTACTTCGGACGCGACGTGCTCCCGATCGTGCGCGAGCTCGAGGCCGAGGAGCTGGTGAAGGCGTGACCACGACCCCGCTCAGGTTCCACTGGTTCCTGCCCACCAACGGCGGCGACGGCCGACAGGTCGTCGGCGGTGGTCACGGCGTCGACCCCGGTGCGTCGGGGCGGCCGGCGTCCGTGCCTTACCTCGGCCAGATCGCCCGCAGCGCCGAGCAGCTCGGCTTCGAGGCCGCCCTGACGCCGACCGGCGCCTGGTGCGAGGACGCCTGGCTGTCGACGGCGATGCTCAGCCAGGTCTCGGAACGGCTCAAGTTCCTCGTCGCGTTCCGACCCGGCCTGCTCTCGCCGTTCCTCGCCGCCCAGATGGCCGGTACCTTCCAGAATCTCACCGGTGGTCGGCTGCTGCTCAACGTCGTCACCGGTGGTGAGAGCCACGAGCAGCGGATGTTCGGCGACTTCCTCGACAAGGACGCCCGCTACGCACGCTGCGGCGAGTTCCTCGACGTCGTCCGCCGGCTCTGGACCGGAGAGACCGTCGACGTCGCCGGCGAGCACTACCGCGTCGAGGACGCCGTCCTCGCCCAGGTCCCCGACCCGCTGCCCGAGATCTACTTCGGCGGGTCGTCGCCGGCCGCGGGCGCCGTCGCGGCGAAGCACGCCGACGTCTACCTGACCTGGGGCGAGCCGCCGGCCGCCGTCCGAGACAAGGTCGACTGGATCCGCAAGCTCGCCGCCGACGAGGGTCGCGAGGTCCGCTTCGGCATCCGCCTGCACACCATCGCCCGCGACACCCCCGAGGAGGCCTGGGCCGAGGCCGACCGCCTGCTCGCCGGCATCTCCGAGGAGGAGATCCGACGCGTGCGGTCGGGCCTGCAACGCAGCGAGTCGGTCGGGCAGAAGAACATGCTGGCCCTCAACGGCGGCACCAAGGACGACCTCGAGATCCACCCCAACCTCTGGGCCGGCGTCGGTCTCGTGCGCGGCGGGGCGGGCACCGCGATGGTCGGCAGCCACGCCGAGATCGCCGACCTCGTCGAGCAGTACGCCGAGGTCGGCATCGAGGAGTTCGTGCTCTCGGGCTACCCGCACCTCGAGGAGTCCTACCGCTTCGGCGAGGGCGTGCTGCCCGAGCTCGCGCGACGCGGCCGGTGGCAGCACCCGGCACCGCCCACGGTGCGAGCCTCCGCCGTCCCGTTCGGCGGCGCCGGAAGGACCGTGGCATGAGCACGTCGCCCTCGCCGCGGGTCGCGGTCGTCGTCGGCAACCCCAAGCCGGCGTCGCGCACGCTCGACGCCGCCACCTACGTCGCCCGTGAGCTGACCGGCGCCGAGCCCGACGTCGTCGTCGACCTCGCCACCGTCGGCGCCGGGCTGCTCGACCCGCGCGATCCCGACGTCGGGGCGAAGGTGTCGGAAGTGGCGGCGGCCGACCTCGTGGTCGCGGCGTGCCCGACCTACAAGGCCACCTTCACCGGCCTGCTCAAGCTGTTCCTCGACCGGTTCGCGCCCGACTACGGCAGCGGTCTCACCGGGCTCGCCGTGCCGCTGATGCTCGGCGGCAGCCCGGCGCACTCGCTGGCGCCCGAGCTGACCCTGCGCCCGGTCCTGACCGAGATCGGCGCGGTCGTGCCCGTGCGCGGCCTGTACGTCGTCGACGCCGCGCACGACGACCCGGCGGCCTACGCCTCGTGGCTGGCCGCGTCGCGACCGGTCGTCGCGGCGCTGCTCGCGGCCCGGGCGGCCACGCCGGGAGGCACGCCGTGACGTCGCTGCAGATGCTGACCAACCAGGACCTCGACCCCGACCGGCTGCGCCAGGCGTTCGGCGTGTTCCCGAGCGGCGTCGTCGCCGTCGCCGCCGAGGTGGACGGCGTGCGCACCGGCCTCGCGGCGTCGTCCTTCACCTCAGTGAGCCTCGACCCGCCGCTGGTGTCGTTCTCGATCGCCAACTCGTCGAAGACCTGGCCCGACCTCCGGCGCGCCGACCACCTCGGCGTGACCGTCCTCGCCGACCACCACGGCGACGTGTGCCGCCAGCTCGCCGGGCCCGTCGCGCAGCGGTTCGACGGGGTCGCGACCTCGGTCACCGAGCACGGCGCCCTGCTCCTCGACGAGGGGCTCGCGCGCTTCGACTGCTCGGTGCACCGTGAGGTCGAGGCCGGCGACCACACGATCGTGCTGCTGCTCCTGCACGCCGTCGACGCCGGCGCGGACGCCGCCCACTCGGCCCCGCCGCTCGTGTTCCACCGCAGCGGCTTCGGCCGCCTCGCGGGCTGACCGGGGCCGAGACGGCCTCGCGGCCCGCCGGCCGGGTGAGCCTCTCTACGCTGGGGGCATGAAGGTCGTCGTCGTCGGTGCCGGGATCTCCGGGCTGACGGCGGCGGCCGACCTCGCCGCCGCCGGCGCCGACGTCGTCGTCATCGAGGCCGGCGACCGGCCCGGCGGCAAGATCCGCCGGGCCTCCGTCGCAGGCGTGCTGGTCGACGTCGGCGCCGAGGCCATGGTCAACCGTCGCCCCGAAGGCGTCGCGCTCGCCCGTTCGGTCGGGCTCGACGTCGTCCACCCGACCACGGCGTCGTCGCGCATCTGGACCCGCGGCGCCCTCCGGCCGCTGCCGCGCACCCTCATGGGCTGGCCGCTCGACCTCGACCAGCTGGCGTCGTCCGGCATCCTCAGCGCGGCGGGACTCGAGCGGGCCCGTCGCCCGGTCGACGTCGAGACCACACCCGACGACGTCTCGGTCGGCGCTCGCGGCGCCGCCCGCTTCGGCGACGAGGTCGTCGACCGCATCGTCGAGCCATTGCTCGGCGGGGTCTACGCCGGCGACGCGCGGGCCATCTCGGCCCGCGCCGCGATGCCGCAGCTGATCTCGCTCGCCGCCGGGCGCCCGGTGCCCGCAGGTGATGCGAGTGTTCCCGTCTTCGCCGGCATCGAGGGCGGGATGGGCCTCCTCGTCGACCGGCTCGCAGCCGGTCTCGACGTCCGTGCCCGCACGACCGCGCGCGAGCTGCGCCGCACCCCGGCCGGGTTCGACGTCGTCACCGGGCCGGTCCCGGCTCCGGCGGTGGAGCGCTGCAACGCGGTCGTGCTCGCGACGCCGGCCGCCGCGTCGTCCCGACTGCTCGCCGACCTCGCGCCCCGGGCCGCCGCCGGGCTCGCCGCGGTCGAGTACGCCTCGATGGCCGTCGTCACCCTGGCGTTCCGCGTCGCCGACCTGCCGCCGGGCCTCGGCGAGGCGTCCGGCTTCCTCGTGCCACCCGTCGACCGTCGCCGCGTGAAGGCCTCGACGTTCTCCTTCTCGAAGTGGGGATGGGTGCGCGCGGCGGGGGAGGACGCCGGCGGTCTGGCCCTGCTGCGCACCTCGCTCGGCCGGCACGGCGACGAGGTCACGCTCCAACGGACCGACGAGGCACTCGTGGCCGACTCGCTCGCCGACCTGCGCGACGCCGTCGGCCTCGACGCCGTGCCGGTCGACGCCGTCGTCCAGCGGTGGGGTGGGGGACTGCCGCAGTACGCCGTCGGTCACGTCGAGCGGGTCGTGGCCATCCGCTCCGACGTCGACGACGTGCCCGGGCTCGCGGTGTGCGGCGCCGCCTACGACGGAGTGGGCGTCGCCGCGTGCATCGCCTCCGGCCACGCCGCGGCCCACCGGGTACTGCACCCGGCAGCCGGGTAGCACCGCTCGAGCAGCTCGGCCCGGGTGCACGCCCCGGTCGTCCACGATCGGGCGACCGGCACAATGGACCCATGAGCGAGACCCAGTCCAACGCGTCGCGGCTGCGCGAGATCAACGACTCCATCCGCTACACCATGTGGTCGGTCTTCCGGCTCGACACGGTGCTCGGCGACGGACCGGGGTCGGCCGATCGCGCGGCGGAGGCGGCCGAGGTCGAGAAGCTGTTCGCCGAGCTCGCCGAGGCCGACGTCGTCGTCCGGGGCGCCTACGACGTGAGCGGTCTGCGCGCCGACGCCGACCTGATGATCTGGTGGCACGCCGCCGACTCCGAGCAGCTGCAGGCCGCCTACCACCGCTTCCGCCGCACGGCCTTCGGCAGCCGCTTCGCGCCGGTCTGGTCGCAGCTCGCCCTGCACCGTCCCGCTGAGTTCAACAAGAGCCACGTGCCGGCGTTCATGGACGGCGAATCGGCCCGTCGCCACGTGTGCGTCTACCCGTTCGTGCGCTCCTACGAGTGGTACCTCCTGCCCGACGAGGAGCGCCGCGACATGCTGCGCGAGCACGGCATGCAGGCGCGGCCCTACCCCGACGTGCGGGCCAACACCGTCTCCTCGTTCGGGCTGGGCGACTACGAGTGGATCCTGGCCTTCGAGGCCGACGACCTGCACCGCATCGTCGACCTCATGCGCGACCTGCGGGCCAGCGGCGCCCGCCGCCACGTCCGCGAGGAGATCCCGTTCTACACCGGGTCGGTCGCCTCGATCGCCGAGCTGGCCGACCGCCTGCCGTGACCGGCGCCTGACCGCGGACCCGACGGAACCGGGGGATTCGCCGGCACGTCGGAACGCCATGAAGACGCTCGTCGCGCTCGCCGGACTCGTGCTCGTGATCTCGGCCTGCGGCACCGACGCTGGTGACGACGAGGCCACCGACCGCTCGGCCGGCCGGACGGCGTCCGCAGCGGCGCCGAGCCCGGTCGTGACGCCGCCGCAGATCCCGGCAGAGCCCGCTGCGGTGCGCTCCCGGTCCACGGCGACCGTGATGGACGTCGGCGACGGCGCCCCGATGCTCTGTCTCGGTCCGATCGCCGAGTCCTATCCGCCCCAGTGCACCGGCCCCGCCGTCATGGGGTGGGACTGGGACGGCCTCGCGCCGCACGTCGAGCGGCAGGGCGACGTCCGCTGGGGCACCTACGCCGTCACCGGCACCTGGGACGGCAAGACGTTCACCGTCTCCGACGCCGTGCCCGGGGCGCTCTACGACCCTGCGTTCGAGGCGCCCGCCCTACCGGCCCCGTCTCGCGACTACGACGACGCAGACCTGGATGCGATCGTCGACGGCCTGGACTCCACGCTCCCGGGCCTGCTCAGCGCGTTCGTGGACCAGTCGGGCCACGTGGTCGTCGACGTCGAGTACGACGACGGCTCGCTCCAGGACCTCGTCGACGAGACCTACGGCGACGGAGTGGTCGTCGTCAGCGGCGCACTGGTCGACGTCGACGGATGAGCTACGACTCGGCCGGCTCGAGGGTGAGGCTGATCGAGTTGATGCAGTAGCGATCGCCGGTCGGCGTGCCGTAGCCGTCGGGGAAGACGTGACCCAGGTGCGAGCCGCAGCTCGCGCACCGGACCTCGACCCGCTTCATGCCCAGCGTGTTGTCCTCGATGTACTCGATGGTGTCGGAGATCGGCTGGTAGAAGCTCGGCCACCCACACCCCGAGTGGAACTTGGTGTCGGACTCGAACAGCTTGGCCTGGCAGGCCTTGCAGCGGTAGACGCCGGTGGTCTCGGTGTCGGTGTACTCGCCGGTGAACGCTCGTTCGGTGCCGGCCTGGCGCAGCACCTGGTACTCGGCGGGGGAGAGCTCCTCGCGCCACTGCTCGTCGGACTTCTCCACGTCGTATGCCATGCCCTCGAGCCTACGACGCTCCGCCCACTGCTGTGGTCGGCGCCGTCGTCCGAACGGCCACGTGAGGTTCACGTCACCAGCCTAGGCAGGCCGTTAGGGTCGGACCATGCCGAAGACCCCCGCCGTCGAGGTCGAGGCCGGCGGCCGCTCGGTCCGGGTCTCGAGTCCTGACCGCGTCATCTACGAGGCCACCGACACCACGCCTGAGGTCACCAAGCTGATGGTGGCGCAGTACTTCGCAAGCGTCGACGACGGCCTGATGCGCGCCCTGCGCGACCGTCCGACGGCGCTCGAACGGTGGACCTCCGGCGTCCGCGAGGGCATGAAGCTGGCCACCGGGCCGCAGGACCGCGACGCCGACGCGTTCTACCAGAAGCGGGTGCCGAAGGGCGCTCCCGACTACCTCGAGTCGGTCCAGATCACGTTCCCGAGCGGGCGTACGGCCGAGGAGATCTGCCCCACTGAGATCGCCGTGCCGGTCTGGTGCGCGCACATGGGCACGTTGGTCTTCCACCCGTGGCCCGTGCGCCGCGACGACGTCGACCGTCCCGACGAGCTGCGCATCGACCTCGACCCGCAACCCGGCACCACGTTCGGCGACGCCGTCCGGGTGGCGGGCGTGGCCGACGATCTGCTGCGTGAGCTCGGCCTGGTCGGGTTCCCCAAGACGAGTGGCAACCGGGGCGTGCACGTCTACGTGCGCATCAAGCCGGAGTGGGAGTTCACCGACGTCCGCCACGCCGCCATCGGTTTCGGACGCGAGCTCGCCAGGCGCGACGAGGGCGTGACCGTCGAGTGGTGGAAGGAGGAGCGCGGGCAGCGGATCTTCGTCGACTTCAACCAGAACAATCGCGACCGCACCATCGCCTCGGCCTACTCCCTGCGGCCCCAGCCGGGCGCGCCGGTGTCGACACCGGTGACGTGGGCCGAGCTGGCCGAGGTCACCGACCCCAAGGTCTTCAACCTCTTCACCGTCCCCGACCGCGTACGCGACGGCGACCCGTGGGAGACCATCGACGACACCGCCTACTCCCTCCAGCCGCTGCTGGACCTCTGGGAGGAGCAGGGCGCCGTCGAGCTGAACTTCCCGCCCGACTACCCGAAGATGCCGGGTGAGCCACCCAGGGTGCAGCCGAGCAAGAAGGTGGCCGAGCACTGGGACGACGACGGCACCTACATCGGCCCGCGCTGATCGGCACCCGGACGTCGCGGCTCAGGCCGCGTCGTCGTCGCCGCCCACCAACGGGGGCGGTGCGTAGGAGACATGGGTGTGCACGACGGTTGCGGGACGTTTGCACAGGCTGGACCACCCGGGATGACGGTTGCCAAAACCAGTAGACAGTTGTTCACTGAACTCGTGAGTAGCGACACGCGGCCCGCCGTCCGCAAGATCCCGTGGGAGCGCGTGCGCAAGAGCGTCGACCAGCTCACCACACCGCTCCTGCCCGACGACTACCTGACGCTGCTCAACCCGCTGTGGAGTTCGCGCGAGCTCCGCGGACGGGTCGAGAAGGTCGTCCGCGAGACCGACGACGCCGCCACGCTCGTCATCCGGCCGGGCTGGGGCTGGCGCTACGACCACCGCCCGGGCCAGTACGTCGGCATCGGTGTGCAGGTGGGGGGCAAGTTCCACTGGCGCAGCTACTCGGTCAGCTCACCGCCGAAGCGGTCGGGTCGCACACTCGCCATCACCGTGCGGGCCATGCCCGAGGGTTTCCTCTCCGAGCACCTCGTCAACGGTCTGGAACCCGGCACCATCGTCCGGCTGGCCACGCCCAGCGGCGACTTCGTGCTGCCCGACCCGCCGCCCGAGCGGTCGCTGTTCCTGGTCGGCGGCAGCGGTATCACCCCGGTGATGGCGATGCTGCGCACGCTCGACCGCCGCGGCACCATGGGCGACGTCGTCCTGCACTACGCCTCGACCACGCCGGAGCGCATGATCTTCCGCGACGAGCTGCGGTCGCTGCACGACAAGCACCCCGGGCTGTCGGTGCACGAGTGGTTCTCCGAGGAGCGCGGGATCTTCGACCTGGCCGACCTCGACGACCTCGTCGGCGACTGGCGTGAGCGGGAGACCTGGGCGTGCGGCCCCGCGCCGATGCTCGACGCCGTCGAGGAGCACTGGGAGCGTCACGACGCCGACGACCGCCTGCACGTCGAGCGCTTCTCGCTCGACCTCGGGGGCGACGGCGGGGAGGGCGGGCTGATCACCTTCCAGAACACCGGCAAGGAGGTGGAGTCCGACGGCGCCACCACCGTCCTCGAGGCGGGTGAGAGCGCCGGCGTCGGCATGCCCTACGGCTGCCGCATGGGCATCTGCCACACCTGCACCGTCACCAAGATCTCCGGCACCGTGCGCGACCTGCGCAACGGCGACGAGTACGACCAGCCCAACGAGCAGGTGCAGACCTGCGTGACCGTCCCGGTCGGCCCCTGCACCCTCAACATCTAGGGAAGGACACGACGTGGCCATCGCCGACGTCCAGGAGTACTGCCACCTCACCGAGGCCGACGTCGAGGCCATCGGGCGCGAGCTCGACGCGATCCGCGAACGCGTCGAGGCCTCACGCGGAGCCGCCGACGCCGCCTACATCCGCCGCGTGATCAAGACCCAACGCTGGCTGGCGGCCGGCGCCCGTATCGGCATGATCGTGAGCTCGCCACTCGAGCCGAGGTATCGGCGTCCGGTGCTCGCGGCCAGCGCGATCTCGCTCGGCCTGGCCAAGATCCTGGAGAACATGGAGATCGGCCACAACGTCATGCACGGCCAGTGGGACTGGATGAACGACCCCGAGATCCACTCGAGCACCTGGGAGTGGGACACCGCCCAGCCGGCCGAGCAGTGGAAGCACAGCCACAACTACATCCACCACCAGTTCACCAACGTGCTCGGCTTCGACAACGACATCGGCTACGGCATCCTGCGGATGGCGCGCGAGCAGCGGTGGACGCCGGTCAACCTCGGCCAGCCGGTCTACAACGCGCTGCTGGCCATGCTGTTCCAGTGGGGCGTGGCGCTGCACGACCTCGACCTGGAGGCGATCCGCAAGCTCGAGAAGGACCCGAAGGTGATGCGGCAGCAGCTGCTGCAGATCGCCAAGAAGGGCCGCAACCAGTTCTTCAAGGACTACCTGCTCTACCCCGCGCTGAGCGGCAAGGAGTGGAAGTCGACGCTCCAGGCCAACGTCGCCGCCAACTTCATGCGCAACGTGTGGGCGTACATGATCATCTTCTGCGGCCACTTCCCCGACGGCGCCCTGCACTTCACCGAGGACGAGCTCGAGGACGAGACCCGCGCCGAGTGGTACCTGCGCCAGATCCTCGGCACCGCCAACTTCGAGGGCAGCAAGCTGCTGCACATCATGAGCGGCAACCTCGGCTACCAGATTGAGCACCACCTGTTCCCCGACCTGCTGAGCAACCGCTACGGCGAGATCGCCCCGGAGATCCGGGCGCTGTGCGACAAGTACGAGATCCCCTACACCACCGGGCCGCTCCACCGGCAGTATGGCCAGGTGCTGCGGGTGATCCACAAGCTCACGCTGCCCAACCGCTTCACCCAGGACGACAAGCCGCCGACCGGCACCGACGTCACCGTGCGGCACGGGCGACAGAACCACGAGCAGCGCCAGCAGCGCCGCACCGAGCTCGGCGCCTGGTCGCGCACCAAGGCGGCGTTGCGCGGGTGAGCACGACGGCCGACCTGTTCGCCTGGGACGACGGCGTCCTGGTCCGGCGCAAGGTGACCCAGTGCGCACTCTCGCGCGTGTGCGGTGGGTGCGGTGCCTCGCTCGGCCGCCCCATCGCGTTCGTGGGCGCGGCGGCCGAGGTCGCCCGCAACGAGTTCCACGCCCCGCCGCTGCACGCGACCTGCGCCGACGACGTCCGCCGGCGGCTCGACCCGGGCTGGGACGTCGTCCTGACGTCGGGCTTCGAGTACGTGCGTCCCGCGGCCGACGACCTCGACAAGGAGCCGCGATTCAGGCCCAACTCCCTGATCGGGTGAGGGCCCTGCGCGTCCTATAGCCTCGCCGGGTGGTCAAGGTCCTCGTCGTCACCGGCTCCGGCCGCAGCGGCACCAGCAGCATCGCCGGGACCCTCAAGCGACTCGGTCTCCACGTCCCGCAGCCCGAGGTGGAGGCCGACGAGCGCAACCCGCTCGGCTACTACGAGCCGCAGTGGGTCGCCGAGTTCCACAAGAGCTGGCTCGACGCCGTCCCTGTCCGGACGATCGACACCCGCCCCACGGTGGCCGAGATCGCGCTCGCGTCGCTGACGCCCGAGCGCGAGGAGGCCCTCGCCGCGTGGCTCGCCGCCGAGCTCGCGTCGCGCCCCGCCGACGACGTCGTCGTGGTCAAGGAGACCCGGGCCTACCTGGTGTACCCGCTGTGGCAGCGGGTCGTGCCGGCGTCCGGGGGCGACCTGATCAGCCTGACGATGCTGCGTCATCCGGCGCAGGTGGTGCGCTCGCGCGACACCGCCTATCTCAGCGAGCGGCCCGACGAGATGCGGCGTCAGCGCGAGACCGGCAACGTCGCGGCCTGGATGAACTCGGTCTTCGTCACCGAGCGTGCCACCCGCGGCAACCCGCGGGCCTTCGTGCCCTACCTCGACCTGCTGGCCGACTGGCGCGCCGCGGTCGGTCGGGCGTGCTCGCAGCTCGGCATCGATCCCGGCTCCCTCGACCGCCCCCACCCGGTCGACGACTTCGTGACCCCGTCGCTCAACCGCTCGGACGACGGATGGGCGGGGCTGTCGACGCCGCCGGCCCTGGTCGAGCTCGCCGAGCGCACCTGGGACGCCGCCCGCCGCCTCGTGATCGACCCCGTCGACGCCGGGGCCATGGCCCTGCTCGACGGGCTGCAGGCCGAGTACGTCGAGCTCTACCGGGCGTCCAAGGCGATCGTCTCCGACGAGACGACCAATGCACTGCGGGCCCAACGGCTGCGGTTCCAGGAGCGCCTCGACGTCAAGAACGAGCGTCTCGAGCGTCTGCGGGCGCGCGTGCGCGAACTGGAAGGGAGCCGGCCATGAGCCACGTCGTCGTCGTCGCAGGAGCCGGCCGTAGCGGCACCAGCACCGTCGCCGGGGCGTTGTCGAATCTGGGGCTGCACCTGCCCGAGCCGCAGGTGCCCGCAGACGACACCAACCCGCGCGGCTTCTACGAGTCGCAGTGGGTCGTCGACTTCCACATGGCGATGCTCCGCCGTGACCCGGTGGTCCGCACCCTCGACTCGCGTCCCGAGGCGGCCGGGCTCGCGCTGCAGCTGCCGACCCCGGACGACGCCGCCCACCTCGACCGGTGGTTGGCCGCCGCCCTCGACGACGCGCCGCACGGCCAGGTGCTGGTCAAGGACCCGCGGGTCCTCTGGTTCCACGACCTGTGGCGTTTCGCCGCCGAGCGCCGGGGGGCCGACCTCGGCGTCGTCACGATGTTGCGCCACCCCGCCGAGGTCGCCAAGTCGCGCGACACCCACTACACCCCGACCGACCGCGGCGAGGGGTTCCGCCGGCAGCGGGCCACGGCGAACGTCGCCGGATGGGTGAACGCGTGCCTGGTCACCGAGGAGGTCACGCGCGCCGACGCGCGGACCTTCGTGCGCTACGCCGACCTGCTCGCCGAGTGGCGCCCGGTCGTCGCGTCGATCGCCGAGCGGCTCGGCCTCACGCTCGACCTCGACGCCGGAGCGGCCGCCGTCGACGCCTTCGTCGAGCCCGGGCTGCGGCGCTCGGAGACCACGTGGGACTTCGTCGACGTCCCCGACACCCTCCGAGCGGTGGCCGAGGGCACGTGGGAGCAGATGAACCGGCTCGTCGACGACCCTTCCGAGAAGTCCGTGCCGGGGGCGCTCGCCGCGCTGCGCGCCGACTACGAGCGTCTCGTCGACCACGCGGTCGGGGTCGCCCTGGACCACACGCAGGCGCGCGAGGTGCACGTGCGCCGGCGCACCCGGGCCAACGTGCGCTCCGAGTACGAGGCGCAGGTCGCCGAGCTGGAGAAGCAGCTGGAGGAGTCGCACCACGACGCCTCCGACGACTTCGACACCGGCGGGCGCGGGTTCCTCAGCCGCTTCCGTCGCTGAGTGCCCTCCCTGCCGCGGGTCAGCGCTCCCACGGTGCGGCGATGGGGAAGTAGGCCCGGAGGAACTCGTCGACGAGCTCGTCGACCTGGGCCGGGTCGCGGCCGAAGTCGTGGTGGTCGGCGAGGCAGAAGCCGCCGCGTTGACGACGGAGCAGGTCGACGAACCGACGTCGGACCGTGGCCTCGGTGATGTCGACGTAGGCGTAGTCGGTGGTGCCCATCAGCGCGCGTCCGGTGAGCAGGCCGTAGTGCTGGGCGAGCGAGGAGAGCATCGAGACGTCGGTGCTCGAGCGGAACGGCGCGCGCGTGGTGGCGTCGACGACGTCGGCGAACCGCTCGGCGATCTCCTCCAGCGTCGAGACCCGGTGGGCGTAGGGGGCGTGCACGAGGGTGTTGACCGTGGTGGCTCCGAAGGCCGACTCGAGCAGCGCGCGGTTGTTGTCGGCCGCGACGGCCCACGGCAGCGTCGCCTCACCGGGCAGGCCGGCGACCGTCGACGACCGGTAGGCCACCGGGAGCCCGGCGCTGGAGAAGAACGTCTCGGGCCACGTGGGGGCGCCGACGAAGAAGTCGTCGTTGAGGTAGACGAAGTGCTCGGCCAGGCCGTCGATGCGGTGCACGACGGACTCGATCGCGTGCGAGCTGAACGTCGGCAGCGCCTCGGCCGGGAGCAGGTCGCGGTGCTCGACCAGGTGGATCTGCGGGTGGTCGACGTCGAGCCAGTCGGGCACCTGGCCGTCGGTGACGACGTGGATGGTGCGGACCCACGGGGCGAACAGGTGGAGCGAGCGCATCGAGTAGCGCAGCTCGCCACGGTCGACGTAGCGGGCCGAGCCGCTGGAGGCACGGGTCAGGACGGTCTCGTCGCCGCTCGCCGTGGCCACCTCCTCGAGCCGCCGCTGCCGCCGCTCCTCCCAGGCCGGGTCGGACCCGTCGACCCACGTGTAGACGACGTCGACCGGGAACCGGACGTCGTAGACCGTCGGCCGCGCCATCACCGGCAGGGTGCGCACCTCGACGTCGTCGACCGTGTGCGACACCGTCGCGGCGCCCACCGGCACCGACGGGGCCCACGTGACGTGTCCCGGGACGCCGTGCAGCTCGCCGTCGGCGCCGAGCTCCCAGAACTCGACCGCGACGGCGCACCCGCGCCCGAGCAGCGCGCCGCGCACCCCGCCGCCGGCCTCGTCGCCGGTCTCGACGACGGGCCACGGCTCGAGCAGCACCCGACCGGAGCGGCCGCGCAGCAGCGGCCCGCGCATCTCCTCCGCCGTGCCGCGCCGGCTCGGCCAGCCGCGGTGCTCGGGGTCGTGGAGCGAGACGTAGGGCGGCAGGGTCGTGTCGTCGAGCGCGCCGAGGAACGCCGCACGCGCCCGCATCGGCAGGACCAGCGTCGTGGGCCGGCCGCTGCGGCGCGGGACGACGAACCAGCCGCTGCCGACCTCGCCGAGGCCGTCGGCGACCCGGACGGCGGCGGCGAGGATGTCGCGGCGCGCCTCCGCCGGGCTCACGTCGTCGCCCTCGCGGCCGGCCGGCGCCCGCTCGGGGTGGACGACGCGCAGCGGCCGGGTGCCGCGGGACCGGGCGAGGGCCGCGGCGCGGCCGCCGACCGAGGTGGACGCCGTCGTCGCCGTCCGGCGGGCGATCGCGGCCTCGAAGACCTCGAGCCAGCGGGGGGTGATCACGTCGGCGTGCCACGTGGCGGCCTTGGCGCGCGCGGCGGTGCCGAGCCGGAGCCGCTCGGCCGGGTCGGTGGCCAGCCGCAGGATGGCCGCGGACAGGGCGGCCTCGGCGCCCTGGGTGACGAGCAGTCCGTCGACGTCGTGGACGATCTGGTCGCGCGGGCCGGTGGGCATGTCGTAGGCGACCACGGGCACGCCGGCGGCCATCGCCTCCTGGATGACGAGCGGGAACCCCTCGCCGGCCTGCGAGGCAAGGGCCG
The DNA here is from genome assembly GCF_039939255.1 of Nocardioides secundeburneus. Taxonomy (NCBI): domain Bacteria; kingdom Bacillati; phylum Actinomycetota; class Actinomycetes; order Propionibacteriales; family Nocardioidaceae; genus Nocardioides; species Nocardioides secundeburneus. Next base: position 17,474 of record NZ_JBDUUE010000009.1, read on the forward strand.
ACATGCCGGCGCGCGCCCACTCGAAGCGCATGTCGGACGACGGGCCGGGCAGCTCGACGCGGTCGAAGAGACCGTGCTTGCGGGCGGCGCCCATGATCTCGAAGCGCCCGTGCCCCTCGCCGAAGATGCGCAGCCGCCACTCGGGGACCTGGTCGGCGACGGCGGCGAAGGCCCGCACGAGCACGGGCCACTGCTTCTCGGTGGCCAGGCGCCCGGCGCACACGATGACCGGCTCGGTGAGCGGCGAGCGTGGCCGGTAGCCAGGGGCGAGGGCGTTGGGCATCACGACGGTCTCGGGTGCGTCGGCGCCGAGCTCGACCCTCAGCCAGTGCGCCATGGGCTCGGTGAGCATGGCGACGACGTCGGCCCGGCGGGCCATGTCGAGCAGCAGGTGGCGGCTGTTGGGGCGTGAGTGCGACGACCGGTGCTCCTGGTGGACGACGACCGTGGCCGGCGGCGCGAGCTGGACGGCGTAGGCGAGCATCGCCGGCGTGACCGTGACGAGCACGTCGGCCTGCAGGGCCGGCAGCGCGTGCTCGAGCGCGGCGTCGGCGCGGGCGTCGAGGCCGGGGTCGGCGTTGTCCGGGATGAGCAGCGGCAAGCGGTCGGCGAGCGCGCGGAAGCGGTGGTCGACCAGGTCGGTGACCACGACCGACGGGTCGAGGGGGAAGTGGTGGCCACCGTCGGGCGGCAGGACGCTGAGGATCTGCACGGCGACACCGTGGGCGGCGAGCGCGTTGGCCTGCGTGACGACGGCGCCGGCCGTGCCGCCGGCGTCGTGCACCGACGAGATCAGGAAGGCGACCCTCATGCGTCGGTGCCCCCGTGCCGGTAGAGCGCCAGACGTCCGTCGCGCAGCCAGCGCAGCTCGACGTCGGACGACGACGTCGAGGGCAGCAGTGTGGCGTAGTTGGGGCGGTCGGTGACGCTGCGGGTGCGGACGACGGCCCGGCCGTCGGCCTCGAGCAGGGCCGGGGTGCCGACGGGCAGGTCGTCGAGCCCCAGGCGGGAGACGGGCGGGAGCACGACGACGCCGTCGTCGACGGCGAGCGTCGAGCCGTGCACGGTGACCGTCGAGGGCGACCCCTCGAGCCGGACGACGACGGTGTCGTCGAGGCGCGCGACACCGAGGACCCCGACGCCGGGCTCGCGGGCGGTGCGACGGAGGACCAGGCCGCGGTCGTCGTGGATGCTCCACTGCCAGCGGCGGTCGGCGGTCGGCGGCGTCTCGAGGGTCGGGGACGACGGGCGGTCGGCCAGGGCGAGGGCCACCGGACGACGGCGCGCGCCGTGGCGCAGGCGGACGACGAGGTCGTCGGCATCGTCGTCGGCGTCGATGGCCGCGAGCGTGACGACCGCCGTGAGGAGCCGGACGCCGTCGTGGGTCTCGACCTCGGTGTCGACGTCGACGACGGGCCCGGGCGTCGGCCCGCCGTCGCGGACCAGGCACAGGCTCTCGGCCCCGCGCACGGCGAGCCAGAGGTGCTCGCCGTCGGCGATGCGCGCGTGCACCGCGGAGACACGTCCGCGCCTCCGGGAGAACAAGACCATCTAGACACTCTCCCAGGGGGCCGGCACCGGGTAGTAGTCGGCGAAGAAGTCGGCGAGCACGCGGTCGAGGTGATCGGCGTCGAGGGCGTGGTCGTGGTGGTCGCCGAGGCACAGGAAGTCCTGCTCGCGCCGCAGGGCGTGGCGCAACCGGCCCTCGACACCGGCGTTGGTCAGATTGACGAACGTGAGCGGGTGCTCCTCGAGCGAGGCGACGTAGGCGGTGCCGGTGAGCAGCCCGTAGTGCTGGGCGAGCGAGCTCAGCGTCGAGACGTCGGTGTCGGAGCGGAACGGCGAGCGCGCCGTCGCCGCGAGGGCCTCGGGGAACCGGTCGGCGACGGCCTCGAGCACCGAGACTCGGTGGGCGTAGGGGGCGTGGGCGAGGTGACGCAGCGACACGGCGCCGAACGCCTCGTGCAGCAGGCGCCGGTTGTTCCAGGCGGCCTTGACGTAGGCGGGGGAGGACCCGTCGCCGTCGCTCAGCCCGACGTTCTGGCGGGAGAAGTAGACCGACGTCAGGCCGGCGGGGCTGAACAGGGCCTCCGGGGCGACGGGGCGACCGAGCAGGAAGTCGTCGTTGAGGTAGACGAAGTGCTCGGCGAGGCCGGGCACGCGGTGCAGTGCGGTCTCGATGGCGTGCGAGCTGAAGGTGGGCAGGGCATCGGCGGGCAGGATGTCGCGGTGGTCGACGACGTTGACGCGCGGGTGGTCGACGTCGAGCCACGGCGGCACCTGCCCGGCGGTGACGAGGTGGATCGTGCGCACCCAGGGCGCGAACAGGTGCAGGGAGCGCATCGAGTAGCGCAGCTCGCCGTGGTCGACGTAGCGGGCGCGGCCGCTCGACGACCTGGTCCGTGCGTCTCCGGACGTCGCCCCGAGGCCGTCGAGCCGCGCGGTCCGTGAGGCCTCCCAGGCGGGGTCGTGGCCGTCGACCCAGGTGTAGACGACGTCGATCGGGAACCGGACCTCGGTCACGGTCGGCGCGAGCATCAGGGGCAGCGACCGGACGGCGACGCCGTCGACGTCGGCCTCGATCGCCCCGGCGCGGACCAGGGCGGGCGGCACCCGGTCGGCGTAGGGGTTGCGGCGCGGCGCGACGAGGTCGCCGGCCGGATCGGTCTCCCAGAACTCGATCTCGACGCCGCCGACGCCGCTCAGCAGCGACGCTCCTCCGCCGGACGGCGAGCCGCCCGGCCAGGGCTCGAGACCGACGACCGAGGTGCGTCCGCGGCGGAGGTCGGTGGCGAGTGCGGCGACGTGGCCCCGCCGCTCGGGCCAGCCGGCCTCGGCCGGGTCGCGCAGGCAGAGGTAGGGGGCGCTGCCGCTGCGGGCGAGGGCCTGCAGCACGGCGTCGCGTGCCTCCATCGGCACGACCACCGTGGGGGTCGGCGACTCGGCGCCGTGGGCCGGCATGACCCACCACGTGTCGGTGGCCGAGCGCGCGGCCTCGACCGCGCAGGCGAGCGCGGTACGGCGTGCCTCCGCCGGAGTCACGATCTCGTGAGGCGTGGTGTCCGACGAAACTGTCGCGGCCGCGGTCGGCCCGGCGGTCGCCACGGCGAGCGCCCGCGCCGCGAGTGGCCCGCGACCGTCGCGTCGCGCCACGGCGTCGCCGAAGACACCGACCCAGCGCTCGGCCAGGTCGTGGGCCGACCACTGCGCGGCGGCGGCGAGGGCGCCCGCGCCCAGGCGGTGGCGCAGGTCGTCGTCGAGGGCGACACGGCGCAGGGCCGCGGCGAGCCCACTGGTGGCCTGCGGGGCGACGAGCAGCCCGTTGACGTCGTGGTCGACGATCTCGCGCGGCCCCGACGGGCAGTCGAAGGAGACTACGGGGACCCCGGCGGCCATGGCCTCCTGCAGCACGAGCGGGTACCCCTCGGTGCGCGAGCTGAGCGCAGCGACCGACGCCCGCGCCCACTCGGCCCGCATGTCGGGCACGGCGCCCGGCAGCTCGACGCGGTCCCACAGGTCGTAGCGGCGCACCTGGCGCACCAGCTCGCCGCGCTGTGGACCCTCGCCGCAGATGCGCAGCCGCCAGCCGGGCAGGTCGGCGGCCACCTCGGCGAACGCGTCGACGAGCCGCGGGAACTGCTTCTCGCCGACGAGACGGCCGGCGGTGACGACGAGCGACTGCTGCAGCGTCGAGCGGGGGTGGTAGCCGAGCGGCAACGGGTTCGGGACGACGACGGTGACCGGCGCGAGGTCGCCGAGACGGTCCCGCAGCCACTCCTCGACGGTCGGCGTGAGCAGGGCGACGACGTCGGCGCGCGGAGCGAGCGCGAGCAACGGCTCGAGGCCCCCGTCGCGGGTGTGCGAGGCGCGGTGCTCCTGGTGCACGACCACGACCCGGTCGGGCACCAGCGCGACGGCCGCCGCCAGCAGGCCGGGAGTCACGGTCACCAGCACGTCGACGTCGAGCCCCGGCAGCGCGGCCTCGACGGCCACGTCGGTGAGCGCGGTGAACTGGGCGTCCCACCGGGCCGGCACGAGGGCCGACTCGCGGGCGTGGAGCCGGGCCGCGACCTCGGGGGCGACGCCGTCGAGCGCCGGTGCGTCGGCCGCGCGGACGTCGACCAGGTAGTCGACGCCGAGGCGCCGGTCGAGCGTGTAGTGGGGCCGCCCGGAGGTCCGGACGACGCTGACGAGGCGGACCTGCTCGACCTCGGGTCGGTCGAGCAGCGCGGTCGCCTGGGTGACGACCGAACGGCTGGTGCCGCCCATGCCGTCGAGGTTGAACACGAGGAAGCCGACCTTCACGAGGTGACCTCCCCGGCGGGCGCGCCGACGCGGGCGGCGAGGACGCCGGCGTCGGTCCAGTGCAGGCGCAGCCGCGGCGTCGAGGGGAGGGGAGCGCCCCGCCGCGCGGCCCGCAGGTCGTTGTCGCGCCGCCACACGGGCAGGCGCGTCGTCCCGACGAGCACCCGGGCGTCCTGCGGGGCGACGCCGTCGAGGGCCGACTCGTCGAGCCAGCCGTCGTCCCAGCCGGCGAGCACGCCGTCGTCGCCGACCAGCACGACCGGGCCCGGGCGGTCGAGCCCGAGCCGGATGCCGTCGGGCTGCAGGCTCGCCGAGACGAGGGTGGCGGCCTCGACGACCGGGCTGGTGCGTAGCCGGAGCACCCCGTCGTCGGTCTCGAGACGCCGGCCCGGGCCGTCGTCCGGACGGCGCCACGTCGGCACGACCTCACCGGTCAGCGGCCGCACGGCGTCGCCGTCGACGAGCACGACGTCGTAGGCCGCCTCGGTCGGGGGCAGCGGGGCGAGGTCGAGCCGGGCCGCGACGAAGCCCGGCTGCGCCGGGCCGGTCGCCCCCTCGTCGGGCAGGTCGACCAGCGCGCCGCCGCTCGAGCGGAGCGCGATGCGCCCCCGCGCGGCGGGAACGGCGACCCAGAGCCGTCGGCCGTCGAGCACGCCGGCGAAGTCGACGGCGAGGGCACCACGTGCGGGGTCGGCGGCCCCGACGTCGTCGGCGCGCCGGCGGAACCTCACCCGCCGATCGTAGTGTCAGGCACCGCTGATGCCGTCGGGCCCGGCCGCCTGCTCGTCGAAGGTCTCGTGCTCGAGCAGGTGCAGCACCGGGATGTCGAGCTCGCGCCGGGCCTTGGAGGCCCAGTCGAGGCGGAACAGCTCGGCGACGACGTGGGGCTGGGTGAGCACGATCGTCTCGCGGCCGTCGATCTCCTTCACCTTGGCGACCAGCTCGTCGATCGGGCTGCCGGTGACGAGCGTGCTGGAGGCGACGGCGGCACCGGCGGCCTCGAGGGCGGCGACGGTCGCGACGAGGTCGGCCTCGGCCTGCGTGCGGGCGTCCTCGCGGACGGCGTCGAGGTCGACGGTCTCCATCGGCACGTGCGGTGCGGCCAGCAGCTCGCTGCCCGACAGCGAGCCGAGCGAGGCCTCGACGCGTGCCGCGGCGTCGTCGAGGGGCAGGAGGACGTGGTAGGTGACCGGGTCGTCGATGCCCTCGTGCAACGAGCGCACCTGCCGGGCGTCCTGGGGGGTCAGCGCCTGCTCGACGAGCAGGACGACGTCGTAGTCGGCCATCAGTTCCGTCCTCCACTCAAGACCTCGGCGAGGTCGTAGCTCACAGGTTGCTCCAGCTGGTCGTAGCCGCACGACCCGGGGTCGCGGTCGTCGCGCCAGCGCTTGAAGTGCGCGGTGTGCCGGAAGCGCCGGCCCTCCATGGCGTCGTACTTGACCTCGAGCACGCGCTCGGGCCGCAGGGGCGTGAACGAGAGGTCCTTGCCCTGGCTCCACCGGCTCTGGGTGCCGGGCACGCGATCGGGGTTGCCGACCAGGAACTCCTGCCAGCGGCCCCACGGGTGGTCCTGGATCTCGCACACCAGCGGCTGCAGCTCCTCGATCAGCTCGGCGCGCCGCTTGTCGGTGAACGAGGCCGAGACGCCGACGTGCTGCAGCTCGCCGTCGGCGTAGAGCCCGAGCAGCAGGCTGCCGAGCAGCGGGCGCTCGGGCGTGGAGGTCTTGTGCTCGCGGTAGCCGGCGACGACGACGTCGGCGGTGCGCTCGTGCTTGATCTTCATCATCGTCCGGCCGTTGGGGGAGTACGGCGCGCCCAGCGGTTTGGCGATGACGCCGTCGAGGCCGGCGCCCTCGAACTGGTGGAACCACTGCTCGGCGACGGCGGGGTCGTCGGTGGTGCGGGTGAGGTAGCAGGGGCCGGCGAGCCCGGCGAGCGCGGCGACCAGGGCCGCCCGGCGCTCGGCGAACGGCCGGTCGACGAACGACTCGTCGCCGAGCGCGAGCAGGTCGAAGGCGACGAACGAGGCGGGCGTCTTCTCGCTCAGCATCTGCACGCGCGAGTCGGCCGGGTGGATGCGCTCCTGCAGCACCTCGAACTCGAGGCGCGCCCCGACGGCGACGAACACCTCGCCGTCGAGCACGCACCGCGCGGGCAGCTGCTCGCGGGCGGCGGCGACGAGCTCGGGGAAGTAGCGGGTCAGCGGCTTGGTGTTGCGGCTGGTCAGCTCGACCTCGTCGCCGTCCTTGAAGACGAGGCAGCGGAAGCCGTCCCACTTGGGCTCGAAGCTCAGCCCGCCGTGCTTGGCCGGGTCGGGCACGCCCTTGACCGCCTTGGCGAGCATCGGCTGCACGGGCGGCATGACGGGCAGGTCCACGAGTCCACCTAACCACGGGTGCCCCCACCTCGGCGGCTGACCGAGGACGACGTGCCCGGGCGGGTCGCCTCCCAGCGCGCCGGTGGACGTCGGACGTCGGGACAAGCGCTTCGCCTGACAGGGTGTCCGGTGATGCCGGACGACGTGGTGGCCCTCCTCGCCGGGTTCGTGATCGCCACGGTCACGACCCCGGTCGGGGTCTCGGGCGCCGTCTTCCTGCTGCCGGTGCAGCTCTCGGTGCTGCACGTGCCCAACCCGCGCCTGACGCCGACGAACCTGCTCTACAACGTCGTCGCCGGACCCGGTGGGGTGCTGCGGTTCCTCGGCCGTGGCCGCATCGACCGGGCCCTGGCCGCGCAGATGACCACCGGGTCGGTGCCGGGCGTCGTCGTCGGAGCGGTCCTGCGCGTGCACGTGGCGGCCGACCCCGACGTGTTCCGGCTCGTCGCCGCCGCCGTGCTCGTGCCCGTGGGCGTGCTCGTGCTGCGCCCACCGCGGCCCGCTGGTGCCGGTGACGAGCGCCGGCTGGCGCCGTCGCAGGTGAGGCTCCTGGCGTTCGGGGTCGGCATCGCCGGCGGGTTGTACGGCGTCGGTGGCGGCTCGCTGCTCGGGCCGCTGCTGGTCGGCTGCGGGATGGCGGTCGCGACCGTCGCCCCGGCGGCGCTGCTCGCCACCTGGACGACGTCGGTCGCCGGGGTGGCGGCCTACGCCGTCCTCGCGCTCGACGCGCCGGGCTCGGTGTCGCCCGACGTCTCGATCGGCGTGTGCGCGGGCCTCGGTGGCCTCGTCGGCGGCTACCTCGGGGCGACGCTGCAGCCGCACCTGCCCGAGCGGGCCCTGCGGGTGCTGCTCGGCGTCCTCGCCCTCTCGCTCGCCGGGCTGTACGTCGTGCAGGCGACGCGCTGAGCGACGGCGCTCGGGGCATCCCGTGGTGCCCCGGACGCCGCCACCGCCTACCCTGGGGCACCTATCCCCGGTTGGTCTGCCGGCAGGGCCCGCCTGACTTTGAATCAGGACTAGCGACGTAGGTTCGACTCCTACCCGGGGAGCGCGCAGTGCGGCACCGCCGGCGACGAGGGGCCCACGCATGGGATGCCCCATCCTGCTCGGCCTCCTGGCGTCGCTCTCGGCGCCGGACCTCAACGGCGACCACCAGGATCCGGACGACCTAGAACGTGAGGCCGTAGAACGAGGCCAGTGCGAAGAGGAGCACGAAGCCGGCGATCGCCAGGCCGATCCGGTCGGTGCTGAGGCCCACCGTCATCAGCCCCAGGCTGACGACGAGCATGGCCAGCGGCACCACCACCTTCGGGCGGAACCGTCGGCGGGCGACGCCGTCGGCAGCGTCCGGTTCGTCTCGCACCTCGTCGACCATGTCGGCACTGTGCCACGTAAGGGCATCCGGCACAGTTGACTGCGCTCGCCCCTCGACCAGGACCGGCGACGCGGGTCCGACTCCTACCCGGGCGGTGCGGTGCGGCGGCGGCGGACCACGACGGCCACGAGGGCGAGCACGAACAGCGCTCCGGCACCGCCGGCGACGAGGGTCCAGGTACCGGACCCCTCGTCCCGCACGGTCCCCGAGGCGTCGCTTCCGGCGTCGTCGGCCCCGGCGTCGTCTTCCCGAGGTTCGACGGCCCCGGAGTCGTCGTCCGCCACTGCGTCGCCGACCAGCGGCGAGTCGGCGGCGGGCACGGGGAGGCCGGCGCTCTCGTCGTACTCGGGTGCACCCGCACCGGGCTCGCCGTTGACCCGGACCGTGAGCGTGTAGGGCAGGTTGGCGTCGTCGCCGCGCACGTTGTAGGCGACCTGGACGTAGCGCAGCCCGGCCACCGAGCTGCCGGCCTCGGCGCCGAGCGCGAAGCGGTGGTCGTAGCCCACCGGCTGGGAGCGGGCCCCGATGCGGAAGGGCGTCCCGGGCGCGATGTTGCCGAAGGCGGTCGTCGTCCAGCTCGGGGGCTCCTGGGCGTAGTAGTCCACCTCGTCGCGGGAGCGCACCGGACCGACGACCGTCAGGCCCAGGTCGCTGCCGACCGCCGCGGCCGCAGCCGCCTCCGGCGTCACCCGGGTGTCGAGCTGGAACTGCACGTCCTGGCCCCAGTCGACCGGGACGGCGAAGACCTGCGCCTCACCGGGCTGGATGTCGGCCGACCACGAGCCCTCGCCGATCACCGGGGCGCTCGCCAGGCTGGTTCCGGGCACGACCTCGGTGGGCCGGGGCTCGGGCGTCATGGGCACCCAGGCCCCGTCGTCGAGCGGGGCGACGGCGGCGGGCGGGTTGCCCGGGTCGGCCAGCGGCGGCTCCTCGTAGACCGCGATCTCGAGCGGTTGCCCGGCCAACGGCTCGGGGGCGCCGGTGGCGTGCTCGATCTCCAGGAGCAGCGTCGGGTCGGTGTTGCACGCCGCGCCCGGATCGCGGACGGCACTGGAGACGCCGCCGAGCAGGAGCGGGTTGCGCATCCCCAGCACGACGCCGATGGTGGGCTCGCTCGCACAGGACGTGCCGCCGTCCGCGGGCAAGAGGGTCAGGCGCGCCGAGGCCGTGGTCGCGTCGGGCCGGCTGCGGGTCACCATGCCCACGTGCAGGGTCGAGCCCGGCACGCTCCGCGTCAGCCGGTAGAACCGGCCGCCGTCGGCGGGCATGGTGTCCAGCCACTGTCCGGGCCCGATGGTCGGCGCGCCGGCCTCGGCGGCGGTGCCCTGCACCGGGGTGCCGGTGAGGTCGAAGGGACGCGCCGCCCGGGCCGCCGACGTCGTGAGGCCGCTGACGATCTCGTCGGCGTCGTCGGCGTCGTAGTAGGTGCCCCGCCCGGCGTCGGCGACGCACTGCAGCTGCTCGCGGGCCGCTCCGGAGACCGACAGGCCGACCACGTCGATGCGCACGTCGACGCCGTCCCGCACAAGCTGCCGGGCGACGGCGCAGGGGTCGGGGGCGCAGGTCGGCTCGCCGTCGGAGACCAGGATGATGCTGCGCTGCCCGTCGACGCCGAGGTCATCGCCGGCCTGCTGCAGCGCGTACCCGGTCGGCGTCTCGCCGAAGGGGCGGTAGGAATCGACCGCGGCCCTCAGGTCGTCGCGGTTGTCGGTGCCGAGGTCGACGACGCGCTGGGAGTCCTGGCAGGCGCCGGGCTGGTCGGCGAACTCGACCTCGGCGCCGAAGACCCGCAGGGCGACCTCCTGGTCGTCGGGGAGGGCGTCGATCACCTCGCCGAGCGCCGTCCGCGCCGCCTCGATGCGGCTCGTCCCGCCGCCGGCGGGCTCGGCCATCGAGCCCGAGGCGTCCAGCACGAGCACGAGCGCGCCGGGGGTGTCGCTCGCCGGCGGGCGTGTCGGGGTGGCGGAGGAGGCGGCGGGACTCGCGACCGGCAGCAGGGCCAGCAGCGTGCTCACCACGGCGGAGGACGACAGGGGCAGGCGCACCGCCGTCCCCTTCCCCGCGGACGCCGGCTCAATCATCACGCGGTCGTCGCCGCGACCACGACCGCTCCTCCACAGGTCGGCCACGCCGTCGCACGCGTGTCGGTGGACGTCGTTAGGGTTCGCTGGTGCCCGAGTCCACCACTGCCTCCACCACCGTCGGCGACGTGCTGGCGCGCGCCGTCACGGCGCTCGGCGGCAGCGAGCGCTCCGGCCAGGTGGCGATGGCCGAGGCCGTCTCGCAGGCCATGCGCGACGAGCAGCACCTGCTCGTGCAGGCCGGCACCGGCACGGGCAAGTCGTTGGCCTACCTGGTGCCGGCGCTCGTGCACGACCAGCGGGTCGTCATCGCCACGGCCACCCTCGCCCTGCAGCACCAGCTCGTCGAGCGCGACCTGCCGCGCCTGGTCGAGGCGGTCAAGGACGTCGAGGGCCTCGACACGTCCTACGCCGTGCTCAAGGGCCGCTCCAACTACGCCTGCCTGCACCGCATCCGCGAGGGCGTGCCCGACGACCAGGGCGTGCTCGTCGACGTCCCCCAGGGCTCGATGGCCAGCAAGGTGCTCGAGCTGCGCACGTGGGCGGAGAAGGAGGCCGAGACGAAGGGCTCCGGCGAGCGCGACAACGCGCCGCGCCACACCGATCGCGAGTGGCGCCAGGTCTCCGTCGGCCACCGCGACTGCCTCGGCGCCTCGAAGTGCCCGTTCGGCCAGGAGTGCTTCGTCGAGCTGGCCCGCGAGAAGGCCCACCGCTCGCACCTGGTCGTCACCAACCACTCGCTGCTCGCCATCGACGCCATCGAGGGCGTGCCGATGATCCCCGACTACGACGTCGCCATCGTCGACGAGGCCCACGAGCTGGTGCAGCGGGTCACCCAGGCCGCCACGGCCGAGCTGTCGCCGTCCGACGTCGAGCGGGCCGCGCGCCGCTCGCAGCGCCACGTCGACGGCGAGCAGGCCGACGAGCTCGCCGACGCCGCCGAGACGCTGCGCGACGCGATGGCCGACGCGCCGCCCGGGCGGTTCGAGTCGCTGCCCGTCGCGCTCGCCGACGCGCTGGTGCTGGTGCGCGACGCGGCGCGGGCCTGCATCTCGGCCTACCCGCGGGGCTCGTCCGAGAGCAAGGACGCCGAGGGCGACGCCGGGCTCCAGCAGGCCAAGGGCTCGGTGCAGGAGGTCTTCGCCATCGCCGACCGCATGGCGTCGGGCGCGCAGGCCGACGTCCTGTGGCTCTCCGAGGGTCGCGACCGGCTGCCCCCGCGCCTGCACGTCGCGCCCCTGCAGGTGTGGGGCCAGATGCGCGACAAGCTGCTCACCGACAAGACCGTCGTCATGACGTCGGCCACGCTCATGCTCGGCGGCGACTTCTCCTCGGTCGCGACCAGCGTCGGGCTCAAGCCCACCGAGCGGGTCCTCGACGGCGTGGGGCCGGCGAAGTCCGAGGACGTCCTGCCCTGGACCGGCCTCGACGTCGGCTCGCCCTTCGACTACGCCCGCCAGGGCATCCTCTACATCGCCCGGCACCTGCCCGCACCGGGGCGCGACGGGCTGGGCAAGGCCCAGCTCGACGAGATCGTCGAGCTCGTCGACGCCGCCGACGGTCGCACCCTCGGCCTCTTCTCGAGCCGCCGGGCGGCCGAGACCGCCGCCGAGGAGGTCCGCACCCGCCTGCCGCACCTGACCACCCTGGCCCAGGGCGAGGCCCAGCTGCCCGAGCTGGCCGCCCAGTTCGTCGGCGACCCGCACACCTGCCTGTTCGGCACGCTCAGCCTCTGGCAGGGCCTCGACGTGCCCGGCGACACCTGCCAGCTGGTGCTCATCGACCGGGTGCCGTTCCCGCGCCCCGACGACCCCCTGATGAGCGCCCGCGCCCAGGCCGCCGACAAGGCGGGCGGCAACGGGTTCATGCAGGTCTCGGCCACCCACGCGGCGCTGCTCATGGCCCAGGGCGCCGGCCGGCTCATCCGCACCACGACCGACCGGGGCGTGGTCGCCGTCCTCGACCCCCGGGTCGCGACCGCCCGCTACGGCAGCTTCCTCAAGGCGAGCCTGCCGCCGATGTGGTCGACCACCGACCCCCGCGTCGTGCGACAGGCCCTGGCCCGGCTCGCCGCCACCGGGTGATCCTCAGCCCAGCACCTGCAGGCCGAACCCGTTGCGCACCGCGTTGTCGAGCGGGCGGCCGCCGCACGAGAACGTGGTGCCCTGGAAGCAGCGGAACCGTGCGCTGCCGTTGGTCAAGGTGACCTCGACGCGCTGGATGCGGGCCTGGCCGACCGGGATCCAGCGCGTGCCCTTGCCGGCCGGGCCGAGGCTGACCCGGGTCGTCGAGGTCGTGCCGTCGGTGAAGTACGTCGTGGTCAGCGCGACCGGGCTGGTCGCGCGGGCCCCCATGTCGAAGGTCAGCTTGACCCGCGACGACGGGCGCAGCCCGTCCTTGCGCAGCACCACCGTCGCCGTGGTCAGGTGCTTCATCTTGACGTAGGCCTGGCCGCGGGCGCCGGGGGAGAGCGTCCGCCACGCCGCGACCGGCGCGGTCGGGTAGCGGTTGACCGCGCCGTCGCGGTAGGCGCGGGCCGGACGCCGGTTGGCGGCGGCGAAGCCGGCGAGCATCCGCTTGCCCGTCACGCCGCGCGCCGCGAGCGCCTTCTCGACGGCCTGCCAGGAGTAGAGGTCGGGCCCGCCGGGGGCCGAGTCCGCCAGGCGCCACACGTCGCGCACGAGCGTGGGAAGTCGGCCCTGCCGGGCCCGGAACCTCTCGGTCAGGTAGCGGAAGAACGACCAGGTGCCGTAGTGGAAGCCGCCGTTGCCGAACTTGTCGAGCGAGACCTTCGGCTGCGTCATCGGGCTGTTGCGCAGGTACTGCAGGTTGTCGTCGACGTCGTCGAACATCTCGTCCTCGACCCAGGCGGCGGTGGCCTCGAGCAGCCAGGCGTCCTCGTAGCGGTCGTAGGCGAACTGCACGGCGTGGAAGTACTCGTGGGCGATGGTGACCCGGAGGTTCTCCAGGGGCGTGTTCGAGGGGAAGTCGGTGGGGTCGTAGTCGTTGTCGAGCACGCAGTAGGCCCAGCGGTCGCCCCGGCTGTTCGACGTCGACGGGTCGTCGGAGCTGCAGTAGCCGTAGATGCCGGGCCCGAGGTCGCCGAGGTAGACGTCGGTGCGGGCGTCGCCGCCGCGCGCGCCGTCGGGCTTGGGACGCCGGTAGCCGGCCGCGACGTAGTCGTCGGCGACCCGGGTGAGCGTGTCGAGCGTGGTCTGCACGTAGTCGGGCACGCCGTCGCCGTTGCCGTCGGTCATGGCGGGGGCGTCGTCGGTCGTCGCCACGTAGTGCACGCACAGGTGCTCGGTGCACACCGGCGTCGCCTCGACGACGTCGTAGGCGAGCAGCCCGTCGCCGGCGCCGTCGGTCGGACGGCGCAGGAGGGCGTCGGCGGCCTCGCGCTCGTCGCCGCTGAGCACCTCGCGGGTGTTGGCGACCTCGCGCAGGGCCATCGTGACGTCGGCCCGTTCGGTGCTCGTGCCACCGCCCGCGGCGCTGTCCGGGTCGCCGATGCCCTCGGCGACGACCTCGGCCCGCTCGGTCGCGGCGATCGCGCGCCGCTCGCTGGGCGCCAGGACGTCGTCGGGCCCGCTCGCCGTGGCGGACGACGCCGCGGGGCCGGGCAGCACGGTGCCCGCGAGGAGCAGGGCGAGCGGGAGGGTGGTGAGCACGGCAGCACGCCGGGCGGGAGGGCAGGGCACGACGACTCCGGACCTGTCGGGGAAGGAGCGTCCACCGTAGCGAGTGGTCTAGACGTGCGACGGGCCGGCACGGACCCGGGCGTGTCGCCGAGGTCGGGGCCGGCCCGTGGCCGTCGGGGGCGGGCCGAGGGTGTGTCAGCGCACCGCGGTCGCGGTGAGACGGTTGACGACGCGGTCGTCCTTCGGGATGCCCGAGCAGGAGAACGTCGGGTTCTCGGGATAGGGGCGACGCCAGCACTCGAAGCGACCGCTGCCGTTGACGAGCGTGACCTCGACGCTACGGACCGAGCGGCTGCTGAAGGGCACGGTCTTGGTCTTGTTGCCGCGCTTGGTCAAGAAGATGCGGGCCGTGCGGACCTTGCCGTTGGTGAGCACCGTGGTGACCAGGGCGGTGGACCCGGTGAACCGCGGAGCCATGTCGAGGGCGAGGCGCAGCCGCGAGCTCGGGCGCGCCAGGTTCTTGGGCGTGAACCGGTAGGTGGCGGAGGTCAGGTGTCGCATGCGCTTCTCGGCGCGCACCGTCTTGCCCGGCGTCATCGAGGCCCGCCCGGCCAGCGGAGCCCGCGGGTAGGTGCGGCCCTCGCGGTAGCTCGCCGCCGGACGTCGGTTGGCCGCGGCGTAGGAGGCCAGCATCTTCGCGCCGGTGGTGCCCCGGCGCTTCAGGACGGCGTTGACGGCCTGCCAGGAGTAGAGGTCCCGCTGGCCGCCCCGGCTGCCGTCGGCACGCTGCCAGACCTCCAGCACGATCGCCGGCAGCACTCCGCGCCTGGCCGGGTACCTCTCGCTCAGGAACCGGAAGAACGACCAGGTGCCGTAGTGGAAGCCGGTGGTGGCGTCGAAGGTGTCGAGGGGCGTGCCGGGCCGGCGGAGCTGGCTGGAGCGGAGGTACTGCCGGTTGTCGTCGACGCTGTCGTACATCTCGTCCTCGACCCAGGTGGCGGTGGCCTCGAGGAGCCAGCTGTCCTCGAACCGGTCGTAGGCGAACTGCACGGCGTGGAAGTACTCGTGCGCGACGGTGACCTGGAGGTTCTCGAGAGGGGTGTTGGTCGGGAACTCGGCGCGGCTGTAGTCGTTGTCGAGCGCGCAGTAGGCCCAGCGCGAGTAGTCGGCGGTGCTGCGGCTGGGGTCGTCGGAGGCGCAGTAGCCGTAGAGGCCCATCCCGCCGATGTCGCCGAGGTAGACGTCGATGCGGGCGTCGCCGCCGCGATTGCCGTCGGCCTTGGGACGGCGGTAGCCGGCGGTGACGTAGGTGTTGCTGGTCTGGGTGACCAGGGCGAGCACGTTCTGGGCGTAGGCCGGGCTGGCTGCGTCGGCGTCGCCGGCGCCGGTCACGTAGTGCACGCAGGCGACGGCCGAGCAGGTACGGGTGACCGGGGCGCCGTCGTAGTCGAGGTTGCCGTCGCCGTTCGGGGCGGTGGGCCGCATGAGGAGCCGGTCGGCGGCCGCGCGGTCGGCGCCGGTGAGGGCGTCGCGGGTGTTGGCGACGTCGCGCAGCGCCATCGTGAGGTCGCCGGCCTTGCGCCCGGCGCCGACGGCCCGCGCGGTGGCGACCGCGTCGGCGGCCCGCCGCGCCGCAGGTGACGCCGCGCGGTCCGCCTTGCCGCCGTCGGTGGCGGGAGCCACGGGCGTCGCTGCGGTCGCCGCGGTCGCTGTCGGGGACGTCAGCGGCGTCGTGACCAGCGCGGCGACGGCCGCGGCGGCGACGAGGGCCCGGACGGGGCGGAGGGACATCGTTGCTCCGGAGTGATGGGGTGTGGGGAACGGGCCTCACCGTAACCCGCGGCGCCGACATCCCCCGCGCTGGTCGAGGCCCCTAGATCCGCGCTCTGCCGTCCCACCCGCCGCGCGGGCGGCCGGTGACGTCGAAGAACCGCGCGACGGTGGGCGCGACGTCGACGGTCTGGGCGACGAGGGGCGAGGCCGCACGCCGCTGCAGACGGGGGTGGCCGCCGGAGACGAAGAACGGGATGGGCCGGGTGGCCGGGTGCCCGTGGTTGCCCGGGAGGGGGTTGCTCGTCAACGGGTCCGGGTCGCTGAAGCGCCATCCGGCCCGGCAGAACGCGACGACGTCGCCGGCCTCGGGACCGAGTCGCAGCCACCTGGCCCGCCGGTCGTGGGCCGACAGCACGCCCGGCTGGCCCTGGGCGATGCGCACCATCCGCCGCACGGCCTCCGGACGGCGTGAGGTCGGCCCGGTCCAGTAGAGGAGGTCGGCGCCGCCGTTGTCGGCGATCTGCACGCGACCGCGCAGGAACGGGTCGTCGTCGATCGGCCCGGCGAGGCTCACGACCCGTTCGGGTCGCGACCAGTCCATCGAGTGGTCGGCGAGCACGATCAGCATCGAGTGCTGCCAGGTGCCGCGCGCCTTGAGCAGCTCGACGAACCGGCCGACGTAGGCGTCGGTCTTGGCCAGGGCCAGCCGGCGCAGCAGCTTGACGCCGCTCGGCCCGGTGAGGTCGGTGTGCCCGTAGCGGTCGATGTCGCCGAGGTTGACGAACATCAGGTGCGGGTCGACGTCCTCGACCATCGCCATCGCGGCGCTGATGGTGAACTCGTCGGGGGCGTGGCCCGAGACCGGGATGATCGGCGCCGGCTCCCAGCGCGCGGTCGCCCGCGCACCGAAGATGCCGTAGAGGTACTCCTTGCTGAGCACCGTGCCGGTGCGCAGCCCGCGACGGTTGAGCCGCTGGATGATCGTGTCGGCCCTGAGGTCGGCGGGCCGGTCGAGGTCGCGGACCTGCCGGGTCCTGCGGTCGTAGATCGCGTTGGCCGGCACGCCCGAACGGTCGGGGCGCACGCCGGTCATCATCATCACGTGGTTGGGGATCGTCTCCATGATCGGCATCGACTGCGCCTTGGCGAAGCGCTTGCCCGTGACCATGAGGTCGAACAGGTGCGGTGTCTGCGCCTCGCTGATCTCCTCCGGCAGGCAGCCGTCGACGACGAGCACGTAGACGCGCCGGCGCTCGCGGGCGGCCGCGGCCGGACCGGCGGCCGCGGCGAGTGCCGCCGTCGAGATCGCGACGCCGCCACCGGCCTTGAGCAGCGTGCGGCGCCCAGTGGTCAGCTCGGCCCGTCCGACGTCGAACGGCGTACGCTCGCCGGCGGCGTGCCGCTGTCCGCACCCGCACATCAGGACGCACCGCCGTCGACCGGACGGGCGTCGCCCGAGCTCCGGCCGGGCCTGTGCCGGTGCAGGGGCACGAAGGTCTCCTCGACCCGGTTCGACGCCGCGACCGTCAGGAACGAGCGGCTGTAGGTGATGGAGGTCTGCCGGTCGGCCCGGTCGCCGATGACGAACCAGTCCATCTGGGCGCGCTTGGCGTCGAGGTCGAGCACCGAGAAGCCGTGGTCGTCGAAGTTGAGGTACTTGATGTGGCGGTTGTTGGCCAGGATCGTCGCCTCGACGGCGGTGCTGGTCGTGTGGGCGGGCGTGCCGGTGATGTCCTTGAGGTTGTTCGAGGTCACCGACGTGCACACGAACTCGACGGCGCCCGCGCCGCTGAGCGGGTAGGTGCCGACGTCGTAGGGCACCTCGGCCGCCCAGCCGGAGTGGATGTCGCCGGTGACGAACAAAGCGTTCTGCACGTGGTGGTCCCTGATGTGAGCGAGGATCCGCTGCCGGTCGGCGGTGTAGCCGTCCCACTGGTCGACGTTGTAGGGCAGGCCGTCGTCGGGCAGCAGGCCGGTGACGTCGTTGATCGGGCCGATCAGGTCGGCGGGCAGCTGCGCGAACGTGACCGGCGAGATCATCACCGGGTTGCCGATCACCTTCCAGAACGCCTGCGGGCGGGTCAACGACTCCTTCAGCCAGCGCAGCTGGGCCGCACTGGTGATGGTGCGGCGGGGGTCGCTGACCCCGGCGTCGGCGGACGGGACGGGGGAGGGGAGCGCGGTCTCGACCGGTGCCGAGCGGTAGCTGCGCAGGTCGAGCATGCTGATCTCGGCCAGCCGTCCGAAGGTCAGGCGCCGGTAGAGGCGCGTGCCGTCTCCGAGACGGGCGCTGCCGCTCATGCGCACCGGCATCCACTCGTCGTAGGCGCGGTGGGCGCGGGCGCGACGGCGGTGGTAGTCGCCCTCGTCGGCCTGGTGGTTCTCAGCTCCGCCCTGCCACTGGTCGTTGGTGACCTCGTGGTCGTCCCACGTGACGATCCACGGGTACTTGGCGTGCAGGGCCTGCAGGTCGGGGTCGGTCTTGTACTGCGCGTGCCGTCGCCGGTAGTCGGAGAGGGAGACCATCTCGTGCCGCGGGTCGTGCGTGCGGATGTCGCGGTCGGTGCTGCCGTAGCCGTACTCGCCGGGGCCGTACTCGTAGAGGTAGTCGCCGAGGTGCAGGACGGCGTGCAGGTCGTCGCGCCGGGCGAGCCCGCGGTAGGCGGCGAACCAGCCGGCCTGCCAGTTGGTGCACGAGACCACCCCGAACCGCAGGTTGCGCGGGCGGGCGCCGGCGGCCGGTGCGGTGCGGAACCGGCCCGTCCGGCTGTGGGTGCCCCGGAAGCCGAAGCGGTAGTAGTACCACCGGGCCGGCTTCAGGCCGGCGACGTCGACCTTCACCGTGTGGTCGCGGGCGGCGCTGGTGACGACGGCGCCGCGGCGCTGGATGCGGCGGAAGTCCCGGCGCGTCGAGACCTCCCAGGTCACCGTCACCTGCGGGCCCCGGCCCGACCCCGGCCGGGCCGCCGCGGTCGGGGTCACGCGCGTCCAGATCACCACCTGGCGCGGCATCGGGTCGCCCGAGGCGACGCCGTGCGCGAAGTAGCGGCGTCCGGCCCGTCGGCGCGGGGACTCGGAGTCGTCGGCGGCGGCGCCGAGCGTGCCGGCCCCGCCGGCGAAAGTGGTCAGGGCGGCGCCGGCGGAGCCGGTCGCGATCACGGTGCGACGGCGCACCGGGAGCTCGGAGGTCACGCCGGGTCCAACGACGATCCCCGGCCGGGGGTACGGCCCCGACGCTCTGGTCGCCGGACGTTCACCTCCTCGTCGCGGACGGCGCCGACACGCCGTTCGAACACATGTTTGATCTCGGCCCTCTTTGGTGGGACAGTGCGGTCATGCCTCGCAGCCGCACGTCCGACGACTCCGCGAACCGCTCGGCGACCAAGGTGCACGAGCTTCCCGACGCTCCCGCCGACGCCACCGGGCTCACCCCGCGCCAGCAGCGCGTGCTGTCCACCATCAAGGACAGCATCGAGCAGCGCGGCTACCCGCCGAGCATGCGCGAGATCGGCGAGGCCGTCGGCCTCACCAGCACCTCGAGCGTCGCCCACCAGCTGCGGGTGCTCGAGCAGAAGGGCTTCCTCAAGCGCGACCCCAACCGGCCGCGGGCGCTCGAGGTCTTCCTGCCCGAGGTCATGGCCGCCCGGCGCTCGATCGGCTCGGCCGACGAGACCAGCTACGACGAGACCGGCATCGGCGACGTCGCCGTCCCCCCGGTCAACGTCCCGCTCCTGGGCCGGATCGCCGCCGGCGGACCCATCCTGGCCGAGGAGAACCTCGAGTCGGTGTTCCCGCTGCCGCAGCAGCTGGTCGGCGACGGCGCCCTGTTCCTCCTCGAGGTCTCCGGCGAGTCGATGATCGATGCCGCCATCTGCGACGGCGACTACGTCGTCGTCCGGCAGGAGCAGACGGCCGACAATGGCACCATCGTGGCCGCGATGATCGACGGCGAGGCCACGGTCAAGACCCTGCAGCGCAAGGACGGCAAGGTCTGGCTCCTGCCGCACAACCCGGCCTTCGAGCCCATCGACGGCACCCACGCCACCATCGTCGGCGTCGTCACGGCGGTGCTGCGCAAGCTCTAGGGCTCGATCAGCGCGGCGTCGAGCCCGGCGCGGTCCGGCGGCGACCCTGCTTCTCGAACAGGGCCATCGCCGGTGCGGCGAGCGAGGGCGCCAGGCTCGAGCCACGCATCAACCCGCCCCGCCAGGCCGGCACGGTGCGCAGCACGCGACGCGAGCCGAGCAGGCCGACGACGGCGTCCGCGATGTCCTCGGTGCCCAGCAGGCGTCCGCCCGACTGCACGAGGTGCCGTCCGCGGCCGTCGGCCATCGCCTCGACCATCGCGGTCGCGACGCCGTCGGGCAGCACCGCGTGCACGCCCACCCCCGACGGCGCCTCCAGCGCCGTCGACGAGGTGATCGAGACGACCGCGGCCTTGGTCGCGGCGTAGACTGACAGCCCGGGCACCGGGCCGAGGCCCGACAGCGACGCCACGTTGACCACCTGGCCGCCGCGCCCGGTCGCCTCGAACGCATCGAGCGCGGTCCGCATGCCCCACAGCACGCCGAGCACGTTGATCTCCACCAGCCCGCGCACCTGGTCGTCGGAGAGGTCGACCAGGTCGCCGTCGAAGCCGACGCCGGCGTTGTTCACCCACACGCCCAGCGGCGCGAGACCGGACGCCGCCGCGGCGACCTCGCGGTGCGCCGCCGGGTCGCGCACGTCCTGGACGACGCCGGTCGCGCCGATCTCCGAGGCCGTGGCCGCCACCGCGGCCGCGTCGACGTCGGTGACCACCACCCGGTGTCCGGTGGCCACGAGGCGCTCGGCGACGGCACGTCCGATGCCGCGCGCGGCGCCGGTGACGACGGCGCTGGTGGGCACGGACACGGTGGCGCTGCGGGACCCCATGCGGGCATGCTGCCGCACCGGGCCCGGCCGCGGGCGTAACCGTCGTCACAGTGCGGCGTTAGCCAGGCATGCGCCGTCCCGTTGCCGCGATCGCGACCAGCCTCCTGCTGCCGCTGCTGGTCGCCGTGCCCACCTCGCCCGCACCGGCGGCCCCCGCCGCCATCTCCGGCACCCCCGCCGCCGACCGGGCCGAGCCGGGCACCGCCGCGAAGCCGAAGCCACGCCGGCCGCGCTACGAGGCCCGCATCCGGTGGACGAAGCACGGCATCCCGCACATCACCGCGACGAACGTCGCCTCACTCGGCTTCGGCAGCGGCTACGCCGCGACCGAGGCCTCGGCCTGCACGTTGTTCGACACGATCGTCACCGGTCGCGGGCTCCGATCGCGGTGGTTCGGCCCGGGTGGCCGCTACGACGACCACGTGTCGATGAACGGCACCAACCTGCAGGTCGACACGCTCGTCACCGACCTGCGCAACCGGCGCGTCGTCGAGCGGCTGCTGGCGAGCGGGGCCGGCCCCGGTCGTGAGCCGCGTGCGCTGGTGCGCGGCTACGTCGCCGGCATCAACCGGTGGCTGCGCACCCGCAGGATCACCGACCCGGCGTGCCGAGGGGCGGGCTACCTGCGGCCCGACGTCACCACCCTCGACCTCTGGTACGGCGTCTACCTCGCGAACCTGCTCGCCTCGACCGGCGTGTTCGTCAAGGAGATCGCCGACGCCGACCCGCCGTCGCTCACCGAGCCCGGCCTGCCCGAGCTGCCGCTGCGGGCCTCGCAGGTCGACCGCGACGCGCTGCTGACGGCGCTCGGCAAGGACCCCGCCAGCCCGTTCGGCTCCAACGCCACGGCCGTCGGCGGAGCCGAGACCTCGACCCGGCGCGGCATGCTGCTCGGCAACCCGCACTTCCCGTGGCAGGGCCGCTACCGCTTCACCCAGCAGCACCTGACCATCCCGGGCCGCTACGACGTCGCCGGCGCCTCGCTCATCGGCTCGCCCGCCGTCAACATCGGCTGGAACTCCTCGGTCGCCTGGAGCCACACGGTCTCGACGGCCTACCGCTTCACGCCCTACGAGTACCGGCTGCTCGGCAGCCCGACCACCTACCTCACCGACGGCGGCCCGCGGCAGCTCGAGCACCGGTTCGTGACGATCAAGGTGAAGCGGCCCGACGGCTCCGTCGGCACCGTGCGGGAGGACCTCTGGCGCACCGACCAGGGCTACGTCGTCGACTCCCCGGCCACGCTGATGCCGTGGGGCGTGCTGAGCGTCTGGGCCATCCGCGACGCCAACGCCGAGCACCTGCGCACCATCGACACTTTCTGGGAGATGGGCAAGGCCTTGAGCGTCCGTGACCTCCTGCGCCGTCAGGACCGGGGCGGCGGCATGCCCTGGGTCAACACCACCGCCGCCGACCGGGCGGGCGACGTCCTCTACGCCGACCACTCCGTCGTCCCGCACGTGACCAACGCGATGAAGCGGCGGTGCCTGACGCCGGTCGGGCTCGTGCTCGACCAGGTCGCCGGACTGCCCGGTCTCGACGGCACCACCGCGTCCACGAGCTGCGCCTGGGGCCGCGACGCCGACGCGCAGCGTCCCGGCATCCTCGGGCCCCGCAACCTGCCCTCGACCGTGCGCCGCGACTGGGTGATGAACGCCAACGACTCGTACTGGCTGCCCAACCCGGCCCAGAGGCTCGAGGGTTTCTCGACGATCCTCGGCTGCGAGCGGTGCCAGCGCACGATGCGCACGCGCATGGTCAGCCAGTACGTCGTCGACCAGCTGAGGGGTGCTCGCCGGGAGACGCCGGCGTCCCTCGCCTCGCACCAGTACGCCAACCGGGTCCGCGCGGCCGAGGTGATGCGCGTCGGTGGCGACCTCGACCGGCTCTGCGCCGCCACGGGGGAGACCGAGGCCTGTGCCGTGCTGAGGCGGTGGGACGGTCGATCGGACACCACGTCCGTTGGAACCCACATCTTCGAGGAGTTCGTGAGCCGCGCCCCCGAGGACGCACTCTGGCGGGTGCCGTTCGACGCCGCCGACCCGCTCGGCACGCCGCGTGACCTCGACGAGACCAACCCCTCCGTCGTCGCCGCGATGCGCGCGGCCATCAGCTCCTTGCGCTCGCGCGGGGTCGCCTTCGACGCACCGTGGGGCTCGCTGCAGGTCGCGGGCGACCGTGGCGCCCCCGCCGTCCCGCTGGGCGGCGGGCTCGGCGACGCGGCCGGCAACGCCAACGCGCTCGCGTCCCGGACGCCGGTGCAGAACCGTCGGCGGTTCCGCCCGATCACCTACGGCTCGTCGCACATCCAGTCGATCGCGTTCGTGGGCCGGCGCGAGGTCTCGGCGCGCACCATCCTCACCTACAGCCAGGTCGAGAACCCCCGCTCGCGCTGGTCGTCCGACCAGACCCGGATGTTCGGCCGGGAGCAGTGGGTCAGCTTCCCCTGGACGGCGACGCAGGTCCGGCGCCAGCTCGTGCGGACCCAGCGCGTGCGCGGCTGAGGCCGGCGCGGTACCGGCGTGCGCGCCCGTCGGCCCCACCCCCCGGCGTGAACCGGAGGGCCGGGACCGGTTGCTAGACAGGGAGGACAGTCACTCCAGGAGGTCCTGCCATGTCGAAGCTCACCCTCGGTCTCGCCTTCGCGGCGGGCTACGTCGTCGGCGCCAAGGCCGGCCGCGAGCGCTACGAGCAGATCCGCAAGAGCGCCGCCAAGGTCGCGGAGAACCCGCGGGTCCAGTCCGCCACCGACGCCGCCAAGGAGAAGGCCGGTGAGGTCGCCGCCGTCGCCGCCGACGTCGCCCGGGAGAAGGCCGGCGAGGCCGTCGAGGCGGTCAAGGAGAAGGTGTCGAGCCAGCCCGAGCAGCCGGGTGGCCCCCTCAGCACCGCGCCCTGAGCGACCGCTCAGGCGGTCGGGCGGACGACGAGCACGACCCAGCCGTCACCCTCGCGGTGCAGCTCGACGGTGATGTCGGCCGGTGTGCCGTTGCCGGTCACGGCCACCGTCACGTCGGCGGTGTCGTCGACCACGGCCGCGCTGAGCACCCGGATGTCGGTGAAGACCGCTCCCGCGGGCCGGCCGGCCAGGCACGCGGCGAGGGGCGAGGGCACCACGGCGTCGGTGGCGACCAGGTCGCGGACCGGCGAGCAGTCGTCGTCGGCCACCGCTTGGATGACCGCGCGCGCGACGACGTCGGGCCCGATCGGCTCGGTGGTCGGCGCCGACGACGCGGACGACGCCGTCGACGAGGGGGGCCCGCCGTCGCGATCTGCGTCGTCGTCACCGCCGCCGACGAGCAGCGCGACCGTCGTGGCGACCAGCAGCACGGCGAGGCCGGCGAGCGCGACCGCCCGCCACCGACCGAACCACTGCCGACTCACGGGACACATCCTTGCGGGTCGGGCCGCGAGGATCGCGACCGACTCTCGGCGCGGGCGGAGGAACCCGGAGCCGCGGAGCGGCGTCAGCGTGCCGCGAGCTCGGAGAACGTCCACACGATGCGTGCGTGGAAGGTCTGCCCGGGCCGGAGCGTGGCGTCGGTCCAGTCGGGGTCGCCGACGTGGTGGGGACTGTCGGGGAAGAGCTGGGGCTCGAGCGCGACGCCGGCCCCACGACCGAGGCCCGGGGGACCGGACCCGTCGAACGTGCCGGCGGTGAAGACCTGGAGCCCGGGCTGGTCGGAGGCCACCGTCAGCCGCGTGCGGGTGGCCGGGCAGTCGAGCACGGCCACGTCGCGCAGTCCCGTGCCGTCGACGACGAAGTTGTGGTCGAGGTCGCGCAGCTCGCCGAGCCCGCGAGGCGTGCGGAGGTCGTACGCCGTGCCGGCGACCGGCTCGAGGCGTCCGGTGGGGATGCCGTCGGCGTCGGCGGGGGTGTAGCTCGCGGCGGGCACGGTGAGCAGGTGGTCGTCGATCGTCTCCCCGTCGCCGAGGTTGGCGTAGCCGTGATGGGTCATCGCGACGACGGTGGGGGCGTCGGTCGTCGCCTCGTAGGTGATGGCGAGTGCGTGCTCGCTCACCGCGACGTGCGCGGTCGCGACGACCTCGCCGGGGAAGCCGCGGTCGCCGTCCGGGCTGACCAGGCGGAGCGAGGCCGAGTGCGGGTCGTGGTGGACGACGACCCACTCCTGCTGGTCGAAGCCGTCCGGGCCGGCGTGCAGGCTGTGGCCGTGGTCGTGCGCCGCGACGACGACCTCGCGGCCGTCGAGCTCGAACCGGCCGCCGGCGATCCGGTTGGCGTAGCGGCCGATGGTGGCCCCGACGTAGCCCGGGGCGCCTCGGTAGTCGGTCGGCGAGGGGTGCCCGAGGACGACGTCGCGCCGCACGCCGTCGCCCCCGGTGACGACGAGGCTCTGCACGGTCGCGCCGAACGGGAGGAGCCGCACGACCGGGCCGGGCGCCGAGCCGAGGGTGACGACGTCGCTCATCGCGGCACGACCCGGACCGTCGCCCGCCGATCGGTGGCCCGCAGGGTCGTCGAGGTCGTCGGCACGACGACACCGTAGTCGCCCGCGGCGGTCGCCGCGCACGGGCGTAGGACGACGACAGCCGCCGGCCTGGAGGACCAGGACGGCGGCTGTATCGGTACGCCAGCAGGGACTCGAACCCCGAACCCGCTGATTAAGAGTCAGCTGCTCTACCATTGAGCTACTGGCGCATCGCGCGAACGCAAGAGGAGACGCTACCAGCGCCCGGCCCCGCCGTGAAATCGAGAATGCCTCGGCGCCGTCAGCGGGCCTCGAGCACGGCCTGCGCGGCGTTGTGGCCGCCGAGCCCCGACACCGCGCCGCCACGGCGCGCCCCCGAGCCGCACAGCAGGACGCCGTCGCGGTCGGTCTGCACGCCCCAGCGCTGGGCGGGCGTCTCGAGCCGGGCGCGGGACGACGCCCACGGCCAGTCGAGGTCGCCGTGGAAGATGTGGCCGCCGGGCATGGCGAGGTCGCGCTCGACGTCCTGCGGGATCTTCGCCTCGACGCAGGGGTTGCCGTCGGCGTCGCGGGCGATGCAGGAAGCGAGCGGCTCGACCAGGTGCTGGTCGAGCGAGGCGATGGCACGCTCGACGGCGAGGGCCTTGGCGCCCTCGGGATCGGCGTCGAACAGCGTGGCCGGCGTGTGCAGCCCGAAGTAGGTGAGGGTGTGCGTGCCCGCGGGCACGTCGCCGAGGATGCTCGGGTCGGTGAGCGAGTGGCAGTAGACCTCGCCCGGCATCGTGCCCGGCACGCGCCCATCGGCGGCGTCGGCGTGCGCGGCCTCGAGCTGTGAGTAGTCCTCGCCGAGGTGGAGCGTGCCGGCGAACGCCACGGCCGGATCGACGCCGGAGCGCAGCCGGGGGAGCCGGTCGAGGAGCAGGTTGATCTTGAGCTGCGCGCCGACGGGCTTGGTCTCGGGGTCGGCGTCGTCGCCGAGCAGGATGCGCAGCACCCACGGGGCCACGTTGGCCAGCACGGTGCCGGCCTCGACCGTGTGCCGCGACCCGTCGGACGACGTCCAGTCGACCTCGGCGGGGCCCCCACCGGCAGCGCCGGAGGGGTCGGAGCGGATGGCGCTCACGCCGGCCTCGGTGAGGATCTCGGCGCCGGCGGTCAGGGCGGCCTTCTCGAGCACCCCGGTGACCGAGCCCATGCCGCCGACCGGCACGCGCCACTCGCCCGTGCCGTTGCCGAGGAGGTGGTAGAGGAAGCACCGGTTCTGGGCGAGCGACGGGTCGTGCATCGAGGCGAACGTGCCGATGAGGCCGTCGGTGGCGACGACGCCGCGCACCGTGTCGTCGCGGAAGCGTCGCTCGACGGCCTCGCCGAGCGGGCGCTCGACGAGGTCGCGCCAGATGCCGGGGTCGATGCGGGCGCGCAGCTCGCGGTCGGTGGGCAGCGGCTGCAGCAGCGTCGGTGCGACGACGTGGGACAGCTCGGCCACGTCGGCGTAGAACTCGCGCCAGGCCTCGTACTCGTCGTCGGACCCGGTCAGCTCGGCGAACGAGGCCCGGGTGGCCTCGCGCTCGTGGCGCTCGACGAGCAGTCCACCGGCCCGGCCGTCGCGCAGCGTCGGGGTGAACGAGGCGTAGCGGCGAGAGGAGAGCGTGATGTCGAGCTGCAGGTCGGCCATGAGCGGCTCGGGCATCAGGGAGACCAGGTAGGAGTAGCGCGACAACCGGGTCGGCAGGCCGGCGAACGCCGTC
The DNA here is from genome assembly GCF_039939255.1 of Nocardioides secundeburneus. NCBI lineage: Bacteria > Bacillati > Actinomycetota > Actinomycetes > Propionibacteriales > Nocardioidaceae > Nocardioides > Nocardioides secundeburneus. Next base: position 44,115 of record NZ_JBDUUE010000009.1, read on the forward strand.
GCCGACACGGCCGCGCCGCCGGTGTGGTCGAGCCGCTCGAGCACGAGCACCGACAGGCCCTCGCGGGCGAGGTAGGCAGCCGCGACGAGTCCGTTGTGCCCGCCGCCGACGACCACGACGTCGTAGCGGCTCTGGCTGCTGCCGGGGTTCATGGCATCGACCGTATCCACCGGCCTCGTCCCGCTCGCCGTGCCCCGCCGCACGCGTGGGTCAGAGGCCCGCCGGCGGGGGACGGAAGCCCCTCCAGCCGGTGCTCGCCGCGGGTCCGGACATGGGGACGGCGGGACCGGCGGCCCACTCGACGGTGGGACCGGCTGGCGGGGCTTCCTACGTCACGCGGGGGACGCGCGACCGTCCCAGCATCGTCATCGCCGCCGGTGCCGGGCATCCCCAATTGTGAGGAAGCCGCCTCGGGTTACCCCGCCGCGCCGCCCGCCCCGGTCCACGATGCGGTTCATCGGACGACCGGACGACCGGACGAAGGGGAGCAGGGTGCGCGCACGATCAGCAGGCAGGACCACGCGGGACGAGCGCGGCGGGCTCCGAGCCGACCACCTCGTGCTCCGCGCGCTGGTGGCCGCGGTCGTCGTCGGGGTCGTCTGCGGGCTGCTGGGCGCGTGGTGGGGCGGACGCCGCGACGAGGTCAGCTCGGCGACGGCGGTGATCCTGCTCAACCCGCTCCAGGGCAACCCGTTCAGTCCCGACGCCCGCGGCGACGACCTCGTCAACCTCGAGACCGAGGCCCAGCTCGTCACCTCCGACGCCGTGCTCGAGCGGCTCGACGAGGCGCTGCCCGGCGCGCCCGCCGTCTCCTCGACCCAGGTGTCGGTCTCGGTGCCCACCAACACCCAGCTGCTGTCCATCACCGTGACCGGGCCGACCGAGGACGAGGCGCTGCGGGCCACGCAGGAGCTCGCCACCGGCTACCTGTCGTTCCGGCGCTCGCGCACCGAGGGCGCCCTCGACGGGCAGCGCGAGAACATCGACGACCAGATCCAGCAGCAGACCGACGAGCGGGCGGCCCTGCTCGAGCGCTTCGACGCGCTGCCCCAGGGTGCCCAGGGCACCACCCTGCTCACCCAGCAGATCCTGGCCACGGTGACCCGGATCAGCGACCTGCGCTCGCAGCTGGGCGAGGTCGGGTCGGTCTCGCTCGACCCGGGCCAGGTCGTGACGCCGGCCCACCCGGACGCCGGCGGCCTGCTGCCGGCGGGACCGCTGGTGCCGGGTGCCGTCGGGGCCCTGCTCGGAGCAGCGCTGGGTGCGCTCGCGGCCATGCGTGCCGGTCGCGGACGCCGGGTGCGCGGCACGGCCGACCTGGTCGGCCTGGCCGCCCCGGTGTGGGGCACGGTGCCCGGGGACGTCGCGCGTCGTCCGCTCGCCGCTGCCCGCCTGCGCGCCGCCGTCCGCGCCGCCCACCCCGCCTCGCCGCTCGTGGTGCTCGCCTGTCACGACGGCGCGCGCGGCGCACTGCTGGTCGCTGCCCCGGCGCTGGCGCGCTCGCTGGCCGCCGCCCGGTGCCGCACGGTCATGGTCGAGGTCGCCGAGCCCGGTGAGCACGACGGTGGGCTCGGCGGCGACCGGGGCAGCGGCCTCGGCCGGGACCTCGGTGGCGACCTGGGTGGCGACCTCGGCTGGGACACCGTCGCCCCGGGGCTGGCCGACGTGCTCCGCGACGAGGTCCCGGTGGCTCGCGGGCTGCGGTGGTCGGGCGACCTCGGGCTCGTGCACCGGGGCCGCCGCCAGCACGACCTCGACGACCTCACCGCATCGTCGGCCATGGCGACGCTGCTGACCGGCCTGGTCACCCGTCGGACCGGCGACGCGGCGCCCGCGGAGGCCGTGGTGCTCCTCGCCGGCTCGCCGACGTCGCCACGGACCCAGGCCCTGGCCGCCCACGCCGACCTCGTCCTGCTCGAGGTCGCCAGCGGCGCCGCCGCCCTGCGCGGCGTCGAGCAGTCGCTGACCGACCTGACCGCGGCCGGCGCCGCGCGGGTCGGCATCGTCCTCGTCGGGCCGCCCGCCCGCACGCGCCAGGGCCGGCGCCGGCTCGTGGAGCTGCACCGGCGCGCCGTCCGGCCGTTCGGGCGCCTGGCCGGGCGCGCGCCGCGACCGGCGGCCGTGCCCGTCCTGAGCCGCACCGAGCGGCGGTGGAGCGCCGGTGAGTGAGCAGCACGCCGCCACCGACCAGCTGCGGCACGTCGCCCGGGGAGCCTCGCTCGGGCTCGCTGGGTCGGCGTTCGCGGCCGCCAGCGGCTTCGGGCTCGCCGTCGTGGTCACCCGCGGCCTGAACGCCGACGACGCCGGCCGCTTCTTCGCCGTCACCTCGGCGCTGGCGCTGCTGGTCGCGGCGTCGTCCTTCGGCACCGAGGCCGGGCTCGCCCGGTTCCTGCAGCGCCTCGCCGCCACCGGCGACCACCGCGACGTCGACCGGGCCCTGGCCTGGGCCGTCGCGCCGACGCTGACCGTGGCCACGGTCCTGGGCGCCGCTCTCGCGTGGCAGGCCGGGACGGTCGCCGGGTGGCTCGGCCTCGGCGACGCCGGGGTGCCGGCCCTGCGGTGGCTCGCGCTCGCGCTGCCCGCGGCGGTGGCCGCCGACGTGCTGCTCGCCTCGACCCGCGGGTTCGGCCGGATCGGACCGACGGTCGTGGTCGACCGCGTCGTGCGGTCGGGGGTGCAGGTCGCCGTCCCGCTCGTGGTGCTCGCGCTCGGCGGCGGGCTCCTCGGCGTGGTCGTCGGCTGGGCCGCCGCCTACGCCGTCTCGGCCTCGCTCGCCCTGCTCGTCGTTGCGCGGTCGCTGGCGACACGGTCGCCGGGCCGCGGGACCCCCACGCCGGGCACCGGCGGACGGGGAGTCGGCGCCCGGTTCTGGTCGTTCACGGCTCCGCGAGGCGTGGGGTCGCTGGCCCAGATGGGCATCCAGAAGAGCGACATCGTGCTCGTGGCGGTGCTGCTGCGCCCCGTCGACGCCGCGCTCTACGCCGCCGCGACCCGGTTCGTGCCGGTGGGCCAGATGGCGGTGCAGGCCCTGCAGCAGGTGCTGCAGCCGCGCTTCACCACGATCCTGCTCACCGACGACCACCGCACGCTGGCCGAGGTCTTCCGCGTCACCACGGCCTGGAGCGTGCTCCTGGCCTGGCCGCTCTACCTCGTCGTCGCGGCCGCGCCGGCGTCGTACCTCGCCCTCTTCGGCGATGGCTACGACGACGCCGTCCCGGTCGTGGTCGTCATGTGCGCGGCGATGCTGGTCGCGGTGGCCACCGGGCCGGTCGACACCCTGCTCCTGATGGCCGGTCGCAGCGGGCTGAGCATGGCCAACGCGCTCGCCGCCCTCGCCCTCGACCTCGGGCTGTGCCTGCTGCTCGTGCCGCGCTGGGGCATCACCGGCGCGGCGTGCGCCTGGGCCGTCGCCGTGGTGACGCGGTGCCTGCTGGCCACCTGGCAGGTGCGTGCCGAGCTGGGCGTCGCCCCCGGCCGGTACCTGGCCCGGGTCGCCCTGCTGCCGCTGGCCTGCTTCGTGCCGGTGCTGGCTCTCGGCACCCGGTCGCCCGGCCCGACGCTCCTCGTCTGGCTGCTCTCCGGCCTCGTCGCGACCCTCGCCTACCTCGCCTGCCTCGTCGGCCTCGTCGGGCGCCGCGACGACCTCCACCTCGACCTCGTGCTGCCGCGACGACGTCCGGCGCCGACCCCTACCACCACCGCCACGACCTGCTCGACACCCACCACTCCGGACCAGCCGGAACCACCTGAGGAGAGTGACCCCGCATGCGGACTCGCGACGTCGTACGCACCGTCGGCGACCACCTGAGCCCCACCGCCACCCGCCACGCCCGCGCGATGGCGCTGACGTGGGGACGGGCGACCCGGGCCGCCCGGATGAGCCCCTCGATCGTGGTGATCGGCGCGCAGCGCTGCGGCACGACCACGATGTTCCGGCTCCTGGAGGCCCATCCCGACCTCGTCCGACCGACCCTGAGCAAGGGCACCGGGTACTTCGACGACGAGCACGGTCGCGGACCCGACTGGTACGCCGGGCACTTCCCGCTGCGCCGTCCTGCCCCCGGACGGAGCGAGACCGCGCGCGCCACGTTCGAGTGCAGCGGCTACTACCTCTTCCACCCGCTCGCCGCGCGCCGCATCGCCGCCGAGCTGCCGGACGCCCACGTCGTCGTCCTCGTGCGCGACCCCGTCGCCCGCGCCGTCTCGGCCCACCGGCACGAGGTCGCCCGCGGCTTCGAGCACCTCGACCTCGACGACGCCCTCGCCGCCGAGAGCACCCGGACGGCGGGGGAGGCCGACCGGCTCGAGCACGAGCCCGGCTACCGCAGCTTCGCGCACCGCCACCACGCCTACCTCGGGCGCGGCGGGTACGCCCACCAGGTCCGCCGCTTCCACGACGCGCTCGGGCCCGACCGCGTGCACGTGCTCGACGCCGACGACTTCTTCGCCGACCCCCGCCGTCGCTTCCTCGAGCTCCAGCGCGACCTCGGCCTGACCGCGTGGGCACCACCGCGCGTCGACGCCTGGAACGCCCGCCCCGGCCCGCCGCTGGACGACGCCCGCCACCGACGGCTCGCCGAGCACTTCGAGCCGCACGACGCCGAGCTGGCCGACCTGCTCGGCTGGACGCCGTCCTGGCGCCGGGTCGGAGCGCACTCGTGATCGGCGTGCCGGCCGGGACCCGGCTGCGGATCCGTCGGGCGCGACGTCGAGGCGCCGGCGCCGTCCGGCGGGGCATGGTGACCGGGACCCGCTACGCGCGTCAGGTCCCGATCCCCGACCCCGTGCGCACCCGGATCGCCGACCCGCTGGTGTGGGAGCGCGACACCCGTCTCGTGCCGGTCTCCGCCCTGCTGCTCGGCGGCCAGAACGGCTCCACCGGGGCCGAGTTCGCCCACGCGACCGGCGACCTGACGTGGACCTCGACCCGCGTGGCCGACGGGCCTCACGCCGCCCTGCTGCGCGAGGACGCCGCCCGCGGCCCGCTCGACGACGCCACCCTGCTGGCCAGCGACTACGCCGCGATGGCGCGCCGCAGCATCGAGGTCGCCGGGCACTACTTCGGCGCGCGCGACGACGCCGGGATCCTGCGCGCGGCGCGCTCGTTCCTGCGCCCGGGCTCGGTGGAGGCCCTGCACGCCATGGCGCGCAGCGCGCCCGGCGCGCCGGTGCTCGTGACGCCGGTGGCCGGTTCGCACTGCTTCCAGGTCGTCGACGGGCACCACCGCGTCGCCCGGCTCGCCGTCGCCGGCGTCGAGCAGGTCGAGGTGCGCGTGCGCCGCCGTCCGGTCACCACGCCGTTGCAGGACGTGCTGGACCGGATGTCGTGGATCGGGGGCGAGCGCGAGCTCTATCAGCCGATCGACGCCCCCGAGTTGGCGACGTCGTGGACCACCGTGCGCCGCTGCACCGACCGGTTCGAGGCGATGACCGCCGTCCTCGACGAGCTCGGGATCACCGCGGGGACCTACCTCGACGTGGCCAGCTGCTACGGCTGGTTCCTGGCCGTGATGGCCGACGCCGGCCACGACGTGCGGGGCATCGAGCGCGACCCGCTCGCGCCCGGCCTGGGCGCTGCGGTCTACGGCCTCGACCCTGCCCGGGTCGCGACCGGCGACGCCGTCGACCTCCTGCGCGCGCCGCAGGAGCCCGCCGACGTCGTCAGCTGCTTCAGCCTGCTGCACCACTTCGCGCTCGGTCGGGCCTCGGTCGACGCGCCCACCCTGGCCCGGCTGCTCGACCGGGTCACCGGCCGGGTGCTGTTCCTCGACACCGGCCAGGCGCACGAGGCGTGGTTCGCCGACTCGCTGCCCGAGTGGGACACCGCCTACGTGCACGACTTCCTCGAGCAGCACACCACGTTCGACCGGGTCATCGACCTCGGTCCCGACGGCGACGCCGTGCCGCCCTACGCCGACAACTACGGGCGACACCTGTTCGCCTGCGTGCGAGACCCCCGGTGACCCGCCGTCCCCGGCCCGCCGGCGAGGGACCCGACGCACTGCTGGCCACCGCGCGCTCGCTGTGGCCCGGGGCCACGGTCAGCGCCGGCGGTCGCGGCCGGGCGCCGGACGCCGGCCGGGCGCAGCTGTTCGCGGCGGTGCCCGACCTCGCCCACGCCCGGCTGCTGGTGCCGCTCGGCTCGCCGGCCGCCGCGGGCGCGGCGGTGTGCCGGCTCAGCGCGGCGAGCGGCCACCGCGAGGTGGTCACCCGGCTCGCCGCCGACGCCGCCACCCGGCTCACCCGGGGCCGGGTGCTGCGCGACCGCGTCGTCGTCCACCCGGTGCCGGACGCCGACGCCCTGGCCGACCACCTCGCGAGGCGCCTGGGTGGCCCGGTCACCTTCGCTCTCGGCGTCGGCCCGGCGCGGGTCAACCGCAAGCCGGTGCTGCAGGTCTTCGACGAGCGCGGTCACGTCGCGGCGTTCGTCAAGCTCGGCGACTCCGCGCAGGCCCGGGCCGACGTCGGGGCCGAGGCCGCGGCGCTGCGGCGCCTGCACGAGCACCGCTTCGAGCGGCTCGTCGTGCCGCGCGTGCTCGACGTCTCGGAGTGGAACGGGATGCTCGTGCTCGCGATGTCGGCCCTGCGGCCGCGACCGCCGGTGCGGCACCGCACGGGCCCGCCGCTGCCGGCGATGCGCGAGCTGGCCCGGGTGCTGCAACGGCCGCCGTCCCGGCTGGCCGAGCTGACCTGGTGGCGCCACCTGCACGCGACCATCGAGGGGGTCCCCGACGAGGCGCTGCGCACCACGCTGCGTCACGGGTGGGACGCCGCCACCGAGCGCCACGGCCACCGCGTGGTCGGGGTCGGGGCCTGGCACGGCGACTGGACGCCGTGGAACATGGCGCACGCGCGGTCGCGCACGCTCGTGTGGGACTGGGAGCGCTTCGAGGAGGGCGTGCCACTGGGCCTCGACGCCACGCACTTCGAGGTGCAGGCCGCGGTGCGGGCGCACGGCCTCGACCCGGCGGTGGTCGGCGGCGTCGTCGACCGCCTCGCCGGCGCGTCGCCGTACGCCGCGCTGCTCGCCGACGTCTACCTGCTGACGATCGGGGCCCGCTACGCCTCGCTCCTGGGCGCCGAGCTCGGCGACGACGTCGCGCCGTCGGCGCGGGTGATGGCGGCCGCGCTGGCCGCCCGGCTTGACGTGCGGAAGATCAGCGCGTGACGGGCCGCGGCCCGCGCCGCACCAGGTGCGTGAAGAGCCGCTGCTTGCCGGGCTCGCTGAGGTCCCACGAGGCGATGCTGTTGTAGGGGGTGTCGAAGTAGGTGAAGGCGATGCCGCCGGCCTTGCGCACCTCGCGGTAGGTGGTGCGCAACCAGTGCGGACGACGGCGCGCGGCGTCGTCGGTCCACCCGAACTCCGCGATGCCCCAGGCGACGCCCTGCGAGCGCGCCCAGCGCTGCAGGGGCCGGTAGAACTGGCAGGCCATGCAGGGCCACCGGGTGTCGTAGCGGCCGTTCTTGGTCACGCCGTACTCGTTGTAGAGGTCGAAGCCGGCGATGTCGATCTTCACGCCCCGCGGCCAGATCCGGTCGAAGCGGTAGGCACGGTCGCCGTAGAGCTGGTTCCAGCCGGTGAGGATCACCGAGTAGGCCACGTTGGGGGCGGCGCGGCGCACGAGCGGCGCGAGCCGCTCCTGCATCGCGCGCCAGTCGGCGAGGTCGCCGTCGCCCTCGGGCTCGTGGTGGAACGCGACCCAGACCGGGCCGTCGACGCGCGAGAGCCGGTGGGCCAGGTCGAGGGCCCAGGCGTCGCCCCGCCCGGCGGCCATGTCGGCCCACGACATCGGCAGCTTGAAGCTGATCCACGGGATCCGTCCGTGGGCGGTGTCGGAGCGTGCCGTGCGCACGGCCGAGTCGACCTGGGTGCCGGTCCAGTAGGTGCGCCGGACGCCGAGCCGGCGTCCGGCCGGGCCCTCGAGCTGCACCGGCTCGGTGTTGGCGCCGTGGGCCGCGCCGACCAGCGGACGGCAGCCCTGTGGGACGCGTCCGGTCACGACGCAGGTCGACCCCGGGCCGGTCGGGACCTTGGCCACGGCCGGGTCTGCCGGCGTCCCGCCCGAGGCCGCGGGCGCGACCCGTGCCACGCCGAGCGCCAGGCCCGAGCCGCTCAGCGCCAGCAGCACGACGAGCACCAGGGCGAGTCGTGGGCGCGGCCCTCGCAGCAGGGAGACGACGAGCGCGGTCAGACGAGGGGCGAGCGGCATGGGGGGCTCCGTCGGGCCGTGAGGGGGTGACGCCCGGGGGTGGCGGCTCGACGGAACGTAGCGACGTAGCCGATCGGGTCGACGTCGCGCGTACCCCATTTCGGGTATGTCTCAGATCCCGCGCCCGCGCCGGTTGAGCAGGTCGAGGACCCGGTCGGCGCTCACCATGCGGGTCGCGACGGCCGCGGCGAGGTAGGCGCGCGGCTCGGTGGGCGAGCCGCGCAGCGCACGGCCGATCGCGGCCGCCGAGCCGTGCGGTCCGAGGGCGGCGGTGGCGAACGCCTGCTGGCCCCGCAGCCGGCCGAGGGCGTGCCGGTCGGCCCGGAAGACGGGGTGCTTGTCGATCAGGTAGTCGAGCGCGTCGACGATCGTCTGCCACTGCCGGGTGAACTGCGACGAGCCCCACCGGACGTCGACCAGGGCCGCGGGCACGACACCGACCGGTCCGGCGGCCACCGCCCGCAGCATCCAGTCGTAGTCCTCGCCGTAGCTGCCCGGGATGTCCTCGTCGAACGGGCCGATGTCGCCGACCAGGGCGGAGCGGCGCACGAGCACCGTCGACGGGTGGGCGGCCATGACGCGGTGGCGGGCCAGGGTCTCGGCCGTGAGCTCGTCGGGGTGCGGCACCCGCTCGACGACCCGGTCGCGGTAGTGGATGGTCACGCCGGTCACGACCGTGCGCGACCCGTCCTGCTCGAGCCGGGCCACCTGGCGCGTGACCTTGTCGGTCCGCCAGACGTCGTCGTCGTCGCAGAAGGCGACGTAGGGGGCCGAGCCCGCGCCGACACCGGTGTTGCGCGAGCCGGCCAGGCCCGGCGTCCGGGTGTTGCACAGCACCTGCACCGGCCGGTGCGGGTCCTGGCTGACCAACGAGCGGTCCGGCTCGGTGCCGTCGTGGACGACGAGGCAGCGCACGGTGCCCGGGTGGTCCTGGGCGGCCACCGCGGCGATCGCCTCGCGCACCATCTCGGGGCGGTGCCGGGTCGCGATGACGACGTCGACGTCGGGGTCGACGGCGCGGTGCGGGTGCGGCTCGGTCATGGTCGGCTCCTCGGGATGGTCGGGCGTCGTAGGTCGGGGTCGGTGGGGCGGCGCCGCAGCCACAGGACGCCGGCGAGCAGGCCGAGTGCGGCGCCGGAGGCGATCGGCACGACCGGCTGCGAGCCGACCGCGACGGCCGGCTCCTGGCGGATGACGCGGCCGATCGTCGGTCGTCCGACGCGCAGGTGGGCGATCGCGGTGGTGAGGTCGCGCTCGAGGTCGTCGTTGCCGGCCTCGGGGGCGATCGAGCGCAGCTGCTCGCGCAAGCCGCGCAGCGTCTCGTCGCGCCGGTTCTCGAGGTACTCCCGGCGCACGTCGAGGTAGGCGTCGGCCACGGCCGTCGCCGCGCGCTGTGACGACGACGAGGTGGCCGAGCGCACGGTGACGTCGAGCACCTGCGAGCTCGGGGGAGCGGTCACGGTGACGCCGGCCCGCAGCTGCTCGGTCGTGCTCCCCGAGGCGCGGGAGGCCCGGGTCAGCGCGGCCTGCGAGGTCAGCAGGGCCGCCTCGGTGTCGACGGTGATCTCGCGTGGCGGTGCTGCGCCGTCGAGGCGTCGTCCGTCGGCGGTGGTGCCCGTGTCGAGGTAGACCGGCGCGGGGGTGATGAGCACCGAGACCCGGCTGGCGAAGTCGGTGGTCCGCTCCGCCCGGGCGACGACGAGGCCGCCGCCGACGCCGACCGCCGCGGGGAGCAGCAGCGCGAGCGCCACGGTCGCGCGACGTCGTGCCGGACGCCGCGCCGGCTCGTGGGCGGGCCGCTGCTGCCGCGCGACGAGCCCGACGGCGATCATCACCAGGTAGAGCGGCATGCCGAGGGTGTCGTAGATCGGCAGCTGCAGCACGAAGAAGGCGAGCACGGCCGTCGCGACGGCCTCGCCCGGCGTCCGGCAGCGCCAGGAGCGGGCCAGGGCGCGGGCCAGGAACCCGAGGAACAGGGCCAGGCCGACCCAGCCCTGCGAGAACACCACCAGCCACAGCTGGCCCTGGGTGCCGAGCGGCGGCACGCCGCAGGCGGGGCACTGCGGCGTGGCCGCGCCCGTGATCGAGGCGAAGCTGCCCTGGACGTCGCGCGTCGTGCCGAAGCCGAGAACCGGTGAGCCGTGGGTGACCGAGTCGACCGTCGCCTCGAGGAGCTGGCCCCGGCGGTCGTTGCTGTGCTGGTGGTCGAGCCGGTCCTGGTAGAGCGCGCCGAGCGGGCTGGCCAGCAGCAGCAGGACCGCGAGCACGACCGAGACGACGACGGCGGCGAACGTGGCGCGGCTGCCGCGGCGCAGGGCCAGCACGACGAGGCCGACGACGCCGAGGGCGACCGAGGCCCACAGGCCGCGGTTGAGGGAGTAGACGACGGGCACCGCGGCGAGCACCAGCACCACGAGCCCCGCCGCACGCACCCGGGGTCGGCTCTCGCGCAGCGCCGCGACGAAGAACACCAGGGTGATGGACAGGCAGCTGCCCCAGGTGTTGGTGAAGGGGAACGGTGCCTTCGGCCGCGTCTCCGGGCGCCCGAGCAGGGTCTGGACGTCGGCCGCCTGCGGGTGCACGAGGGAGAGCACGAACTCGTTGGCGCGGATGCTGCGGGGCAGGAGGAGCTCGGTCGCCGACCGGAGCTCGAACGCGGGCGCGAACAGGCCGAGGTAGCCGCCGGCGACGCACACCACGAACAGCGAGCCCAGCAGCGCGCGGACCCTGCGGTCGGAGATCGCTTGCGGGAGGTTGGCCACCCACAGCAGCACGACCCCGCTGGCGGCGTACCAGCACCACCGGAAGCCGAACACCAGCAACCGGGAGGGCCCGCCGCCGGGGACGGCGTCCGGGGCGTCGACCCACAGCATCGTCGCGCCGATGGCCACCCAGACCAGGAAGAGCAACCACCACGTGGTGCCGGCCGGGAGGTGGAGCCGACCCAGCCGGTGCTGCCGCCGCAGCTGCACGACCATCGGGACGGCGAGCGCCAGCGGCAGCAGCGAGTCGACCCCGAGCAGCCACCACACCGGGTAGCCGAGCAGCAGCACGAGCAGTGGCCAGTCGGCCGGCCACGGACGACGTGCGGCGCCGACCGGTGGTGGTGACGCCGTCGTCGTCGCCACCGGATCGGGGGCCAGCACGGGCATGGTCCCAGCCAACCCGCTGGCGCGGGCCACGCCGTCATCAAATCGGGGTATCTCGTCCCCGTGCGGGCCGGCCGGGGCGTCCGCGGATCCTACGGTTCCCACCACGAGCCGTGAGGCTGTTCTCCGAGCCGTTCTGGTGGTCCCCGCATGCGTCCTTCATCCCCGGCCCGGGTCGTGGCCGTCCTCCTCGCTGTCGTCGCCGCACTCATCGGCACCTCGGCCACCGTCGTGCCGGCCCGCGCCGCCGACACCGACCAACCCGCCGGCCGCCTCGTCTCCGACGTCGCGGCCCCGAACACCCCGCACGTGCTCGACGGGCGGGTCTACTCCGTCGTCCAGGTCGGCGGCACGATCATCCTCGGTGGCACCTTCACCCGGGTCCGCAACGACAACGAGACGACCGAGCAGACGCGCAACGGTCTCGTCGCCTTCGACGCCGTGACCGGGCGGATCAACCCCGCGTTCGCGCCGAACCCCAACGGGGGCGTGCGCGTCGTGCTGCCCAGCGGCGACGGCACCTCGGTCTACGTCGGTGGCTCGTTCACCTCGATCGCGGGCGCGAGCCGCCAACGGGTCGCCCGGGTCCGGGTCTCGGACGGCGCCCTGATCAGCACCTTCAACGTCGGGGCGGTGACCGGTGAGGTCAAGGACCTCTCGCTGCGCAACGGCCGGCTCTGGCTCGGCGGTGCCTTCACCCACGTCGGCGGTGTCTCGCACCCGGCCCTCGCGACGGTCAACCCGACCACCGGCGCCGTCACGCCCTACATGTCGCTGCCGATCGCCGGCTACCACAACGAGGGCGCCACGCAGGTGCTCAAGATGGACCTGACCCCCGACGGGTCGCGGCTGGTGGCCATCGGCAACTTCGACACCCTGGCCGGGGTCACCAACCACCAGCTGCTCGTGCTCGACCTGACCGGCGCGAGCGCCGCGCCCAGCGGCTTCCGCTCCTCGTTCTACACCTCGCCCTGCGCGGGGGTCTTCGACTCCTACATGCGCGACGTCGACATCTCGCCCGACGGCCGGTGGTTCGTCGTCGGCACCACCGGTGCCTACGGCGGCCCGGACGCCGCCTGCGACAGCGTCGCGCGGTTCGAGCTCGACGCCGGCACCGACGCCCAGCCGTCGTGGGTCGACTACACCGGCGGCGACACGACCTACGCCGTCGAGGCCACGCCGGGCGTGGTCTACGTCGGCGGGCACCAGCGCTGGTGGAACAACCCCTACGCCGGCGACCAGGCCGGTCCCGGCGCGATCTCGCGCGAGGGCATCGCCGCGCTCGACCCGGTCAACGGCCTGCCGCTGACCTGGAACCCGGGGCGGGCCAAGGGGGTCGGCGTCTTCGACTTCCTGCTCACCGACCAGGGGCTGTGGGTCGCCTCCGACACCGACCGCATCGGCAACTTCCAGCTCAAGAGCCGTATCGCCCGGTTCAACACGCAGGGCGCCGCGTTCCCGGCCGTTCGCACGCCCACGCTGCCCGACGACGTCTTCGTGGGCGGGCCCGTGGGTGCCGCCACCGCCCCGGGCGTGCTCTACCGCGTCAACGCCGGTGGGCCGCAGCTGGCGGCCGCCAGCGGGCCGGACTGGGCGGCCGACACCGACGCCGCCCCGTCCCCGCTGCACAACGCCTGCTGCAACCGGGCCGGCTGGTCGCCGGTCGGCGCCGTCGACGCGACCGTGCCCGCCGGGACGCCGTCCGCCCTGTTCGACAGCGAGCTGTGGGACCCGTGGGGCGACCCCGAGCAGGCCTGGGCGTTCCCGGTCCCGGCCGGGACGCCGCTCGAGGTGCGCCTCTACTTCGCCAACCGCTGCGACTGCACCGCCGGTCCCGGCCAGCGCGTCTTCGACGTCGACATCGACGGCACGCGGGTCCTCCCGCAGCTCGACCTGGTCTCCCAGGTCGGCCACGGGGTCGGCACGATGCGCTCGTTCCCGATCACCAGCGACGGCTCCGTCGACATCGCGCTCGGCCACGTGGTCGAGAACCCGCTCCTGAACGGGATCGAGATCATTCGCACCGACGCCGCCGCGCCTGCGCCGGCTGACGGGCTGCGCCGTCGTGGCTTCGACGGGACGACGACCGGTCCGACCACGCAGGCTCCCGCGGGTGGCATCGACTGGTCGCAGACCCGCGGTGCCTTCATGGTCAACGGCAACCTCTACCTCGCCCAGGCCGACGGCACGCTGACGCGACGCACCTTCGACGGCGCGACCTACGGGGCGCCGTCCGCGGTCAACACCTCGGACGCCATCGTGCCGCTGGCCGACTGGGCAGACGACATCCGCAACAGCACAGGGATGTTCTTCGACCGCGGCCGTGTCTACTTCACGCGAGCGGGCTCCAACGACCTGTACTACCGCTACTTCTCCCCGCAGAGCGGCGCGGTCGGCGCCAAGCGCCTCGTGGCCTCGGGCAGCGTCGCCGGGATCGCCTTCAGCTCGGTGCGCGGCATGTTCGTGACGCCGACCCAGCTCTACTGGGCCGAGGCCGACGGCAGCCTGCACCGCATCGGCTGGTCGCAGTCGGGAGCGTCGGGTGCACCGGTCCCCGGTTCGTCGGACACCGTGTCCGGTCCAGGCATCGACGGTGCCGACTGGTCGGCCCACTCCCTCTTCGCCTACCAGGGCGCCGACGGTCAGGGGGTCAGCGTCACGGCGGGCTTCACCAGCTCGTGCGCCGGCACCGCGTGCTCCTTCGACGCCTCGTCCAGCACCTCGACCGGCAGCGCCATCGCCTCCTACGCCTGGGACTTCGGCGACGGCACGAGCGGCACGGGCGCCCAGCCCCAGCACACCTACCCCGGACCGGGCACCTACTCGGTCGTGCTCGAGGCACGCACCGCGACCGGTGCGACCTCGACGGCGTCCCACACCGTCACGGTCACCGAGGCCGCCCAGCTGCTCACCCACGTCGGCAGCGCGTCGGCCGGGACCAACTCCTCGACGCAACGGGTCACCGTGCCTGCCGGCGTGGCCCCCGGTGACCGCCTGCTGCTCCACCTGACGCTGAACGACGACACGGTGACGCCGACCGGCCCTGCCGGGTGGACGCTGCTCGACTCGGCGGGCGCGTCGGGCGTGCTCGGCCGGAGCTGGACCAAGGTCGCCACCGCGGCCGACGCCGGCTCGACCGTGTCGGTCGCCACGTCGGCGATCGCCAAGGGCGTCCTGGCGGTCTCGGCCTACCGCTCCGCCTCCGGCTCGACGGTCGTCGGCGCCCACGCGGCGAGCCTCGACCTCACGACCGGGACCACCCACACCGCGCCGTCGGTGACGGTCGCGGGCGCCTCGAGCTGGGTGGTGACCTCCTGGACCTCGAAGTCCTCGGTCGACACCACCCTGACGGGCCCGGCCTCCGTCGTGCCGCGCACCTCCTTCAGCGGGTCGGGCGGCGGCCGGCTGGTCGCCCTCGTCGCCGACTCGGGCGCCGCCCGGCCGGCGGGGACCGTCGCGGGCGAGACGGCGACCACCGACTCCGCCGCGGGCCGCAGCGTCATGTTCACGACGGTGCTCAGCCCGGGATGAGCACTCGACGGCGACGAGGGGCGTGGATCGTGGCCACGCCCCTCGTCGGCCGGACGCGCAGTCTGACCGACCGAGCCACCGGGAGCCCACGATGAGTGTCGCCGGGGCCGGCGTGCCGCGCCGGACCGGGGCGGAGGGCGGGCGTCGTGCCCGCGTCGTCCTGCTGTCCGAGCAGCGGCTCGTCGGCGATGCCGTCCGCACCGCACTGACCAGCCGCTACCTCGACGTGATCGCCGTCGACTGGCCCGACGGACGTCGTCCGAGCCCGGTCGTGCGGCGCGCACTGGCCGCGCTGCGCCCGCGCGCCGGCATCGTCTTCGGCGACCTCGAGGACCCCCAGCACCGCGCGAGCGCGCGGATGCTCGTGGCGACGGTGCCGCTGCGCTGGGTGCTCGTGGTGAGCCACCACGACGACGCCTCCTGGGGCGACCTCGTGGCCGAGGGCGCCACGCTGCTGCCGACCTCGATCTCGCTGGACGACCTGTCGGTCAGCCTGGCGCACCTGATGGCCGGGGCGGACCTGATGCCGCCGCGCCAGCGCGAGCAGATGGTCCGGGAGTGGCGCGCCCGTCAGCAGCAGGCCGACCACCTGGCCGCCCGGCTCGCCCGGCTCACGCCGCGCGAGGCGGAGGTGCTCGACCAGCTGGCCCGCGGGCTGTCGGTCAAGGAGATCGCGTTCGGCAACGGGGTCTCGGAGGCCACGGTGCGCACCCAGGTCAAGGCCGTGCTGCGCAAGCTCGAGGTCCAGTCCCAGCTGGCCGCCGTCGCCCTCGTGCGGGGCTGGTGACGGCCGGACCTCTCGTCCGCCGGGCACAGCCATGCAGGGGTCGTGCAAGACGCAGGGGCCACACAGACGCACCGAACGCCCACCGGCCCCAGGCCCGTGGGCGTTCGTTGTTCGTGGGACATCATGTCCGGCGGATCACGAAGGCACGAGGGGCGCGACCGTGGGCACCGGCGACACGTCGGTCCCGGAAGACGCAACGACGAACGGCCCGACCGCCGGTGGCCGGCGGTCGGGCCTGTCAAGAGCTCGACGATCGGTGGAGACCGCGTCAGTAGGCGCCGCGGTGGCCGACGACGGCCTGCAGGGTGCGGACGATGATGACGGCGTCGAGGACGAGCGACCAGTTGTCGACGTAGCGCAGGTCGAGCCGGACGGTCTCGTCCCAGGGCAGGTCGGAGCGCCCGGAGACCTGCCACAGACCGGTCATGCCGGGCCGCACGGCCAGGCGGCGCAGGGTGTCGCCGTCGTAGCCGAGCACCTCGTCGGGCAGGGGCGGACGCGGGCCCACGAGCGACATCTCGCCGCGGGCGACGTTGACCAGCTGGGGCAGCTCGTCGACCGAGTAGCGCCGCAGGATGCGGCCGATGCGGGTCACGCGCGGGTCGGCGCGGACCTTGAACAGCGGACCGGAGCCGTCGTGCTCGGTCAGGCCGGCCCGTCGGTCCTCGGCGTCCACGCCCATGGTGCGAAGCTTGAGCATCGTGAACGGCTCGCCGTCCTTGCCGATGCGCACCTGACGGAAGATCGCGGGGCCGGGTGACTCGAGCCGGATCGCGAGTGCGACGACGGCGAGCAGCGGGCTCACGAGGAGCAGGGCGAGGGCGGCCGCCGGTCGCTCCCACAGCTGCTTGAGGAGACGACGCCCGCCCGTGAGCTCGGCGTGACGCACGTGGACGAGGTCGAGGCCCCCGGCCCGCATCGTGCGGGCCCGGGAACGGTCGACGTCGATCAACCCGGACCCCACCACCAGGTGGACGCCGGCCGCCTCGAGCTGCCAGCCGAGGCGGCGCAGGGTCAACGGGTCGAAGTGGTGGCACGGCAGCACGATCGCGACCTCGGCGCCGTGGGCCTCGACGGCCGAGACGAGCAGGTCGAAGCCGCGCACGGCCGGCACGTCGAAGGCGTGCTTGGCCGTGGCGGGCACGCACACCGCGGCGACGTCGATCGAGCGCCGTCGGTCGCTGCCCAGCTCGGAGACGACGCGGGCGACGTCGCGGGCGTGGCCGGCGACGACGGCGGTCGTCGACCTGGTGCGCGACGACCGGCCCGGTCGTCGCGATGCGAGGTGGCTGCGCTGCGCGATCGCCACCGCGGAGACCGCGGCGGCGAGGAGCAGCAGCGGCAGGGGGGCCGGGGCGTCGGGCACCAGGCCGGGGACCACGGCGGGAGCGAGGGCGAGCACGGCGACGAGCGCCGTCGAGGCCCGCAGCACGCGGCGCGTCCCGCCGCTGCCTCCCGGCAGCGGCCCCGGGGCGTTGCACCGCGCCCCGGAGAGCAGCAGCACCCACACCACCGCCACGAGCGCGTGCTCGAGCGGCGAGGGCGCCACGGTCGGCCACGACGCCAGGAGCAGGGCGGACAGGACGCCGGCCGCCGTCAGGTCGACGAGGGTCCGCGTGAGCGGGCGCGCCGAGGGGGGCCGGGCGAGCGGGGTGCGCGCGGCCGCCGGCAGCGTGACCGACGGCGGGAGCGGGGCGGGCAGGGTGCGGGTCAGCACCGACCGGCGCGGGACGGTCGTCGGGGTGGTGGTGGCCATCGACGGGTCAGGTCCGCTGGAGCAGCGAGTCGACGAGGCTGCCGAAGCGCAGCGAGGTCGTGGACCCCGGACCGGTGCCGAGGTGGCGCTCCGCGGCGCCGACCGCGTGCTCGACCGCTGTGGCGAGGCCGGCCGCGGACGACGCGGTGGTCACCTGCCCCTGTCGGGAGAGGAACCCGACGAAGCGCTGCTGGTGGTCGTCGACGTGCTCGCCCCGGCCGGGGTCGCGCGGCACGACGACGGGGTCGTGCCCGGCGGCCCGGGCCTCGATGATGAGGCCGGGCCCGCCGTGACAGACGACCGCGTCGGCGCGGACCATGAGGTCGTGCAGCGCCGACGGCGTCAGCATCGGCTCGCCGGCCAGCCGACTCGGCAGCACGGTCGCGCCGTGCTGCACGAACCAGTCGGCCGGCATCGAGGCGTCGAGCTCGTCGACCCAGCGAACGAGCCGGTCGAAGGGGTGGTGGTCGGTGCCCAGCAGCACCGCGACGAGCGGCACGCCGGTCACCACACCCCTCCGAGCACGACGCTGCGACGGTAGAGCGGCTGCTGCTCCGGCCACTGGACGAGGAACAGGTCGGTCACGGGTCGGCACAGGCGCCCGGTGAGCGTGCGGGTCTCGATCCGGTCGTAGACCTCGAGGTAGACGGTGCGGGCGCCGAAGAACCGGTGCATCCAGAAGAACGGGACCGCCACGGCGGCACCGGTGGTCACCACGAGGTCCGGCCGGAACGACCGCATGGTGCGCCAGGCCAGCAGGGTGTTGCGCAGCAGGTTCTTGGCGTTGCGTGTCGTGGGGTGGTGGGCCCAGGTCACCGACTCGCCGTCGAGCCGTGCCACGGCGTCGTCGGTGTCGAAGGTGACCCAGGCCCGGTCGTGCTCGGACCACCAGGGCTCGAGACACATGAGCTGAGCGAGGTGTCCACCCGAGGAACACACCAAGAGAACCTTCACTGACATTCCCCCCGGAAGTCTGCGCGGACGTGGTGTCCGCTGAACTCAACCTAGAAATCGCACGCCTGTCTGGCATGCCTCAATTTGGTGAACCGCCTGCGTCAGGCGACGACCTCGATGACGGGCAGCCCGCCGCGGTGCGCCAGGCTCACGGCGGCCAGCTGCGACGAGACGTGCAGCTTGGCCAGGATGGACTTCACCTGGGTGCGCACCGTCGCCTCGGAGACCACGCTGGTACCGGCGATCTCGCGCACGGACCGCCCGTGCATCAGGTGGACGAGCACCTGTCGTTCGCGGGGCGTGAGCGAGGCGAGCCGGTGGCGCACCTCGTGCAGCTCGGAGCGGTCCTGGGCCGAGGCGCTCATGAGTCGCTCCCGCTCCTCGCGGGACATCACGCAGCGGCCCTCCCGCAGGTGGCGGATGGCGGCCAGGGTCACGTTGAGCGGCTCCGACTTCGACAGCACCGCACTGGCTCCGGCCCGGAGGCACTCGCCCCAGACGAGCCGGTCGGCGCACCCGGTGATGACCACGACGGAGACCCCGGCGCGCTGCAGCGGCTCGATGAGCCGCACGCCGCTGGCGGTCGCCCCGAGAGCGAGGTCGATCAGCGCCACGCGAGGGCGGTGGTGCAGGGTGGCCGCGAGGATCGTCATGGACGTCGTCGGCCCACCCTCGCCGGGTGAGACCCGTCGGACGTCGTGCCCCTCGAGCGTGAGCGCGATGTCGAGGGACTCCGCGAACAGGGTGTGGTCCTCGACGATCACGATGCGGGTGAGTCCCAGCTGCCTGGTCAACTCGACCACCGCCTCTCGGTAGATGGTTCGTACTCGAACTGGATGGTTGTGGTGGGCCGCGCGTCCGATCGGCGGCGTGGAGCCCTGAGTGGGCTGTGGTTCGGGGTCATGTCGGTGCGACGAACAGCGTCCGGCCGTTCCACGTGCCGCCACCGTCCGGAGCCGAGGCGGGGCTCGACGGGCCGACGACCGACCCCGAGACGGCGCCGCGCTGCCAGCCGGCCGCGTGCAGCACGCCGTCCGGTGTCGCCCAGAAGAAGCGGCCCGAGGCCACGAACATCCCGCGTACCTGGCGGAGGTCCACGCCGGCCGGCACTGCCGGCGCGACGAGCCGCTCCGCGCCGACGACACCGCTCTGAGGGCTGAAGTAGCGATAGTAGAGGCGGTCGGACCCGGTGCGGGTGAAGTAGACCCGGCCGGAGTCGAAGAACATCCCGGTGGCCTGGCGGACGTCGTCCACCCAGCCCCGGAGGGGCACGAGCGCGTCGGCGGTGTAGACCGTCGACGCCGGCCCGTAGGTGGTGCCGTCGAAGGACCGGACGGTGAGGCGCCCGTCGGCGTGCGCGACGTAGAGCCTCGGCCCGACCACGAACGCGCCGTGCACGTGGCCCCAGCGGAGACCGCCGTCGGGAGCGGCCTGCGGCGCACCGGCGTGCCGGCCGTCGAACCGGCGACGACTGAGACCGTCGGGGCCGCCCAGGTAGACCGAGGCCGGCAGTCGGACGGCGCGGGTCGGTGCCACCGGGAGGCCCCGCGCCGGCAGGAGCGCGATGCGCGAGCGCAGCTGGTCACGCCCGATGCGCGTGGTGTCGGAGGCCACCCACAACCCCTGCCGGGTGAGCAGGAAGTCGAAGACGCCGACTCCCCGGTCGCGCCCGGGGTTCCACGACAACGGCAGCCCGTTGAGGGGGTCGAGCGCGGCGATGCCGCGCCGGGCGACGGCTCCGGGGCCGGCCGCGTTGCTGGCGTAGGGGTTGTTGAACCAGCGGGCGTGGCCGCCGACGTACACGGCCGGCCCGGTCACCTCGACGCTGTAGGTCGTGTCGCCGCCGGTGTAGTCGACCCATGAGGGCACCGCGTCGGCCCCGGTGGCCGCGAGCTCGAAGCGGGCCACGGTGTCGCACGAGCCGCGTGGACCGCCGTAGCCACCCGTGGTCGCGACGACGAGGTAGGTGCCGTCGGGGGAGACGTCGACGTCGCGCATGGTGGTGTCGAAGCGGCGCGCGCACGCCGAGGAGTAGAAGTCGGTACGGAAGCGGGCGACCTGCGCGCGCCGCCCGCCGACGTCGAGGACGACGAGCTCGCGGCGTACCGCTCCGCCGACCGTGGCGAAGTTGCCCACCGCCACGAGCCGCCCGCCGTCCGGCGTCGCGGCGACCTTGAGGACCTGGGTCGCGCCGCGGCGGTGGTGGCCGGCGAGCACCAGGCTCATGAACCCCGTCGCGCGGCCCGTGTCGGGGCGCAGGGTCGCCAGCGCGCGGTGGGGCCGGCCGCCGACGTGGGTGAACGCGCCGGCGATCCACAGCCGCCCGCGCGTCACGACCAGGTCCTTGACCGTGCCGGTCACCCGCCCGGGCCGGAACGAGCGGACGACGCCGCCGTCCCGCACGCGGATGCGGGCCAGCTTCGCCCGCGGCGTCCCGGCGATGGAGGTGAACTCCCCGCCCACGTAGACCGAGCGGCCGTCGGGGGCGGGGCGGACGACGCGGACATCGCCCACGGGGTCGGGGTGGAAGCGCTGCTTGATCCGCCCGGTGACGGCGTCGAAGGCCACGAGGCCGCGGCGGACGAACCGACGGTTCGAACGGTCCTCGCGGACGCGGGTGAACGACCCGCCGAGGACGACGGTGCGGCCGACCTGCGTCACCGAGTAGACCCGTCCGTCGAGGACCTGGGGCGTGCGCGGTGCCGCCACGGTGGCGACGAGCCGGCCGCCGGGGGCGTCACCGGACCCGGCCGCGCCGGCGGTCGGGGCCGCGGGGGCCGCCGGGGCCGCGGCCACGAGCAGCCCGACGACGACGGTCAGCCCGGCGACGACCGAGACCAGGGGTCCCGGACGGCGACGCCGGACGCGGGCGGGTCGGCTCATCGCGGCGTGAGGGTGTAGCCGTCGGCGTCGACGAAGGCCGAGGGCCCGCGCAGGTCGACGGGGAACGGGCGGGGCCAGAGCCCCCGGACCGCGGTGCGGCCGACGTGGCGGACCCGGTCGACGCTGCCGCCGTCCTGCACCTCGCTCCAGCGCAGCACGCGGTAGCGGACGTCGCGCCGCACCGGGTGGTCGACGGCGAGCACGTCGGGGTCGAGCCCGTGGGCGGCGAGCCAGCCGCACACCATGGACCGGTGCGCGGGCGACAGCGAGCCCACCGGCCGGTGCAGCGTGAGGTGCTCGGCGGTGCAGGAGAAGCCGACGTCGTTCACCATGAGAGCCCCCTCGTCCGGTGATCCGTGCCGACGACCTCGTCTGCACGGGAACGGCGTCACCCTAGGTGCGCGAGCGTGGGCCCCTGACGGTGTTGGGAGCAGGTCCCCACATTTGGGGAGACGGGCCACCCGCGGCCGTGGCCACGGCGTCGGACGACGGCACGAACTACCCGAATTGCGGCATGCCCAGCCGGCACGGCGATGCCAGCATCAACCGCGTCAGCCCGGCGAGACCGGGGCGGATGGCGAGATCGGAAACCCATGAACACGTGCCCCTCGGCCCGGCATCGACTCTCGCGCCCTCGGCGCCGGACGCTGCTGTCCGCCCTGCTGCTGGTGCTCGCCACCCTCGCCGTCCCGATGCTGTCGGCCCCGACCGCGAGCGCGGCCGCGCCGACGCTGACCCAGGTCGGGTCCGCCCTCACGGCGGGCAACCGCACCGCGCACGCCGTGCGGGTGCCGGCGGGCGTCGCCGCCGGCGACCTGCTGCTGCTCACCCTCACCGGCAACGACACCACCGTGGCCGTCACGGCCCCGACCGGGTGGACCGAGGTCCGCGCCGTCGACGGCTCGGGCATCCGCGGTCGCGCCTGGACCCGGCTCGCGACGGCTGCGGACGCCGGCGCCACGGTGACGGCCACGACGGCGACCGCGGTGAAGTCGGTCGTCGGCGTGAGCGCCTACCGCAGCTCGTCGAGCACGCCGTCGGTCACCGCCGTGGGCAGCCAGGTCGTCAACACCTCCGGCACGACGCACGCCGGCGCGGCCCTGGACGTCGCCGACCCGGGCTCGTGGGTCGTGGACTGGTACAGCGAGAAGTCGTCGGTGACGACCACCTGGACGCCGCCGGCGAACGCCGTCGCCCGGGGCACGGCCGCCACCACCGGGACGGGCCGCACCAGCGCCCTCCTCACCGACTCGGGCGGCGCGGTGCTGGGGGGCACCGCGCCGTTCCGATCCGCCACGACCGATGTCGCGACCAGCCGCAGCCTCACGATGTCGTTCGTCGTCAGCCCGGGGCCCGACCTCAACCGCCCGCCCGTCGCGGCCTTCACCACCGCCTGCACCGGCCTGGTCTGCTCCTTCGACGCCGCGTCGTCCAGCGACCCCGACGGCGACGCGCTCACGTTCACGTGGGCCTTCGGCGACGGCGGCACGGCGACCGGCCCGGCGCCGTCGCGCACCTTCGCCACGGGCGGCACCCGTACCGTCACGCTCACCGTGGGCGACGGCTCGACGACCACGACCACCAGCCGGGCGGTGACGACCACGCCCACCCAGACCGAGGGCGCGTTGACCTACGTCGACGCCGCGAGCACCGGCGGCAACCGCAGCACGCACACCGTGCGCGTGCCGGCCTCCGTGCGCACCCGCGACACCCTGCTGCTGTTCCTGACCACCAACGACACGACCGGCACCCTGCCCGAGCAGGTGCCGGGCTGGACGCTGCTGCAGAGCCGTGAGGGCAACGGCGTCCGAGGCCGGGTCTGGACGAAGGAGGCCGGGCCCACCGACGCCGGCAGCGACGTCTCGACCACCTCGAGCGGGTTCGTGAAGTCGGTGATGAGCGTCGTCGCGTACCGCAGCGACGGCGCTGCGGCGGTCGCGTCGGCGTCCTCGACGGTCGCCACGACCCAGAGCAGCCACACCACGCCGGCGGTACCGGTCACCGACGCCAACGCCTGGCTGGTGAGCTACTGGAGCGAGAAGTCCTCGACCGCGACGACGTGGGCGCTGCCGGGCGGCGTGACCCAGCGTGGCGCGGCCCTCACGACGGGCAGCGGCAAGGTGAGCATGGTCGTCGGCGACTCCGGAGGTGTCGTGCCCGCCGGCACCGCCGCCGGCCGGACGGCGACCACGAGCGTGGCCGTCAACCGCAGCCTGATGTTCTCGGTCGTGGTCCGCGGCGGCGTCGACGTCGGCGACGAGCCGCCGGACGCGGCGTTCACCGTCTCGTGCGCCGCCCTCGGCTGCGACGCCGACGCGTCGTCGTCCTCGGACCCCGACGACGACCCGCTCACCTATTCCTGGACGTGGGGCGACGGCGCGACGTCGTCGGGCGTGACCGCGAGCCACACCTACGCCGCGGCCGGCTCGCGCACCGTGACGTTGACCGTCTCCGACGGCACGCTCTCCGACACGGCGGCCCGGTCGGTGACCCTGTCGGCGCCGGAGCCGGCGCCGGGCCACACGCGACTGGTGCCCGACGTGCCCCGCACCAACACCCCGCTCATCAGCGACGGCGAGATCTGGGACATCGAGGTCGTCGGCAACCGGGTCTTCGTGGCCGGCAACTTCACCTCGATCCGCAACCGCGTCACCGGCAACAACACCCTGTACCAGCAGGCCGGACTGGCCTCCTTCGACCTCCAGACCGGCCTGGTCGACGCGGCGTTCCGTCCGACGTTCGGCCTGGGCGGCGTGGAGGCGGTCGAGGCCTCGCCTGACGGCACGCGGCTCTACGTCGGCGGCAACTTCGGCACCGTCAACGGCGTGAGCCGCAAGGGGATCGCCCGCCTCGACCTGACCACCGGCGCCCCTGTCGAGTCGTTCACGGCCAACACCAACGGCAAGGTCGCCGAGCTCGCGGCCACCAACACCACCGTCTACGCCGGCGGCCGCTTCGACCTGGTGGGCAACGTGCCGCGCCGCGCGCTGGCCGCCGTCGACGGCGCGACGGGCGACGTCCTGCCGGGCTTCGTCAACGACATCACCGGCGGCATCGGCACCAACGGCGAGCTCACCGTGCAGCGGCTGGTGCTCTCGCGCGACCAGAGCCGCCTGCTCGTCGTCCACACCGGCCGGCAGGTCAACGGGGTCGACCACTACGGCGCCTTCCTGGTCAACACCCGCACCGCGAAGGTGCTGCCGTTCAGCAGCCCGATCTGGCAGGACAACCTGCAGTTCGTCGGCGGCATCCAGCGCATCTACGGTGCCGCGATCTCGCCCGACGGCAGCTACTTCGTCGTCACCAGCGGCTCCGGCGGCGACCGCCCGCCGATCAACGACACCGTCATCGCCTTCCCGATGGACGGCGGCGCCGGCACCCAGCCGCTGTGGATCTCGCGGCTCTTCGACAGCGTCTACTCGGTCGCGATCTCCGAGAAGGCCATCTACGTCGGCGGCCACTTCGCCTGGAACGAGTCGCCGACCTCGCCGCAGCCGTGGCCGGGCCTGGACGACGTCGGCTACGGCACCGGCCAGGGCCTGTCCGGCTACGGTCTCGGCGACGCCGTGGTCAACCGCGAGCACATCGGCGCGCTCAACCCGGTCGACGGCACCGCACTCGACTGGAACCCGGGCTCGAACTCGTTCGAGGGCAACAAGGCCATGGAGCTGACCCCGCGCGGCCTGCTCACCGGCGGCGACGCCACGACGCAGGGCGGCTACAACGGCGGCCGGATCGCCTACTACGACCTCGGCACCGTGCCGGCCTCGAACGGCATCGAGACGACCATCGCCGACCCGATCGAAGGTCGCGTGAAGACCGCCGACGAGTCGTTCACGGTCAGCGGCACCGCGTCGGTGACCACCGGCTCGGTCGGTCGGGTCGAGCTCGAGGTGCACGACCTCGACCGCGACCGCTGGCTCGCCGACGACCTGACGACGTGGCAGACCGCGAACAACACCATCGACGCGGTCCTGACCCCGACCGGGGCGCGCACGGCCGACTGGTCGCTGCCGCTGACCATCGCGGGCAACCGCAAGATGCAGCTTCTCGCCCGCACCGTGACCGCCACCGGCGCGGCCGACAACTCCAAGGCGACGCGCAAGTTCGAGACCTTCGGTCTCGACGACCAGCCGCCGAACACCACCGTGACCGGACCGGCCAGCCCGGTGCGCTCGTTCACCTTCGTCATCACCGGGACCGCGACCGACGACAGCGGCGTGAACTCGGTCAGCCTCACCGTCCGCGACGCCGCCAACCGCTACCTGCAGGCCGACGGCACCACCAGCCCGACCTACAGCTCGTTCCGGATCACCCCGGACGTCGTCGGCGCGACCAGCACGACCTGGACCTACGAGGTGACGCTGCCCTACGAGGGGGAGTGGCAGGCGCAGGCGCGCGCCAGCGACACCGCCGGGCAGCCCGACCTCGACACCGCCGACCGGACCTGGATCGTCAGCGAGACCGGCATCGCGCCGTCCGTGGCCCTCACCTCGCCGCGGGTCATGACCCCGCCGACGTCGGTGCCCACGCTCGTCGTCGAGCCCGGCTCGCCGCTCACCTTCGCCGGCTCCGCGACCGACGACCAGTCGCTCGACACGGTCGAGATCAGCCTGCGCAACACCACCACGCGCGAGAACCTCGCCGCCGACGGCACGTGGGGCACCGACAAGATCGCCGGCTGGCACCGCGTGACGCCGCTGAACCTCTCCACCGCCGCCCTCGACTGGTCCTGGACGACGCCCTTCACGCTCAGCCCGGGCAGCTACTCGTTCTCGGTGCGGGCCACCGACCGGCTCGGCCTGACGACGTCGACGACGAACCAGGGCCGGCTCACGATCAACGCCCAGGTCGCCGGCGACGCCCCGCCCGACGGGCGTCTCGACGTCACCGGCACCATCACCGGCGGGCAGTCGCTCGACCTCGCCCTGACCGGCACCGCGACCGACGACCGCGGGGTCGCCGCCGTCCGGGTGGCCCTGCTCGAGCAGGACTCCAGCCGCTACCTGCAGCCCGACGGCAGCCTCGCGGCAGCCTTCGCGACGCTGCCGGCGACTCTCGCCAACCCCGGCGGGACGAGCACGACGTGGTCGCTCTCGCGGACGCTGCCGGTGCAGGGTGACTGGGCGGTCGGCGCCCTGGCCACCGACACCGCCGGGCAGCAGGACACCTCGACGGTGGGGGCGACCGCGCGCTACCGGATCTACCCCGGCGACGTGCCGCCGACCCTGACCGACGCGCTGCTCAACCCGACCGAGGGCACGACGTTCGCCGACGGCAAGATCTTCGTCAGCGGCCGTGCCGAGGACGACCAGGCCATGCAGCGCGTCGAGGTGGCGATCATCGACTCCGCCGGGCGCTACCTGTCCTCCACGGGCACGTTCACCAGCACCACTGCGAGCTGGCGCACGGCGTTCCTGACCAGCCCCGGCACCCCCGGGTCGAACTTCTCCTACACCACGCCCGTCGTCCCGCCGGACGCCTACACCGTGCGCGTGCGCGGGGTCGACCAGCACGACCAGGTGACCGCCGTGCCGGCCGAGCGGCACGTCACGGTGACGCACCCGCCCGGCAACCTCGCGCCCGTGGCCGCGTTCACCACCTCGTGCGTGCAGAACGTGTGCACCTTCGACGCGCGGAGCTCGACCGACGAGAACGCCCCGACGCTGACCTACGCCTGGGTGTTCGGCAACGGCACCGGCACCGGACCGCTGCCGAGCCGCACCTACGCCGCGCCCGGCACGTTCACCGTGACGCTCACCGTGCGCGACGAGTGGGGCCTGACCGCCACCTCGACCGGCACGGTGACCATCACCGAGCCGACGACCAACCGGGCGCCGACCGCCGTGGTCAACCCGCCGTCGTGCACCGGGCTGGTCTGCAACATCTCCGGCGTGGGCTCGGCCGACCCCGACGTCGGCGACACCGTCACCTACCTGTGGGGCTTCGGCGACGGGACGCCGACGAGCACCGCCTCGGCGATGTCGCACACCTTCCCGGCCGCCGGCACCTACACCGTCACGCTGACCGTCACCGACGGCTGGGGCCGGGTCGGCGTCACCACGCGGCAGGTCACGGTGACGACGCCGTGAGGCGCCGTCCCGCACCCGTCAGGCGTCACGACTCGGCGGCCCCGTGGCGCAGCAGCTGCAGGTGAAGCATGCGGGTCTGCGGCGAGGGCGTCGCCCCGAGGTTCTCGGTGAGGTAGTGCCGGCACCGCTCGAAGACGAGCAGCGCCGTCCCGACCTCGCCGAGGGCCGCGTGCGCGCGCATGATGGTGCGGTAGGCGCGCTCGGCCGAGGCGTCCATGACCAGCGCGTGGCGGGCCAGCTCGACGGCCAGGTCGTAGCGGGCGACCGACTCGGCGCACTCGGCCGCCTCGCAGAGCATGCGGCGCCGCTCCGTGTCGAGGGCCTCGCGCTCGCTGGTCGCCCACCCGCTGTCCTGGTCGGAGGCCACGAACGAGCCGCGCCACAGGTCCTGGGCGACCTCGGCCGCGGCCAGCGCGCGGTCGGCGTCGCCGGTCTCCCAGGCCGAGCGCACGGCGCGGCAGGCCCGGCGGAACTCGCGGACGTCGACCCAGGCGTCCTCGAGCGCCAGGCCGTCGTGGTGGCGGCGGACGCAGGGGACGCCGATCGTGCGGCGTGCCTGGCTCGCCGCGGTGCGCAGGCTGACGCGGGCGCGGTCGTAGGGCACGTCGGGCCACAGCCGCTCGACCAGCGTGGTCACGCTCGTGGGCTGGCCGTCGGCGAGCGCGAGGATGCGGACCAGGTCCATCGTCTTGGCCGTGCGCCACTCGTGCGGCTCGACCACGCTCCCGTCGGCCCGCACGACGCGCAGCGGGCCCAGGACGTGGATCCGAAGTCCGCCCATCGACGACCTGCCCCTCGGTGCACGCGGCCTCGACCTGGGGACGCACCGGCCACGCTAGTTCGCGCGCGGGTGACCGGGGCGGCTTTGGCCATACTGCGTGTCGCCGACCGGCGGGCCGGTGTGCTGCGGTCCGCCGGATCGCGCTACTGCGCGACGTTGCTGCCGTGCTCGAGGTCGCTCCCGGTCGTCGGGTGCCAGCGCACCGAGTGGGCCGCGCCCACGGCGGCCAGCTGCGAGGTGACCTGCAGCTTCGCCAGGATCGACTTGACCTGGGTGCGCACCGTCGCCTCGGAGACGAAGGCCGCGCGCGCGATCTCGCGCACCGGTCGGCCGTCCATGAGGTGGCCCAGCACGACCTGCTCGCGCCGGGTCAGCTTGTCGAGGTTGCCCCGGACCAGCCGGGACGACGACGACTCGACGTGGAACGCCTCGAGCAGGCGGCGGCGCTCGTCGTGGGTCATCACGGCGCGACCCTCGCCGATCCGCCGGATCGCGGCCAGGATCGAGTTGAGCGAGCCGGTCTTCGACAGCACCGCCCGCGCGCCGCTGCGCAGGCACTCGCCCCACCGCGCCTCGTCGACCTCGCCGGTGACCACCACGACGGCCACGCCGGCCTGGGTCAGCGGCGCGACGAGGCGGAGCCCCGTCTGGGCGCCGAGGTCGAGGTCGAGCAACGCCACCTGCGGCCGGCTGCGCAGGGCCGCGGCGACGAGCCCGGTGGTCGTGGCGTGGGCGGCGACCTCGACGCGGTCGACGTGGTGACCCTCCAGGGTCAGCGCGGTCTCGAGCGACTCGGCGAAGAGCACGTGGTCCTCGACGACCACCAGCCGCATCAGGTCACCGGCGCGTGGCACGACGACCTCCTCGGCGTGCTGGGCCAGCGAGTGGTCCTGGGTGTGGTGTGGTGTGTGGTGTTGTGTGCTGCACGTGCTGGTGGTGCGTGGACGCGGATGCGACCCCCATGACAGTTCCTCTTTCCCCCCGGAAACGAACCCATGCTCCACGCCGATGTGAACAGAGCGTGAAAGATGGTCGGACAATCTGCGGCACAGGCGGACGCAGGTTGACCGCATGAGTTGTCATCGATCGCGGCTCCCGCGCGCCCGCCCCGTGCGGACCGCGGTCAGCATCGGGCAGACGGCGTCGCGTGCCGCCTTCGGAGGCGCCGGCGGGGGGAGCGGAGGCGCCAGTGCCGCGCGTCACCAAAACTGGGTAACTGCCCCGAACCCCCTGCGCGGAGCCATCCTGATCACGTGTGATGCCAGGACGGCGCCCCGACGGGCACCGCCTGGCCGACTCCTC
This sequence comes from Nocardioides secundeburneus, assembly GCF_039939255.1. NCBI lineage: Bacteria > Bacillati > Actinomycetota > Actinomycetes > Propionibacteriales > Nocardioidaceae > Nocardioides > Nocardioides secundeburneus. Next base: position 73,560 of record NZ_JBDUUE010000009.1, read on the forward strand.
CGGTACCACCGGCGGCGTCGGGACTCGAAGGGGGGCTTTGAGTGTTGCGGATGCCTACGGGCCTGGACGGGATCCGGGTCGTCGGTGCGATGGCGGGCGTGGCCGTCCCGGTCCTGACCGCGGTCCAGTTCGAGCCGGGGGGTCTCGATCCTGCCCGGCTGTGGCCGGTGGTGGGACTGACCGCCTACCGGCTCATCCTCATCGCCGCGCTGCTGGTCTACCTGCACTGGTGGATGACCCGGGCGGCCGTGGCGGGATGGATCAGCGTCGCTCTGGCCGTCTCGGCCATCCACGGCCTCACGGTGAGCGGCATCCAGCTCCTCGACGAGGACCTGCGCGGGCAGCACTCGCCGGCGCAGCGGCTGCTGGACGCCCTCGTGTGCGGCGTGGTGCTCGTGCTCGCCCGGCTCGCGGAGTCCCGCCGGCGCTCCCCGGAGCCGCTCGCGCTCATCGCGATCGCCGGCCTGGTCACGGTCTCGCTCGACGTCGTGCTGCTCGGCGTGCTGCCGCCGTTCCCGACCAACGGTTTCACGCAGGGGATCCTGGTCGCGGCGGTGGTCGTGGTCGCCCTGGCGATCGCGGCGACCGTGCTGCGCCTCGGTGCGCTCCCGCCGTGGGCCGGACGACGCCTCGCGATCGCCGTCCTGATCTTCGGCACGACGCAGCTCGGCTACGGCGAGGGCGGCCGCCTCGGCGACTGGTTCTCGCTGGCCGCCCTGACCGCGCTCGTCCTGGGCACGCTGCTCGCGGTCGACACCGCACTCAAGCTGCTGGGCGAGACGATCGCGGCCGACCAGCACGCGTTCGCGTTCCTCGGCCAGCGGGCCGACGACCACGAGCGTGGGCGCGACCAGCTGCACCAGGTCCGCTCCGGGCTCGCCGGTCTCGCGGCGGGTGCGCAGATGCTCCTCGAACGTGAGCAGGCCCGGGGCCGCAGCGGCGCCGACGCCGACGACGACCGCGAGCTGTGCCTGGTGATGCTCGGCGAGATCGAGCGCCTGCGACGCGTGGTCGGCTCCGGGCGGGCCGCGGCCCCTCGGACCGACGACACCACGTGGGCCCCCGACGCGGTCGACACCGACCTGCGCGACGTGCTCGGCCGCCTCGTGGGCGCGCAGGCGCTGCAGGGACGCGACGTCCGGCTGGTCACCACGTGCCCGCTCGCCCGGGGCGACTGGGGCCAGGTGGGCGAGGTGGTGGAGATCCTGCTCGACAACGCGGCGCGGCACGGGCACGGCGCCGGGGTGACCGTCTCGGTCCGCGAGGCGGCACCTGGCCGACGCGGCGACGGGCTCGAGATCGTCGTCGCCGACCGAGGCCCGGGCATCGCACCCGAGGTGGCGGGCGACCTCTTCGGCCGCGGGGTCAAGGGCCCGGACTCGCAGGGTGAGGGCATCGGGCTCGAGATCGCCTCCCGGCTCGCCGGCGACCTCGGCGGCTCGCTCCGCGTCGCCTCGACCGGACCTCGGGGCACCGAGTTCGTCCTCACGATCACCGGTGGCGCGGCCACCGTCGCCCGCGGCGGCTGACGGACGCCGACGACCGACCCGTCGTCCCCCGATCGGGCGAACGGCGGGGGCGCGAGCGCGGGTAGCGTCGCGACGTGCCCGACGTCGGACCGGTGCTGGTCGATCACCGCGAACGCGACAGCGCGATCCCCGACGCCCTGCTCGCGGCCGGCGTCGACGTCGTGCTGACCGACCTGCCCGTCGGCGACTACGTGCTCGGGCCGGGTCTCGCCGTCGAGCGCAAGGGTGCGCACGACCTCGGGTCCTCCGTGCGCGACGGGCGCATCTTCGACCAGGCCGTGCGCCTGCAGTCGACCTACGCCCAGGCGGTGCTGCTGATCGAGGGCGAGCCGCGCGGCATCGCCGAGGACGCCTGGCGCGGCGCTGTCTGCCGGCTCGTCGAGGACGGGTTCACGGTGCTGCACAGCCTCGACGCCGAGGACAGCGCGGCCTGGCTCGTCCGGCTGGCCAAGCGCGCCCGCCGGACGGGACCCACCGCCCGGGCCGAGGGGCCGCGGCGGTCGCCGCGCCATCCCTCGGCGCAGGCCGAGGCGATGCTGTCGGTCGTGCCCGGCATCAGCACGACGATGGCGCGCAGCCTGCTCGCCGCCTACGGCAGCCTCGGCGCGATCGCCGACGCCGGCGCCGACGACCTGCGCCGCCGTCCCGGCATCGGACGCGTGCGCGCGGCCCGCATCACCGAGGCGCTGCACCACACCTTCGTGGCACCGGCCGACCGCGAGCCCGAGCCGGAGCGCGCCGTCCGGGAGCCTCGGGCGCCACGGCGCTGGCTGCTCACCGGGGACGACGACCTGGGCGAGCTGCCGTCGTTCGACCGGCGGGCGATCGCGCTGCGGGCGCTGCGCTCGACACCGCCGGGCACCCGGCTCGTCGACGTCCTCACCGGCGAGGTCGTCGCCACGCACGCATGAGGTCGTGGGTTCAGCTGCGCTTGCCGGGCCACGGGACGAAGAACGAGACGCGACGTTGGTAGTCCTGGTAGGCGGGCCGGTCGCCCATCTTGTCCTCGGTGCGCTTGGCGCCGGTCGCGTAGACGAGGAAGTACGACATCGCGACGGGCGCGGGGAAGGTCCACGCGGCCGGGGCGGAGGCCGCGGCGGCCAGCCACGCGCCGTCCCAGACGACCGAGTCGCCGAAGTAGTTGGGGTGGCGCGACAGGCCCCACAGCCCGGAGTCGAGCACCTCGAGCTCGTCGGGGACGTCGTCGTCGGCGCCGCGCTCCTTGGCCTGCGACTTCTCGGCCATGAACGCCGCCTTCTGGCGGTCGGCGACGGCCTCGGTCACGGCGCCGGCGATCATGACCGCCACACCGGCCGGGAACAGCCATCGGCGCGGCCCCCGGGGCAGCGAGCTCGCCGCGGCGACCTGCAGAGGCGCCGAGACGAGCAGCTGGGCCAGCGCCTGGGTGCCGAAGACCTTGGCCAGGGCGAGCGGCGTCGAGTCGCCGTCGAGGAACTCGGTGTAGCGCTCGTCCTCCTCGTCGGTGCCGGCGAAGCGCTCGAGCATGAGCTTCTCGAGCCGGGCCGCCCACGCGGTGGTCACGCCGGCAAGCACCCAGCGGCGCCAGGGGTCGCCGGTGCCGACCGCGGCGCCGGTGAGGGCGACGGCGGCCAGGCCGGGCCCCCACACGCCGTCGGCGTAGTCGCGGCGTCCGGTGCGGACGGCGAGCGCCGCCGTGCCGGCCTGGAGCAGGCCGACGACGACGGCCGAGGCGCCGGTGACCCGGCGCAGGTTGCGGCGGTCGAGGGACTCGGTGATGGCCATGGGACCGGTCTAGTCCCCGCGACGGCCGCGGGGTCCACCCCGGCGGAGGCGGCGGGAATGTGCAACATTCAACTACCGTTGGACGAGGCAACCCCGCCCGAGCCGATCGGGACCCCGGGGATCCAGCCGAAGGAGCACCGACGATGCCTGCCCAGACCGTCGACGACCTCACCGTGCTCGAGCGCGTCACGGCGCCCGGGCTCGGCGACCAGCCGCGCCCCGTGCGCTCGGTGACCACCGCGCCGCAGGGCTACGAGGGGGAGGGGTTCCCGGTGCGTCGCGCCTTCGCCGGTGTCGACCTCCAGGACCTCGACCCGTTCATCATGATGGACCAGATGGGCGAGGTGGAGTACGCGCCCGGAGAGCCCAAGGGCACCCCGTGGCACCCGCACCGGGGCTTCGAGACCGTCACCTACATCATCGACGGAGTCTTCGAGCACCGCGACTCCCACGGGGGCGGCGGCACGATCACCAACGGCGACACCCAGTGGATGACGGCCGGCTCCGGACTCCTGCACATCGAGACGCCGCCCGAGTGGCTCGTGCAGCAGGGCGGGCTGTTCCACGGCATCCAGTTGTGGGTCAACCTGCCCCGCGACGCCAAGATGACCGCCCCGAAGTACCAGGACATCCGCTCGCGCGAGGTCGCCCTGCTCACCACCCCCGACGCCGGTGCGCTCGTGCGGGTGGTCGCCGGCTCGGTCGACGGGCACGAGGGCCCGGGCGCCACGCACACCCCGATGACGCTCGTGCACGCCACCGTCGAGCCCGGCGCCCGCCTCGACCTGCCCTGGGCCGTCGAGCACAACGCCCTCGTCTACGTGCTCAACGGCCACGGCACCGTCGGCGTCGGCCCCGACGCCGCCCCCGTCAGGACCGGTCAGACCGCCGTCCTCGGCGCCGGCGACTACCTGACCGTCACCGCCGACGGCACCCAGGAGTCGCGCTCGCCGTCCCTCGACGTGGTCGTCGTCGGCGGCCGCCCCCTCCGGGAGCCGCTGGCCTGGGCCGGGCCGTTCGTGATGAACACCAAGGCCGAGGTGCTCGAGGCCTACCAGTCCTTCCAGCGCGGCGACTTCGGACAGCCTGGCTGAGGCCGACCGAGGTGGCTTAGGGTCACCTCACATGGCTCGGATCTACCGCGACGCGTGCGGCGTCCCGCACGTGCGGGGCGCCTCGGTCGCCGACGTCGCGCACGGGCAGGGGCTGGTGACGGCGCGTGACCGGGCGTGGCAGCTCGAGCGGCTTCGCCAACGGGCCACCGGGACGACGGCGAGCACCGTCGGCACCACGGGCGAGGCCTGGGACCGGTTCGCGGTCAGCATGCGGCTGGTCGACACCGCGCAGCGCGCGTTCGCCCGGCTCGGCGCCGAGACGCAGGCCTTCCTCGCCGCCTACGTCGACGGGCTCAACGCCGCCCTGCCGACCACCGCCGACCGGGCCACGCTCGTGCCCGAGCTCGCGACGACCGGCGTCGTCGCGCAGGAGTGGCCGGCCTGGATGCCGCTCGCGACCTTCCACGCCCAGCAGGTGATGTTCGCCGACATCGGCCCCGTCCTGTGGCAGCGCCGGCTCGAGGAGGTGCTCGGTGACGACGCCCACCTGCTGCGCCACGAGGGTCCGTTGCCGGCCGGCAGCAACGCCTGGGCGGTCGGTGGCGCGCGCACGGCGTCCGGGGCGCCGATGATCGGTGGCGACCCGCACCGCACGTTCGAGTCGCCCGGCGTCTACCAGCAGGTGCGGCTCGCCTGCGACGACCCCGACGACGAGCGCGACCGGTTCGACGTCGTGGGGTTCACCTTCGTCGGTCTGCCGGGCGTGCAGCACTTCGCCCACGCCGGCGACGTCGCCTGGGCGATCACCAACGCGATGGCCGACTACCAGGACCTCGACGACGTCGGCCCCGACCACGACGGCCCGACGGTGATGCCGGGGGTCGGGTTCCGCGGCCCGTCGACCGAGCTCGCCGACCTCGGCGCCGAGGCGCTGCTGCCGCTGCTGCGGGCGCGCACCGTCGACGACGTCGACGCGGCCTTCGACGCCTGGGTCGAGCCGGTCAACAACCTCGTCATGGCCGACGTGCACGGCACGGTGCGCTACCGCTGGGCGGGCCGGGTGCCCGTGCGCGACGCCGGCGGCGCCTGGACCGGCTGGCGCGACGACCCGCACCGCGTCGACGTCGGCCCCGACGGCCGGCTCGTCACGGCCAACGACCGTCGCGGCCCCGAGAGCGCCGAGCTCGGTGCGGAGTTCTCGCCACCGCACCGTCGCGAGCGCATCGTGGCCCTGCTCGCCGACCGCACCGGCCTGGTGGCCGACGACTTCGCCGCCATCCACGACGACGCGCTGCTCGGCGGGCTCGACGAGCTGCGGCACCTGCTGCCCGAGCGCCTGCGCGACTTCGACGGCGTCATGCGGGCCGACTCGCTCGCGGCCGGCGCCTTCGCGGCCTGGCGGGCCGCCTTCGTGCGCCGCGTCGCCGCGCACCCCGCCTTCGACGGCCTCCGGGCGCCGGCGCCCGACCCGGTCGTCGCGCCCTGGTTCGACGTCGCGGTCGCGGTCGGGCACGCGCTTCCCGCCCTGGCCGCCGCGACGACGCCGCTCGGCATCGACCTGGCCGTGCTGGCCCGGCTGGCCGACGACGACGTCGCCGACCTCGAGCCGGCGCCGTGGGGCGACGTCCACGTCTTCGACCCGACCCACGCCTTCGACGGGGTGGCCCACCTCGACGCACCGACCGTGCCGCGCACGCCCGTGAGCGGCGACCAGGACTGCGTGCGGTGCACGGGCGGGCTGCCCGGCGTCTTCGAGGGCGCCTACCGCGGTTCGGTGGCCCGCTACGTCTGGGACCTCGCCGACCGCACCGCCGGGGGATGGGTGGTGCCCATGGGGGCCTCCGGCCTGCCCGGCCACGAGCACCACATCGACCAGCTGCCGCTGTGGGCCGAGGCGCGACTCGCCCCGATCGTCACCGACTGGACCGAGCTCGTCGAGGAGACATCATGACCGACCGACTGCGACTCACCCCGCTCGACCCCACGCCGGGCTCGGGCGACGTCGAGGCCGTGCACGCGTGGGTCGTCGAGGACCGCGCGCAGTTCTGGATGATGCGGGACCACACGCTCGACGAGGTCCGCGACATCTACCGGTGGATCACCGACCAGCCCACCCACGCCGCCTACCTCGTCCGCGAGGGCGACGAGCGCCGAGGGCTGTTCCAGACCTACGACCCGCGGGCCGAGGAGATCGGCGAGCACTACGAGGTGCGCGACGGCGACGTCGGCATCCACCTCATGCTCGCCCCCGCCGTCGAGGTGCGGCCCGGCTTCACCTGGGACGTCGCGGCGCTGGTCGGCGACGCCGTGTTCGGCGACCCCGGGGTGCACCGCCTGGTCGTCGAGCCCGACGCGCGCAACGCCAAGGCCGTCGGGCGCGCGCAAGCGCTGGGTTTCACGATGGAGAAGGTGGTCGAGCTGTCGACCAAGCCGGCGAGCCTCGGGTTCCTGACCCGCGACGTCTACGAGAGCGTCTTCTCGAAGAACAGCTCGGCGTAGGGGTTGTTGTTGTAGCGCTCCACCCGCCGGTAGCCGGCCTTGTCGTACATCGCGATGGCGGCGGTCAGCCCGCCGTTGGTGTCGAGCCGGACGGCGGTGCTGCCGCGCTCGGCCGCCAGCGTCTCGAGGTGGCGCAGCAGCCGGCCACCGAGACCGGTGCCGCGGCAGGAGCCGTCGACCCACATGCGCTTGACCTCGTCGACGCCGGGCGCGATGCGCTGGAGGCCGCCGCACGCCACCGGTCGCCCGTCGCGGAGCGCGACCGTGACCACCTCGAGCGGCGCCGGGGTGCCGGGGTCGAAGCCCGACGGGAACAGGGCGTCGAGCTCGGCGACGTAGTGGCCCATGGCCTCGGTCGCCACGGCGCCGGCCGGGTCGACCTCGATGAACTCGTCGTGCACGTCGTCCACGGTAGTGAGCCGCGGACGTCGAGCGCACACGGGTCGCCGGAGTCCCATACGCTGACGCCTGAACCCACCGGCACCCCAGGAGGCGTCGTGGCTCCTGACGGCCACCGGATCGGCGTCGTACGACCGATCCATCGGATCATGCGTCTGATCAACAGTGGCGCCGACCTCGTCGAGGCGCTCGACGCGGTCACTCAGGGTGTGGTCGACGCCGTCGGGTTCGAGGTGGCCGCGATCCGCTGGCTGACGGGCGGCCACGACCTCGAGGTGGTCTCGGTCGCCGGCAACGACGACGCCCGCGACTCCCTGCTCGGCACCCGGGTCCCGATGAGCGAGATCGAGGTCGAGCTCGAGGCCTCCGAGTCGTGGGGCTCGCTGCTGTTTCTCCCCGCCGGCCGCCTGGCGGGTGCCGACGACGGATGGGTGCCCGACCGCCCGGCCGGGGTGTCCGCGGGGTCGTGGCAGCCCGAGGACACCCTCCGGGCACCGCTGCGCTCGCCCGAGGGCGAGCTGCTCGGCATCCTGGCCGTCGACCTGCCCCGCGACGGTCTCCGTCCGAACCGCGCGACGTGCGAGCTGCTCGAGATGTACGCCGACCTGGCCGGGCTGGCCCTCGGTGCCGCCCGACGGGCCCAGGCGCTCGAGCGCCGGGTCCGGCTCGACGCCGACACCCAGCACGCCATCGCGACCGGGGTCGGGTTCCTCGGCCTGCAGGACCTCCTCGACGCGAGCGCCCGCCGCACGGCCGACGCCCTCGGGGCGGAGTTCCTCTGGATGCGCGTCCTCGGCTCCGCGGAGGTCGGGCAGCAGGGCGCGGTCGCCGTCGTCGGCACCCTCGAGACCCCGCCGGCGCCGCAGGCCGTCGTCCGCCAGGCGCGGGACGACGCGCAGGAGGCCTGGCGACGCGGTCACGCGGTGCTCGCCACCTACCGCGACGGCACCTGGGAGCGCACGTCGTCCGACTGGACCGGTCGCGGCGCGCGCGTCCCCGTCGCCGACGGACGGGCCGGCTGGGTGCGCGGCGCACCGGCCGCCGTCGACCAGCTCGCCGGAGCGCGGGGGGCCATGTCGTTCCTCGAGCCGCAGGGCGTGCAGCAGGTGCTGCTGTGCCCGATCGGCTCGGGGGAGGAGTGCCTCGGCTACTTCGTCACCGGCCGCACCGACGGCGAGACGTGGGCCGGCGAGGAGATCGAGGCGGCGTTGCGCATCGCCCGGCACCTCGGGCAGTCGGTGGTCAGCGCCCGTCTCGCCGTCCGCGAGCGCGACCTGATCGCCCGGCTCGAGTCGCTCGACCGGTACCGCCACGACCTCGTCTCGACCGTCTCGCACGAGCTCCGGACGCCGCTCGCCTCCGTCATGGGCTACCTCGAGCTCATCGAGGACGCCACGCCGCAGGAGCACCAGCAGCACGTCTACCGCGAGGTCGTGCAGCGCAACCTGCGGCGCATGCTGACCCTGACCGACGAGCTGCTGCTCCTCAAGCGGCTCGGTGCCGGCGGCCCGGGGGAGGCCGACGACCTCGACGAGCCGGGCCTCGACGTCGACCTCGTCGACGTCGTGCGCGGCGTCGTCGGTTCGCTGGCCCAGCGCGCGGGGGCGGCTCAGGTGCGGCTCGACGTCGAGCCGGCGCCGCAGCAGCCGCTCGTCGTGCGCGGCCGTCCCGACGAGCTCGAGCGCGTCGTGCTCAACCTGGTCGCCAACGCGATCAAGTACACCCCGGCCGGCGGCCGGGTCGCGGTCGGCCTGGTGCGCGACGAGCGCGTCGTCGACGTCGTCGTGAGCGACACCGGCCTCGGCATCAGCCGCGACGACCAGTCGCGGCTGTTCGCGGAGTTCTTCCGTTCCACCAACCCCGCGGCCCTGGCGCTGCCGGGCACCGGTCTCGGGCTGAGCATCGTGCGCGCGATCGTGCAACGCCACGGCGGCTCGATCCAGGTCGTCTCCGAGCCCGGCGAGGGCAGCACCTTCACGGTGCGGCTGCCGGTCGGTCGAACGGATCGGATGGACTAGTCGGTGCGGTGCGGCAGGGCGCAGACCTCGAGCACGCGCTGGGCGATCGTGCCCCGGGCCGCGACCAGGTCGAGCTGGTTGCCGTGCGAGCGCGCCTTCTGCTCCGACGTCACGAGCACGCCGACCGCCGCGCTCGGCAGGTAGGTCACCGCGCTCAGGTCGATCGTCAGCGGTTTCGTGAAGTCGTCGCTCGCACTCCGGAGGCTCTCGAGCAGGACGTCGGCCATCGTCTCGTCGACCTCACCGCTCACGGTCAGGCAGGACCGCTCCGAATCGAGGTGCGTGGCGAAGTCGACGTCGGGCACGCACGAAGAATAGGGCCACGGTGTTCGTCCGTGGGGGTGAGACCCCCTAGTGGGGGTTCTGAGAGCCTGTGGACTCGGCGATCATCGTCGGTGGCGGACGCCCTGACCCGCCTCCACCCCTACCGACATCCCTACCGAACTGCGGCGAGAAGGTCACGTGATCGACGATCCGATGGAGGAGATCCTCTCGGTGCTGCAGGACGTCGTCCTGCCGGCTGGTGTCCCGGTGGTCCCCGACTTCGAGACCGCGGCCCGGTTCTCGATCGCAGCCGACGTCGGCGAGTCGTCCGGCGCCTGGTTCGACGTCCTGCCCGCCGACGACGGCCGCCTCACGCTCGTGCTCGGGCAGGTGCCCGGCAGCGGCATGGTCGCCGTCGCGGCGGCGTCCGCGGCGGCCGCCGTCCTCCGCGCCTCGCTGCGGCACAGCGGCGACCTCGCCACGGCGCTCTCGCTCCTCGAGACCCATGCCGCGATGACTCCCGATGCCCGGGGCACCGTGCTCGCGGTGGCGACGGTCGATCCGCACGACCGGGTCGTGACCTACGCGGTGGCCGGGCACGACGGGCCTGTCGTCTCGCCGCGCGGGGGTGCCGGTCGCCGACTCGGCGTCCACGGCCCCGCGCTCGGTCACGGCGTCGTGCCGTCGGTCGCGCTCGAGACCCTCGCCGACGGCGACGTCGTGGCGCTCGAGCTCGGCGTCACCGACCTGCCGGCGCAGCTCGACCACCACCGCGCCGAGAGCCTCGAGGCGACCTGCGACGCCGTGTCCGAGCAGGTGATGACCGTCGCCGAGAGGGGCGTCGTCGCGGTGGTCGCGGCCGGCCTCCCCGGACGACGCACCGCCGACCTGATGGTGCGCCTCCCGCACGACGAGCTCGCCTCGCGCCGTGCGCGGCACGAGCTCGGCGAGTGGCTCGAGCGTTGCGGTGCGACGGCGATGGACTCCCTCTCGGTGGTGCAGGCCACCGGAGAGCTGATCGCCAACGCCCTCGAGCACGCCTATCCCGCGCGCGACGTCGACGCCGTGGTCGAGCTCCGGGCCTGCCACCGCCCGAGCGGCGAGGTGGTCGTCGAGGTCGTCGACCACGGCCACTGGCGCCGGGAGACCGACGAGGCCGGACGCGGCCGAGGGCTGGCCATGGCGGCCGGCCTCGTCTCCGGGCTCGAGGTCGTCACCGGTCCCGACGGCACCCGCGGCCGCGTGTCCCAGCCGCTGGGGCGACCTGTCGCGGTGCGCCGGCACCCCGTCGTCCACCCCCCGGAGGCCGTGGTCGACATCCACCGAGACGCTCCCGACCGCCTGCGGCTGACCGGTGACTTCGGGCACGACGAGGTCGAACGGGTCGGGCACGAGCTCGGCCTGGCCACCCGTGGCGGCACGCGTCCCGTCGTCCTCGACCTGTCCGACCTGGTGGCCGTCTCGGCCGGGGCACTACGGCTCCTGGGCGACCTCGTCGCCACCGACCACGGCCCGACGAGGGTCGAGCTGCGCGCCCGGCAGGGGTCGGTCGCGCAACGCGAGCTCACCCGAGCCGGGATCGCGCACGATGCCTCCTGAGGGGCCCGTGCGGGTGGCGATGGCGCCCGACGCCCCCCTGGTGGTGGCCGGGCTCGCCACGCTGATCGTCTCGGTCGGCGCGCGCGTCGTCCCGGCGCAGCTGCCCTCCGAGCGCGCGGCGCTGCCGAGCGTCGACGTCGTGCTCTACGACCCGACCCGTGGTCTGCCCGACTGGCTGCGGCCCGGCACCGGGCCCGGGTGGCCGGTGCTCATCGGCTTCAGCTGGACGGTCGACCCACGCACCCAGGAGCAGGCCCGCACCGACGGCGCTCGGGCCCTGCTCTCCAAGGACCTGCCGGCGCCGCGGATCGTCGAGGCGATCGAGCGGGTGCACCTCGGTCGGCTCACCGGGTTCGTGGTCAGCGACCACGTCCAGCACGAGGCCGCCGACGAGGTGCGGCCCGAAGGGCTGACCGCGCGCGAGCTGCAGGTCGTCGAGCTGATCACCTCCGGGCTCAGCAACGAGGAGATCGCTCGCAACCTCTACCTGAGCATCAACTCGGTCAAGACCTACATCCGCACCGCCTACCGCAAGATCGGCGTCACGCGTCGGCCCCAAGCCGTGCTGTGGGGGGTGCAGCAGGGCCTCGCCGGTCACGACCCGGCAGCGGCACCGCACGGGCGAGGCTGAGCCGTACAGGGCAAGAGCCCGGTCGGACCTGAGTCTCGACCGGGCTCTTCCTGGGGTGAGTAACGGGACTTGAACCCGCGACATCCGCCACCACAAGGCGGCGCTCTACCAACTGAGCTATACCCACCAGGACCCGCTCGGCGGCAGGCCACCGGCGGACTCCGAGGAGTGTAGTGCTTCGACGCCTCCGGTGCCGAATCTGCGGACCCGGCCCGCGATCAGGCGGGACCGAGGCCGGTGAGCGACCCGCCGTGACGCTGGGCCGACTCCTTGGCGGCCGCCGACTCGGGGCCGGGGGAGGGCACGAAGACGGTGTCGCGGTAGTAGCGCAGCTCCTCGATGCTCTCCTGGATGTCGGCCAGGGCCCGGTGGTTGCCGCGCTTGGTGGGGGCCGCGAAGTAGGCCCGGGGGAACCACCGTCGCGCGAGCTCCTTGATCGAGGAGACGTCGACGATGCGGTAGTGCAGGAACGCGTCGAGGTCGTGCATGTCGCGGGCCAGGAACGAGCGATCGGTCGCGACGGTGTTGCCGGCCAGCGGCGGACGGCTGTCGGCGGGGCAGTGGGCGCGCAGGTAGGTCATCACCTGCTCCTCGGCCTCGGCGAGGGAGACGCCGTGCTCGAGCTGGTCGAGCAGGCCGGAGGTCTCGTGCATCGAGCGCACGAACGGCACCATCTGGTCGAGCGCCTCGGCCGGCGGCTTGACGATGATGTCGACGCCGTCGCCGAGCACGGTGAGGTCGAAGTCGGTCACGAGGGCGGCGACCTCGACCAGCGCGTCGGCCCCGAGGTCGAGACCGGTCATCTCGCAGTCGATCCAGACCAGGCGTTCGTTGGCGGCACTCACGGTCGGTCACCCTACGGCCTCCCGGCGCCGTCCGCCCCGTCGAGCCGGCTCTCAGGCCGGGCTCAGACCGGGCGGATACCGTCGGCGGATATGACGACGACCCTGCGCCACTGGCTCGCGCTGCTCGCGCGCGTCGTCGTCGGCGTCGTCCTGGTCTGGGCGGGCCTGGCCAAGGTGGCCGACCCGCTCGGCAGCGTCGCGGCGGTCAACGCCTACGACCTGCTGCCCGGCTCGCTCGTCGAGCCGATCGGCTACGGGCTGCCGGCCGTCGAGATCGTCGCCGGCGCCGCCCTCGTGCTCGGGATCATGACGCGCGGGGCGGCGGTGCTCGCGGCGTTGCTGTTCCTCGCCTTCGTCATCGGCATCTCCACGGCCTGGGCCCGCGGCCTCGAGATCGACTGCGGCTGCTTCGGCGGCGGGGGCTACGACCCCGACGCGAGCTCGAGCTACCCGTGGGAGATCGCCCGCGACGTCGCGCTGCTGGCGGCGTCGCTGTTCGTCGTGAGGGTCGGAGCCGGGCGGCTCGCCCTCGACTCGCTGTTGTTCCGCCGCTCTACCGTGAGTGCCGACGTCGACGACGACGTCGCGCACGACCGTCACCCCGATCATCGCCCCGATCGCCGTACAGGAGAGGTCTAGCCCCGTGGCCAGCAAGTCCAAGGCCGAGACGAAGGCCGCCGAGCGCGCCGCCCGTCTCGCCGAGCTCGAGAAGCAGAAGAAGGCGCAGGAGCGTAAGCGCAACCTCATGGTCGGCGGTGTGGTCGGCGTCGTCCTGGTGCTCGTCGCGGCCGCGATCGCCTTCGCCGTCACCCGTGGCAGCGACGTCGCCGACGGCATCCAGGCCGGCGACAGCGACTACGGCCTGACGATCGGCGATCCCGACGCCCCGCGCCAGGTCGTCATCTACGAGGACTTCCTCTGTCCGATCTGCGGTCAGCTCGAGGCCGACACCAACCAGCAGCTCGCCGACATGGCCGAGGCCGGCGACGTCTACGTCGACTACCGCCCCTTCAACCTGTTCGAGGGCGACCCGTACTCGATCGAGTCGGTGAGCGCGTTCGGCGCCGTCCTGCAGGAGTCCGGACCGGAGGTCGCCAAGAAGTTCCACGACGAGCTCTTCGCCGACCAGCCCGCCGAGGGTGACACCGCCCAGTACCCCGACACCGACTGGTTCGTCCAGAAGGCCGTCGAGGCCGGTGCCGACGAGGCGACGATCCGCCCGCTGATCGAGGCGGGGGAGAACGACTTCGCCCGCGGGGCGACCGCGGAGGCCGTCGACAACGGCATCACCGGCACGCCGACCGTGATCGTCGACGGCAAGCCCCTGACCAACTGGAACACGCTGCTCGACGAGCTCGAGAGCTGACGACTAGGCACCGTGGGTCACCCGCTGGCAGCATCCGGCGGGTGACCCACACCCACGCCGAGTTCATCGCCGGGCTGCCCAAGGCCGAGCTGCACGTGCACCACGTCGGGTCGGCCTCGATGCGCATCGTCGCCGAGCTCGCCGAGCGTCACCCGGGCACCGTGCCGTCGGAGCCCGACGCCCTGCGAGCGTTCTACGAGTTCCGCGACTTCGCCCACTTCATCGAGGTCTACCTCGCCGTCGTCGGGCTGATCCGCACCGGCGAGGACGTGCGCTACCTGACCTACGAGGTCGCCCGGGAGCTGGCGACCGAGCAGCACGTGCGCTACGCCGAGCTGACCTGCACGCCGTACACCTCGGTGCAGAGCGGCATCGCGATCGAGGCCTACACCGAGGCCATCGAGGACGCCCGGGTCGCCGCCGAGCGCGACTTCGGCCTGGTGCTCCGCTGGATCTACGACATCCCGGGCGAGAGCGGCGTCCCGGCGGCCGACGCGACGCTGTCCTACGCCCTCGACCACGGGCCCGGTTCGCTGGTCGCGTTCGGTCTCGGCGGGCCGGAGATCGGCGTGCCACGCGGGCAGTTCCAGCCGCACTTCGAGCAGGCCGTCGCCGCCGGGCTGCACTCGGTGCCGCACGCGGGCGAGACGACCGGGCCCGACACGATCTGGGACTCCCTGCGCCTGCTCGGCGCCGAGCGCATCGGCCACGGGACGTCGGCCGCCGCCGACCCCGCCCTGCTGACCCACCTCGCCGAGCGGGCGATCCCGCTCGAGGTGTGCCCGTCGTCCAACATCGCCACGCGAGCCGTCGCGAGCCTGGAGGAGCACCCGCTCGCCCGGTTCGTCGAGGCCGGCGTCGTCGTCACCGTCAACTCCGACGACCCGCCGATGTTCGGCACCACGCTCAACCGCGAGTACGAGATCGCCGCCGACCTGCTGGGCCTCGACGAGCACGGCCTCGCCGACCTCGCCCGCTCGGGCGTCGCGGCCTCGTTCGCCCCCGACGAGGTCAAGACGCGCCTGTACGACGAGATCGCCGAGCACGCCGGTGGCGTGTCGTAGCCCACGTCGACTGGCCTCGCGCCCCGGTCGTCTGGGACAGTGGATCCATCGAAGGGGAGTAGTTCCCGTCCATCGCTCCGTTCGCGGGGCGCGGAGGTACGTCGACATACTGGTGGCCACGGCCACCCGGCGTGCCGCCCGACCGGCTCGGCTGGTCGGGTGAACGAGACCTTCGGCACTGTCACCGTGCCGAAGCGACCCCAGGTTCCTCCGGCACCCGAACCGGAAAGCACCCGATGTCGTTCCTCACCCTGTTCCTGATCGCCGTCGGCCTCTCGGCCGACGCCTTCGCCGTCGCCCTCGGCAAGGGCCTGCAGATGAAGCGGCTCGCCGGCCGCGGCATCCTGGCGCTCGCCCTGTGCTTCGGCCTCTTCCAGGGCCTGATGCCCGTGCTCGGCTGGGCCCTCGCGACCGGGTTCGCCGACTACGTCACCGCGGTCGACCACTGGATCGCCTTCGTCCTGCTCGCCGCGATCGGCGGCAAGATGATCTGGGAGGCGTTCGCCGACGACGACGAGGAGGAGGGCGACGGCACGGTCCCGTTCGGCGAGCTGATGGTGCTCGGCGTCGCGACCAGCATCGACGCCCTCGCGGTCGGCATCTCGTTCGCGTTCCTCGACGTCTCCGTGGCCGGCGCCGCCGTGCTCATCGGCGTGACGACGTTCTGCCTCACCGCCGTCGGCGTCGTGCTCGGTCACCGGGCGGGGGTGCGCTTCCGCGGCCCGGCCGAGGTCGTGGGCGGGCTCGTGCTCATCGGCATCGGCGTCAAGATCCTGCTCGAGCACACCGGCGTGCTCTGAGCCGGGACGCCGGGCGGGGCCGGGCCGGGACGTACGAGGCCCCGTCGACTCATACTCGACGGGGCCGGTCCCACTGTGACGCGACGCCCACCCCCCCGCGGTGGAGGCGCGCCGGGTGTGCCGGGGCACCCTGGAGACATGTCCGCCGCCTCGCCGCACGTCTCCTCCTCGGGCCCCAGCCCCCGCACCTGGCTGGCCCCGCTCGGCTTCGGGCTCGCCGTCCTCGCCGCGGCCGGTCTCGGCGGCCTCGCGGCGTCGTCCGCCGGCTCGACCTACGCCGCGCTGGAGCAGCCGTCGTGGGCGCCGCCCAGCGGCGTGTTCGGCCCGGTCTGGACGGTGCTCTACGTGCTGATCGCCGTCGCCGCCTGGTTGACCTGGCGGGTCGTCGGCTGGGATCGCTCGCTCACCGCGTGGGCGGTCCAGCTCGTGCTCAACGCGGCCTGGACGCCGCTGTTCTTCGGCGCCGACCGCTACGGGCTCGCGCTCGTCGAGATCGTGGTGCTGCTGGGAGCCGTCGGCGTGACCATCGCGCTCTTCTGGACGCGCCGACGGGTCGCGGCGCTCCTGCTGGTGCCCTACCTGGCGTGGGTCGGCTTCGCCACCGCGCTCAATGCCGCGATCTGGTCGATGAACTGACGAGCGGATCTGGCGCCCCCGGCAGGACTCGAACCTGCAACCCGCGGATTAGAAGGCCGCTGCGCTATCCGTTGCGCCACGGGGGCAACGGCACGCCAGTCTAGGCGGACGGTCGCCCGGCTCCGACGCGACGTGGGTGACGCGCGCCGGGCCGGACGACGACCACACCGGTGTCAGCCGAGCTGGGCGACCCGCTCGCCCTGGAGCGTCGCGAGCTGGGGCGCGCTGTCGAGCACGGCCGGGTCGGCGGCGCCGAGCGTGTAGGTGCTGATCAGCGAGACGATGTCGCCGAGCAGCGCCACCTCGAAGCGGTAGGCGACCGGGAAGCTCTGCCCGCCGGCGGCGATGGTGCCGCTCATCGTGAAGCCGAGCTCGTCGTCGGCCCCGGTGACGCCCGCGCCGTCGTCGTAGGTGATGGCGAGGTCGACCTGGGTGCCGTCGTCGAGGGCGGTGGAGACCTCGGTGCACTGGCGCAGCTGGTCGGTGAAGTCGGCGAACGTGCCGGCGACGTCGGCGTCGGTGCCGTAGAAGTGCAGCTCACCGCTGACGCCGGCCTGCGCGGTCTGGCTCTCCTGCAGGAACTCCGTCTCGGCCTCGGCGACGTCGTCGACGCCGAGCGCGTCGCTGAACTTGCCGAGCGACTCGAAGCAGGTGCCGGCGAAGGTGTTGTTCTCCTCGTCGTCCTCCTCGTCGGCGGGCTGCTGCTCGAAACCGGGCGGGACCTCGCTGCTGGTGATCAGCGCGGCGGCCAGGTCGTCGTCGGACGGCCCGTCGGACGAACCTGCGTCGGCGTCGTCGGTCTCGTCGGCGTCGTCGGTCTCGTCGGGGGAGTCGGAGGGATCGGCCGACTGGGAGGAGCGGTCGTCGTCGGCGTCGTCGCTCGAGTCGGAGTCGTCGCTGCCGCAGGCGGCGAGGCTCAGCCCGAGGAGCAGGGCGGCGGAGGCGGCCGTCGTACGGCGGCCCAGGGCACGGGTGCGGAGGCGGGAGTTCACGCCTCGGAGGTTAGTCGGCGCTGCTTGCAGTGCCCTTGCGGGCGGCTAGCGGAGCCCGTCCATCCACGACTCGATCTCCTCGACCCCGCGGGGGAGCGCGGCGGAGAGGTTGCGGTGGCCGTCGCCGGTGATCAGGACGTCGTCCTCGATGCGGATGCCGGTGCCGCGCAGGCCCTCGGGCACGAGCAGGTCGTCGTCCTGGAAGTAGAGGCCGGGCTCGATGGTGAGCACCATGCCCGGCTCGAGGGTCGCCTCCTTGTAGTTCTCCGGGGCCGCCTGGCCGCAGTCGTGGACGTCGAGGCCGAGCATGTGGCTGGTGCCGTGCAGCGTCCAGCGGCTGTAGACCTTCGACGCGGGGTCGAGCGCCTGCTCGGCCGGCACCGGCAGCAGACCGAGGTCGTCGAGGCCGTGGGCGAGCACGGACATCGCCGCCTCGTGGATGCCGATGAACGGCTGCCCGGGCCGGGCGACGGCGAATCCGGCGTCCTGGGCATCGAGCACGAGCTGGTAGAGGTCGCGCTGCAGCGCGGTGAAGCGGCCGTCGACCGGCAGGGTGCGGGTGACGTCGGCGGTGTAGAGGTTGCGGCCCTCGACGCCCATGTCGAGCAGCACGAGCGTGCCCGGCGTGATCGGTCCGTCGTTGTCGATCCAGTGCAGCGTGGTGGCGTGGCTGCCGCCGCCGACGATGGAGTCGTAGCCGATGTCGTTGCCCATCGCGCGGGCGCGACGGAAGAAGGTGCCCTCGATCCACCGTTCGCCGTACTGCAGCACGCGGTCCCACTCGGCGACGGAGTCGGAGAACCCGAGGGTGGTGATGTCGCACGCCTCCTGCAGCTGGTCGACCTCCCAGTCGTCCTTGACGAGGCGCATCTCGGAGATGACGCGCGCGAAGTCGTCGTCGGTGGTGCGGTCGCCGGCCACCTGGCGGTCGACGCCGAGCGAGACGCCGCGGTGCACCCGGGTCTTGCGCGAGCCCGACAGCGCGTCGCTCAGCCGGTCGACGTGGCGTACCGGCAGGCCGAGGCGGTCGGACAGCTCGTCGAGCGAGGGCCGCTTGCCCACCCACAGCTGGCCGTAGTCGCGGTCGCGGAAGAACTCGTCGGTGTCGCGGCCCGAGCGGGGGCGGGCGTAGAGCACGGCCTCGCCGTCGTCGATGACGAGCGTGGCGTCGCTGGTCTGGTTGCCGCAGAAGTAGGCGTGCGCGGTGTCGACGCGGAACCGGTAGTGGGTGTCGTAGGAGCGCACCTTCGGCTCGCCGCCCGGCAGCACGAGCCGCTCGCCCGGGAACAGCGCGGCCAGCCGGGCCCGGCGGGCCGCGGTCAGGTCGGCGACGTCGGCGCGCGGGACGGCGGTCGGGGCGTCGTCCCACCCGTCGCGCATGAACGCCGAGTAGGCCGCCGGGACGGCGGGGTCGTGGCCCTCGACCTTGAGCCCCGTGGAGGGCGTCTGGACCTCGGCGGGCACGGTCTCGTCGGTCACCTTCTCAGTCACGTTTGCCACCTTACGCCCGCGCTCTCGCCGCGATCGATCGCGATCGGGACGGTGACGCCACGAGCGGCAGCCCGCTGCAGATAGGCTCTGGACATGTCCGGACGGCGCCTCGACAGCCTCACGTTCACGGTCGTCGTGACCGTGACGGTGGTCGTCGGCGCCCTCGTCATGCTGGCCGTCCTCGCGCTCGCGGGAGCACCGCGCGTGACATTCGTCGCCACGCTGCTCGCGGCCGTGCCCGTGGTGCCGCTCGTGGTCGCCTACCTCTGGCTCGACCGCTACGAGCCCGAACCGACCGGGCTGCTCGTCCACGCCCTGCTGTGGGGCGCCTTCGCGGCCACGGCGATGGCGATCGTCGTCGGCGGGCTCGGCGGCATCTTCGTGCCGGTCACCGGGCACGTCTCGCTCGCCATCGTCGCTCCCGTCACCGAGGAGGCGGCCAAGGGCCTGTTCCTCCTGCTCCTGCTCTGGTGGCGCCGCCACGAGCTCGACGGCGTGCTCGACGGCATCGTCTACGCCGGCCTGCTCGGCATCGGGTTCGCGTTCACCGAGAACATCCTCTACCTCTCGGCCGCCTACAACGGCACCGACGGCATGGGGCCCGGCGGCGTCGAGGGCATCACCACCACGTTCCTCGTGCGCTGCGTCTTCAGCCCGTTCGCCCACCCCTTGTTCACCACCGGCATCGGCATCGGCATCGGCATCGCGGTCGCCTCCCGCAGTCGCTGGGTGCGCATGCTCGCCCCCGTGGCCGGATACGCCCTCGCCGTGATCGCCCACGGCATCTGGAACGCCTCCACCATCTTCGGCACCGGTGGCTTCGCCGTCGTCTACGCCGTGCTCATGCTGCCCGCCGTCGGCGCGGTCACCGCCCTCGCCCTGTGGGCGCGCCGCGCCGAGGCCACCATGCTCACCGCCTCGCTGCAGGACGCCGCCCGCCGCGGCATGATCCCGGCCACCGACATCGGCTGGGTCGTCGACCTGCGCTCGCGGCGCGCGGCCCGGGCGCACGCCGAGCGCACCGGCGGCAAGGCGGCCGCCCGCGCCGTCGCCGACTACCAGCAGGCCCTCATCGAGCTCGGGTTCCTCCACCACCGGCTCCTGCGCGGCACCGCACCCGACGACTGGCAGGCGCGCGGCGCCGCCCACGTCGAGCGCATCCGCCAGGCCCGGCCCCACGTCGCCTTCCCCGGACAGGTGGTCCCCACCGCATGAGCCACGCACCCCCCTCCTCGCCGCAGCCGACGTCGAGCAGCTCGTCCGGCACCGCTGCCGACGGCCGGATGGTCACCGCCCTCGTGCGGCTGCGCCAGGCCCTCGTCGACGCCGAGCTCCCGCTCGACCTGCCCGGCACCACCGAGCTGCGCGAGCAGCGCTCGGCGGTCGTCGACCAGCTCGAGGACTACGTCATCCCGCGCCTGATGACGCTCGAGGCGCCGCTGCTCGCCGTCGTCGGCGGCTCCACCGGCGCCGGCAAGTCGACCTTGGTCAACTCGCTCGTCGGCGAGCGGGTCACGACGTCCGGCGTGCTGCGCCCGACCACGCGCTCGCCCGTCCTCGTCCACCACCCCGACGACGCCCACTGGTTCGGCCAGGACCGGCTGCTGCCCGACCTCGTGCGGGTCGCGCACACCACCGACGACCCCGACTCGCTGCAGCTCGTGGCGTCGTCCGCGATCCCGCCGGGCCTGGCGGTGCTCGACGCCCCCGACGTCGACTCGGTCGAGGAGCGCAACCGGGTGCTCGCCGCCCAGCTGCTCGCCGCGGCCGACCTGTGGCTGTTCGTCACCTCCGCGGCGCGCTACGCCGACCAGGTGCCGTGGGGCTTCCTCAAGCAGGCCGCCGAGCGGTCCACGGCCGTCGCGATCATCCTCGACCGCACCGCCGACGAGGCCATCCAGACCGTCTCCACCCACCTGGCGCGCATGCTGGCCAGCCGCGGCCTGCGTGACTCGCCGCTGTTCGTCGTCACCGAGGGCGTCATCGGCGACGACGGGCTGCTGCCGGCCCACCACGTCGCCGAGGTGCGGGCCTGGCTCGAGACCCTCGCCGACGACGTCGACGCGCGCACCGCCGTCGTCCGCCAGACCCTCGACGGCGCCGTCCGCACGATCACCCGGCAGGCCTACCCGGTCGCCGACGCGTGCGCCGAGCAGACCGAGATCGCGCTGCGGCTCAAGGCCGACGTCGACCGGGCCTACGACCGTGCGATCGCCGACGTCGTCACGGCCACCGCCGACGGCACGCTCCTGCGCGGTGAGGTGCTCGCCCGTTGGCAGGAGTTCGTCGGCACCGGCGAGCTGCTGCGCTCGCTCGAGACCCGCGTCGGCGGCCTGCGCGACCGGCTCGTCAACGCGATCAAGGGCAAGCCGCAGCAGGCCGAGCGGGTCACCGTCGCGGTCGAGTCCGGCCTCGAGACGCTCGTGCTCGAGCACGCCGAGGCAGCCGCCGAGCGGGCCCACGACGCGTGGCGCCAGCAGCCGGCCGGCGTCGGGCTGCTGGCCGGGGCGCCGGGCGACCTGGGCCGCGCCTCACGCGACCTGCGCCGCCGCACCGAGCGGATGATCCGCGAGTGGCAGGACGACGTCCTCGACATGATCCGCAGCGAGGGGGCCGACAAGCGCACCACCGCCCGGTTCCTGGCGTTCGGCGTCAACGGGCTCTCGGTGGCGCTGATGATCGTGGTGTTCTCGCACACCGCGGGCGTCACGGGCGCCGAGGCCGGCATCGCCGGTGGCTCCGCGGTGCTCGGCCAGAAGCTCCTCGAGGCCGTGTTCGGCGACCAGGCGGTGCGCACGATGACCGAGCGGGCCCGCCGCTCGCTCGAGCAACGCATCACCGCCGTCCTCGTCGTCGAGCGCGCCCGCTATCTTTCCCGGGTCGACGGGCTCGCGCTGCGTCCGACCGCCGCCGAGGGGCTGCGCGAGGCGGCGCGCCGCGTCGACGACCTGCGCTACCAGGCCGGCAAGGCCAAGCCCGGCACCGCCGAGGTCGCAGGCAACGACGCCCCCAACGCCGGAGACGACACCCCATGACCGCCCTCCTCGAAGGCGCCCGCAAGCTCATCACGCGCGGCACCGACCTCGGCGCCCGCATCGAGGCCCTCGAGGCCGCTGCGGCGGCCGCCCGCGGCCGCGTCGACGACGCCGCCGTCGACGAGGCCGAGACGATCTCGAGCCGTGCCGCCGCGCGCCTGCGCCTCTCGGCCGACCACACCGTCGTCGCGATCGCCGGCGCCACCGGCTCGGGCAAGTCGTCGACCTTCAACGCCCTGACCGGCCTCGACCTGTCCTCCACCGGCGTGCGCCGTCCGACCACGTCGTGGGCCACGGCGTGCGTGTGGGGCAAGACCGGCGCCGAGGAGGTCCTGGAGTGGCTCGGGATCCCGCCGCGGCACCAGACCATGCGCGACTCGCTGCTCGACTCCGCGAACGACTCCTCGACCGCCGGCCGTGCCGACCGCGAGCTCGACGGAGTCGTGCTCATGGACCTTCCCGACCACGACTCCACCGAGGTCAGCCACCACCTCGAGGTCGACCGGCTCGTCGTCCTGGCCGACCTGCTCGTGTGGGTGCTCGACCCGCAGAAGTACGCCGACGCCGCGATCCACGACCGCTACCTGGCCCCCCTCGCCACGCACGCCGGGGTGATGGTGGTGGTGCTCAACCACATCGACACCGTCGCGCCCGAGCGTCGCCAGGCGATGGTCGACGACGTGCGCCGGCTGCTCGACCTCGACGGCCTGCAGTCGGTGCCGGTGTTTCCCATCAGCGCGCGCGAGGACATCGGCGTCGACGACCTGCGCGGCGAGATCGCGAAGCGGGTCGCGGCCAAGCGACTCACCCGCGAGCGCCTCGACGCCGACCTGCGGGCGGCGGCCGGAGCGCTCGACGAGGCCACCGGCTCGGGCAAGACGCGCGAGCTCTCGGCCCAGCGGGTCGAGCAGCTCGAGAGCGCGCTGGCCGACGCCGCCGGGGTGCCCGTCGTCGTCGACGCCGTCGAGCGCTCCACGCGGCTCCGGGCCGGCCGGGCGACCACCTGGCCCGTCGTGTCGTTCGTCTCCCGCCTGCGACCCGACCCGCTCGAGCGGCTCGGGCTCGACCTCGGCGCCGCCGGCGAGGCGCTGGCCGGCACGGCGGGCAACCGGCGTCCGAAGCTGCCCGAGACGACGCCGGTGCAGCGCGCCCGCGTCGACACCGAGGTCCGTGCGCTCGCCGACGACGCCTCCGCCGGCCTCGCACCGGCCTGGGTCGAGTCGGTGCGCCGTGCCTCCACCTCGCGCCTGATCGAGGTCGCCGACCGCATCGACCGGTCCCTGGCCGCCACCGACCTCGGGGTCGAGCGGCTGCCCGTGTGGGCCGGCGTCGTCCGGCTGCTGCAGTGGGTGCTGATCCTGGCCGCGCTCGGCGGCGGCATCTGGACGGCGCTGCTCGTCGTCGGGGGCAACCTGTCCGAGGAGGCGCCGCAGGTCGCCGGGATGCCGCTGCCGCTGCTCCTGCTGGTCGGTGGCATCGTGCTGGGGGTGCTGCTGGCGCTGGTGTGCCGCGCCCTCGTCGCGAGCACCGCGCGGTCGCGGGCCGCAGCCGCCGACGACAAGCTGCGCGACGCCGTCCACCAGGTCACGCAGGAGCTGGTGGTCGCGCCGGTCACCGCCGAGCTGGCGGCCTACACGACCGTGCGCAGCAACCTCGCGACCGTGCTGAAGTAGCCCCTTCGGTGGTGCGCGTGAGCGCGGCCCACAGGCTGTGAAAACGTCCCGGAACCGTCCACAGGCGACGATTCCGCGGAGTTGTCCACAGCACGTGCCGGTCTGTTGACCGGGTGTCGGTGGTGGCGTCTTGGCTCGGTCCAGAGCTCGCACCGGGCGAGCCACGACCGAGGAGACGCACGATGTACAACGAGACGATGGTGACCCTGCAGGGCTACGTGGGCGGCGACCTGACGGTGCGGCAGGCGGGCGGCGCGACCGTGGCCAACTTCCGCCTGGCCTGCACCCCGCGCCGGCGGGCGAAGGACGGCGACGGCTGGGTCGACGGCCCCACCCAGTGGTACTCCGTCTCCGCCTGGCGGTGGCTGGCCGAGCACTGCGCCGTGTCGCTCCACCGCGGCGACGCCGTCCTCGTCCACGGCCGCCTCGACCACCGCACCTACGTCAACAAGGGCGGCGTCGAGGTGCTCGACCTGTGCGTCGAGGCGACCGTCGTCGGGCACGACCTGAGCCGGGGCACGTCGTCCTTCCAGCGCGCGCAGGCCCCGGCCGCCGCGCCGGCCCAGCAGGCCGAGGCGTCCGCGGCGTGAGCAGCAGAGGGCGGGCGCGGCCCCCGCCCTCACGCCCGGCAGGGCGGGGCGTCTAGGCTCGCTGACCATGGCGGACTATGTCTTCACGCTGCGCAACGTGCGCAAGGCCCACGGTGACAAGGTCGTCCTCGACAACGTCACGCTCTCCTTCCTCCACGGCGCCAAGATCGGCGTCGTCGGTCCCAACGGCACCGGCAAGTCGTCCCTGCTGCGCATCATGGCCGGGCTCGACCACGCCAACAACGGCGACGCGATCCTCGACCCCGACGCCACGGTGGGCATGCTCCAGCAGGAGCCGCCGCTCACCGAGGGCAAGACGGTCCTGGAGAACGTCGAGGAGGCCGTCGGCGACATCAAGGCGAAGATGAAGCGCCTCGAGGACGCCTACATGGAGATGGGCGACCCCGACGCCGACCAGGACGCGCTCATGCAGGAGACCGGCGACCTGCAGACCGAGCTCGACAACGCCAACGCCTGGGACATCGACAGCCGGCTCGAGCAGGCGATGGACGCGCTGCGCTGCCCGCCGTCCGACGCCATCGTCGACCACCTCTCCGGTGGTGAGCGTCGTCGCGTCGCGCTGTGCAAGCTGCTCCTGCAGCAGCCGAGCCTGCTGCTGCTCGACGAGCCCACCAACCACCTCGACGCCGAGTCGGTGCAGTGGCTCGAGGGCCACCTCGCCTCCTACCCGGGCGCCGTCCTGGCCATCACCCACGATCGCTACTTCCTCGACAACGTCGCCGAGTGGATCCTCGAGCTCGACCGCGGCAAGACGCACCCCTACGAGGGCAACTACTCCACCTACCTCGAGACCAAGAAGGACCGGCTCAAGATCGAGGGGCAGAAGGACGCCAAGCGCGCCAAGATGCTCGAGAAGGAGCTGGAGTGGGTGCGCTCCAACGCCAAGGCCCGCCAGACCAAGAGCAAGTCCCGTCTCGCGCGCTACGAGGAGATGGCGGCCGAGGCCGACCGCATGCGCAAGATCGACACCTCCGAGATCAACATCCCGGCGGGTCCGCGCCTCGGCGACGTCGTGCTCGAGGCCGAGCACCTCGGCAAGGGGTTCGAGGGTCGCACCCTCATCGACGACCTCAGCTTCACGCTGCCGCGGGCCGGCATCGTCGGCGTGATCGGTCCCAACGGCGTCGGCAAGACCACGTTGTTCCGGATGATCACCGGCTCCGAAGACCCCGACAAGGGCTCGCTCACCGTCGGGCAGACGGTCAAGCTGTCCTACGTCGACCAGAGCCGCGGCGGCATCGACCCGCAGAAGAACGTCTGGGAGGTCGTCTCCGACGGGCTCGACTTCATCAAGGTCGCCAACTTCGAGATGAACTCGCGCGCCTACGTCGCCTCGTTCGGCTTCAAGGGCCCCGACCAGCAGAAGAAGGCCGGCGTCCTGTCCGGCGGTGAGCGCAACCGGCTCAACCTGGCGCTCACCTTGAAGATGGGCGGCAACCTGCTGCTGCTCGACGAGCCCACCAACGACCTCGACGTCGAGACGCTGAGCTCGCTCGAGGACGCCCTGCTCGACTTCCCGGGCTGCGCGGTCGTCACCTCGCACGACCGGTGGTTCCTCGACCGCGTGGCCACCCACATCCTCGCGTGGGAGGGCACCGAGGAGGACCCCGCCAGCTGGTACTGGTTCGAGGGCAACTTCGCCGCCTACGAGGAGAACAAGATCGCTCGCCTCGGCATCGAGGCCGCCCGGCCGCACCGGGTCACCCACCGTCGCCTCACCCGCGACTGACCTGCCCGGCCTGCCCGGCTACGTCGACGGCGTGACGACCTCGCCGTCGACGTAGCGGCGCACCTCGATGCCCTCGAGGGTGTACTCGACGTAGGCCGTCTCGCTGTACTCGTTGCTGGCGTAGGCGCTCAGCGTCGCGGCGTCCTCGCCGGGGATGCCCGTCATCGGCCCGTCGATGATCACGTACCACGACGTCGCGTCCTCGACGAGGGGCCTCACCTCGGCCACGGCCCGCGTCACGAGGGCGGGGTCGACGTCGGCGAGGTCGACCCGGGTGTAGCTCGAGGTGCCCTTGCCGCCGAACTCGTCGAGGTCGCCGTCCCAGTGCATCGAGCGGTAGCGCTGCGAGTCACCGTCGACGGGCACGTCGAGCGAGGCGTACTCGGGGTAGACGACCGCACGGAAGACCTCGGTGCCGCCGGAGGCCGCCTCGACGTCGGCGCGCAGGTCGTCGAGTCCCTCGGCCGACAACGCATCCGGTGGGGCGACGGCGTCTCGGACCTCGGCGACGACGACCGCGCCGACGGTCCCGACGGCGGCCACCACCGCGACCGCGCCGATCGCCAACCCGATGGCCGTCCCGGTGCGCGACGTCGCCCGCTTGGTCGGCCGCGGCGTGGGCTCGGGCGTGGTGGCGCCGGGCCGGTAGCGCTGCCACTGCTGGTCGCCGCTCACGGCGACAACCTAGGGCGCGCGACCGACCCCGGGCAGGCCCGGAACGACTAGATCGCGCAGCGTGGCCTACCGCATCTCGCGGTCGGGGTGGCCGGCGATCAGGTGGTCCGAGACGGCGTTCATCACGCGGCCGAGCGCGGCGAAGTCGTCGGGTGAGACGAGGTCGACGAGGTGGTCGCGCACGCCGTCGACGTGGGTGGGCGCGACGTTCTCGAGGAGGAGCTGGCCCTTGTCGGTCATGACGGCGACGATGCCGCGCCCGTCGTCCTGCGAGATCTCGCGCACCACGAGGCCGGCGTCCTCCATGCGCTTGATCGTGTGCGTGACGCGGCTGCGGCTGTGGGCGAGCGAGTCGGCCAGCTGCGCCATGCGCATCCGGCCCTCGCGCTCGGAGAGCCGGACCAGGATCTCGTACTCGACGAGCGAGATGCCGTGGCGACGTCGCAGGTCGTCGTCGAGCCGGTCGAACAGGAGGGTCGAGCCGAGCACGAGCGCGCGCCAGGCGACCTGCTGGTCCTCGTCGAGCCACCGGGGCTCGGGACGGGTCGGGAATCGGGCTGCCACCCGCCCACCCTAGGTGCGAGGAGCGCGGGCGACAGCGTCGACCGACGATGGTCGAGGTGCGAGGAGCGCTAGCGACGAGCCTCGAGACCTGTCACAGCCGCTCGATGATGAGGGCCATGCCCTGCCCGCCGCCGACGCACATGGTGATGAGCCCGGTGGTCTTGTCGTGCCAGTCGAGCGAGTTGAGCATCGTGTTCTGCAGGCGCGCACCGGTCATGCCGAACGGGTGGCCGACGGCGATGGCGCCGCCGTTGACGTTGAGCCGGTCGAGGTCGATGCCGAGGTCCTGGTAGGACGGCACGACCTGGGCGGCGAACGCCTCGTTGATCTCGACGAGGTCGATGTCGCCGATGCTCATGCCGGCGTGGGCGAGGGCGCGCCGCGTGGCCTCGACGGGGCCGAGGCCCATGATCTCGGGGGACAGACCGGAGACGCCGGTGGAGACGATGCGCGCGAGCGGCTTCAGGCCGAGCTCGGCGGCCTTCGTGTCCGACATCAGGACGACGGCCGCGGCGCCGTCGTTGAGCGGGCAGCAGTTGCCGGCGGTGACGACGCCGTCAGGGCGGAAGACGGGCTGCAGCTGCGAGGCGGCCTCGATGGTGACGCCGGCCCGCGGGCCGTCGTCGGCGGTGACGACGGTGCCGTCGGGCGTGGTGACCGGGGTGATCTCGCGGGCCCAGAAGCCGTCGGCGATCGCCTTCTCGGCGAGGTTCTGGGAGCGGACGCCGAACTCGTCGAGCTCTCGGCGCGACAGCCCGCGCAGGCGCGCGACGTTCTCGGCGGTCTGGCCCATGGCGATGTAGACGTCGGGGAGCAGACCGTCCTCGCGCGGGTCGTGCCAGTCCTGGCCGCCCTCGGCGTAGGAGGCGGTGCGCGCCTCGCCGTCGGCGAAGAGCGGGTTCTTCGTGTCGGGCCAGTGGTCGGAGGTGCCCTTGGCGAAGCGGGAGACCATCTCGACGCCGGCCGAGATGATGACGTCGGCCTCGCCGGCCTTGATGGCGTGGAAGCCCATGCGGGTGGTCTGCACCGACGACGCGCAGTAGCGGGTGATCGTCGCGCCGGGGACGTCGTCCATGCCGTTGAGCACGTTGACGACGCGGCCCATGTTGTTGCCCGACTCACCGCCCGGCAGGCCGCAGCCGAGGTAGAGGTCGTCGACGGTGTGCGGGTCGAGCGCCGGGATCTTCTCGAGCGCGGTCCTGACGATCGTGGCGGTCAGGTCGTCGGGACGCAGGTCCTTGAGCGAGCCCTTGTTGGCGCGACCGATCGGGGACCGGGCGGCGGAGACGATGACTGCTTCGGGCATGCGGGTGGCTCCGGTTCTGGACGGGGACGGGTCGGGCGGGCGTGTGACGTACTCCTCGCAGACTAGAACAGGTACTACGGCCGGAGACTGCCAGGATCATGGCGTGCGTCACGTCTACCGCTGCCCGCTGCGCTGGGCCGACCTCGACCTCCAGGGCCACGTGAACAACGTGGTCTACGTCGACTACCTGCAGGAGGCACGCGTCGACCTCATGCGCGCCG
Source organism: Nocardioides secundeburneus (assembly GCF_039939255.1). NCBI lineage: Bacteria > Bacillati > Actinomycetota > Actinomycetes > Propionibacteriales > Nocardioidaceae > Nocardioides > Nocardioides secundeburneus. Next base: position 102,326 of record NZ_JBDUUE010000009.1, read on the forward strand.
TCGGCCTCAGCCGGACGGCACACGGCGACCCGGGCCAGGACATGGCCGACGGCGTCGTCGTCGTCCGCCACGAGGTCACCTACCTCGCGCCGCTGACCCTGCGGTTCCGCCCCGTGAGCATCGAGTGCTGGATCACCGAGGTGCGTGCGGCGTCGTTCACCATGGCCTACGAGGTCTTCCACGACACCGAGGACGGCGGTCGCGAGGTCTACGTGCGGGCCACGACGGTGCTGTCGCCGTTCGTGTTCGCGGCCGAGCGTCCGCGCCGGCTGACGCCGCGCGAGCAGGAGGCGCTGGCGCCCTACCTCGAGCCGGCGGCGGGGGAGCGGACGCCGCGCATCGCCTCCGTCGACCGCGACGGCGCACACCACTTCGACCTGCACGTGCGGTTCTCCGACGTCGACCTCTACCGCCACGTGAACAACGTCAAGTACTTCGAGTACTTCCAGGAGGCGCGGATCCGGATGATCGCCGAGGCCACCCGCGACACCGGCGTCACCATGCCGCAGATCGTCGTCGCCCAGACCGACGTCGACTACCGCCGCCCGATCCTCCTGCGCCCCGAGGCTTACGTCGTGCGGAGCCGCGTCGCGCGGCTCGGCACGCGCTCGATGACCATCGAGGCCGAGATCGCCGACGGCGACGAGGCCCTGTCGCGCTCCCGGGTCACCGTCGTCTTCTGGGACGGCGCCGCCCAGCGCTCCACCGAGCCGCCGGCCGCCCTGCGCGACGTCCTGCTCGGGTAGCTGCAACCGCCCCGGCCGGTACCGCCCGGAGGCGCCCCGACCACAGCAACAACGGACCACAGGGCGCGCGCGATCGCAAGACGCCATCAAGAGTCGAACGTGTTCACCATGAACTGGGCGGCGTGGGTGACGTAGTCCCAGAACTTCGCGTCGTGCTCGGGCGCGAGCTCGACGGAGTCGAGGGCGTCGCGGAAGTGCCGCAGCCAGTGCTCCTTGGCCTCCGGGTTGACCGCGAACGGCGCGTGCCGCATGCGCAGGCGCGGGTGGCCGCGCTGCTCGGAGTAGGTCGTCGGGCCGCCCCAGTACTGCACGAGGAACAGCAGGAACCGCTCCTCGGCCGGTGCGAGGTCGGCCTCGGGGTACATCGGTCGGAGCACCTCGTCGGCGGCGACGCCCTCGTAGAAGCGGTGGACGATGCGCTGCATCGTCTCGAACCCGCCGATCTGCTCGTAGAACGTCGTCTCCACGTCGCCCATTCTCTCAAGGCGCATGTCAGGCCGAGGTGTCGGCGTCCGGGGCCGGCTCGTGGCGGTTCCACACGACGCGCTGCGGGTACGGGATCTCGATGCCCTCGTGGTCGAAGCGCGCCTTGATGCGCTGGCGCATCTCGCGCGCGACGGCCCACTGCTCGCCGGGCGTGGTCTTGAGGACGACGCGCACGGTCACACCGTCGACGGCGAGGTCCTGCACGCCCCAGACCGAGGGCTCCTCGATGACCTGGCTCTTGAAGTCCTCGTCCTCCCACAGGTCGTGGGCGACCTCGCCGAGCACGCGCTTCACGCGGGTGAGGTCCTCGCTGTAGGCGACGCTGATGTCGAGCACGGTGCGCGCCCAGTTCTGGCTCTGGTTGCCGACCCGCATGATCTGGCCGTTGGGGACGTACCAGACCGTGCCGTTGACGTCGCGCACGCGGGTGATGCGCAGGGTGACGGCCTCGACGGTGCCGATGGCCTCGCCGAGGTCGACCTGGTCGCCGACGCCGTACTGGTCCTCGATGATCATGAACACCCCGGACAGGAAGTCCTTGACCAGCGACTGGGCGCCGAAGCCGAGAGCCAGGCCGACGATGCCGGCGCTGGCGATGATCGGGGCGATGTCGACGCCGATCTCGCTCAGCATCATCGTGCCGAACACGGCCGTGATGAGGCCGGTCACGATGCTCTTGAAGAGGCTCGCCATCGCCTCGGCGCGCTGGCGGCGACGCTCGGTGGCGACGAGGTTGACCCGGTCGGGCAGCACGCCCCGGGCCGCGCGGTGGGCCACGCGGGTGATCGCCTTGTGCGCCACCCAGCGGATGACGAACGCGAGCGCGAACAGCCCGATGAGGGCGATCGGCTTGCCGATGAGCACGTCGGAGTAGTCGGCGAGCGTCTCGTCGCCCGTGCGGTCCCACACGAAGTTGCAGATCGTCTCGCCGGCCTCGCAGGGGTTGCCGACCGTGCTCGCCGTCCCGCTGTCGGCGGGGGTCTCGGACGAGGCGAGGAGAGCAACAGGCATGCCTGCATGCATAACAGGTACGCCGTCGTCGATCGAACCGAGCGCGACGATAGGCTGTGCCCCGTGACTGGGACTGGGACCCTTGCCGCTGGCCGCCGTGTACTGACCGTCGTCGGCGCGACCGCCGCCGTGCTGGCGGGGTCGACGCTGCTCGCGCGGCCGGCCTCGGCCGCCGTGCCGCAGGGGTGGCCGGCCACCGACCAGGTCTCCGCCGGTTTCATCCTCGGCGTGATGATCGGCGGGCCGGTCCTGCTGTTCGCCGTGATCGCCCTCCTGGTCTACCTGCCGGGGATGATCCGCGGCGAGCGCGTCGGCCCCGGGGCCAACACCCCCGAGGACCAGTGGCTGGGCGGACGCCGCAGCGCGGGCGAGATCGAGCTCGGCACGGCCGACGGCGATGCGCCCGCGGAGGGTGGAGCCAGTGCCCGCTGGTGAATACCTGAGCCCGGCCGACCTGGCCGCGCTCGACGTCACGATCCGCAAGGCCGAGCAGCTGTGCCGCGCCGAGTTCTCCGTCTTCGTGGGCCGCGTGCAGGGCGACGACGCCCGCCGCTTCGCCCTCGGGCTGCACCGCATGCTCGTGCTGCCCGACCGCACCATCCTGGTCATGGTCGACCCCACGGCGCAGCGCGCCGAGGTGGTCACCGGCGAGCGGGTGCGCAGCCGGCTCAGCGACGCCCAGGCCCAGCACGCCCTCGAGCCCATGGTCGAGATCCTGCGGGGCGGCGACCTCGTCGGCGGGCTGACCCACGGCATCCAACAGCTGGCCGAGCACGCCAGGACGCAGTAGCACCGCGAGGAACGAGCGGGGCTACGTCGCGTCCGCAGGTCGAGCAAGCGACGCGGGTGAGGAACGGACCCGCGTCAGCGCCTCGAGACCACCGCCGCCAGGGCCGAACCCGGGCGACGGCGGTCTCGTGCAGACGATCAGCTAGCAGTGTCGGCCGCTTGCGCGGCCAGCGCCCGAGCCACCTCGGCACGCCCCTCACGCACGTAGCGCAACGCACCCGGGTTGGCTTCGGCCGAGGCGAGGTAGGCGTCGACGCGGTCGAGCGTGGCCTGCGTGGCCAGCACGGTCGGGAAGACGTACTGCAGCACGACGGCGGCCTTGTGCGCGCCGAGGCGCTCCCACACGTGCTCGACCTCGCCGAGGTAGCGCTCGAGGAAGGGCTCGAGGACGGCGTCCTGGCCGCTCACGTTGAAGGCGACGGCCACGCTGCGTGCGGTCTCGTTGGGCGTCTTCGGGTCGAGCACGGCCTGCTGCCAGGCGCGTTCCTTGGCCTCGGCGGTCGGCATCGCCGCGCGCGCGGCGGCCGCCCGCTCCTGCCCGGAGATGGTGTTGTCGTCGGCCAGCTCGGCGTCGATGCGGGCGTCGTCGGCCCGGCCGCGGGCCGCGAGCGCGCCGACGAGCGACCACCGCAGGTCGGTGTCGACGTCGAGTCCCTCGACCGTCTGCGAGCCGTCGAGCAGGGCCTCGAGGTCGGCGAGGGCCTCGTCGCTGCGGGCCGCGGCGGCGTAGCTGCGGGCGAAGGTGAGCTGCTGGTCGCTGCCGGGCTCGGCGGCGTCGAGCAGCGAGCGCAGGCCGCGCTCCCAGGTGTGGCGCAGCTCGTCGCGGCGGGCGGGGTCGGAGTAGAGGTTGACGGCGAGGGCCGCCGACGCCGGGATGCGGGTGACGCCCCAGGCGTCGGTCTCGTCGCCGATGTTGCCGAGCACGAGCGCGACGAAGTCGCGCGCCGGCAGCTCGGCGTCGCGGCACATGTCCCAGGCGGCGCCCCAGACCAGCGCGCGGGCGAGCGAGTCGTCGAGGCGCGACAGCCCGGCGATGACGGTGTCGAGCGAGCGCTGGTCGAGGCGGATCTTGGCGTAGGCGAGGTCGCCGTCGTTGAGCAGCAGCAGGTCGGGCTGGCGCTGCCCGACGGCCTCCTTGATCTCGGTCGTGGTGCCCTCGACGTCGACCTCGATGTAGTCGCGGCGCACCAGGCGGCCCTCGACCTCGTCGTAGAGCCCGATGCCGAGGCGGTGGCGACGCAGCGTCGGGTGGTCGGGGTGCGCGGTCTGGCGGACGACGAGCCGGCGGTAGGCGCCGTCGTCGTCGAGCTCGAACTCGGGGGCGAGCGTGTTGACGCCGGCGGTCTGCAACCACTCCTCGGCCCAGCTGGCGAGCTCGCGGCCCGAGGAGCGCTCGAGCGCGGCGAGCAGGTCGGTGAACTCGGTGTTGCCGTAGGCGTGGTCGGTGAAGTACTGCCGCAGGCCGGCGACGAAGGGCTCGAGGCCCACCCAGGCGACGAGCTGCTTGAGCACCGAGGCGCCCTTGGCGTAGGTGATCATGTCGAAGTTGACCTCGACCGCCTCGAGGTCGACGTTGTCGGCTGCGATCGGGTGCGTGCTCGGCAGCTGGTCGGCGCGGTATCCGGTCTGCTTGCGGGCGTTGGCGAAGCCGGTCCAGGCGTCGGTGAAGTCGGTGGCCTCGGCCTCGCACCAGTAGCAGGCCCACTCGGCGAACGACTCGTTGAGCCACAGGTCGTCCCACCACTTCATGGTCACGAGGTCGCCGAACCACATGTGCGCCATCTCGTGGGTGATGACCGAGCAGCGGAACTCGTAGAACGAGCGGGGCTGACGCGAGCGCGGTAGGTACTCGTCGCGGAGCGTCACGCACCCGGCGTTCTCCATCGCGCCCATGTTGTACTCGGGCACGAAGAGCTGGTCGTACTTCTCGAACGGGTAGGCCATCGCGAACTTCTCCTCGAAGAACGCGAAGCTCTGCGAGGTGATCTTCACCAGCTCGTCGCGGTCGAGGTGCTCGACGATCGACTGGCGGCAGTAGAGGCCGAGCGGGATGTCGTCGTAGGAGCCGCGGTAGGTGTCGAAGACCGCGTGGTACTCGCCGGCGACCACGGCCGTGACGTAGGTCGACATCGGCTTGGTCTCGGGGAAGTCCCAGCGGGCCGTGCCGGCCGCGACCGGCGTCGGCTCGGGCGTGGGGGCGTTGGACACGACGACCCAGTGCTCGGGCGCGGTGACGCGGAACGTGAACCGGCCCTTGAGGTCGGGCTGCTCGAACGTCGCGAAGACGCGGCGGGCGTCGGGCACCTCGAACTGCGAGTAGAGGTAGACCCGGTCGTCGGCCGGGTCGACGAAGCGGTGCAGGCCCTCGCCGGTGTGCGAGTAGGGCAGGTCGGCGCGGACGACGAGGGTGTTGTCGGCCTGGAGGTCGGGCAGCGGGATGCGGCTGTCGGCGTAGGAGGCGACGTCGAGGGCCGTGCCGTTGAGGGTGATCTCGTGGATGGTCGCGTCGACGAGGTCGACGAAGGTCGAGGCACCGGGCTCGCGGCAGGTGAACCGGAGCGTGGTGGTGGACGCGAAGGTCTCCTCGCCCGTGGTGAGGTCGAGGTCGACGGCATAGGTGGCGACCTCGACGAGGGAGGCGCGGGTAGCGGCCTCGTCGCGGGTCAGGTTGGTTCCGGGCATGGCGGTCATACTGGCACCCCGACGCCGGGCAGCCCCAGCCGCGTCGGTACGGGGCCACGCGTGTCGCCGTCGTCCGGCCCGCGAACGACACGCCTGTAGTTCGAAATGCGCAGAAATGTTGCTGCTGTGAATTATGGGGTTTGTGTTGCGAAACGCCACGGATGTGCTTGACAGTGGTCCCCGTGGTTGTCGCATCCCCCTCCGAACGCCCGACCTCCCGACCCCGCGTGCGCCAGCGCGTGGCGCGCTCGCTGACGCTGCTCCTGGCCGGAGCGACGCTCGTCGCGGTGCCCACGTCGGCGCCCGCGCCGTCCGAGGCCGCCTGGGTCTACCTGTGCAAGGGCTATGCCGGGTGCACCAAGGCCGGTTACAGCGACGCCGGCTACGGCGCGCGCAACCGCACGATGTACTGGCGCATGTACTCGGGTCACAACTGCACCAACTACGTGGCCTACCGGATGATCAAGAACGGCATGTCGACCAATCGGCCGTGGTCCGGCTCGGGCATGGCCTACAACTGGGGCCGCGCGATGTCGCGGGTGACCAACCAGACGCCGAAGGTCGGCGCGGTCGCCTGGTTCGACCGCGGCCAGGGCGGCGTCGGCTCGAGCGGGCACGTCGCCTACGTCGAGCGGGTCGTCTCGGCCAGCGAGATCGTCATCTCCGAGGACTCCTGGGGCGGTGACTTCAGCTGGCGCACCCTGCGCAAGGGCACCAACACCTGGCCCTCGGGCTTCATCCACTTCACCACGTCGTCGGCGCCCACGCCGCCGCCCCCGCCGACCCTGCCCGCCATCGCGGCGACGGCGCCGCCGACCGTCGTGGGCACGCCGCAGGTCGGCGTCCCGTTGCAGGGCACGGCCGCGACCTTCCGCCAGGCCGGTGTGACCCACCGCCTCCAGTGGCGGGTCAACGGCGTCGACGTGCCCGGTGCCACCGGCCTGACCTACACCCCTACCGCCAAGGACGTGGGCAAGACGGTCGTGCTGCGCGACATCGGCACCCGCGCCGGCTTCACCGACGGCGCCGCCTACTCCGCTCCCACGGCGGCCGTCGTGCCGGCCGCGTTCGCGCGGGTGGCCAAGCCGGCGGTCTCGGGATCGCCCGAGCTCGGGCAGGTGCTGACCGCCGTCGCCGGCAGCTGGCGCCCGGCTCCCGCCTCGGTGGTCTACCGCTGGCGCGCCGACGGCGTGTGGCTCGAGGGCCGCAACGGCCCCACGCTCACCGTCACCGCCGACCTGCGGGGCAAGCGCATCTCCGTGGTCGAGGTCGCACGTCGCCCCGGCTACCCGAGCATCGGCAACGCGTCGGCCGACACCGAGCCGGTCGTCGACGGCGCGGTCGAGCTCGCGACGCCCTTCCAGCCCGGCGGCACCGCCCGGGTCGGCTCCACCCTGGCCTTCACCCCCGGCACGTGGGCGCCGTCCGACGCCACCGCGAGCACGCAGTGGTACCGCGACGACGTCGCCGTTCCCGGGGCGACGGGGTCCACCTACGCCGTCACCCCCGCCGACGCCGGGCGCCGCATCACCGTCGGCGCCGTCGTCCGCCGTCCCCGGTTCAGGGACGCCGCCACCTCCGCCGACTTCGGCGTCGTCACCACGCCGTCGCGCATGGCCGCCCGGCCCGGCGGTCGCAAGGGCTACGCCGTGGTCGACGTCCGGATCGCCGCACCCGGCGTCGCGGCGCCGTCCGGCACCATCTGGGCACGCGTCAACGGCAAGGTCGCGCGCGGCACGGTGACCAACGGCGTCGCCAAGCTCAAGATCGCGAACCTCAGGGCCGGCACCAAGTCGATGTTCGTGCTCTACGCCGGCAACGGCGTCGTCGAGGAGGCGCGCCAGACCGTCAAGGTCATCGTCAAGCCGAAGCCGCGCAAGAAGCGGTAGGCCCGGTGCGTGCCGGTGTCCGGGGAAGGGATGTCGGCGCGCCGTGGTTGGGTGCTGACATGACCGCGATCAGCTCTGAGAAGACCAACGCCGACTTCTGGTTCGACCCCTTGTGCCCGTTCGCCTGGATCACCTCGCGATGGATCCTCGAGGTCGAGCAGGTCCGCGACATCAGCGTCACGTGGCACGTCATGAGCCTGGCCTACCTCAACCAGGACAAGGACATCCCCGACGATTACCGCGCCATCCTGAAGCCGGCCTGGGGTCCGGTGCGGGTGTGCATCGCCGCCGAGCGGAAGCACGGCCAAGAGGTGCTGCTGCCGCTCTACACCGCGCTGGGCAACCGCATCCACCTCGAGGGCCGCACGCTGCACGAGCAGCCCGACGCCGGGCGTGCGCTCATCTCCGAGGCGCTCGCCGAGGCCGGCCTCGAGCCCGAGCTGGTGGAGGCGATGGACGACGCCTCCTACGACGACGCCGTCGCCGAGAGCCACCACCGGGGCATGGACCAGGTCGGCGACGACGTCGGCACGCCCACCATCGCCTTCGAGGGTGCCGCCTTCTTCGGTCCCGTCCTGTCGAAGATCCCGCGCGGCGACGACGCCGGCCTGCTGTGGGACGGCTGCGTCGCGGTCGCCAAGGTGCCCTACTTCTACGAGCTGAAGCGCTCGCGCACGGGCGACCTCGACTTCTCCTAGGAGCTCGTGCCCCTCGACCAGCCTGCAAGCACTGGGGCGGGTGGGGCTGGTGTGACATGCTGGGTGGAATGCCGCTCTCGGGTCGACCATGGGGACGCCGGGCGGCCGCGCTGGTCGTGGTCGTCACCGGTGCGGGTCTGCTCGCCCCCGACGCCGGCCCGGTCGCGGCTCAGCCGGCTGCGGCGCGCGAGCCCGGCCCCGCCCGTCTCGCCGATGCCGGCGGCGGCCTGCGTGCCGCCGACGTGGCCCTGAGCGGCGCCGCCCGCACGGTCGAGGCCGTCGACGACTTCGCGATGGTCGGCCTCACGTGGCGCGGCACGCCTCGCGAGGTCCGCATCCGTACCCGGCACGACGGCCGCTGGTCGGGGTGGCGCGACCTCGAGCTGCTCCGCGACGGGCCCGACCGGAGCCCCCGGGGTGTGACCGGCACCGACCTGGCCTGGGTGGGTGAGGCCGACGCCGTCCGGGTCGACCTCGACGGACCCGCGCCGTCCGGGCTCACGCTCACGCTGCTCGACCCGACCGGCCTGCCGGCCGACGTCGCCGCCCGCGCCGTCGAACCGGCGGTGAGGACGGCAGCGCGTGGACTGAAGCCGCGACTGCGCAGCCGCGCGTCGTGGGGCGCGAACCCGCGGTGGCGCGAGATGCCGGCGCGCTACAACCACACGATCAAGCAGGTGCACGTGCACCACACGGTCAACAGCAACAGCTACTCCCGCGGCGACGTGCCGGGCCTGCTACGGGGCATCTACCGCTACCACACCCACAACCTCGGCTGGTCCGACATCGGCTACAACTTCCTCGTCGACCGCTTCGGGCGCACCTGGGTCGGCCGCGGCGGCGGCGCCCGCAAGCCCGTGCAGGGCGCCCACACCCTCGGCTTCAACGGCACCTCGACCGGGGTCGCGGTCATCGGCAACTTCGAGACGACGAGGCCGTCGAAGGCCGTGGTCGGGGCGCTCGCCCGCCTGTCGGGCTGGAAGCTGCACGGCTACCGTCGCGACCCGCAGGCCCGCATCAGGGTGACCTCCGCCGGCTCCGACCGCTTCGGTCGCGGACGCAAGGTCGTGCTGCCCGTCATCGACGGTCACCGCGACACCAACGAGACCGCCTGCCCCGGCGCCCTGCTCTACGAGCGCTTGCCCGACGTCCGGCGTCGCGCGGCCTCGTGGATCGCCCGCCACCGCTGAGGTCCGCACGCCGTAGGATCGGCGCGGTGTCCCCGAGGCTCACCGCGATCCACCGCTACCCCGTGAAGTCCTGCCGGGGCGAGTCGCTCGAGCAGGCCGTCGTCGAGCCGCAGGGTCTCGCCGGCGACCGCCGCTGGATGCTCGTCGACGGCGGGGGCCGGGCGGTGACCGCGCGCGAGGTCAACCGCCTCGTGCTCGTGCACCCCGAGATCACCGCGACCGGGCTGCGCCTGAGCGCCCCCGGCGTCGAGCCGCTCGACGTCGTCACCCCCGACCCGACCCGGCAGGTGCCGGTCGGGATGTGGTCGTCGTCGTTCACCGCCGCCCCGGCCGGCGCCGAGGCCGACGCCTGGTTCGGGGCCGCGCTCGACGTCGCCGACCTGCACCTCGTGCACCTCGACGACCCGGTGCGCCGTCCGACCAGCCCCGACTACGGCGACGCCGGCGACGTCGTCTCGATGGCCGACGGCTACCCGCTGCTGGTGACCACCGAGGACTCGCTGGCCGCGCTGAACGACGAGGTGCTCGCCGCCGCGCCGACCGGTCGCGAGCCGCTGCCGATGAGCCGGTTCCGGCCCAACGTGGTCGTGCGCGGCGTGCCGGCGTGGAGCGAGGACGACTGGCGCGTCGTGCGCATCGGCGACGCGGTGTTCCGCGCCGTCAAGGGGTGCGCGCGCTGCGTGCTCACCACCATCGATCCCGACACCGGCGAGCGCGAGAGGGAGCCGATCCGCTCGCTCGCCCGGGTGCACCGCTACGACGGCAAGACCTGGTTCGGCGTCAACCTGGTGCCCGACACCCCGGGCGTCACGATCCGCGTCGGCGACGACGTCGAGGTGCTCGACGCCGTCGAGCCCGGCTCGGGCCCGCTGCGGGTGCCCACGAACAATCCGGTGGCGAGCGCTCACTAGCCTGGGGGCATGACCCACGTCCTGTCCGCCGTCGCCTGGCCCTACGCCAACGGCCCGCGCCACATCGGCCACGTCGCTGGTTTCGGCGTGCCCTCCGACGTCTTCAGCCGCTACTCGCGCATGGCCGGACACGACGTGCTCATGGTCTCGGGCTCCGACGAGCACGGCACCCCGATCCTCATCGCCGCCGACGAGGCCGGCCTGTCGCCCCAGGCCCTCGCCGATCAGAACCACCGCCTGATCGCCGAGGACCTCGTCTCGCTCGGCCTCAGCTACGACCTCTACACGCGCACCACCACCCGCAACCACCACGCGGTCGTGCAGGAGCTGTTCCAGGGCGTCTACGACAACGGCTACTTCGTCGAGCAGACCACCAAGGGCGCGATCTCGCCGTCCACCGGCCGCACGCTGCCCGACCGCTACATCGAGGGCACGTGCCCGATCTGCAAGTCGCCCGGCGCGCGCGGCGACCAGTGCGACACCTGCGGCAACCAGCTCGACCCGGCCGACCTCATCGACCCCGTCTCGCGCATCAACGGCGAGACGCCGGAGTTCATCGAGACCCAGCACTTCTTCCTCGACCTGCCCGCGCTCGCCGAGGCGCTGGGGGAGTGGCTCGACGGCCGCGAGGCGACCGGTCTGTGGCGGCCCAACGTCATCCGGTTCAGCCAGAACATCCTCAAGGAGATCCGTCCGCGGGCCATGACGCGCGACATCGACTGGGGCATCGCCGTCCCGCTCGACGGCTGGCGTGACAACCCGACCAAGAAGCTCTACGTCTGGTTCGACGCCGTCATCGGCTACCTGTCGGCCTCCATCGAGTGGGCCCGCCGCACCGGCGACCCCGACGCCTGGCGCCGGTGGTGGAACTCGCCCGACGCGCTCTCGTACTACTTCATGGGCAAGGACAACATCACCTTCCACAGCCAGATCTGGCCGGCCGAGCTGCTCGCCTACAACGGTCGGGGCAGCAAGGGCGGCACCGAGCACGGCTACGGCGTGCTCAACCTGCCCACCGAGGTCGTCTCGTCGGAGTTCCTGACGATGGAGGGCAAGAAGTTCTCGTCGTCCAAGCGCGTCGTCATCTACGTGCGCGACCTGCTCGAGCGCTACCAGCCCGACGCGTTCCGCTACTTCGTCGCCGCCGCGGGCCCCGAGGCCCAGGACAGCGACTTCACCTGGGCCGAGTTCGTGCGCCGCACCAACGACGAGCTCGTCGCCGGGTGGGGCAACCTGGTCAACCGCACGGCCACCCTCATCGCCAAGAACTTCGGCGAGATCCCCGCCGCCGGGGTGCTCACCGACGACGACGAGGCCGTGCTCGCCGTCGCCGAGCAGGCCTTCGGCGTCGTCGGCGACCTCGTCGGGCGTCACCGCCAGAAGGCCGCGATCGGCGAGGCCATGCGCGCGGTCGGGGAGGTCAACAAGTACGTCTCCGACACCGAGCCCTGGAAGCTCAAGGGCGACGACCAGCGCGAGCGCCTCGGCACCGTGCTCCACGTCGTCGCGCAGTGCGTCGCCGACCTCAATCTCGTGCTCTCGCCGTTCCTGCCGTTCTCGGCCAACGCCGTCGACGCCGCGTTCGGCGGCGCCGGCGACGTCGCCCCGATGCCGCGCATCGAGGAGGCCGACGACCTCGACGGCGGCGCCGGCTACCCGATCATCACCGGCGACTACACCGCCGTGCCCCGGTGGGAGCGTCGTCCGATCGTGCCGGGCACCCCGGTCGAGAAGCCGACCCCGGTGTTCACCAAGCTCGACACCGCGCTCGTCGAGGAGGAGCTGGCTCGGCTGGAGGCGTGAGGCGAGTCCTGCTTGCTTGCCGTCTCGATGCTTCATGTGCGTGGTCGGGTTGGCCGCGCGCGGTAGCACGCCGCGTCTCGGCCTCAAGGACCAATCCCCACGGTGAGCCGTCACACGGTTTCGGGGATTGGTCCTTGACCCCGAGCCTCGTGCGGCGTGCTGGTCCGGCGCGTGCGGTGGCGCCTCCGCAAGCTCCGGCGCACCGCCCGCCACAGCGCGGCCCAGGGGAGGGAGTGCCGAATTCCGGCGGTTGCTGCACCAAGTGGTGGGTGATGGGTGAGAGGTTGCGGTTCATGCCTGGTACGAGGTTGACGTTGGAGCAGCGGCGAGTGATCGAGAGGGCGTATCGGGCAGGTCT
>NZ_JBDUUE010000010.1:0-69140 GCF_039939255.1 Nocardioides secundeburneus
CCGGGACTCGTCGATGTGGGCGGCGGCGGCTTCGTGAACGACACGGCCTTCGCGGACGACCAGCACCCGGTCCGCCAGGCCGAGCACCTCCTCGACCTCGCTGGAGACCACCACGACCGCGACGCCCGAGTCGGCGAGGGAGCGGACCAACTTGTAGATCTCGGCCCGGGCGCCGACGTCGACACCACGCGTGGGCTCGTCGAGCAGCAGCACCCGGCACCCACGCAGCAGCCACCGCGCGAGCACCACCTTCTGCTGGTTGCCACCCGACATCGTGCGGACGTGCCGGGTGATGTTGCGCGGTCGGACGTCGAGCTGCTCGGCGAGCTCGAGGGCCACAGCCTTCTCGCGACCGCGCTGGATGAAGCCGACGCGCTGGAAGTCCTTCATGGAGGACACGCTGATGTTGGCGTAGACCGCCTGGTCGAGCAGCAGGCCCTGCGACTTGCGCTCCTCGGGAGCCAGGCCGATACCGGCCTTCACCGCCGCGTCGACCGCGCCACGACGCAGACGCTTGCCGTCGACACTCACCGTGCCGGACGTCGCACGCCGCGCACCGTAGATCGTCTCGAGGATCTCCGTGCGGCCGGAGCCGACCAGCCCGGCGAGGCCGACGATCTCACCGGCACGGACCGTGAGGTCGACGCCGGAGAAGACGCCGGCGAGGGCGAGGTCGCGGACCTCGAGCACGGCGTCCTGGCCACTGCCGGGGACGGGAGCCTCGGGGTCGCGCTGCGGGAAGACGTACTCGATCGAGCGGCCGGTCATGAGCTTGATGAGGTCGGCGGTCGGCGTCGACTTGGCTGGCAGGCCGGTCGCGACCGTCTTGCCGTCCTTGAGCACCGTGATGCGGTCGCCGATCTCGCGGATCTCCTCCAACCGGTGCGAGATGTAGACGATCGCCACACCCTGCTCGGTCAGGTTCTTCACCACCCGGAACAGGTTCTCCACCTCACCGTGGTCGAGCACCGCCGACGGCTCGTCGAGGATCAACAGGTCGACCTCGTGCGACAGAGCCCGCGCCATCGAGACCACCTGCTGACCAGCCGGCGACAACTCCCCCACCAACCGCGTCGGGCTGATCTCACTGTGCCCCAGACGAGCCAGGATCTCCCGCGTGCGCTTGTTCGCCGCCGCCCGACGCGAGAACCCCACCGACGACAGCTCATGACCCAAGAACACGTTCTCGGCCACCGTCAGACCATCGACCAGGTCGAGCTCCTGGTAGATCGTCGCGATCCCCGCATTGATCGCCGCCTGCGGGCTGCCGAACTTGGCCGGCTCACCCTTCCACGTGATCGTGCCCTCGTCAGGGATGTAGGACGCCGAGAGGATCTTGATCATCGTCGACTTGCCCGCACCGTTCTGACCCAACAGGCAGTGCACTTCACCCGCACGCACGTCGAGGTCGACGCCACCGAGCGCGCGCACGGACGAGAACTCCTTGACGATGCCGGACATCTGGAGCAGGACGTCGGCGCCGGACGACGCCGTGGGCGTCGTCTCACCGGTCTTGCCGAGCTCGGGCACAGGGCGCTCCTCATCGTCTGTGACTGCGCTCACAGGAAGTGGCGCCTGCACAAAGTAGAGCGTCTTCTGTCGACTCGGCAAGTAGTTCTGACTAACAATTGCGCAAATGTCTGTGTTGAGGCTCACGATACCCGCCTCCGCATCACCCCTGGGTGTCGTAGCCGAGATCGACGATCGCGTCGCGCAGCAGCCGCACGACGGTGTCGGACGCCGAGGTGTCCTGCCGGCGGCGCACCACCCGGCGCAGCACTATGCGGCGCGTGCCGAGGCCCGGCACGTCGAGCACGTCGACGTCGTCGGTGACCAGGCCGGGGAGGGCGAGGGCCGGCACCACGGTGATCCCCTCCCCCGCCGCCACGAGCGCCACCGCCGTGACGATCTCGTAGTACTGGTGCACGGTCTGCGACTCGGCGACCTCGGCGCGCTGCAGGCGCGCCAGCGCCGCAGCACCCGCGGAGTCGGGGTCGACCCCGAGCCAGGGCAGCCCGGTACGGCGCGGGTCGAAGCCCTCGGGACCGACGAGGGTGCCCTGCGGCACCAGCAGCTTCCACGGCTCGTCGAGCAGCGGCTCCTCCACCATGCCGGCGGGCAGCGAGGTGCCGCCCTCGCCGGCGTCGAGCTCGGCGACCACCAGGTCGAGCTCTCCGCGGCGCAGCTGGCGCATCAGCACCGGGAGCTCGTCCTCGACCACCCCGACCTCGAGGCCGGGATGGTCGCGGCGCCATTGCTGCAGGTGCGGCAGCAAGATGGCGCGGAAGAAGCTGCTGAACCCGCCCAGGACGACCCGGCCCGTGACGTCGTCACCCTGCTCGGCGATGCGCGTCCGCGCCTCGCTCAACGCCCGCTCCACCTCCTCGGCGGCCTCGGCGAGGGCCAGTCCGGCCGACGTGAGCGAGGTGCCGCGGGGCGTGCGATCGAGCAGGATCCGGCCCGTCTCGTGCTCGAGCCGGCTCAGCTGTTGCGAGACCGCCGACGGCGTCACCCGCAGCTCGTCGGCCGCCGCCAGCACGCCGCCGAACCGCGCGACGGCGAGCAGGAACCGCAGCCGGCGCGGGTCGATCTCCATGTTCAGCAACACTAAATACCGAGTGCACCGAAGTGCAATTGCCATGAACTCCTCGTGCGCGCCACGATGCGCTGGTCGACAGCGGTCGGCACCGAGGAGGAGCTGGAGGAACGCCGTGATCGCGGCAGTGCTGGGGTGGACCGGGACGGTCGGCACCTTCGTCGCCTACGTGATGGTGACGCGCGGACACCTGACGGTGCAGTCGCGCCGGTACGCGGCCCTCAACGGCATCGGCGGCCTCCTCGCCGCGACCGGGTCGGTGATCTACGGCGCGTGGCCGAGCGTGGCCTCCAACGTCGTGTGGGCCGCGATCGGCTTCTGGACCCTCGTGGTCGCGACGCGCGAGCGGCGCCGGCCGGTCGCGTCGGTCGTACCGTTCGACCGGCCGCCGACGCCCGAGCCGTCGACCGCCCTCGCGGCCTGAGGCGAGCCGGCCTCGGGGATCGCCCCTACGACTTTGGTCTACAGGTGCCGAGCGGAGGTCTCGACCTGGCCCGCGTCGCTTGAGGTGACGTAGGGGCACGGTGTGGGGTGGTGCCATGGCCACAGACCGCGAGGCCCGCCGGCGCCACCCGACCCCGGACGACGACGTCGTCGACCGGGC
The DNA here is from genome assembly GCF_039939255.1 of Nocardioides secundeburneus. Classification (NCBI taxonomy): domain Bacteria; kingdom Bacillati; phylum Actinomycetota; class Actinomycetes; order Propionibacteriales; family Nocardioidaceae; genus Nocardioides; species Nocardioides secundeburneus. The sequence continues at coordinate 3,201 of NZ_JBDUUE010000010.1, forward strand.
CGCCGGGCTCGTGGCGCGCGACGCGGTCACCGGGACGTCGCTGCGCCAGGCGACCTACGCGGCGGCCCTCGCCCGGGCCGGGCTGCTGCAGCACTTCCCCCGCGAGTCGATGCTGCTCGACGCCGTCGCCCGCATCAACCGCCGCGCCGTCGGAGAGCTCGTCGCCCGGGCGACGGCCCTCCCGCCGGGCCGCGAGCGCGAGCGCGTCGTCGTCGAGGGGCTCGTCGACTTCGCCATCGCCCGTCCAGGCATCGCCGCCCTCGGCCGCAGCCGCGTCCAGGCCCGCACGTCCGACCCCGCCGCCGAGGAGCGCGGGCTCGCCCTGCTCGACGCCATGGGGGTCGACGCCGCCCACGAGCCCGAGCGGGTGATCACCGTCGTGTGTGCGTTCGCCGGCATCGACGTCGCCACCTACCTCGCGAGCGAAGGCTACGAGCCCGACGAGTGGCGCGGGGTCGTCGTCGCGGCCGCGATGCGCACGCTCGGCCACCCCGACCTGCACTCGGTCGGCGACGTCGGCGTCGCCTGAGCGGGGCGGTCAGCGCAGGGCGCCGAACCCGCTGCGGTGGAAGACGAGCGGGCCCCCGGCGTCCTCGGCCTGGTGGACGGCGTGCAGGCGCAGCAGCACCAGCACGTGGTCGCCGGCCTCGACCTCGCGGTAGACCGTGCAGTCGAAGCTGGCGAGTCCCTCGTCGAGGGTGATCGCGCCGTCGTCGGTGACGGTGTGGGCGAGGTGGTCGAAGCGGTGCTCGACGGGGCCGGCCAGCGCACGGCACGCACCGGCGTGGTGCTCGGCGAGCACGGTGACACCGAGGTGCGACGAGCGGCGCAGGTCGGGCCAGGTCTTCGACGACGTCGCCAGGCTGACCGAGACCAGTGGCGGGTCGAGGCTCACCGAGGTGAACGAGCTCGCGGCCAGGCCGACCGGGCGACCGTCGACCTGCGCGGCCAGCGCGACGACCCCGCTCGGGAACGTGCCGAAGGCGTCGCGGAGCCGGCGCGGGTCGAGGTCCTGGTTGGTCGTGAGGTCGGCCACCGTGGTCACTGGCCCGCTCCGGTCGCGGCGGGCGCCGGCACCATCACCGCGGGCAGGTCGGCCCCGAGCCTGAGCGACTCGAGGAAGAGCACGATCGTCGCGGCGACCGAGCGGTGCGAGACGTCGTTCAGGATGTCGTGGCGGCCACCCTCGACCAGCCACGTCCGTGCCGCCGGCGCGCCGGCGTACGGCGTCAGCGCCGTTTCGGCCGGGGTGACCCGGTCGGCCGAGCCGTGGACGACGAGCACGGGCTTGTCGGGGGCGCGCAGCTCGACGGCGTCCCACGGCAACGGGCGGGTGCGGGCCTCGCGGTCGAGGAGCAGGTCGCCGTCGAGCACGCCGCGGTGCACGGGGCACGCCGTGCGCGAGTCGACCTGGTCGTCCCAGCTCTCGGCGGTGGCGTGGCTGTCGGTACCCGGCAGCGCGGCACCGGCGACGACCGCCGCGTCGGCGGCGACCTCGTGCACCAGGAGCGCGGCCACGGTGGCGCCGGTGTCGGCGCCGACGAGCACCTTCGGTGACGGCAGCGCCTCGTCGGCGAGCAGCTTCTCGACCTGCTCGCGCGTGGCGGTGAGGTCGTCGAGGTCGACCGGCACGAGGCGCACCTTGAAGGCGTCGGCCGCGAGCCGCTTGCCGAAGCGCTGGTAGGCGGCGTCCGTCTCGCCCCGGCCGGGCAGCACGACGAGCGTGCCCCGGGGGGTGGCGCCGGCGGGTTCGTCCCAGATGGTCATCGGGGGATCTCCTTGTGTGGCAGGGATGCGGGCTCGGCCGGGGAGGCCCAGCGCGAGGTGAACCAGTGCACGGCTCCGGTCTCGGGGTCGTAGCTGCGCCGCGGCAGGGTGCCGATGTCGGCGCCGTAGACGTGGATGCCGACGACCGGCTGGTCGCCGCCGCAGCAGACCTGGTGGACGTCGTCGTCGGTGGTGCAGCACACGGTCACCTGCCCGGCGGTCCACTCGTCGGTGCCCTCGCGGACCAGCGGCACGTCGGGTGTGGCCGGCTTCTCGAAGCGGGTCTCGACCTCGACGCCGGAGTGGATCCCGACGACGCCCCACGTCTCGTGCCCGTGCACGGGCGTGCCCTGCCCGACGTCCCACACCGCGCTGGCGATCGAGAAGCTGCCGTCGGCGGCGACGTGCAGGGGGTACATCACGTAGCGCACCGGGTCGGGGGCCACGAGGTGGGCCGGGAGGTCGAAGCCCTCGGCCAGCGCGCTCTCGAGCTCGAAACTGACGGCGGCGGTGAGTGCCTGCTCGTCGAGGCCCTCACCGAGCAGCCGCTCGACGCTGCGGGCGAGCGCCGCGATAGCCGGCACCTCGCTCGAGACGGGGACGACGTCCTGCTGGACGGGCTGGGCGGTCATGCGGGCTCCTTGGTCAGGGTCGTGGAGGCGAAGGCCGTGAGGCGGTCGTGCAGCCCGGGCACGGCGACGGACCGGGCGAGAGCAGCGATCTCGGCATCGGCGTCATGGACGGCGCGAGGTGGGCGGGGCGCAGCGAGCGCTGCGGAGAGGCCGGCGGGCGAGCCGGTGACGAGCGCGTCGCCGAGCTCGGCACGACGCACGGTGCCGAGGGCGACCCCGAAGGCCGAGCCCGGGAACCGCAGCGTGACCGAGGAGGCCACAAGGCGGTGGTCGCAGGCGAGCACCAGGTCGGCGCCGGCGCCGACCGCGGCGCCCTCTGCCACCGCGACCGTCACGCACGGCAGGGCGATCAGCCGCTGCAGCAGCGTCCCGATACGGAGGAACCGCAGCGCCAGCGACGCGTCGGTCTCGTCGGCCAGGCCACCGAGGTCGAAGCCGGCCGCGAAGTGCCGGTCGTTGCCGCGCAGCACGAGGACGGCGGGACGGGCGTCGTCCACCTCGTCGAGGGCGTGGTGCAACGCCGCCACCATTTCGTCCGACAGTGCGTTCGCTCGATCAGCGCGGTCGAGGGTGAGGGTCCAGACCGGCCCACGGTCGACCGTGATCATCGGGTCGCCGTCCACTCGTCGAGCACCTCGGGGTGCCCGCCGAGCGCCGGTGCGCCACGGTCGGGCCGGGCCGCGGCGCCGCCGATGCGCACGGGGTAGACGACGGTCTGGGTCTCCCCCGCCACCGGTACTTCGACGTGCGTGACGAGCCCGGTGGCCTCGACGTGCGGGTCGGCGAGCACCTCGCCGAAGGTGTTGACGGGTCCGCACGGCACACCACGGGCCCGGAGCTCGGAGAGCCAGTGCGCGCGCTTCTCGGTGAGCAGTCGCTCGCCCAGCAGGGCGGCGAGCTCACGCTGGTGGGCCACGCGGTCGCCTTGCGTGACGAAGCGCGGGTCGTCGACCAGGTGCGACAGCCCGACCACCTCGGCGACGGCGGCCCACAGCCGGTCGTTGCCGGCCGCGATGGTCAGGTCGCCGTCGGCCGCGGCGAAGCCCTGGTAGGGGGCGTTGCGCGGGTGGGCGGTGCCCATCCGGGCCGGCTCACGTCCGGATCCCCAGTACTCGCTGGTCTGCAGCGCCGAGACGCCGAGCAGGCAGTCGAGCATCGGGACGTCGAGCCGGACCGAGGTGCCCGACGCACGGACCCGCGGCAGCACGGCGGCGATCGTGTAGGCGGCGTACAGGCCCGCGGTGAAGTCGCCGACCGGCACGCCGGACTTCACCGGCGAGCCGTCGGCCTCCCCGGTCACCGACATCAGCCCCGACATGCCCTGGATGACGACGTCGTAGGCGCCGTCGTTGACGTAGGGGCTCCCGAGCCCGTAGCCCGAGATCGAGGCGTAGACCAGGCCGCGGTGGCCGTCGGCCACCTGCTCGTAGCCGAGGCCGAGCCGGTCGAGCACGCCCGGACGGTAGTTCTCGACGACGACGTCGGCCGCTGCGACGAGCGCCTGCACCTCGGCCAGCCGAACGGCGTCCTTGAGGTCGGCGACGATGCTGCGCTTGTTGCGGTTGACCGAGGCAAAGTTGTGGCTGAAGGACGAGCCGTCGTCGCCGCGGGCGAACGGCGGCCACGACCGCATCTGGTCGCCCGTGGGCGGCTCGACCTTGACGACGTCGGCACCGAGGTCGGCCAGCAGCATCCCGGCGAACGGGCCGGCCGCCACGTGGGCGAGCTCGACGACCCGGACGCCGGCGAGCGGCCGGTCGAGCGTGGGAGCGGAGGCCTCAGGAGGCACGGGCGGTCCCGGCCCGGTGGGCCAGCTCCTGGCGGACCAGCGGCAGGAGGTCGCGGCCGTAGTCGACAGCGTCCTGCAGCGGGTCGTAGCCGCGGATGAGCACGGTGTTCACGCCGATCTCGACGTAGTCGAGGATGGCCGCGGCGACGGTCTCGGGCGAGCCGACGAGCGCGGTGGAGTTGCCGCCGCCGCCGACGGCCTTCGCGGTCGGCGTCCACAGGCAGCGGTCGTGCAGCTCGCCCTTCTCGGCGACCGCGAGGAGCCGTTGCGAACCGGCGTTCTGCGGCCCGGAGTCCTGGGGGTGCAGCCGGTGGACCCGGGTCCTGTAGTCGGCCCCGGCGGAGCCGTTGATCGTGTCGAGGATGCCGTGCGCGCGCTCCCACGCCTCGTCGTCGGTGCGGCCCAGGATCGGGCGGAAGGAGACCGAGATGCGCGGGGGCGTGGTGCGTCCGGCCGCCGCGGCCTCGCGGGCGACGGTGGCGATCTGCTCACCGGTCTCGGCGAGCGGCTCGCCCCACAGCATGAAGGTGTCGGCGCGCTTGGCCCCGACGGTGTAGGCGGCGGGCGAGCTGCCGCCGAAGAACAGCTCGAGGTGGCGGTCGTCGTAAGGGTGTACCTGGGGGGCGAACCCTTCGAAGTCGTAGTAGGTGCCGTGGAAGTCGCGGCTTCCCTGGGTGTCCCACGACTGACGCAGCACCTGCAGGTACTCGTCGGTGCGCGCGTAGCGCTCGTCGTGCGGCAGGTAGTCGCCCTCGCGGCGCTGCTCGACGTCGTTGCCGCCCGTGACGATGTTGAGCGCGACCCGGCCCTTCGAGAAGTGGTCGAGCGTGGCGAACGTGCGCGAGGCCAACGTCGGGTGGACGACGCCCGGCCGGTGCGCGACGAGCAGGCCGAGCCGCTCGGTGTGCGCCGCGGCGAACGCGGCGACCTGGGTGCCCTCGGCCCAGGCCGAGCCGTAGCCGATGAGCACCCGGTCGAAGCCGCCGTCCTCGTGGACCCGCGCGAAGCGCGCGGTGTGGTCGGGGTCGACGACGGGTCCTGAGGAGGGCCGGATCTCGGAGCCGTCGGCGGTGCCGATCATGCCGAGGATCTCGACGGAGTCGTAGGAGACGGTGGTCATGGGGTTCCCTTCGGGTCGGGGGTCTCGATCTGGGCGCGCCACGTGCCGGCGACGTGGCAGGCGGCCTCGCGGGCCGGCTCGTCGGCGAGCACCTGCGAGCGCGGCTGCTCGGCGCAGGCGTCGTGGGCGAAGCGGCAGCGGGGGGCGAAGACGCAGACGCCGTGGGCGGGCCACGACCGAGCACCGGGCTCGGGGCGCAGCTGCTCGGGACGCAGCCGGTCGACGTGCGTCACGCTGGGCGCGGACGCCGTCAGCAGGCCCGTGTAGGGGTGGGCCGGTCGGCCCAGCACGTCCTGGGTCGGTCCCTGCTCGACCACGCGGCTGCGGTAGAAGACCGCGACCCGGTCGGCGATGCCGGCGAGCGAGCTGAGGTCGTGGGCGATGATGACGACGGCCAGGCCGAGCTCGGTGCGCAGCCGGTCGAGCAGGCCGAGCACGAGGTTGCGGTTGGAGACGTCGAGCGCCGAGACCGGCTCGTCGCAGAACAGCAGCTGCGGGCGGGTCGAGATGGCTCGCGCGAGCGAGATGCGCTGGCGCTGGCCGCCCGAGAGCTGGCGCGGACGGCGTCCGAGCATCGCGTCGGGGTCGAGACCGACCAGGCGCAGCGACTCGACGACGCGCTCGTGGCGCTCGGCGCGCGACAGGGTGCCGGCGACGTCGAGCGGCTCGCGGACGAGCTCGGCGACGGTGAGGTCGGGGTCGAGGGAGCGGAGCGGGTCCTGGAAGACCAGCTGGACCTGCCCGGAGCGGCGGAAGTCGCGAAGGGCGCGACCCCTGAGCGATCCCATGTCCTGCCCGTTGACCTCGATGCGGCCGGCGACCGGGCGCACGAGCCCGACGGTGGCTCGCGCGAGCGTCGTCTTGCCCGAGCCGGTCTCGCCGACGATGCCGACGATCTCGCCGGGCCGCACCTCCAGCCCGGCGTCGGTGAGTGCCGCGCCGGTGCCCAGGCCGACGCCCTTCTTCGGCGGGGCGTAGGAGACCGAGAGGTCGGTGACCCGGAGGACCGGAGCGGCCTGGGCGGGCCGCTCCCCCGGCCTCACGGGGCGTTCCTGCGTCGTCGTCATGCGGAGGCTCCTTCCAGCTCGGCGACCGTCTCGGTGGGGGTGCCGTCGAGCACGTCGTGCACGCGGACGCAGCGCGCGCTGCGTCCCTCGCCGAGGTCGACCAGCGGCACCGGGCCCGAGGTGCAGGCCTCGGTGGCCCAGCGGCAGCGCGGCGCGAAACGGCACCCGGGCATCTCCTCGCCGGCCGCGGGCGGCTGGCCGGGGATCACCTCGAGCGCACGGCGCTCCCAGGTGCCGATGGTCGCGACGCCCATGAGGGCCTGGGTGTAGGGGTGCCGCGGTCGCGCCAGCACCTCCTCGGTCGTGCCGCTCTCGACGACCTGGCCGCCGTACATCACGAGGATGCGCTCGCAGGTCTCGGCGACGACGGCGAGGTCGTGCGTGACCAGGAGCAGCGACAGGCCGTGCGTCGCGCGCAACCGGCGCAGCAGGGCGAGGATCTCGGCCTGGACGACGACGTCGAGCGCCGTGGTGGCCTCGTCGGCGATGAGCAGCTCGGGCTCGCAGGAGATGGCGATCGCGATGAGCACGCGCTGCTGCATGCCGCCGGAGAGCTCATGCGGGTACTGGTGGAAGACCGAGGCCGGGTCGTGCAGGCCGACCTCGCCGAAGAGCTCGACCGCACGCTCGTGCGCGGCCCGCTTGGACAGCCCGGCCTTGACCCGCAGCTGCTCGGCGAGCTGGTGCCCGACCGTGAGCGAGGGGTTCAGGTAGGACGCGGAGTCCTGGAAGACGGCGCCGAGCCGGCTGCCGCGGACGTCGTTCCACGTGCGCCGGGTGGCCTCGGTGAGGTCGGTGCCGCCGAGCACGATGCGACCACGGTCGACCTCGCCGGTGGCCGGCAGCAGGCCCAGGACGGCGCGGCAGGTGAGGGTCTTGCCGCTACCGGACTCGCCGACCAGGCCGACGGACTCGCCGCGCCCGATCGCGAGCGAGACGTCGTGGACGGCGACGAGGTGGTCCCCCACGGAGACCTGGAGGTCGACGACCTCGAGGACGGGCTCAGACATGCGCCACCGCCTTCTCCGAACGGGCGCCCGGGCGGCGCTTGCGACGACGCGACGCGTCGCCGGTGGCCTCGCGGACGGCGTCCGCGAGCAGGTTGAGGGAGCCGACCGTCGCCATCATCAGCAGCGCCGGGTAGACCGGCGCCCACGGCTTCTGGGCGAGGTAGTCGAGGTCGGAGGCGAGCATGCCGCCCCAGGTCGGGGCCGGCGGCGAGACACCGAGGCCGAGGAACGACAGCGACGCGACGACCAGCAGGGCGGCACCGGTGGCCTGGGCCGCGGTGACCGCGACGTTGGGCAGCACCTTGCTCCAGATGTGACGGCGCAGGGTCCACCACTGCGAGGCGCCCATGAGCTCGGCGGCCTCGACGTACTGCTGGCGGCGCAGACCCAGCGCGACGGCGCGGGTGACCCGGAAGAAGATCGGGCTGATGAGCACGCCGATCGCGATCATCGCCTGCTGCAGGCCGTTGCCGAGCGTGCCGGCGACGGCGATCGCGAAGACGGTGAAAGGCAGGATGACGAGGGTGTCGCTGACCCGCAGCGTCAGCCACTCCAGGCGCGGGCCGAGCCAGGCCGAGGCGAGTCCGGTGGGCACGCCGAGGAGGCCACCGATGAGCACGGCCTCGAAGGCGCCGACGACCGAGAGCCGCGTGCCGCTCATCAGCCGGCTGAGCACGTCGCGGCCGACGTAGTCGGTGCCCAGCAGGTGGTCGGCGCTCGGCCCCTCGAGCACGCGGTCGGTGTACTGCTGCAGCGGGTCGTGCGGCGCGAGCGCCTGGCCGAAGACGGCGAGGAAGCCGACGGCGGTGAGCACGAGCAGGGCGAACCGGGCGCTGGGGACCGCCCACAGGGCACGGAAGAACGGGGGGATCGTCATCGCGCGGCTCCTCGGCGTCGGGCGGCCGGGTCGAGCGCGGTCTGCAGCACGTTGACGAGCAGGCTGGCCGCGACGACCACGACGGCGGTGGTGATGAGGGTGCCGAGGACGACGGGCACGTCGCCGCGTTCGGCCGACTGCAGGGCCAGCTGCGCGACGCCGGGCAGCCCGAAGAGCTTCTCGGTGATCACCGCGCCGCCGACGATGAGCGGGATCGCCAGCCCGATCACCGCGAGCGTCGGCGCGATCGCGTTGCGGAGCACGTGCCCGAACAGCACGCGGGAGCGGCCGAAGCCGCGCATCTCGGCGCCGACGGCGTAGTTCTCGCGCAGCGACTGCACCATCGAGGTGCGCAGCTGCCGGGCGATGGAGGCCGCCACGTCGAGCGACAGCGCCAGCGCGGGCAGGATCGCGAAGCGCAGCCACTCGAGCGGGTCCTGCTCGATCGGCACGTAGCCGCCCGACGGCAGCACCTGCAGCTTGACCGAGAACACCACGATGAGCGCCATGCCGATCACGAACGGCGGCAGCGTCGCCAGCAGCGAGCACACGAGCGTGACCGCCCGGTCGAGCAGGCCGCCGTTGCTGAGCGCCGCGCCGATGCCGGCGCCGCCACCGATGAGGATCGCCAGCACCAGCGCGAGCGCGGCGATCGAGAGGTCGACCGGCAGCGCCTGCTTGATGCTGTCGGTGACCGGGATCGTGGTGAACCACGACCGTCCGAGGTCGCCCCGCACGGCGTCGCCGACCCACGTCAGGTACTGGACGACGAGCGGCCGGTCGAGCCCGAACTCCGCGTTCATCCGGTCGATGTCGGCCTGGGTCGCGGTCTCCCCGAGCACCGCCGCGGCCGGGTTGCTGTCGCTCAGCGCACCGAGGGAGAACGTGGCGAGCGAGGCGAGCACGAGCACGGTCACGGTGATGACGAGCGTGCTGACCACCGTCCGGAGCACCGGAAGGAGCCGCGACCGGCGCCGAGCCCGCTGGGCGTTGTCCGGCAGGGGGACGGCGGCCGCAGGCGGTGTGGGCGCGCCGGGCTGGGTCTCGGGCGCGACAGCGAGGCTCACGCCGTCACGCCCTCGAAGCGGCGCAGGCTGGGCGAGGCCGGCAGCTCGGAGACGCCCTTGCGCACGACGGCGGTCGGCATGAGGTTGAGGAAGACGTTGGGGAACGAGGTCACCGCGATCTTCGTCGCCTCCTGCAGCAGGGCGGGGTAGCCGGGGTCGTCGGTCGGGGTCTGCTTGACCTTCTCCAGCTGCGCCTCGAGCTCCGGGCTGGTGGTGCGGCCCGGGTTCATCAGGCCCTCGGCGCCGAAGAGCACCTGGAAGGCCTGCACCGGCGACTCGCGACCGGCGAAGCCGTCGTAGGTGAGGGCCTTGGCGTGCTCGAGGTAGACCAGCTGGGTGTGCTGGGTCTGCGGGATCGTCTCGATCTCGAGCTCGATGCCGACGTCCTTGAGCTGGGCCTGGATGAGCTCGACCGCCGGCTGCGACTGGCCGCTGCTGGTGAAGGTGCCCCTGACCGGACCGGTGTAGCCGGCGTCGGCCAGGATCTGGCGGGCCTTGTCGGGGTCGTAGGCGTAGAGGTCGGCGAGCTCCTCGTTGTGGCCGACGTAGCCCGGCGGGAACGGCTGGTAGCTGACGTCGCCGAGGCCGAAGAACACGACCTCCTGGATCTTGGCGCGGTCGATGCCGTACTTCATCGCCTCGACCACGGCGGGGTCGTCGAACGGCGCCATCTGGTTGTTGACGTCGAGCACGCTGACGAACATCGAGTCGATGACCTGGACGTCGAGGCCGGCGTCCTCGGCCTGCTGCACCTGGGCGCCGCTGATGCGGCCGACGTTGAACTGGCCGGAGCGCACCGAGGCCACCGCCGTCGACGGGTCCTGCTGGGGGTAGAGGTCGAAGGTGTCGACCTCGATCTCGTCCTGCCGGTGGAAGCGTGGGTTCTTGGTCAGGCTGGCGTGGTCGTTCTGCACGTAGGAGGTCACGGTGAACGGCCCGGAGCCGGCCGGCTGGGTGGCCAGCGCCTCGACGTCCTTCTCGAAGGCGGCGGGGTTGACGACCATGCCCGACTTGCCGGCGAACAGCAGCGGGTACTGGTAGTCGACCTCGCTGAGCTCGACGACGACGTCGAGGTCGCCGGAGGCCGAGACGGCCTTGATCGTCGCCATCTGCGGCGCGATGAGCGATCCTTCCTGCGTGCGACCGCGCTCGATCGACTTCGCCACCGCGGCGGCGTCGAGCGGGGCGCCGTCGCTAAAGGTGAGGCCGGGCTTGAGGGTGAACGTCACGCTGGTGCCGGCCTCGTCGTAGGCCCACGACTCGGCGAGCCACGGCACGGCGTTGCCCTGCTCGTCGAGCGCGGTGAGCGCGTCGTAGGTGAGCGCGAGCATCTGGACGTCGGAGCCGGCCGACGAGGTCACCGGGTCCCAGGTGGTCGGCAGCTGCCAGGCCCACGTGATGGACTTCGTGCCTCCGGCGCTGCCGGCCGTCGAGGCCCCGCCACAGGCCTCGAGGCCGAGGACGAGACCGGCCGCCAGGCTCAGGCCGAGGAAGCCTCGGCGGGTCTGGCTGGTGCGGGGCAGGGCGGTGCGGGCGGGCGTCATGGCGGCGTCAGCCTTTCGTCGGATGTGGCGTCGGGTGAACAGATGGAGGTGCGGACCGGCTACCTGCCGGACGCCGCCTCACGGGCCGCCGTGTGGCGGTTGACCGGCGCGGGCAGCCCGAGATGCCCACGCAGCGTGGTGGAGTCGTAGTCGGCGCGGAACACGCCGCGTTCCTGCAGGATCGGCACGACCTCGTCGACGATCCGGCGGAAGTTGGCCGGGTGGTCGAGGCCGATGTTGAAGCCGTCGCAGGCCCGGGCCTCCCACCACTCGACGAGCTTGTCGGCGACCGTGGCGGCCGATCCGACGAACTCGCTCTTGCGGAAGACGCGGGTGGCCTCGACGGTCTGGCGCAGCGTCCAGCCGTTGTCGACGGCGCGCTGGGTGACGGCCTTGGCCTGGGTGTAGAACGACCGTTCGCCGTGCACGAGGGCCTCGGCCGGGAACGGGGCGTCGAGGTCGTAGCGGGTGAAGTCGTGCCAGCCGAAGGGCCGGCCGAACTCGCGCAGGGCTGCGCCGAACGTGTGGTCGCGCTCGTTGTTCGCGGCCTCGATCTCGCGGGCGTCCTCGTCGGTGTCGCCGACGACCACCTTGATGCCCGGCATGACCACGACGTGCTCGGGGTCGCGCCCGAACTTCTCGCGGGCCCGCGTCTTGACGTCGTCGTAGAACGCCTGTCCGGTCGGGATGTCGGGGGCGAAGGTGAAGATGCCCTCGCCCACGCCGGCGCCGAGGTCGCGGCCCTGGTCGGAGTCGCCCGCCTGGAAGACCACCGGGTGGCCTTGCGCCGAGCGCTCGAGGTTCAACGGGCCACGCACCTTGAAGTAGGTGCCCTCGTGGTCGAGCACGTGCTGCTTGTCGGGGTCGAGGAACCGCCCGGTCGCGCGGTCACGCGGGAAGGCGTCGTCCTCGTAGGAGTCCCACAGCGCGCGGGCGAGCTCGACGTACTCCTGGGCGCGGCCGTAGCGGGTGTCGTAGTCGAAGTGCTCGTCGAGCCCGTAGTTGCCGGCCGTGCCGGCATCACCGGTGGTGACCACGTTCCAGCCCGCGCGACCGCGGCTGATGAGGTCGAGCGAGCCGAGGCGGCGGGCCAGGTTGAACGGGCTGTTGAAGCTGGTGGTCGCCGTCCCGACGAGCCCGATGCGGCTGGTCTGCGTGGCGAGTGCGCTGAGCAGCGTGAGCGGCTCGAGCCGGTTGAGGTAGTGCGGGGGCGAGAACGGGGTGATGAACTGGCTGTCGACGATGAAGACGAGGTCGAACCGGCCGCGCTCGGCGAGCTGGGCCATCTCGACGAACCAGTCGATGTTCACGCTGGCGTCGCCCGGGATCTCGGGATCGAGCCACAGCGTGTGGCTGCCGGGTCCACCGGTGCCGTAGGGGACGGCTCCCAGGTGGATCTGCCTCGCGCGCGACATCGGGCTCCTTTCGTCGTCCTGCACCTTCAATTGCTTTCTCGATCAAGATAGTCGTCTTTGATCGCGGGCTCCAACGAGGGTTCGTGATGCGAGTCATCACGGGCCGTGATGAATTGTGAACTAAACTGATCGACATGCCCGTCTCTGCCGACACGACCCTCGACATCGGTCCGCTGCGCAGCCTCGTGGCGGTGGCCGACTGCGGCGGCTTCCAGCGCGCCGCCGAGCGGCTGCACCTGAGCCAGGGCGGGGTGAGCCAGCACGTGCGCCGCCTCGAGGCCGCCGTCGGCAAGCCGTTGGTCGAGCGCCACGGACGCGGCTCGCGGTTCACCGGCGACGGCGAGCGCCTCGTCGCCGCCGCGCGCCGCATCCTCGAGACCCACGACGCCGCCCTGCGCGAGCTCACCGAGACCCGCCTCGAGATCACCATCGGCTCCACCGAGCACGCCGCCGCCCGCCTGCTCCCGGCCCTGTCGGCCGCGCTCGCCGACGCCGACGTCGCCGGCGGCGCCTCGTCCTTCCAGTACCGCATCGACCGCGGCTCCCGCCTGCGCGAGGGCCTCGCCAGCCGCGACGTCGACCTCGCCCTGCTCATCAACGCCACCGACCACCCCGGCGCCGTCCACGTCGGTGACCTCGACCTCACCTGGTTCGCCGCGCCGGGGTGGCAGCCGCCGGCGTCGCCGGTGCCGGTGTCCGTCGTCGCCTTCACCAGCCCGTGCGAGCTGCGCAAGCGCGCCCTCGGCACGCTCGCCGAGCACGACGTGCCGGCCACGGTGGCCGCCGAGGCCACCCAGCTCGCCGGCGTCCAGGCCGCCGTCGCCGCCGGCCTCGGCGTCGCCCTCATGGCCCTCGACGAGGCGCCACCAGGCCTCGTGCGCCTCGACTCCCTCCCGCCGGCCCGCTCGCTCGGCCTCTACGTCTGCCCGCGCGCCGGCCTCGACCCCGACGTCGTCCGCGTCGCCGTCGACGCGGTGCGGTCGGCACTCGGGGCGGTCCGCGTGCCGATGGTGACGACCTGACCGGCTCGGCACCGTCGCGATCCGAGGCCGTCGCCGAGCCTTCACCTCCGGGACCGCTCGCGGTCGTCTGACCCCGCTCGACTGAGGGCCATGGTCTCTCGGAACCGTTGCCTGGCCGCGCTCGCGGCCGCCGTCCTCACACCCGCACTCGCCCTCCCCGCCCAGGCCTCACCCGGCCACGGGCCCGGTCATCACGGTCAGCCCGACCGCCGCGCCTTCGACCTCCAGGCCCACCGCGGCGGCCTCGGCCTCACGGTCGAGAGCTCGCTCGCCGGGTTCTCCCGCGCGCTCGAGCTCGGCGTGAGCACGCTCGAGCTCGACGTGCAGATCACCCGTGACGGCCAGGCCGTCGTCACCCACGACCGCCGCACCAACCCGCAGGTCTGCCGCGACACCACGCCCGCCACGCCCGGCGACCCGCTGTTCCCCTACGTCGGCCGCTACGTCACCACGCTCACGCTCGCCCAGGTGCGCACGCTCGACTGCGGGTCGCAGCAGTTGCCCGGCTACCCGCGCCAGCGCCTCGAGCCCGGCTCTCGGATGGCCCTGCTGAGCGAGGTGTTCGACCTCGTGCAGTCATACGAGGCGGACGACGTGGCCCTCAACGTCGAGACGAAGGTCGAGGCCGGCGCGCCGAGCGAGACCGCGCCGCGCGAGCAGTTCGTGCAGGTCGTCGTCGACGAGGTGCGCGCGGCCGGCATCGGCGACCAGGTGACCATCCAGTCCTTCGACTGGGGCTCGCTGATGCGCATGCGCGAGGTCGCGCCGGAGCTGCCGATCGTCGCGCTCACCAACCGCGACTTCCTCCAGGTCGGCCAGCCCGGCGCCTCGCCCTGGCTCGGCGGGCTGGACGCCGACGACTTCGACGGCGACCTCGTGCGGATGGCGGCCTCCTTCGGCGCCGACGCCATCTCGCCCGTGCACGGCTTCCCGCAGGACGGCGCCCTCGGCGACCCCGGCTACGAGCCCTACGTCGACCGCGCGATGGTCGACGACGCCCACCGGGCCGGGCTGCGCGTCGTCCCGTGGACCGTCGACGACCCGGCCACGATGCGCCACCTCGTGCGGCTCGGGGTCGACGGCCTCATCACCGACTACCCCGACCGGTTGCGCGACGTGCTGCGCCGTGAGCACCGCCGGCTGCCTGACCCGGTCCGGGTGCCGCGTCAGGCCCGGCCCCTCGCTCAGGCCCACGCCCACAACGACTACGAGCACGACCGCCCGCTGCTCGACGCGCTCGACCACGGCTTCACCAGCGTCGAGGCCGACGTGTGGCTCGTCGACGGCGAGCTGCGCGTTGCCCACGACCTCGCCGACGCGACACCCGGGCGGACGCTGGAGCGGCTCTACCTCTCGCCGCTCTCGGCGCGCGCCGCGATGAACGACGGCAGCGTCTACCCGCGCGGCCGGCGTCCGGTGCAGCTGCTGATCGACGCCAAGTCCGCGGCCGGACCCACCTGGGCGGCGATCGACGCCGCGCTGCGCAACCACCCCGGGCTGTTCACCCGCTTCACGCCGTCGTCGACCGAGCCCGGTGCCGTCACCGCGGTGATCAGCGGCAACCGCGACCTGCCGGCAATGCAGGCCCAGACCGACCGCCGTGCCGGCTACGACGGTCGCTCCGGCGACCTCGGCGGCCCGCTGCCGTCGTCGGTGATGCCGCTGGTCAGCGACAACTGGACCACCCTCTTCACCTGGGCCGGCGTCGGTCGGATGCCGTCGTCCGAGCGCACGACGCTGCGCCGCATGGTCCGCACCGCCCACGACCGCGGCCAGCGCATCCGGTTCTGGGCCACGCCCGACGTCGCCGGCAGGGCCCGCGACGCCGTGTGGCGCGAGCTCGTCGACGCCGGCGTCGACCACGTCAACACCGACGACCTCGCCGGCCTCGAGCGCTTCCTGTCCCGGCGGCGGTAGTCCCGGCGGGGATAGTCCCGGCGGGGATAGTCCCGGACGTTCTTGTCGCTTGTCCACCGCGGGAGCGACGACTTCGTCCGGGACTATCCCGGCGTGCGGGCGGTAGCCGCGACGGTGCCGAGCAGGGCCAGCGCCTCGGCGCTCGGCGTGCCCGGCTGGGCGTGGTAGACCACGAGCTCCTGGCCGGGTGCCGAGCGGACGTCGAAGGCCTGCATCGTGAGGGTGAGCGCGCCGACCTCGGGGTGCCGGAACCGCTTGGTGTGCAGGGACTTGCCGCGCGCCTCGTGGTGCGACCACAGCTCGCGGAGCTCGGCGCTCGCGGCCAGCAGCTCGTCGAGGACGGCGCGCAGCCGAGGGTCGTCAAGATCGGCGCCGTGCCCGAGGCGGAAGCCGGCGACCGCGTCGCGGGCGACGTCGTCCCAGTCGACGTAGAACGAGCGGGCCGCCGGGTCGGTGAAGACGAGGTGCATGAGGTTGCGCGAGTGGGCGAACCCGCCGAACAACGCGGTCGCCAGCTCGTTGGCGGCGAGCACGTCGTAGGCGCGGTTGTAGACGAGCGCGGGCTGGGCCGGCCAGGCGTCCATCAGCTGCCGCAGCGCGGGGTCGACCTGCTCGGCGACGCCCGTCGTCCGGCGGGGCGCGGCGACGCCGGCGACGTCGAACAGGTGACGCCGGGCGTCGCCGTCGAGCCGCAGGACGGCGGCCAGCGCGTCGAGCACCTGCGCGGACGGCGACCGCTCGCGACCCTGCTCGAGCCGTACGTAGTAGTCGACGCTGACGCCGGCCAGCATCGCCACCTCCTCGCGCCGCAGGCCCTCGACCCGGCGGTGCCCGACGACGGGCAGGTTGGCATGCTCGGGGGTCACCCGGGCACGCCGGGCGCGCAGGAGGTCGCCGAGGTCGGATGCCATGTCTCGCAGCGTAGGCACGTGACGCCGCGCGTGGGTGGGTGCGTTCCTCCCAGGAACGTCGCGGTCTCCCCCGGGCCGTCGTCCGACGGCAGCGTGGTCGTCATGACCAGCACCCACCCCGATAACCAGTCCAAGGTCGTCCTCGTCACCGGCGCCAGCAGCGGCATCGGCGCCGCGGTCGCCACCCGCCTCGCCGACGAGGGCCACACCGTCGTCGCGACCGCCCGCCGCACCGACCGGCTGGCCGAGCTCGCCGCGACGACCACCTCGACGTCCGCCGGCACGATCGAGCCGGTCGCGCTCGACGTCACTGACCGCGACGCCGTCGCGTCGGTGGTCGCCGACGTCCGGGCCCGGCACGGCCGGCTCGACGTCCTCGTCGCCAACGCGGGACTGATGCCGCTCTCGCGCCTCGACGCCCTCCTCGTCGACGAGTGGGACCGGATGATCGACGTCAACGTGCGCGGCCTGCTGCACGGCATCGCCGCCGTGCTGCCGGTCTTCGCCGAGCAGGGCGGCGGCCACGTCGTCACGACGGCGAGCATCGGCGCCCACGAGGTCTCGCCGACGGCGGCCGTCTACTGCGGCACCAAGTACGCCGCCTGGGCGATCACCGAGGGCCTGCGCCAGGAGAGCGACCCCAGCATCCGGGTCACCACGATCTCGCCCGGCGTGGTCGAGTCCGAGCTGGCCTCGACCATCACCGACCCCGGAGCGGCGGAGCTGATGCGCACCTACCGCGCCGCCGCCATCCCGGCCGACGCCGTGGCGCGCGCCGTCTCGTTCGCGCTCGGCCAGCCCGCCGACGTCGACGTCAACGAGATCGTCGTCCGGCCCGCGCGACAGCGCTAGCCGCGCCGCAGGTCGCCGCCGCAGGGATAGTCCAGGACGATCTCGTCGCATTTCCGGCGTCCCGGCGACACGTTCGTCCGGGACTATCCCCGGCGGCGGGGACCTAGTCGACGACGGTGAACGAGATGCCCTGGGCCTGGAGGCGGGCGAGCAGGTTGTCGCCCATCGCCTGCGCGGTGGTCACGCAGCCGGCCGTGGCCGGGTTGTCGTCGAAGGCGAGGCACAACGCCGACTCGGCGAGCATCTTGGCCGTCTCGCCGTAGCCGGGGTCGCCACCGTGCACCTTGGTGCGCACGGTGCGGCCCTCGGACTCGGCGACGAACTCGACGGTGAACCACGACTTCTCGCGCTTGGCGGCGTCGGGTCCGTGGCCCTGCGGGACCTTCTTCAGCAGGAAGTCGCGTGCCGGCGGCACCTGCGCGGCGAGGCCGATGGCCCCGACTCCGACGGCCGCGCCCGCGGCGTAGCGCAGCGTCTTCATGCCGGCGTAGTGCGAGTAGCGGAAGTCGGGCCCGTACGCCGCCAGGGCGGCGCCGCTCTGGGCGACCACCTGCGGGTCGATGGTCGGCAGCGGCAGGAGCCAGTAGCCGAGCACCTTGTCGCGGTGCGGCTTGCCGGCAACCGGCTTGGAGACGCGGCCGTCGGCGGGCTTGCCCTGCGCGCGCCGGCGGGCCTTGGCCGTGCTCGCCATCTGCCGCGCCCGGGAGAACGCCCCCATGGCGGAGTGGAACGTGCCGCCGGACGCCGTCCCGCTGGCCCGGACGACGCCCCGCAGACGCACCGGCCCGGTGGGCTTGAGCTGCTGCATCGTGAAGTAGGCGCCGAGGTCGTGCGGGATCGAGTCGAAGCCGCAGGCGTGCACGATGCGTGCGCCGCTCGCCTCGGCGACCTTGTGCTGCTCGAGGTAGGTGGTGTCGACGAACTCGGGCTCGCCGGTCAGGTCGACGTAGTCGGTGCCGGTCTCGGCGCACGCGGCGACGAGCGGGCCGCCGAGCTGCTGGTAGGGCCCGACCGTCGTGACCACGACCTTGGCCCGCCGGACGACGT
The DNA here is from genome assembly GCF_039939255.1 of Nocardioides secundeburneus. Classification (NCBI taxonomy): domain Bacteria; kingdom Bacillati; phylum Actinomycetota; class Actinomycetes; order Propionibacteriales; family Nocardioidaceae; genus Nocardioides; species Nocardioides secundeburneus. The sequence continues at coordinate 21,238 of NZ_JBDUUE010000010.1, forward strand.
CGGCGAGCGCCGCCTGGTCGCCGGCGTCGACCACGACCAGCTCGAGGTCGGGCAGGCCCAGGCGGGTGCGCACGGCCTCGAGCTTGGCCCGGTTGCGCCCGGCCAGCGCCCAGCGCAACCCGTCGGGACCGTGCTCGGCCAGGTAGTCGGCGGTCAGGCCGCCGGTGAAGCCGGTAGCACCGAAGAGGACGAGGTCGAGGTCGCGCGTGGGCTCCGCCATGGGCGACATCGTGGCACTCGGCAGAAAAATCGGTCCAGGGGGTGGAACCCTCGAGTCCCGGCACCTCGTCGTACGCCCGGACGACGCCCACAGGGCCGAGAGGGGACCGATGGACCACGACACCGACTACGCGACCTACGTGCGCGAGTCGTGGGACGCCCTCGTGCGTTCGGCGGTCTTCCTCGGCTGCGGTCTGCACGAGGCCGAGGACCTCGTGCAGACCGTGCTCGTGCGGTGCTACACCGCCTGGACGACGGTCGCCGCGGCCGACAACCGCGACGCCTACGTGTACCGGATGCTCATCAACGCCCTGCGCGACAGCAAGCGGCGCCGGTGGTGGGGCGAGCGCCCGTCCGAACGACTGCCCGACGCCGGGCTGCCCGACCCCACCGACTCCGTCGCGACGATCGACGCCGTCCACCGCGCCCTCGCGGGGCTGTCGAAGGTCAACCGCGACGTCGTCGTGCTGCGCTACTTCACCGGCCTCAGCGAGAGGCAGACCGCCGAGGTGCTCGACGTCCCGCCCGGCACCGTCAAGAGCCGGCTGTCCCGCTCGCTCGCCCAGCTGGCCACCGACGACCACCTGGCCGACCTCCGACCCGGATTCACCGAGGTGACCCCATGACCGATCTCGAGAAGCACTGGGACGACGTCCCCGTCGGCCCCGCCCCGGTCGACGCGATCCTGCGCGAAGCCCGGCGGTCCGCGGCCGCCGGCACGCGACGTCGTCCGGAGGCCCGGCTGCGGGGCTCGCTCGTCGCGATCGGTGCCGTCGGCGGCCTCGCCGCCGCGTTCGTCGTCGGCGGCGTCGTCCTGCCGCCCGACGCCGGACCGCCGCCGGGCGGCGTCCCGACCCTGGCCGACGGCGGTGCGGCCGGCGCCGACGACATCGCCCCGGCCGCGTTCTTCGGCGAGCTGCAGGCGCCGGAGTCGTGCGACGACCTGCTCCAGCACTACGTCGACCGCGGCACCGACCTGGTGGGCGCGTACGGGTGGGGCAGTGGGTACGGCGCCTACGTCGACGTCGACTCGGCCCCCGCCGACGGGATGTCTCGCGAGCGGGCCACAGGAGCCGACACCGCCCTCCCTCAGGCGGTCGCGCCGGCCACGTCCCGCGCCGAGTCGAGCGAGACCGGCACCAACGTGCAGGAGGCCGGCGTCGACGAGCCCGACGCCGTCAAGACCACCGACGACCTCCTGGTCCGGCTGAAGGGCGCCGTGCTGACGACCTACGACCTCGGCGGACGGCGGGTGCGCGAGTCCGGCAGCGTCGACCTCGGCGACCTGCACGACGCCGAGATCCTGCTCGCCGGCGACACCGTGGTCGCGATCGGCAACGACGGCAGCGCCCGGCCGTCGTCCCGGGGCTACGACTACGCCTCCTACGGCGTGCCGCAGCCGCCGCAGCAGACCCGCGTCGTCACCGTCGACGTCGGCGACCCGGCCGACCCGATGGTCGTGGCCACGGTCGACTACGACGCCGCCCTGGTCGCCGCGCGCCAGCACGGCACCGACGTCCGGCTGGTGCTCTCCAAGGGCCTGCCCGAGCTCGACTTCGAGACCGACGACCGCCGTCCGAACAGCGTCGTCGCCGCCAACCGCCGGCTGGTCGAGAAGTCGACCATCGACGACTGGCTGCCGCACGTGGCCGTCGACGGCGGCGCCGAGCAGCCGTTGCTGCAGTGCGACCGGGTCGCGATCCCGCGCGCCGAGCTCGGACCGGCCACGATGGCCGTCGTCGGCTTCGGCGTCGACGACCCCGGCGCCGCCGCCGGCCCCGACAACGGTGCTCTCGGCCTGGCCGGCGAGGCCTCGATGACCTACGAGTCGACCGACCACCTCTACCTCGCCACCGGGGGCGGCGGGTTCGACGAGTGCTGGGAGTGCTTCACCCGCACCAGCGGCCCGGGCGGCAGCGACGGCACCACGCACGTCTACGACTTCGCGCTCGCGGGCACCGGCGCCACCTACGTCGGCGCCGGCGAGGTCGAGGGCCACGTCCGCGACCGGTGGTCGATGGACGAGGCCGACGGCGTGCTCCGGCTCGCGGTCGGGCCGTCGTCGGAGACCGAGAACGCCAACTCGGTCGTCACGCTCGAGGCCCGCGACGACGAGCTGGTCGAGGTCGGCCGCCTCGACGGCCTCGGTCGCAACGAGGACATCAAGTCCGTGCGCTGGTTCGACGGCCTCGCGATCCTGGTGACGTTCCGCCGCATCGACCCGCTCTACGCCGTCGACCTGACCGACGTGCGCCGGCCGACGCTGCTCGGCGAGCTCAAGATCCCCGGGTTCTCCAGCTACCTGCACCCGCTCGGGCCGCGCCGCCTCGTCGGCGTCGGCTCCGACGGCGGCAACCGCGCCCAGGCGGCCCTGCTCGACCTGACCGACGTCACCGACCCGCAGCAGCTGGCCGTGCACCGCTACGTCCGCGGTACCTACGCCACGGCAGCCGACGACCCGCGCCAGTTCACCTGGCTGCCCGACCGGCGCGTCGTGCTCACCGTCGTCCAGCAGGGCAACACCGGCTACGTCTCGACGCTGCAGCTCGGCGGCGGACGGATCAGCAACCGGATGACCCGCGTCGAGTTCGGCAGCGACATCGACCTCGTGCGCACCGTGCCGCTCGCCGACGGCCGGGTCGCGCTCGTGACGGGTGAGGACGTGTCGTTCTTCGACGTCTGACGGCCCTCGACCACCGCGCGACCCGACGTAGATTGGGCGGCATGTGCCGCAACATCCGTCCGCTGCACTGACGCCGGTCGAGGTGCGAGGAGCCCCGGCGACGAGCCTCGAGACCACCCGACCCCGACTCGACCCGACGTAGATTGGGCGGCATGTGCCGCAACATCCGTCCGCTCAACAACTTCGAGCCGCCGGCCACCGACGACGAGGTCCACGCCGCTGCGCTGCAGTTCGTGCGCAAGGTGGCCGGGGCCACCAAGCCGTCGTCGGCCAACCAGGAGGTCTTCGACCAGGCCGTGCGGGAGATCGCCCACGTCACCCGACACCTCCTCGACGACCTCGTCACCGCCGCGCCGCCGAAGAACCGCGAGGTCGAGGCCGAGAAGGCGCGCGCGAAGGCTCGGCTGCGGTACGGCGCTTGAGCGACTCGGCCCAGCACGCGCTCGACCTGCTCGCCGACCGGCCGCTCGTCGTCCTCACCGGCGCCGGCCTGTCGACCGACTCCGGCATCCCCGACTACCGCGGGCCGGGCAAGCCGGTGCGCCAGCCGATGACCTACCAGGAGCTGGTCTCCGGCCCCGAGGCGCAGCAGCGCTACTGGGCGCGCTCGCACGTCGGCTGGGGCCGCATGCACCGGGCCGAGCCCAACGCCGGGCACCGCGCGTGCGTCGCGCTCGACCCCGAGCTGCTGATCACCCAGAACGTCGACGGCCTCCACGAGGCGGCCGGGTCACGCCGGCTCGTCGCACTGCACGGACGCATCGCCGACGTCGTCTGCCTCTCCTGCCGCCGGACGACGTCCCGCGCGGACATGCAGGCCCGTCTCGAGGCGGCCAACCCCGGCTGGCTGCAGGAGCACGCCGGCGTCGAGGTGCGCCCCGACGGCGACGTCGACCTCGACGACACCGCCGACTTCGTCGTCCCCGGCTGTGAGCAGTGCGGCGGCGTGCTCAAGCCCGACGTCGTGTTCTTCGGCGAGAACGTGCCCAAGCCGCGGGTCGAGCGGTGCTACGCCGCCGTCGACGACCTGGCCGGGACCGGCGGTGCGCTGCTGGTGGTGGGCTCGTCGCTCACCGTGATGAGCGGCTTCCGGTTCGTGCGGCACGCCGTCAAGGCCGGCACCCCGGTGGTCATCGTCAACCGAGGCACCACCCGCGGCGACGACCTCGCCACCGTCAAGCTCGACGTCGGGTGCTCGGAGTTCCTGACGGCGCTGGCGTCGAGCTGCCTGGCCCGACGGACTAGAGGCGCTTGACGAAGATGTGGTCGGCCGCCTCGGGCACGATCTCGGCGGTCTCGCCGCCCGAGCCGACCAGCACGCCCTCGGCGGTGGCGATCACGGTGATGGTCTTGTCGGGCAGGGCGCCGGCGCGACGCATGGCGCTCATCAGCGACTCGTCCTTCTGCATCTCCTCGGAGATGCGCCGCACGAGCACCCGGCCCTCGGTGTCGGTGGCGGCGCTGCTGAGCGGCTCGACGCCGGTCATGAAGGACTCGCCGACCTCGGTCTCGCCGAGCTCGTCGAGACCGGGGATCGGGTTGCCGTAGGGCGACTCGGTGGGGTGGTCGAGCAGCTCGACGAGGCGACGCTCGACGGTCTCGGAGATGACGTGCTCCCAGCGGCACGCCTCGACGTGGACGAACTCCCAGTCGAGGCCGATGACGTCGGTGAGGAGGCGCTCGGCGAGGCGGTGCTTGCGCATCACGCGCGTGGCCAGCCGGCGGCCGTCGTCGGTGAGCTCGAGGTGCCGGTCGCCCTCGACGGTGAGCAGGCCGTCGCGCTCCATGCGGGCGACGGTCTGCGACACGGTCGGGCCGCTCTGGTGGAGTCGCTCGGCGATCCGCGCGCGCAGGGGGACGATGCCTTCCTCGACCAGCTCGTAGATGGTCCGCAGATACATCTCGGTGGTGTCGATGAGGTCGCTCACGAGAACCATTCTTACCCATCGCCCCTGGGGTGGCCACGCAGGCGGTCCCCGATGACACAGTCGCACCGTGACGTCCGTGATGTGGTTCCGCCGCGACCTGCGCACCGTCGACAACCCGGCCCTGCTCGCCGCCCTCGACGACGGCCCGACGCTGCCGCTGTTCGTGCTCGACCCGGCCCTGTGGGGACCCAGCGGCCTCCCCCGCCGTCGCTACCTCGTCGACAGCCTGACCGCGCTGCGCCGCGACGTCCCCGTCTCGGTCGTGCGGGGCGACCCGGTGCGCCAGGTCGTGCTCGCGGCGAAGGAGGTCGGGGCCTCCGCCGTCCACGTCGCCGCCGACTACGGGCCCTACGGCCACCAGCGCGACCTCGACGTCGAGGAGGCGCTGAAGAGCGAGGGCATCGACCTCGTGCGCACCGGCTCGCCCTACGCGGTCGCCCCCGACCGGGTCACCAACGGCAGCGGCGAGCCCTACAAGGTCTTCACCCCGTTCTCGAAGGCGTGGAACGCCCACGGGTGGCGCAACCCCGCGGGCCCCCTGCCCGACGACGCCCGCTGGCGCCACCTGAAGAAGACCGTCGACCTGCCCGACGTCCGGCTGCCGAAGGGCATCGAGCTGCCCGAGGCCGGCGAGGCCGCCGCCGCCGAGGCGTGGCACGACTTCCTCGACCGCGTCGGCGACTACGACGAGCGGCGCAACGAGCCCGGCGTCGAGGGCACCTCGCGCATGAGCCACCACCTCAAGTACGGCGAGATCCACCCCCGCACGCTGTTGGCCGACCTGTCCGGACGCCGCGGCAAGGGGCCCTCCACCTACGTCACCGAGATCGCCTGGCGCGACTTCTACGCCGACGTCCTCTTCCAGCGCCCCGACTCGGCCCGCGAGTACTACAAGCCCGAGCTGGCGAAGATGCAGTACGACGAGCCCGGCGCCGACTTCGACGCGTGGGCCGAGGGCCGCACCGGCTTCCCCATCGTCGACGCCGGCATGCGCCAGCTGCGCGCCACGGGCTGGATGCACAACCGGCTCCGGATGATCACCGCCAGCTTCCTGGTCAAGGACCTCCACGTCGAGTGGCAGCACGGGGCGCGCCACTTCCTGCACTGGCTGGTCGACGGCGACCTCGCCTCGAACAACCACGGCTGGCAGTGGACGGCGGGCACGGGCACCGACGCCGCGCCCTACTTCCGCGTCTTCAACCCCACGACGCAGGGCCGCAAGTTCGACCCCGACGCCCGCTACATCCTCACCTGGGTGCCCGAGCTGGCCGACGTCGACGACCCGCACGAGCCGAGCAGCGCCGACCGCAAGGAGGCCGGCTACCCCGAGCCGGTCGTCGACCACAAGGCCGAGCGGCAGGAGGCCCTCGACCGCTACCAGGCGGTGCGCGCGTGAGTGGTCTCGCTAGCGTGACCACGTGACCGCTCCCCTCACGATCCCCCGCCGCTTCAACGGCCCACCGAGCTCCGGCAACGGCGGCTGGACGGCGGGCGCACTCGCCTCCTACCTGGCCCCCGGCCCCTCCGGCACCGCGGGCCCCGTGCAGGTCACGCTGCGCACGCCGCCGCCCCTCGAGGTGCCGCTGCGGGTCGACCTCGAGGCCCCGGCGACCGCGCGGGCGTGGCACGACGACGTGCTGGTGGGCGAGGCCGAGGCGACGTCCGCCGACCTCGCCACGGTGCCGGCCGTCGACGCCGACGTCGCGCGGGAGGCCGAGGCGTCCTACGCCGGGCACCGCTCCCACCCGTTCCCGTCGTGCTTCGCCTGCGGCACGGCACGCGACGACGGGCTCCGCATCTTCCCCGGCCGCGTCGACGACGCCGACGGCCGCGCCCGCGTGGCTGCCACCTGGACGCCCGGCCCCAGCCTGGCCGTCGACGGCGACGCCGACGTCGTCCCGCCGGCCGTCGCCTGGGCGGCGCTCGACTGCGTCGGCGGCTGGGCCGGCGACCTCGAGGAGCGCCTCATGGTGCTGGGCCGCATGACCGCCCGGCTGCACGACCTCCCCCGCGTCGGCGAGACCCACGTCGTCGTCGGCACCGACCTCGGCACCGACGGACGCCGTACCCGCACCGCCGCCACCCTCCGCACCGCCTCCGGCCGGGTGCTCGGCACCGCCGAGCACGTCTGGTTCGCCGTCGACCCCCAGGACTTCGCATGAGCACCCCCGAGACCTCCGCCCCCGCCACCACCCCCGTCCCCGGTCGCCGCGAGTGGTGGCGCGACGCCGTCGTCTACCAGGTCTACGTGCGCAGCTTCGCCTCGTCGGGCCAGCGCGAGGGCGGCGCCGGCATCGGCGACCTGCCCGGCATCACCAGCCGCCTGCCCTACCTGCGCGACCTCGGCGTCGACGCCGTGTGGATCACGCCGTTCTACACCTCCCCCCAGCACGACCACGGTTACGACGTCGCCGACTACCTCGACATCGACCGGCTCTTCGGCACGCTCGACGACGCCGACGCGCTCATCGGCGTCGCGCACGACCTCGGGCTGCGGGTGATCGTCGACCTCGTGCCCAACCACACGAGCAACGAGCACGCCTGGTTCCGGGCGGCGCTGGACGCGGCGCCGGGCAGCCCCGAGCGGGCCCGCTACCTGTTCCGCGACGGCCGCGGCGACGACGGCAGCGAGCCGCCCAACAACTGGCAGTCGGTCTTCGGCGGTCCGGCCTGGACCCGCGTGCCCGACGGGCAGTGGTACCTCCACCTGTTCGACACCAGCCAGCCCGACCTCGACTGGCGCAACCCCGAGGTCGGCGACATGTTCGAGGTCGTGCTGCGCTTCTGGCTCGACCGCGGCGCCGACGGCTTCCGCATCGATGTCGCCCACGGCCTGCTGAAGGAGGCCTCGCTGCGCGACCAGGTGCTACCGCCGGGCTCGGAGGGCAAGGACCTCAACAAGGTCCGCGAGGAGTCGATGGTCGCGCGCACCGACTTCGACGAGCCGATGTGGGACCAGCCGGAGGTGCACGACGTCTACCGACGCTGGCACCGCGTCCTGGCCGACTACCACGGCGACCGCATGCTCGTCGCCGAGGCCTGGGCCCGCACACCCGAGGCGATCGCGGCCTACGTGCGCCCCGACGAGATGCACCAGGCGTTCAACTTCCTGTGGCTGCTGGCCGACTGGTCGGCCCGCGAGTTCGCCGACGTCGTCACCGGCACGTTCGCCGCGATGGGGCCGGTCGGCGCCAGCCCGACGTGGGTGCTGAGCAACCACGACGTCGTGCGTCACGTGACCCGCTACGGCGGCGGCGCGCAGGGCCTGGCCCGGGCCCGGGCGGCCACGCTGACGATGCTCGCGCTGCCGGGCTCGTCGTACCTCTACCAGGGCGAGGAGCTCGGCCTCGAGCAGGTCGACGTCGCCCCCGAGGACCGGCAGGACCCCTCGTGGTTCCGCACCGGCGAGGTCGGTCGCGACGGGTGCCGGGTGCCGGTGCCGTGGAAGGGATCGGCGCCGTCCTACGGCTTCGGGCCCGACGACGCACAGCCCTGGATCCCGCAGCCGGCCGGCTGGGCCGCGCTCACCGTCGAGGCGCAGACCGGCGTCGAGGGCTCCACGCTCGAGCTCTACCGCGCGGCGCTCGCCGCCCGACGCGGGCTCGCCCCGGCCGACGCGGTGCAGGTCGACGTCGACGGCGACGTGCTCGTCGTCGACCGCGGCGACCTGCGGGTGGTGCTCAACTGCGGCGCCTCCGACGTCGCGCTGCCCGAGGGCGAGGTGGTCGTGGCCAGCGGGCCGGTGAGCGACGTGCTGTCGGCCGACACGGCGGTCTGGCTGCGTCGCTGACGGGCCCGCGACCGCAGATGGACCTGGCCGAGCTCTGGAACCGCGCGACCGCCGTCCAGCCCCTGCCCGACCCGGGCCTGGTGCTGCTGGCCGGCGTGGTCGCGCTGGTGCTCGTGGGCGCGCCCGCGACGTGGCCGCGCGTGCGGCTCGGGGTGACCGTCGTCCACGAGGCCGGGCACGCGGTCGTCGCCGTGCTCGTCGGACGCCGCCTGCAGGGCATCCGTCTGCACGCCGACACCTCCGGCGTCACCGTCTCGCGCGGGCGCCCGACCGGCCCCGGCATGGTGGCCACGATCGCGGCCGGCTACCTGGCGCCCGCGGCGGTCGGCGTCGGGGCGGCGCTCCTGCTGGCCGGCGGGCGTGGGGTGCTGATGCTGTGGCTCACCCTGCTGCTGCTGGCGGCGCTGCTCGTGTGGGTGCGCAACTGGTACGGCGTGCTGACCCTCGTCGGGCTCGGCGCCGGCGTCGGGCTGCTGACCTGGTACGCCGACCCCGAGGTGCAGGCGCTGGTGGCCTACCTCGTGGCCTGGCTGCTGCTGCTCGCGGCCCCGCGGCCGGTGCTCGAGCTGCTGCGGCAGGGCCGACGGATCTCGCCGTCGTCGGACCCCGGCCAGCTGGCGCGCCTCACCCGGGTGCCGGCGCCGGCGTGGTGCGTGCTGATGCTGCTGGCCAACCTCGCCGGGCTCGCGCTCGGCGCGATCACCCTCGCGCCCGACCTGCTCGCGCGCGTCTAGGTCAGGCGCGTGCGAGCAGCAGCCGCAGCCCCTCGGCCTGCTCGACGATCCACGGGCTGAGCGCCCACGGCGCCTTCTCGACGACGTCGAGCAGGTCGGCGACGTCGACCCACCGGTGCTCGGCGACCTCGTCGGGGTGGGGCCGCAGCTCGACGCCGGGCGCCAGCACGGCCGTGAAGACCGGGCACACCTCGTTCTCTACGACGCCCGCGGCGTCGACCGCGCGGTAGCGGAAGTCGGGCAGCAGCGGCTCGAGACCGACGATCGCCTCGCCGGGCAGCCCGAGCTCGTGCTGCGCGTGGCGCCGGACGGCGTCGTCGAACGACTCACCGGGCCGTGGGTGACCGCAGAACGAGTTCGTCCACACCCCCGGCCACGTGCGCTTGGCCAGCGCCCGCCGGGTGACCAGGGTGCGGCCGGCGTCGTCGCGCAGGTGGCACGAGAACGCGAGGTGCAGCGGGGTGGTCGTCGAGTGCACGGTGGCGCGCGGGTGCGTGCCGACCGGGTTGCCGTGGTCGTCGAGCAGGACGACGACGTCGTCGGTAGCGGTGGTCACGGCCCCACCCTGCCACCGAGGGCCACGGAGGGTGGTGCGGGTCCTCCTCGCGTCTGGATACCGTGCGTCATGACCGCGCTGGCCCGGGACCCTCGAGCAAGGTCCGAGACCCGGTCGGTGCTCGCCGCCCTCGCGGCGGCGGCGCACGGCGGTCCGACCGTCGCCGTCACGACGCTCGCCGCGCTGCTCGCGGTGGCGGCCGACCTCCCGGTGGCCCACGGCGTCCTCGTGGTCGCGGCCGTGCTCGCCGGCCAGCTCACCATCGGCTGGGGCAACGACCTGCTCGACCACGGTCGCGACGTCGCGGTCGGTCGCGACGACAAGCCGCTCGCGACCGGGGTGCTCACCCCGGCCCTCGTCGGCCGGTGCCTCGCGGTCGCGGCGCTGGCCTGTGTGACGCTGTCCGCGGCGACGGGGTGGCGCGCCGGGCTGGTGCACCTCGGGCTGCTCGTCGCGATGGGGCACGCCTACAACCTGGGCCTGAAGGCCACGGCCTGGTCGTGGGCGCCCTACGCGGTCGCGTTCGGGTCACTGCCCGCGGTGATCACCCTCGCCGGGCCCGACCCCGTCTGGGCGCCGTGGTGGCAGGTGGCGGCAGGGGCCGCCCTCGGCGTCGGCGCCCACCTGCTCAACGCCCTGCCCGACCTCGACGACGACCTCAGCACCGGCGTCCGCGGACTGCCGCACCGGCTGGGCGCTCGCCGCTCGCGGGTCCTGGCCGCGCTCGTGCTCGCCGCGGCGTCGCTGGCGGCCGCGCTCGGTCCCGGCTCCCCCGGCGTCGTGGTCCAGGTGGCGCTGCTCGCCGCGCTCGTCCTGGCGGTCGTCGCCGCCACCACGAGCGGGCGCACCCCGTTCCGCGCGGCGATCGCCGTGGCGCTGGTCGACGTCGTCCTGCTCGTGGTGGGAGCCCGGTGAGCGACCTGACGATCGTGGGCGCCGGACCCGCCGGCGCCGCGACGGCCCTCGGGGCCCTGCACGCGGCGCCCGGTCTCGACGTCCGGCTCGTCGACCGGTCCTCGTTCCCGCGTGACAAGGCGTGCGGCGACGGCGTCGCCCCGCACGTGCTCGACCTGCTGGAGTCGGTCGGGGTCCACGGACTCCTCGACGACCGGGTGCCGGTCACCCGGCTGCACCTGCGGCGCGGCGCGCGGTCGGTCGAGCGCGAGATGGAGCGCCCGGCCTACGTCGTGCCGCGGCGGGTGCTCGACGCCCGGCTCGTCGAGGCCGCGGTCGCGGCCGGCGCCCAGCTGGTCCAGCGTCGGGTGCGCACGCTGGCCGACGTCGACGACGTCGCGGTCGTCGTCGGCGCCGACGGGGCGCACTCGGTCGTCCGGCGTGCGCTCGGGCAGCCCGCCGGACGACGGGCGCTCGCCCTGCGCGGCTACGGACCGACGCCGGCCGAGCACCGCGGGGTGCAGCGCATCGTGTTCGGGCACGAGCACCAGCCCTCCTACGCCTGGTCGTTCGACCGTGGCGACGGTCTCGCCAACATCGGCTACGGCGAGGTGCTGCACGACGACCGTGCACCCACCCGCCGCGAACTGCTGGCCCGCCTCGACGTGCTGCTCCCGGGCGCGGCCGAGGCCGGCGTCGACTGGATGGGCCACCACCTGCCCCTGTCGAGCCACCGGTGGCACCCGGCCGACGGTCGCGTGCTGCTGGTCGGCGACGCCGCGGGCCTGGTCAACCCGCTCACCGGCGAGGGGATCTTCTACGCCGTCGCCACCGGCATCGCCGCCGGCCGGGCCGCGGCCGCCGCCGTCGCCGCCGGCGACCCCCGCAGCGCCGGACGACGCCACCGCGCCGCCACCCGACCGCTGCTGTCGTGGCACCTGCGCCACACCGCAGCGGCGGCCCGGCTCACCCGCTCCGGGCGCGTGCTCGACGCCGGCCTGCGGGCCTCCGCGCGCGACCAGCGGGTCTTCGACGACCTCGTCGAGCTGGGCCTGGCGCGCGGCCGCGTCACCCCCCGCCTGGCCGCCGGGCTCGCCCGCTCGCTCGTCACCGCCCCGCCGAAGGAGAAGTGAGTGCACATCCTGTCCGTCCGAGGCGCCCTGCCCGACCACCGCTACCGCCAGGAGGAGATCACCGCCTCGTTCGTCGACCGCATGATGACCGCGAGCGTCGACCGTCGCGTGGTCGAGCGCTTCCACCGCAACGCCGGCGTCGAGACCCGGCACACGGCGCTGCCGCTCGAGGCCTACGCCGGGCTGCGCGACTTCGGTGAGGCCAACGACGCCTTCATCGAGGCCGCCGTCGACCTCGGCTCCCGCGCCGTCGTCGACGCCCTCAAGGCGGTCGACCTCGTCCCGGCCGACGTCGACCTGGTCATCTCGGCCACCGTGACCGGCCTCGCCGTGCCGTCCCTCGAGGCGCGGGTGGCCGCCGCCATCGGCCTGCGCGAGGACGTCGTGCGCATGCCGCTCGTCGGTCTGGGCTGCGTGGCCGGCGCGGCCGGTGTCGCGCGCCTGCACGACTACCTGGTCGGTCACCCCGACGCGGTCGCGGTGCTGGTGTCGGTCGAGCTGTGCTCGCTCACGCTGCAGCGCGACGACGTCTCGATCCCCAACCTCGTGGCCAGCGGACTGTTCGGCGACGGCGCGGCCGCCGTGGTCGCCGCGGGCTCGCGCCGGGCCGCCGGGCTGGTCGGTCGAGGGGTCCAGCCCGAGGTCCTGACCAGCCGCAGCCGGCTCTACCCCGACTCCGAGCGCACGATGGGCTGGGACGTCGGCGCGGGCGGGCTCAAGATCGTGCTCGACAGCGCCGTGCCCGACGTCGTCCGCCGCTACATCGGCGGCGACGTCGACCGCTTCCTCGACGACCACGGCCTCTCGCGGACCGACGTCGAGTGGTACGTCGCTCACCCCGGCGGCCCGAAGGTGCTCGAGGCGATGGCCGAGACGCTGGGCGTCGGTCGCGAGGCGCTGCAGGTCACCTGGGACTCCCTGGCCCGCATCGGCAACCTGTCGTCGGCCTCGGTGCTGCACGTGCTGGCCGACACGCTGGCCGACCGGCCGCCCCGACCCGGCTCCTACGGGCTGATGCTGGCCATGGGCCCCGGGTTCTGCTCCGAGCTCGTGTTGCTGCGGGCCTGATCCGGCATGGGACTCGAGATCTGGTTCACCGTGCTGGTGCTCGCCGTCGGCGTCGAGCGCCTGGCCGAGCTCGTCGTGTCGAAGCGCAACGCCGCGTGGTCGTTCGAGCGCGGCGGCGTGGAGACCGGCCAGGGGCACTTCCCGTTCATGGTGGTGCTCCACACCGGTCTCCTGGTCGGCGCCCTGGTCGAGGTGTGGGTGCGCCGGCCCGACCCGCCGGCCGTGCTGGTGTGGACGATGCTCGGCCTCGTCGTGGCGAGCCAGGCGCTGCGCTGGTGGTGCATCACGACGCTCGGGCCGCGCTGGAACACGCGGGTCATCGTCGTCCCCGGGCTGGCGCCGGTGACCGACGGCCCCTACCGGCTCTTCTCCCACCCCAACTACGTGGCGGTGGTGGCCGAGGGCGTCGCGCTGCCGCTCGTCGGCGGCGCCTGGGTCACCGGGGTGGTCTTCACGGTCGTCAACGCCGGCCTGCTCGTCGTGCGCATCCGGGTCGAGAACCGCGCCCTGGCCGGGCTCGCGGCATGACCGGGCCGGTCGACGTCGACCTGCTCGTCGTCGGAGGCGGCCCGGCCGGGCTCGCCACCGCCCTGCACGCCGTCCGGGCCGGTCTGAGCGTGCGGGTGCTGGAGCGGCGCGCGGGCGTCGTCGACAAGGCGTGCGGCGAGGGCCTCATGCCGGGCGCGGTCGCCGCCCTCGACGCGCTCGGGGTCGACCCGCCGGGACACTCGATCCGCGGCATCGCCTACTGCGCGCCCGGACGACGCGCCGAGGCGCGCTTCCGGGCGGGCGCCGGTCGCGGCGTGCGCCGGCTGGCGCTGCACGGCGCCCTGCGCGAGGCGGCGCTCCGCGCCGGCGTCGACGTCGAGGAGGTGCTCGTCGACGACGTCACGCAGGGTGACGTGGTGACGGCGGGCGGTCTGCGCGCGCGCTACCTGGTCGCGGCCGACGGACTGCACTCGCCGCTGCGCCGCTCGCTCGGGCTCGACGCGGCCGTCCGGGGCCCGGCGCGGTTCGGCCTGCGCCGTCACTACGCCGTCGCGCCGTGGTCCGACGACGTCGAGGTGCACTGGGCCCGCGACGCCGAGGCCTACGTGACCCCGGTCGACGACGACATCGTCGGCGTCGCCGTGCTGTCGTCGGGCCGCGGCGGGCTCGACGACCGTCTGGACGCGTTCCCCGACCTGCTCGAGCGGCTCCGGGGCGCCGAGCACGCCAGCCGCGTGCGCGGCGCAGGGCCGCTGCGGCAGACGGCGACGCGGCGCACGGCGGGCCGGGTCCTGCTCGTCGGCGACGCGGCCGGCTACGTCGACGCCCTCACCGGCGAGGGCGTCGCGCTGGCGCTCGGCCAGGCCGAGGCGGCCGTGCGGGCCGTCGTGGCCGACGACCCGTCGGCCTACGAGCGCGAGTGGCGCCGGGTCACGCGCCGCTACCGGTGGCTCACCGGGGCCCTGGTCACCTCGACGCGACCGGCCGTCGTCCGCCGTGCGGTCGTGCCCGCCGCCGCCGCCCTGCCGCCGGTGTTCCGCGCCGCCGTCGACGCGCTCGCGCGGCCGGTCGGCGAGCCCGCGCGCAGCGTCCTCTGAGATGCCCGAGGGTCACACCATCCACCGCCTCGCGCGGCGGCACCGGCGGCTGTTCGTCGGCCAGGTCGTTGCGGCGTCGAGCCCCCAGGGGCGTTTCGCCGAGGGCGCGGCCGAGCTCGACGGGCGGCGGCTGGTGGCCACCGACGCGTGGGGCAAGCACCTCTTCCACCGCTACGAGCCTGACGGCCCACACCCGTGGCTGCACGTGCACCTCGGCCTGTTCGGTCGCTACCGCGACGGCTACGGCGACCCGCCGCCGGCTCGGGGGGCGCTGCGGCTGCGGCTCGTCGTCCAGGGCCCGAAGTCGGCCTGGGCCGACCTGCGCGGACCCACCGCGTGCGAGCTGATGAGCGATGCCGAGCGCGACGCGCTGCTCGGCCGGCTGGGGCCCGACCCGCTGCAGCCGTCGTCCGACCCTGACATCGCAGGACACCGCGTCTCGCGATCTCGTCGCGCGATCGGCGCGCTGCTGATGGACCAGTCGGTCGTCGCCGGCGTCGGCAACGTCTACCGCGCCGAGGTGCTCTTCCGGCACGGCGTCGACCCGCTCCTGCCCGGCCGCGACCTCGACCCCGTCGTGTGGACGGCGATGTGGGACGACCTCGCGGTGCTGATGTCGGACGGCGTCCGCACGAACCGGATCGTCACCACCGACCCCGACGATCGCGAGCGCCCGCACGGGCGTCCCCGCAAGGTCGACAGCCACTACGTCTACGGCCGTGCCGGCCTGCCGTGCCGCCGCTGCGGCACCACCGTGCTGCGCGCCGAGCTGGCCGCGAGGTCGTTGTTCTGGTGCCCGGTCTGCCAGGCGTGAGGACCACCGCGGCGGTCTAGCGGACCAGCGGCTCTCGGACGGCGTCGCGCACCGCGACAGCGAAGGTGGGGTGCACGTGCGTGACCACCAGGTCGTCGTGACGGGTCGCGACGATGCCGACCCCGCGGAGTCGTCCGTTCAGGACGCCGCCGACGAGGGCGGCCACGACCACGGCGCCCGGCACAGCGGTCCAGGCACCGACGAGGCCGTCGCCGACGACGACGGTGAGCACGATTCCCACCAGGCCGACGAGACCCGCGCCCCATGCCAGGCGCCGCCCCTGCTGCCAGCGGTCGTAGGCGGCGTGCGAGAAGGGCAGGGTGACCCGGAACTTCTTCGACGCCATCGCGCTCGCGAAGAGGTACCCGACGACCGTGATCAGCAGCAGGAACCCCACCCACGGCGGCGTCGTGCTGCCGGTCAGGGTGACGGTGCCCCGGGTGGGGACGCCGGTCTTCACGCAGACGTCGAGGTCGACGTCGACGACGCTCCCCGTGCGTCCGAGCCTCACGTTCGCCATGGGCCGCAGGCTACGAGGTCCGCGCGGTCACCGCTGCCGAACGGGCGAGGCACGCCGGTAGCCCCCGGTCGGGGTGGACGGCGGGCTGGTGGGGCGTTCAGGGATGCCGGCGGGTGTGGGTGCCGGGTTGTGGACGTCGGTCGACGGTCTTCTCGACGCCGGTCGGGCTGGTCCAGGCGTAGAGGCCTGGTTCGATCATCCGGTACGACCACCGGCCGTGGGTCTTCGCTCGATGGTGCCTGCGGCACAGCAGGGCGAGGTTCCAGGTCGCGGTGACGCCACCCGACTCCCACGCGACGACGTGGTCGAGGTCGACCCGGCGGCGGGTGCAGTCGGGGAAGACGCAGCACCGGTCGCGGAGCGTGACGCGTTCACGGATCGCGTCGGAGGGGCGGTAGGCGGGGGTCTCGACGGGTTCGGCGAGGTCGATCACCGGCTTGACGGTGACCTTTGTGCCGGCGGTCTCGCACCATTCGCGGACCTGCTCGACCAGCAGCGGCGTCTGGGTGTTGTCGAGCAGACCGGGCAGGTCCGGGTTTACCGCGTCGAGGTGGGCGTAGATCGTCACCCCGCGCCCGGTGCTGCTGGTGTCGAGGTCGAGGGCGAGCTGGGTGCGGGCCATCTCCCCGAGGGCCTGGGAGCGACGCACGTCGAGCGTGTCGGTGGAGCCGAGGTCAGCCAACGTCTGGGCGCCGTCGCGCAGGGCGTGCTCGAGGTCGATCGCATCAGCCGTGTCGAGGGTCGCGACGACGTCGACGGTGCCGTCGGTGGTCGCCCCGGCCAGGTACACGGTGACCCGTCGGTCCTCGAGCGCAGCCAACCGTCGGGCCTCAGCGTCTGCGGGGTCGTGCTCGGCGCGGGCGGCGTCGACGGTGCGGTCGAGCTGGGCGAACGAGCACCGCTCCGCCACCGGTGCGATGAAGCGGTCGACGTGCCACGCCGCGGTCTCGGACAGCGACATGGTCGCGTCCGCGATCTTGAACGCCCGCCACAGCGCGACCTCGTGCTTGACCACGCGGAGGTAGAGGCGCGGAAGCCGGTGACACAGCTCGAGCGCCCGACCCAGGTAGGTCAACCCGGCATCGGTCGACATCCCGAGCAAGAGCGCGAGGTCGAGCGCGGCGTACTCCGGCACCGCCGGAGCACCCGGTCCGGCCAGGTGCAACGGACGCTCCACCGACTGCAGCAACACGACGACCTCGTCGCTAGAAGCGACATTCCGCTCAGCCCACGCCAAGACCGACTTCAGCGACTCGACCTGCGCGTCAGCCTCGGCGAGTCGACGGCCACGCACCGCGACGAGCAGCGGATCGCTGCTCGTGCGGGTCGAGGTGGCCAGGGGCCATGATACCACGGATTCGAACATATATTCGATTCAATCTCGCCCACAATCCACACCATCCCC
This sequence comes from Nocardioides secundeburneus, assembly GCF_039939255.1. Taxonomy (NCBI): domain Bacteria; kingdom Bacillati; phylum Actinomycetota; class Actinomycetes; order Propionibacteriales; family Nocardioidaceae; genus Nocardioides; species Nocardioides secundeburneus. Next base: position 38,568 of record NZ_JBDUUE010000010.1, read on the forward strand.
CAGGAACTGGCCGCGCACTTGGCGGGCGGTGCGCCGGAGCTTGCGGAGGCGCCACCGCACGCGCCGGAGAAGCACGCCGCGAGAGGCTCGGGGTCAAGGACCAGTCCCCGAGACCGCGTGACGGCTCACCGTAGGGATTGGTCCTTGACGCCGAGACGCGGCTTGGTACCGCGCCCGGCCAACCCAGCCACGGACGCGACGACGCCAGCTCAGCTGAAGATCATGCAGGACGACGTCGCGTGCGCGACCTGGCGCCCGGCAGCGTCGACGAGCGTGGCCTCGGCGAGGGCGGTACGGCGTCCGCGATGGATGACGCGGCCCTGGGCGCGCAGCCGGCCGGAGTCGACGGTGACGGCGCGCAGGAACTTCACGGTGAGGTCGAGCGAGGTGTAGCCCTCGCCGGCGGCGAGGGTGGAATGCACGGAGCAGCCGGCGGCGGTGTCGAGCAGGGTGGAGATCACGCCTCCGTGCACGGTGCCGAGCGGGTTGTAGTGGCCGGGCCGCGGCACGAGCTCGACGTGGATCGAGCCCTCCTCGCCGCCGAAGTTCTCCATGCCGAGCGTCTCAGCGATCGGCGCCGGGGGCAGGTCGCCGGAGGCCATCGCCATCAGCTGCTGGTAGCCGGTCATCGCGAGCGGGTCGACCGCGGCGTCCTCGGTCTGCGTCATGGACCCAGCATGGTCAGGGTGGCTGGGTCTGTCAACAAGACCTAGACTGTGAGGATGGACACGACCGCTCCTCCGGCCCTGGCCTGGTCCACCGACAACTGCCAGCTGGCGCGGGCGATGTCGGTGCTCGGCGAGAAGGGCACGCTGATCGTGCTGCGCGAGGTCTTCAACGGCGTCCGACGCTTCGCCGACATCCAGCGCCACAGCCGCCTGCCCAAGCAGGTGCTGAGCAACCGACTCGCCCTGCTGGTCGAGCACGACGTGCTGCGCCGCGTGCCCTACCGCGACGACGGCGCCCGCGAGCGCCACGAGTACCGCCTGACCCCGAAGGGCTTCGAGCTCTACCCGATCCTGGCCGCCGTCTCGGAGTGGGGCACCCGCTATTACGCCGACGCCGACGGCCCGCCGGTCGAGCTGACGCACCGCGACTGCGGCGAGGTCGTGACCGCCGTGCTCGAGTGCGCCGAGGGCCACCGCGTCGACGACCCGAGGGACGTCGTCCCTCGGCCGGGGCCGGGGGCCCGCCCGTTCGAGGGCTGAGGCCCGAGCCGGATCAGCCCGACTTCTTGGTGAACGCCCACTCGCGCACGCGGTCGATGCGGGCGCGCAGCTGCTCGGCGTTCGCGATCGCGGCGGCCGGCCCGCCGCACTCCTTGCGCAGCGCGGCGTGCGTGATGCCGTGGGCCTGGCCGGTGCGGTGGTGCCACGCGGCCACGAGCCCGTTGAGCTCGCGGCGCAGCACGGCCAGCTGCTCGTGCGTCGACACCTCGGCCACCGTGTCGGGCTGGCCGCTGCCGGACGACGGCCGCGACGGCCTCTGCGCCTTGGCGCTGGCCGCCTGCCGCTGCTGCAGCAGCTCCTTCATCTGCGACGGCTCGAGCAGGCCGGGGATGCCGAGGAAGTCCATCTCCTCCTCCGAGCCGTACTGGTTGCCCTCGTAGAGCGCGTGGTCGAACGTGGCCTCCGAGCCGAGCGCCTCGAAGGGCAGCGCCTCGAGCTCGTCGGACGCCGCCTCGCCGGCCTGGGCCTGGGCGAGCAGGTCGTCCTCGGCGGCGAAGATGTCGTCCTCGTCGGTGATGCGGCGACCGAGCACGTGGTCGCGCTCGACCTCCATCTGCGAGGCGTGGCTCAGCAGCACCGGCACCGACGGCAGGAAGATCGACGCCGTCTCACCGCGGCTCCGCGCCCGCACGAAGCGGCCGATGGCCTGGGCGAAGAACAGCGGCGTCGAGATGGTGGTGGCGAAGACGCCGACCGCCAGCCGGGGCACGTCGACGCCCTCGGAGACCATGCGGACCGCGACCATCCAGCGCTTGTCGCTGGCGGTGAACTCGGTGATCTTCTTCGACGCCGCCTTCTCGTCGGACAGCACGACCGTCGGAGCCTCGCCGGTGATCGACCGGATCGTCTTGGCGTAGGCACGTGCGGAGTCCTGGTCGGTGGCGATGACGAGACCGCCGGCGTCGGGCACGTGGCGACGCACCTCGCTCAGCCGCTTGTCGGCGGCCGCGAGCACGGTGGGGATCCAGGAGCCGGCCGGGTCGAGCGCCGTGCGCAGCGCCTGGTTGGTCATGTCCTTGGTGAGCGGCTCGCCCAGCGTGGCGGCGATCTCGTCGCCCGCGCGGGTGCGCCACGACATCGCGCCCGAGTAGGCCAGGAACAGCACGGGGCGGACCACGTGGTCGGTGAGGGCGTCGCCGTAGCCGTAGGTGTAGTCGGCCACCGACCGCGGGACGCCGTCGTCGCCGGGCGCGTAGGTGACGAACGGGATCGGGTTGACGTCGGAGCGGAAGGGCGTGCCGGTCAGGGCCAGCCGGCGGGCGGCCGGTTCGAACGCCTCGCGCACGCCCTCGCCCCACGACAGCGCGTCGCCGGCGTGGTGCACCTCGTCGAGGATGACCAGGGTCTTGAAGCGCTCGGTGCGGATGCGCAGCGCGAGCGGGTTGACGGCGACGCCGGCGTAGGTGACCGCGACACCGAGGAAGTCGCTGGAGATCTTCCCCTTGCCCGCCGAGTAGGTGGGGTCGATCGGGATGCCGGCCCGCGCCGCGGCCTCCGCCCACTGCACCTTGAGGTGCTCGGTGGGCGCCACGACGATGACCCGGTCGACGACCCGGCGTCCGATCAGCTCGGCGGCCACCGAGAGCGCGAACGTGGTCTTGCCGGCGCCCGGTGTCGCGACCGCGAGGAAGTCGCGCGGGGAACGCTCGAGGTAGTCCTTCATCGCCGCCAGCTGCCAGGCGCGCAGCGACGGCGCGGTGCCCCAGGCGGCGCGCTCCGGCCAGGCCGGGCTGAGTCCGGTGGCGAGGTGCGGGTCGGTGGGCTCGGGCCCGCCGGTCACGCGGGGTCGCCCGCGTCGCCCGAGTCGTCCTTGAACTGCTCCCAGGCTTCCTTGCAGTCGGGGCAGACGGGGAACTTCTCCGGCGCACGGCTGGGCACCCAGACCTTGCCGCACAGGGCGACGACGGGGGTGCCCATCACCATCGCCTCGGTGAGCTTGTCCTTGTCGACGTAGTGCGAGAACCGCTCGTGGTCGCCCTCGTCGGTCGGGACGACGCGCTCCTCCTCGCGGACCTTGGTGTCGGTGGAGGTGCCGAAGCCGAAGGAGGAACTCACCGGACCCACTCTAGGGCGTCCCGACCGCCAGACCCACCCGGGCCGACTCAGTTCAGGTCGACGTCGGCCGGACGGGTGGAGAGCCAGGCGAGGCCGCCGGGCTGACGGCGCAGGACGTCGCGCCACAGCGTCGAGGTGTCGGCCCGGAAGGCGTCGGGGGCCGCGCCGGGCACGACGTACCAGCTTCCCTCCTCGATCTCCCGGTCGAGCTGTCCGGCGCCCCAGCCGGCGTAGCCGGCGAAGATCCGCAGGCCGGCGACCTCGGCGGCGACCAGCTCGACGGGCGTGTCGAGGTCGAGCAGGGCGAGCCCCTGGAAGAGCGTGTCGTCGGGCACGTCGAGGTCGCGCAGGCCCAGCACGTCGTCGGGCTCGTGGTCGGTCGAGCGGCGCAGCACGAGGGCGAGGGCGCCGTTCGCCTCGACCGGTCCGCCCTCGAAGAGCACCTCGGGCTCGGCGACCAGCCCGCTCCACTGCTCCAGGACCTCGGCGACCGGCAGGTCGGTCGGCCGGTTGAGCACGACGCCGAGCGATCCGCCGGCGTCGACGTCGAGCACCAGCACGACGGTGTCGGCGAAGTGGGGATCGACGAGCGAGGGCGTCGCCAGCAGCAGGCTCCCGGGCCGCACCTCGCTCATCGGACCATCATGGCGCGGCGGGCCTCAGGCGGCGAGGACGGCGCGCAGTCGCTCCAGGAACGTCGGTCGCACGTCGTCGACCAGGGCGGGGGCCCCGCGGTGCTGGGTGCGGGCCCGCTCCTCGATGCGCGCACCGAGGGGGGCCGCGACGGCGTCGTCGCCGATGCCCGCCTGACCGGCCATCACGGCCAGGAGCGCGTGCTCCTTGCGCGTGGCGGTGGCCATGGCCACGGCCATGGCGTCGCTGGTCGGCTCGGCGCGGTAGTGGTCGAGCACGAGGCGGACGCCGGGCAGCTCGTCGCACGCGGCGCCCCAGGCAGTGGTGACGGCGGACTGCAGGTCGAGGGGCTGGCTGACCAGCTCGCGCTCGAGGTGACCGGCCAGCCGGGTGTGCCACCTCAGCTGGAGGGTCCCGAGCAGGTCGAGGTCGTCGACGAAGGTCTCGCGGACGCCCGCGACGTCGAGGGGCAGCAGGCCGTCGCGGCGGGTGTTCGCGGTGGCGACCACCGTCCGCAGGACCTCGCCGCGCGAGTGGAACGACTTCCAGGTCATGGTGAGCTCCTCGGTGGCTGGGGACGTTCTCGCATACCGCGAGTACGTACTTTCAGTATGAAAGAAACCGTCCGTCTGTCACAGCCCCTGGCGGGTGATGCTGGCCACCGGGTGCCGGGGCCGCACGTGGGGCAGGTCATAGGGTGGGCGGGTGCCGAAGTCCGTCTCGAAGCTGGTGCCCAAGGTGCCGGGCGTACCCGGCGCCAGCCGGCGGGCCGCCTACTCGGCCTCGACCAAGCGGGCCCTGGTCGACGTCGCCGAGGAGCTGTTCACCGAGCACGGCTACGCCAACGCCTCGCTCGACCTCATCGTGGCCGGCGCCCAGGTGACCAAGGGCGCGCTCTACCACCACTTCTCCGGCAAGCAGGCCCTGTTCGAGGCGGTCTTCGAGCGCGTCGAGTCCGACGCCGCCAAGCGCATCCAGAAGGCCCTGAAGAAGAACCGCGACCCGTGGGAGAAGTCGCTCGCCGGCCTGCGCGCGTTCCTCGACGTCGTCCGCGAGCCGCGCTACCGGCGGATCGTCATCCAGGAGGGCCCGGCCGTGCTGGGCTACGAGCGGTTCCGCGAGCAGGAGGAGCGCTCAACGTTCGCCAACGTGCTCGAGATCGTCGAGTCCGTGCTCGCCGCCGGCACCTGGCAGCTCGACGACGACATGCTGCACACCTTCGCCCGGATCTTCTTCGGCGCGATGTCGACGGCCGGCGAGAGCGTGGCGACCGCCGACGACCCCGAGCGCGAGGCCGAGCGCGTCGAGGCCGGCGTCGGGTTCATCCTCTCCGGGTTCCAGGTGCTGGTCGAGCAGGGTGCACCGATGCCGAGCTCGTTCGGCCCCCGCCCCGGCGCCGAGGTCACCAGCACGCCGGTCGAGCCCGACGAGCCCGACGACGAGCCGGCGTCCTAGACGCCGGCCGGACCGCCGCGGAGCTCACTCGAAGGTGACGTCGCCGCCGTCGGCCGGCACCAGCTCGATCCAGGTGTGCCCGGGCGGCACGGTGAGCTCGCCGGCCTTCGTGGTGAGGGTGATCGGCGCCGCCAGGCCGTCCTTGTGCCACCGACCGCGCACGAGACGGCCCCCGTGGAAGAGCATCGCCTGTCCGGTGCCGTCGAGCTCGGTCTCGGGCACCGGGTTGCCGGCGGGGTCGGTGTAGCCGGCGTCGCCGACCGGCACGCGGAGCACGAGCACCGTGTCGGCCGGGAACTCGTCGCCGTCGGCGGCGTAGCCGTCGACGTTGGTGTAGCCGCCGTCGGCGTAGGTCCAGCTGGTCGTGTGGCTGCCGGAGAACGAGGCCTCGACGGACGTCGCGGGCTGGCCGGCCGGCAGCGCGTCGGCGGGGCCGAACGGCAGGTAGTCGACCGGGCGGGCGGGCTTGCCGCGGGCCTCCTTGGCGACGTCTCGCAGGTCCGTGAACAGGTTGTAGGGCGCGCGGCGCGAGGGGTCGCGGTAGAAGCCCGCTGAGCCCTCGGCGAAGAAGTCGATGCCGGCGTCCTCGATGCGGCTGATCGTCACCGCCGCGGCGCCGCTGGTGACGACATCGGCGTCGACCGGCGAGACGATGCCGATGTCGGAGGCGCGCATCGAGCGCACCGGCCCGACGTCGCCGGGGACGTCGGAGTAGTAGAACGCCGCGAGGCGGGTCACGCCACCCTCGACGAGCTCCTCGACGACGAGGTCGGCCGCCCCGAGGCCCTCCTGCGGTGCACTGGACGGCGTGTTGTCGAGCTTGAGCACGAGCACCGGGTGGCGCTTGACGGACTGGCCCTGCTCGACCCTGAGCCCGGTGAGGGGCCAGGTGTCGGGGTCGCCGCTCACCTCGGCCCCCGGGGCGTCGACGGGCCCGGTCCCGGGGTCGCGGTCGGGCTGGTCGGACGCGCCACAGCCGGCCAGCACGAGGGCGAGGACGGTGACGGCGGTCGTGGCGAGGGTGCGGGGGAAGGGCACGGGGAAGATCCTTCCGGGCGGGGCTAGGTGTAGTCGTCTGCTGGACAATCTCTGCCAGTGTGCGCGCGAACGCCCCGTCACCCGAGGAGGTGACGGGGCGTGTCGCGCGGTGCGGTGGGCGGTCAGCCCAGCTTGGCGCCGCCGTCGACGTAGAGGGTCTGACCGGTGATGTACGACGCCTCGTCGCTGCACAGGAACGCCGCGGCCGCGGCGATGTCCTCGGGGAACCCGACCCGCTTGACCGGGTTGGCCTCGGCCGCGGCGGCACGGAAGTCCTCGACGCTGACCCCGACCCGGGCCGCGGTGGCGTCGGTCATCTCGGTGGCGATGAAGCCGGGCGCGATGGCGTTGGCGTTGATGCCGTAGCGGCCGAGCTCGATGCCGAGGGTGCGGGTGAAGCCCTGCACGCCCATCTTCGCCGCCGAGTAGTTGGCCTGGCCCCGGTTGCCCAGCGCCGACACGCTCGAGAGGTTGAGGATCTTGCCGTACTTCTGCTCCACGAAGTGCTTCTGGGCGGCCTTGGTCATCAAGAACGCGCCCTTGAGGTGCACGTTCATGACGAGGTCCCAGTCGGTCTCGGTCATCTTGAACAGCAGGTTGTCGCGCGTGATGCCGGCGTTGTTGACCAGCACGTGGATGCCGCCGAGCTCGGCCACGACCCGCTCGATGGCGGCGTCGACCGCCGCGGCGTCGCTCACGTCGGCGCCGACGCCGATCGCCGTCGCCCCGTCGACCAGCGGCAGCCGGCCGGCGGCGTCGGCCGCGGCGTCGCCGTTGAGGTCGACCACGGCGATCGAGGCGCCCTCCTCGGCCAGCCGGGTGGCGATCCCGAACCCGATGCCCTGCGCTGCCCCCGTGATGACGGCGACGCGCCCGTCGTAGCGACCCATGCCCTGCTCCTCGTCTGTGTGATGTCTGGCGGACGATCCGCCGTCACGCTAGCGCGGCACGCAGTGTCGTCGCGTAGGAGTCCGCCTCGCCGTCGGCGTAGGTCGTGCGCGGCCAGAAGAAGCCTCGCAACCCGTCGCCCTTGGTGCGCGGGACGACGTGCAGGTGCAGGTGCGGCACCGACTGGCTCACGATGTTGTTCATCGCCACGAACGAGCCCTGCGCGCCCAGCGCCTCCTTCACCGCGACGCAGAGCCGCTGGGCCGCGTCCAGGAACCCGTCGCGGAGCCCGGCCGGCAGGTCGGGCAGGGTCTCCACGTGCTCGCGCGGCACCAGCAGCACGTGGCCCTTGAAGACCGGCCGGACGTCGAGGAAGCCCACGAACGACGGCTCGTCGAGCACGACCGCCGCCGACGACTCGCCGGTCACGATGGCGCAGAACACGCAGGAGCCCATGGTGCGAACCTAGCGGTCGCGCGCGGTGGCGATATTGAGGATCACACCGCCGTCATCCCCCATTGTGGGTATGTCGCCGCACCCAGGGTCACGCGTCGATGTCACGGTCGGGGCCGACCGCCGGCCAGCCGGGCCGCGCCCCGAACCGAGGATCGAACCCATCTCCACGTCGTCCCGCACCACCCCAGCCCTCGCGCTCACCGCTGGCGCCGCCCTCGTCGCCGCCGCGCTCGCCGTCCCGCTCTCGTCGAGCCCGGCCACGGCCGCCACCCCGGGCGTCGTCAACGGCGACCTCGAGGCCGGCACCTCCGGGTGGTCCGTCAACCCCCTCTCGCGCGCCACGCTCAGCAGCTCGACCACCGCGCACGGCGGTCAGCGCGCGCTGCGGGTGCGGACCACGACCCCGCGCCACGTCATCGTCCGCGCCACCACCGCGACCGGGTCCCTCCACTCGGGCGCCTCGGCGTCGGCGGGCGCGTGGGTGCGCCCGGCCGCGGCCGGCCAGACGGTGCGGCTGCAGGTGCGCGAGCGCGTCGGCGACACCGTCGTACAGACCCTGGGCTCCTCGGTGACCCCGGCCGCCGGGCAGTGGACCGAGATCCGCACCGCGCTGACCAAGCGCCGCACCGACAGCGACCTGGTCGTCCGGGTCGTCTGGCCGAAGTCGGCGCGGGGGGTCGACCTGCTCGTCGACGACGTGAGCCTCCGGACGGCGGCACCCGGCACGACGACCCCGACCACCCCGCCGACCCCGCCGACCACTCCGGCTCCCCCGCCCCCGGGCGGCGGCGTGCTGACCAACGGCTGCGCGCACGACGCCCGCGGGCTGCCGGCCTGCGGCGGGTACCTCGGCGCCGCCACCGGGTCGAACACCGACCCGGCGACGCTCGAGTCGCAGCTGGGCCGACGCCTCGGCGTCCGCCGCACCTTCTGGACCGGCACCCAGGTCGACAAGGCCGTCTCGGTCGCGGCCGGCGACGTCGCCCGCGGGCGCCTGCCCTGGATCAGCTTCAAGCTGCCGCACTCGTGGGAGTCCATGAGCGCCGGAGCCGGTGACGCCTGGGCCCGCGACCTGGCCACGAAGCTCGCCCGCATCGACGGCCCGGTCTGGGTGGCCTTCCACCACGAGCCCGAGGGCGACGGCGACATCCAGGCCTGGCGCACGATGCAGGAGCGGCTCGCCCCGATCGTGCGCTCCACGGCGCCGAACGTCGCCTACACCGTCGTGCTGACCGGCTGGAACCAGTTCTACGGCGACAGCCGGTACAGCCTCGCCCAGCTGTGGCCCCGCGGCGTGAAGATCGACATCGCCGGCTTCGACCTCTACAACGAGTACGGCGTGACCAAGAACGGCAAGAAGGACCTGCGCTGGCCCGACTTCGACGCCCAGTACTACGCCCGGATCCAGGCCTGGGCCGCCCAGCAGGGCGTCGCCTGGGGGGTCGCCGAGACGGCCTACACCGACGAGGCCCACGCCGCCGACCCGTCCTGGATCCAGACGTCGTACCGCCAGCTGCTCGCACGCGGCGGGGTCGCGATGGCCTACTTCGACACCGAGCTCAACGCCTACGGCTCGTGGCCCCTCGCCACGCCCGCCAAGCGCGCCTCGCTGGCGACGCCGCTGCGGGACTCCGCGGCCCTGCGCGTGCGCTGAGGGACGCCGCGGCTCAGCCGAGCCAGGCGTCGCGGGCGTCGACGATCGAGTCGGGGAAGTCGCCGAAGATGCCGTCGACGCCGGCGTCGAGGTAGGCCGTGGCCTCGCCGAACACGTCGCCCTTGGCGTTGGGGTCGGTGCCGACGCGGTAGTTGGTCGGCAGGAACTGGTTCTCGTCGCGCACCGTGTAGACGACGACGCGGACCCCGGCCCGGTGCGCGTCACGCACCAGGTCGGACGGCGTCGACGTGGCCCCGGCGGCGTCGCGCGGCAGCACCTGGCTCTTGTCGGGGCCGACCCAGTCGGCGTACCGCTTGACGCCCTTCAGGCCCTCGGCGGAGACGATCTGGGCGTAGGTCGTGCCCTGCGCGCGCAGGTCGAAGGGGCCGCCGGTGGCGCTGGTCAGCTGCACGAGCGGGTTGTCGACCAGGTGGTCGAGCTCTTTCAGGTTCGAGACCTCGAAGGACTGGATGACGACGTCGCTCTTCTTCCCGTCCTCGCCGTGCCGCTCGAGCGTGCGGACCAGCGGCTCCTCGAGCGAGAGCCCGATGGAGTCGAAGTAGGTGGGGTGCTTGGTCTCGGGTGCGACGCCGATCGGGCGCTTGAGCTTCTTCTCCCACGTCCGGGCGAGTCGCAGCACCTCGTCGAACGTCGGGACCTCGAAGCGGCCGTCGTAACGGGTGTTGCCGGGGCGCACGAGCGGGAGCCGCTCCGTGGCGCGCAGGGTCTTCAGCTCGGCGAGGGTGAAGTCCTCGGTGAACCAGCCGGTGACGGCGACGCCGTCGATCTGCTTCGTCGTCCGGCGGCCGGCGAACTCGGGGTGGTCGGCGACGTCGGTGGTGCCGCTGATCTCGTTCTCGTGGCGCGCCACGAGCCGGCCGTCCTTGGTCGAGACGAGGTCGGGCTCGATGTAGTCGGCGCCCATGCGGATGGCGAGCTCGTAGGCGGCCAGCGTGTGCTCGGGGCGGTAGCCGGAGGCGCCGCGGTGGCCGAAGACCAGCGGGACGTCGAGCTGCTGGAGCGGCTTGACCTTGGCCTTGTCGTTCGAGGCCCGGGCCGGGGGCGACGACGGCGCCGCCTGGGCGGTCGCGGTGGGGACGAGCAGGGAGAGCGAGAGGGCCGCGGCCACGGGCAGCGCGACGCGGAGGGTCCGAGATGTCATGCCCTCGACCGAACCGGCCCTGGGCGTCCTGGCGATGAACGCCGGGCACGCCGCAGGTGACGGCTCAGTGGCAGACCGTGCCGCGGCACGCGCGCGGCGTCGGCGCGAGCAGCCTGCCGTTGCCGCCGGTGGCGTCGAAGTGCTGGCTGTCGCCGGTGCCGTAGGTCCAGCTGAACCCGGCGGCGCGCACGAGCTGCACGACCCGGTGGCTGCCCGAGCGCCAGGCGACCCGGGGGTGCGAGCGCGGCTGCCACCACGAGTTCGGCACGAGCCCGGTGGCCGAGCGGTAGGGGTTCTCCCAGGTGTTGATGTCGAGCGAGCCGCCGTAGGCGTGCGGCGAGCGGACACCGGGGCGGTTGACGACCGAGCGGCAGTTGAAGCCGGAGGTGTTGCCGGCGTCCATCGAGGCGTAGTCGTTCGCCCCCTGCAGGCGTGACGACCAGCCGAACCGGTCGACGCGGTACATCGAGCGGATCGGGAACCGCTCGCGGTACAGCGCGGTGAGCGCGCGGGCCATGTTGTCGACGGCGCCGGTGGCGCCGACGACCTCGCCGCGGTAGCGGTAGCCGTCGTAGCCCCAGTAGTTCACCCGCAGCAGCCGCAGCCCGTCGCGGCCGACGGGGCAGCCCGCGTGCCAGCTGCGTCCGACCATGTCGTCCCACACGCCGTCGGGGATGGTCGTGACGACCGGGTCGGCGCCGGGCGTCGTCGCGCGCGGCTGCGGCGGCAGCGAGATCTTCGGCCGGGGAGCGCCCGCGGGCAGGCGCACCGGCTTGCCGGGCGGGCGGTTGTCGAGGCGGTGGACCGGGCTGGTCGCCCCGCGTACCCAGTCCTGGAGCGGCGTCGTCGCGCGCCACCGGGTGTCGCCGCGCGGCCGGACGCCGTGCGACGCCCGGCCGTTCGCTGCCGTGCGCAGGGTCGTGACCGTGCGCCACCGGCGCTCGCCGGCCCGCTTGCGCTGCAGCCGGACCGGGCCGGACACGGGCCGGCCGTCGCCGGTCGACGAGACGATGACGAGCCGCACCCGGGCACCGTCCTTGACCGCGGACGGGCCGACGACCCGCACCCGGGCGGCGCGGCGCACGAGCCCGGAGGTCACCGTGGCGACGGCCGCAGCGTGGACCTCGTCGCCGGCGTAGGTCGCCCGGTAGGTGTTGTTCGCGCGGACCCGCGAGCGTGACGCGGTGAGCGCGACCCGTCCCCCGGCGTCGGTCGTCGCGGTGCCCTGGGGGCGCCAGGTGCCGGCCACGAGGCGCTCGACGACGACCGGGACGGCGACCAGCGGCGTCCCGTCGGCGGCCCCGAGCCGGAAGGCGATCGTCATCGGGGTGTCGGCGTAGCCGCTCGTCGCACCGGCGGTGATCGTCGTCGGGTCGGCGGCGCTCGCCGGGGAGCCGGGCAGCAGCGCGAACGGGACGGCGAGCAACAGGCCGAGCAGGACCGAGAGGGGGGCGCGGGAGGGCATCAGGCGATGCTCGCGGGTCGACCTGTGGATCCGGGCCACCCGGCGGGGCGACACGCCGGACGACCGCGCGTCCCGTCGTCCGATGTGCCGATGAAGGGCAGGTGAACAGCCGGCGACGACGGTTTGCCGGGCCGGCCGGGCGCCCACCATCCCCGCCATGACCGACGGCCCGACCGACGACCAGCTGACCAGCCAGATCCGGCTCGACCTGGAGGCGCTGTACCGCGCCGGCAAGCAGGACTTCCCCGACAAGGCCGAGGACATGAGCGGCTGGGGCACCACCCTCGGCACGTTGCTCGACGACGCCCAGGCGCAGGCGGCCAAGGCCGCCGACGTGACGTCGCTGGTCTTCAACGACCTGCAGCAGACCCACTACCTGCTCTACGAGGCGGTCCGCGCGTGCGTGCTGACGCTCAACGACTGCGCCGAGGGCTGCCTCGCGGCCGCCGCGCAGTTGCGGCAGGAGGAGGACACCTCGGGCGAGGCCTATGCCGGTCTCTCGGGCGAGCTCCCGTGGCTGACCGACGACGCACCCGCCCCGCAGGCGCCGGAACCGCCGGCCCGACCCGACCCGACGGCCTGACGGCCCGGCAGCGCGAGGAGAACGAGATGCCCATCGGCAGCTTCAAGGACGGCGGCCTCGAGGCCTTCAACAGCAACGCCGACGCCATCGAGCGGGTGCTGGGCGAGCTCATGGGGCTGGAGCTCGCCCGCGACTACGCCGACCGAGACCAGACGATCGGCATGGTCGGCTCCGACGTCGAGTGGAACGTGCCGAGCGAGACCAACCCGTTCCTGATCGTCGTCGCGGTCAACGACCCGTCCCGCTCGTACGAGGAGGCCGTCTCGCACGTGCGCGGGCAGTTCCAGACGTGCTGGGACAACGGCCGCAGCTGGGCCACCGGCATCGCCGACCAGGTCAAGCGCTACGGCAAGCTCTACGGCGACGTCGACGTCAAGGCCCTGGCCGACATCGCCGAGTCGCTGGAGTCCCGCGTCGCCCTGCAGCTCTCCGGCGCGCTCACCGGCAACTGGTCCTACGACGAGAACCGCGGCACCGACCTCGAGACGACGCTCGGCAACTTCTCCGGCCAGTTCGCCGGCAAGCTCAGCGCCTTCTACTCCAACGTCGGCGACCGGGCGAACGTCTGGGCGACCTTCGCCAGCAGCCTGGCCGCCGGCTACGCGGGCACCGCCGTCGTCATCGACCGCTGCCGGCACGACATGACCGAGTGGGCGATCAAGACCCGCCGTCACTGCGAGGCGCAGCTGCAGAACTGGGCCGACGCCGGCGGCTTCGGCATCCTCGTCATGCAGAGAGGCGGCTCGGTCGACGGCGCCGAGACCCTGCTGACCCTCTCCAAGATCGTCAACTTCGGCGCCTCGGTGGCCAGCCTGTTCCCGCCCGCGGCCGCGGTCGCCGGCCCGACCCGCACGGTGAGCGGCGTCGTGACCACGATCCTCGAGCACACCGGCGGCGACGCCGAGCGTCCGGTGACCCTCACCGCCCAGGAGTCGCTCGAGATCTGGGGTTGGGAGGACAGTGGCGGGGGCGCCCAGCACGAGCTGGGCCACGAGATCATCGACGGCTGCACCCAGGCCCTCGACGAGCTGCGTCAGGGCAGCGCCGACGGCGGTCCGACCGGCACCGCCGACGTCACGGCCGAGGTCGAGCGCCGCGTGAGCGACGGCTCCTGGTACGCCCCCAGGCCGCAGGGCATGTCCGACCCCGACCCCTCCGACCTCTGGTACAAGTACTGACGCGGCGCCGGGGCCGCCCTCAGCACCCGGCCAGGAGGACGGCGAGCCGCTCCCCCAGGTCGGGTGCCGCGACGTCGTAGGGCACGAACGCCGACCGGTGCCCGCACGCCCGGTCGATGACCCGCTGGCTCGGCACCTGGACGTCGGGCGAGCGGGGGTCGCCGAGCTCGAGGACGCGGGCGCTCGGCGGGGCGAACGCCGACAGGTGGAGCGCCGACCCGGCCGACCCCGCGAGCAGCGCCGCGCCCGCCGCCAGGCGCAGCTGCTCGCGCAGGGGCAGCTGCTCCGGGGCCACGACCGCGAACCCCGCGTCGGCGAACGCGTCGTCGAGGGCGCGGTCCCGCCCGGCGTCCGTGCGGGTCGGCCGACCCTCGGCCCGCCGCCGGTCGTTGAAGGACGTGCGCGAGAGGAAGACCCGCCCCCCGCTCCCGGGCGCACGGACGGCGTCCGGCTCGGCGGCGTTCGTGGCCATCAGCTCCCACACCGACCGGGCCTGAGGCCAGGCCCAGCCGTTGACCACCAGCCCGCGCCCCGGCACGAGCAGGGTGTCGACCTGGTGCGGGTCATCGTGGACGACGACGAACGGCGACTCACCCCGGCCGGCGAGCCCGAGCAGCTCGCGCTGCCACGGCGAGACCCCCCGGAACCGGTGCCCCCAGTTGTGGAAGACGATGCCGGCCACGTCGCCGGCGCCGAGCGTCGGCCAGAGCGTGGTCAGGGTCTCGAGGAAGAAGTGCCCGAAGTGCTGGGTCCAGTGCCCGCCGTAGAGCCACGTGCCCTCGAGCCGCCGGGCGGTGCGACGGAGCCGGCGGGCCGGCACGCGCTCGGGGTCGGCCGGTGCCACCTGCGCACCGCCGAGCCCGCCGATCTTCTGCGACGACTCGACGAGCCGGCCGTCGCCGTCGTGCACCGCGCCGCGGATCCACTCCGTCGGCTCGGCCACGGTCCGCAGCCGGCCGCGGCGGACCTCGGTGAGCAGGGCGCCGTCCACGGTCACGAGCTCGGGCGGCCCGCCGACGGGCTCGTACGGGAAGGTCGGCACGGCCCAGGCTCCCCGGGCGCCGTCCGTCGTGCCGGACATCACGCGGGCTCGTAGCCCAGGATCTCGAAGTCACGCCGGTAGACGTCGGCGACCCGTGACAGCACGGCCGGGGCGACGTCGGGCGGCGGACCCGCGCTGACGTTGAGCCGGCGGGTGGTCTCGTCGGGCGAGGGCACGCCGATCGCGCGGCAGATCCGCGGCAGGTCGACGTCGAGGGTCTCGACGCGGCCCAGGAGGTCGACCTCGTTGAGGTCGACCAGGCGCGTCTGCAGCGCGATGTGCTGGTCGACCGAGCCGACGTCGCGCAGCGGCTGGTCGGCCACCCACGCCACGAAGCTCGCGAGGTCCTGCATCTGCCGGTGCTCGCGCTCGGAGAAGCCGAAGTAGTTCTGGTTCACGACCTTGTCGCGCCAGGCGGAGACGAGGCGCGTCTGGGGGTGTCGCACGACCGCGAACGAGGTGTAGTCGGCGAACAGCTCGGTCGGGTACCGCACGCGGAGCGCGCCCCAGACCTCGAGCGCGACGCCGCGCTCGTTGAGGTGGTAGAGCACCGTGCGGGTCGCCGCCTTCGCCACCTGGAACCACACGAAGCGGTGCCGGTGGCTGATCGTGAGGTTGTACGGCTGCGGCGACAACCGCCCCGACCGCACCGCGCGAGCGTCGAGGCGCTTGAGCGCCGCCTGGCCCTGCGACACCAGCCGGCTGCGCCGCTCGTCCTGAGTGCGCCACAGGGCAGGGTCGAGGTCGCGCTGCCAGGGGCGGGGCTCGGGCGAGCCTGGCCCGGGAACGTCAGCGGGAACGGCAGGAGGCACGGGGCCAAGGTACTGAGCGGTCGCCCCCCGGACGCCGCTCGGGCCCGCCGTCCGGACCCCGCGAGGGCGGGATCGGGCATGACGGGCCCGTGGTGAGGCGTGGAGCTGCGGGGAATCGAACCCCGGTCCTCGAGCGTCGATCCAGGTCTTCTCCGGGTGCAGTCGGTGATGTCGTTTTCTCGGCCCCGGCGCTCGCACAGACACGTCGCCGACAGGCCCAGCCGGGTTTAAGTCCTGGTCAGCCACCCCGACAGCAGCTGAACAGCAAGTCTCCTAGATGACGCCTGGGTCCGGGACGGAGACGGATGCCCGGTCAGACGGTTCGATCACCGATCAGGCGGCGAGAGCGAACGAACTGCGCTTAGCGTTGGCAGTTATTGGTTTCCAGCGATCGTTTACGAGATGACGCTGGCTCCTCGACCCGCTTCCCCTGGAACTAACGTCCCAAGTCGAAACCGATCAGCCCCTCTTGAGTTG
Source organism: Nocardioides secundeburneus (assembly GCF_039939255.1). Taxonomy (NCBI): domain Bacteria; kingdom Bacillati; phylum Actinomycetota; class Actinomycetes; order Propionibacteriales; family Nocardioidaceae; genus Nocardioides; species Nocardioides secundeburneus. Next base: position 54,695 of record NZ_JBDUUE010000010.1, read on the forward strand.
TCGTGCTGGTGACAGCCTACCTGGCGGCGTAAGCCTGCAGCATCCCCGTTCCGGGACCGGCGAGGTCGTCGAGCCGGGCGGTGCGGCGGGTGAGGGCGAGCGCGAGGGTCTCCGCGGTCGCCTCGACCCGCGGGCCGGCCCCGCCGGTCCAGTCGAGGTCGGTGGCGGCGTAGGTCAGGCGCGGCAGCGCCCGGCCGGTGAAGCCCATGCGGGCCGCGGAGCGACCGAGCAGGAAGTCGAGGGACGGCGCCCAGAGCTCGGCGGGCCGGCCGGTGGGCACGCCGAGCGGGACCAGGGCGTCGAGGCGGTGCACCAGGAGGTCGGTGCAGGGCGCGAGCCAGGAGGCACCGGGCGGGGTGAACCGGCTGTCGGCGTGGTCGCGGAGGTCGGCGACGACCTCGGCGATCGGCCGCGCGGAGCGCCGCTCGACCATGACCTGGTTGGCGCGGTCGAAGCTGCCGCGCGCCCGGAGCATCGCGGACGCGAAGCCGGCGATCGAGCCCGTGGGGCCGACCATCGTGTGCACGACGACCTCCTTGACGTTCCAGGCGCCGCACAGCGACGCCGTCGCCCACTGGTCGGGGTCGAGGTCGTCGAGCACGTCGGCGAAGGCGCGGCGCTCGGCCGCGATGGTGGCGAAGGCGGCGTCCGCGGTCGGGTCCGGCATGGCCGCGATGATGCCCGATCCGGATGACGATCGGGTTGCGTCGGGTCGACGTGACGCAGGCCACGCCCCCCGCACGAACCCACCCCTCCGGATCAGTTTCACGATCGGGTTCACGGGTACGGTCCCTGAGCCGCCACGGACACCGGCGGCTTCCACACCCCCTTCGACGGACGGACCACCCACCCATGCGCAAGATGCTGAGCGGCCTCGCAGTCGCCACCGCCCTCTCCCTCGCCCCGTTCTCCGCGGCCACCGCCGTCGCCGCGCCGACCTCTGCCCCGACCTCGGCCGTGGTCGACGTGACCCCCGTGGCCTCGACCACGACCGCGACGGCGAAGGCCAAGCCCGGCCGCCGGATCGCCCTCAAGGACCTCAAGGGCCGCGACGCGCGCATCCGCATGACGGTCAAGCCCGAGTTCGGCCGCAAGTACCTGCAGATCCAGCGGTTCAAGAAGGGCAAGTTCCGCAAGATCGGCGCCGTGCGCACCAACGCCAAGGGCGTCGCCGTCCGCGTCTTCGAGGGCTCGCGTCGCGGCATCCGCTACCGCGTGATCGCCCCCGGCGGCACCAAGTACGCCACCAGCGGCGTCGCCTTCACCATCACCACCCGCTACATCTGACGGGCTCGACGGCGCCCGGGTCCCTACGGGGCCCGGGCGCCGTCGTCTGTCACGGCGACATCGACGCCGAACAGCGCCGCCGCGTTGTGCCAGCACACGTCGCGCAGCCAGTCGTCGCCCAGGCCGAGCGCGGCCAGGGCGTCGAGCTGCTCGACGTAGGCGAACGGCAGGGTCGGGAAGTCGGAGCCGTAGAGCACCCGCGGTCGCAGGTCGGCGAGCAGCGGCACGACGTCGGGGTCGAAGTGCTCGCCGAAGAACGGGCTGACCGCCATCGAGGTGTCGAGGTGCACGCGCTCGTAGGTCGCCGCGAGGCGGGCGAACTCGACGCTCTCGGGTGCGCCCAGGTGCGCGACGACGACCGTGAGCCGCGGGTGCGTCGCGAGCAGCCGGGCCATCGACCCCGGCCCGGTGAACGGCGTGCCGACCGGGCCCGAGCCGGCGTGCACGAGCACCGGCGTGCCGGCGTCCTCGAGCAGGCCCCACACCGGCGCGAGCAGCGGGTCGTCGAGGTGGAAGCCGCCGACCTGCTGGTGCACCTTGAAGATCTCGACGCCGTCGTCGACGAGCGCGCCGACGTAGTGGGGCGCCTCGGGCTCGGGGTAGAACGTGGCCGACCACAGCGCCTCGGGCACCTCCGCGGCGAACGCGCGCGACCAGTCGTTGAGGAACGTCGCGACGCCCGGCTTGTGGGCGTAGGGCAGCGTCGAGAACCGCCGGACGCCGAAGGAGCGCAGCAGCTCGACGCGCTCGTCGACCGGCTGGCGGTAGCGGATCGGCCACTCGCGTCCGATGAGCGGTCCGGCCTCGTCGAAGACCCGCCACACCGCGCGCTCGATCGGCGGCGGCAGGAAGTGCACGTGCACGTCGAGGAGACCCGGGAGTCCGAGCCGCTGCCAGAACGCGCGCGTGCGCTCGACGGGCTCAGTCACGCATGCCCTTCATCCGGCGTCCGACCTCGACCTCGACCTCGCGCTTGGCCGTGCGCTCGGCGATCGAGTGGCGCTTGTCCCACGACTTCTTGCCCTTGCCGACGCCGATCTCGACCTTGGCGCGACCATCGAGGAAGTAGAGCGAGAGCGGGACGACGGTGAGGCCCTTCTCGCTGACCCGGCGCTCGAGCTTGGCGATCTCCTCGCGGTGCAGGAGGAGCTTGCGCTTGCGACGGGCGGCGTGGTTGGTCCAGGTGCCGTTGGAGTACTCGGGGATGTGGACGCCGTGCAGCCACGCCTCGCCGCCGTCGATGTCGACGAACCCGTCGACCAGCGACGCCCGGCCCTGACGCAGCGACTTCACCTCGGTGCCCTGGAGCACCAGCCCCGCCTCGAGGGTGTCGTCGATGGCGTAGTCGTGCCGCGCCTTCTTGTTCTGCGCGATCAGCTTGCGCCCCTGCTCCCTGGCCATCCGTCCATCATCCCAGACAGGGGCAATCGGGTTCGGCGCGGAGATCTCGAGGCTCGGCCGCAGGCGGCCTCGCACCCCGATCACCGTCGGGTCAGAGGTACTTCATGGGGTCGACGGCGACGCCGTTCTCCATCACCGTGAAGTGCAGGTGGCACCCGGTCGACCACCCGGTCGTGCCGGAGTAGCCCAGCACGGTGCCGCGCTCCAGCTGCTGGCCCTCGCTGACGACGTCGCGCTCGAGGTGGTTGTAGATGAGCACGAGGCTCTGGCCGTTGACCTTGCCGATCGACAGGAAGACCCGGTTGCCGTAGACGGAGTCGTAGTAGGTGTCGATCACGGTGCCGCCGGCCGAGGCGCGCAGCGGGGCGCCGCAGCCGGTGCCGAAGTCGGTGCCGTTGTGCAGGCTGTAGTAGCCGTAGATCGGATGGGTGCGGTAGCCGTAGGGCGAGGTCACGGGCCCGCTGGCGGGGTAGCTGAGGTAGCCGTCGGAGCGACCGGTGAAGCCCTTCTGGTTGCGCTGCGAGCGGGCGAGCTCGAGGAGCCGGTCGTTGATCCGGCGCTCGCGCTTCTTCAGCGCCTGCAGGGTCTTGCGGTCGGCGCTGCGGGCGAGCCAGGCCTGCTTGCGGGCCGCACGGGCCTCGACGACCAGCCCGGCGACGGACTTCTCGGCCGCACTGGCCTCGGCGAAGAGCCCCTGCACCTCCTCGAGGTGGTCGGCGGCCTCGGCTCGCTTGACCTCGACGGCCGCGGTGGCCGTCTCGACACGCTCCTGCTCGGTGGCGAGCTGGGCCTCGACCTCCTTGAGGTCGGCGAAGGTGTTGGCCTGCGCGTTCGTGATGACCTGCTCGCCCAGACGGCGGCTGGAGTACTCCTGCAGCGAGCCGCTCTCGAGGAACGAGCCGATCGCGCGCAGCCGGGCGTCGCCCTGGGTGTAGTTGCTGACGAGCGTGCGGCGCGCCTGAGCCCGCTGCGCCTCGACGGCGGCGGTGCCCGCGGCCAGCGCGTCGGTGGCCTGGGTGAGCTCGAGCTCGGCCGCCTCCAGCTCGCCCTGCAGGGTCGCGTCGCGCTCCTGCGCGGCGACGAGGCGGGTGCGGACGTCGGCCAGCGTGCGGCGGGCGGTGGCCAGCTTCGCCTCCGCCTGCTCGACGCGGGTGACGGCCTGGGCGACCGCCTTGCTGGCCTCGTGGAGGTCGGACGTCGCCTCGGAGATCTGACCCTTGACCGCGTCCTTCTGCTTCTCGAGGTCGCTCTCGTCGTCGGCATGGGCCAGGGGCATCACGAGCGCCGCCAGGGCCACGAGGCCAGCACAGGCCGCCGTCGCGCGCTGACGTGCGGCGCTGGGGAAGTAGCGCACAGGTAAGCCGTTCGTTCGGGGAAGTGAACGCCCCGACGGTAGGCGACGCGGGTCAGATTTTGAGGTATTTGCGGGTCAGCAGGAGTGTCGGCAGCACGGTCATGACCGGTCCGAGCACCGCCACGACGAGCGCGGTCTCCCAGAACTGCGGCCAGTCGACGAACAGCAGCGACTGCACGCGCTCGGTCAGCTCGTCGCGGATGCCGAACTTCATCATCGCCGCGAGGGCCCCCGCGGCGAGCAGGACGCCGACGACGGCGTCGAAGATCGCCTCGAGCAGGAACGGCATCGCGATGAAGAACCGCGAGGCGCCGACGAGGCGCATGATCTCGATCTCCTTGCGGCGCGCGAGCGCGGTGAGCCGGATCGTGTTGGCCACCAGCAGCACCGCGGCGACGACCAGCACCAGCGCGCCGCCGAACGCGACCCACTGCATCGCCTCGATGGTGCCGAAGACCGGCCCGACGAGGTCCTCGGCGAGCACGATGTTCTGCACGCCGTCGAGGCTCTGCACCGCGCTGACCACGCCGTCGTACTCATTCGCCTCCTCGAGGGTCACCCGCAGCACCTTCGGCAGGTTGTCCGCTGTGATCAGCGCGTCGTCGCCCTGGGTCTGCTCCCGGGTCACCTCGCCGAGGTCGATGAGGGTCTCGATGCCCTCCTGCTTGCTGATCACCTCGAGGTCGGCGACCTCGGGGTTCTCCTCGATGGCCGTGGTGATCGCCGCCTCCTGCTCGGGCGTCACCTCGCTGGTGCACTGCGGGAAGTCGAGGTCGTCGGGCACGCACAGGTAGACGTTGAGCGTGAGCTCGCTGCCGATCTGGTCGGTGGTGATCTGGGCCTGCTTGAACAGCAGGACGCCGACGCCGGCCAGGCTCAGCGAGACGAAGAGGGTGAGGATGACGGCGACGTGCATCGACAGGTTGCGACGCAGTCCCTGACGCAGGTTCGTGAACAGGTGGCGCATGTAGCGGGGTGCTCCTGGTGTGTGGCCGAGGCGTGGGCGCGCCGTCGGGTCGGCGTCGAGCGGGAAGGCCTCGACGCCGGGGGGAAGGATCAGTGCTGGAAGCCGTAGGCCCCCGCGGCCTCGTCGCGGACGACGCTGCCGTGGTCGAGCTCGACGACCCGCTTGCGGGCGACGTCGACGAGGCCGTGGTCGTGGGTGGCCATCAAGATGGTGGTGCCGTCGGCGTTGATGCGCTCGAGCAGCGTCATGATGCCGGCCGAGCTGGCCGGGTCGAGGTTGCCGGTGGGCTCGTCGGCGATGAGGATCATCGGCTGGTTGACCATCGCGCGGGCGATCGCGACCCGCTGCTGCTCGCCGCCGGAGAGCTCGTCGGGCAGGCGGGCACCCTTGTCGGCGAGCCCGACCAGCTCGAGGGTCTCGGGCACGAGCCGGCGGATGTCACGACCGGAGCGACCCGTCACCTGCAGCGCGAAGGCGACGTTCTCGGCGACGGTCTTGGTGTTGAGCAGCCGGAAGTCCTGGAAGACGGTGCCGATCTGGCGGCGCAGCCGCGGCACCTTCCAGGTGGCGAGGCGGTTGATCTCCTTGCCGGCCACGTAGACGCGGCCGCCGGTGGGACGCATCTCGCGCAGGACCAGCTTGAGCGCGGTGGACTTGCCGGACCCCGAGGCCCCGACGAGGAAGACGAACTCCCCCTTGTCGACGTCGACCGAGACCTGGTTGAGCGCCGGCTTGCCGGGCCCGGGGTAGGACACGGTGGCCTTCTCGAAGCGAATCACCCGCACGACGATACGGGGTAGTGGGGCGCACCCCGGCCTCCCCGGCGTGGCGCCGGGTTCTCCACCGGCCTCTATCGTGGCGGGCGTGTCCCGTCCTGCTCACCGCGCGCTGCTCGCCGTCCTCGTGGTCGGTGTGCTGGCCGTGGCCGGCGCCGCCGTGGCGGTGCTGGGCGGATCCGACGCGGAGGTCGAGCCCACCGGGCCGACCACTCCCCCGACCGTCGCGGCCACGCCGCTGGCCGACCTCGACACCCGCACGACCGCGATCGCCCGGGCCTCGTTCTGCGACGCGCTGCCCCCCGAGGTGGTCGAGCGGGCCCTGGGCGGCCCGGCCACCGAGACCACGTCGTACGACGACGGCGAGCCGGCCCGGGTCACCGGCCGGGTGCGCGACGTGGCCCACGAGTTCGGGTGCGGCTGGTCGAGCGCGACCTCCTCGGCCCGGGCGTGGGTGTTCGCCCCGCCCGTGACCCGTGCGAGCGCCACCGACCTCGTCTCCGGCGCCGCACGCCAGCGCGGCTGCACGCGGGTCGACGGCGCGTCGCCCTACGGGGCGCCGTCGGTGGCGCTGACCTGCACGACCAAGCGCGGCGAGCAGGTCTCGTTCCGCGGGCTGTTCGGCGACGCGTGGCTCACCTGCGAGCTGACCGCCCCGGCGTCGGCGTCGGACGACGTCGTCGCCCGGGCCGACCGCTGGTGCGCCGCAGTGGTCAACGCCGCGAGCACCCCGGCCGGGTAGCCGGGACAGCCGGAGGACTAGCCGGCGTCGACCTTCTCCTGGCCCCGGCGCCAGCGGATGCCGGCCTCGAGGAAGTCGTCGATCTCGCCGTCGAAGACCGGCTGCGGGTTGCCGGTCTCGTAGCCGGTGCGAAGGTCCTTGACGATCTGGTAAGGGTTCAGCACGTAGTTGCGCATCTGATCGCCCCAGCTGGCGGCGACGTCGCCCTTGAGGTCCTTCTTCAGCGCCGCCTCCTCGGCCTTCTTGCGCGCCAGCAGCTTGGCCTTGAGCACGATCATCGCCGCCGCCTTGTTCTGCAGCTGGCTCTTCTCGTTCTGGCAGGACACGACGATGCCGGTGGGGATGTGCGTGAGCCTCACGGCGGAGTCGGTGGTGTTGACCGACTGGCCACCGGGGCCGCCCGAGCGGAAGACGTCGGTGCGGACCTCGTTCTCGTCGATCTCGATCTCGTCGGTCTGCTCCAGCTGCGGCACCACCTCGACGGCGGCGAACGACGTCTGGCGCCGGCCCTGGTTGTCGAAGGGGCTGATGCGGACCAGGCGGTGGGTGCCGACCTCGACCGAGAGCGTGCCGTAGGCGTAGGGGGCGTGGATGGCGAACTCGGCCGACTTGATGCCGGCCTCCTCGGCGTAGGAGACGTCGAAGACCTCGACGGGGTACTTGTTGCGCTCGGCCCAGCGGGTGTACATCCGCATCAGCATCTCGGCGAAGTCGGCGGCGTCGACGCCACCGGCGCCGGAGCGGATGGTCACGATGGCCTCGCGGGCGTCGTACTCCCCCGACAGCAGGGTGCGGACCTCGAGGCTCTCGACCGCCGCGCGGACCTTGCCCAGCTCGCGCTCGGCCTCGGCCAGCGAGTCGGCGTCGCCCTCCTCCTGGCCGAGCTCGACGAGCACGCCGACGTCCTCGATGCGGCCGAGGAGCTCCTCGAAGCGCTCGAGCTGGCCCTGCACGGCCGAGAGGCGGCCGGTGACGCGGGTGGCGTTGGCCTGGTCGTCCCACAGGTCGGGTGCGGCGACCTGCTCGCCGAGCTCGGCGATCTCGGCGCGCATGGCGTCGAGGTCGAGCACCTGGCCGATGGTGCTCATCGTCGCCTGGAGCTGTTTGATCTCGGTGTCGAAGTCTGGTCCTGCCACGACAGTCGACCCTACTCGGCCGGTGCGCGGGTCACATCTTCCGGCCGAAGACCTGCACGGCCCACCACGTGCCGCGGGCCCGGACGGCGGCGATCCCGACGATGCGGTAGTCGCGGTTCAGGATGTTCGCGCGGTGGCCGCTCGAGGCCATCCAGCGCCGCACGACGGCCCGGCCGTTGCCGCCGCCCTGCGCGACGTTCTCGCCCCACGCGCGCAGCCCGCAGCGTCGTCCGATGGCGCCGAAGTCGGGCGAGTGGTGCAGGCGGCCGGAACGCGCCATCCGGTCCGCCTGGCGCTGCGCGGCCTTCTGCAGGCAGGCGTTGGCCCGCAGCGGTCGGATCTGCCGCTTCGTGCGCTCGGCGTTGGTGGCCCGGCGCACCTGGGCGACGTAGGTCGCGGCCGACCGCTCGGACGGCGCGGCGGCGTCGGCGCGCGCCCCTCCGGCGGTGACCAGGCCGGGCACGAGGCCGGCGGCGACCAGCGTGAGGACGACGAGCAAGCGCGCGTGAGGGGACATGCGACCTGTCTAACCCGTCGCGGCGCCGCCGCGCCCACCTGCGGGTGCCTCAGGTCTGTGCAAATGGGTTCCAGGCGGCGAGCGCGACGGCGTCCCGGACGACGAACGGGGCGATCTGCCAGCGCAGCCACGGGCGGTCGATCCACAGGTAGGCGTCGACGTGCTTCGCGGCCAGGGCGTTGACGTCGGCCGGCAGGCCCCAGCGGGGGTTGGCGACGTCGGTGGTCGGCGGGATGCCGAGCGCGACGCAGAGCCTCTGGGTCGCCGTCCGGCACATCTTCGCGGCGCCGATCGGCACGCTGGCCGGGTACACCTTCCGGAAGTCGGCGACCGTGAAGCCGCGGCCGTTGTCGGAGGTGTCGACGACGAAGTGCTTGTCGGCGATGCCGACCTTGGCGAGGGCGTCGACCACGCGGGCGCCGTAGCGCACCGACGACTCGGTGGAGTCCATGTGGGTGACGCTGAGGGCGAAGCCGCGCGCCTTCGCGATGCCCACCGACCGCAGCAGCCTGACCGCGCGGGCGGGGTCGAAACGCAGCCAGTCGGGCGAGCCGATCTCGAGGTAGACGGCGGTGTTCGGCAGCGCGCTCAGCCGGTTGGCCGACCAGCGGACCATCGCGTAGATCGAGCGCGGTCCGCGGGGCGCGCCCTGCATCCACGCGCCGTCGGGCTGCAGGACGACGGCCATCGGCCGGTCGCCGATCGCGGCCGCGACGCCGTTGACGTAGCGCTGGTACGACGCCCACTCGGCCGCGGTCGGCTTGCGGGTGTGCGTGGCGGCGCCCCACGGAGCCGCGCGGTAGAGCGTCATCTGCGACAGCACGGCCCGGTCTCCGCGTGTCGACTCGTCGAGGTACTGGGCGACCTTCCGCTGCGCATCGCCGTCCGGGATCCAGCTGCCGAACCACTTGGCCTTGGGCTGCAGGGTGATCCGGCCGATGGCGTCCTTGGTCGCGCCCCTCGCCTTGAGCCAGGGCTCGTACGCCGGCTCCGACCGGCCGAGGTGCACGCCCCACTCACGCCCGGCGAGCGGGTTCGTCGGGTTGGCCGCCAGCCGCGGCGACGCCGCGCCGTAGGTGAGGATCGCCCGGCGGTTCACGCCGTCGCTGCGCTCGCCGCCGGCGTCGACCGAGCGGACGGCGATGCCGTAGGTGCCGCCGACCTCCAGGCCCTCGACCGTCGCGCGCCGGGTGGCGCCGTCGACCGTGGCGCGCACGGAGCCGTCGACCACGACCTCGTACGACGTCGGGCTGCCCGCCGTCGGCGGTGCCCACGTCACGGTGAACGCCGGTGCACCGCCCGAGCGGACGTCGACGTCGACGTTGCGGGGGTCGCCGACGACGGCCGCGGCCGAGCCGGGGGCCGCGGGCACGAAGGACAGGGTCGCGAGGACGGCGGAGGCCGCGGCGACCAGGACGAGGTGGGGGGACCGAGCGCGCATGGTGCTCCCAGTGGACGGGCTGACCGGCCGCCCGGCAAGGGCGTGGCGCGAGGTCTGACCGAAGGATCGCGCGGACTAGTCCGAGTGGGCCAGGCCCCTACGGCGCGAGGCGGAGCGTCGTCCAGCCGGCGCCGTCGGCGGTGCGCCGGTAGACGAGGCGGTCGTGCATGCGGCTCGGGCGGCCCTGCCAGAACTCCACGGCCTCGGGGCGCACGAGGTAGCCGCCCCACTCGTCGGGGGGCGCGACGTCGTCGACTCCGTCGAAGCGCTGCTCGACCGCGTCGTAGGCCTCGGCCAGCTCGGCGCGCGAGGCGACCTCGTGCGACTGGTGCGAGGCCCACGCGCCGAGCCGCGACCCGCGCGGGCGCTGGGCGAAGTAGGCCTCGACGTCGGCCCGCGGCAGCGGCGTCGCGACGCCGTCGACGCGCACCTGGCGCTCGAGCGGGTGCCACGGGAACAGCAGCGCGCAGCGGGGCTCGACGGCGAGCTCGGCGCCCTTGCGGGAGGCGGTGTTGGTGAAGAACCGGAAGCCGTCGGCCCCGACGCCCTTGAGCAGCACGACCCGGGCCGCCGGCTGGCCGTCGGCGCCGACCGTGGCGACGACCATCGCGTTGGGCTCGTGGAGGCCGGCGGTGCGCGCGTCGTCGTACCACCGCTCGAACATGCTGATCGGGTCGGGCGCCAGGTCGTCCTCCAGGAGCCCGCCGGCGGCGTACTCCTCGCGGGCAGCGGCCAGGTCGTCGTTCAACTCACCCATGGGCCGACCGTAGCCGCGTTGGTGCAGAATGCCCGACGGACCCACTGAGGATCCCCCCGACGCGTGAAGGAGCGGCTCTGCCATGACCGAGGTACACCACGGACTGGAAGGGGTCGTCGCCTTCGAGACCCAGATCGCCGAGCCCGACAAGGAGGGCTCGGCGCTGCGTTACCGCGGTGTCGACATCGAGGACATCGTCGGACGCGTCCCGTTCGAGAACGTGTGGGGCCTGCTCATCGACGGCTCCTACACCCCCGGCCTCGCGCCGGCCGAGCCCTACAACCTCCCGGTGCACACCGGCGACGTGCGCGTCGACGTCCAGGCCGCCGTCGCGATGCTCGCCCCGGCCTTCGGCTTCGGCCAGACCTACGACATCAGCGACGAGCAGGCCCGCGACGACATCGGCCGCCTCGCGGTCATGGTGCTCTCCTACGCCGCGCAGTCCGCCCGTGGCCTGCACCAGCCCGTCGTCCCGCAGAAGGTCGTCGACGAGGGCAGGACCCTCGCCGAGAAGTTCCTCATCCGCTGGAAGGGCGAGGCCGACCCCAAGCACGCGCACGCGATCGACGCCTACTGGTCGTCGGCCGCCGAGCACGGCATGAACGCCTCCACCTTCACCGCCCGCGTCATCACCTCCACCGGCGCCGACGTCGCGGCGGCCTTCTCCGGCGCCATCGGTGCGATGTCCGGCCCGCTGCACGGCGGCGCCCCCGCCCGTGTGCTCACGATGATCGAGGACGTCGAGAAGTCCGGCGACGCCACCGCCTACGTCAAGGGCCTGCTCGACTCCGGCGAGCGCCTCATGGGCTTCGGCCACCGCGTCTACCGCGCCGAGGACCCCCGCGCCCGCGTGCTGCGCCGCACCGCCAAGGAGCTCGACGCCCCGCGCTACGCCGTCGCCGAGGCCCTCGAGCAGGCCGCGCTGAAGGAGCTGCGCGAGCGTCGTCCCGACCGCGTGCTCGAGACCAACGTCGAGTTCTGGGCCGCGATCGTGCTCGACTTCGCCGAGGTGCCGGCCAACATGTTCACCTCGATGTTCACCTGCGCCCGCACCGGCGGCTGGTCGGCCCACATCCTCGAGCAGAAGATGACCGGCCGCCTGATCCGCCCCTCCGCCGTCTACACCGGCCCCGCCGCCCGCGGCGCCGACGAGGTCGACGGCTGGAACGCGGAGTGGGCGGGCTGAGCCGCACCGCCGCCTGACGCACGGGCACTCCCGTGGAGCGGACCGAGGAGTTCGAGGCCGAGCGGCCCCGACTGCAGGCGATCGCCGAGAGGGTGCTCGACGACCACGCCGAGGCCCAGGACGTCGTCCAGCAGGCGTGGCTGCGGCTGCACCGCGCGAGCGCGGCCGGCACGACGATCGACAACCTGGCCGCCTGGCTGACGACCGTCACGACGCGGCTGTGCCTCGACCGGCTGAAGGCCCGCACGCCGGTGCCGGTCGACGAGCCGGACGCCGCTCTCGACGACGCCGGCGGCGACCCGGCCGACGACGTCGCGCTCGCCGACACGGTGGGCCTGGCGCTGCACGTCGTCCTCGACCGGCTCACGCCACGCGAACGGGTGGCGTTCGTGCTGCGCGACAGCTTCGGGTTCGAGTTCGACACCATCGCCACGCTGCTCGACGCGACGCCGGCGGCCGCGCGCAAGCTGGCCTCGCGGGCCCGCGCGAAGGTCGCGCCGCCGCGCCCGGACGACGCGCTGGCCGACTGGGAGGTCGTCGACGCGTTCATGGCCGCGGCCCGGGGCGGCGACCTCGAGCGCCTGCTGCATCTGCTCGCCCCCGACGCCACCGTCGGCGCCGACGCCGCCGCCGTGCTCGTCGGCACCCCGCCGGGCATCGAGGGCCGCGAGGAGATCGCGGCGTTCTTCGACGGCAGCGCCCATGCCGCCCTCCCGGTCTTCGTCGGCCCCGAGGTCGGACGCCGCCCCGGTCACGCCTGGTTCGACCGCGGCACGGCCCGGGTCGTGTTCGACTTCGAGGTCGCCGGCGGTCGGGTGCAGGCGATCACCTTCCGCGCCGACGACGACGTGCTCGCGCAGGTCGTGCGGCGCCGGGGCGGCGTGGTCACACCGACGCCGTCCCGGTCGTCGGAGTAGTGGACCCATCGCCCGTCCAGTGCCCACCACCCGATCGAGGAGACCGACGTGAAGACCATGACCTGCCGGCAGCTCGGTGGCCCGTGCGACCTCGCCCACCGCGGCGAGACCGCCGACGACGTCATCAACGCCCAGGACCAGCACCTGAAGGAGGCCGAGAAGGCCGGTGACGCCAGCCACCAGCCGGCGCGCGACGACATGAAGGGCCGCTGGCGGCACCCGAAGAGGTCGCTCGGCTGGTACCGCGAGATGAAGAAGGCGTTCGCGGACCTGCCCGAGGACTGAGCAGGGTCAGCGCGCGAGGTACCACGACGTCAGGCCCCGCGCGGCCCGGCGCGTGAGCGAGATGTGCACGTGGTCGCGGTGCCGCAGCGTCGGTGAGCAGGTGCGGCGGTTGCGGCACGACGAGCTCAGGTAGGGCCCAGGCCGGAACGCGTCCCACGCCGCGTACATGCGGTCGTTCCAGATCACGTACATGACGCCCATGCGGCGGGCCTTGGCGGCGACGTTGCCGGCGGCGTCCGGAGCGAGCAGCGCGTCGAGGAGTGCCCGTGCCGAGGCGCGTCCGGCCGGCGTCCGGGCGTCGGCGAACCAGTCGATCGCGCGGCCCTCCTGGTGCTCCGAGGAGACGTCGCCGCCGGGCGTGCAGCTGCGCGAGATCGTGGTGCGGCTGCCGTAGCGGCGCTCGAGCCAGCGGGCCAGCACCCGCGTGCCGGGCTTGGCCTTCGGGGCGCAGTGCGCGGCCGGCTGGTAGTCGGCGAGCGGCTCCGGTGGCGCCGCGTGGGCGGGCGCGAGGGGCGACACGACGGCGAGGACGAGGAGGCAGGCCAGGACGGCTGCCCGGCGGGGGGACCGAGGCATGGTGACGACGCTAGGCGGGCCCGGCGGCGGCGTCCGGCGTTCGTGGCAGGAGTGGCCGGTCGGTCAGCCGTCGTGGTCCGACCGGGTGGTGCGGGCGAGGTAGGCCGCACCGCGCGGCGAGAGCTCGTAGCCGACCCGGTGGCTGATGGTCAGGCCGAGGTTCTTGAGCTTGCGGACGTCGATCTTGAACGGCGCCGTCTCGCGACCGACCATCTCGGCCAGGTCGGGCGCACGGCGCTCGGGGTGCGCCTCGACCAGCCGCAGGTAGCGGATCGTCCACCGGCCGTGGCTGCTGGCCCGGTCGAGCCGCTCGAGCCGCCGGTCGAGGCCGGCGACGTCGTCGTCGCTCAGGTTGGCGCTCGCGCGCAGGGCCAGGCGCGGGTCCTCCCCCGCCCACGAGACCGTCACCTTGTACGTCGTGAGGCCGGGCTCGTCGGCGTCGCCCGCGAGACGGCGGCGCAACCGGTCGGCGTCGGCCCACCCGGCCCGCACGGCCTCCTCGTCGGTGATCTCGGCGGCGTCGACGACCTTGACGGACTCCACCCGCACCAGCCCGCTCGACGAGGTGAACACCGCGCCGGGCTTGACGTCCTGGCGCTGCCACCGCCGGAACGCCAACGTCACCGACCCGTCACGCACGCCCTGCGCAGCCTTCATGGGCAACCTCATGAGGTCAGCCTGGCAGGGTGGCGCGCCGGTAGCCCGCGGTCGGGGTGGACGGCGGGCTGGTGGGGCGGTCAGGGATGTCGGCGGGCTCGGGTGCCGGGTGGTGGACGTCGGTCGACGGTCTTCTCGGTGCCGATGGGGCTGGTCCAGGTGTAGAGGCCGGGTTCGACCATTCGGTAGGCCCACTGGCCGTGGGTCTTGGCGCGGTGGTGGCGTCGGCAGAGCAGGGCGAGGTTCCAGGTGGCGGTGATGCCACCGGACTCCCACGCCACGATGTGATCGAGGTCGACCCGGCGTCGGGTGCAGTCGGGGAACACGCAGCACCGGTCGCGGAGCGTGACGCGTTCACGGATCGCATCACTGGGTCGGTAGGCGGGTGTCTCGGCTGGTTCGGCGAGGTCGATGACCGGCTTGACGGTGACCTTGGTGCCGGCGGCT
>NZ_JBDUUE010000011.1:0-25993 GCF_039939255.1 Nocardioides secundeburneus
TCTTCGAGGCCACCCGCTTCGCCACCGGCCGCAAGAACGCCATCCGCATCGAGATCAACGGCTCACGCGGCAGCCTCGCCTTCGACTTCGAGGACATGAACGTCCTGGAGTTCTTCGACGCCACCGAGCCCGACGAGACCGCCGGCTTCCGCCGCATCCTGGTCACCGAGCCCGGCCACCCCTACGTGGGCGCGTGGTGGCCCCCCGGCCACGGCCTCGGCTACGAGCACGGCTTCACCCACCAGGCCGTCGACCTCGTCAACGCCATCGCCCAGGGCGTCGACCCGGCGCCCACCTTCGCCGACGGGCTGCACGTCCAGCGCGTGCTGGGTGCCGTCGAGACCAGCAGTGACACCCGTGCCTGGCAGGAGATCCCCGCCTAGGACCACCGTCCCGAACGACCCCGGTGTGCGCCCGCACATCGGGGTCGTCGGCATGCCCGGAGTTCCGTCATCGTTGACCTCGACAACCGATCGACGATCGGCGAAATCAGCGCGACTTATGCCTTGACGCCGTCAAAAGCGCCTCTTTAATGTGACGACTGCCACGGGCGCGAGTGACGCCCGACACACCCAGAAGGGCGACGTCGCGCATGCCGCACCACTCGGAACACTCGGGGAGCTCCCACCCCCGTCGCACCACCCGCACATCCCGGACCACTCGCAGCACCACCGGATCGCCGCGGCGCGGCCTGGCGCTCGGCCTCGTCGCCGCGCTGGCCGCCGGCGTGATGGGCCTCCTGCCCACCTCGACGGCCGCGGCCGCGCCCGTGGCGGCGCCCAGCGCCGTCGACGTCGCCGACGCCCCGGTGGCCGTCGACGCCGCCCCGGCGGCGGCGGCGAAGGCAGACGACCCGCCCGACCTCAGCAAGTTCCAGAAGGTCGTCCTCGGCCAGGGCAACACGCTCGGCGAGGTCATGGAGCTCACCGTCGCCCCCGACGGCCGGGTCTTCTTCATCACCCGCGCCGGCGACATCCAGATGTACGACCCGGCCGACGGCTCGATCGAGATCATCATGCTCGCCGCGCAGCTCGACGTCTGGAGCGGCCTGGAGGACGGCGGCCTCGGCATCACGCTCGACCCCGACTTCGCCACCAACAACCACATCTACGTCTACTACGCCCCGCAGCCGAAGTCGCTGAACGCCAACCGACTCTCGCGCCTCACGCTCGAGGAGAACGCCCAGACCGGGGCCGTGTCGATCTCGAAGGCCAGCGAGAAGGTCATCCTGCACGTCGGCACGCAGCGCAACATCTGCTGCCACTCGGCCGGCTCGCTGCAGTTCGACGGCGAGGGCGTGCTCCACCTGACCACCGGCGACAACACCTCGTCGTCCGACAACGGCGGCTTCTCGCCGCACGACGAGCGCCCCGGTCGCAACGACTACGACGCCCAGGACTCCGCGGGCAACACCAACGACCTGCGCGGCAAGATGCTGCGCATCATCCCGCGCGCCGACGACCTCGGTGACGAGAACCCGCCCGAGTCGAGCACCGGCATGTCCTACGACATCCCCGACGGCAACCTGTTCGGCGAGGGCGGCAAGTACCCGACCGCCAAGTACCCCACCGCCGACGCCGCCAAGACCCGGCCCGAGATCTACGTCATGGGCCTGCGCAACCCCTACCGCCTCGGCACCGACCCCGAGTCCGACGCCGTCTACTGGGGCGAGGTCGGCCCCGACTCGCGCAGCAACGACCCCGGTCGTGGCCCGCGGCACCAGGAGGAGTTCAACCGCACCACCGAGGCCATGAACGGCGGCTGGCCCTACTGCGGCGGCGAGGTCGGCGACGACCTGACCAAGCAGGACTTCGGTGGCGCCTACGTCGACTGGGACTTCGTCACCAACACCGCCAAGAAGAACCCCGACGGCAGCCTCAAGCGGTTCCCCTGCAACGACCCCAACGGCATGACCGGGGTCAACGACTCGCCCAACAACACCGGCCTCACCGACCTGCCGCCGATGACCGACGCCTGGATCCCCTACTCCACCTCGGCCCCGTTCAAGTACCCCCAGGTCGAGGGCTCGACGCCCACGGGCGCGCAGGTCTACCGCCAGTCGCGCAACACGATGACGAAGGACACCGCCTTCCCGGCCCACTTCGAGGGCTCGGTCTTCATCTCCGAGATGAGCCGCGGCTGGATCAAGGAGGTCCGCACCAACCCCGACGGCTCCATCGCCTCGATCAACACGTTCATGCAGGGCTTCTTCGCCCCCGGTGACATGGAGTTCGGCCCCGACGGCTCGCTCTACGTGCTCGAGTACGGCTCGGGCTTCTTCTCCGGCTCGCCCGACACCAAGCTCGTCCGCATCGACTACGCCGTGAACGGCTCGGCCCCGCAGGTCAAGGTCGCCGCGACGCCGTCCGAGGGCAAGACGCCCCTCACCGTCACGTTCTCCAGCGCGGGCACCGTCGACCCCGACGGCGACACGATGACCTACTCGTGGGACTTCGACAACAACGGCACCCCGGACTCGTCCGCGGCCAACCCCACCTACACCTACTCCGCGGCCGGCGACTACTCCGCCACCCTCAAGGTGACCGACTCGACCGGCAAGACGGCCACGGGCCAGGTCATCGTCAACGTCGGCAACACGCGTCCGGTCCTCGACTTCACCGCGCCGATCGACGGCGGCTTCTTCGCCCCTGGCGACGACGTCGACTACGACGTCACGGTCACCGACGGCGAGGAGACCGTCGACTGTGCCCGCGTCGAGGTCTCCGAGGGCCTCGGTCACGACATCCACGCCCACCCGCTGCAGAGCGAGTTCGGGTGCGCGGGCACGATGACGATGTCCGACTCCACCGACCACGGTGAGGACGCCAACATCTACGGCCAGCTGGCCGCGACCTACACCGACCGCGGCGGCAGCAACGGTGCCAACGGCCCCCTCACCGGTCGTGACCTGATCACGCTGCAGCCCAAGCGCAAGCAGGCCGAGCACAGCAACGGTCGCTCCGGCGTCAGCGAGACCGGCTACGACGACAAGTCGGGCACGCGTCCCGGCGCCGGCGGCATCATCACCGGGATGGGGAACAACGACCACATCTCCTACAACCCGATGAGCCTGTCGGGCATGAGCTCGATCGCGGTCACCTACTCCGGCAACCCGGCCGCCGGTGCGGCCATCGAGGTCCGGGCCGGCGCGGCCAACGGACCGGTCGCCGCCCGCATCCCGCTCAACGGCGGCACGCAAGGCCTCTACTACTACAAGACCGTCACCGGCGAGATCACCAGCCGCGTGGCCGACCAGGGCGGCCGCCCGCTTTTCTTCGTCTACACCGGCAGTGGTGAGATGAACTTCGACGAGGTGCGCTTCACCGGCTCGGGCATCGCCTCCAACGTCGCCCCGTTCATCACCGCCGCCACGGCCACCCCGACCGACGGTGCCGCCCCGCTCGCCGTCCAGTTCGCCGCGCAGGCGACCGACGCCGACGGCGACGCGATCACCTACACCTGGGACTTCGGCGTCGCCGGCACCGAGACCGACAAGGCCACGGGCCAGAACGTCTCGTACACCTACCAGGCCCCCGGCACCTACACCGCCCGGGTCACCGCCACCGACACCACCGGCAAGAGCAGCAGCAAGACCGTCCAGGTGATCGTGCGGCGCGCCTGCGCCACGCTGCCCACGGCCGACGCCGGCTACGAGCTGCTCTTCAACGGCCGCAACCTCGACGGCTGGAAGCAGTCGGGTCCGGGCGGCTTCGTCGTCGAGGACTGCACGCTGACCTCGTTCGGTGGTCTCGGCCTGCTGTGGAACACCACCCAGCAGTACGACGACTACTCGATGAAGCTGCAGTTCAAGCTGAGCGACGAGGGCGACAACTCCGGTGTCTTCACCCGCTTCCCCGACCCCGGCAACGACCCGTTCAACGCCGTCGACGACGGTCACGAGATCCAGATCAAGGAGGGGCAGCCCAACGACGAGCCCCAGAAGACCGGATCGGTCTACAACTTCGACCGTGAGGACCGTCGCAACGCCAAGCCGATCGGTGAGTGGAACGACTACGAGATCCGCGTGACCGGCCAGACCTACGTGATGACGCTCAACGGCGTCGAGGTCAACCGCTACACCTCCGACGGCTCGCGCGGCATCACCGGCTACGTCGGCCTGCAGAACCACGGCGACGCCGACGTCGTCTCGTTCCGCAACGTGCAGATCCGCGAGCTCGAGATCGACGAGCCGTTCGTCAACAAGGTCACGGCGACGCCGGCCCGTGGCGCGGCCCCGCTCGAGGCGACCTTCGTCGCCGAGGGTATCGACCGCCAGGGTGACGCCCTCACCTACGAGTGGGACTTCGGCGACGGCTCCCCGAAGACGACCGGTGCCGCGACGATCAAGCACACCTACACGGCCAAGGGCAGCTACGCCGCGAAGGTCACGCCCATCGACGTCGACGGCACCCGCGGCCAGGCCGTCGAGGCCTCCGCCGTCACGGTGCTCACCGACCCGGTGCCCACCGCCACGGCCACGCCGAGCTGCGGCATCGCCCCCGTCGAGGTCGCCTTCTCCGGCACCGCCGTCGACCCGCAGGGCCAGGCCGTCACCTACGCCTGGGACTTCGGCGTCGAGGGTGACGCCGACACCTCCACCGAGGCGAGCCCGACCTTCACCTACACCACGCCCGGCACCTACACCGCCACGCTCGTCGTCACCGACCCCGACGGCAACACCGGCACCACCACGGTGCGGGTGCGCGCCCTCGAGTCCGGGGTGTGCCGTGCGGTCGCCGACCTGACGTCGTTCTTCAACAACGACGGCATCTCGACCCACGCCAACCCCGGCAACGGCAACTTCGACGGCGGCGGCTGGGCCTACGCGTCCGAGACGCTGCCCGAGGCCGTGCGCGCCAACGGCGGCTCGCTCGTCGTCAACGGCGTCGACCACGAGTTCCCGAGCCCGGTCGACGGGCGCAACAACAACGTCGAGGCCAACGGCCAGACGATCCCGCTGCCCTCGGGCCGGTTCTCCGGCCTCAGCATCCTGGCCTCGGCCCACAACGGCGACGTCCAGCAGCCGGCGACCATCACCTACGGAGACGGTTCGACGTCCACGGTGCAGCTGCGTTTCACCGACTGGGCCGTCGCGCCGAAGTTCGGCGAGGGCATCGCGATCGCCATGCCACACCGGCACAACAGCGGTGGCGACACCGGGCCGGCGGTCTCCATCTGGCAGCAGCAGGTCGCGCTGCAGGACAAGGACGTCGTCAGCATCAAGCTGCCGGTCGACGCCAAGCTGCACATCTTCGCGATCTCCGGCGTCACCGAGGGCGAGGAGCCGCCGTGCGGCCAGACCCGACGCTCCGACGAGTTCGACGACGGCGACCTGCGCGACAACTGCCTGTGGAGCGTGCGACGCGAGAACACCGAGCTCTACGACGTCGGTGGCGGCTCGCTCAACCTGCAGGCCGGTCTGGGCGAGTACAACTCGGCGCCCAACCTCATCACCCAGGCGGTCCCGGAGGGCGAGTGGGAGGTCACGAGCAAGCTGACCTTCGACCCGAGGGAGGAGGGCCAGCAGGCCGGACTCGTGGTCGCCGGTGCCGGCGGGTCGGGCTTCGCGAAGCTGATGTTCGTCCGCAAGAGCAACGAGGGCAACGAGTGGATCGAGTTCCTCAAGAGCAGCGACCCCAACAACTCCTTCGACTTCAACGGCAACTGGCACAGCGGCGGTAGCGGTTTCGGCGGGCCCTTCCTGCCGGCCGACTTCCCGACGACGTTCTGGCTGCGCTTCGCCTCCGACGGCACCCAGCTCACGGGCTGGTACTCCACCGACGGCGAGGAGTTCACCCAGGTCGGCGACGCCCGCGCCCTGGCCGGCATCGACGCCCCGCGCGTCGGCGTCATGGCCCTGCGTGGTGCCTCGCCCACCGCGGTGACCGCGAAGTACGACTACGTCCGCTTCGCCGGCGAGCCGGTCGAGGTCCGACCCGAGGTGCCGGCGGTCGAGCCCACGGTCACGTCGTGCTCGCGCGGCGACGACTTCGCCGCGGCGCTCGACACCACCCGCTGGAACGGCATCCTGCGCGCCAACCCCGACCTGATGAAGGTCGAGGACGGCAAGCTCAAGCTGCAGACCGGTCCCGGTGAGCTCACGGAGGGCTCGCCCAACCTGATCCTGCAGAGCCTGCCCGAGGGCCCCTACACGGCCGTCACGAAGATGAGGCTCGCGACGACCGCCGAGGGCCAGCAGGCCGGACTCGTGATGCACAACCCGACCGGCGGCGGCTACCTCAAGCTCGCCTTCGTCAACAAGGGCAGCGGCAACCGCTGGGTCGAGTTCCTGCGCAACGAGGGAGGCAACAACGATTTCTCGGGCAACTGGCACTCCGGACCGGGCGGCGACTTCGGTGGCCCGTTCCTGCCCGGCGACTTCCCCGAGACCGTGTACCTGCGGATCTCGTCGGCCGACGGCGTCACCTACCGCGGTGAGTTCTCCGTCGACGGCGAGACCTGGGAGTCGGCCGGTGACGACCGACGCGGCTTCGGTACCGGCTCGTTCGTCGGGCCCTACGCCCTGCGTGGTCAGGGTGGCACCGTGGCGACCGCCGAGTACGACTGGTTCGCCGTCGGGCCCGAGCGTGAGTGCTCGGAGAACACCGCGCCCGAGGTGACGGCGTCCGCGACGCCGCTCACCGGCACCGCTCCGCTCGAGGTCGACTTCACCGCCGAGGGCACCGACGCCGACGGCGACGAGCTCGTCTACACCTGGGCCTTCGGCGACGCGAGCGGCGGTGGCACGCCCACCGGCGAGACCGTCAGCCACACCTACACCCAGGCCGGCACCTACACCGCGACGGTGACCGCGACCGACCCCGACGGCGCCACCGGCACCGACACGGTCGAGATCGTCGTCCAGGGTCAGCAGGGCCCGCGCACCTGGGTGGTCGACGCCGTCGACTCGCCCACCAGCGCGTGGGTCGCCGAGTCCACCGGCACCTCGGAGGTCAAGGTCAAGGTCGGCGACACGGTCGAGTGGCAGTTCGACCGGGCCACGATGAGCCACGACCTCACCTCGCGCGACCAGAGCGGGTTCGCGACCTGGGACCCGCCCCTGCAGGCCGTGCGCGACCCCGGTGGCGCGCCGGTGCGCTACACCTTCACCAAGCCCGGCACCTACTACTACATCTGCGTCATCCACGGCGCGACGATGCAGGGCACGGTCGTCGTCGAGGAGGGCGACCCCGAGCCGGTCAACAGCGCGCCGACGGCGAACCCGCTCGTCGACCCGCGTACCGGTGGGGCCCCGCTCTACGTCCACTTCGAGGCGCGAGCCAGCGACGCCGACGGCGACCCGCTGACCTACGCCTGGGACTTCGGCGACGGCACGGCGGTCGACACCCACGACCACGCCCACCACACCTACAGCCAGCCCGGCCGCTACTGGCCGACGCTGACCGTGAAGGACGGGCGCGGCGGTGAGTTCAAGCGCGAGTTCGAGATCACCGTGACCGGCGGTCAGGCACCGCTCGTGCGAGCCGGGGTCAGCACCCAGGCCGGCGACGCCCCGCTCAACGTCACGGGAACCGGCAGCGCCGAGGACCCGCAGAACGACGACATGACGTACAAGTGGGACTTCGGCGACCCGGGCACCGCGACGAACATCGTCGACGGCACGCGTGGCAACCACACCTACGCCAAGCCCGGCGTCTACACCGCCACCTTCAGCGCGACCGACCCGTCGGGCAACGTCGGCAAGCGGTCGTTCCGGATCGTCGTCGGCGGCGAGCCGCCGGTCGACCCCGAGCCGGAGGAGCCGGTCCGCGAGATCGAGCTCACCGCGAGCGCCGCGCCGTCCACCGGCGAGGCCCCGCTGCCGGTCAGCTTCGACACCGAGGTGTCGCAGCCGACCACCGTCGGCGGCGACCTGAAGGTCTTCGCCAACGGCGTCGGTGCCTGGGACGACGTCGAGGGCACCACGACGATGACCCGTTGGGGTGCCTCGACCGACACGTTCCTCGAGCTGTCGGGCGTCAAGCCGAACTCGACGCACATGGTGCACGTGCACGAGCAGTCGTGCGCCGACAACAACGCCGGGGCGCACTACCGCTTCGACGAGGACAAGCCGTTCGAGGAGGCCAACGAGATCTGGCTGACCTTCACCTCCGACGCCGAGGGCAAGGCCTCGGTCGCGGTGACGGACCCGCAGCGTGCCGGTGACAAGGCCGTCTCGCTCGTCGTCCACCAGCCCGACATGGGTGCCGGCCGGATCGCCTGCGCCGACTACACGCCGGTCGACGACGACAAGCTCACCTACGAGTGGGACTTCGACGACGGCACCACCGGCACCGGCGCCTCGCCCGAGCACACCTACACCGAGGCGGGCACCTACGACGCGGTCGTCACGGTCACCCACGCCGGCCCGCACCCCGCGGCCGGTGGCGGCGGCCACGACGGTCACGACGCCCACGCCCGCCACGACGGTGAGCACGAGGGTGAGCACCCGAGCGCCACGGCCACGGTCCGCGTCGTCGTCGAGGAGGGCGAGGTCCCGGAGCAGCCCGACACCGAGGCGCCCGACACCCGCGTGGTGTCCGGTCCGTCCGGCGTCACCGGCAACCGCACGGCGTCGTTCCGCTTCGGCTCCACCGAGGTGGGCAGCACCTTCGAGTGCAGCCTCGACGGTGCCGGGTGGAAGCCCTGCTCGACCGTCACGACCTACCGCAACCTGCGCGACGGCAGCTACCGGCTCATGGTCCGCGCGGTCGACGCCGCCGGCAACCGCGACGCCAGCCCGGCCGTGCGCACGTTCCGGGTCGACACCCGTGGCCCGTCGGTGAGCGCGATCGGCCCGAAGGGTGCCGTCAAGGGTCGCACCCCGACGATCCGGGCCACCGTCCGCGACGCCGGCCGGCTCTCGGCCGGCAGCGTGACCCTGCGGGTCGACGGGAAGGCACGCTCGATCAGCTTCAACCCCAGCACTGGCAAGCTCACCTTCAAGTCGCGCCAGCGCATGTCGTTCGGCAAGCACACCGTCCGCCTCGTGGCGGTCGACGAAGCCGGCAACCGCACGGTGAAGACGTGGACCTTCCGGATCCGCCGCTGACCGCCCGTCCATGACGCACCGCCCGGCACCCCACCCACGGGTGCCGGGCGGTGCGCCCCACCCGCCCACAGCTGCACCACGCCACAGAAGGCAGATCAGCATGAGAAGGTTCCGATCACCCGTGTCCCACCTGAGGGTCCGCGCCCGGTCGCTCGTCGCCGGCGTCGCTGCCGTCGCCGTCACCGGTGGCGTCATGGCCGCCGCTCCCGCACAGGCCGCACCCGCCCAGCCCGACCTCGCGCCCTACGTCATGGACACGACGTCGTCGTCGTTGCCCGAGGTACTGCGCGACCTGCCCGAGGGCCTGCCCGACGCCGCTCAGCCGCTGCGCCGCGTGGCCCCGACCTACGACGTCCTGGTCTTCTCCAAGACGGCCGGCTTCCGCCACGACTCGATCCCCGCGGGCGTCCGGGCCATCCAGAAGCTCGGTGCGCAGTACGGCTTCACCGTCACCGCGACCGAGGACTCCACGGTCTTCAACGCCACCGAGCTCGACAAGTACGAGGCTGTGGTGTGGCTCTCCACCACCAGCGACGTGCTCAACGCGACCCAGCAGACGGCGTTCGAGAACTACATCAAGGGCGGCGGTGGCTACGTCGGCGTCCACGCGGCCTCCGACACCGAGTACACCTGGCCCTGGTACGGCAAGCTCGTCGGCGCCTACTTCCGCAACCACCCGGCCGGCACGCCGACCGCGACGATCGACGTCGAGGACACGACGACGGCGTCCACGTGCGCCCTGCCGGACCGCTGGACGCGCACCGACGAGTGGTACAACTTCCAGCCGACCGAGGGCACCTTCGCCGGCGGCTCCCTGCCGTTCGTGGGTGGCAACGGCCCCGCCACGGTGCCGGACTACTCCCCGCGGTCCAACTCCAACATCAACGTCCTGGCCTCCCTCGACGAGTCGACGTACGACGAGGTCGACGGCAACACCACCGACGACGACCACCCGATCGCCTGGTACCAGGAGTTCGACGGCGGCCGCAGCTTCTACACCGGTGGTGGCCACACGCAGGCCTCGTTCTCCGAGCCGCTCTTCGAGCTGCACCTGCTCGGCGGCATCCAGTACGCCGCCGAGCAGGCCCCCGACGCCTGCACCCCGGTGCCGCCGGGTGACGAGTCGTTCGAGCAGGTCACGCTGGCCAAGGGCGTCGACAAGGTCGGCGAGCCGATGAGCATCTCGGTGCTGCCCGACGGTCGCGTGCTGCACAACGCCCGCGACGGCCGGATCTTCCTCACCGACCTCGACGGCAACACCACCGAGCTCTACGACGTGCCGATCTACTCCCACGACGAGGACGGCCTGCAGAGCCTCACGGTCAGCCCGACCTTCGAGGAGGACGGCTGGGTCTACCTCTACTACGCCCCGCCGCTGAACACCCCGGCCGGCGATGCGCCGAACGACGGCACCGCCGCGCAGTTCGAGACGTGGAAGGGCTACAACGTCCTGACCCGCATGAAGATGGTCAACGACGCCCTGGTGCCCTCGACCGAGCAGGAGCTGCTGCGCGTCGAGGCCGACCGCGGCATCTGCTGCCACGCCGGCGGGGCCATCGACTTCGACGCCGAGGGCAACCTCTACCTGTCCACCGGTGACGACTCCAACCCCTTCGCCTCCGACGGCTACGCCCCGCTCGACGACCGGCTGACCCGCAACCCGGCCTACGACGCCCAGCGCAGCTCGTCGAACACCAACGACCTGCGCGGCAAGGTCCTGCGCATCACGCCCAACGCGACCACGGCGACGTACACGATCCCCGACGGCAACCTCTTCGACGAAGACGCCGACGCCGCAGGCAAGACGCGGCCCGAGATCTACGCCATGGGCTTCCGCAACCCGTTCCGCATGACGGTCGACAAGCGCACCGGCTACGTCTACCTCGGCGAGTACGGCCCCGACGCCGGTGGCGCCAACGCCAACCGCGGCCCCGGCGGCATCGTGGAGTTCAACCAGATCAAGGCCGCCGGCAACTTCGGCTGGCCCTACTGCACGGGCAACAACACCGCGGCCGAGACCTACAACGACTGGAACTTCGCCACGAACGCGACCGGTCCGAAGTTCAACTGCGCGGCCCCGGTCAACAACAGCCCGCGCAACACCGGCCTGACCAACCTGCCGCCCGCGCAGCCGGCGTGGATCGCCTACGACGGCGGCAACGTCACCTACAACGGCGTCACCACCAACGAGTTCGGTGGCGGCGGCGAGGGCCCGATGGCCGGCCCGGTCTACAACTACGACCCCGACCTCGCCTCCGACGTGAAGTTCCCCGAGTACTTCGACAACCACTTCTTCGCCGGGGAGTGGACCCGCGGCTGGATCCGCGACATCCCGATGGACTCGACCGGCAAGATCACCGGCATCGACACGTTCTTCGACTCGATGACGCTCTACGCCGCGATGGACATGGAGTTCGGCCCCGACGGCTCGCTCTACGTGCTCGACTACGGCAACGGGGGCTACTTCACGGGCAACGAGAACTCGGCCGTCTACAAGATCAACGCGATCAACGAGGGCGAGCGTGCCCCGACCGCCAATGCGACGGCGACGCCCGACTCCGGCACGGGCAACCTGACGGTGCAGTTCTCCAGCGCCGGCTCGAGCGACCCCGACGAGGGCGACTCGATCGCCTCCTACTCCTGGGACTTCCAGAACGACGGCACGCCCGACTCGACGCAGCCGAACCCGACGTTCACCTACACGACGAACGGCGTGTACGACGCGCGGCTCACGGTCACCGACACCACCGGGCGCACCGGCACCGCCACCGCGGTGGTCACGGTCGGCAACACCCGGCCCACGGTCGACATCGAGCTGCCGCCCAACGGCGGGTTCTTCGAGTTCGGTGACTCCGTGCGGGTCAAGGTCAACGTGACCGACCCCGAGGACGGCACGATCGACTGCACCAAGGTCGAGATCGACTACGTGCTCGGACACGACTCCCACGGTCACCCGCTGAGCTCGCGCACCGGGTGCGACGTCACCCTGCCGACGGTGCGCGACGAGGGCCACGACGCCTCCGCCAACATCTTCGGCGTCATCAACGCCAGCTACACCGACGGCGGCGGTGCCGGCGGCATCCGGTCGCTCATCGGTGACGACGAGATCGTGCTGCAGCCCAAGCGCAAGCAGGCCGAGCACTTCTCCTCCCAGCAGGGTGTGGCCACCGAGGCCACCACCGACCCCCTGGGCGGCGCCCGCAACCTGTCGAACATCGACGCGGGCGACTACGTCTCCTACGAGCCGATCAGCCTGTTCCAGGTGCCGACGATGCGCTTCCGCGTCGCCTCGGCCGGGGCCGGCGGCTCCATCGAGGCCCGCCTCGACAGCCCGACCGGACCGCTCGCCGGCACCGTCGCGGTGCCCGTGACCGGTGGCTGGCAGACCTGGCAGACCGTCGACATGCCGATCGACGCCGCGGCGCAGACCGGCACGCACGAGCTGTTCCTGGTGTTCAAGAACGCCAACCCCGCCGCGACCGGGCTGTTCAACGTGAACTTCTTCGACGCGGCCGGCAAGGGCGTCTCGCTCAACTCCAAGCCGCAGGTCGGCGCGGCCGGCACGCCCACCCAAGGCACCGGCCCGCTCACGGTCGACTTCACCGGCAGCGCCACGGACTTCGACGGCGACACGCTCACCTACGCGTGGGACTTCGGTGACGGCGGCACGGCCACCACGCTGAACGCCCAGCACACCTACACCGAGGCGGGCACCTACACCGCCCGCCTGACCGCGACCGACCCGCAGGGCGCCGTCGGCACCTCCACGGTGACGATCCGCGTCTTCGACAGCTGCGGCGTGCAGAAGTCCGACGAGTTCGACGGCACCTCGCTCGACGGCAAGTGGCAGGTCATCCGGCCGAGCGGCAACATCGCCGTCACGGGCGGCAACCTGACCATGCCGATCGACACCGGCAGCCTCTACGGCCCCGGCGGCAACGCCAAGGACGTCGTCGTCCAGGCCACGCCCGACGGCGCCTGGCAGGCCACGGCCAAGGTCTCGGCCGTGGTCAGCGAGAACTACCAGCAGGCCGGCCTGCGGGTCTACTCCGACGACGAGAACTGGGCCTCGGTGCACCTGATCTCGGCCGGCGGCACCCGCGACGTCGAGTTCATCTACGAGAACAACGCCGGCGGCTCGCTCGTGACCCGCAACAACGCCGAGGACAAGCTCGGCGGCGTCCCGGCGGAGTTCCCGTCGACGTACTACGTGCGGATCACCTCCGACGGCACCGACCTGCGTGCGTCGTACTCCACCGACGGTGTGGCGTTCAGCCCGGTCGGTCGCCCGGCCCCGCTGAGCACCTTCGCTGCGCCGAAGATCGGCCCCGCGGCCGTGTCGGGTGGTGCCGCGACCTCGCCGACGGTCTCCTTCGACTGGGTGCGCTTCGACCCCGACGGCACGTCGGACGTCTCGGACCCGACCGACGAGTTCGAGGGCACCACGCTCGAGGAGTGCCGCTGGAACGCGATCGTCCGTGAGGACGCCTCGCTCTACCGCGTCGCCGACGGCAAGCTCACGATCGACGCCACCCTCGGTGACCTCTACCAGGACTCGGCCTCGGAGCCCGACACGCGCAACATCATCCTGCAGTCGGACACCAATACCACCGAGGACTACTCGATCGAGACCCGTGTCTCGACGACCTTCACCGACGGCTACGCCCAGGCCGGCCTGATCATCTACGGCGACGACGACAACTACGTCAAGCTCGACCCGATCGCCGACGTGGGCCAGGGCCGGATCAACCGTGTCGAGCTCCGCTCGGAGTCCGGTGCGGCCATCCTCAACCCGCAGCCCGAGGTGGCAGCGCCGGCCAACGTGTCGTCCTACCGGCTCAAGCTGACCAAGACCGGCAACAGCTACGTCGGTGAGGTCGCCTTCGACGGCGGCGACTGGCAGCCGGTCGGCACGGTCACCAACCCGACGGCCGACATGGACTTCGGTCTGTTCGCCCTCGGGGTCCAGCAGGCTGATCGGACGGCGTCGTTCGACTACTTCCGGGTCGAGGGCACCGACGTCAACCGTCCGCCGCTCGCGGCCGACGACACGGCCAACACCGTGCAGGCCACCGCGGTCGACGTGGCGGTGCTCGGCAACGACTCCGACCCCGACGGCGACACCCTCACCGTCACGGAGGTGACCGACCCCGCCGGCGGCTCGGCGGCCGTCAACGCCGACGGCACGGTCCGCTACACCCCGGACGCCACCTTCACCGGCACCGACACGTTCGACTACACCGTCTCCGACGGCAACGGTGGCACCGACACCGCCCGCGTCACGGTGACCGTGTTCGAGGACTGCGACTTCGGTGACGCCTCCGACCCGTTCGACGGCACGGAGCTCGACACGTGCCGCTGGAACGCGATCGTGGCCGAGGACCCGGACACCTACCGGGTCGAGGGCGGCAACCTGGTCATCACCACGACGCCGGGCGAGATCTACCAGGGCGGCACCAGCAAGTCGAACCTCGTCATGCAGTCGCCCGACCACGCGTCGGCCGACTGGACGATCGAGACGCTGGCCGACGTCACCGGTCTCGACGGCGGCTACAGCCAGGCCGGCCTCATGGCCTACGGCAGCGATGCAAACTACGTCAAGATCGTCGCGATCTCCGACGACGGCCGCACCGCTCCCAACCGGTTCGAGCTGCGTTCCGAGGTCAACGACGTCATCGTCGGCACCGACCCCCAGCCGGAGGTCACCGTGCCCGAGGGCGCCGAGCTGAGCGCCGTCCGGCTGCGTCTGCAGAAGGCCGGCACGACCTACACCGGCTCGGTCTCCTTCGACGGGGGCGCCACCTGGGTCGAGATGCCCAAGACCGTCGACCACCCGATGACCGCGCCGCGGTTCGGTGTGTTCGCCGCCGGTGTGCTGCAGAGCGGCGACGAGGTGTCCTTCGACGAGTTCCTCGTCGAGTCGGTCGTGACCAACAACCCGCCGGTGGCGGTCGACGACACGGCCACGACCCGGGAGGGCACGGCGGTCCAGATCGACGTGCTCGCCAACGACACGGACGCCGACGCCGACGCCGTGCTCGAGGTCACCGAGGTCACCGAGCCCGCCAGCGGCACGGCCACGATCGCGGCCGACGGCCGGGTCACCTACACCCCGGCAGCCGGGTTCGTCGGCAAGGACACCTTCGACTACACGGTGTCCGACGGAACGGCGAGCGACGTCGGCACCGTGACGGTCACGGTGACGAAGGCTCCGGCCACGTTGCCCGACACCCGCATCACGTCGGCTCCGAAGGGCACGGTCCGCAACCGCACGGCCACGATCCGGTTCAACGCCACCCAGCCGGGCACCTTCCAGTGCTCGCTCGACGGCGGTGCCTGGAGCGAGTGCATGTCGCCTCGGACCCTGCGCGGTCTGAAGGACGGTCGGCACACGTTCCGGGTGCGCGCGGTGAGCGCCGCCGGCACCGACGCCACGCCGGCCGTGGCCACCTGGACGGTCGACGCGACGGGTCCGCGCATCCGTGCGACCACCCCGACCGGCGCCGTCCGGGCCCGGAAGCCGAAGATCGGTGCGGTCGTGACCGACGCCGTCTCGGCGGTGCGGGCACGTGACCTGGTGCTGTTCGTCGACGGCAAGCGGGTCAAGGGCACGACGTTCAACGCCCGTACCGGCAAGCTGACCTGGAAGGCGAAGCGGCCGATGTCGGTCGGTCGTCACCAGGTCCGCCTGGTCGCCCTCGACGCGGCCGGCAACCGCACGGTCAAGACGTGGAGCTTCCGCGTGCGTCGTTGATCCGACGGTGAGGTAGCGCGACGGCGCCGGTGGTCGACGACCACCGGCGCCGTCGTCGTCCTACGGGAAGACGGTGGTCGAGGAGTAGCGGGGCGAGGTGCACGGTGGTCGAGGTGCGAGCGGAGCGAACCTCGAGATCCGTCGACGCGGTCGCGCGCCGGCGGTCGCACCGTCAGTCCTTCGCGGTCGACTCCGGGACGCCGTAGACGATCGGGACGTACTCACGGTGCCGGGCGATCCAGCCCTTGATGAACGGGCACATGGGCAGCACGCGGCGCCCGCCTGAGTCGCGGACGTCGTCGAGGGCGAAGCGGGCGAGCGACGAGCCGACGCCCTGTCCCTCGAACGCCGGGTCGACCTCGGTGTGGGTGAAGACGACGAGGCCGTCGGCGAGGATGTACTCGGCGAAGCCGGCCAGCTTGCCGTCGACGTGCGCCTCGTAACGGGTCTTGTCGGGGGAGTGGGACACGACGGTCTCGGACATGCGGGGTTCCTTCGTCTCGGTGGTGGGTCTCGACCGGCGACCGGGGTCGGGCTCGCCTCGTTCACCTCGTCACGCACCCAGTGTGGGGTGCGTGTCCAGCACGCCCGTGCCGCGCACCGCGTGGGTGGAGGCCGGCTCCTCAGCGTGTTCACGACGTTCTCAGGTGTTCCAACCCCTGAGAACGTCAGGGGTACCCGGTGCACCGGGTACTCCCCGCCGCCGGGTGCAGGAACCGAGGACGCGAGCGATCAGCTGGACGCAGCGAGCGGGTTGGCCAACATGGCGTTGACCGACTGCGGCTCGAGGAACTGCTGGACGGCCATGGTGGCTGCGCCGATGACGCCGGCGTGCTCGCCGGTCTGGGCCGGGACGACGCTCAGCTCGCCGGTGGCGAGGGGGAGCGAGCGGGCGTAGATGACCTCGCGGACGCCGGCGAGCAGGCTCGGGGCGCCGCCGGCGAGCGCACCGCCGAGCACGATGACCGACGGGTTGAGCAGGCTGACGCAGGAGGCCAGGATCTCGCCGATGTCGCGACCGGCGCGACGGATGGCGGCGACGGCGTCGCGGTCGCCGCTGGCGAGCCGCTCGAGCACGACCCGGCTGGCGTCGGCGCGGCCGGCCTGGGCGGGGTCGAGCTCGACGGCGATCGCGCGTGCGCTCGCGATGGCCTCGAGGCAGCCGTAGTTGCCGCAGCCGCACAGCGCGTCGCCGCCGCGCGGGCTCTGGACGTGACCGAGGTCGCCGGCCGAGCCCTGGGCGCCGCGGTGGAGGCGGCGCCCGCTGATGATGCCGGCGCCGATGCCCGTGGCGATCTTGACGAACACCAGGTGCTCGACGTGCGGGTAGGCGACCGAGTGCTCGCCGAGCGCCATCAGGTTGACGTCGTTGTCGACGAGGACCGGGGCGCCGAGTCGCTCGCCGACCCAGTCGGCGACGGCGAAGCCGTCCCAGCCGGGCATGATCGGCGGTTTGACCGGACGGCCTGTCTGGTGCTCGACCGGGCCGGGCAGACCGATGCCGACGCCGGCCAGGTCGGCCCGGGTGCGCCCGACCTGCTGGAGCAACAGGTCGGCGACCTGCACGAGCCAGGTCAGCGTGGCCTCGGGGCCGTCGGCGATGTCGAGGTCGGCCACCTCCTCGGCGAGCACGGTGGCAGTGAGGTCGGTGAGCGCCGCGCGGCCGTGGGTCACGCCGAAGTCGGCGGCCAGCACCAGCTTGGCGCGGGGGTTGAACGCGAAGCGGGTGGGCGGGCGTCCACCGGTGGAGCGGCTCTGGCCGGAAGGCTGCAGCAGGCCGGCGGCGAGCAGGCCCTCGATGCGTCCGGCAACGGTGGAGCGCGCCAGCCCGGTCAGCTCGATGAGGTCGGCGCGCGTGCGCGGCTCGCCGTCGAGCATGAGGCTGAGCAGGTCGCCGGCGCCGGGGGGCGCGGCCGAGGGCACGGGGGTCACGACCTCCATGCCGGCCGCGGGCAGCGTCTGCGTCATGGTGTGCACTCTGCCACGTCGGACGCGGCGACGGAATGACTTGTGCGCGTCGCGTCGCGATGTTTTGTCCGGAGTCGTGCAAAAGTAGCCGACTTTAGTCGGTGACCATGGACAGTGTGGGACCGTTGTGACCGAATGCACGGGCTCGTGCGCGTCGGCGCACTCCCAGTGAACCACTGAACACCGAACCACCGGAGGACGCGTGCTGTCGGGACTTGGCGCGACGATCGCCCGACGTCGTCACTGGGTGCTCTCCGCCTGGGCGCTGCTCACGCTGGTCGGCGCGGTGCTCGGCGGCTCGGTCTACGACGAGACCGAGACCATCGACGGCACCCGACCCGGCCTCGAGTCCAGCGACGTCGCCGATCGCATCGACGAGATCGAGCCCGAGGGCGACACGGTCGTCGCGGTCATCGCCGGCCGCGATTTCTTCGCCACCGACCTGGTGACCCAGGCGAGCCGGATCATGTTCGAGGTCCGCGAGATCGACGGCGTCTCCGAGGTCACCGACGCCTACACCTCCGGAGGCCTCATCGGCGACGACGGCGAGAGCTCGCTCGTCGTCGTCGAGCTCGAGCGCGGGCTCGACGACGACCGCGCCCTCGAGGTCGCCGAGCAGGTGGCCGAGAAGCTGCGCGAGGTCGACTCGCCGGTCGTGCTCGTGGGTGGCGAGCTGCTCTCGGAGCAGGCCTTCGCCGAGCAGGCGATCGCCGACACCGTGCGGGGCGAGCTGATCGCCCTGGCCTTCCTGTGCGTCGCGCTGCTGCTGATCCTCGGCGGGGGCCGGGCCGCGGCCCTGCCGCTCGCGGCCGCGCTCGCCGTCATCGCCTCGACGCTGCTGGCCCTGACGGCGCTCGCCGGCGTGGCGTCGGTGAGCGAGTTCGCCGTCAACGTCGTCACGTTGCTCGGCATCGGGCTCGCCGTCGACTACAGCCTCATCCTCGTCTTCCGCTTCCGCGAGGAGGCCGCGGCCGACCGCAAGGCGTCCCTCGAGGTGCTGCTCGCGCGCACCACGGCCTCCGCCGGCCGGGCCGTGCTCGTCTCCGGTCTCGCGATCGCGACGGCGATGGCCGGTCTCTACGCCTTCGCCGACCCGGTGCTGGCCGCCATGGCCCTCGGCGGCGCGCTCGTCGTCGTGCTGGCCACGGCCGCCGGGCTCACGCTCGTGCCGGCGCTCATCGCGGTCACCCACCGCCACCTGCCGGCGCCGGGCTCGCAGACCTGGGTGTGGCGCCACGTGCGGCGGGGCCGCGGACGACGCGGGCCCGGCCTGCTCGAGCGCCTCGCCCGGTTCGCCCAGCGCCGTCCCCTGGCGGTCGTGCTGGCCGGTATCGGTGCGCTGGTCGTGCTCGCGCTGCCGGCCTTCCAGATCGAGCTGGCCAACTCCGACGCCTCGGCGCTGCCCCCCGGCAGCGAGGAGCGACAGGCGGCCGAGCTGGTCGAGGAGGGCTTCGACGACGCCGTGCAGCCCGTCGACGTGCTCGTCGACGGAGACCCGACGGTGCCCGACGTCCAGGCGCTCATCGAGGAGCTCAAGGCGCTGCCCGGTGCCGACGAGGTGTTCGTGCGCGAGCAGGTGCAGGGCGTCACCTGGCTGCAGGTGCAGCCCGTCGGACCGCAGGCCGGCCCCGAGGCCCAGCAGCTGGTGCGCGACGTCCGCGCGCTGCAGGACGACGACGACCTCGACCTGCGGTGGGAGGCCGGTGGGCCGGCCGCCGAGCTCGTCGACGCCAAGGACGCCACGGTCGACCGCCTCCCGCTCGCGCTGGCGCTCGTGCTGCTCGCGACCTTCGTCCTGCTGCTCGTGCTCACCGGCTCGGTCGTGGTGCCGCTCAAGGCGATCGCGCTCAACCTGCTTACGCTCGCGGCGACGTTCGGCGTCCTGGTCGCGGTCTTCCAGTGGGGCTGGGCCTCGGGCCTGCTCGGTTTCGAGCCGTGGGGTGCCATCGACCTCACGACGCCGCTGCTGCTGTTCGTCTTCGTCTTCGGACTGTCGATGGACTACGAGGTCTTCCTCCTCTCGCGCATCAAGGAGGAGTGGGACCGCCGGCGCGACGACACCCGCGCCGCCAACGACCGCGCCGTGGTCGCCGGGATCGCGGCCACCGGTCCCGTGGTCACGGCGGCGGCGATCTGCATCGGCATCGTCTTCCTCGGCTTCGCCGTGGGCGAGCTGATCGCGGTCAAGGAGATCGGGGTCGGCATGACCGTCGCCGTGCTGCTCGACGTCACCGTGGTGCGGGGCCTCCTGCTGCCGGCCTCGATGTCGCTGCTCGGGCGTTGGAACTGGTGGCGACCGTTCGTGGCCCCGACACCGCCGGCCGTGCCGGTCGCGAAGCAGCGCGCGAGGGCCGGCACGAAGCCCGTCGGCGGGACCCGGAAATAACGTTTCGCACGAGTTTCGTCTGAACACTGGACAGAAGTCGTGTGTTCGTCGTCATAATGCCTGTGTCTCGGTGTGATTGCCGTCATAACCGTCGGAAGGACGTTCTTCGTGTCACCCACCTCTCAGCGCCCCGTTCGTAGGGGCCGCCGGCTCCTCGCGAGCGGGCTCGCCGCCGCCCTGGGCGTCGGCGTCATGGCCACCATGGCCACCGCATCCGCCGCTGCCGTGCCCGCGGGCGACGAGCCCGGCGTGACCATGCGCGTCTACAAGGTCCGTGCGGGCCTCACCTCGATCTGCACCCTCAAGCCGGCGCAGACCCCCAACGTCGACAAGCTGATGCAGAACATCAACTGGACGTCGGACGCCGACTTCAGCAGCGCGCAGGACCCGATGCAGGACAACTTCATCGCCCACGCGCTCGCCAACCTCTCGATCGACGCCGACGGCAGCTACGAGTTCCAGCTGACGAGCGACGACGGCTCGCGGCTGTTCATCGACGACAAGCAGGTCATCAACAACGACGGCCTCCACGGCGCCGAGGCCAAGACCGGCTCCGTCACGCTGGCGGCCGGCGTCCACAAGCTCCGCGTGGAGTTCCTCGAGGCCACCGGTGGCCAGGAGCTCACGCTGCGCTGGAAGAAGCCCGGCCAGACCGCCTTCAGCCTCGTCGGCAACGACGTGCTCTCGACCCAGGCCGGCGTCACCCGCGTCGTCGCCCCCGGCACCAAGGAGTGCGAGGGCGCCTACGACGCCCCCGGCGACGGTCTGCCGCTCGACGGCGTCAACCCCGGCTACACCCTCACCAACCTGCGTGAGGCCAGCTGGCAGCCCAAGGTCACCGGCATGGCGTGGGACGGCGACGACCTGATCCTCACCACCTGGGGCGGCACCGGCAGCCCGACCAACCAGACCTCCGAGGGCGAGCTCTTCCGCCTCAAGGGCGTCACGACCGCCACCAGCCCGGCCGGCGTCACCCGCACGCTCCTGGCCTCTGGTCTGCGCGAGCCGCAGGGCGTCGCCGTGGTCGACACGAACGACGACGGCAAGAACGAGATCTTCGTCGCCGAGAAGCACCAGATCAGCAAGTTCGAGGTGGGCACGAACGGCCAGCTCGCGCCGAAGACCGCGCTGTGGCAGGTGCCGACCAGCGGCAACTTCCACGAGTTCGCCTTCGGTCTGCTGCACCGCGACAACAAGTTCATCCTGAACACCTCGGTCTCCATCGACTACGGCGGCGCGACCACCAACCCGCAGATGGCGCCGCTGCTGCCCGACGGCCGCCAGGCCCGTGGCAACTCGATCACGGTCGACGACACCACCGGTGCGATGGAGATCGTCGCCGGCGGCCTGCGCACGCCCAACGGCATCGGCTTCGGTCCCGACAACGGCGTCTTCGTCACCGACAACCAGGGTGGCTGGCTGCCGGCCTCCACGCTGGTGCAGGTCAAGCAGGGCGCGAACTTCGGCCACCGGACCAACCCGGCCGGCCCGTTCCAGTCGGCCCCCGTCAGCAAGCCCGTGCTGTGGATGCCGCAGAACGAGATCGCCAACTCGCCCAGCACCCCCGTCATGCTCAAGAGCGGCCCGTTCGCCGGTCAGCTGATGATCGGTGACGTCACCTACGGCGGTCTGCAGCGCGCCTTCCTCGAGAAGGTCGACGGCGAGTTCCAGGGTGCGCTCTTCCGCGGCACCCAGGGCCTCGAGGCCGGCGTCAACGAGGTCCTCGGCGGCCCCGGCGACATCCTCATCACCGGCGGCATCGGCGGTGGCGGCAACTGGGAGCAGGCCGGCAAGCTCACCTACGGCCTGCAGAAGCTGACCCCGAACGCCAACACCCCGTTCGAGATGAAGTCGATGGAGGTCGTCGAGGGCGGCTTCAAGATCACCTACACCGAGCCGCTCGCCGCAGCCACCCTCACCGACCTCGCGAGCAAGTACAGCGTCGAGCAGTGGGGCTACCGCCGCACCGCGGCCTACGGCGGCCCGAAGATCGACCAGGAGACGCTGACGGTCACCTCCGCGACCCCCTCGGCCGACGGCACCAGCGTGACCCTGGCCCTCGACGGTCTCAAGCCCGACCGCGTCGTCCACCTGCGCTCGCCGCGACCGTTCGCCGCGGCCAGCAGCAAGGTGCTCTACAACACCGAGGCCTGGTACACGCTCAACACGCTGCCCGGCTACGTCGCCCCGCCGGCGCCGCCGGCCATCCCGGGCCTCTACGAGCTCGAGGACCAGTCGCTGCTCGGCACCGCCAACCCGCAGACCGAGCACGCCGGCTACAGCGGCTCCGGCTTCGTCGCCGGCTTCGACAAGCAGGGCGCCGGCGTCAGCACCTCCGTGACCGCCACCGTCACCGGTGAGCACGAGATCGCGCTGCGCTACGCCAACGGTCCGAACCCGTTCCAGGGCCCGAAGAAGATCACGATGGTCGTCAACGACATCAAGCAGCAGATCACGCTGCCCTCGACCGGCACCTGGAAGACCTGGGGCGTCCACCGCTTCAAGCTCGACCTGCAGCAGGGCCTCAACAGCATCGTGCTGCGCTACGACGCCGGCGACGACGGCAACGTCAACCTCGACATGATGAAGATCGTCCCCGAGGGCGGCACCATCTACGAGGCCGAGGACGGCGAGCTCGAGAACGGCGCCAAGGCCGACACCGAGCACGCCGGCTACACCGGCAGCGGCTTCATGGGCGGCACCTGGAACCAGGGCGCCAGCACCACGCTCAAGGTGCATGCCGCCGAGACCGGCGACCACCCCACCACCATCCGGTTCGCCAACGGCCCCAACCCGCAGCCCAACCAGACCAAGAACATGACGGTCACGGTCGGCGACACCTCGCAGCGCGTCGCCTTCCCGCCGGGCGGCAGCTGGAAGACCTGGCTGACCAAGGACGTCGTCCTGCCGCTCCAGCAGGGTGAGAACACCGTCAAGGTCGCCTACGCCGCCGGCGACGAGGGCAACGTCAACATCGACCACCTCGCCGTCCGCATGCCCGGTGCCCTCGACTGCGGCACCACGCCGATCGCGCCCAACGACACCTTCGACGGCACCAAGCTCGACCGGTGCCGCTGGAACGTGGTCAACGAGGTCGCGGCCGGACACCGCCTCAACAACGGCAAGCTCGAGATCAACGCCCGCCCCGGTGACCTCAGCGGTGGCACCACCTCCGCCGAGAACCTCGTCCTGCAGAAGACCCCGCAGGCTGACAACACCTGGACCGCCGAGACCACGGTCGCCGTCGACGGCACCGACGACTACATCCAGTCCGGTCTCGTGGCCTACGGCGACCCGCAGAACTACGGCAAGCTCGTGGTCATGAACCACCCGCAGAACGGGTGGGTCGTCGAGCTCGGCAAGATCACCGGCGGTGGCCTGGCCTACAGCCCGATCCAGAAGCTGCCCGTCGGCGCCAACAAGACCGGCGTCCGGCTCAAGCTGATCTCCGACGGCTTCGCGCTGCGCGGTCAATACTCGGTCGACGCCGGCGCCACCTGGGTCAACGTCGGCGCGCAGCCGGCCGGCTCGACCTTCGGCCTCAGCGGGATCGGCCGGCCCATGCTCGGACTGGCCGCCTACAACGGCACCGGCACCGAGATCGCCACGTTCGACGACTTCGCCGTCACCGACACCCAGCTCGCGCCCGACACCTGCACCCCCACCCCCGCCGACGCGGGCTACAAGGTGCTCTACGACGGCACGCGGGCCGACCTCACCGACGGCTGGACCATGGCCGGCCCCGGCGAGATGGTCCACCAGCCGTCGACGGCCGGCAACGTCGCCTGCTCGATGCTCACCAGCGGTGGGTTCGGCCTGCTGTGGCACACCGACCCGATCGACTACGACTACTCGCTGACGTTGGACTGGATGAAGCCCGGCAACGGCAACTCGGGCATCTTCGTCGGCTTCCCCGACCCGAAGGGCGGCACGCAGGGCCCGATCGACCTCGGCCACGAGATCCAGATCGACGCCACCGACGCCGACAACAAGACGACCGGTGCGATCTACAACTTCCAGGGCGCCGACAAGACCGCCCGGGACGCCGCGCTCAAGCCGGACGGTCAGTGGAACAGCTACGACATCGTGGTGGAGGGCAACCGCATCCGGGTGTACCTCAACGACGTGCTGATCAACGACTTCACCAACACCGACCCGAACCGGATGAAGAAGCCGTCGTTCGTCGGCCTGCAGACCCACGGTTCCGCCGAGGACCAGGTCTACTTCCGCAACGTCCAGCTCAAGAACCTGGACGCCGTGGACCCGGAGCCGGTGGCCTCGACCACGACCGTGACGGCGAACCCGTCGTCGGTGCAGGTCGGTCAGACCTCGACGGTCACCGTCGACGTCAAGGCCACGGGTGCGACGCCGTCCGGCTCGGTCACGCTGACCGACAACGGCCAGGCCGTGGGTTCCGCGGTCGCGCTGGTCGACGGCAAGGCGACGTTCCAGGTGGGTCCCTACACGACGGCGGGCAACCGGGCGTTCGTGGCGACCTACGCGGGCAGCACGACGGTGGCCGGTTCGACCGGCAACGGTGCGCTGACCGTGACCGCCGCTCCTGACCCGGAGCCGGTGGCCTCGACCACGACCGTGACGGCGAACCCGTCGTCGGTGCAGGTCGGTCAGGCCTCGACGGTCACCGTCGACGTCAAGGCCACGGGTGCGACGCCGTCCGGCTCGGTCACGCTGACCGACAACGGCCAGGCCGTGGGTTCCGCGGTCGCGCTGGTCGACGGCAAGGCGACGTTCCAGGTGGGTCCCTACACGACGGCGGGCAACCGGGCGTTCGTGGCGACCTACGCGGGCAGCACGACGGTGGCCGGTTCGACCGGCAACGGTGCGCTGACCGTGACCGCCGCTCCTGACCCGGAGCCGGTGGCCTCGACCACGACCGTGACGGCGAACCCGTCGTCGGTGCAGGTCGGTCAGACCTCGACGATCACCGTCGACGTCAAGGCCACGGGTGCGACGCCGACCGGCTCGGTGATGCTGACCGACAACGGCCAGCCGGCTGGTGCGGCCGACCTGGTCGACGGCAAGGCCACCTTCACGGCCGGGCCCTACGACACCGCGGGCAGCCACGACTTCGTGGCGACCTTCGAGGGCAGCACCACCGTCGCCGGCTCGACCGGCAACGGCTCGCTGACCGTCACCGCGGTGCCTACCCCGCAGCCGGTCGCCTCGACCGTGACCGCGAAGGTCGCACCCGCCTCCGTGCAGGTGGGCAAGCGGGCCACGGTGCAGGTCACCGTGACCGCCGAGGGCGCCACCCCGACCGGCCAGGTCGTCGTCCGAGACGGCGCCTGGGTCATCGGCACCGGCATGCTCACCCCCGCGGGCAAGGTCGTCGTCAAGACCGACCCGATGATGACGGTGGGCAACCAGACGCTGAGCATCAGCTACGCCGGCGACAGCGCCGTCCAGCCGGGCTCGACGACCGTGCAGGTGACCGTCACGGCCAAGCCGAAGCCGAAGCCGTCGCTCACGGTCAAGCCGGCCAAGGTCGACGCCGGCAAGAACCGCCGCTTCGGCGCGGTCCAGGTGACCTGCAAGCCGGCCGGCGCCCGGTGCGTCGGCACGGTGCGGCTCTGGTCGGGCAACCGGTCGCTCGGCATCGCGAACTACGCGGTCTCGGGTGGCAAGAGCGCCACTGTCCAGCTGAAGCTCAGCAACCGGGCCCGCACGCTGCTCGCGCAGCGCCCGCGGGTCCAGGGCAAGCTCGTCGTCGCCGTCGACGGCGGCGGCAAGAGCACGATGAAGGTCACGCTGACGCGCTGACCCCAGCCCACCACCAGACCACCCGTCGCGCGCCGTGTGCAGCACGGCGCGC
>NZ_JBDUUE010000012.1:0-12319 GCF_039939255.1 Nocardioides secundeburneus
AAGCCATGAAGATGGAACAACCCCTCAAAGCCCACAAGAACGGCACCATCACCGGCCTCACCGCCCAAACCGGCGCCACCCTCACCAACGGCCAGACCATCTGCGAGATCAAGGACTGAGCCCGCTCACCCCTGGCCGGGCAGCAACCCCTCGACCAGGGCGTCGATGACGGCGTCGGTCGACGTGGTGACGTCGATCGACGTCGTGAGGCGGTCGAGCAGGAGACCGTCAATCGCGTAGTGGAACAGGGCGATCTCGCGCGCCCCGCCGGGCAGCCCGGCCTCGGCGTTGAACGCGACGTCGCCGGCGAACCCCGCGCGGAGCCAGCCGCCGATCACCTCCTCCACCTCCGGGTTGCGGGCCGTCTCGAGACGCAGCTCGAAGAGCGCGAGCGTGACGTCGTGCTCGCGCGACAGGCGGCGCACGATGTCACGCAGGTAGTCGGCGTACAGCGCCTTGCCCGGCTTGCGACGGGACAGGCGCGCGAGCACCTCCGGGTCGGGGGCGAGGCGCTCACCGATGCGCGCGATGAGCGCCTGGAGCAGGTCGTCGCGCGACCGAAAGTAGTTCGAGGTCGTACCGACGGGCACCTTGGCGTGTCGGTCGACGGCCCGGTGAGTGAGGCCACGCGCGCCGGCGTCGGCGAGCACCGCGATGCCGGCGTCGGCCAGAGCGCGTCGTCGCTCGTCGTTCCTGACCACAACTACAGAGTAGCGCCAACCACTACAACTGTCGTACCGTCAGGGAAGCACTACATCTGTCGTGATTGGAGCACAGCATGCGCACGCTCACCTACTACGTGGCGGCCACCCTCGACGGTCGCATCTCCGGGCCGGACGACGACTTCTCCGCCATCCCGGTCGTCGGCGACCACATCGACATGATCCTGCGCGACTGGCGCGACACCCTCCCGGCGCCAGGCCTCCAGTCCCTGGGCATCGAGGCCGACAACTCACGGTTCGACGCAGTGGTCATGGGTTGGGCCACCTACGCCGCCGGGTTCCAGCACGGCGTCGTCGACCCGTACCCGCACCTCGACCAGGTCGTCGTCACCCGCAAGCACGCCGACCACCCGTTCCCCGCCGGAGTGCGCAGCACGACCGATCCCGTGGCCGAGGTACGCCGGCTCAAGCAACAGGACGGCGTCGGCGTCTGGCTGTGCGGCGGCGGCAAGCTCGCCGCTGCCGTGGCCGACGAGATCGACCGCCTCGTGCTCAAGGTCAACCCGATCGTGCTCGGCGACGGCCCGGCCCTGTTCGACGGACCGTACGTGCCGCGCTCGTTCACCCGCACGGCCGTGACGCCGTACGAGTCGGGAGTCGTGATCACCGAGTACGAGCGGACCTGAGCGCGGCCCCGGACCTCAGCCCCGCCGACGCAGGTGCTCGGCGCGCATCCAGCCCTGGCGGAGGTCCCAGCCGCCGGAGTAGCGGAGCACCCAGACGACGAGCCCCTCCCACCGCCCGTCGCGGGTGGTGCGCCACTCCAGCAGCAGGCCGGGACACGAGGCGTCGCCCCACGTGCCGGTGACGCACACCCAGACGTGCTCGGCCTTCACGAGGGCACGGTCGGTCGACGCCGGCGTCGAGTGCCGCTCCATCTCTGCCGCCACCCGTCCACGATAGAACACGTGTTCGAACGAGTACCCGCCCTGGTCGGCCTCCAGTCGGCTCAGGCGAGGAGGGTGCGCAGGGCACTGTCCGACTCCGCCAGCGCGTCGACGTCGTAGGTCGAGGTGCTGGCCAGCAGCTCGTCGGCCCCGGTGCGCTCGGCGAGCTGCTCGAGGCGCCGTCGCACCCGGTCGACGCCACCCGCGACGGCCCGGTCGAGCGAGGCCTCCACGCGGGTGCGCACCTGGGCGGGCCAGTCCTGGTCGCGGATGACCTTGACCGCCTCGAGCGGCGGGAAGACGCCGGTGCGTCTCGACTGGGCCATCGCCCACGCCTCGGGCAGCGCGAGCTCGCGAGCCGTGGCGTCGTCGTCGGCGACCATGACGTCGAGCGAGACGGTCACCCACGGCGTGCTGCCCCGCCAGGGGCGGAAGGTCCGGCGGTAGGCCGCGAGCCGCTCGGCGACCTCGTCGGAGAGCAGGTCGCCCCCGCCGAGCGCCACCGGCAGGCCGAGCCGCGCGGCGACGTCGACGCCGCCGCCGATCGCCAGCACGTGCATCGGGACGACGCCCGCCACCGCCGGGCGAGGCGTCACCTCGCTCGTCCCCTCGAGGAAGCTGCGCAGCTCGCGCAGGTCGTGCTCGAAGTCGTCGGCGTCCTGCTCCTCACGCCGCAGGGCCCGCCGGACCGGCGGCGTGAAGCCGAGCGACCGCCCGAGGCCGAGGTCGATGCGCCCGGGGTGCAGCGCCTCGAGCAGGAGGAACTGCTCCGCGACGACGAGGGGCTGGTGCAGCGGCAGCATCACCCCGCCCGAGCCGAGCCGGATGCGTGACGTGCGGGCGCCGAGCGCGGCGAGCAGCGTGCTGGGCGCGCTGGTCGCGATGCCGGGCACCGCGTGGTGCTCGGCCACCCAGAAGCGGTCGTAGCCGATCTCGTCGGCCCGCACGCCCCGCGCCACGGTCGCCGCGATCGCCTCGGCGTCGGTCTGTCCGGCGCGGGTGCGGGAGCGGTCGAGCAGGGAGAGCCTCACGTGGGGGCAACGCCGGCGGCGGCGCGGACCTTCCTCACAGGCCGGCGAGCGCCTCCACCAGACCGGCGGTGCGCGCCCGGCCGGCGTCGTCGAGGGAGAGGTCGAGGGCGCGTCGCAGCGAGGCGGTGGCCCAGTCGCTGAGCGGCGAGCCCGGCAGGACGGCGCGCGCCGCGGCGACTTCGCCGACGAGCAGGTCGGCGACGGCGGAGACCGGGTCGTCGAGCAGGGCCACGGCGGTCGGGACGCCGTTGGCCGCGTCGAGGCCGACCGGCTTGCCCATGCGGAGGGGGTCGCCGACGGTGTCGAGGAGGTCGTCGAGGTGCTGGAAGGCGATGCCGAAGTGCAGACCGAACCGGCCGTGCGCCTCGACGACGTCGGGCGGGGCACCGACGGCGAGCGCACCGATCTCGGCGCTCGACCGGAACAGCTCGGCGGTCTTGAGCGTCGCGTACTCGGCGTGGGCCGCGACCGACGGCGCATCGGCGAGCGCGGCCTCGCGCAGCTGGCCGGCGGCCATGCACTCCAACGCCCGCGCCCAGGCGGCGCCCGCCCCGGCCGACTCGGCGGCCGCGGCC
This sequence comes from Nocardioides secundeburneus, assembly GCF_039939255.1. Taxonomy (NCBI): domain Bacteria; kingdom Bacillati; phylum Actinomycetota; class Actinomycetes; order Propionibacteriales; family Nocardioidaceae; genus Nocardioides; species Nocardioides secundeburneus. The sequence goes on from NZ_JBDUUE010000012.1 coordinate 3,216, forward strand.
CCCCGGGCCAGCAGGAGGTCGCCGACGACGATCGCGGTCGCGGTGCCGGCGCGCGCCACCACGGACGGGCGGCCGCGCCGGGTGGGCGCGGTGTCGATGATGTCGTCGTGCACGAGGGTCGCGACGTGCAACAGCTCGACGGCCGTGGCCCCGGCCACGACGCGGTCGTCGACGTCGGGGTCCGCTGCCGGCTCGGCGGACGCGGCGGCGGCAGCACTGCGGACGACGAGGTCGGGCCGCAACAGCTTGCCCGGCACCAACGCGTCGGCCACGACGGCGTCGACCGCCGGCACGCCGCACGAGGGCGGCGTGCGGAGCCCTTCGCGGACGCGCTCGAGCAGGCTGTCGACGTCCATCAGGACACCGGGGTCCCGGCGTCCCGGGCCGCCTCGTCGGTCGCGGCGTCGACGCCGACGAGTCGCAGCAGCAGGTTGCGCACGTCGGTGGCCGCGATGCGGTCGCCGACCGCGCCGGCCCGGTCGCAGATCAGCACGGGTGCGTCGTCGTCGCGGTCGGGCAGCCGGCCGTGGGTGCCGCTCACGGGCGCGGGGTCGAGCGGGATCACCTTCATCGCGTAGCGCAGACCGGCGAACTTGCGGGCCAGCGTGAACGCGGCCTTGGCCTTGACGAGCGGGTCGTCGGGGTCGAGGAAGAGCTCGGCCGGGTCGTAGCCGGGCTTGCGGTGGATGTCGACGCCGCGGGCGAAGTCGGGCGCGCGGTCGTCGTCGTCCCAGTAGTAGTAGGTGAACCAGGCGGTCGGCTCGGCGACCAGCACCAGCTCGCCGGCACGCTCGTGGTCGAGGCCGACCTCGGCCTGGCCGGCGCGGTCGAGCACCTGCTCGACCCCGGGCAGCGCCGCGCAGAGCTCGCGCACGCGCTCGAGGTCGGCGGCGTCGTCGACGTAGACGTGCGCGACCTGGTGGTCGGCGACGGCGAAGGCCCGCGACACCCAGGGGTCGAGGTACTCCATGCCGTCCTGCGTGTAGACCTCGAGCAGGCCCTGGTCACGCAGCATGCGGTTGACGTCGACCGGGGTGTCGGCCTTCGTGATGCCGTACTCGGAGAGGACAACGACGCGCGCGCCGAGCCGCTCGGCGTCGTCGAGCAACGGTGCGAGGGCCGCGTCGACGTCGCGTGCGGCCTGTCGCGACTCCTCGGCGTCGGGGCCGAAGCGCTGGAGGTCGTAGTCGAGGTGTGGCAGGTAGGCGAGCGTGAGGTCGGCCTTCGGCAGCAGCTTGCGGGCGGCGGCGACGATCCACTCCGACGACTTGATCGAGGCCGTCGGGCCCCAGTACTGGAAGAGCGGGAACGCGCCGAGCTCGCCGACGAGCTCGTCGTGCAGCTCGGGCGGGCGCGTGTAGCAGTCGGGCGCCTTCTTGCCGTCGGCGTAGTAGATGGGGCGCGGGGTCACGGTCCAGTCGGTGGTGGCGCCCATGGCGTACCACCAGCACACGTTGGCGACCTTGTAGTCGGACTTCGTGCGACGGACTGTCTCCCAGACCTTCTCGCCTTGCACCAGCTTGTTGTGCTGGCGCCAGAGGAGGACCTCGCCGAGGTCGCGGAAGTACCAGCCGTTGCCGACGATGCCGTGCTCGGCCGGGGTGAGCCCGGTGAGCAGCGTCGACTGCACGCTGCAGGTGACGGCGGGCAGCACGGTGTCGAGCACCGCCTGCGAGCCGCCGGCGGCGAGCTTCTGGAGCCGCGGCATGTGCTTCAGCAGCGAGGGGGTGAGGCCGACGACGTCGACCACGAGCAGCTTGTCCATGGGTGGTGTCTCCTTAGAGCGGGGTGAGGCCGAGGCCGACGAGCTCGGCGTGCACCCACGCGAGCTCGGCGGCGAGCTGGTCGGCCAGGGCGTCGGCGTCGGACGGTGCGCCGCCGGGCAGCACCGACCAGGTGTAGGTCTCGACCTCGAGGTGGGCCACGCGGGCCGTGGGGCCGCCGAGCAGCGCGGCGAGCGAGGCCTGCAGGTCGGCGCGCGCGGTGCGCAGCGGCGGCTGCGGGTCGGCGTGCACCGGCACGTGGAAGTGCACGCGCCAGGGGGCGTCGGTGTCGAGGGCGTCGTCACCGTCGAGGGCCTGCGGCAGGTCGTCGCGCGCGGCGACCGCTCCCCCGCGCTCCTGGCGCACCTGGTGCAGGAAGCGGTCCTCGGCGTACGACGCGAGCGCCGCTCGCGTGCCGGCGTCGGCCGGGTCGTCGACCACGAGCGCCGCCGCCGGCTGCGACTTCACGATCTGCAGCCCCGCGTCGTCGAGCAGCCGGACGGCGCGCGCGGCGTCGTCGAAGCCGACGGCGAGGTGGCACAGGTCGAGGCAGATGCCGATGCGCTCGCGGTCGACGGCGTCGAGGTGCACGACGGCCTGCTCGACGGTCTCGATGACGCAGCCCGGCTCGGGCTCGATGCCCACGACGATGCGGCGGGCGGTGTCGGCCTCGAGCTTGGCGAGACCGTCGGCGAGCTCGGCGAGGTGGCCCTCGGCCGTCGCCTGGTCGGACGGCGTCCACGGCGTCTGCCACGCGAGGGGCAGCGTGGAGATCGACCCGTGGCCGTCGTCGGCCAGGTCGTCGGGCAGCAGGCCGGCGAGCACCCGGGCCGCGGCGAGCGTGTAGTCGAGCCGCTCGCGCTCGGCCCACGTGGGGTGGTAGACGGCGTGCTTGACCACGGCCTGCTGGAAGGCGGCGTACGGGAAGGCGTTGACGGTGACGATCTCGACGCCGTGGTCGGCCAGCCGTGCCCGCACCTCGCGGACGGCGGCCGGGTCGGCGTCGAGCCGGTGTGCGGCGTCGGCCGGCAGCCACAGGCCGAGACCGACGCGATCGACGCCGAGCACCGAGCGGATGCGGCCGCCGACGCCGACGGCCTGCTCGACGAGCCCGTCGACGTCCTCGGCCGGCAGCACGTTCGTGCCGTAGCCGAGGTGGACGACGGTGCCGTCGGGGTGACGCAGCCTCACGACGACGCCCGGGCCCCTCGCAGGATCGAGTTGCCCTCGAAGGTCGCCGTCAGCTCGATCTCGCCGGACATCTCGTCGAGCATCAGGCGGCCGCTCTGGCCGAAGAACTCGATCGGGTTGCGCCACAGGACGCGGTCGACGTCGTCGTCGGAGAAGCCGGCAGCGAGCATGGCCTCGCCGGTGGCGCGGGTGAGCAGCGGGTCGCTGCGGCCCCAGTCGGCTGCGGAGTTGACCAGCACCCGGTCGAGGCTGCCGCGCTGCTGCAGGATCGCGACCATGCGGTGCGGGTCCATCTTGGTGTCGGGGTAGATCGAGAAGCCCATCCAGCACCCGGCCTCGTCGACGGGGCCGACGGTCAGCTCGTTGAGGTGGTCGACGACGACCATGCCGGCCTCGATGCCCGAGGCCTCGCACAGCTCGAGGGTGCGGCGGGTGCCGCCCTCCTTGTCGCGGTGGGGCGTGTGCACCATCGCGGGCAGCTCGAACTCGACGGCGAGCTCGAGCTGGCGGGTGAACGCGTGCTCCTCGGCCTCGGTCATCGAGTCGAAGCCGATCTCGCCGACGGCGACGACGCCGTCCTTGGCCAGGTAGCGCGGCAGCACGTCGAGGACGTCGGTGCAGCGCGGGTCGTTGGCCTCCTTGGGGTTGAGCGCGATCGTGCAGTGGTGGGCGATGCCGAACTGCCCGGCCCGGAAGCGCTCCCAGCCGACGAGGGCGTCGAAGTAGTCGGTGAACGAGCCGACGTTGGTGCGCGGCTGGCCGAGCCAGAAGGCCGGCTCGACGAGCGCGCGGACGCCGGCGGCGTACATGCGCTCGTAGTCGTCGGTGGTGCGCGACGTCATGTGGATGTGCGGGTCGAAGATTCTCACGTGGATCAGGCCTCCGAGGACGAGGTGGAGAGGAGGACGGTGGCGTCGGCGGGCACCGGCCGCCCGGCGGCGGCGCGCTCGTTGGCGAAGCGCCGCACCATGGCGACGAGCTCGTCGTCGGCACGGGTGTCGAGGTCGGCGACCTCGGTGAGCGGGACCCCGGTGAACAGGCACTTGAGCACGCCGTGGCGCCAGTCGTGGGTGGACAGCCGCGCGGCGTGCGGGCCCATCGCCGCGGCGACCAGCCGCACGTCGTTGGTGCGCAGCGCGTCGAGCAGGAGGTCGGAGGCGTCGACGGACCGCGCGTCGATGCCGCCGAGCGCGAGCAGCACCGCGCGCTTCTCGTCGGCGTCGCCGTAGCGGTAGACCTCGCGCAGCTCGGCGAGCAGCGCCGCACCGTCGATCGCGGACGCCGCGGCGGCGACCAGCTCGACCCGGACGGCGTCCTCGGCGCGGTGGGCGGTGCCGTCGAGCGGCCCCCGGGAGGTGCGGCGGGCCGCGGCCGGGAACAGCCGGCCGAGGCGGTCGGGCGAGGCGGCCAGCGTCGAGGCCATCTCGTCGAGGGCGCCGGCGGCGTCAGGACCCAGCGCGGTGCGCAGGGCGGCGGGCGGCACGAGCAGCCGGACGGCGATCATCGGCCCACCCCCGCGGCGGTGACGCGATCGAGCGAGTCGCGCATCGCGACCATGCTCGAGCGGGCGGTGGCGGGTGCGGCGTGCGAGTGCCGGGGCAGCTCGATGCAGGCCAGGCCCTCGTAGCCCGCGGCGACCAGGGCGCCGAAGACGTCGTCGAGGTCGAGCTCGCCGGTGCCGAGCTCGAGGTGCTCGTGCACGTCGCGCACCATGTCGTCGACCTGCACGTTGCCGAGCAGTGGAGCCGCACGGCGCACGGTCTCGCCGGGCGTGCGCGGCTCGTTGCAGACCAGGTGGCCGAGGTCGAGCGTGATGCGCAGGTGCTCGGGGTTGCCGAGTCGCTCGCGCAGCGCGAGCACGTCGTCGAGCGTGGCCAGGAACATGCCGGGCTCGGGCTCGACGCACACGGTGACGCCGAGGTCGGCGGCCTCGTCGAGCACGGGACCGAGCCCGTTGACCACCCGGCGCCACAGGACGGCGGCGCCGACACCGGCCGGGGCGGTGCCCGACCAGCACGACATCGCCTCGGACCCGAGCTCGTGCGCGATGCGGACGGCGCGGCGCAACAGCTCGACCCGGCGCTCGCGGCCGTCGTCGCTGACCAGCGTCGGCTCGTGCTTGTGGAACGGGTCGAGCACGTAGCGCGAGCCGGTCTCGACGACGGAGGCGAGCCCGTGCGAGTCGAGGCACCGGCGGGCGTGGGCGATCTGCGAGGGCAGGTCGCCGAACGGGTCGAGGTGCGGCTGGTCGAGCGTCAGGCCGACGCCCTCGTAGCCGAGCGAGGCCACGACGGCGCAGGCGTCGGCCAGGCGGTGCCCGGCGAAGCCGTTGAGGCCGTAGCCCAGACGGAGTCCGGAGGTACTCATGTGGGGCTCACCTTCCTCGCAGCACGACGGAGCACCGGGCCTGCTCCGACGACGACAGCGGCCGCGGCGAACCGGCCGCGCGCGGCCAGCCACGAGGCCTGCAGCAGCGTGAGGCCGCCGATGCCGGCACCGGTGGCGGCACGCACCTGCGCGCCACTGGGATCGGCGGCGGCGCGGGCCTGGGCCCCACCCACCTTGGCCACGTAGGCCGCGGCGAGCGCGGACGCCGCCCACCGGTCGCGGGGGCGCGCGCCGGCGTCGCGGACCGTGCTGCCGACGACCATGGCGGCGGCGGCCGCCGTGGTGCCGATGGCGGCGACGGCCGTGGCCGGGCGGGCCCCGTGCACCTCGCCGCGGCTCAGCAGCGTGACGCCGGCCGTGTGCGTGGCCGTGGCGACGGCCGGGACGACGGCCGCACCCGGTGCGGCAGCCGCACCGAGCAGCACGTCGAGGCCGCGCGTGGACGCCATCACGGCCGGGCCGGCGGGCGAGTCCTTGGCGACGAGGTCGTAGGCGGCGACGAGCACCGCGAGGGGCACGCTCACCCGGAGCGCGCGTCGTCCACCGGCCAGGGCGCTGACGGCGAGACCGGCCGCGCCGAGCCCGGCGGCGACGCCGAGGGCCGTCGACGCCGTCATGCGGCCCGACGGGATGACGCGCTCGGGCCGCTCGACGGCGTCGACCTCGCGGTCGGCCCAGTCGTTGAGCGCCATGCCCGACCAGTAGAGGAGCACCGAGCCGAGCGGCATCGCGCCGGCGCCGGTGAGCGGGGCCTGGCCCGCGAAGGCCGAGCCGGCCCACACGTCGCCGGGCACGGTGAGCGCCGCCGGGAGACGGACGAGCTCGGCCAGGTCGCGACTGTTCACGCGTCGAGCCCCCGTCGCCACGTGACCAGCTCGCGCCACTGCTCGGCGAGCCGGTGCTCGGTGCCGCCGATCGGGTCCTTGAAGAAGAACCCGAGCTCGGACAGCGCGCCCGAACGCCCGGCGGCGTGCGCCGCGGCGGTGAGCCGCACGAGGTCGAGGACCAGCGGTGCCGCGAGCGCGGAGTCGCAGCCCTGCCAGGTGATCTGCATCGTCATGCGGGTGCCGAGGAAGCCGTCGAAGAGCACGTGGTCCCAGGCGGTCTTCCACTCGCCGAGCTCCTCGACCTGGTCGATGTGCATCGGGCCGGGGACGGCGTGGCCGGCGATGGCGTCGAGGCCGCTGCGCTTGGTGTCGGTCTTGCTGCGCGCGGTGACCGGGTCGGCCAGGGTGGCACCGTCGCCACCGCCGAGCAGGTTGAACGAGGCCCACGACCGCAGCGCGAGGTTGCGGCTGGCGAACATGGGGGCGAGCGCCGACTTGAACAGGGTCTCGCCGGTCTTGCCGTCGCAGCCGGCGTAGGGCAGGCCGCTGCGCTCGGCCGCCTCGATCACGACGGGCAGTCGCAGGCACGGGCTCGGGGTGAAGGTGACGTAGGGAGCGCCGGCGGCGAACGCGGCCAGCGCGTAGACCGCGCCGACCGGCAGGTCGTCGTCGAGCGTGCGGAGGCTCTCGGGGTCCTGCGCGGGTGGCTGCGTGCTGGCGACGTCGACGACGACGACGCGCTCGAGGTCGTGGCGCTCGCGGAAGCCGGCGATGTCGGCGGCGAGCCGCTCGACGGCCTCGGCCACCGACTCCTCGGCGGGGTCGTAGCCGTGCCGGACGTCGTCGTCGATCGCGGCGAGCTCGGCGCCGACGGCCGCGACCAGCACGGCCGGCACCACGCCGTCGTCGGCGAGTGCCTCGGCCTTCTTGGTCAGGCTCCGCGGGCTCACGTCGTGGCCGCCGAAGACGAGACCGTCGAGGCCGGGCAGGCCGTCGGGGTCGAGCTCGGGCAGCTCGGTGACGAGGCCGGTGGTCGGCGCCAGGCCGTGACGGACCCCGAGCGCGCCGACGACCGCGGTGGTCGCCACCGAGCCTCGCGCGCCCACGAACCACACGCCGGTGCTGCTCTTGGTGCTCTTCATCTCAGATCCTTCCGGTGGTGTGTGGTGCTGTCGCTGGTCGAGCCGTCGGGCGCGCCCGCGCGTCGGGCGGGTCGAGGTCCCGGGGGCCGGTCGCTCGACCTCCACCCAGTGTGTGGTCCGGGTGGGCGGGCGTGCGGCCGCTGCGGTGGTGCCGGCTCGCCGGGCCACGGGCCCGTCGGCGCGACGGAGGTCGTGGTGCGGCGTGGTCAGCCATCACGCAGTCTCGCGTAGGCCGCTCGGACGCCGGCAGCGGCCTCGCGCTCGGCGTCGGTGGGGGCGGGGAGGTCGTCGAGGCCCTGACCGGGCCACACGGGGGGTGAGGGGGTGCCGCGCAGCGCCCAGGCGGCCTGCCGGGCCGCGCCGAGCGCGACGTACTCCCCCGGCGCCGGCAGCGCCACGGGGTGGTCGAGGATCGCGGGCGCCAGCGCTCGCAGCGCGGGGCTGCGGGTCGCGCCGCCGACGAGCAGCAGCCGAGCCGGTGTCGTACCGGTGGTCACCGAGAGCCGGTCGAGCGCGTGGGCGAGCGAGCACAGCAACGCCTCGAAGGCGGCGCGGGCGAGATCGGCCCGGGTGGTGGCCGGGGTGAGCCCGTGCCAGGACCCGACGGCGTCGGGCCGGTAGGGCGTGCGCTCGCCGCCGTAGTAGGGCAGCAGCGTCAGGCCGCCCGAGCCGGGCGGGGCCTGCAGCGCCAGGTGTGACAGCTCGCCGTGGTCGACGCCGAGCCAGCGCGCCTGCAGGTCGAGGACCCCGGCGGCGTTGATCGTCGAGCACATCGGCAGGTAGCCGGACTCGGCATCGGCGAAGCCGGTGATAGTGCCGCTGCCGTCGGCCACGGCGTCGGGGCTGACGACGGAGACCACGCCGCTGGTGCCGATGGAGACCAGCACGTCGCCGGGCGCGAGCGCCACGCCGAGCGCGCCGCCCATGTTGTCGCCCGTGCCCGCTGCGAGCACGGCACCGCGCTCGGTCGAGGCGGCCACGGCTCCCCCGGCCACGACCTCGGGCACGGCGGCCTCGTGGCCGAGCGCGTCGGCGAGCAGGTCGGGTCGCCACGTCGCGTTGGCGGCGTCGTAGTAGCCGGTGCAGGAGGCGTCACCGCGGTCGGTGAAGGCCGGAGTGCCCGGCGCCGCGGCGTGGGCGGACACGTAGTCGTGGGGCAGGAGGACCTGCGCGACCCGGGCGGCGGCCTCGGGCTCGTGGTCGCGCAGCCATCGCACCTTGGCCGCGGTGAACGAGGCGACCACCACGCTGCCCACCGCCTCGGCGCAGGCCTGCCCGCCGCCGTGCTCGGCGACCAGGTCGGCCGCGGCCGACGCCGAGCGCGGGTCGTTCCACAGCAGGGCGTCGCGCACCGGGACGCCGTCGGCGTCGAGCGCGACCATGCCGTGCTGCTGAGCGGCGACCGAGACGGCCTCCGCCCGGTCGACGAGCGGGCCGGCGGCCTGGTCGTAGGCCGCCAGCCACGCCCGCGGGTCGACCTCCGTGCCAGGCGGGTGCGACGCCGACCGGGCGTCGACCACCGTGCCGTCGACGGCGTCGACGAGCACGGCCTTGGTCGACTGGGTCGAGGAGTCGACCCCGAGCACGAGCGTCATGACAGGTGTCAGCGGCCTCAGGAGGTGGTGGAGAAGGCGGCGTCGAACGCAGCCGAGGGCGGGTCGAACGCCAGACGACGCACGAACTCCAGCGCCTCCGGAGCACCCACCAGACGATCCATCCCGGCGTCCTCCCACTCCACCGAGATCGGACCCTCGTACCCGATCGTGTTCAACATCCGAAAAGACGCCTCCCAC
>NZ_JBDUUE010000013.1:0-7899 GCF_039939255.1 Nocardioides secundeburneus
GCACCGCAGCGCTCGGCGACCGCGATGATCTTGGCGATGTCGAGGTACGACTCAGCCGGGGTCGCGCCACCCAGGCTGTACGCCTCGTCGGCGACCCGCACGTGCATCGCGTCACGATCAGGCTCGGCATAGACCGCCACCGAGCCGATCCCGGCGTCCTTGCACGCCCGGATCACCCGCACCGCGATCTCACCACGGTTCGCGATCAACACCTTCTGCAACGGCTTCACGTCGGGCAACGCTGGCTCCTGTGCGGTGATCACGGCCTCCGTGGGCCTCGGGTCGTTCCCGCCCGGCACGCTACCGCGCCGGTTGCCTATGCTCGTCACGTGTCCGAGTACCAGCAGGAGCGCAAGGGGTTCTGGCACGAGCCAGACGGAGTCATGACCACCGAGGCCATCGCCCTCGAGACGTGGGCCCGCACGGCACACCCGATCCTGGAGGAGGCGGCGGCCACCTACCACGGCGTCGTCCGCGAGGCCGAGCTCGCCGAGCGGCTCCAGGCCGAGGGCGGCATCCGCACCACGCGACCGTACGAGCGCTGGCTGCCGAAGGTGCTGCAGCCACTCGCCCACCTGCACCACCGCGACGGCTACCCGCCGCTCACCGCGCTGGTCGTCGACGGTCACGGCTGGGTGGGCGAGCGGTACGACGACGTCCTGCGCGCCATCGAGGAGCTGCCGATCACCGAGGCCGCCGCGCGTGAGCGGCACGCCGCCAAGGCGCGCCTGGCGTGCTACCAGTGGGCCGGCTCGGCGCCCGACGACGGCGGTGTGCCGGCCGAGGTGCTGACGTCGACCCGCAGCCGCGCGCCCCGGTCGACGACGGCCGCGGGCACCCGCGCCGCCGCGACGCCCAGGACGCCCCGGGCGCCGCGGGAGCCCAAGGTCGTCGCCCCGAAGCGCGTCGCGCCCACCGATCGTCCGGTCAACGTGTGCCCGACGTGCTTCATGGCCATCCCGGCCACGGGCATCTGCGACAACTGCGACTGAGGCGGGATCGATGACGCCCGCGACCCACGACGACTTCTGGGCCTGGTGGACGACGCAGGGAGCGGCGTCCTGCGAGGCCGCGATCGCCGCCGGCACGGTCGAGAGCCTCGTCGACGAGCTCACCGAGCGGGTGCACGCGATGTCGCCCGACCTCGTCTGGGAGCTCGGCCCGGGCACCACCGCGCAGCACCGGCTGGTCGTCAGTCCCGAGGGCAACCCCGACGTGCGCGCGGTCGCCCGCCGCTGGCTCCGGGCCGCGCCCGAGCCCACCGACACCTGGCAGTACGCCGACGCGCGCGGCGCTGACCCCGACCCCGGCTCCGGCGGCATCCGCGTCGGCGGGGCCGACGTGCAGTTCGCCGAGATCCGCGTCGGCGCGACCCGGGTGGGCAACCACGTCGACGTCGCCGTCCACCACCCGCGGCTGCGCGAGCTGCCCGAGCAGGCGCGCGGCATGGTCGTGTTCATCTCCCTCGACCACACGCTCGGCGAGCTCGAGTGCGAGACCTGGATCGGCGCCGTCGAGGTGGCCCTCGACGAGCCCGACGACGCCGTCACGCTCGAGGGCCTGCGCGAGCTCGTCGCCGCCGTCCGCGACGACGCCACCGACGCCGACGGCGGCCCGACGTGGGTGATGCTCCAGGGCGAGGTCGACGGCCGGCCGCTGATGGCGGTCGCGCAGGTGCCGCTCGCGCCGAGCTTCGCGCCGCACCTCGACACCCACCTCGCGGTCGAGGTGCCGTTCCCCGCCACCGACGAGGGCTTCCCCGACGAGGGAGCACTCGACGACCTCCGCGCGATCGAGGACCACCTCACCCAGCGCCTCGACGACATGGCCCGCCTCGTCGCCCACGAGACCGGCCAGGGACGCCGGGTGCTGCACTACTACGCCGACTCCGCCCGACCCGTCGACGGCGTCGCCGAGGCCGCCGTCACCGGCTGGACGCACGGCGTCGTCACGGTCACCCGCGACGCCGACCCCGGCTGGCACGCCGTCCGTCACCTGCGGACCTGACGGCAACCGGCGAACGGTGGTTAACGAACGTTAACCGCGTGGGCTACAGTGCTCGGCATGACGTTCGAGCTGTCCCGTGAGCACGAGGAGTTCCGCCGTAGCGTCCGCGAGTTCGCGGAGGCCGAGATCGCGCCCCACGCGGCGCAGTGGGACCACGACCACCACTTCCCGGTCCACGTCGTGCAACAGATGGGCAAGCTCGGGCTGTTCGGCCTGACCGCGCCGGAGGAGTTCGGCGGGGCCGGCGACGACGGCGACTTCACCAGCCTCTGCGTCGCCATCGAGGAGCTCGGCCGCGTCGACCAGTCGATGGGCATCACGCTGCAGGCCGGCGTCGGCCTGGGCATCAACCCGCTCCTGGCCTACGGCACCGCCGAGCAGAAGGAGCGCTGGCTCCCGGCCCTCGTCGCGGGCGAGGCGCTCGCCGGCTTCGGCCTCACCGAGCCCGGTGCCGGGTCCGACGCGGGCGCCACGCGCACCAAGGCCGAGCTGGTCGGCGACGAGTGGGTCGTCAACGGTGCCAAGCAGTTCATCACCAACTCCGGCTCCGAGATCACCAGCCTGGTCACGGTCACCGCCCGTACCGGCACCCGCGACGACGGCCGGCCCGAGATCAGCGCGATCATGGTGCCGAGCGGCACACCCGGGTTCACCGCCGAGAAGGCCTACGACAAGCTCGGCTGGCACGCCTCCGACACCCACCCGCTGTCCTTCGACGACGTCCACGTGCCCGCCGACCACCTGCTCGGCGACCAGGGCCGTGGCTACGCACAGTTCCTCGCCACCCTCGACGACGGCCGCATCGCGATCTCCGCCCTCAGCGTCGGCTGCATCCAGGCCTGCCTCGACATGTCCGTCGCCTACGCGGGCGAGCGGCAGACCTTCGGTGGACCCATCGGGCGCAAGCAGGGAGTCGCGTTCCAGATCGCCGACCTGCAGGTGATGCTCGACGCGAGCCGGTTGCTGACCTACCGCGCCGCCGCGCTCAAGGACGCCGGCGCGCCCCACCAGCAGGTCAAGCAGGCGGCCTCGGTCGCCAAGCTCTACGCCACCGAGTCCGCCGTCACGGCCACCCGCATCGCCACCCAGGTCTTCGGCGGCTACGGCTTCATGGAGGAGTACCCGGTGGCCCGCTTCTACCGCGACGCCAAGGTGCTCGAGATCGGCGAGGGCACCTCCGAGGTGCAGCGCATGCTCATCGCCCGCAGCCTCGGCCTGCCGGTCGAGTAGTCGCCGACCACCGCCTCCCGCGAACGGAGTCGGTCTCCGTCTATCCTGTCTCCGTGTTGGTACGTTCCGCGACCCCCGCCGCGGGGTCCCGCCGCGACGTCGAGGCGGCGTCATGACGGCCGCCGACACGACCCCGTCGGTGGGGCAGGCCGAGACCAGCACCGCCCGCTGGCGGCGCATCGGCGCCGAGGTCGTCCGCTTCTTCGTGGTGGCCCAGGCCGCCACCTGGGTCTCCATCCTGCTCTTCAACGTGCTCGTGCACGGCTTCATCGTCGGCCGCTCGTTCGTCGAGGAGCCGATGATCGCCTACGTGCTCGCCAACTGCGTGGGCATGGTGATCAGCTTCCACGGCGCACGCGGGTGGGTCTTCCCCGACCGCCCCCCGCAGCAGGCCGACGGCGGCTGGACCGCCTACGTGGTCATCAACCTCGCCGCGATGGCGCTCCCGGTCGGCTGTCTCTACCTCACCCACTACGTGCTCGGGCTCGACAACGCGCTCGCCGACAACCTCTCGGCCAACGGGGTCGGGCTGGTGCTCGCCTTTGTCGCCCGCTTCTACCTCTTCCGGCGCTTCGTGTTCCGCCGGCCGGTCGTCGCGGCGCCCTGATCGCTGGTCGACCTCGGGGGTGTGGCGCAGCCACGGACGTCGGGCCAGGGTGGGGCCGTCCTGACTCCCGGGGAGGTCTCTGCATGGTCCCGTCGTTCCTCGCGCGCGAGCGTATCGTCGCCGGTCCCGGCTACAGCCGGTGGCTCATCCCGCCCGCCGCGCTCGCCGTCCACCTGTGCATCGGGCAGGTCTACGCCACGAGCGTCTACAAGAACGCCCTGGTGGCGCACTTCGACTCCAGCCTGACCACGATCGGCTTCATCTTCTCGGTCGCGATCGTGATGCTCGGCCTCGCGGCCGGTTTCGGTGGCGCGTGGGTCGACCGCAACGGACCCCGGGCGGCGATGTTCGTCTCGGCCTGCTTCTGGGTGACCGGGTTCCTGGTCGCCGCGCTCGGCATCGCGCTGGGGTGGCTGTGGCTGGTGTTCCTCGGCTACGGCGTCATCGGCGGCATCGGGCTCGGCATCGGCTACATCTCCCCGGTCTCGACGCTCATCAAGTGGTTCCCCGACCGGCCCGGGCTCGCCACCGGCATGGCGATCATGGGCTTCGGCGGTGGTGCCCTCATCGCCAGCCCCCTCAGCGGTCGGCTGCTCGAGCTCTACGACAGCTCCTACGACTCCACCGACACGACCTCGGTCGCCGACGGCAGCGCGGTGGCGAGCCTGTTCGTCACGCTCGCCGTGGTCTACGCCGTCTTCATGATGTTCGGTGCGTTCACCGTGCGGGTGCCGGCCGACGGCTGGATCCCCGACGGGTGGGACCCGGCCGAGGTCAAGGAGAAGAAGCTCGTCACCACGGCCAACGTCTCGGCCGACAACGCGCTGCGCACGCCGCAGTTCTGGCTGCTGTGGGTGGTGCTGTTCTGCAACGTCACCGCCGGCATCGGCATCCTCGAGCAGGCCTCGCCGATGATCCAGGACTTCTTCCGCGACGGCTCCACGTCGACGGTGAGCGCGGCCGCCGCCGGTGGCTTCGTCGGCCTGCTGTCGCTGGCCAACATGGCCGGCCGCTTCGTGTGGTCCTCGACGTCCGACGCCGTCGGGCGCAAGCCGATCTACGTGCTCTACCTCGGGCTCGGGCTGGTGCTCTACCTGCTGCTCGCGACCGTCGGGTCGTCGTCCACCGCCCTGTTCGTGCTGCTCGCCGCGGTCATCCTCAGCTTCTACGGCGGCGGCTTCGCGACCATCCCGGCCTACCTGCGCGACCTGTTCGGCACCTTCCAGGTCGGCGCCATCCACGGCCGGCTGCTCACGGCGTGGTCGGCCGCGGGGGTCGCCGGCCCGTTCATCGTCAACGGCTTCCTCGACGCCCAGGGCGAGCCCGGCTCGCTCACCGCCGACGCCTACCAGCCGGCGCTGCTGACGATGGTCGGCGTCCTCGCGGTCGGACTCGTGGCCAACCTGCTGGTGCGCCCGGTCTCCGACCGGTTCCACGAACCGTCGTCGTCCGGCTCGAGCACACGCGAGAGGAGCAAGGCATGAACGCGCGCATCGCCCTCGCCTGGGCGCTCGTCGGAGCGCCGCTGGCCTACGGGCTCGTCGAGACCATCCGCAAGGCGTCGTCGCTGTTCACCGGCTGACGGTCCGTCACCAGAGGTCGGTCCACGCGTGGCCGAGCTCGGCGAGCATCGTGCGCAGCAACGGCAGCGAGACGCCGACGACGTTGTGGTAGTCGCCCTCGAGACCGGTCACGAACGCACCGCCCAGGCCGTCGACGGTGAACGCGCCGGCCACGTGCAACGGCTCACCGGTGGCCACGTAGGCCGCGATCTCGTCGTCGGTGACCGCGGCGAAGTGCACGGTGGTCGACGCCGTCCGCGCGACGCTGCGGCCCGAGGCCGTGTCGTGGACGGCGTGGCCGGTGTGCAGCACCCCGGTGCGCCCGCGCATCGCGTGCCAGCGCCGGGTCGCCTCCTCGGGAGTGCCGGGCTTGCCGAGCGCCTCGCCGTCGAGCTCGAGCACCGAGTCGCAGCCGAGCACGAGCGCGCCGTCGGGCACCTCGGGACGGCCGAGCACAGCGTCGCGCTTGAGGACGGCGAGCGCCAGCGCGAGCTCGGCCGGCGGCGGGTCGACGACCTGCGACTCGTCGACGCCGCTCACGACGACCACCGGCTCGACGCCGGCCTGGCGCAGGGTCGCGAGGCGGGCGGGGGACTGCGAGGCCAGGACGAGGGTCGTCACGGCAGCGCGCTCGCCCGCCAGCCGCCGGGGCCGTGGTGGTGGGGGTGGCGGTGGTGGCGGTGGGGTGCGTTCCACTCGTGGCGCGGTGTCTTGGTCGGGGTTGGGGTGTCGCCGCTGAGTGCGGTGAGGACGGTGATGATCGCGGCGATGTCTTCGGGGGTGGCGTGGGGGCTGATGACGCGCAGCACGGGCCCGGTGTCGGGGGTGGTGGGGGTGGAGGGGTTGGTGGTGGTCATCAGAGGGGGATGTTTCCGTGTTTCTTGGGGGGCAGGGTGGCGCGTTTGGTGGTGAGGAGGCGCAGGGCGCGGGTGATCTCGGTGCGGGTTTCGTGGGGGTGGATGACGGCGTCGATGTAGCCGCGTTCGGCGGCGATGTAGGGGTTGGCGAGGGTGGTCTCGTAGTCGTCGATGAGCTCGGCGCGTTTGGCTTCGACCATGTCGGGGGTGCCGCCGTTGTCGGTGATGGCTTGCAGGGTGCGGCGGTGGACGATGTTCGCGGCGCCTTGGGCGCCCATGACGGCGATCTGGGCGGTGGGCCAGGCGAGGTTGATGTCGGCGCCGAGGTGTTTGGAGCCCATGACGTCGTAGGCGCCGCCGTAGGCCTTGCGGGTGATGACGGTGATCAGGGGGACGGTGGCTTCGGCGTAGGCGTAGATGAGCTTGGCGCCGCGGCGGATGATGCCGTTCCATTCCTGGTCGGTGCCGGGCAGGAATCCGGGGACGTCGACGAAGGTCAGCACGGGGAGGTTGAAGGCGTCGCAGAACCGGACGAACCGGGCGGCTTTCTCGGAGGCGTCGATGTCGAGGGCGCCGGCGTACTGCATCGGCTGGTTGGCCACGATGCCGACCGAGTGGCCCTCGACGCGGCCGAAGCCGACGAGGATGTTGGGGGCGAAGAGCTCGTGGACCTCGAGGAAGTCCTCCTCGTCGAGCACGGCGGTGATGACGTCGTGCATGTCGTAGGGCTGGTTGGCCCCGTCCGGGATCAGGGTGTCCAGGCTGCGGTCGAGGTCGGTGACCTCCATGTCCGGCACCTCGTCGTGGGTGGGGGCGGGGTCGAGGTTGTTCTGGGGTAGGTAGGACAGGAGGGTCTTGACGTACTCGAGGGCGTCGGCCTCGTCGGTGGCCAGGTAGTGGGCGTTGCCGGACAAGGTGTTGTGGGTCCGGGCGCCGCCGAGGTCTTCCATCGAGACGTCCTCGCCGGTGACGGTCTTGATGACGTCGGGTCCGGTGATGAACATCGCGGAGGTCTGGTCGACCATGATCGTGAAGTCGGTGACTGCGGGGGAGTAGACGTGCCCGCCGGCGCAGTTGCCCATGATCAGGCTGATCTGGGGGATCACGCCGGAGGCGTGGACGTTGCGGCGGAAGATCTCGCCGTACAGCCCGAGCGAGACGACGCCTTCTTGGATCCGGGCCCCGGCGCCCTCGTTGATCCCGATGATCGGGCACCCGGTCCGGATCGCGAGGTCCATGACCTTGACGATCTTCTCGCCGTAGACCTCGCCCAACGAGCCGCCGAAGACGGTGAAGTCCTGGCTGAACACGCACACCTGACGGCCCTCGATCGTGCCGTACCCGGTCACGACCCCGTCACCGTAGGGGCGGGTCTTGTCGAGCCCGAACGCGGTCGAGCGGTGTCGGGCGAGCTCGTCGAGCTCGACGAAGGAGCCCTCGTCGAACAGCATCTCGATCCGCTCCCGCGCGGTCTGACGACCCTTCGCGTGCTGCTTCTCGACCGCCTTGGCCGAGCCCGCGTGGACCGCCTCGTCCAGACGCCGCTCCAGATCGGCCAGCTTGCCTGCCGTCGTGTGCAGATCGATCCCCGACCCCACCTCGGGGACCTCGGTGCCCTCACCAGGCTGCGCGCTCA
>NZ_JBDUUE010000014.1:0-5629 GCF_039939255.1 Nocardioides secundeburneus
AGCGCCTGATGTTTGAGAACTCAACAGTGTGTCATAGTCGACGGATTAGTTTGTATGCCTGTCTGTTTCTTTGATGGGTAAAGTTTTTTCGACAATGATTCTGGCGATAGCTAGTGATCGTTTGTTGGGAGCAAGTTTTCTACGGAGAGTTTGATCCTGGCTCAGGACGAACGCTGGCGGCGTGCTTAACACATGCAAGTCGAGCGGTAAGGCCCTTTCGGGGGTACACGAGCGGCGAACGGGTGAGTAACACGTGAGTAATCTGCCCTTCACTCTGGGATAAGCACTCGAAAGGGTGTCTAATACCGGATACGACGCACTCTCGCATGGGATGTGTGTGGAAACTTTTGTGGGTGGGGGATGTGCTCGCGGCCTATCAGCTTGTTGGTGGGGTAATGGCCTACCAAGGCTTTGACGGGTAGCCGGCCTGAGAGGGTGACCGGCCACACTGGGACTGAGACACGGCCCAGACTCCTACGGGAGGCAGCAGTGGGGAATATTGGACAATGGGCGGAAGCCTGATCCAGCAACGCCGCGTGAGGGATGACGGCCTTCGGGTTGTAAACCTCTTTCAGTATCGACGAAGCGCCCGTGTGGGTGGTGACGGTAGGTACAGAAGAAGCACCGGCCAACTACGTGCCAGCAGCCGCGGTAATACGTAGGGTGCGAGCGTTGTCCGGAATTATTGGGCGTAAAGGGCTCGTAGGCGGTTTGTTGCGTCGGGAGTGAAAACACTGGGCTTAACCGAGTGCTTGCTTTCGATACGGGCAGACTTGAGGCATTGAGGGGAGAACGGAATTCCTGGTGTAGCGGTGAAATGCGCAGATATCAGGAGGAACACCGGTGGCGAAGGCGGTTCTCTGGCAATGTTCTGACGCTGAGGAGCGAAAGTGTGGGGAGCGAACAGGATTAGATACCCTGGTAGTCCACACCGTAAACGTTGGGCGCTAGGTGTGGGGCCTATTCCATGGGTTCCGTGCCGTAGCTAACGCATTAAGCGCCCCGCCTGGGGAGTACGGCCGCAAGGCTAAAACTCAAAGGAATTGACGGGGGCCCGCACAAGCGGCGGAGCATGCGGATTAATTCGATGCAACGCGAAGAACCTTACCTGGGTTTGACATACATCCTGCCGCTCCAGAGATGGGGCTTCTTTTGGGGGTGTACAGGTGGTGCATGGCTGTCGTCAGCTCGTGTCGTGAGATGTTGGGTTAAGTCCCGCAACGAGCGCAACCCTCGTCCTATGTTGCCAGCACGCCTTCGGGTGGTGGGGACTCATAGGAGACTGCCGGGGTCAACTCGGAGGAAGGTGGGGATGACGTCAAGTCATCATGCCCCTTATGTCCAGGGCTTCACGCATGCTACAATGGCCGGTACAAAGGGCTGCGATCCCGTGAGGGGGAGCGAATCCCAAAAAGCCGGTCTCAGTTCGGATTGGGGTCTGCAACTCGACCCCATGAAGTCGGAGTCGCTAGTAATCGCAGATCAGCAACGCTGCGGTGAATACGTTCCCGGGCCTTGTACACACCGCCCGTCACGTCACGAAAGTCGGCAACACCCGAAGCCAGTGGCCTAACCACCTTGTGTGGGGGGAGCTGTCGAAGGTGGGGCTGGCGATTGGGACGAAGTCGTAACAAGGTAGCCGTACCGGAAGGTGCGGCTGGATCACCTCCTTTCTAAGGAGCACACATCCCGCGCCTGAGGCGAATGTTCTCAGGGCATATGGTGGTGTTCGGATAGTGGAACCGTCGATGAATAGCTCTTCGTTGAAGGGTGCTGGCAGCTAGTACTACGTGTGGTCTCACAGTTTCTGTGGGGTTGGGCGTGTGGAAGGTTGGTGGTGTCTGGATGGTGGGGTGTTGGCACACTGTTGGGCCCTGAGGCATCAGGCCCAGCTTCCACTGACAAGTGGGGGTATGGCTGGTTGGTTTCGTGGTGTTTGTGAAGTTGATAGTGGACGCGAGCATCAGCCCGCACAGTGATCCGGTTCTGGATTGTCGTCAGTTTGTTTGGTGATGGTTTCGGGGTTGGGTTGGTGGTGTGGGTTGTGCGATATGTAGTGTTTTGTGTCTTTGTTGTATTGCTGAGAGTGATTGTTTGATGCTCGATGAGTGGCACCGCGCTTGGATGTTGTTTGTTTGGGTGGTGTGTGTTGTTTGTTGGGTGTTTGTATTGGCAAGCGATAGAGGGCACATGGTGGATGCCTTGGCATCAAGAGCCGATGAAGGACGTTGGAGCCTGCGATAAGCCCTGGGGAGTTGGCAACCGAGCTGTGATCCGGGGATGTCCGAATGGGGAAACCTGGCTGGAGTCATGTCCAGTCACCTGCGCCTGAATGAAATAGGGTGTAGGGGGGAACGCGGGGAAGTGAAACATCTCAGTACCCGTAGGAAGAGAAAACAACAGTGATTCCGAGAGTAGTGGCGAGCGAAATCGGATGAGGCTAAACCGTCTTCGTGTGATACCCGGCAGGGGTTGCGGGGGCGGGGTTGTGGGAGCGTTCGTCTATCGTCTGCCGGCGGTGGGGACAGTAAGAAAACACGTGTGAAGTTGAAGTCCGTTGGAAAGCGGCACCGTAGAGGGTGATAGTCCCGTAGGTGTAGGTGCGTGTCTGTCTGTGATGTTTCCCAAGTAACACGCCACCCCTGAAATGGTGTGTGAATCTGGCGGGACCACCCGTTAAGCCTAAATACTTCTTGATGACCGATAGCGGACTAGTACCGTGAGGGAAAGGTGAAAAGTACCCCTGGCGGGGAGTGAAATAGTACCTGAAACCGTGTGCCTACAATCCGTCAGAGCCCGGCCAGCCACCAGCCATGGTGGTCGTGGGGGTGATGGCGTGCCTTTTGAAGAATGAGCCTGCGAGTTTGCGGTGTGTTGCGAGGTTAACCCGTGTGGGGTAGCCGTAGCGAAAGCGAGTCCTAATAGGGCGTAGGCCCGGCTTGTCCGGTGTCCGTAGTAGCGCGCTCAAGACCCGAAGCGGAGTGATCTATCCATGGGCAGGTTGAAGCGTGGGTAAGACCGCGTGGAGGACCGAACCCACTTAGGTTGAAAACTGAGGGGATGACCTGTGGATAGGGGTGAAAGGCCAATCAAACTCCGTGATAGCTGGTTCTCCCCGAAATGCATTTAGGTGCAGCGTTGTGTGTTTCTTGCCGGAGGTAGAGCACTGGATAGCCGATGGGCCCGACCAGGTTACTGACGTTAGCCAAACTCCGAATGCCGGTAAGTGAGAGCGCAGCAGTGAGACTGCGGGGGATAAGCTCCGTAGTCGAGAGGGAAACAGCCCAGACCATCAGCTAAGGCCCCTAAGCGGCGGCTAAGTGGAAAAGGATGTGGAGTCGCAGTGACAACCAGGAGGTTGGCTTGGAAGCAGCCACCCTTGAAAGAGTGCGTAATAGCTCACTGGTCAAGTGATTCCGCGCCGACAATGTAGCGGGGCTCAAGCCGCCCGCCGAAGCTATGGCACTCACACCAGGTTAGATCCTGGCTCCGCCACTGGGTGGTGGGGTGTGTGGGTGGGTAGGGGAGCGTCGTGTCGCGGGTGAAGCTGCCGAGTGATCGAGTGGTGGATGCGACACGAGTGAGAATGCAGGCATGAGTAGCGAATCACGGGTGAGAAACCCGTGCGCCGATTGATCAAGGGTTCCAGGGTCAAGCTAATCTGCCCTGGGTAAGTCGGGACCTAAGGCGAGGCCGACAGGCGTAGTCGATGGACAACGGGTTGATATTCCCGTACCGGCAATGTAGCGCCCATGACGAGGCCGGTGATGCTAACCACCCGAAGCCACACTTACCGATTCCTTCGGGATGAGGGGGTGTGGGGGAGCGTGGGATCCGATCCGGTAGTAGTCAAGCGATGGGGTGACGCAGGAAGGCAGCCCAGCCCGGGCGATGGTTGTCCCGGGGTAAGCGTGTAGGGCGGGATCTAGGCAAATCCGGATCCCTGACTTTGATGTCGAGCTTGAGACGTGATGCCGAGCCAATTGTGGTGAAGTGGGTGATCCTATGCTGTCGAGAAAAACCTCTAGCGAGCTATGCGCCGCCCGTACCCCAAACCGACTCAGGTGATCAGGTAGAGAATACCGAGGCGATCGAGTGAACCATGGTTAAGGAACTCGGCAAAATGCCCCCGTAACTTCGGGAGAAGGGGGACCCGAACCGTCAACACCTTTACGGTGGGTAGCGGGGAGGGTCGCAGAGACCAGGCCCAAGCGACTGTTTACTAAAAACACAGGTCCGTGCGAAGTTGTAAGACGATGTATACGGACTGACTCCTGCCCGGTGCTGGAAGGTTAAGAGGACTCGTTAGCCCATTCGTGGGTGAAGCGGAGAATTTAAGCCCCAGTAAACGGCGGTGGTAACTATAACCATCCTAAGGTAGCGAAATTCCTTGTCGGGTAAGTTCCGACCTGCACGAATGGAGTAACGACTTGGGCGCTGTCTCAACCATGGACTCGGCGAAATTGCACTACGAGTAAAGATGCTCGTTACGCGCGGCAGGACGGAAAGACCCCGGGACCTTTACTATAGTTTGGTATTGGTGTTTGGTTCGGCTTGTGTAGGATAGGTGGGAGACTGTGAAGCCATGACGCCAGTTATGGTGGAGTCATCGTTGAAATACCACTCTGGTCGTACTAGATGTCTAACCTAGGTCCATGATCTGGATCAGGGACAGTGCCTGATGGGTAGTTTAACTGGGGCGGTTGCCTCCTAAAATGTAACGGAGGCGCTCAAAGGTTCCCTCAGCCTGGTTGGCAATCAGGTGGCGAGTGTAAGTGCACAAGGGAGCTTGACTGTGAGACAGACATGTCGAGCAGGGACGAAAGTCGGAACTAGTGATCTGGCCACGGCATGTGGAAGCGTGGTCACTCAACGGATAAAAGGTACCCCGGGGATAACAGGCTGATCTTCCCCAAGAGTCCATATCGACGGGATGGTTTGGCACCTCGATGTCGGCTCGTCGCATCCTGGGGCTGGAGTAGGTCCCAAGGGTTGGGCTGTTCGCCCATTAAAGCGGCACGCGAGCTGGGTTTAGAACGTCGTGAGACAGTTCGGTCCCTATCCGCCGCGCGCGTTGGAAACTTGAGAAAGGCTGTCCCTAGTACGAGAGGACCGGGATGGACGAACCTCTGGTGTGCCAGTTGTCCCGCCAGGGGCACGGCTGGTTGGCTACGTTCGGAAGTGATAACCGCTGAATGCATCTAAGCGGGAAGCACGTTTCAAGATGAGGTTTCCCACCCATTCGATGGGTTAAGGCCCCCTACAGACCATGGGGTTGATAGGCCGGAGGTGTACAGCAGTAATGCCTAGCCGACCGGTACTAATAGGCCGAGGGCTTGCCATACAAACCCTCAACAAACAACACACACAGCACACAAGACAGCATCCATGTACAGCGGTACATGTCCTGCATATCGTGCCCGCGTCCACTACGACAACACGCTTGCGTGTCCACCCCCACACCCCGGTACACGGGTCTGGCGCGGGTAGACATGCATATAGAGTTACGGCGGCCATAGCGACAGGGAAACACCCGGTCCCATACCGAACCCGGAAGTTAAGCCTGCCAGCGCCGATGGTACTGCAACCGAGAGGCTGTGGGAGAGTAGGACGCCGCCGGACAAACATT